>NZ_CP108644.1:4515942-5884385 GCF_041435495.1 Streptomyces sp. NBC_01116
GCCCAGATCGTTGCCGCCGCCCTGGGCGTCCGGGACGACGCCGCGAGCGCCGCGCCGGGCGTCGGACCCGGCGCCCTGTCCCTGCCGCACCGCCTGGCCGCCGCCCTGCGCGACCGCCGGACCCTGCTGGTCCTGGACAACTGCGAGCACGTCGTGGACGCCGCCGCCGGACTCGCCGAGCTGCTCCTGCGCACCGCACCCGGGCTGCGCGTCCTCGCCACCGGCCAGGAGCCCCTCGGCCTGGCGGGCGAGGCGGTGTTCCTGGTCGAGCCGCTCCCGCCCGCCGACGCCGCCCGGCTGTTCGTGGAGCGCGCCGGGTCCTCCGCCCCCGGCTTCCCCCGCGATCCGGACGGGCCCGAGCGCGAGGCCGTCGTCGAGATATGCCGCCGCCTCGACGGCATCCCGCTGGCACTGGAACTCGCCGCCACCCGCGTACGGGTGCTGGGAGTACGGGAGTTGGCGGCGCGACTGAGCGACCGCTTCCGGGTCCTGACCACCGGACAGCGGGGCGCCCCGGCCCGCCAGCAGACTCTGCGGGCGGTGATCGACTGGAGCTGGGAGCTGCTCGGGGAACCCGAGCGCGTGGTCCTGCGCCGTCTCGCCGTCCACCGGGACGGCTGCGATCTCGCCGCGGCCGAGGCCGTGTGCGCGGGGGACGGTGTCGCCCGGGAGGACGTGCTCGACCTCGTCGGGCGGCTCGTCGACCGGTCCCTCGTGGTCGTGGCGAACGGTCCCGACGGGCCCCGCTACCGGCTCCTGGAGTCCGTCGCCGCGTACGCGACGGAGCAACTGCACGCGACGGAGGGCCTCGCGGCCGTACGCGACCGTCATCTGCGGCACTACCTCGCGCTCGCGGAGCGCGCCGAACCTCGGCTGCGCGGCGCGGAGCAACGCCGTTGGCTGGACCGGCTGGACGCCGAGGCCGGGAATCTGCGGGCGGCCCTCGACGAGGCGGTCCGCCGCGCGTCGGCCTCCCCGGGCGCGTCGGCCTCTCCCGGTGCGCCGACCGCCCCGACCGCCCCGGGTGCGGCGGGTGCGGCGGGTGCGGAGGCTGCGGCGGGTGAGGTCGTGCGGCCGGCCGCGGCGCTGGCTTGGTGGTGGCTGCTGCGAGGCCGCCTCACCGAGGCGCGGCGGAGTCTGCGGGCGGTTCTGACGGCCGTCCCCGGGGGATCCGCGGACACGGCCGAACTCGTGCTCCTGCACCGGGCGTTCGCCCTGCTCACCGGAGATGCCGGAGACGCCGGTGCGACCGAGGGCGGGACCAGGATCGGGGCCGAGGGCGGGGCCGGGACCGAGGCCGGGACCGGGGCCGGGATCGAGGTCACGGCCGAGGGTGTCGTCGACCCCGTGCGGCGGGCCCGTGCGTTGTGGCTGTGCGCGTACGGCCTGTTCAGCGCGGGTGACACAGCCGGGGGCGAGGCGCTGAACGCCCGGGCGCTCGCCCTGTTCACCGCCGCGGACGACCCGTGGGGCACCGCGGCCGCGCTCGGCCTGCGGTCGACGCTCGCGCTGGTCGGCGGGGACCTGGCGGGCCTGGGCCGCGACGGGCTGCGCAGCGCCGCGCTCTTCCGCGAACTGGGCGATCGCTGGGGTGAGTTGCAGACGGTGTCGCCACTCGCCGCGCTCGCCGAGATCAGGGGCGCTTACGAGGAGGCCGGGCGACGGCAGCACGAGGGCCTGCGGATGGCGCGGGAGCTGGGGCTTGAGGCGGAGGTGTCGGCGCGGCTCTCCGGGCTCGGCCGGCTGGCGTTGCTCGCCCGCGACTGGGACCGGGCCCGTGACCTGCACGAGCGGGCGCGGCGCATCGCCGCCGAGCAGGGCTACACGTACGGCGAGATCCACTCCGGAATGGGCCTCGCCCTCGGCGCCCGCCGCTCCGGTGACCTCGACGTGGCCGAGGCGCACCTCCTGCGCATCCGCGACGGGTTCGCCGCCGTGTCGTCCCGGGCGGGCGACCACCTGCTCTGCGCGGAGCTCGGCTTCATCGCCGAACTCCGGGGCGAGGCGGGCCCGGCCGCCGCGCACCACCTGCGTGGCCTGGCCGTCGCCCGCGTGCTCGCCGAGCCGCGCGCCCTGGCGCTGTCGCTGGAGGGCCTGGCAGGGGCGGCGGCCCTGGTGGGGCGCGTGCCGGAGGCCGACTGCGCCGCCCGCCTCCTCGGCGCGGCCGCCGCGGCCCGACGCCGTGCCGGAGCCCCGCTGCCGCCCGCCGAACGGGCCGACGTCGACCGCGTCACGGCGGCGGCCGGGGCCGTCCTGGGCGGACCGGCGTTCACGGAGGCGTTCGACCGGGGTGGCGGGGAGAGCGCCGAGGACGCGGTGCGCGAGGCGCGGGCGCTGCTGGCCCGCCCCGAGCCTTCCGCGCCCCCCGAGCCCCTCGCGCCCCCCGAGCCTTCATGGACCTCCGAGCCCTCAGGGCCTTCCGCGACCCCGAGCCTTCCGCGCCCCTGACAACGCGCCGCCAGGCCGCCCTGACACCGCGCCCCCGAGCACCTGCCGATACCTACCCGATACAGAGCCGTGCGGTGCTCGAAGCACACCCCTGACCAGCCGGAAGCGGTGCTCCCGGAGGCTGTCGACGTACCCGATCCCCGGTGTGCGCGAACGTCAGGAGAGCAGAGCCGTGCCGAGCCCACCGGAGGCCGCAGCGCTTCCCACGGACGCGGAGCCCGCCCCCGGGCCCGCCCCCACCGGCCCCACCCGATGGGCCGGTCGGGCCGGTCGGGCCGGTCGGGCCGCCCGCCGCCCCGGTCCGTGGCTCGCCGCCGCAGCGCTCGTCTGGGCCGCGGCGATGGCGCTGCACGGATGGATTCCGAACGCGGGCGTCAACGCGGGCAGTCTCTTCCAGACGCTGCTGCCCTGGACCGGCCTCGGTGTGCCGGTGCTGCTCGGGCTCGCCGCCGTACGCCGGTCCCGGACCGCCGTCGCGGCGGCGCTCGTGCCCGCCGTCTTCTGGGCCACGCTCTTCGGCGGCGCGCTCACCGACAAGCGTTCGGGCGGCGGTGATCTGACGGTGGTCAGCCACAACGTGGGCGAGGGGAACACCGACCCGGCCGGGACCGCGCGGATCCTCGCCGGGGCGGGCGCGGACGTGCTGGCGCTCGAAGAGCTGTCCGACGCGTCGGCGACCGTCTACTCCCGCGAACTGGCCACCGCCTACCCGCACCACGCGGTGGTCGGCGGGGTCGGCATCTGGAGCAGATATCCGCTGGCGGAGGTGGAGGCGGTGCCGATCATGCCGTGGACCCGCGCCCTGCGCGCCACGGCCCGGACCCCGGACGGGCCCGTCGCCGTGTACGCGGTCCATCTGGCGTCGGTGAGGGTCTCGGCGGCCGGTTTCACGACGGGCCGGCGCAACGAGGCGGCCCGCGAGCTGGCCGCCGCGCTCCGGGCGGAGACCGCGCCCCGGGTCGTGGTGCTGGGCGACTTCAACGGGACGTACGAGGACGGCGCGCTGGCCCCGGTGACCTCGCAGCTGCGTTCGGCGCAACGGGAGGCGGGCGACGGGCTCGGGTTCACCTGGCCCGCCGCGTTCCCGGTGGTCCGCATCGACGACGTGCTGGTGCGGGGGATGACCCCGCGCGCCGCCTGGACCCTGCCCGCCACCGGCAGCGACCACCTCCCGGTCGCGGCCACGGTGAGCCGGTGACGTCCCGTGGCGGCCACGGTGTCCCGGTGACGCCCGGGTGACGAATCCGCCGCCGCGGGGGTGGACCGGTGACCGGGGCCCGCGCCCTCCCCCGACTACGATGCGAGCGAAACCCATGACCCTGAACACCTCGAAGACCTCGAATGCCCAGGTAGGCAGCGTGTCCGAAGCCCGGGGCCCGGCCCCCGTCAGCGTGCTCGTGGTCGAGGACGACGCCACCATCCGCCGCGCCGTCCAACTGGCCCTGGAACGCTACGGCTACCGGGTGGACGTGGCCGCCGACGGGCTCACCGGCCTGGAGGCCTTCCGGGCGGGCGCGCACGACCTGCTGATCCTCGACGTGATGCTGCCCGCGCTCGACGGCATCGGCCTCTGCCACCGTATCCGCGAGGAGAGCCCCGTCCCGGTCCTGATGATGTCCGCCCGCGGCGACGCCCTCGACGTGGTCGCGGGTCTGGAGGCGGGGGCCGACGACTACGTCGTCAAGCCCGTCGACACCGGGGTCATGGTCGCCCGGATCCGCGCGTTGCTGCGCCGCGCCACCTTCCGCCCGGACGCGGAGGGACCCGGACCGGCCGGGAAGCCCGGCCGGTCCGAACACGTCCTGGTCTTCGGAGACCTCAGCGTCGACACGCTCGGCATGGAGGTGCGCCGGGCCGGCGAGACCGTGTCGCTGACGCCGACCGAGCTGCGCCTGCTGCTGGAGTTCGCCGCCGCGCCCGGCTCGGTGCTCGACCGCCGACGGCTGCTGCGCGACGTGTGGGACTACGGCTGGGAGGGCGACACCCGGGTCGTCGACCTGTGCGTCCTGCGGCTGCGCAAGAAGATCGGCAGCGGGCGGATCGAGACCGTCCGCGGCTTCGGTTACAAACTCGTCCGCGGCTGAGCGGCCGGGCGGACGCCGTGGACTTCTTCAACCCCCGCGCCCTGCGCTGGAAGATCGCGGCACTGGCCGCCGCCGCCTGCTGCGCGGTCGCGGCCGTCGTCGGCCTCCTGGTCCACGACGCGACCCGGGAACGCGGGCTGCGCGTCGGCCACGACCGGACCCTCACCCGGCTGATCGCCGCCGAGCGGGAGTTCTCCCGTACGGGGAGGGCACCGGCCGACATCGACGTGCGGACCAGGGCCGAACTGCCTCCGCCGCTGGCGCGCGACCTCGCCGAACGCCGTCCCGAGACCGACGGCGGATACGCCACCTGGTACGACGTCGATCCGCCCAACTGGTACTGGATGTGGGGTGCCGTGGCCGTCGACGACGACCGGATCCTCGTCGTCCGGGACGACATGAGCACCGAGGTCCGGAGCCTCCAGCTCCTGGACCGCAGCATCGTGAAATCCGTCCTCGTCGCCCTCCTGTTCGTCGTCCCCCTCGCCGCCCTCGCCACCGAACCGGTCAATCGGCGGCTGCGCCACGGAGCCCGTACCGCCCGCCGTATCGCCGACGGCGACCTGGACGCGCGCATCGGCTCCGCGGGGCGGGCCCGCGACGAGATCACCGAGATGTCGGCGGCCGTCGACGACATGGCGGGCGCTCTCCAGCGCAAGCTGGAGACCGAGCGGCGGTTCACCGCAGACGTCGCGCACGAACTGCGCACCCCGCTGATGGGCCTGGTCACCGCCGCCGGGCTGCTGCCCGACGACGACGAGGCGACCGGCCTCGTACGGGACCGGCTGCGGGCCCTGAACGCGCTGGTCGAGGACCTGTTGGAGGTCTCCCGCCTCGACGCGGGCGTCGAGCGGGCCCGCCTCGACCCGGTGCCGCTGGGCGAGCTGGTCACGGACGTGGTGCGGCGTACGGGCACGGACACCCACCTCGACGCCGGGGCCGCCGAGGTGGTGGAGACCGACCCGCGCCGGGTGGAGCGGATCGTGGTCAACCTCGTGACCAACGCCCACCGGCACGGAGCGGCCCCCGTCGAGGTGACCGTCACCGGGGCGCGGATCGCCGTACGCGACCACGGACCGGGCTTCCCGCCCGACCTGCTGGAGCGGGGCCCGCAGCGCTTCCGCACCGGCGCGAGCGAACGCGGCCGGGGACACGGTCTCGGCCTGACGGTCGCCCTGGGGCAGTCCGAAGTCCTCGGAGCCCGCCTGACCTTCGCGAACGTCCCGGGCGGCGGAGCGCTCGCGACCCTCGACCTGACCCCGGGCCCGGCCTGATACGGAACCGAAACGCACTCTCGCGGGTGCGGAAACGGCGCTGTACGGGTGCGGAAGAACGGCTCCTCGAAGGTGACAGAGGTACGGGAAACCGCACCGGTCACCTGGAGGAGCCCATGCCCGACACCCCCGCCGTTCCCGACACCCCCGCCGTGCCTGCTCTCGCTCCTGGCCCCGCCCCGGAGGCCGGGAGCGGCTTCCGCGCCCGCTTCGGCCCCCGTATACGTGCCCGCTTCCGACCCCGCCGCTCGGTCCTCGTACCGCTGACCGCCGCCGTGGTGCTCGTGGCCGGTACGGGCGGCTGGTACGCGGCCGGCGGCGACAGGTCCACGGTCGGGCCGGCCCCCGCCGCCGGGCCGGGGGAGAAGGTGGCGCCGCTCGCCAGGTCGATGCACCTGCCCTGGCCGCGTGAGGGCCAGGCGAGCGTGGCGGTCGAGGGGATCGGCAGCCTCGGCACCCGGGGCGAGCAGAAGCCGGTCCCGATCGCCAGCGTCACCAAGATCATGACGGCCTACGTCATCCTGAAGGGCCACCCGATGCGGGCCGGCGCCCCCGGCGCGACGGTGGTCGCCGACCGGCGGGCGGCCGACGAGTCGTACTCCTCCGTCGAGACGACCGCCCCGGTGGCCGCCGGGCGGGAGTACACCCAACGGCGGCTGCTGGAACTGATGATGGTCCCGTCGGGCAACAACGTGGCCCGTTTGCTGGCCCGTTGGGACGCGGGAGACGAGAAGGCGTTCGTCGCGAAGATGAACCGGGCCGCCGCCGGACTCGGTATGCGCGCCACCACGTACACCGGGGTGAGCGGCATGGAGGCGAGTACGCGGAGCACGGCGGACGACCAACTGCGGCTGGCCCGGGCCGCCATGAAGGACCCGGCCTTCCGGCGGATCGTGGCGACCGCCTCCGTCACGGCCCCGGGCGCCGGGGTGACCTTCCGCAACACCAACAAGCTGCTCGGGCGCGACGGGGTCATCGGCCTGAAGACCGGCTCCTCCACCCCGGCCGGCGGCAACCTCGTCTGGGCCACCACGCAGGAGGTCGCCGGAGTCTCCCGCCTGGTCCTCGGGGTCGTCCTGCACCAGCGCGCCGGCACCACCCCCGCCGAGGGCAGCGCCGCCGCCCACGAGGCCAGCCGCGCCCTGATCACCGCGATCCGCGCAGGCCTCCCGGCGGCGGCGAAGAGGGCGTAGGCGCCGGCTCGCCAGCTCGGTGGCGCGGCGGCGCGGTGGCCCGGCGGCGCGCAGCTCGGCGGCGCGCGGGTCAGTGCAGGGTCGTCAGCATCTCCGCGGTGAACGGGGTGATGTCCGCGGTGCGCCCGTGCAGGGTCTTCGCCGCCCACTCGGGGTCGGAGATCAGCGCCCGTCCGACGGCGACCATGTCGAACTCGTCGCGCTCCAGGCGGTCCAGCAGCTGCTCGATGCCGGTGACCTTGGAATCGTTGCCCTGGAAGGCGCTGAAGAAGTCGTCGTCCAGGCCGACCGAGCCGACGGTGAGGGTCGGCCTGCCGCTGAGCTTCCTCACCCATCCTGCCAGGTTCAGGTCGGAGCCCTCGAACTCCGGCAGCCAGTAGCGGCGGGTGGACGCGTGGAAGACGTCGACACCGGCCTCGGCCAGCGGCGTGAGCAGGTCGTCCAGCTCCTGGGGGGTCCGGGCGAGCTTCGCGTCGTAGGCGTCCGCCTTCCACTGCGACATGCGGAAGAAGAGAGGGAAGGCGTCGGAGACGGCGGCGCGGCAGGCCGCGACGATCTCGGCCGCGAAACGGGTCCGCGAGACCAGGTCGCCACCGTAGGCGTCGGTACGCCGGTTGCTGCCGGACCACAGGAACTGGTCGATCAAGTAGCCGTGGGCGCCGTGCAGTTCGATGCCGTCGAAGCCGATGCGCTCGGCGGTGGCCGCCGCGTCGGCGAAGGCGGCGATGACGTCGTCGAGGTCCTGCTGCGTCATGGCGCGCCCCTTGGGCTCGCCGCTCAGGGACAGGCCCGAGGGGCCGACCGGCTCGGCGTCCGGAACGGGCCCGGCGCCCTCGGTCCGGGTGACGCCCACGTGCCACAACTGCGGGATGATCGCGCCGCCCGCGCGGTGCACGGAGTCCGCCACGTCGGCCCAGCCCGCGAGCGCCTCCTCGCCGTGGAAGCGCGGGACGCGGTCGCTGGTCCCGGCGGACGCGTGGTCGACGTAGGTGCCCTCGGTGATGATCAGCCCGACGTCACCTGCGGCCCGCCGGGTGTAGTAGTCGGCCACGTCCCGCCCCGGAACGCCGTTCGGGGAGAACTGCCGGGTCATGGGCGCCATCGCGATCCGGTTCCGGCTGGTGAGTCCGCGGACGGTGAACGGGCGGGAGAGGGCGTCGGCCGCGCGGGCTGCGGACGCCTCGGCGCTCGTGGGGGCTGCCGCGCCTGTCACGTCGGTGGCCAGGCCGTTGGACACGTCCCTCGTCACATCGCTCGTCACATCGCTCGTCACATCGTTCTTCACGTCGGTCGTCACGTCTGTCACGTCGGTTTCCTGTCGATTAGCCGGGGTGTCCACCCGGCCCCAACGCGCTCCCGCCGCGTGGGCATCCCGGCGCCGGCCCCGATCCGGGTAAAGCCTGAGCAAAGAACGGAGTCGGCCTCCGGTGTCCGGTCGCCGGAGGCGCGGCGCACGGGGGCGGAGATGTGACCTGAACCACTGCCGTGTGCCGATGACTTCACCGTCCACTCCCGGTCATATCTCCGACGCCTTCCGGACGGGGAGGGCACTACAGACGGGACACGTCATGACCGACGCCGTGAAGGGCCCTGCCAGCTACTTCCCCTCGATCGAGAAGAAGTACGGCCGCCCGGTCTCCGAGTGGAAGGGCCTCATCCGCACCTCCCCGCTGACCAAGCACATGGAGTTGGTCGCCTGGCTCAAGTCCGAGCACGGACTGGGCCACGGCCACGCCAACGCCCTGGTCGCGCACACCCTCGCCGAGGGCGACCGGCCCGGGGGCGACGCCACGGAACCGGCCTCCGCCCGCTGACCCGGTACGGCCCGCCGCCCGGGTCTCTCCACGGCCCGGGTCTCTCCACGGCCCCGGTCTCTCCATGGCCTCCGGTCTCTCCGCGGCCCTCGTTCTCTCCACGGGCCTCGTTTGTCGCCGGCTCCCTCCAGCTGTGTCCGCGATCGGTAACCGAGGCAGCCCACCGGAACGTTCGCCTGTCTGGATGGGTGCACGGCATCGGTGAAGACGGCAAAAGGGGCGGGCGGACATGGGCAAGCACAAGGGAAGGGCATGGCACAGCCGGCTCCTCGCGGCGGCGCTCGGCGTGACGGCGCTGGCCGCCGCCACCTCGGTGTGGACCGCCCAGGCCGACACCACCGGGGGGCGTCCGGCGGTGAGCGTCGCCTCGCCGGACGAGCGCGACCGGCCCGTGGACAAGGTGGCGGTGGACATCGCCCACGCCTCGGACCGCGGGGCCCGGGGCGTCAACATCACCATCGACGACGGACCGGACCCGGTCTGGACACCGCAGGTGCTGCGCCTGCTGAAGGACGAAGGCGTGAAGGCCACGTTCTGCATGGTGGGCACCCAGGCCCGGGCCTACCCGGACCTGGTCAAGCAGGTCGTGGCGGACGGCCACCGGCTGTGCAACCACACCGTCTCGCACGACACCGCCATGGACACCAAGCCCGAGGCCTACCAGTCCCAGCAGATCCTGGACGCCGAACGCATGATCACCAAGGCGTCCGGCGGCGTCCGCTCCCAGTACTACCGGGCCCCGGGCGGCGCGTTCACCCCGTACAGCAGGCAGCTCGCCGCGTCCCACGGGATGCGGCCGCTGGGCTGGAACGTCGATACCAAGGACTTCGAGCACCCCGGCGCGGACACCATGGTCGCCACCGTCAAGCGCGAGGTCTCCAACGGCCCGACCGTCCTCTTCCACGACGCGGGCGGGGAGCGCTCGCAGACGTTGGCCGCGCTGCGCGAGGTGCTGCCCTGGCTGAAGGAGCAGGGCTACTCCTTCGGATACCCCGTGCGCTGAGCGAAGCCCGTGCGGTGGGGGAATCCGCATGCGCTGAGCGAAGCCCCGTGCGGTGGGGGAGGCTCCGTTCACCGGTCGGCAGCGCGCCGTCCGGGCCGCGCCCGCCGGTCCTCGAAACGTGCCGCGTCCCCTGGAGCCGAGGAGGCCGACCGGCCGGCCCGGTCGGCTCAGCACCGCCAGGAGCAACTTCCCTTTCCGCGCGCTCAGTTCCAGCTGTACGCCCGCCCGCCATGCGATCAGCGGGCCCATCACGCCGAAGTCCACCGCTGACCCGCGCCTTCGACGGTCACTGCACCGACCACCACCGGCCGCGACCGGTCCCATGAAGCCGCCCGATGGAGCCGCCCGGCGGAGCTTCCGGGCGGTACGGGTGCGGCGGTCGTGAGGGGTGGAGTGTGGGGCTGATGCCCGCCCAGACGTGCCCGCCAGTAGAGTTCGATGCTTGTTCGATTCGATGCGAGGTGGGGGGACGGATGGTGGGCGCACAACTGAGAGACATCGCGCAGGAGTTGGCGACGCTGTTGTGGCGGGAGCACACCGTGTACCGGGAGCGGTCCGGGGGGATGGTCATCCGGGGCGAGCACGTGCGGCGGTGGATCAGCCTCGCTCCGGCGGGCGGCCGGGACGAGATCCTCGTACGCGCGGGGCGCATCCTGGACGGCGGCACCACCGCACCGGCGCGTTCGGAGGCCGTGGTGCCCCTCTCCGCCGGTACGGGCGTGCTCGCCGCGGCCTGCCGGCGCCTGCTGGCCGACGCGGCCGCCGACGCCTCGCGGCCCGCTCCGGACGGGGAGGACACCGGACGGCCCCGGCGGTCCGGGAAGTCCCGCACGTCCCGCAGGTCCCAGCGGCGGAACGGCAGGGGGAGGCACACCGGGTTCAGCTCCTGGGTGATCCTCGTGTGCGTGGCCGGCGTGATCGCTCTGTTCGCGTACACCTCCGCGATGCACGGCTGACGCACGCGGGCGTCCGGGCACCCTGGGGCGTCCAGGCATAACGCGCCCGGACGTCGAGGCACCCGGACACCCGGCCGGCCGGTCCCGGTGCGCCCGCCGCACGCTCCGGGACCGCGGTCAGGCGGAGGCGCCGCCGTCGATGACCAGGTCGCTGCCGACCACCGAAGCGGCGTCCGGCGAGGCCAGATACAGCACGGCGGTCGCGACCTCGGCGGTGGAGGAGACCCGCCCCAGCGGCGACTCGTCCTTCATCCGGGCGGCGCGGCCGGCTTCGGTCTCGCCCGGATGCAGCGACATGGTGGTGGCGGTCGCGCCGGGGCTGACGGCGTTGACGCGTATCCCGTCGGCGATGTGGTCCAGGGCGGCGGCCCGGGTCAGGGCGGCGACGGCCGCCTTGGTGGCGAGGTAGCCGGCCGCGCCCGGGATACGGGTGTGCGCGCCGAGGTTGGAGGCGATGTTGACGATCGCGCCGCCGGTGGGCTGGTCGCGCATCCGGGCGATCTCGGCCTGGAGGCTGAGGAAGACCCCGGTGACGTTGATGTCGAGCTGGGTGCGCCAGTCCTCCTCGGGGAGGTCGGTGACGGTGGTGCCGCCGCGGAAGACGCCCGCGTTGTTGACGGCGACGTCGAGGCTCCCGAAGTGTTCGACGGTGCGGCGGACCAGCACCCTGACGTCCTCGGAGCGGGTCACGTCCGCGGGGATCGCGACCGCCGAGCCGCCCTCCTTCCGGATGAGGGCGACCGTCTCGTCGAGCGGTGCGGCGGTACGTCCGGCCACGACCACCGAGGCCCCTTCGGCGGCGAAGGCGAGCGCGACGGCCCGGCCGATGCCGGATCCCGCTCCCGTGACGAGAACGGCTTTGTCGGTGAAGCGTGCGGGCATGGCGATGACTCCCTTTGACGGTACGAGATATGAGACGTGCGGTACGAGGTGTCGGAGTGTTCGGCTGAGGGGCGAGGCGCTCGCGCGGCCACGGGGCGGCCGGAGGGCAGCCTGCTCGTTCGGGCTACTCGGTACGGAGGCTGATGAACGCGGCGACGGCGAGGAGGACCGCCGTCGCCGCGAGTGAGGTGCTGTCGGAACCGAGCGTGAGCAGGGCGGCGAGGACGAAGGTCGGGCCCAGCTCCATCGCGGTGTTCATGACGCCGCCCGCGAGCCCGGTCCGTCGCGGCTCCACCCCGTCCGTCGCGAGGACGGAGGCCGCCGCGAAGCCGGCGGCAGCGCCGGCCGGCAGCAGGAGCAGACCGGGGAGGAGCCCGTAGGCGTAGGGGTGGTGCGGCGCCAGGCCCGTGAGCGCGATGAGCGCGAGGCCCGCCGAGGCCACCGCCAGCCCGGCGGCGGTCACGGCGGGCGCCCCGTACCGGGCGATGAGCGGGCCCGCCGTACGGCCGGAGACGAGCAGCGCCACCGCGAAGGGGACGAAGCCGGCGGAGGTCGCCAGCGCCGACCAGCCGCGGTCCTGCTGGAGGTGGAGCGAGAGCAGGGTGAACGTGGTGGCGGTCCCGGCGGCCGTCAGCCCGATGGCGGCGAGCCCGAGGGCCCGGCGACGGTCGCGGAGGAATCCGAGGGGCAGCAGCGGGTCGCGCAGCCGGCGCTCGACGACCAGGAAGGCCGTGAACAGTGCGGCCCCGGCGATGAGCGGAACGAGGACGGCCGCCGATCCCCAGGGGCGGGCCTCGGTGAGGACGAGGCCGTAGCTGGCCAGGGTGATCCCGGCGGTCGAGAGCAGCGCGCCCGGCAGGTCCAGGGAACGGCCCGCACCGGCCGGGGTCGCCGGCAGCAGCCGCGGCGCGAGGACGAGGGCGAGGGCGGCCACCACGACCGGTACGGCCAGGGCGAGGCGCCAGGACGCGAGCGCCGAGATGACCCCGGAGATCAGGTGCCCCGCTGTGGCGCCGATGACCGAGAGCCCGCCCCAGGTGGCCATCGCCCGCCCGTACGCCTCGGGTCGGGGGAAGGACGCGCGCAGTACGGCCATGGCGGCGGGCGCGGCGAGGGCGGCGCCGGCGCCCTGCGCGAAGCGGGCGGCGAGCAGGGTCCCCGCGCCCGGGGCGAGCAGGGCGGCGAGGGACGCGGCGGTGAAGACGAACAGCCCGGCGGTGAGGGCGCGACGCCCGCCGAAACGGTCCGCGACGCGACCGCCGAAGAGGAGGAGCCCGGAGAAGGCCAGGCCGTAGGCGGAGCTGAGGAGGATCAGGTCGCTCCGGTCGAGCGAGAACGCGTCGCCTATCCGGGGCAGCGGCACGACGAGCGAGGTGAGCGTGAAGACCAGCGACATCTGGACGACGCCGAGCAGGATGAAGGCGGGTCCGGGGGCAGGTCCGGGGGCGTGCCCGGGTGCTGCCGAGGCGGCTCTTTCGGTCGTGGTGCTCCAGCTCTGCTGGCCGGCCATTTCTCCCCCGATATTTGACTGAACGTTCTGTTATGAAGTCATGCAGACACCCCTCCGTGGGAGGTGCTGTTCGGCGGTGCGGTGCGGTGCGGTGCCGTGCGGTGCTGCGCGTGCTGCTCAGAGGTGTCGTTCGCGGCGGTGCTGTTCAGTCGAGCAGGCTCAATGCCTGCTCGGCGGCGTCCCGCACGCGGCCGGGTTCCTTCGTCGCCTTGCCGACGACCCGCAGGCCCTGCATCAGCACCAGGAGCATCCGTGCGAGTGCCTGCGGATCACGGTCCGCGGGCAGCTCGCCCTGCGCCTGGGCCCGGGTCAGCGCCGAGTGCAGCAGCGTCTCGATGTGGTCCCAGCTCGCCTCGACCCGGCGGGCCGCCGCCGGGTCGTGCGGGCCCAGTTCGGCGGCTGTGTTGGTGATGAAACAGCCTCTGGCGCGCAGGTCGTCGGCGTTCGCCTCGGCCGCGAACCGCCGCACCGCCGTCCGCACGGCGGGCAGTGCGGAGCCCGGCTGGGAGAGTTCGCGCAGCAGGTCCGAGTCGCTGTTCTCGCTGTAGCGGTCCAGCGCCTTCAGGTACAGCTCGTGCTTGTTGCCGAAGGTGGCGTAGATGCTGGCGCGTCCAATGCCGAGGTGCTCGACGAGGTCCGCCATCGAGGTCGCCTCGTAGCCGCGCTGCCAGAACAGCTGGAGCGCTGACTGGAGTGCGGCTTCCGGGTCGAATTCCTTGGTTCTGGCCACGGTTGAACTCTAGGCGATAGTGAAACGATCGGTCAAGTATCACTGCGGCGGCGGCGGCGGCGGATGGTCGGGCGATGCGTGGCGGGGCGGTGGGTGGCCGGGCCCAGGGCGCCCGCCCGCCGCCGGAATGGGGCCGGTAGCCGCTTCAGTGCGTGGCGTTGCGCTCCGCCGACCACACGCCGGAGCGGTGGACCGTGGGGCCGTCGACGCGGACCGCGCCCGCCACATGGGCGGCCCAGAGCAGATCCTGGCACCCGAAGAAGGATTCCCCCCAGCTGTCCACCCAGATGTGGACGCGGGACGGTCCGACCTGTGTGGCGTCCCACCAGGCCCAGCCCCGGGAGTCCTCGTCGGGCCCGAAGCGGTGGAGCCAGTCCCGCAGTTCCCACGGCCGGCCGCCCCCGGTGTGCTCCACGTACCGGCCCCGCCCGGCCCGTGCGAACTGCGGGGCCCGTTCCTCGCCCCCGGAACTCGCCGCGATGAACCAGTCCGGCACGCCGTGGACCGGCAGGCTCTCCTGCTCGGACTCCGCGCGGCCGCCGATGCGTACGGCTGCGGACAGCACCGACCGCAGACGCTGTTCGTACGCCGCGCCGTCCCCGGACACGTCGACGGCGAAGAGGGAGAGAACGGGCGGCGCGGCACCGGCCCCCGCATGCGTACCGGCATCGGCGCCCGCATGCGTACCAGCACCGGCACCCGCACCGGCTCCGCCTCCTGCGCTCGGGCGGTCCCGGAGCAGCCGGAGTTCGGCGGACAGGCTCTCACGGGTGTGCATCATGTGAGGCTCTTCCCTCCTTGGGCTACTCGTACTGGCGGCAACGCCCCGGAAAGACGGCCTGGACGCGTGCGGTGACGAGGGTGAGGGCGGCGCGGGAGGCGGCGGCGTCGGGGTCGGATCCGAGTTGCAGGGCCAGACCCTCCGTCAGGGAGTGGAGTTCAAGGGCGGCGAGGGCCTGATCGGTATCGTCCGGGACCTCGCCGGAGCAACTCCCCCTCCTTCGGAGGGCGGGCACCGGCCCCCAGGGGCAGACCGGCCAGGAGCCGAGGCCCCCGCATGCGGGGTTCGCGGGAGTGTTCCATGATCACAGGTCGTCAGAGGCTCCGTCGATCGCGGGCCCGCAGCCGTCCGGAAGACGGGCGGCGACCAACTCGTAGGCCGCCTCCACCGAGTCGACCTCGCCGAGAAGGGTTCTGTCCGACTCCCGGCGCACGCGGTAGCCGCCTTCGGCCAGCGGATAGACCGTACCGACGTCATGTGTCCGCGGCCACCGGGTGCACCGGCTCAGATACCAGGACGCCGTGGCTCACCAGGGGGTGGAGGCACCGCAAGGGCGGGTGGGCGCAGGCGGTTCGGGGCACAGCCGGATCGATGAGATCGGGCCCGTAGGACAGCACAGCGGACCACGCCGCAGCCACGATCTCAGCAGCGCTCAGGGAGCGCACCGCGCTCTCCTCGTCCACGTGGGTCACTCCGATGCTGTCGGCCTCTCCGGACGGTGCCGCACCCGGCCCTACTGCGGCGCCTCGGCCGCGACCCGGTCCTCATGCAGTGCGAGAAGTTCAAGAAGGTCATTGGCGATCATGACCTGCGCGAGGCGACCGGCGACGGCCACGACCTGGGGCCAACTGCCGGCGCGCAGGTATTCCACGTCGGTCTCGCCCGGCGCCTCCGTCCCGGCGGTGTCGAGCGCGGCGCCGAGCTGCCGCATGAGCGCGACCTCTTCTTCGGTGCGCAGGCCGATGCCGAGGTACCGCTCCGGGTGTTCGGCATCGCAGAAGTCGTCGAAGAGGACATGGAAGATATGGTCCAGGTTCTCGAACGTGGACGGATCGAGCCACACATCCCGCTGCCAGGGCGGATTGGCCAGTGCCAGCACCGCCGGTACGAGCTGGATACGAACACGCGCCGTAATCAGCCTGTCATCGTCCACCTGCGGATTCTAGCGCGCACGCGCTCAACCGTGGCCTTACGAGAGCTGAACTCCCGCTCTGAGCTGGGGACTTCTCCGATGGTCGGTCCTGTGCGCCGTAGATCTTCTGTGATCACGGGGCCGTACGAGACGCATAGGTCATCGACGATGGGACCGTGCGACTTCCCAACGGGCTTCGTGAAGAACCTGCCCAGGTCTTCGCGGTTCTCCACCCAGTAATCACCGCACCCGTTGAGAAACTCCGGGTCCTCGGCGAGGAGGATCACGTAGCTGGGCGGATCGTCGGGAAGTTCGTCGATCCTGACGAACTTTCCACGTTCGTCTCCTGCCGCAATTCTGCCGACGTCATCGATCTCGACCATCTTGCGCTCTCCAGGGATGCCCTCAGCACTGCGGTGACGACCACGCCGAACAGTCCTCCACGGAGATCTCCGCGACAGCCGAGTACGTGACGGCCTCAAGATCCGCGATGTAGGGGCGTACGTCGGGAAGCGGAGTGCAGAAGGTGATGTTCGAGGTGAGGAGGCCCTCATCCGTGTCGGCGAAGGACAGGGAGACGTACGCCCTCACTTCGGTGTCGCCGAATTCCTCCTGCGCCTTCCGGAGGCAGGCGCACACGTACGCCAGGCACCTCCGGACGAGGAGTGGCGTGCGTTCGTGCGGTGCGGCAGGGAGGTCGTAGTCGGTCATTCCTCTCCCGTTGACCGTTGTCTCCTCAGCGAGCCGGTCGACGTAGGCGCCAGGCGTCTCCGAACGGAGACCGGTCAGCACGCGCCCCCCGGATGC
Organism: Streptomyces sp. NBC_01116; assembly: GCF_041435495.1. NCBI lineage: Bacteria > Bacillati > Actinomycetota > Actinomycetes > Kitasatosporales > Streptomycetaceae > Streptomyces > Streptomyces sp. NBC_01116. Next base: position 4,532,557 of record NZ_CP108644.1, read on the forward strand.
GGTGACGGACCATCCCTGCCCGGCGACTTCACGGAACAGGGGAGGGGCGTCCTGGTCATTCAGCTCGCCGACGTCCGTCGCCCACAGGATTTCCCGCATCCGACCATTGCTTCGCATCGCTGTCCCCACTCACTCGTTCCCGTAGTCCTCGATCAGCCGCGAAACGAACCACGTACCTCCCGCGCGCGGGCCCACCCCGGACGGCGTTCGCGCTCACGGAGCCGGTGACGGGGGTGTCGTGGGCTCCGGGACGCGTCAGACGATGCGGACCTGTTCGTCGATGGGGAGTACGTAGACGTGGGAGTACGTAGACGTGGATGACGTCGGCTTCGATACTGCCGTGTTCTTCGGGCTCCTCGCCGGTACAGCTCGGGCATCCATCGCACGCGACGAGTTCACTCTCCTGGCCTTCGTCGGCCTGCCGGGTGGAGGCGAAGCACGCAGCCACCCACATGAGCTCGGTTCGGTCCAGGCCCAGTTCCTCGGCGGTCCACAGATCAATGTTCGGGTTATCGAGGCAGTCCGAGGACTCCGGCAGCGGAAGCTCGGACCGCATCAGCGACTCCAGAGTGACCCAAGCAGGCTCCCATTCCCGGGTACTGAGCAGCAGCGTCGCCACCGCGTCGCCCGGCCGCTTCCAGAAGATCAGGTCATCGTCGTCACCGTTGACGAAGTGCAGAACGTGATCCGCGGGTCTGCTGGGCAAGGATGGGGCACCAAGGCAGCGGTGCGGCGGACCCTGGCGGGGGGTGTGCTCGGTGGTGGTCCGGCGGGTCAGAGTCAGAGCCGGATGGATGCGGACTGTGTGCCGCGGAATTGGATCATGTCGGACCCCGCGAGTCGGCCTGAGCCAATCGAGAGGCCCCAGGCAGTCCGATCGACGTCCGGCGGCCCTGTTGGGATCGCCGCTCCTCACGCGGGCCCCCTACAGGCCAAGGGAGATGACGTCCAGAGCGGCGAGCGGCCCCGCCAGACCGATGGCGACCAGGGCCGCGGCCATGACGAGGGACAGCAGGCAGACACAGCCGGCGAAGACCAGAGTTCCCGTGGTGCGGCGGCCGATCTGGGCCGTGTCCCAATCTGGGGCGGGATCGTGGAGGATCTCCACTCGCTCACCGGACGTGTAGTCGTCGGTGAGGCGGCGGGTGCGCCCCGCGGCATCGGTGAACTCATAGGTTCGGGCGTACACCCGGCGCCCCTCGACGAGGACGCCGCGGGTGCGCAGCCGCCACGCCTCCCGGCCCATCTCCCCTCCCGCGCGCACCCCGTGGCCGACCGGCACCGCGATGGAGCCGACCAGCCAGCATCCCAGCGCGACGTACCACTCGCGCGCGCCGAGCAGGCCGGTCGTCAGCATCAGCGCGGCCGCCAGCAGGTAAAACCCCACAGACAGCCGAAGCACCGTACGGCTCCGGCCCCGCGACGGCTTTTCCGGCGGAGCCGGTGGGGCCGCCACGCCAGCCTCGGCAGGCGTCGCGTCCGATGTCATGCGGGCAGTCTAGAGCTCGATTCAAACGACAGGCCCTAGCTGGGGCATCATGGTTTTTCCTTTTATATTTGGATAATGCGCTCAACAGAGGTCACGTCTTCCCCCGCCAGGTCGACGGAGGCCGCAGGATGAAGGACTCCGGGAGGCTGGAGGCGCTGCGGCTGGCGGGGCTGACCGCGGCGGCCGACCCCGGCATGGACCGCTTCGCCCGGTTGGTCACGCGCGTTCTGCGCGTTCCGGTGTCCCTGGTCTCGCTGCTGGAGGCCGACCGGCAGGTGTTTCCCGGGATGGTCGGGTTGTCCGGGGTCTGGGCGGCCCGGCGCGAAACCCCCTTGAGCCACTCCTTCTGCCAGCACGTCGTCGCGGACGGCAAGCCGCTGATCCTCAGCGACACCCGGTCGTCTTCCCGCACCTGCGACAGCCTCGCCATCCCCGACCTTCAGGTGGTCGCGTACGCCGGTATGCCCCTTACCGACGCGGACGGGCATGTCCTCGGATCGCTCTGCGCCATCGATCACGAGCCTCGCGAGTGGACGGCGGACGAGATGCGCGATCTTGAGGATCTGACCGCGGCCTGCTCGATGGAGCTGAGGCTGAGGATCGCCTCGGAGCTGATCCAGCGGGACCGCGACCACGCCGGCCTCCTTCTGCGCGCGGCCATCGAGCTCGCCCACGCCCGCGATCTCACAGATCTGACCCGGCGCCTGCGCCACCTGTTCCAGGGGCCGGCCGAGCCCACGTTCGTGGGCCTGCTCCTGGCGGACGGCGGAAAGCTGTGGCGCGTGATCGACCCGGAGGACGTACGGCCGGTGGAGAGCGCCATCGACCATCTGGGGTGGGACGCCTCCTTCCCCAGCGCCCTGGCCATGCGCGAGCAACGCGCCGTCTTCGTACCGGACCGCCCCACGCTCCTGCGCGGCTTCGGGCCTGAGGCCGTCGCCGGGTACGACTCGCTGGGTCTGGAGTCCGTGATGTGCGTTCCTCTGCCGGACCGGCGCGGTGTCCTGACGTGGTGCTGGTCCCGCCCCCATGTGCTGGCGCCGACAGAGGAGGCCGTCCTCACCACGGTGGCGGGGTACGTGAGCCAGGCGGTGGAGCGCACTCGTTTCGTGGCCAACCGGCTGAGCACCGCGGAGCAGCTGCAGGCCGCGATGCTCACCGAGCTGCCGGACGTGCCGGGCCTGGACATGGCGGCCCTGTACCTGCCGGCCGCCGACCAGGACATGGTCGGCGGCGACTGGTACGACGCGTATCCGCTGCCGACGGTGCCGCCCGCGAACCGGACCGCCCTGATGGTCTCGATCGGCGATGTCATCGGGCACGACGTCCAGGCCGCCACAGTGATGGGCCAGATCCGCAGCATGCTCCGACAGGCGAGCCTCGACGACCCGGCCCACTCTCCCTCCGCCGCCCTCGACGCGATCGACCGGGCCATCGGCACCCTGCCCCTGGGTCTGGGTGCCACAGCGGTCCACGCCCGCCTCGACCTCGACGACGGTCGGTGGCGGCTGACGTGGTCCAACGCCGGACACCCGCCGCCGCTGCTGCACACCCCGGAAGGAGGCGTCTTGTCCCTGGGCGACCACGATCTGCTCCTCCTCGGCACGTCGGAGGGCGACCCGCCCCGCCACGACCACACGCGCGACCTCCCGCCGGGCAGCGTGCTCCTCCTCTACACCGACGGCCTGGTCGAACGCCGCGACGCGGACATCGACGTCGGCACCGCCCGCACGACTGCCGTGCTCGCCCGCCACTACGGCAAACCCCTGCCCCTCCTCCTGGAAGCCCTCTCCGAGGGCCTGGCGGACATCCCGCAACGGGACGACGTGGCGGTACTCGCCGTCCGGGTCACCCGGACGGAGCTATGACGGAACGCCGGCTCCTGATAAGCGCGGACCTCACGCGCCGTTACCCGTGCCACAGCCATCCGCAGCTGGAAACGTCGGCTGCCGCGACTCTCTGCGCCACGGCTCCGGCCATGGCATTCGGGACCGCGGGCGTGACAGCGTCGGCGCCCTCAGGGAAGCCGAAAGCCGTCCAGCGGCAGCGTCGAGAGCTTCCTGCTCGGAGAGCCCTGGGGTCGGGCACCATCAGCCGTGAGGGCGACAACACCCTCGTGCAGCTCCACCGTGTGGCCGACAGCACCGGACCGGGCGAGGCACACGGGCCCGGTACCCGGACACACCCCGGCTCCGTACGGGCGGACATTCATGATCGACAACCACTGGACAGCCGGTCACGCGCTCGCAGGCGCCCATTGAGTCGGGGATCAACTCACGGCCGAATTCGAGGTCATGATGTGCGCGATCCTCTCCGACCTCGAGTGCGTACCGAGCGTGCCTAAGGGCTGTCCCGTGATCCCTGGCGGGCGCGCGACGACAGCTACGGCACCTCGCCGCGTTATCGGAACATCCCCATACATCCAGTATGCGGACGCCCCTCCGCCTTGCGATGCACCGCATCTGACGCCGCACGCTGATCCACCAGGGATTAGGGACAGCCCTTAGCCGGGCCCGGCGCTGGGCGCCCGAGACGGCAGAAGTCGCCGATACGCTCCGATCACCTGAGCCGTAGCCTCCGGAGACGGCGGAGGCTACGGCTCAGGTGATCGCTTTCTGGGAGCAAGATAAGAGCCAGTGCGACTTTCCGGTCAGAGATGTCCTCGCTCAGTTCCGGTCAGGGGAGAGCATGTAGACGAGTCCAGACAACAAACAAGGCCCGGGTCGATGACCTGGGCCTCAGTCGTGGAGCGGGTGAAGAGAATCGAACTCCCGCTTTAAGCTTGGGAATCAGCGGTTCTTGGGCCGCTGGAATGGGTCTGACCTGCGTTTCCTCGTGAGGAAGCTTGGACTGTCATGGTCTCTGGAGGCTGTACCTGACCGCTGTTGTCCGCTCTGCTGGGCACGGATGGGGCACGACCTGAATGGATCGGACGCCACGTCCGGAGGCGCCCGGCTCTCGCCCGCGAGGAGCCGACCCCGGCACCAGCCTCCATGGTGGCCGGTCCCCAGAGGTCTCTCACGCTGGTCATTCCGCTTTTCTTAGCAGTTCGATGACGGCGTTCTTCAGTTCGTCATCCGACAAATCTTCCGGCTCCTTGAACTGCGGGTCGATGGAGTAGTCCTCCAGCAGCGAGAAGACACGATCGAGAAGAGTCTCCAACGGATCGCGGACCCGCTCGCCCTGCTGCTGCGAACGACGACGTGCGTCCAGCCAACCGACGGCGAATTCCGCCCCCGTGCAGCGCCCGGCTGCTACATCTCTCATAAGTGCCAGCTGCTGGCCCGTGGCGGTGGCCTCAGGAACGTCCCTCGGGTACTTCCAGGCGATGTGTCCGGGAGGAAACGATCGAGCGGTCGACTCCAGGGCGGGCCATTTCCGTGCTGCTGCCCGAGCGTAACGGGCGAAGCGAGCACGCGCCTGGTCCACTCCCTCCGGCGCCGCTCCCGCGAGGAACGCCGACGTGCCGGCGACCAAGGCGTAGCCCGGCCCGGGAAAGAGGACCGCGCCCTCCAGGTTCGCAGCGACGAGCAGAAGATCCGCAGGCAGCGAGACAAGGCCCGGATCGGCCGGCGGCAGGCTGTCCGCAGGGGCGATTGCCCCGGCGGAGGGGTGAATCACCAGGACGGCGTCGGCTCCTGCAGTCCGGCATCCCTCGGTGATACGCCTGACGAGAGAGTCGTCCGTGCGGCTGCCTGCCGGCACCGGGGCGATCTTCTTCTCTCCTGCCGCGAGCCATTGTCCGCTGAAGGCGCCCTGCCTGTCGAGAACAGTCATGGCGCTTTCAGTTCCGCCCTCGTTCGACTCAATCACCATAGGAACCCTTTATCGATGATGCTCTGAAATTGCTTGTCGCCCAGTTTATAGCCCGACCAGAATTTTCCGGTGTCCGCGTGCAGCATGACCATCTTCTGAGTGGTCGGGTCAATGAAGCCGATCGCTTGCCCTTGGCCTCTGTAGTCGAATCGGTAAATCTTCGTGTCATCCGCTTTTATGTGAGCCCGCATACTATCTTCGAACCTTTGGAGATTCGCTTTTTTAAGATTACCCGGCTCGTCCAAGAAATCTCCCGCATGGGCGTGGAATTTCTTGCTCATCACACTCTGGCTGGAGAAGTCGGCTTTTTCTTCCCACCCTCCTCGGGGGCAGGGTCCGAGCCCCAGCGGATCGGACCAGGTGTGGGGGTTGTGGACGTAGGTACGGGGGTTGGGCGCGGGCGAAAGACCGAGAGGGTCGGCTGTGAGGTAGCGCGCGGTCTGCGGATCGTAGTGCCGATGGTGGTTGTAGTGCAGGCCGCTCTCCGGGTCGTAGTACTGGCCGGGAAAGCGGAGCGGCGTGTACGTCGTGCTGTCCCTCGGCCATGTCGTGCTGCCCCAGAGAGCCACGCGGGACTGCCACCCCACGTTCCCGGTCTCATCGATGAGTTCGGTGGGGGTGCCGATCAGGTCGGTGGCGATCGCGAAGAATCGCTCGTCGATCACGTCCTGTCGCGTGGTCGAGCACAGGATGCGTTCGGTCTGGGCGATCGGGCGAATACCGTCGTGATCCCAGGTGAGTGTGATTGGACGAGGAAGCTCCGAAGACAACGTGGTCTGCTCGCAGAGCGTGGTGCCATCCCAGGAGAAACGGACCTCCTCGCCCATGGGGTCACCCGTGTCGGACAGCCGGACTTTGCTTGTGCGGCGGCCAAGAGGGTCATAGCGGTAGCGCCACGTGATGCCGTCCGGGGTGGTCACCGCCGTCAGACGGTCCTCAACATCCCACGTGTACTGCCAGGTGTCGGGCTTGCGGGACACCCGTGCCTTCCGGCGGGCGGTGACCCGGCCCAGAGCATCGTGCTCGAAGCGGATCGCGCCGGCCCGAATGATCTCCGTGCCGGTATAGGAACGAGGCCCCGTAGCCTCCTGGCCGGGATGGGAGGCAGTCCAGGACGCCGAAGTCTGATTTCCGTCGGCATCGTAGGCGTAGCTCTCGGCCCATTGGTCCGCCGTAACGGACACGACCCGGCCGACAGCGTCCAGGGTGAAGCGCGACATGCCGCGCAGTGTGTCGTCGACCGCTGTGAGCCGGTCGTCGGCGTCGTAGGTGTAGGACCGGCGGCTCACTGTGTCTTTGCCACGGAAGATGTGCTGTGCGACCAGCCTGCCGGCGCCGTCCCAGGCCGAGTTGAAGGTCAGCTCGGGCCCGAAAGCGCGCGTCAGTTCGCGGCCCGCCAGGTCGTGGGTGAATGCGATGGTCCGGTTGCCGCTGATCAGCTCGGCGAGCCGGTCGGAGGCGTCATAGGCGTACCTGGTGCGCTGACCGGTGGGTGTCATGCGCTGGGTCCGGCGGCCCAGCGCATCGTAGGTATAGGTGATGGCTCGGCCGTCGGCCATCTCTGCTTTCACACGACCGATTCGGTTGTACTGATAGAGCAGTTCGCCTTCCGACCCCACAGCATGGAGCAGACGCCCCGCTCGGTCGTACGAGAAGGTCGTCACCGCGCCGGCCGCGTCCTTGCGGGTAACTCGGCCGCACGCGTCACGCTCGTACGTGATGGACTCACCCAGCAAGTTGGTGCGCGTGACTACCTGTCCGGCAGCGTCCGACTCGTAGGTGAGCGTGCGGCCGTCGAAGTCCGTCTCCGAAACGAGCCGCCCCGCAGGGTCGCGTGTGTACGACCACACCGAGCCCAGCGTGTTCCGCACCTGCGTGAGGTTGAGTTCGCCATCGTGCTGGAACTCGAAACTCGCTCCTCCAGGTGACCTGCTCGCCGAGAGGAGATCGAAGTGCGTGTACTCGAAGTGGGATTCCCGTCCGAGCGCGTCGACGTGACGCGTACAGTTCCCTTCGCCGTCGTAGGTCCAGGACTCCTTGGAACCGTCAGAGGTGGTGCGACTGGCCAGCTGTCCGTCGGCTGACCATTCCAGGACAGTGGTCGCACCCAGTGCGTCGGTTATCCGGACAGGGCGACCCAGGAGGTCCCGCTGGTAACGGGTGGTGGCACCGACGGCGTCCGTGACCGCCACGGGCTGCCCTGACGCATCGCACCGTATCGAGGTGACCGCTCCGAGCGGGTTGGTCATCCCGGTCAGGAAACCGGCAGCGTCGTAGCTGTAGCGCGTTGTGTGGCCCATGGGATCGGTGACGGCGGTCCGATTACCGAGGTCGTCGAACTCCTGCAGCCAACGAGCACCATCTTGAGCCGTGTAGTGAGTTGGCAGGCTGAGCCGGTCGAAGGCGATGTGCTCCTCACTGCCATCGGGGTGGAGGACCGCAGTCTGTCTCCCCTCCTCGTCGTACTGGTGAGTTGTGGCGCGACCGAGTGGGTCGGTGAGCGTGAGCAGCCGTCCGCGGGCGTCGTGGGTGAAGCGAGTGGTATGGCCGAGCGGGTCCGTCGTGGAGAGGATGCGGCTGCCTCTGCCGACGAGAAAGCGGGTGGTGTGACCGCGCGCGGTCGTCAAAGAGGTCGTGCGGTGGCCGGTCGCCGTGTCCGGATCGGTGTAAGCGAGGGTCATCTGCAGGTGTCCGCCCTCGCCTCCCTGTGCGATCACGCGGTCGTTGTTGTCGTAGGTGTAGTCGTAGCGGTGGTTGTTGGAGTCGATCCAGGCGGTGATCCGCCCCCGATCGTCGTAGATGAAGGTGAGTGTGGCGCCGGACGGTTTCGTGACGGTGGTGAGATCGCCGCCTCTGTAGCCGTAGGACCTGATGGGGATCGCTGCCCCGGTCTCATCTCTCACACTCAGTACGGTGATCACTGTTCCGGTGCTGGTGAGCGACAGGCGGTACCCAGCGGAGTGGACGAGTTCCTGCGGTGTGCCGTCGGCGGTGCGATCGATGCTGATGACGTTGTTGTTGCGGTCACCGATCTGGACGAGCCAGGCGGTTGCGTCCTGGCCGGGTTCTGTTCCGTGAGGCGCGGCGAAGTACTTGGTCAGTCGGGTGTCGGGGTCGGTGAGGGTGTAGTCGCCGGTTTCATCACGGCTCAGGGAATTCCGTGAGGTGCCGGATTCCGGGCGGGTGGGCAATCCGGGCAGGGGGTGGGGGTAGGTGATGAGCAGTCCGTCGTCGGTGACGTGAATGACGCCGTTGGCATCGATCTCCAGGCGCTCGTCGACGGTTGAGGACCAGGAGGGTCCGAAGAACCGGCCGGCGCTGTAACCGGACTCGAAGCGACGTGTGAACGCCAGGGGCAGTACGCCGGGGAGCCTCACGTCGGTCTGAGGAAGGAACATGCGACCGGAGGCGAGGTCAACCGGGTCAGTGCCTCCGCTGGTGCGCTCGCTGTCGGGCCGGTTATGGGTACCTTCGGGTGAGCGGTTCTCCAGCCTCCGGGCGTCGGAGGCGACGTCGGCGGCCTCCTTCAACACCCGGGCGCCCTTGACGCCGGCCCCGGCGCCGCCGGTGGCAACCGTGAGGGCGGCGTCGGGCAGGAGCCGGCCGAAGCCTTCTGCAGGGTCCTTCATGAAGTCGTCGAGCATCTGTTTGCCGGTGCCCCAGGGGTCGTTGGCGACCCGGACGAGTCCGGCGGCGGTGTTGTTGAGCGCGAGCCCGTATTCGGCGGGGTGGGTGATGTTGTACAGATCCATGGGATTGACGCTGCGCGCGAAGGTCAGAATGCCTGCCGCGCCCTTGACGACGCCGCCCGCGAGGTGGGTCTTGACCACCTGGTACTCGGCGAGCCCGTCCATGGCCTGCTCGGCGTACCGCGGCTTCTGAGGGGCGGTGTCCCGCGCTGCCGTCACCGCCTTGCGCGCGGTCTCGCAGGCGGAGAGCCCTTCCGAGCCCAGGACGACGGTCGCGATGCGCTCGCTCACGCGGCGTCCGCGCCTTTGGAAGAGCCGGCGGAGCCGAAGATCCTCGCGCGGGCTTCGGCGAGCTCCTCGTTGCTGAAGCCTCCGTGCTCTTCCTCGTGGTGGCGGAGGTCGTCGCCCAGGAGCTGGTGCCGGATCTGGCGGGCTACGGCTTCCGCCACGTAGCCGGAGACGTTGTCCGTGAGCTTGCGTAGTTCCGCCACCTGGTCGCTGGGGAGCGTGACGGTGATGCGAGTCGTTGAGGACATGCGGTAAGCATGCTGGAGTATGCGTGCAGGCTTGGGTTTGCGGCACCGATCCTTCTGGTCAAGGTTTCGCGACCGGAGGGTGCGGTTTCCGGCGCCGGGAGTGCGAGCCCGCCGACCACGCGCGTATCGGTCAGAAGGGCGGTTCGAGATAGCTGGGGCCATCACCGTGCGGCTCCCAGTCCCAGGACTCCTCCAGGAAAGGCTCGGAGGCGGGGGCGTCGTGGCCCCACGCTTCGAGCGCCTTTCGGGCAACACGCCGGTTGGGGGCGTCGCTGCTGGTGTCCAGGATGGCGCGCGCGTGCACGGCGAGGTGATCTCGGTGCTCGGCGAGCGCGGGGTGCTCGCCGAGGATGAGCGCGGCGATGACGGCGGCTTCGCGCACGTCCTCGTGGCTGTCTCGGAGGAAGGGCGAGACGGCCTGGTAGAGCATCGGGCGCAGGTCCCGGAAGGACGCCACGACGGTGCCGGGGGCCAGGAAGCCAGGGGAGTACTGCTCCGTCCGGCTCGCAACCTCGTCGGAGGCGTCGTAAGCCGTTGAAACCAACCAGTTCAACAGTGCCGCGCGGATGGGGACGTTGCGATACGGCCGGGGGGTCGCAGCCGCCGGGTGGGTGAGGGTGCCGGCGACATACATGGCGACGGGAGCAGTGGCTTCGTAGATGGTGTTCTGGTGGCCGACCATCTCACCTAGCTCTGACAGAGCGTGGACCTGGGCCCTGGGGTCGGGCGTCAACAGCTGTCCGAGGACCTCGGGAAGGTCCTGACCGTTCCCAAAAGGCGTCTCGAGAGAACCCCAATCAGTCTCCGACAGGACTACCTGGTACAGCGGCAAGTCAGGCCCGCGGGGTGCTCCGGCGTTGGAACGGCTGTGGTTCACAGGAAGAACCTAGACCAGACGCCGGATGCAATTCACATAGTCTACGGCGGTGCGGACGGACCTCTTGGCCCCCAGGAACAGGCTGAACTGTGTCGAAAGGGCATCGGTCTGAACAATCTCACCGTCTGTGCCAGGCAGACTGCGGAGCTGACCACGGGTAGGCGGGCTGAAGGGGCCACCACGTCAGAAGCGGGCATGCGGTTCGTCGTCCTGCTGCCTTTGTCGTCTGGAGCGGCAGCGCGAGGTTGAGGCCGGCCTCGACCAGCCCGTGTGGGCCCGGCGTGAAGCGGCGGACGACCAGGCGTGTGGCGCAGATAGGTACGAGGTACGGACTGGTCCAGACAACAAAAAACCCCCGGCCGCTGGCCTGGGGCTTTTTCATGGAGCGGGTGACGAGAATCGAACTCGCGCTCTGAGCTTGGGAATCAGCGGTGCTCGAACGCCGTATTGGCTCTGACCTGTGTGTTTGGTCGAGACGTGCGAGGTTGGCATGGCCTCCCACGTACCGCACGCGACCGCTGCTGTCCGCTCCGCTGGGCACGGATGGGGCATGACCGGGAAGCGTGGGCACCAGCACCGGAGACGCCCGGCTCTCGGCCGCTGGGAGCCGAATCCGCCGCTGGCCTTTACGGCATCACGACGGCTGGCCCTCGGAGCAGTGGGATGCCGCGCATTGACGCAGCTCTGCGTCGTCGCCCACATGCTGATGCCGCATCTGCGCGGGCTACGGATTTTGCCGCATAGCCGGAGACGTTGCCTGTGAGCTTGCGCGCCTCCGCAGCCTGATCGCTGGAACATGTGACGGTGAGGCGGGTCCTTGAGGATATCGGTCAGAGGACTTCAGCTCGGCGCATCGGAGAAGGGGTGGGTAGTTTCTCCCCAAGTGAATGTGAACTGGCCTTCCGAAACCTCATACCTGACGGTAGCGCCTGAACTTCCGATATCAAATCGCTCATGAAGCCACCCGTCCATGGCCAATGCCGCCGCCTCGGACTGATAATCACTCAAGGGGTAATCGAGTGAAGATGCGTGAATGAAGATTCCGTCGGGCAGGAGTTCGCTCAGGGCGGGAGCGTTAATGGAAACCCCGAACGCCAGCCAGGCGGCGTCTTTCCAGTGCAGGCCGGATGCGGGTAGGCCGAGCCAGACTTTTTTATAGATCTGCATGCTGTGCGGTGGGATCCCGCCTTCAAGTGTGGCGGCTTCTGCCCGTAGGTTGACCGCGATCCCACCTGCTGGACCTCGGAAGCGGAACTTGAATACTTCGGTCATGATTTCCCTCAGTCGCCGAAATTGAGAAGATCGAAAATTCTCCTGTGGAAGTAGTGCTCGTCGCCCATCCCTGTGTGGCCGCGGATATAGTCGAAGTCGTGAGGCTTTCCGTCTCCGTACAGGCGACTGTACCGGTCCATGAACGCTTCTGCCTCAGCAGGAGACATCTCCACGACATCGGCTTTATGTAGCGACGAAAAATCTGAGTCGGATATTCTGAATCTCAGAACTTCGACGTCGGCTCCACGGCCGCGGAGCCGTTCCGCGTAGCGAGCCGCTTCCTCCGCTGACCCCCATGAGTAGACGCCTTCTCCGTATTGTCCACGAATATCTTCTGTCGGCCAGGGTGTTCCGTCTCCTCGCAGACGAGTCGCGTTGGCAGCATCCTGGACGGAGTAGAACTCGTGATATTCGGGAGCGAGCCCCAGTGGGTCCGCCCAGGTGTGAGGGTTGTGAACATAGGTGGACGGATTGGGAGCGGGAGTCAGCCCCAGAGGGTCCGGGGTGAGGTAGCGGGCGGTCTGGGGATCATAGTGACGGTGGTGGTTGTAATGGAGGCCGGTTTCGGGATCGAAGTACTGGCCCGGGAACCGTAGCGGCGTGTAGGTGGTGCTGCCCTTGGCCCAGGCTGTCGTACCCCACAAGGCCGTGCGACTGCGCCAGGCAAGGGCGCCCACCTCGTCAACGAGTTCGGTGGGACTGCCCACAAGGTCGGTGACCATGGCGAAGAAGCGTTCGTCGATCGCTTCCTGGGACGCCTTCGCATCCAGGAGACGTTCCGTCTGTGCCAAGGGGCGGGTGCCCTGATGGTCCCAGGTCAGGGTGACGGTGTGGGGCAGATCGGCCGAGTCGGTGGACTGTTCGCAGAGGGTGGTGCCGTCCCAGGTGAAACGGGTCTCCTCCAGCACCGTCTCGCCGTCCTGGGCGAGACGCTGCTTCGCTGTGCGCCGCCCCAAGGGGTCGTACCGGTAGCGCCAACGGGTGCCGTCGGGCGTGACGGTGGAGACCAAGCGGTTCTCCGCGTCCCAGGCGTAACGCCAGGTGTCGGGTTTCCGGGAGAGCCGGGCTATCTGGCGCAGGACGATACGCCCGGCTGCGTCGTGTTCGTAGCGCACCTTCCCGGCCTTAACGAGGGTCGTGCCCGCGTATTCGCGCGCGCCGGTCGCATCGCTGCCAGGGTGGAACGAGGGCCAAGAGGCTGAAGTCTGATTGCCCGCGGTGTCGTACGCGTATGTCTCGGTCCAGTTGGCGGCGGTGACCTTGGTGACTCGGCCTGCCTCGTCGAGGCCAAAGCGGTGAAGGCCGCGCGAGGCGTCGTCCAACGCCTCGAGATGACCATCGGCCCGGTAGCTGTAGGAGCGGCGGTTCACCAAGCGATCGCCCGCCAGCAGGTGCTGCGCGGACAGACGGCCCGCCTCGTCCCAGGCCGAGGTCAGGGTGGCCGTGTCACCGAAGGCGCGTTGTACCTCGCGACCGATGGCGTTGTAGGCGAAGGTGACGCGGTGGTCGCCGCTGTTCAGACCGGTGAGACGTCCGGCCGGATCGTACTCGCGGGTGGTGCGCTTCCCGGTGGGAGTGGTCCGGTGGGTACGGCGACCCAAGGCGTCGTGCGCGAAGGTGAGCACACGACCGTCGGCCAGTTCCGTCTTGACGTGCCCCCCGCGCCCATATTGGTACATGAGATCGCCGTCCGGCCCGGAAGCCTCCACCAGACGTCCAGCCCGGTCATAGGTATACGCGGTGCTCCGGCCCGCAACGTCTTTCCCCACCACCCGGCCGAGTGCGTCGTGCGTGTAGGTGATGGTCTCGCCAAGCGGATTGGTGCGCGCGCTGATCTGTCCGGCGGAGTTCCGGTGGTAGACGTGGACACGACCGTCGAAGTCCGACTCGGAGACGAGCCGCCCGGCATCGTCATAGGTGTACGACCAGGTCAGACCCTGCGGATTGGTGACCTGGGTCAGCCGCAGCTCCGCGTCGTGGGTGAACTCGTAGCGCGCGCCGTCCGGGCCCGTTCGTGCCTTGAGCAGGTCGAAGTGGGTGTATTCGAAACGGGTGATACCGCCGACCGGGTCGGTATGGGCGAGGCGGTTTCCTTCACCGTCGTAGGTCCAGGTCTCCGTCGTGCCGTCGGGTTCAGTGCGTTGCGCGAGATGGCCGTCGGCAGTCCATGTGAAGACGGTGGCCGCCCCCACCGGGTTCGTCACGCGCACGGTGCGGCCCAGGGAGTCCCGCTCGTGGCGGGTCACGCCACCCAGGGGGTCGGTGACCTCCAGTGGCAGCCCGGCCGGGTCGCAGCTCACCTTGGTGACATGTCCCAGCGGGTCGATGACCGAGACGAGACGGCCCTGTGTGTCGAAGCCGTAGCGAGTGCTCTGCCCGGCGGGGTCGGTCACAGCGACGCGATTGCCTCGGTCGTCGAACTCCTGCTCCCAGCGGGCGCCGTCGGGCCCGGTGAACCGGCTGGGTAGACCGAGCTGGTTGCGGTCCGTGCGCTGTTCGCTGCCGTCGGGTCGGATGATCGAGGTGAGTCTGCCCGCCGCATCGTAGGCGAAGGCGGTGGTGTGCCCGACGGGGTCGGTACGGGTCAGTTGACGGCCCGAGTCATCGTAGGAGAAGTGTGTGGTGTTGCCCAACGGATCGGTGGTGGCCAGGATGCGGCACGCGCCATCGATCAGGTGCTTCGTGCTGCGCCCGTCGGTCGTGGTCAGCGTGGTGAGCCGTCGACCGGTTGAGGGATCCGGCTCGCCATGGGTGAGAGTGAGCTGGAAGTGCCCTGCCTCGCCCCCTTCGGCGACCACCCGGTCTTGGTCGTCGTAGGCGTACGCGTAGCGCGAGCCGTTGGAGTCGGTCCACGAAGTGACCCGGCGGCGGCCATCGTAGGTGAACGTGAGTGACGCGCCCGACGGCTTGGTGACGGTGACGAGGTTGCCATCCGCGTAGCCATACCCCATGAGGCGCTTCGGCGCGTCACCGTCGACGTGGTCGCTCGCCGTGCGCGGTGAACCGACGAGGTCGAGCGCGGTGACGAGTCCGGAGTCCGTCGTGGTCCGGATCTGGTATCCCGCCGCATGCACGAGCGCCAGGGGGGTGCCGTCCTCGGTGCGGTCGATGGAGATGGTCTGCCCGTTCCGGTCGGTGATCTGGACGAGCCAGGCAGCACCGTCTCCACCGGGTTCGCATCCGGGCGGAGCCGCGAAGTGGCGTACGAGACCGGTTGAGGGATCGGCGACGGTGTAGTCGCCGTCTACGTCGCGGCCCAGGATGCCCCGCGTGGTCCCGGAGCCCGGGAGCGTGGATAGCCCTGGCACGGGATGGGGGTAGGTGATCAGCAGTCCGTCGTCGGTGACGTGGATGACCCCGGCCGCGTCGATCTCCAGGCGTTCGTCAACGGTGGAAGACCAGGAGGGGCCGAAGAACCGGCCCGCGGTGTAGCCCGATTCCACCCGGCGGGTGAAGGCCAGGGGCAGGACACCGGGCAGGACCACGTCGGTCTGGGGCAGGAACATGCGCCCGGAGGCGAGGTCGACCGGGTCGGTGCCCTGGATAGTGCGAATGCCGTCAGGGCGGTTGTGGGTGCCGTCGGGTGCGGCGCGCTCCAGTCTGCGTGCGTCGGAGGCGAGGTCGGCAGCTTCCTTCACCACCCGAGCGCCCTTGACACCGGCGCCCGCGCCGCCGGTCGCGGCGGTGAGGGCCAGGTCGGGCAGAAGCCGCCCGAACCCCTCGGCTGGGTCCTTCATGAACCCGTCGATCATCTGCTTTCCGGTGCCCCAGGGGTCGTTGGCGACCCGGACGAGCCCGGCGGCGGTGTTGTTGAGCGCGAGCGCGTACTCCGCGGGGTGCGTGATGTTGTACGGGTCCGTGGGGTTGACGCTGCGCGCGAAGTTCAGGATCCCCGCCGCGCCCTTGAAGACGCCGCCGGCGATATGGGTCTTGATGACCTGGTACTCGGCGAGGCCGTCCATGGCCTGCTCGGAGTACCGCGGCTTCGCCGGCGCGGTGTCCCGCGCAGCCGTTACCGCCTTGCGCGCGGTCTCGGCCGCCGTGTTGCGCTGCTTACGCGCCTCCGCGAGCAGCTCTTGCGCCTCTTCCATCCGCCCCGTGCCCGGGTCGTTGAAGGCGCCGGGCTTGGGCGGCAGCGAGGAAGGGTCACGGTCGGCGGCGGGCTTGGCGTTGTAGGCGTCGACGGCCTTGTTGTACGTGGTCGTCTTCGCGTTGTGCGCGTCCCTGGCGTCCTCGGACGCCTTGGTCCCGGCCTTCCACTTGTCGATCGCGGTCTGCGCCTGCCCCTGCGCCCACTCCACGGTCCCGGCGAAGGAGTCGAGCGCACCGGCGGCCTTCTCGAAGGCGTCGGCGGCCTTGAACCACTTCGGCGGCTCGATCGACACGGAGTCCCGGAACGCATCAGCCGCCTGTCCTTTGAGCGCGGAGGAGTCGACTCCCTTGAGCCCGCCGCCGACCTTGTCGAACGAGCCCTGCAACGTACGCAGATGGGTTGCGGTGGACCGGATCTCGGACGGGCTGCCGTAGATCAGCTTCGTCTTGTCCTCGGTCTGCCCGAGGTCCATTTCGTCGACCTCGGCGCCCATCCGGTTCGCGACGGATCGGGACTTCTCCCGGACCCAGTCGGCTCCGGACTCCCAGCCGGCGTCGTCCAGCCGGTCACCGGCCCAGTTCCCGGCGTTCTCGACTCGGTCACCGGCCCACTCGACACCGTCCTCGACCGCGTCCTCGACGACATCGGGCGTGATGTCACTGACGAAATCCTTGAACCCCACGACCTATCTCCCCCCGCCGCCCTGCTGCTGCCGGGCGCGTTCCTCGGGTGAGGGCCCGAACGTGTCGTCCACGGACCGGTCGAACGCGTCCTGGTCCACGCCGAACATCTCGTTCAGTTGGTCCGCCTGACGTCCGCCGTTCCCCTCGGTGACGAGCGCCCGCCCGGTGTCCTTCCAGGTCTGCCCGGCCTCGTCTGCTGTCCGCTCGAACGACTCGTGGCTGTAGTCCGGGCTCAGATAGTCCGGGGTGAAGACATCGCCCCAGTCCTGCTTGACGATCTCGTCCTCCGACGCATGCGGATTCCCCACGCCCGCGTTCACGACGATCTTCATCGTGCCCTCGACGTACTGGTCCTCCTCCCACACGATCCCCGCCGCAAGCCCCAGCTTCGCCGCGATCGCGTTGGCGTCCTGGACCAGCGCCCGCACCCCCCACTCCCACCGCTCGCAGAAGTCCTCGAAATCAACCGACAGCCCGTGATGCCCGGCCTCCATGCCGGTCATCGACAGCTCGGACAGCCCCTTGCCCAGCACGGCCCCCGTACCGGTGCCGACCTCCTTCAACTCCGCCACGGCCTCACGCAGCCCGGTGGTGATCAGCTGAACACTGACCGGATCGACGTTGAGGTCCTCCGCCCCCGTACCGCTCACCAGTCCTGCCCCCCGCTCGGTACGTCCGCATCGACGGCGACGGCATCCGGCACGATCCCCACCACCGGCGGAAACAACATAGAACCGTCCGGATCGGCCACATTCACCGCGACCCCGGCCGGCACCCCCATCGCCGGAATGACTTCGTCCAGCAACCGCGCCCCCCGGAACGCGGCATACTCCCAGCTCCGCGAGGCGACTCCGGCCCCCTCCACGGCAGCCCGCTCCTCGGCGAATCGGGCCAGCGCAGCCTCGTCGGTGAACCCGCACACCCACCGGATCCCACCGAACTCGGCGGTCCACAACCCGCCTCGGTCGTACGGTACGAGCACCAAGGCCCGCCGCAGCTCTCCCACCAGGGATTCCGGGTCACCGAACCCAGCCCGCCGCTCGGCTATCCGATCCACCAGCGCTGACTCGTCACCCACCGGAAGCCTCCCCCGTACGCGGCTCGTCACCCTTCTCTTCCGCACACGTTAGGGCACCACGCCCATCCGCAACCACGCGGTTCCAACCGCCCGCACGGCCTCCACACACGATGCCGAGCCGACCGAACGCAAGAAAGGCCCTGGTCTCCGACCAGGGCCTTCATCAAAGAGCGGGTGACGAGAATCGAACTCGCGCTCTGAGCTTGGGAAGCTCATGTTCTACCATTAAACTACACCCGCGAAGCGTGCCGATCACCGGCGCTGCATCGTTCCACACTCTACCCCATGCCAGGCCCCCGGCGGATGAGCCGTGGGGCCTCCGTGTCGTGTGCCCGGTGGGGGAGGGCTGGTGGACGGGGGTGTGATGGGCGGGAGTTGGGGGCGTAGCGTGGGTGGTCGGAGTGCCGCGTGGAGTGGCGTCTCGTTCATCCCCTAATGTGGCTTTCTCGTCCATATGTGGTTGGGGAAGGGACTTGATGGAGTCGATGGAGCGCACCGTCGTCCGCTGTGCCGAAGGGCATGTTTTCGCTACCTCGTCGTTCCCGATGCAGCAGCTCGGGGCCGGCCGGATCGGGCCCGGGCGGTTGATCCGGTGTCCCCGGTGTGCGCGGTTGCGGCAGGCCGTGCCGGTGGCGTTCGAGAAGCGGTAGCGGGCGGAAGCGGGAAAGAGATGTAGCGGGGCGGAGGTGTTCCGCGGGCGCGCGGGTGGTCCGGTTGGGGCGGGCTCGCGCGTTCTGCGTATCCTCGGTGGGTGCTTCTCTCAGACAAGGACATCCGGGCCGAGATCGACGCCGGCCGAGTCCGTATTGATCCGTACGACCCTTCGATGGTGCAGCCGTCGAGCATCGACGTGCGGCTGGACCGCTACTTCCGGGTGTTCGAGAACCACCGGTACCCGCACATCGATCCGGCCGTCGAACAGCCCGATCTGACCCGTACGGTCGAGCCGGAGGGCGATGAGGCGTTCATCCTGCACCCCGGGGAGTTCGTGCTGGCGTCCACCTACGAGGTGATCTCGCTCCCCGACGACCTGGCTTCGCGGCTGGAGGGCAAGAGTTCGCTCGGGCGGCTCGGGCTGGTGACGCACTCGACGGCCGGGTTCATCGACCCCGGGTTCTCCGGGCACGTGACCCTGGAGCTGTCGAATCTCGCGACCCTGCCCATAAAGCTCTGGCCTGGCATGAAGATCGGGCAGCTCTGCCTGTTCAAGCTGACCTCGTCCGCCGAGTTCCCGTACGGCTCCGAGCGGTACGAGTCGCGGTACCAGGGGCAGCGGGGGCCGACGGCGTCGCGGTCGTTCCAGAACTTCCATCGGACCCAGGTGTGATCAATCATGGCGAGTGACGAGCGGGAAAATCTGACGTACGAGGGGTTCGGGCGGGCCGTGCGCGAGCTGGCGCAGGCCGTCGCCGACGACGGGTACGAGCCCGACGTCGTGCTGAGCATCGCCCGGGGCGGGGTGTTCGTCGCCGGCGGGCTTGCGTACGCGCTCGACTGCAAGAACATCCACCTCGTCAATGTGGAGTTCTACACCGGGGTCGGGACCACCCTGGAGATGCCCGTCATGCTGGCGCCCGTCCCCAACGCGATCGACTTCTCCGAGAAGAAGGTGCTGATCGCGGATGATGTCGCTGACACGGGCAAGACGCTGAAGCTCGTCCACGACTTCTGCGTCGACCATGTCGCCGAGGTGCGCAGCGCCGTCATCTACGAGAAGTCCCACTCCCTCGTGAAGTGCGAGTACGTGTGGAAGAAGACCGATCAGTGGATCAACTTCCCGTGGAGTGTGGAGAAGCCCGTCGTGCGGCGGGACGGGCAGGTTCTCGACTCCTGATCTCGCGGTGTGCGTACGTGCGGGTGCGGTGTCCAGGTGCGTGCGCAGTGCCAGTGTGGGAGAAGGGCCCCGGAGTGCGCGTTCCGCACTCCGGGGCCCTTCTCGGCCTTCTCACGCCGTTCCTCAGATCGTGCCCAGCTTGATGATCGACAGCAGTGCGATCAGCTGGATCGCCGACGCACCCAGCGCCTTCGGCCACGGCAGGTCGTGCGACTTGCTGACCATCGACGTGAACAGGGCCCCGGCAGCCAGCCAGGTCAGCCAGCCCACGATCTGGACCAGGGAGTTCTCGCCGCCCAGGAAGAGGGCGAAGAGGAGGCGCGGGGCGTCGGTCATCGACATGATCAGCATCGACAGGCCCACCGTCGGCTGCCACGAGCCCGTGCCGCCGAGCTGGCGGGCCAGGGTGTGGGTCACCGCGCCGAGGACCAGGCCGCCGATGACGAAGCCGACGCCGGTGAACAGGACGTACGGGATGGCCGTCGAGATCGTCGCGTTGATCGCTTCTTCGCGCGCCTGGTCGAAGCCGAACAGCGCGAGCAGGCCGTAGACGAACGTGACGACCAGCGCCGGGCCCCAGACCGGGTAGTCCCGCATCTGCCAGAACGTCGCTCCCGGGCGGGCCACGATGCCTGTCAGCAGTTCCTTCCAGCGCAGGCGCGGGCCTGTCGGCTGGGCGGGGGCGGAGCCCGCCTGGTAGGTGTTGCCGCCGTTGTACGGGTCCTCGTCGACGCGGAACGCCTGCGTGTGACCCGGGTTGTTGGCGTAGGGGTCATGGGGCGCGGGGTCCGCGTACGGGTCGCCGAAGTACTCCGGCTCGCCGTGGCCGCCGTGGGGACCGTGCCCGTGGGGTTGGCCCTGGCCGTGTCCTGCCTGTCCGCCGTGTCCGCCCGGTCCGGGGCCCGCGTAGTCGCCGCCCGTGTTGTACGGGGCGCCCTGCGGCGGCCCGTACGGCGGTGGCGCTCCGCCGTTGGCGGGGCCTCCTGCCGTCGGCCACGGCTGAGCACCGTACGGCGGCTGTGGTGCCTGCCCTCCGTACGGCTGCTGCCGCTGCTGCTGCGGTTGTTGCGGGGTGCGGTTGTCCCGGCCGCGTCCGATCCTGAATCCAGCCACCCGTCGAACGTACCTGGTCCCCGGGGGTGGGGGGTGGGGGCCGGGGGAACCCGTCCGCCTTTGCGGCCGAGCTGTGACATCCCCTAGGGGCCGCACCCCGGGCCCCGGGAGGGGGAGTTCAGGGGAGGAACAGCGCCGTGGAGAAGGTGAGTACCGGCCTGTCCGTGTTACCCGCCGTGTAGAGGGCGATCAGGTCCTGCCGCTCGCCCCGGTACGTCCGCACCACCGTGTCCGGCTTCTTGTCGGCGTCGTAGTCGCCGTGGTCCAGGAGGACGGTGCGGGTGGTGCCCTTGGCCTTCAACGGCGCGCTGGGGAGTTTCTCCGCCCGGAACGCGTAGGCGCCGCCCGGCCGGACCGGGCCCTTCGCGGAGCCGAGGAGGAGGGTGCCCTTGCCCGGCCGGCCGGGGGCGTGCGGGCGGGCGGCGGCGACGAGGTCGTCGTAACCGTCGCCGTCGGTGTCGGCCCGGGGCTCGGGGGCGTAGAGGTACGGGCTGCCGTCGGGGAGCAGCTCCGCGCCGCTCGGGGCACCGGTGCGGGTGAAGGGGCCGCGCAGGAAGGTGATCCGGCCGGCGCTGGCGGTGACCGCGAGGTCGGCCTCGCCGTCGCCGTCGAAGTCGCCGCAGACCGGATGCTCGGGCCATTCGTCGCCGAACCGGGCCTGCGCCGGGATGCGTATCGTGACCGCCTTGCCGGTCAGGCCCTCCGGGGAGCCGAAGAGGATCTGGAGGGGGACGGGCGGGGCGCCGACGCCGTTGTACGGGGGGTCGGTGGAGACGATCAGATCGGTGAAGCCGTCCCGGTCCAGGTCGCAGGCCGCCTCGGCGTCGAACGCGGCGGGCAGGGTGTCGCCGGACTTCGCCGCGTTCGCCCGGGCGCTCAGCAGTTGCCGGGTGGCCGGGTCCAGGGGGCGGTCGTCGGAGCCGTAGACGACGCCGATGCCCGCGTCGTCGCCGTGGCTGTCCTCGGGGGCCTTCACCAGGTCGTCGATGACCAGGTCGCGGTGGCCGTCGCCGTTGAAGTCGTACGGGACGCGGCTGCCGGTGCCGCGGGGGACGGGGGCGCTCCCTGTCTCCGCCTGCGTCCGTGTCCGCGCCCGGGGCGGGGTGTCGCCGTTCTTGCCGCCGGACGCGGGGGACGCGCCCGTACAGGCCGTGAGCGTCAGCAGCAGGGCGGTACAGCCCGCGGCGAGGGCGGGCGTCAGCCTGCTGGTGACCGCTTCCCGCGGGTGTTCGGTGCGGGTGCGGCGGGTGCGGGTGCGTGGGCGCACGGGGGCCTCGTTCGTCGTTCGTCGTACGTAGTCCGGGAGTCGTGGCGGGCGGCTCCGGGGCACATGATGCTCCAGATACGTCGTCGCGTACATGCCGGGGTTCACCGTTCGCCTGCGGCGGTCGTCACGTCCGGCGGGCGGAGCTCCCGCGCCCCACGGAAAAGCGGCCGGTCCTGCCCCCGAGGCAGGTCCGGCCGCTCATCGCTTCGGTGCGTCAGGTCACTTTGCCGGTTCGGGCTCCGGCGCGTCCACCTGCTCCGGCTCGCCCGCCGGATCGGCCGGGGTCTTCACCGACTCCAGGAGGAGCTGCGAGACGTCCACGACCTGGATGGACTCCTTGGCCTGGCCGTCGTTCTTCTTGCCGTTGACCGAGTCGGTCAGCATGACGAGGCAGAACGGGCAGGCGGTCGAGACGATGTCCGGGTTGAGGGCGAGGGCTTCCTCGACGCGCTCGTTGTTCACGCGCTTGCCGATCCGCTCCTCCATCCACATCCGGGCACCACCGGCGCCGCAGCAGAAGCCGCGCTCCTTGTGGCGGTGCATCTCCTCGTTCCGCAGCCCCGGGACCTTCGCGATGATCTCGCGCGGCGGGGTGTAGATCTTGTTGTGACGGCCCAGGTAGCACGGGTCGTGGTACGTGATCAGGCCCTCGACCGGGGTCACCGGGATCAGCTTGCCCTCGTCGATGAGGTGCTGGAGCAGCTGCGTGTGGTGGATGACCTCGTACTCGCCGCCGAGCTGCGGGTACTCGTTCGCGATCGTGTTGAAGCAGTGCGGGCAGGTCGCGACGATCTTCTTCGACGACTTGGGCTTCTTCGTCTCCGGCTCGTCCTCGTCCTCGCCGTACGCCATGTTCAGCATCGCCACGTTCTCCTGGCCGAGCTGCTGGAACAGCGGCTCGTTGCCCAGGCGGCGGGCGGAGTCACCGGTGCACTTCTCGTCGC
The DNA here is from genome assembly GCF_041435495.1 of Streptomyces sp. NBC_01116. Lineage (NCBI taxonomy): Bacteria > Bacillati > Actinomycetota > Actinomycetes > Kitasatosporales > Streptomycetaceae > Streptomyces > Streptomyces sp. NBC_01116. The sequence continues at coordinate 4,555,248 of NZ_CP108644.1, forward strand.
CGCCCATGATCGCGAACTTGACGCCCGCGATGTGCAGCAGCTCCGCGAAGGCCTTGGTGGTCTTCTTGGCCCGGTCCTCCAGGGCGCCCGCGCAGCCGACCCAGTACAGGTAGTCGACCTCCGTGAGGTCCTCGACGTCCTTGCCGACGATCGGGACCTCGAAGTCGACCTCCTTGGTCCACTCGACGCGTGCCTTCTTGGCCAGCCCCCAGGGGTTGCCCTTCTTCTCCAGGTTCTTGAGCATCGTGCCCGCCTCGGACGGGAACGCGGACTCGATCATCACCTGGTAGCGGCGCATGTCGACGATGTGGTCGATGTGCTCGATGTCGACCGGGCACTGCTCGACGCAGGCGCCGCAGGTCGTGCAGGACCACAGGACGTCCGGGTCGATGACGCCGTTCTCCTCGGCGGTGCCGATGAGGGGGCGCTCGGCCTCGGCGAGGGCGGCCGCGGGGACGTCCCTCAGCTGCTCCTCGGTGGCCTTCTCGTTGCCCTCCATGTCCTTGCCGCCGCCGGCCAGGAGGTAGGGGGCCTTGGCGTGCGCGTGGTCGCGCAGCGACATGATCAGGAGCTTGGGGGAGAGGGGCTTGCCGGTGTTCCAGGCGGGGCACTGCGACTGGCAGCGGCCGCACTCGGTGCAGGTGGAGAAGTCGAGGATGCCCTTCCAGGAGAACTGCTCGACCTGGGAGACGCCGAAGACCGCGTCCTCGGCCGGGTCCTCCCAGTCGATCTCCTTGCCGGCCGTCGTCATCGGCTGGAGCGCGCCGAGCGCGACGTCGCCGTCGGCGTTCCGCTTGAACCAGATGTTCGGGAAGCCGAGGAAGCGGTGCCAGGCGACACCCATGTTGGTGTTCAGCCCGACCGTGATCGCCCAGATCATCGTCGTGCCGAGCTTGATCATCGCGAACAGGTAGACCAGGTTCTGCAGCGTCTCGGTGCTCAGCCCCTTGAAGGCCAGCACCAGGGGGTACGAGGCGAAGTAGGCGGGGCCGTAGCTGTCCACGTGGTGCAGCGCGCCCTCAAGGCCGCGGAGCAGCATGATCGCGGCGCCGATGATCAGGATGATCGCCTCGACGAAGTACGCCTGGCCCATCTTCGAACCGGTGAAGCGCGACTTGCGGCCCGCCCGCGAGGGCAGGTTCAGCTGGCGGATCGCGATCAGCACGAGGATGCCGAGGGTCGTGCCGAGCGCGATGAACTCGATGTAGACCTCGTACGGCAGGAAGGTGCCGATGTACGGCAGCACCCAGTCGGCCTTGAACAGCTGGCCGTACGCCGTGACGATCGTCAGGCCCAGGGTCAGGAAGCCGACCGCGACGAACCAGTGGGCGACGCCCACGATTCCCCAGCGGTTCATGCGGGTGTGACCGACGAACTCCTTGATCAGGGTGATCGTCCGCTGCCTGGGGTCGTCGGTGCGGCTGCCTGCTGGTACCGGCTGTCCGAGACGGACGAAGCGGTAGATCTGCGCGACGGCTCGGGTGATGAGCGCAACGCCGACGACCGTCAGCACCAGCGACACAATGATCGCGGCGAGTTGCATTTCGGGGCTCCTCGGGCCTGCGAGAGCGGGGTTCTGTTCCTGCTACCCGCTACTACTAAGCAGTAACTTAATTAGTCTGTGCTGACACTATCCACTTATTCCACCGTGCTGTAGCCGGGTCGTCGGTGATCTGCGTCGCTCAGGTGTGCCTTGGTCCGGCGGGCCTTCCGGAGCCGCGTCCGCAGGGGGGCGCGTGCGGCTTCGGCGAGGATCGCCAGGTCGAGCACCACTCCATGGTGCTCTGCGTAGTGCTGGTCCAGCAGAGCGGGGTCGTCCCACGGCATGCCGGAACGGGCGCGTACCTGTGCCAGTCCGGTCAGCCCCGGCCGCAGTTCCTGTCGCCACTGCCGGGCTCCGGGCCCCGTGGCCCGTGGGTCGCCCGGGGCCAGTGGGGCGGGGCCGACCAGGGAGAGGTCGCCGCGTACGACGTGGGGCAGGCGGGAGAACAGGTCCAGCCGGAGCCTCCGGGTGCGCAGGGTCCGCAGTTCGAAGACCCGGCCGCCCAGGCCGGTCCTGGGGCGGCGGTCCCAGGCGCCGCCCGGCGTGTGCCGCGCGCTCAGGGCGAGGGCCGCGACGGCTACGGCGGGGGCGGTCAGGATCAGCAGGGCGGTTCCGAGGGCCAGGTCCAGGACCCTTTCGGCCGGTGTGCGCGGGAGGAAGCGGTCCGCCAGCCGCCCGGCCCGGTCGGCGAGGCCGGCCAGGCGTGCCACGGGGCGTGACGGGAACTGGCCCCTGACCGTGCCCGTCTCGCTCCTGTACGGGGGTGAGGGTTGGGGTGGCCGGGGGTGCGGAGGTGTCGGCCGGGGGCGTCGCGGCCGCTGGGGCTGCTGCGACCGCTGGGGCTGTCGGGGCTGTGGAGGTTGCTGAGGTTGTGGAGGTTGCTGGGGCTGCTCAGGTTGTGGGTTCCTGTGGGCCTTCTTCTGGCCCTGTTGAACCTGTTGGTCCTGCTGGCCTCTCTGGTTGCTCTTCAGGCTTCTCTGGTTCTTCCGCCGTACGCGCGGCTTCCTCGCGTTCTGCATCGCGCCCGCCCGGGGTTCGAGGTTCGATGGTGTGACGATCCACGGTGAAACCTGCCAGTCGGGGACGGTTGTGGCCGTCTCGCGGCATTTTGTGACAGAACGATCCCACGGTGAGACGGTGGGTCGGGTGGTGCGCGAGGGGTGTGGCGTGCGCGGGTGCGGTCGTGGGGTGGCCCAGGAGGGCGGGCGGAGGGCGGGTGTGCCCTGGGTGTGCTCTATGTGAGCACTTAAGTTGAGCGTAAGAGACTCAGGTCTGTTGACTCCGACGTCGGCGTCATGCATTCTTGAGTCAGATCCACTCAAGTAGTCAGTTGGAGGAATTGAAATGGCACGTGCGGTCGGCATCGACCTGGGCACGACTAACTCCGTCGTCAGCGTTCTCGAAGGCGGCGAGCCCACCGTCATCACCAACGCCGAAGGCGCCAGGACCACGCCGTCCGTCGTCGCCTTCGCCAAGAACGGCGAGGTGCTCGTCGGCGAGGTCGCGAAGCGCCAGGCGGTCACCAACGTCGACAGGACCATCCGCTCCGTCAAGCGCCACATGGGCACTGACTGGAAGATCGACCTGGACGGCAAGAGCTTCAACCCGCAGCAGATGAGCGCCTTCATCCTGCAGAAGCTGAAGCGCGACGCCGAGTCCTACCTGGGCGAGAAGGTGACCGACGCGGTCATCACCGTCCCGGCGTACTTCAACGACTCCGAGCGTCAGGCGACGAAGGAGGCCGGCGAGATCGCGGGCCTGAACGTCCTGCGCATCGTCAACGAGCCGACCGCCGCCGCGCTGGCGTACGGCCTCGACAAGGACGACCAGACGATCCTCGTCTTCGACCTCGGTGGCGGCACCTTCGACGTGTCCCTCCTGGAGATCGGCGACGGCGTCGTCGAGGTGAAGGCCACCAACGGTGACAACCACCTCGGTGGTGACGACTGGGACCAGCGCGTCGTCGACTACCTGGTGAAGCAGTTCGCCAACGGGCACGGCGTGGACCTGTCCAAGGACAAGATGGCTCTCCAGCGTCTCCGCGAGGCCGCGGAGAAGGCGAAGATCGAGCTCTCGTCCTCGACCGAGACCACGATCAACCTGCCCTACATCACGGCGTCCGCCGAGGGCCCGCTGCACCTGGACGAGAAGCTCACGCGCTCGCAGTTCCAGCAGCTGACCGCGGACCTCCTGGACCGCTGCAAGACCCCGTTCCACAACGTCATCAAGGACGCGGGCATCCAGCTCTCCGAGATCGACCACGTCGTTCTCGTCGGTGGCTCCACCCGTATGCCCGCCGTCGCCGAGCTCGTCAAGGAGCTGACCGGCGGCCAGGAGGCCAACAAGGGTGTGAACCCGGACGAGGTCGTCGCCATCGGCGCCTCGCTCCAGGCCGGTGTCCTCAAGGGCGAGGTCAAGGACGTCCTGCTCCTCGACGTCACCCCGCTGTCCCTCGGCATCGAGACCAAGGGAGGGATCATGACCAAGCTCATCGAGCGCAACACCACGATCCCGACCAAGCGTTCCGAGATCTTCACGACGGCCGAGGACAACCAGCCGTCCGTGCAGATCCAGGTCTACCAGGGCGAGCGCGAGATCGCGGCGTACAACAAGAAGCTCGGGATGTTCGAGCTGACCGGTCTGCCGCCGGCCCCGCGCGGTGTGCCGCAGATCGAGGTCGCCTTCGACATCGACGCCAACGGCATCATGCACGTCGCCGCCAAGGACCTCGGCACCGGCAAGGAGCAGAAGATGACCGTCACCGGCGGCTCCTCGCTGCCGAAGGACGAGGTCAACCGGATGCGCGAAGAGGCCGAGAAGTACGCGGAGGAGGACCACGCCCGCCGCGAGGCCGCCGAGTCGCGCAACCAGGGCGAGCAGCTCGTCTACCAGACGGAGAAGTTCCTCAAGGACAACGAGGACAAGGTCCCCGGTGACGTGAAGACGGAGGTGGAGACCGCTGTCGGCGAGCTGAAGGAGAAGCTCAAGGGCGAGGACTCCGCCGAGATCCGCACGGCCACCGAGAAGGTCGCGGCCGTCTCCCAGAAGCTGGGCCAGGCGATGTACGCCAACGCCCAGGCCGAGGGTGCGACCCCGGGCGCCGACGCCCCGGGCGACGCCCAGGGCAAGGCCGATGACGATGTCGTCGACGCCGAGATCGTGGACGACGAGAAGGACACCAAGGGCGGTGCGGCGTGACCGAGGAGACTCCGGGCTTCGAGGAGAAGCCCGACGTCCCCTCCGGCGCCACCCCTGATGACGCCGAGCCGAAGGCTGCCGACTCCTCCGAGGAGGAGACGGCGGCCCCGGCCGGGGACCTCGACCCGACCGTCGGTCTGACCGCACAGCTGGACCAGGTACGCACCGCGCTCGGTGAGCGCACCGCGGACCTCCAGCGGCTCCAGGCCGAGTACCAGAACTACCGCCGCCGCGTCGAGCGGGACCGGGTCACGGTCAAGGAGATCGCTGTCGCGAACCTCCTGTCCGAGCTCCTGCCCGTCCTCGACGACGTCGGCCGCGCACGGGAACACGGCGAGCTGGTCGGCGGCTTCAAGTCGGTGGCCGAATCGCTGGAGACCACCGTCGCGAAGCTGGGCCTCCAGCAGTTCGGCAAGGAGGGTGAGCCCTTCGATCCGACGATCCACGAGGCCCTGATGCACAGCTACGCGCCGGACGTCACCGAGACGACCTGCGTGGCGATCCTGCAGCCGGGGTATCGCATCGGCGAGCGCACCATCCGCCCCGCGCGGGTGGCCGTCGCCGAGCCGCAGCCGGGCGCCACGCCCGCCGCGGCCAAGGAAGAGAAGACAGACGACGAGGAGAGCGGTGGCACCGAGGAGGTCTGACGGCAACGCGTCTGACCACCACGGTGTCCACCGACCGGCCCGGCGGCCGGCCCACGGGCCGGCCGCTCGGCCGATCGTCCGGAAGGAGGGACGTCGATGAGCACGAAGGACTTCGTCGAGAAGGACTACTACAAGGTCCTCGGCGTCCCCAAGGACGCCACCGACGCCGAGGTCAAGAAGGCGTACCGGAAGCTCGCCCGCGAGTTCCACCCGGACGCCAACAAGGGCGACGCCAAGGCGGAGGAGCGCTTCAAGGAGATCTCCGAGGCGAACGACGTCCTCGGTGACCCCAAGAAGCGCAAGGAGTACGACGAGGCGCGCGCCCTCTTCGGCAACGGCGGCTTCCGCCCCGGCCCCGGTGGTGCCGGCGGCAACTTCAACTTCGACCTGGGCGACCTCTTCGGAGGCGGCGCCCCGGGCGGTGCCCAGGGCGGCGCGGCCGGCGGCTTCGGCGGCGGGGGCGGTCTCGGCGACGTCTTCGGCGGGCTGTTCAACCGCGGCGGCACGGGCACCCGGGTCCAGCCCAAGCGCGGCCAGGACATCGAGTCCGAGGTGACGCTCAGCTTCACCGAGGCGGTCGACGGGGCCACGGTCCCGCTGCGGATGTCCAGCCAGGCGCCCTGCAAGGCGTGTTCCGGCACCGGCGACAAGAACGGCACCCCCAGGGTCTGCCCGACCTGCGTCGGCACCGGCCAGGTCTCGCGCGGCAGCGGCGGCGGCTTCTCGCTCACCGACCCCTGTGTGGACTGCAAGGGCCGGGGCCTCATCGCCCAGGACCCCTGCGACGTCTGCAAGGGCAGCGGCCGGGCGAAGTCGGCGCACACCATGCAGGTGAGGATCCCGGCGGGCGTCTCCGACGGCCAGCGGATCCGGCTGCGCGGCAAGGGCGGCGCCGGCGAACGCGGCGGCCCGGCCGGCGATCTGTACGTCGTCGTCCACGTCGACGCCCATCCGGTCTTCGGCCGCAAGGGCGACAACCTCACGGTCACCGTGCCCGTCACCTATCCGGAGGCGACGCTCGGCGGCGAGGTCAAGGTCCCCACCCTCGGCGGCCCCCCGGTCACCCTGAAGCTCCCCGCCGGCACTCCCAACGGGCGTACGATGCGCGCCCGGGGCAAGGGCGCGGTGCGCAAGGACGGCACCCGCGGCGATCTGCTGGTCACCGTGGAGGTCGCGGTTCCCCGGGACCTCGGCCAGGAGGCCAGGGACGCCCTGGAGGCCTACCGGAAGGCGACCGCGGACGAGGACCCGCGGGCGGAACTGTTCCAGGCTGCGAAGGGAGCTTGAGATGGACGGCCGTCGACGCAATCCGTACCAGCTGACCGATGAGACACCGGTGTACGTGATCTCGATCGCGGCCCAGCTCTCTGGCCTGCACCCGCAGACACTGCGTCAGTACGACCGTCTCGGCCTGGTCTCCCCCGACCGTACGGCCGGGCGCGGCCGGCGCTACTCGGCCCGCGACATCGAGCTGCTGCGCGCCGTGCAGCAGTTGTCGCAGGACGAGGGCATCAACCTCGCGGGCATCAAGCGGATCATCGAGCTGGAGAACCAGGTCGCGGCCCTCCAGCAGCGCGTCGCCGAGCTCTCGGCGGCGGTGGACGGCGCGGCGGTCGCCATGCAGCAGCGCGAGGCCCAGGTGCACGCCTCGTACCGCCGGGACCTGGTGCCGTACCAGGACGTGCAGCAGACCAGCGCGCTGGTGGTCTGGCGGCCGAAGCCGAAGCGGCCGACGGACTAGAAGCGGCCGACGGACCGGTCGGCGGCCGACGGACCGGAGTCCAGCGGCTTCCTTCGTACGCTCCGTACACGTCAAGGGGCCGGGAGAGCGTTCATCCGCTCTCCCGGCCCCTTGACGTGTGCCGAGCGTGGTGCCTACGGCAGGAGCTCGCTGACCGCTTCGACCGCCATCATCCACATCGGCAGGCCGCCGGTGCCGAACGCGGCGGCCAGCGCGTAGCCGATCGCGGCGTCGGCCGGCTCGACGGCGGCTCCGGCCCGCCACTCCGCGATCACCCGCCGATCGCCGTCCGAGGAGAAGTCCCCGAGGTGCTTGCCGGCCCGGGTCAGCCGACTGCTCGGGATCGAGTCGGGCACGAGCCGGTAGGACGTACCCGCGCAGCGGACGTCGACCCGGTAGGACCGGCGGCGGAGCTTTCCCTTGCCCGGCCTGATCGTCGCTTCCCGGCCGTCCACGGTGAGCGTGAGCCGGCGGGGGTCGCGGGTGCCGATGGCGATGTGGTCGTCGATCTCCGTGCCGGGTGCGCGGGTGAGGACCACGCGGGGAATTCCCTCGCCGCTCACGACGAGCATCTCACCGTGCTCTCCGGTGAGTTCGACCACGATGCCCCCGTGGTGGTCGTCCTCGACGGCGGCGGGTAGGGGGGTGGTGTCGGTCATCCGGTTCTCGTGGTCCTTCGGTCGCGTGGCGGTGATGCGTCAGGTCGGTCAGGCCTGACGTGCGGGATTCTCGCAGGTGGCCGGGGAGTTCGGGGGGCCGTCGTCCGGCTGCCGCCGGTCAGCCGTGTGTCCGCCGGTCCGTCTCGGAGATGCCCGACCGGACGAGGAGTGCGCCGAGGTGGGTGCGGCTGGTGGCGCCGAGGGCCTGCATGAGCCGGGCGATGTGGGCGCGGCAGGTGCGGACGCTGATGCCCATCCTGCGGGCGACGACGTCGTCGACATGGCCTTCGACGAGGAGGCGGGCGATGCCGAGCTGGACGGCGGTGACGGGGGCGCCGGGCAGCGCGGTCTCCAGGGGCGCTTCGAACGGTGTGGCTCCGGCCCACAGGACGTCGTAGACGTGGACGAGGTAGCGGACGACGGCCGGGTGGGTGATGCGGAGGGCGATGTCGCGGTCGGCGGAGGCGGCGACGAAGGCGGTGGTCCGGTCGAAGACGAACATCCGCTCCGGGGTCTGCTCCATGGTGCGGATCTCCAGCCGCTCCTCCGGCAGCCGGTCCACGTAGTCCTTCAGATTCGGGTGGTAGCGGGCGGAGTGCTGGTAGATGTGGCGCATGTGCACGCCGCGTCGCAGAGGTGCCAGGGCCTCGTTCCTCGCCCGGACCAGGAGAGCCCCGGGGCGCTTGCTGCCGGGGTGGAGGGTGAGGATGTGCTTCTCGGCCGCGTGGACGGCTTCCTCGATGGACGACCGGATGGCGGGCTTTCCTTCGAGCACCGTGAAGGTGGAGCCGTGGGCGGGGCCCGCGATCGAGGCCAGCGGCGTCAGCGCGTCGACGAGGGCGGCGGCGGAGGCCAGCCGCTCGTCCAGGTCCCGGGCGAGCGGCCCGAGGAGCCGGGTCAGCGCCGCGGCCGCCGGTACGGGGAGCAGCCTGCCCGGGTCGTCCGGGTCGGGGCGGAGCAGCCCGAGCGGGACGAGGCAGGGCGCGCGGGCGGCGTCGGGCTCGGGGACGTGTCCCGTGCGGAGCGCCTCGGCGTAGAGGCCGATCGCCGGTGGGCAGAGTTCGTGCGGGGAGTGCGGGACGTGTGGAGCTGCGGGTGGGTCGTCGGCCCCGGTGCGCATCGGTCGCCCTTTCGGCTGGTGGTGGTCAGGGTCCGGGCGGGTCGGCGTCGACGATGCCTGACCGGACGAGGAGTGCGCCGAGGTGGGTGCGGCTGGTGGCGCCGAGTGTCCGGGTGAGCCGGGCGATGTGGGCGCGGCAGGTGCGGACGCTGATGCCCATCCTGCGGGCGACGACGTCGTCGACGTGGCCTTCGACGAGGAGGCGGGCGATGCCGAGCTGGACGGCGGTGACGTCGGTGACGGGGGCGGTGGTGGCGGGCTGTCGCCTGTACGGGGTGGCCTGCGCCCACAGGACTTCGTAGACCTGGACCAGGTAGCGGACGAGCGCGGGATGGCGGATCTCCAGGGCCGCGGTGCGCTCGGCCGTCGCCGGGACGTAGGCGACCGTCCGGTCGAAGACGGTCAGCCGTTCGATGGTCCGTTCCACGGTGCGGACCTGGAGGCGGTCGGCCGGGAGCTGGGCCGCGTAGGCGGCGATCTCCGGACTGTGGCGCGCGGGGTGCTGGTAGAGGTGGCGCACGCGGCCGCCGGCCGCGATGACGGTCCGTGCGTTCTCCAGGCACTCCCGGAGGCCGTCGGCCGGGCCGTTGCCGCCCGGCTCCGCGGTGAGGACCTCCTCCCTCGCGGCGGCCGAGGCGTTCCGCAGGGAGCCGGCGATGAGGCTCTCGCCTTCGAGGACGGTGATGGCGAGGTTCGGGTCGTCGACGGCCACCGTCGTCAGCGGGGCGAGTGAACTGCTCAGCGCGGCGGTGAGCCGGATGCGTTCGTCGATCTCGCGGGTGATGGGTCCCAGGAGGTGCGCCAGCGCGGCCGACGGCGGTACGGGGCGCAGCCACGCGTCGTCGAACGGGTCGGGCTGGAGAAGGGCCGACTCGATGAGGCAGGGGACCGGCCCGGTCGCGGCGCGGGCGACGCGGCCGTCGCGGAGCGCTGTCCCGTAGAGCCGGACGGCGGGCGGGCACAGTTCCCTGTTCCCGTGCGCGTGGGTCCGGTTCGTCCCCTCCGTGTGCATTGTGGGCCCCCCACTTCTCGCACTGCAACAAGATGACGGTGGCCAAAGCCTAGAGGGCGCGAAAGGCTCGCTCTGTCGGGGATTCCGGGGGGGTCCCGACAGCGCGGGACGCGGCCGCCTACTCCCCCTTGTGCGGTCGCGTTCCGGGTGGGCTTGTGCGGCCGTGTTCCGGGTGGGAGGGGAGCGGGGACGGGGGAGCGGGGACGGAGGGAGAAGGGGAGCGCCCGGGGGTTCAGGGGGTGTGGTCCAGGATTCCCGAACGTGCGATCAGGTAGCCGAGTTGGGCGCGACTGCTGCTGCCCAGAGCGGCGGAGAGCTTGGCCACGTGCGCACGGCAGGTGCGGACGTTCATGCCGAGCCGGCGGGCGATGGAATCGTCGACGTGCCCTTCGACGAGGAGTTGGGCGATGGAACGCTGAACGCCGCTGATTCCCTGGGGCATCGGGTCGTACTTGACCTCTTCGAGGAGAGGTGCGGCACGGGTCCACAGTTGTTCGAAGACCTTCACGAGGTATTCGACGAGGCCGGGGTGGCGCAGTTCGAGGGCGACCTGGCGGTCGTCCTGGGCGGGGATGAAGGCGACCGTGCGGTCGAAGACGATCAGGCGCTCGATGAGTTCTTCGAGCGTCCGGATCTCCACGTTGTCGTTGGCGATGCGCTCGGCGTAGGCCAGGGTGCTGGGGCTGTGGCGCACCGTGTGCTGGTAGAGGGTGCGGATGCGCACCCCGCGGTGGACGACGGACAGTCCGCGCTCCAGCGACTTGCTGAGCTGGTCCTCGTTGCGTCCGCCGCCCGGCTGGACGGTGAGCACCTCGGCCCGGCACTCCGTGGTGGCGAGGTCGAGGGCCGCGTTGATCCGGTTGACGCCCTCCAGCACGGTGATGGCGTGCGTCGTGGGCGGGCCCTGGGCGCTGATGTCCATGAAAGGCTCGAAGGACTCGGTCAGTTCCACCGAATGGCGTCGGCGTTCCTGGATCTCGCGTTCTATGGGATGCAGATGCTGGGCCAGCGCCGCCGACGGCGGTACCGGCCGGAGCCAGCCGGCGTCGTCCGGGTCGGGATGGAGCAGGGCGAACTCCATCAGGCACGGAGCGGGTTCCAGCTCGGACCGGGCGATGCGGCCGGACCGGAGTGCGGTGGCGTAAAGACGTCCCCCTGCCTCGCACAGTTCGGTGATCCCGTGAGGATGTGTCTTCTTTGTGTGGCTTGTGGTCATTTCTCCACCCCCCAGGTTCCTGAACATTCAGGAACATGATGCATCGACCCAGTGGTGTTCGCGTGCCCAGGTGGGACATCGTCTTAGGTGCGGGGGAGAAGAATCCACAAGTGAGGACGAAGCCGACTATGTACAAGCGAATGCTTCGCTCGGCGCTTGCCGCCTCGTTCGTCGCGGCCCTTGGACTCGGGCTGACGGGCGTCGGCGCCATGGGCGGCAGCGGCGAGCAGAAGACTGTTCGGGCCGCAGCGCCCAGTGACATCGGCTGGGTCTCGCCCGCCGCGGTCCAGGGTGACATCGGCTGGGTCTCGCCCGCCGCGGTCAAGGGCGACATCGGCTGGGTCTCGCCCGCCGCGACCCCGGGTGACATCGGCTGGGTCGCTCCGGCCCGCACGGTCGCATGACCACCCCGCCGGACGACCGCACCTTCCGGCGCGAGATGGCAACCGCCTATCGCTCAGGGTGGCATTTCATCGATCTGCTCACGGCCCTCCCCCGCCGTGGCGACTCGTTGATGGTCACCCTGTTCGGAGAGCCGATCGTCGTGGTGATGGAAGAGGACGAGGACGTCCGCGCCTATCGCTGTCTCCGTCGGCCGCGCGGTGCGCCGCAGCCGGTCCGCTGTGCCGTCAGGTACGGCATGATCTTCGTCAACCTCGATCAGCGGGACCACGAGCTGTTCGACGCAGAACCCCTTTCCGCCACCCCCCGCAGTGCCTGAGCGATTCCCCCGTCGTCACCTATCGCTCCGGCGCTTCCCCCACACAGCGGCGCCACCGTGACCTGAACACGGTGGCGCCGTTGTGCTGTTCCCGTACGGGGTTGCGGGGGCGGTGTCCGGGGGGACCCGTCAGACCTTTCCGAGCGCCCGGTCGAGGGCGATCTCGATGACGACCCGGGTCGGGTTGATCCGCGGGGCGCGGCCGTAGCGCGCCTCGTGGCGGGCCTCAGCGTCCGCGACGGCCTCCGGCTCCGTGCGGACGACCGCGAGGCCCTCCAGGGTCGCCCAGCGGGCCCTGTCGATCTGGCAGACGGCCACGCGCGCGCCGCCGGGGCCGGCGGCCCGGATGTGGGCGACCTTGCGGCTGCCGCCGTCGGTGATCACGCGCGCCACCCCTGCCTCCGGGTCGTACGTCACACACACCGGCACCACGTGCGGCGTGCCGTCCGGGCGTGGGGTCGTCAGGGTGGAGAGGTGGCTCTCGCGCCAGAACGCGACGTAGGCGGGAGCGGGGTCGTGTACGTCTGCCATGGGGGCAGCGTACGAGGCCGGTCCTCGGGTGCGCGCGGCGCGTGCGCGCATCGCCTTGAGTGGAATAGACTCAACTTTGTGTACGTTGATCGAGTCAACGGAGACGTACGACCCACCAGCTGCGAGGAGGAGTAACCACACGTGGACGCCGAGCTGACCAACAAGAGCCGGGACGCCATCAACGCGGCCACCAGCAGGGCCGTGAAGGACGGGCACGCCGATCTGACCCCGGGGCACCTGCTGCTCGCGCTGCTGGAGGGCCAGGACAACGAGAACGTGACCGACCTGCTCGCCGCCGTCGAGGCCGACCAGGCCGCGGTGCGGGGCGGGACCGAGCGGCTGCTCGGGGGCCTGCCCAGCGTCACCGGCTCCACCGTCGCCCCGCCGGCTCCCAACCGCGAGCTGCTGGCCGTCATCCAGGACGCCGCCCAGCGGGCGAAGGAGCTGGGCGACGACTACATCTCCACCGAACACCTGCTGATCGGCATCGCGGCCAAGGGCGGCCGCGCCGGTGAGATCCTCGACGGGCAGGGCGCCGGTGCGAAGAAGCTGCTGGCGGCATTCGAGACGAGCAGGGGAGGGCGCCGGGTGACCACACCCGACCCGGAGGGCCAGTACAAGGCCCTGGAGAAGTTCGGCACCGACTTCACGGCCGCCGCGCGCGAGGGCAAGCTGGACCCGGTCATCGGCCGCGACCAGGAGATCCGCCGCGTCGTGCAGGTGCTGTCGCGCCGGACGAAGAACAACCCCGTGCTCATCGGTGAGCCCGGCGTCGGCAAGACCGCCGTCGTCGAAGGGCTCGCCCAGCGCATCGTCAAGGGCGACGTTCCCGAGAGCCTGAAGAACAAGCGTCTCGTCTCGCTGGACCTCGGCGCGATGGTCGCCGGCGCGAAGTACCGCGGCGAGTTCGAGGAGCGTCTGAAGACCGTCCTCTCCGAGATCAAGGAGAGCGACGGCCGGATCATCACGTTCATCGACGAGCTGCACACCGTCGTCGGCGCGGGCGCCGGCGGCGACTCCGCCATGGACGCGGGCAACATGCTCAAGCCGATGCTGGCCCGCGGCGAGCTGCGCATGGTCGGCGCGACGACGCTCGACGAGTACCGCGAGCGGATCGAGAAGGACCCCGCCCTGGAGCGGCGCTTCCAGCAGGTGCTGGTCGCCGAGCCCTCCGTCGAGGACACCATCGCGATCCTGCGCGGGCTCAAGGGCCGCTACGAGGCCCACCACAAGGTGCAGATCGCGGACTCGGCGCTGGTGGCCGCCGCCACCCTCTCCGACCGCTACATCACCTCCCGCTTCCTCCCCGACAAGGCCATCGACCTCGTCGACGAGGCCGCCTCCCGGCTCCGTATGGAGATCGACTCCTCACCGCTGGAGATCGACGAACTCCAGCGCTCCGTCGACCGGTTGCGCATGGAGGAGCTGGCCCTCAAGAACGAGTCCGACCCCGCGTCCAAGCAGCGCCTGGAGAAGCTGCGCCGCGACCTCGCCGACAAGGAGGAGGAGCTGCGCGGCCTCAACGCCCGCTGGGAGAAGGAGAAGCAGGGCCTCAACCGGGTCGGTGAGCTGAAGGAGCGCCTCGACGAGCTGCGGGGCCAGGCCGAACGCGCCCAGCGTGACGGCGACTTCGACGCCGCCTCCAAGCTGCTGTACGGGGAGATCCCCGGCCTGGAGCGGGAGCTGGAGGAGGCCGCCGAGGCGGAGCAGGAAGCCTCCAAGGACACCATGGTCAAGGAGGAGGTCGGCCCGGACGACATCGCGGACGTCGTCGGCGCCTGGACCGGCATTCCGGCCGGGCGGCTGCTGGAGGGCGAGACGCAGAAGCTGCTGCGGATGGAGTCCGAGCTGGGCAGGCGGCTGATCGGGCAGAGCGAGGCCGTGCAGGCCGTCTCCGACGCCGTACGCCGCACGCGCGCCGGGATCGCGGACCCCGACCGGCCCACCGGGTCGTTCCTCTTCCTCGGCCCCACCGGCGTCGGCAAGACCGAGCTGGCCAAGGCGCTCGCGGACTTCCTGTTCGACGACGAGCGGGCCATGATCCGCATCGACATGAGCGAGTACGGCGAGAAGCACAGCGTCGCCCGCCTCGTCGGCGCCCCGCCCGGCTACGTCGGCTACGAGGAGGGCGGCCAGCTCACCGAGGCCGTCCGCCGCCGCCCGTACAGCGTCGTGCTGCTGGACGAGGTCGAGAAGGCCCACCCCGAGGTCTTCGACGTCCTGCTCCAGGTCCTCGACGACGGCCGGCTCACCGACGGCCAGGGCCGCACGGTCGACTTCCGCAACACCATCCTCGTCCTCACCTCCAACCTCGGCAGCCAGTTCCTGATGGACCCCCTGGTCAAGCCCGAGGTCAAGAAGCAGCAGGTGCTGGACGTGGTGCGGGCCTCCTTCAAGCCGGAGTTCATCAACCGGCTCGACGACCTGGTGGTCTTCTCCGCCCTGTCCGGCGAGGAGCTCGCGCACATCGCCGGGCTCCAGATCGACCGGCTGGCGAAGCGCCTCGCCGACCGCAGGCTCACCCTGGAGGTCTCCCCGGAGGCGCTGGCCTGGCTCGCCGAGGAGGGCAACGACCCGGCGTACGGGGCGCGGCCGCTGCGCCGGCTCATCCAGAGCGCGATCGGCGACCGGCTCGCGAAGGAGATCCTCTCCGGAGAGGTCCGCGACGGTGACACCGTACGGGTGGAGCGGGTCGAGGACGGGCTGAGCGTCGGCCCCGCCTCGTAACGACCCCACCCGGTCGCCCCGACGGCCCCAGCAGGTCGTCACCGCCGGTCACGGAACATCGCAGTCCGTGGAGACGTGCCCGGCGGCTCCCGTCCCCACCCGCTCTCTGTCAGCTTGTGGCGGATAGGGGCCGTCCGGGCTTGCCATGCCCCGCCCGCCATGGGAGAGGATGGCCGCAACCGCACGAAGGGAAATAACGGTGAGCATCGATCCGTCCTCGATTCCTAATTTCGGGGGCCAGCCCGAACCGCAGGCGGCAGGACCGGAGGGCCCCGTCGTCCCTGACCAGGACCTCGTCAAGCAGCTCCTCGACCAGATGGAGCTGAAGTACGTCGTCGACGACGAGGGCGACCTCGCGGCGCCGTGGGAAGAGTTCCGGACGTACTTCATGTTCCGGGGCGAGGAGGAGCAGCAGGTCTTCTCGGTCCGCACGTTCTACGACCGCCCCCACGACCTCGACCAGCGTCCCGTCCTGCTGGACGCCATCGACGACTGGAACCGCCGCACCCTGTGGCCCAAGGTCTACACCCACGCCCACGAGGGCGAGGAGGGCGAGGCGGGTTCCGTCCGGCTGATCGGTGAGGCGCAGATGCTCATCGGCACCGGCGTCAGCCTGGAGCACTTCGTCTCCTCGACGGTGAGCTGGGTCCGCGCCTCGATCGAGTTCGACAAGTGGCTCGTCGAGCGCCTCGGCATCCAGCCCGCCGAGGGCAAGACGGAGGGCGAGGAGCCCGCGGGCTCCTAGTTCCCCGCAGGGCTCCTAGTTCCCCGCAGCGAACGGGAACGGCCCGGCGGCCGGTCGTCACGACCGGCCGCCGGGCCGTCCGCGTGTTCAGCCCAGCCGGGCCAGCCGCTCCACCGCCTCCTCCAGCACCTCGTCCTTCTTGCAGAAGGTGAAGCGGACCTGGCTGCGGCCCGCCTCCGGGTCGTCGTAGAAGACCGAGTTCGGCACGGCCGCCACCCCGCAGCGCTCGGGGAGCGCGCGGCAGAAGGCGCCCGCGTCCTCGTCGCCGAACGGGGAGATGTCGGTGGTGATGAAGTACGTCCCCTCCGGCTCGTACACCCGGAAGCCCGCGGCGCGCAGCCCCTTCGCCAGCAGGTCCCGCTTGCGGCGCATGCCTTCGCGGAAGTCGGTGAAGAAGGCGTCGGGCAGGGCCAGCGCCTCGGCGATCGCGTACTGGAACGGGCCTCCGCTCACGAAGGTCAGATACTGCTTCGCCGCCCGCACGGCGGCCACCAGCGCCGCGTCCCCGGTCACCCAGCCGATCTTCCACCCGGTGTACGAGAACGTCTTGCCCGACGAGGAGATCGACACCGTGCGCCCGCGCATCCCTGGCAGCGCGGCGATCGGGTGGTGCGCCCCGGTGAAGACCAGGTGCTCGTACACCTCGTCGGTGACCACCAGCAGATCGTGCTCCACCGCCAGGGCGGCGATCCCGGCGAGTTCGTCGGAGGTGAGCACCGCGCCGGTCGGGTTGTGCGGGGTGTTCAGGAGCAGGAGGCGGGTGCGCGGGGTGATCAGGGTGCGCAGTTCGTCGAGGTCCGGGCGGAAGTCCGGGGCGCGGAGGGTGAGCGGTACGCGCTTCGCGCCCGCCAGGGCGATGCAGGCGGCGTACGAGTCGTAGTACGGCTCGAACGCGATGACCTCGTCGCCCGGTTCGAGGAGGGCGAGCAGGGAGGCGGCGATCGCCTCCGTGGCGCCGGTCGTCACCAGGACCTCCGTGTCCGGGGACCAGGTCAGGCCGTAGAAGCGTTCCTGGTGGGCGGCGACGGCGGTGCGCAGCTCCGGGACGCCGGGGCCCGGCGGGTACTGGTTGCCGTGCCCGGCGCGCAGCGCCCGGACCGCCGCCTCCCGGATCTCCTCGGGTCCGTCGGTGTCGGGGAAGCCCTGGCCGAGGTTGATGGAGCCGGTCCGCACCGCCAGCGCGGACATCTCCGCGAAGATCGTCGTGCCGAACCCGGCGAGGCTGCGGTTGAGCAGCGGCCGCTTCTCCGCCGGGGTTCCCTGTGTCGCTCGTCCCTGTGTCATGGGCGCCATCCTGGGCCGAAGCTCTGGAGTTGCTCAAGTCCGCTTTGGCGCGAGGATGGCTGGGGAATCCCCCTGTCACACAACAACGGGGAAGCGACGGGGGACCTCGCTTCGGGGGAAGAGAAGGGCGGGTGGGGAGCATGAGCGTCTTCATCGCGGTGCTGGTCTCGGTGGTCGTCGTCGGAGCGCTGCTGGCCGGTCTGCGGGCCACCGGCGGGAGCGGGCCGTCGAAGTCGCGGCCCGGACGCCGGCGCTCCGCGAGCGGGGCCTCGGCCGACGGCGGGGGCAGTTCCGGGGGCTGGTGGTCGGGGGGCGACTCCAACGGCGACGGCTCCGGCGGGCACTCCTGCGGCGGCGGCTCGTCGTGCGGGGGCGGCGGGGGCGGCTGCGGCGGAGGCAGCAGCTGACGGGACACCGTCGCGCGGTCACCGGAAGTGACATGACGCCGAGCGTCCGGAGGGTGAACTCCCTCCGGACGCTCTTTCGTTGAGCGACTCGGACGCTTTTTGTTGAACAAGTGAACCCTTGGGCCCCCGAGGGGATGGAAACCACGGCAAGTTGGGCGAAAACGCTGTGAGTGCGCGTAACTCGTGATTCCCTCGTGGAAGAGAACAATCAGCCCTCGGACCCCAGTTGGACCAGATCGGGCGCTCCCCACCTCCCACGTGCGGTCATCCGGGGCGCCCTGCTGTCCAGGTGTCCATGCGTGTTTGCGGAGCCCACCCATGCTCACCACCCTCCAGACGGCCTACACCGATACCCGCGCCGCCGACCTGGCCTGGATGCTGGGACGGGAGCCGCTGCCCGCCCTGGCGGTCCTCGACCTCCAGCTCGACGGCGCCGAAGTCCAGTTGAGGCTGCTCGGCGCCTCCCATCAGGTCCTCCTCCAGGAGGACCGCGGTGTCTGCTCCGAGACCGTGGCCTGTATGCCCGGCAGCAGCACCCCCCTGCCCCTCGGCGTCGCGAAGCGGCTCGGGGACTGGGAGTACGAATTCGCCGCCCGCGTCGAGACCCTGACCCAGGGGCAGTTCGCCGGGCGGGCACAGGAACTGCTCGCGCTCGTGAGCGACCACCCGCACGGCCTGGCGGGCACCTTCCCCGGCAGCCCGTACGCCTTCACCGCGATGCTCGCCCAGCGCACCGAGGGCCAGGTGCGGTGGCGCACCTGGCACGCCTACCCGCAGGAGGGGCAGTTGGTGGTGACCCGGACCAGGGTGGGGGTGCGGATTCCGGCGCCCGCGGCGTGACCGGCGGGGGCACTTACACCCGTGTGGGTGACAGGCGGCGATGGTGCGGTGACGTAGCGTTCGCACCATGATCGACCAGCAGATATCGCTGCGAGGGGGCGCGGCGCGGCTTCCCGTACGGCCGAGGACCGGCCGGTTCCTCGTGCTGGCCGCGGTCTTCGTCTGCGCCGCGTGCGGTCTCGTCTACGAGCTCGAACTGGTCGCGCTCGCCTCCTACCTGATCGGCGATTCGGTCACCCAGGCCTCCGTCGTGCTCTCCGTGATGGTGTTCGCGATGGGCATCGGCTCCCTTCTCGCGAAACGTTTGCGCTGCCATGCCGCCGTCGGTTTCGGCATGGTCGAGGCGGCCCTCGCGCTGATCGGCGGCTCCTCCGCGCTGGTGCTCTACGCCTCGTTCGCCTGGCTCGGCGACTCGCAGTACGCCCTGGTCGGGTTCTCGCTGACGATCGGGGTGCTGATCGGCGCGGAGATCCCGTTGCTGATGACGCTGATCCAGCGCGTCGACCGGCAGGACGCGGGCGGGACCGTCGCCGACCTCTTCGCCGCCGACTACGTGGGCGCGCTGGTCGGCGGGCTCGCGTTCCCGTTCCTGCTGCTGCCGTTGCTGGGGCAGTTGACGGGTGCGCTGTTCACCGGCGGGATCAACGCGGCGGCGGGCGCCGCGCTGGTCCTGTGGGTGTTCCGGCGCGACCTCACCACCCGCTCCCGGTGGCTCCTCGTCCTGGTCAACGGCTCGGTGATCGCGGTCCTGGCCGTCGCCACGGTGCTGGTCGACGACTTCGAGCGGGCGGCGCGGCGGGCGGTGTACGGGGACCAGGTGCGGGTCGCCGTGCAGACCGAGGTGCAGGAGGTCGTCCTGACCGGCGCGGACCGCGATTCCCTCGACCTCTATCTGGACGGCCGGCTGCGGGTCAGCGCCCGCGACGAGTACCGCTACCACGAGGCGCTGGTGCACCCCGCGATGGACGGGCCCCGCGCCCGCGTGCTCATCCTGGGCGGCGGCGACGGACTGGCCGCCCGCGAGGTGCTGCGCTACCGGGACGTCCGCTCGGTCACCGTCGTCGAACTGGACGCGGGCGTCACCCGACTGGCCCGCACGGACCCCGCTCTCTCCGAGCTGAACGGCCACGCCTTCCGCGACCCCCGCGTCTCGGTGGTCGGGGCGGACGCGTTCCCCTGGCTCCGGGCCGACCGGGGGCGCTACGACGTGGTGGTCTCCGACCTCCCGGACCCGGGCATCACCGCCAGCACGAAGCTGTACTCCGCCGAGTTCTACGGGCTGGTCGCGGAGGCCCTGGCCCCGGACGGGCGGCTCGTGGTGCACGCGGGGCCGCTGGGCACCCGGCCGCAGACCTTCTGGACGGTGGAGGCATCGATGCGCGCGGGCGGCCTCGCGACCCGCCCGTACAGCGTCACCGGCCGGTACACGGGCCTCGCCACCGGCCCGGACCGGGGCGGCGGCGAGGACCGGGAGCGGGAGGACTGGGGCTTCCTCCTCGCCGGACCGGGCGCGGCGCCGCAGCCCTCGCTGGCCGCCGGCGGGCCCGTGCCGCGGTCGCTGGGCGGCCGGGAACTGCGGGAGGGGGCGCGTGCGGCGGACGACGCCCGGCTCCCCGGGCTGATTCCGTCGACGCTGGTCCACCCCCGTTACCGGGAGGACGTGTGAGCGCGCCCGGCTTTCGGCGGGTGGAAGCGCTGACGTCCGGGCCATGGCCGATTAGGCTCGGTTTCCATGGAGCATGAGGTGTTCGTTCCGGTTCCCGTCCCGACGCTGCTGCGCACGCTGGCCGACCCCGCCCGGGTCGCCCGTTGCGTCCCCGGACTCCAGCAGGACGCCGACGCGTCGGCGTCGCCCCTGGCGGGCCGGCTGAAGCTGCGGGCCGGCGGCCACACCATCACCTACCGGGGCGAGCTGCGGCTCACCGGTCCGGAGGAGCCCGGAGGTTCGGGCGGGCCGCGCTTCTCGGTGACCGGGCGGGGCGTGGAGGCCCGGGGCGCCGGTGCGGTCGAGCTGGTTCTGGCCATCGGCCTCACGGAGGCGGACGGCGGGACGGCGCTCGCCTACAGCGGCACGGCGAGCGGGGACGGGCGGCTGGTCGAGCTGGAGGAGGGCGCGGCGCTCGCGGCCGCCCACCGGCTCCTGGACCGTTTCACCCAGCAGCTGGTGACGGAGTCGCTGGCGGAGCGGGACGCGGGCGCGGAGAGCGACGGCGACGACGGGGACGGCCACGGCGACGGCGACGGCGACGGGGACGGGGACGGCGACGGGGACGGGGACGGCTCGGCGGTCGCCGAGGGGCTCGCGGGTGATGAGGAGGCGGCCGACGGCGCCGGGGACGGAGCTGGTTCTTCCGGTGCCGGGGCGGAGGCCGGAGACGGTGCCGGGGCCGGCGCTGAGTCCGGCGCGGAGGTCAGGGCCGAGGCGGAGGCGGGTGCGGAGGCCGAGGTACGCGATCCCGATGCGGAGGAGTCCGGGTCCGTGTTCGACTCGCCCGTGCCGCCGCCCTCGCTCGATCCCGTCGCCGGGGTGGAGTTCACCGTTCCGGACGAACCGCCCGCCGAGGCCGCGCACGCCCGCCGCACCATGATCGGGCGCAGCGCCGAGGAGGTCGACCACGCGCCCCCGCGGGGCCGCTACGCCCCCGTGCCCTCCCCGGAGGCGGGCGGGGCGAGCACCACCCTGCGGTGGGTCGCCCCCGCCGCCGCCCTCGCGCTCGCCTCCGCCGTGGTGCTCGGCCGGGCGTTGCGTCGCCGGAGGTGAGGGGCGGGCGGCGGAGGCGACGGGCGCCGGAGGCGGGGCGGGCCAGTAGGGTCGTCGGGTGAGCAGGAGCGAAGAGAACGTCAGGCTGACCGTCGGCGAAGCCGAGTTGACCGTCGACCCCGGGCACGGCTGCCGGATCAGCAGCCTGCGGATCGGGGGCACCGAACTGCTCCGCCAGGGCGAGCGCTACGGCTGCTTCCCGATGGTGCCCTGGTGCGGGCGCACCGGGAACGGACAGTTCCGCAACGGCGACGAGCTCCACCGGCTGCCGCTGAACTCCCCGCCGCACGCCATCCACGGCACCGGCCGGGACACCTCCTGGCAGCCGGCGTTCACGGCCGCCGACCTGGACGAGGGGCGGGCCGCGTTCTACTACGACCTCGCCGAGCCCTGGCCGTACCGGGGCCGGGTGACGCAGACCTTCGAGCTGACCGGGGACGCGCTGACGCTGGGCCTCGCCGTCGAGACGTCACGCGACTCCTTCCCCGCCCAGGCCGGCTGGCACCCGTGGTTCCACCGCACCGTCGACGGCGTGGCCGCCGAGCTGTCCTTCGACGCCGCCTGGCAGGAGGAGCGCGGCGCGGACCATCTGCCGACCGGCCGTCGCATCGACCCCCTGCCCGGCCCGTGGGACGACTGCTTCGGCATGCCCGACGGCGTCGACGTGAAGCTCACCTGGCCGGAGCGGCTGGAGCTGAGGGTGAAGAGCCGCAGCGCGTGGGTGGTCGTCTACGACGAGCAGGACGAGGCCGTCTGCGTCGAGCCGCAGTCCGGGCCGCCGAACGGGCTGAACACCGCGCCCCGGCTGGTGACCCCGATCGACCCGCTGGAGATCACGACGACGTGGAGCTGGACGCGGCTCTGAGCCGGTGCCCGGCAGAGGGCCGGTGCGACACCGCTTACCCTCGTGGACATGACTGACGTACGCGCTGACCTGCTCCAGCAGATCAAGGACAAGGCCGTGGTGCACGGCAAGGTGACCCTCTCCTCGGGGCTGGAAGCCGACTGGTACATCGACCTGCGCCGGATCACGCTGGACGGCAGGGCCGCGCCGCTGGTCGGCCAGGTCATGCTCGACGCCACCGCCGAGCTGGACTACGACTGCGTCGGCGGGCTGACGCTCGGCGCCGACCCGGTCGCCACCTCGATGCTGCACGCCTCCGCCGCCCGGGGCAGGAGCCTGGACGCGTTCGTCGTCCGCAAGGCGCAGAAGGCGCACGGGATGCAGCGCCGGATCGAGGGCACCGACGTGAAGGGCCGCCGCTGCCTGGTCGTCGAGGACACGTCGACCACGGGCGGTTCGCCGCTGACCGCCGTCGAGGCGGTGCGCGAGGCGGGCGGCGAGGTCGTCGCCGTCGCCGTGATCGTGGAGCGCGGTGCCGCCCCGGCGATCGCCGAGGCCGGTCTGCCCTACGTCCACGTCTACTCGGTGGCCGATCTCGACCTGGGCTGAGCCCGCGGCGGCCGGTTTCACGTGAAACCGGGTCCGCCGGGTGGAGCCGGATGAGGAGTCTGGGAAGATGGGGGCGACGATGACGTCGCCCCCAGGTCAGGGACTCACAGCCTGCACACCCGCACATCCCAAGGAGCGGTCAGATGCCCATCGCAACCCCCGAGGCGTACGCCGAGATGCTCGACCGGGCAAAGGCGGGCAAGTTCGCCTACCCGGCCATCAACGTCACCTCGTCCCAGACCCTGCACGCCGCCCTGCGCGGCTTCGCGGAGGCGGAGAGCGACGGCATCGTCCAGATCTCCACCGGCGGTGCGGAGTTCCTGGGCGGCCAGTACAGCAAGGACATGGTCACGGGTGCGGTCGCCCTGGCCGAGTTCGCGCACATCGTCGCGGCGAAGTACGACGTCACCATCGCGCTGCACACCGACCACTGCCCCAAGGACAAGCTGGACGGTTACGTACGTCCGCTGCTCGACGTCTCCGCGGAGCGCGTCGCCAAGGGTCTGAACCCGCTGTTCCAGTCGCACATGTGGGACGGCTCGGCCGAGACCCTCGCCGACAACCTGGCCATCGGCCAGGAGCTGCTGGCCAAGGCCGCCGCCGCCAGGATCATCCTCGAGGTCGAGATCACCCCGACCGGCGGTGAGGAGGACGGCGTCACGCACGAGATCAACGACGAGCTGTACACGACCGTCGACGACGCGCTGCGCACCGCCGAGGCGCTCGGCCTGGGCGAGAAGGGCCGCTACCTGCTGGCCGCCTCCTTCGGCAACGTCCACGGCGTCTACAAGCCGGGCAACGTCGTGCTCCGTCCCGAGCTGCTGAAGGACCTCCAGGCGGGCGTCTCCGAGAAGTACGGCAAGCCGGCCGGCAGCCAGCCGTTCGACTTCGTCTTCCACGGCGGCTCGGGCTCCACCGCCGAGGAGATCGCCACCGCGCTGGAGAACGGCGTCGTGAAGATGAACCTCGACACCGACACCCAGTACGCCTTCACCCGCCCGGTCGTGGACCACATGTTCCGCAACTACGACGGTGTCCTGAAGGTCGACGGCGAGGTCGGCAACAAGAAGACCTACGACCCCCGTACCTGGGGCAAGGCCGCCGAGGCGGGCATGGCCGCGCGCGTCACCGAGGCGTGCGGGCACCTGCGCTCCACGGGTACGAAGCTGAAGTAACCACCCGTCCGCACGGACGTACGGTGTCGGGCCCGGTCCTCCTCCAGAGGGCCGGGCCCGTTGCCGTGCCGGGAGAGAGAAACGAGGCCCCGCTGTGGGTGCGACTTACGATTTCGACACCGTCGTCGACCGCCGGGGCACCTGGTGCGTCCAGTGGGACGGGGTCGCCGACCGGTTCGGGGTCGACGGGCTGCTGCCGTTCACCATCTCCGACATGGACTTCGCCACCGCCCCCGAGGTGCTGGCCGCGCTCCGGGCCCGTCTGGAGCACGGGGTGTTCGGCTACACCACCTGGCAGCAGGACGACTTCCGCTCGGCGATAGCCCACTGGTACGCGACCCGGTACGACACCACGATCGACACCGGGCAGCTGGTCTACGGCCCGTCCGTGCTCAACCAGCTCTCCCAGCTGCTGCGGATGTGGACGGCGGAGGGGGACGGCGTCGTCGTCCACACCCCCACGTACGACGGCTTCCGCAAGGCGATCACCGGGCTCGGGCGTGAGCTGCGGGGGGTGCCGGTGGGGGACGAGGAGGCGCTGGAGCGCGCGCTGTCGCGGGCGGACGCGAAGGTGCTGGTGCTGTGCTCGCCGCACAACCCGACGGGTCGGGTGTGGACGGCCGACGAGCTGGCCCGGACGGCCGCGCTGGCCGAGCGGTACGGGGTCGCGGTGATCAGCGACGAGATCCACGCGGACTTCGTGCACGAGGAGCGCGCGGGGCGCGGCCATGTGCCGTGGACGCGGGTGGCGGGCGGCGGGCGCTGGGCGCTCATCTCCTCCGGGTCGAAGGCGTTCAACTTTCCGGCGCTGACCGGTTCGTACGGGCTGATCGGCGATCCGGCCGACCGGGCCGAGTATCTGCGCCGGATGGAGACGGGGGAGGGGCTGGCGTCGCCGGCCGTGCTGTCGCTGACCGCGCACATCGCGGCGTACCGGGAGGGCGCGGCGTGGCTGGACGCGGTACGGGCGTATGTGGCGGGGAACCTGGACCACGTCGCGGAGCGGCTGGGCGCGGCCCTCCCCGAGCTGGGCTGGGAGCCGCCGCAGGCCGGGTATCTGGCCTGGATCGACCTGCGTCCGCTGGGGGTGGACGACGAGGCGTTGCAGCGGGTGCTGGTGGAGCGGGAGCGGGTGGCGATCATGGGAGGCTCCGTCTACGGGGCGCCCGGGTTCGTCCGGCTGAACGTGGGGTGTCCCCGGGGGAAGGCCGAGCTGGGTGTGGAGGCGCTGATCCGAGCGGTGGGGGCCGTGCGGTAGCGGTGGTTGCGGGGGCGCCGCCCCGGGCCCCCGTGGCGAGGGCTCTGCCCCCGCGCCCCCGCTCCTCAACCGCCGGAGGGGCTGGATTGCGGCCCGGGAGGTGCGGAAGGGCTTGAGGGGGAGGCACACTCGGGCGTATGGCCTTTCTCGTGTTCCTGACGTTGCCCGGGTTGGTCATCCTGTTGACAGCCCTCGCCTTCCTCGATCAGCTTCTGCTGCGCGCCGGGCGGGCCGGGCTGTTGCCGTGGCGGAACAGCGCCAGGCAGGGGCAGATATCGGCGACCGGGTTCGAGCAGCTCCACGCGACCTTCTCGCCGGGCAAGCAGAGCGAGCTCAAGGAGCGGCAGTCCGCCCTGCTCCTGCGGGACGACGAGGAGGACGGGGCGCCGCCCCACCGGACCCTTGTCGATCTCGACGGCGGGACGGCCGTGGTGCGGCTTCCCCGGGCCGGGGGACAGCGGGCGGGCTGACGGCCGGTCCCGGTGGCAGGGGGCGGGAGCAGCCGGGATGCTGCTCCCATGGCTGATGCCCCCGCGCCCGGAGAGATCCGGGTCGCCTCGTCCGTCGGGCGGTGGGTCGTGCTGACCACCGTGCTCGGCTCCAGCATGGCGATGCTGGACTCCACGGTGATCAACGTGGCCCTGCCCCGCATCGGCGAGGACCTCGGCACCGACATGGCCGCGCTCCAGTGGACCGTCAACGCGTACATGCTCACGCTCGCCGGGCTGATCCTCCTCGGCGGGGCGCTCGGGGACCGGTACGGGCGGCGACGGGTGTTCGTGGTGGGGGTGGTGTGGTTCGCGCTGGCCTCCCTGCTCTGCGGGATCGCGCCGAACGCGGGCGTCCTCGTCGCCGCACGGGCCCTCCAGGGCGTCGGCGGCGCGCTGCTCACGCCGGGGTCCCTCGCGCTCATCCAGGCGAGCTTCCATCCGGACGACCGGGCGCGGGCCGTGGGGCTCTGGTCCGGGTTCGGCGGGGTCGGGGCGGCCGTGGGGCCCTTCGTGGGCGGGTGGCTCGTCGACGGGCCCGGATGGCGCTGGGTGTTCCTGCTCAATGTGCCGCTCGCCGCGATCTGCGTGCCCGTCGCGCTCCGGCACGTACCGGAGTCACGGGATCCGGCGGCGCACGGCCGGTTCGACGTGCTGGGGGCCGTCCTCGGGGCACTGGCGCTCGCCGGGGTGACCTATGCCCTGATCGAGGCCCCGGGGCGGGGCGCGTCGCCGACGGTGATCGGGTCGGCCCTCGGCGGGGTGGCCCTCGGCGTGGCGTTCGTCCTGGTCGAGCAGCGGCGGGCGGATCCCATGCTGCCGCCGTCGATCTTCCGCTCCCGGCTGTTCACCTCGGTCAACCTGGTGACCTTCTGCGTCTACGCGGCCCTCGGCGGCTTCTTCTTCCTCTCCGCGATCCAGCTCCAGGTGGTGGCCGGATACTCGGCGCTGGGGGCCGGGACCGCGCTGCTGCCGACCACGGTCCTCATGCTGCTGTTCTCCGCCTGGTCGGGTGAGCTGGGGCGGCGGATCGGGCCCCGCATCCCCCTCACCGTGGGGCCGCTGCTGGCCGCCGCCGGGATGCTCCTGATGCTGCGGGTGGGGCCCGGCACCCCGTCCGTCGGCTCGTACGCCGGTGAGGTGCTGCCCGCCGTCCTGGTGCTCGGCGCCGGGCTCGTCGTGGTCGTCGCGCCGCTCACCGCGACCGTCCTGGCCGCCGTGGACGCCGGGCGGGCGGGGCTGGCCAGCGGCATCAACAACGCCGCCGCGCGGGCCGCGGGGCTCATCGCGGTGGCCGCGCTGCCGCTGCTCGCCGGGATGGGGCCGGAGGCGTACCGGGACGCGGGGGAGTTCGCGGCGACCTTCCGGCGGGCGATGCCGATGTGCGCCGGGCTGCTGGTGGCGGGCGCGGTCATCGCCTGGTGGACGGTGCGCGCCCCGGCCGCCGCCGTCCGGGGCGAGCGGCCCGAGTGCGCCGTGCACTGCGGGGTCACCGCGCCGCCGCTGGAGCCGGAGCGCGCGTCCCGCGCCGAGCCGTGACCCGTGCCCCGGCGAGGGGCCCGGAGCCCGTGGGAGCGCGCTGGGCCACGGGGACGGGGCGCGGTGCCGCCGGGGCGTCGCGGCAGGCACACTTGAGCCATGTCCATCCACGAGAACCTGCTCGGGGGCCCCGCCCCGACCCACCTCCCCGACGACCCGGAGCCGCGCGAGCTGCTCGCCGCCGGCACCCCGCCCGCCGAGGTCGCCGCGAAGTACCCCACCTCCTCGCTCGCCTGGGCGCAGCTCGCCGACGAGGCGTTCGAGGGCGGCCGGGTCATCGAGTCGTACGCGTACGCCCGTACCGGCTACCACCGCGGCCTCGACTCCCTGCGCCGGGCCGGCTGGAAGGGCCACGGCCCCGTCCCGTTCGAGCACGAGCCGAACCGCGGCTTCCTGCGCGCCCTGCACGCCCTGGCGCGGGCCGCCGGGTCGATCGGCGAGACCGAGGAGCACGAGCGCTGCTCGACGTTCCTGCGGGACTCCTCGCCGACCGCCGCCGACATCCTGAGCTGAACCCGGGTACGTACTCCGGAGCCGCTCCCCGCCCGAGCACATCGGGCGGGGAGCGGCTTAGTATGCGAGCAGGGGACCGGAGCTCCATCACCTCACGGAAGGGGCGGACCGCTACCCGGAAGCTCGTGTCGAGGAGACAGAAATGTCGACGAACCACCCCGACCCCGAAGCCACCGGTGCGGACACCCCGCACCTGGACTTCGCGGGAACGACTCCGTACGAGGACTATGTCCAGGCGGATGTCCTGACCCACCTCCAGCACCTGCGCTCGGACGATCCCGGCGAGATGGTCTTCCTGGTCACCACCCAGGTCATGGAGCTGTGGTTCACGGTCATCGTCCATGAGTGGGAGACCGCGACCCGCGCCCTGCGCGAGGACCGCATACCCGTGGCGCGCGACGCGCTGAAGCGTTCGCTGCGCGAGCTGGAGGCGCTCAACGAGTCCTGGCGGCCGCTGGCCGGACTCACCCCCGCCCAGTTCAACTCCTACCGGGGCTCCCTCGGCGAGGGCTCCGGCTTCCAGTCGGCGATGTACCGGCGGATGGAGTTCCTGCTCGGTGACAAGTCCGCCTCCATGCTGGTGCCGCACCGGGGCGCGCCCCGGGTGTACGCCGAGCTGGAGAAGGCGCTCGGGGAGCCCAGCCTGTACGACGAGACCCTCGCCCTGCTGGCCCGGCGCGGGTACGCGATCCCCGAGTCGGTCACCGGCCGGGACCTGACCCAGCGGTACGAACCGTCGCCCGAGGTCGAGGGCGCCTGGGCGGAGATCTACGCCTCCGACGACCAGAACGACGAGCTGGTGCGCCTCGGCGAGCTGCTCACCGACGTCGGCGAGCTGGTGTGGCGCTGGCGCAACGACCACCTCGTCGCCACCCGGCGCGCGATGGGCTCCAAGACCGGCACCGGCGGCTCCGCCGGGGTGGCCTGGCTGGAGAAGCGCGCCACGAAGAACGTGTTCCCCGAGCTGTGGACGGCGCGCAGCCATGTCTGAGCCCACGACCACGACCACGACCCCGTCCACGGACACGAACGCGAACGCGAACGCGACCGAGGGCCTCCGCAAGCGCGCCGCCGCCCTCGACGCCGCCGATCCGCTCGCCGCGCGGCGGAAGCTCTTCGCGCTCGACGACGGCGTCTACCTCGACGGCAACTCGCTGGGCGCGCTGCCCGTCCACGTCCCCGCCCGGGTCCAGGACGTCCTCACCCGCCAGTGGGGCGAGCTGCGCATCCGGTCCTGGGACGAGAGCGGCTGGTGGACCGCGCCCGAGCGGATCGGCGACCGGATCGCCCCGCTCGTCGGGGCCGCCGCCGGGCAGATCGTCGTCGGTGACTCGACCAGCGTGAACGTCTTCAAGGCCGTCGTCGCCGCGGGCCGGCTCGCGGGGGAGGGACGCGACGAGATCCTGGTTGACGCCACGACCTTTCCCACGGACGGGTACATCGCGGCCTCCGCCGCCCGGCTCACCGGCCACCGGATCGTGCCCGTCGCGCCCGCCGACGTCCCGGCCGCGCTCGGCCCGCGTACCGCCGCCGTGCTGCTCAACCACGTCGACTACCGCTCCGGCCGGCTGCACGACCTGCCCGGACTGACCGCCGCCGTCCACGCGGCGGGTGCGGTCGTGGTGTGGGACCTCTGCCACAGCGCCGGCGCGCTGCCCGTCGGACTGGACGGGCACGGGGTGGACCTCGCGGTCGGCTGCACCTACAAGTACCTGAACGGCGGCCCCGGTTCGCCCGCGTACCTGTACGTCGCCGAGCGCCACCAGGCCGCCTTCGACTCGCCGCTGCCGGGCTGGAACTCGCACGCCGACCCGTTCGGCATGACCCCCGGCTACACCCCTGCGGACGGTTCCGTACGGGGCCGGGTCGGCACGCCCGACATCGTCTCCATGCTGACGCTGGAGGCGGCGCTCGACGTGTGGGACGGGGTCTCCGTGGACGCGGTGCGGGCCAAGTCCCTCGCCCTGACGGACTTCTTCCTGGAGTGCGTCGAGGCGTACGTCCCCGAGGGCCGGGTCACCTCCGTCACCCCGGCCGCGCACGCCGAACGCGGCAGCCAGGTCGCCCTGCGCTGCGACGGGGCGGAGCCCGTGATGCGGCGGCTCATCGAGCGGGGCGTCGTCGGCGATCTGCGGCGGCCGGACGTGCTGCGGTTCGGCTTCACCCCGCTGTACGTGGGGTTCGCCGACGCGGAGCGGGCGGCGCGGATCCTCGCCGAGGTGCTCGACGGGGACACCGTCGGCTGACGGGACGTCACCGTCTGTTCGACCGGGCGGGGACGGTGCCGAGTGCTGGTACCGTCCCCGCAGGTCAGCCCAGTTGGGCAAGAGCACAGGCACTGGACACAGGCATAGGACGGTTGAGCAGCATGTCGGATTCTGCCGCGCGTGATCGGGACGTCGCCGAGACGGAGTCGGCGTTCGCGCATCCGGAGGTCGCACCCGACCGGACCGCCGCCTACGGGGACCACCCCGACCAGGTCGTCGACTTCTACGCGCCGCGCGACGGCCGCACCGGCGCCCCGCTCGTCGTCCTCCTGCACGGCGGCGCCTGGCGGGCCCCGTACGACCGGGCCCATGTCTCCCCGCTCGCGGACTTCCTGGCCCGCCGGGGCTTCGCCGTGGCGAGCGTGGAGTACCGGCGCGGCGGCGACATCCCGCAGCAGCGCGGCGGGGAGGGCACCCGGCCGAGCGGTGCCGACCCGGTCGCGGGGCGCTGGCCGGAGACCTTCGACGACGTGGCCGCGGCGATGGACGCGATGCCCGTGCTGGCCGCCCGCGAGCTGCCCGGGGCCGATGTGCGGCGGATCGTGGTCACCGGGCACTCGGCGGGCGGGCACCTCGCCCTGTGGGCGGCGGCGCGGCACGTCCTGCCCGAGGGGTCGCCGTGGCGGCTGCCCGCCCCGCCGCCGCTGCGCGGGGTCGTCGCCCTGGCCCCGATCGCGGACTTCACGACGGCGGCCGGGCTGGGCGTGTGCGGCGGTGCTGTCGCCCAACTCCTGGGCGGGGATGCCGACTTCGAGGTCCGAGCGGCACAGGCCGACCCCGGGGTGCTGCTGCCGACCGGGATCGCCACCGCGATCGTGCAGGGCGTCGAGGACATCGTCGTACCGCAGGCCGTCTCCGAGGCGTACGTCGACGCGGCGGCCAGGTCCGGCGAGATGGTGGGGCTGACGCTGCTCGGCGGCGTCGGGCACTTCCCACTGATCGATCCGGCCGCCGACGCCTGCGCCGTCGTGGCCGAGGAGATCACCCAGCTCGCCTGGTGAATTCCCGCCGGGCCCTCCGCCCGGTTGCGGACGGAAGGTGTCCGCAAGGGTCTCTACGTTGGCCGTGTTGCCGGTCGGACGGAGCCGGTACCGACGAAGGGGAACCTCATGACGATCCTGGTGACCGGAGCCACGGGAACGGTCGGCCGCCGCGTGGTCGAGCAGCTGCTGGAGCGCGGCGAGCACGTCCGGGCCCTGACCCGCGACCCGGCGCGGGCGGAGTTCCGGGACGGCGTCGACGTCGTCCGGGGCGACCTCACGGACCCGGCGTCGCTGGGCCCGGCGCTGGACGGGGTGAGCGGGCTGCACCTCATCACCTTCGGCGGCGAGTTCTCCGCCCCGCTGGAGACCGGTGAGGAGATCCTCGCCCTGGCCCGGAAGGCGGGCGTGCGCCGGGTGACCGTGCTGCACGGCGGCGGGGAGACCCCGATGGAGACGGCGGTGCGCGCGAGCGACTTCGTCTGGACGGTCGTGATGCCGGTGGAGTTCATGGCGAACGCCCTGGAGTGGGCGCCCGGCATCAGGAGCGAGGGCGTGGTGCGCGAGCCCTTCGTGGGCCGGCTGAGCGCGATGGTCCACGAGAGGGACATCGGGGCGGTGGCGGCGGCGGCCCTCACCGAGGACGGCCACGGCGGCCGGGAGTACCTGATCACCGGCCCGCAGGCGCTGACCGTCGGTGACAAGACGGCGGCCATCGCGGCGGCGCGGGGCGCGGACGTGGAACTGGTCGAGCTGACCGAGGAGCAGGCACTGGAGGTCTGGCGGGGCCAGGGCATGCCGGAGGACGTGATCGCGTTCCTGATCGACGTCTACCGGGACACGCCGCCGGAGGGCCGGACCGTGCTCGACACGGTGGAGAAGGTCACCGGCCGGCCGGCGCGGACCTTCGCCCAGTGGGCGAGGGAGCACGCGGACCACTTCCGTGCGGGCGCCTGAGAGGGCTGCCACCAGGGGTTTTACGGCCCCTGACGCGGTACGGCGGAGGCGGGTAGTCCTTGAGGGGGATGCCCCGGAATCCGTAGCGATGCGGACGACCCGCCGTCCGCCGCCGCCTACCGTGGAAGCGTGACCGAGACCCAGACGAAGACCAGCAGCCCGGAGTTCCGGGCGGCCGCAGGAGCGATGGACGGCCTGCGGAACGACCTGATGCGCGATGTGCTCGCCTACCGGCCGCTGCCGCCGCTCAACCCCGACGGCCGGCTGATACGGCGGCTGCCCGAGGGGCTGCGGAAGGTGGCTGTCTGGACCCCGCACACCCTGGTGCTGTTCGCCGCCTTCCTCGTGATGATGGCCGGGTTCAGCGAGTGGGAGTTCCGCCTGCTGATGGGCCTGGTGCCCGCGATCCCGGTCGCGATGACCCTGGTACGGCCGGTCGCCGCGTTCTGGGCCTCGATCCTGGGGACCGTCCTCTGTGCCGTGCTGGGCAGCGACGGGCTGTGGGGGCCGAGCGCCTTCATGGCCCAGATCGTGGTCCTGGTGGTCGTGGCCGCCCGGACCAGGCCCCGTACGGCCGCCTGGATGTGGCTGCTGATTCTGCTGTTCGGGGTCTTCCTGGAGGGCGGCGACCCGTCGATCACCGCGCCCGTGGTGACGCTCTCCGCCTTCGCGCTGCTCGTCGTCGCCGTGGTCCAGATCCGGCGCGACGCCGAGCGCGAGGTCACCGTGCAGCGCACCGTCACCGCCGTCGAGCGCGACCGCCGCACTTTGCTGGAGGAGCGCACCACCATCGCCCGGGAGCTGCACGACGTGGTGGCCCACCACATGTCGGTCGTCGCGATCCAGGCCGAGGCCGCCCCCTACCGGGTCGAGAACCCGCCGCCGGAGCTGGAGCAGGCCTTCGTCACCATCCGGGAGAACGCCGTGGCCGCCCTCACCGAGCTGCGCCGCGTCCTCGGGGTCGTCCGGGCGGAGGACTACGAGGCGCCCGACGCCCCGCAGCCCACCCTCGCCGCGCTCGACGGGCTCCTGGACAACGTCCGCGAGACGGGCCTGGAGACGGAGAAGGTGATCACCGGGGCCGTCCGCGAACTGCCGCAGGGCGTCGAGCTGTCGGCGTACCGGATCGTCCAGGAGGCCCTGAGCAACAGCCTGCGCCACGCGCCGGGCTCCTCCGCCCGGGTCGAGCTGGGCTACGTCCTCGGCGGGCTCGGGCTGCGCGTGGTCAACGGACCCCCGCGCGGCCTGGTCAAGCCCTCGCCGGGGGCCGGGCACGGGATCACCGGGATGCGGGAGCGGGTCGCGATGCTGAACGGCGAGATGACGGCCGGGACGACCGAGGACGGCGGGTACGAGATCGCCGTGTTCCTCCCCGTACCGCTGTCGGACGGTCCGGAGCCGCGGGAGACGGCCGGCTTCACGGCGGGCGCGACGGGCGACGCGGACACGGTCGTCGTCGAACGGGGCGGCGGCGCATGAGCGACACCGACATCCGGGTCCTGATCGTCGACGACCAGATGATGGTCCGCGAGGGCTTCTCGGTCCTGCTCAACGCGATGCCGGGCATCACCGTCGTGGGCGAGGCGGTCGACGGGCGCCAGGCGCTCGCCCAGGTCACCGCCCTGCGTCCCGACGTGGTCCTGATGGACATCCGCATGCCGGAGATGAACGGCATCGAGGCGACCCGCGAGATCGTCGCGCGGGACGCCGACGCGAAGGTGCTGGTGCTGACGACCTTCGACCTCGACGAGTACGTCTACCAGGCGCTGCGGGCCGGGGCCTCGGGCTTCCTCCTCAAGGACGCCTCCGCCCGGCAGCTCGCCGACGGGGTACGGGTGGTGGCCTCGGGCGAGGCGCTGCTCGCGCCGACGGTGACCCGCCGGCTGATCACCGAGTTCTCCAAGCTCGCCGAGACCCCGCGCCCGCCCGCCCTGGCCCGGATCGGTGATCTCACCGAGCGCGAGACGGAGGTGCTCGTCCTGATCGCGCAGGGGCTCTCCAACGCGGAGATCGCCTCGCACCTGATCGTCGCCGAGTCCACGATCAAGACGCACGTCAGCCGCATCCTGGTGAAGCTGGGGCTGCGCGACCGCACGCAGGCGGCGGTGTTCGCGTACGAGGCGCGGCTGGTCACGCCGGGGTAGCACCCCGGGCAGCATCCCCGTACGGCCGGGGCGGGCGGCGCGGGCGGGGACACCTCCTGCGCCGGCGGCGGGCGCGGGTAGCGTCGGGTCATGCACGTGTCCTTCGACCCCTGGTCGCCCGCGTTCGTCGCCGATCCCTACCCCGCCTACACCGCGCTGCGCGCCGCCGGCCGGGCGCACTGGTTCGAGCCGACGGGGCAGTGGCTGATCCCGCACCACTCCGACGTGTCGGCCCTGCTGCGCGACCGGCGCCTCGGCCGGACGTATCTGCACCGCTTCAGCCACGAGGAGTTCGGCCGCACCCCGCCGCCGGCCGCGCACGAGCCGTTCACCACGCTCAACGGGCAGGGCATCCTCGATCTGGAGGCCCCCGACCATCCCCGGATCCGGCGGCTGATCTCCAAGGCGTTCACCCCGCGTACGGTCGAGAACCTCGCCCCGACCGTACGGCGGCTGGCGGCCGGGCTGGTCGACGCCTTCGTGGCGAAGGGCGGCGGGGACCTGCTGGCGGAGGTGGCGGAGCCGCTGCCGGTCGCGGTCATCGCGGAGATGCTGGGCGTCCCGGAGGCGGACCGGGGACTGTTGCGGCCCTGGTCGGCGGCGATCTGCGGGATGTTCGAGCTGAACCCCTCCGAGGAGACGGCCGAGGCCGCCGTCCGGGCCTCCGTGGACTTCTCCGCGTATCTGCGCGGGCTCATCGCCGAGCGGCGCGCCGACCCCGGCGAGGACCTGGTCTCGGCGCTCATCGCCGCCCACGACGAGGGCGAGCGGCTGACCGAGCAGGAGATGATCTCGACCTGCGTGCTCCTGCTGAACGCGGGCCACGAGGCGACGGTGAACACCACCGTGAACGGCTGGCGCACGCTCTTCCACCACCCGGAGCAGCTCGCCGCCCTGCGCGCCGACCCCGCGCTGCTGCCCCGCGCGATCGAGGAACTCCTGCGCTACGACACCCCGTTGCAGATGTTCGAGCGCTGGGTGCTCGACGACATCGAGATCGACGGCCAGGTGATCGGGCGCGGCGCGGAGGTGGCGCTGCTGTTCGGCTCGGCCAACCGGGACCCGGAGCGGTTCGCCCGCCCGGACACGCTGGACCTGTCCCGTCAGGACAACCCGCACATCACCTTCGGCGCGGGCATCCACTTCTGTCTGGGCGCGCCCCTGGCCAGGCTGGAGCTGGCCGCGTCCTTCGGTGAGCTGCTCCGCAAGGCGCCCGCGCTGCGGATGACGGCGGAGCCCGAGTGGCAGCCGGGCTATGTCATCCGGGGGCTGAAGGAGCTGCGGGCGGAGGTGTAGCGCACGGGCCGGTGGCTCAGCGGGCGGCTCGGCCTACGGCTCAGCACGGGTCGTAGCACTCCGGCCTCGGTGCTCCGGCCAGCGCGTCCACGCCGACGCCGAGGCCGAAGAGGACGGCGATGGCCGCGACGAGGCCGAGCGCCCGCTTCCAGTCGCCCCGGACCAGGAAGAACACGGCGAGGGCGGCCGCGATCCCGCCGAGGACCATGAGGGGCAGGCCGACCCAGAGCACGTTCCAGTTGGAGGCGCCCTCGAAGCCGTCGAGGAGTCCGCCCTTGCCGTGCGGCGCCCAGAGCACGATGCCCGCGAGCGCTCCGGCGAAAGCGGTCAGGCAGCCGGCGGTTCCGAGGAGGGCTTCCCGCCGCGAGTTCTGGATCTCCATGCCCGGGGGGACGCGAGGGCGCGCGGGCGCGGTTCCGCTTCCGGTGCGCCGCGCCCGGAGCCCGGTGTGCCGCGCCCAACGCCCGGTGTGCCGCGCCCAACGCCCGGTGCGCCGCGCCCAACGCCCGGTGTGCCGCGCCCGGAGCCCGGTGTCACGTCAGGGGGTACGACGACCTGCCCGACGCCTCGTCGATCTCGTCGTGCGCCTTGGTCAGCAGTCTCATCGCCAGTTCGTTGAGCGCTCTGGCCCCCGCGATCTCCTCGCCGACCCGCTGCTGGTCGGTGTCCGAGGGATGGCGGCTGGCGTAGCCGTGGGCGCGTACCTCTGTTCCGTCGGAGAGGCGGACGAGCGCCGCCGCGCGGGTGCGGTGGGTGTCCTCCTCGAATGCGAGGTCGATGTGCCATCCGACAGCGATCCTGGTCATGACGGTCACCTCCGGGACGTCTCGGGCCGTCTCCTACCAGCGTGCGCCCGCGGTGCCGGCCGCGCTCGCCGGGCCCGGCAGCATCAGCCCCCAGGCGCCCGCCCGGACCGTCCAGGTCCGGGTGCGCACCGGCCCCGCGGTCTGTATGTCCGCCCGGTAGCGGAAGTCCGCGCCGGAGACCGTGACGGCCTTGGCCTCCGCCGTCACGTCCTCGCCCGAGGCGGTGCGGACGACGACGTCGGCCAGGCCCCCGCCGCCCTGGGACGTCACCGAGACGCCCCGGACCGGCGTGTCCAGGTCGCTCAGCAGCACCCCGTCCGCCTCGATGCGCAGCCGGTGCGTGCCCGGGTGCGTGGAGGCGGCGACCGGGGCCGGGCGGACCAGGGACGTCATCAGCGAGCGGCAGGTGTCCCAGACGGCCGTGACGCCCGTGTGCGGGCCCCCGGAGCCGGGCTGCGGGGCCGGGGCGGGGATGCGCAGCCGGCCGAGGACCACGCCGTCGCTGTCGTCGACCAGGAGGTCCAGGCGCCGCACCGCACCGTCCAGCGCGGTCCGTGCTGCCGCCACCGCGCCCCGGGGGACGCCGAGGGCGTGGGCGACCTCCAGGGCGTGCGCCGCGCCGACGGGGATCAGGGAGAGGACGCCGGCGGCCAGCTCCCGTTCGCGGTGGAGATGGGCCACCGCGCGCAGCAGCGCGCGATCGTCACCGACCACCACGGGCCTGCGCGAACCCCGCCGGGACAGGGCCCGCGCGAACTCCTCGGGGGTGTCCGGAAGGCAGATCTTGGCGTGTGAACCGGCGCTCAGCACGTCCTTCGCGATACGGACGGACTCGCCGTCGGTCCGGCGGGCGACCGGGTCGATGACCACCAGGAGCTGGTCGTCGCCGTCGCCGGGGGGCTCTGCAGCCGACACCTCGGTCCTTCCTCGGGTAGCATCTTGGTGCAAGAGCCCCTTGCGCTATTGCGCCAGGGGCTTCGTCTATTCCGGGGCACCCGGTTCGACGGCTCAGGCTTTGCCGTACATCGTCGTACGGCAGGTACGACCTTTACGTACGCCCCCTGACCTTGGACATGCCCCGCCCGGAAGGGGTGTACGCCTGTGCCCGCACTTGTGCTGCTCGGTGCTCAGTGGGGTGACGAGGGCAAGGGGAAGGCCACCGACCTCCTCGGTGGATCCGTGGACTATGTCGTGCGATACCAAGGCGGTAACAACGCCGGTCACACGGTCGTCGTAGGCGACCAGAAGTACGCACTGCATCTCCTCCCCTCCGGAATCCTGTCGCCGGGGTGTACCCCGGTCATCGGGAACGGTGTCGTGGTCGACCCGGCGGTCCTGCTCTCCGAGCTGAGCGGTCTGAACGAGCGAGGCGTCGACACGTCCAAGCTTCTGATCAGCGGCAACGCTCATTTGATCACTCCGTACAACGTCACGCTCGACAAGGTGACCGAGCGCTTCCTGGGGAAGCGCAAGATCGGCACGACGGGCCGGGGCATCGGTCCGACGTACGCCGACAAGATCAACCGGGTGGGGATCCGCGTCCAGGACCTCTACGACGAGTCGATCCTGGAGCAGAAGGTGGAGGCGGCCCTGGAGCAGAAGAACCAGCTCCTGGCCAAGGTCTTCAACCGCCGGGCCATCGAGGCCGGCAAGGTCGTCGAGGACATGCTCCAGTACGCGGAGCAGATCAAGCCGTTCGTCGCCGACACGACCCTGATCCTGAACGATGCCATCGACGAGGGCAAGGTCGTCCTCTTCGAGGGCGGCCAGGGCACCCTGCTCGACGTCGACCACGGCACGTATCCCTTCGTCACCTCGTCGAACCCGACCGCGGGCGGCGCCTGCACCGGCGCCGGTGTGGGCCCGACGAAGATCAGCCGGGTCATCGGCATCCTCAAGGCCTATACGACGCGGGTCGGGGCCGGTCCGTTCCCGACGGAGCTGCACGACGAGGACGGCGAGGCGCTGCGGCGCATCGGCGGCGAGCGCGGTGTCACCACCGGCCGTGACCGCCGCTGCGGCTGGTTCGACGCCCCGATCGCGCGGTACGCGACCCGGGTGAACGGCCTGACCGACTTCTTCCTCACCAAGCTGGACGTCCTCACCGGCTGGGAGCAGATCCCGGTCTGCGTGGCGTACGAGATCGACGGCAAGCGTGTCGAGGAACTCCCGTACAACCAGACCGACTTCCACCACGCGAAGCCGATCTACGAGAACCTGCCGGGCTGGTCCGAGGACATCACCAAGGCCAAGACCTTCGCCGACCTGCCGAAGAACGCGCAGGATTACGTGAAGGCCCTGGAGGAGATGTCGGGCGCACCGATCTCCGCGATCGGCGTCGGCCCCGGCCGGACCGAGACCATCGAGATCAACTCGTTCCTCTAGGGAACGGGCGAGCGACACCGCGGCGGCGGACGACGGGCACGACGCGTCGTCCGCCGCCTCAGTCGGTGTCGGTCGCCGCGAGCACGGTGATCCGGCGGCGGTCGGGGGAGAGGGCGGCGATGCCGTAGTCGGTGAAGGCGTCGTTGCAGAACCACTCCGCGTCCGACTCGAAGTGGAACCACGTCGTCCGCCGGACGTGGCGCTCCACCTCCTCCGCGCTCGCGTCCGCCGGGGCCCCGCCGAGGGCCGCCATCGACTTCCAGGCCCACAGCCGCCCGAACGCGCCGTGCGCCCCGTGGTGGTACGCGCTGCCGAGCGACGCGGTGGCGAAGAGCAGGCTCCAGATCGCGTCGGCGGGACGGCGGGCGATCTCGAAGCGGCCCGTGGCGCCGAGGCCCTCGACGCATCCCATCGGCAGGGTGGGCAGCAGCGCGGGGACCCGGTCCGGCTCCACGTCCTCGTCCGTCCGGAAGAGCCAGGCCTCCGAGTGCCCCCAGCCGCCCGCCTCCGGCGCGGCGATGATCGTCCGATGCAGGTCCAGGGTCGCCGAGTCCACCAGCGCCGACCGCTCCGTCGTACGGGGCGCCGGCGGGTCGACACGGTCCTCGGCCGGCAGGGTGACGCCGACACTGCGTGCGCCGCCGTCGACCGACCTGCTGGGGAGGACGATCCGGGTCTCCAGCGCGCTGCGGTGCCGTGGCAGCCACGCCAGCGGATGGCCGCCGTGCATCACGCGCGTCCAGTCGCTCATCTGCCCGAACACGTCCACGTCCACGCCCCGCAGGAGCAGCTCGTGGAAGAGGCAGATGCGCAGCTCGTCCAGCCGGCCCTGCGCGTCGCGCTCGGAGACCGGGCCGACCAGGTCGGCCGCCTCCCGGTGCTCGGCCAGGAGCGAGGCGACGAACCGGGGCGCGAGGTCGACCCCGTGGCCCTGTTGGCGGTCGAAGAGCCGGAGCAGCCGGGTCAGGCTGTCCTGGCCGGGGGTGATGGCCAGCACCCGGACGAGATGCGCGAGTTGACGCCGGTGCTCGTCCGTCTCCTTGGTGGCGGTGTCGATCCGTTCCGTCAGTTCCACCGCCAGGTCGGCCACCTGGCGGGAGTCGCCCTGTGCGGCGTGTCGCTGGGCCGTGTGCCACGGGAAGCGGCCGGATTCGTTGCCGGTGCCGTCGTCGGTGTCGTCCACGGTGACTCACTTTAGGCGGACAGTACGGCGGTTGATGGTCTAGACCTTGACAGGTCCAGACCATGCGGGCTTGGGTGGTGGCCCGTCATGTCGGCCTGCCGGGGTGCTCGGTGTGCCGCGCCGAAGGAGTGAGCAGCCCTGAATCGCATCGTTCGCACCGTTCGCATCGCCCGTGCCGATCGCCTCGTCCGCCTCGCTCATACCGACCGCCTCGCTCGCGCCAAGAGGTTCCTGACCGTTCCGGCGGCCCTGGCCACCCTCGCCGCCGCTCTCGTGACGGCGGCCCCCGCCGCGTCGGCCGCCGCCCCCGCCGCCGAGCGCTGCGCACCGCTCCACAGAGCCTCGGCCGACTACCGCGCCGGGGACACCGTCTCCCACCACGGGCGCAACTGGAGCGCCAAGTGGTGGACGCACGGCGAGAACCCGGGCGCCGGCGCCGCCTGGGCCGACCGGGGCGCCTGCGCGGGCGGGGTGTCCGACTTCGTCATCAGCGAGCAGCGGTTCGACGAGATCTTTCCGGACCGCGACCCCTTCTACACCTACCAGGGGCTGATCGACGCGCTGCACGCCTACCCGCGCTTCGCCAACGTCGGTACGCCGCAGACGCGGGCCCGGGAGGCGGCGGCGTTCCTGACGCACGCGGACTTCGAGTCGGTGGGGCTGAGGTACGTCAAGGAGATCAACGAGGCCAACTACTGGCGCAAGTGCGACGACACCCAGCCCTTCGGCTGCCCGGCGGGGCGTGAGGCGTACTACGGGCGCGGCCCGATCATGTTCAGCTGGAACTTCAACTACAAGGCCGCCGGGGACGCCCTCGGGCTCGACCTGCTGAACGACCCCTGGATGGTCGAGCGGGATCCGTCCGTCGCCTGGGCCACCGCCCTCTGGTACTGGAACACCCAGAACGGCCCCGGCACCATGACGTCCCACGACGCGATGGTCGGCGGCGCGGGCTTCGGCGAGACGATCCGCTCGCTCAACGGCGCCCTGGAGTGCGACGGCGGCAACCCGGGTTCGGTGACCGCGCGGGTGGAGCGGTACGAGCGGATCACCGGCATCGTCGGGGTGGCCCCGGGGTCCGGACTCACCTGCTGAGCGTGCGGGGTCCGCGGGCCGTCCGGAACGGTCCCGACCCGTCCGCATGCTGGGCGGAGCCGGAAGATTTTACCTTCGGTTCCGCCCCCGTTCGCGGGGGATGCGGATGTACTCCTCCCGGAATAGCGGCTGTTGAGGGCCCTCTTGACGTGATCGGCGGGGGTGGCGGCGGCTGGAAACCGGTGGGACCGGCACCTTTACCGATGCTGGTCTAGACCTTGACAGGTCCAGACCACTATCGCTTGAGTGTCGGCACCCCCCACGGCGGCGAGGCCGGACGTCGCGCCGCGTCTAAGGAGTGTGATCACGTGATCCGACGTGTCATGAGTCTGCTGGTCGCGCTCAGCGCGATCGTCGCGGCGCTCGTCGTTCTTCCCGCCGCCACGGCGCAGGCAGCCACCTGCGCCACGGCCTGGAGCTCCTCCTCCGTCTACACGAACGGGGGCGCGGTCTCGTACAACGGCCGCAACTACACCGCGAAGTGGTGGACCCAGAACGAGCGTCCGGGCACGTCGGACGTCTGGGCCGACAAGGGGGCCTGTGGCTCCGGCAGCGAGAACCCGGGCGGGAACGGCTTCGTCGTCAGCGAGGCCCAGTTCAACCAGATGTTCCCGAACCGGAACGCCTTCTACACCTACAAGGGCCTGACCGACGCCCTGAGCGCCTTCCCGGCCTTCGCCAAGACCGGCAGCGACGAGGTGAAGAAGCGCGAGGCCGCGGCCTTCCTCGCCAACGTCAGCCACGAGACGGGCGGCCTCTTCTACATCAAGGAAGTCAACGAGGCGAACTACCCGCACTACTGCGACACCACGCAGTCCTACGGCTGCCCGGCCGGCCAGGCCGCCTACTACGGCCGTGGCCCGATCCAGCTGAGCTGGAACTTCAACTACAAGGCCGCCGGTGACGCCCTGGGCATCAACCTCCTGGCCAACCCGTACCTGGTCGAGCAGGATCCCGCCGTGGCGTGGAAGACCGGCCTCTGGTACTGGAACACCCAGAACGGCCCCGGCACCATGACGCCGCACAACGCCATCGTCAACAACGCCGGCTTCGGCGAGACGATCCGCTCGATCAACGGCGCCCTGGAGTGCAACGGCGGCAACCCGGCGCAGGTCCAGAGCCGTATCAACAAGTTCACGCAGTTCACCCAGATCCTCGGCACCACCACCGGTCCGAACCTGAGCTGCTGACTCCGTACCGCACCGAAGGCAGGTGCGGCGGCGGTCCCGAACGGCCCGTGAGGCCCTGAGGACTTCCGAGAGACCCCACCCGAACGGGGGTGTGTCCGGCTCACGCCGGGCGCGCCCCCTTTCGGCGTCCCGAGCGTGGTCAGCGCGCTCCCGTCCCGCGCTTCCGGGCCCGGTCCTCCGCGATGTTCCGGATCTTCCTCGTGCCGCCCGACTCGGCGAGCAGGGCGAGCACCGCCGGCGACGTCGACTTCTCGGCGAGGCAGCGCTGCATCCAGTCCGTGACCTCCGCCAGCTCGGCGCGGGCCGGCACGTGACCGTCCTCGACGGACAGGCGGAACAGCCAGTCGTGGACCCGGCGGCGGATGAACGCGCGGTACGCCCCGGTCCTGAGCCGGCCGGTCTCCGGCAGCAGCCAGGCCGACCACTGCCGGAACTCGGCGGGGCCGGTCGCCTCCATCGCGATCCCGTCCACGAGGGCGACCACCGCCGTCTTGGACGCCGTCTCGTCGGGATCGCGCAGGATCGCGGCCACGACCGCGCGGTCCCGCTCCCGGCTCCGTGAGGCGGCGGTCGCCAGGACGACGCGGCGGTACGCGGACGATCGCACGTGCTCGTCCGCGATCGCGTCGTCGATGTCCACGTCGAGGACGCCGGCCCCCGCCAGCAACTCGGCCAGATCGCGGCGCAGGGCCGTCCCGTCGAACTCGCCCGTCACGCCCGCGTCGCCGAACTCGCCTGTCTCGCCCGTCCCGTCGAACCCGCTCGTCCCGCCCGTCCCGTTCACCTCGTCATCTCACCCCAACTGCGGCTTCACCGACATCAGCAGGTGCCGGTGGACGTCCGTGCCCGCCTCGTCCGTGATCATCGCGCGCTGTCCGGCCCCCAGCAGCAGGAGCCGCAGGGACGGCTCCGTGAAGGAGGCCAGGGCGTCGGCCAGATAGCCGGGGTTGAAGGCCACCGTCAGCTCCTCGGCCCCCTCCAGGGCGGCCGGCAGCCGCTGGGACGCCACGTCGTCCTCGTACCCCGCGCGGAGGGTCACGGAGCCGTCGGCACGGGAGAAGGTCATCTGCACCGGGCCGTCCCCGTCGGCGACGACGGAGACCCGCTTGACGGCTTCGGTCAGCCGGGCCCGGTCCACCAGCGCGACCGCCGGGTCCGCCATCGCGAACAGCTTCTCGTGGCGCGGCAGCCGGCCCTCCAGCAGCCGCACCGTGGTCCGCGTCCCGGCGTGCTCGAAGCCCGCCGAACCGGCGTCCAGAGCGACGCTCACGAGGCCGGAGCGGCCCAGCGAGCGGGCGATCTCGGTGAGGCGGCGGGCGGAGACGAGGACGTCGGCGGCCTCGCCCGGAGCGGTCGCCTTCCACGGGAGGGTCCGTACGGCGAAGCGGTAGCGGTCGGTCGCGGCGAGCGTCATCGTGTCGCCGTCGAGCTCCAGCCGGATTCCGGTGAGCGCGGGCAGGGTGTCGTCGCGCCCCGCGGCCACCGCCACATCGGCCACGGCCGCCGCGAACAGCTCCGCGTCCACCGCGCCCCGGACCTGCGGGAGCGGGGGCAGAGCCGGGTAGTCGTCCAGCGGCAGCACGGAGAGGCCGAAGCGGGCCCCGTCGCCCGACACCGTGAACCGCGAGCCCTCCACCGCGCACTCCACGGGACCTTCGGGCAGCACCTTGCAGATGTCCAGCAGCCGCCGCCCCATGACGAGCACCTTCCCGGGCCGTACGACCTCGGCGTCCACGTCGATGCGCGCGGACGCCTCGTAGTCGAGCCCGGAGATCCGCAGGGGCCCGCCGCCGCCCTCGCCGCCGCCCTCCGTGTCCAGCAGCAGTCCGCCGAGCACGGGGACGGGCGACCGCACGGGCAGGACACGGGCCGCCCAGGACACGGCGTCGGTCAGGGCACTGCGTTCGATCCGGAACTCCATGGGGGCCTTTCCTGGCACGTCGAAAGCCGGAGCCGGA
Source organism: Streptomyces sp. NBC_01116 (assembly GCF_041435495.1). NCBI lineage: Bacteria > Bacillati > Actinomycetota > Actinomycetes > Kitasatosporales > Streptomycetaceae > Streptomyces > Streptomyces sp. NBC_01116. The sequence goes on from NZ_CP108644.1 coordinate 4,599,087, forward strand.
GACCGGCTCCGGCTCCCGTGGCATCGACGATAGGAGGCACCACTGACAATCGGAGCGGGGCGGGAAACCGACGACAGCGACCACCCCCGTGAGCCGCTGCCGCCGCGTTCCCGTACCCCCGTACCCCCTGTTCCGAAGCCGCCCCCCGACTGGCTGGAACACGTTGGGACGATAGAACGCAGGGTAGGGAGACGGGAGATTCAATGCGCCCAGTGGGGCGGCCGCCGGGGTAACCGTCCGCACAGTCAGCCGTGCGGCACGGTCCGCCCGCGCTACGGCCGCTTCCGGGGCGGGGAACGGGGAACCAGGTGCGAGCACAGGAGCGTGCGGACGACCTTCTGCTGATGCACCGGCTGGCCCGCACGGGCGGAACGGCCGAACTGCTGCGCTGGCTGGCCGGGCGGGCCGGGGGCTGGGCCGGGCTCGTCGGACCGGACGGGACGGTGCTGCACGCGGCGGCCCGTACGGCACGCGCGGTGGTCCCCGATGTCGCCGGGCTCGTCGCCGAGGGCACGAGCGCCCTCACCGGGCGCGGGGCCCGGTCGTACGCCCTCGACACCGGTGCGCACACCGCCCTGCTGTTCCCGCTGAGCGCCGACGACCGCACCGCCCCCGTGCTCGCCGTCGTCACCCCCCGGCCCGCGGCCGCCGGGCTCGCCACGCTGCTCGCCGACGTGGTCCTGCCGCTGTCCGTGTGCCGCCAGGCCGAGACCCTGGAGCGCAAGCGCCGCCGGGTGGACCTCGCGGAGTCCCGGGGCCGCGAGGCGGTGCTGCACCTGCTGATGACGGGCCAGCTCTCCATCGCGCAGCAGGTCGCCGGGGCGCTGCGCCCCCGGCTTCCCGATCCGGTACGGGTGTGTGTCGTGGAGTGCTCGGGCGACGGCCGCGACGAGGTGGCCCGGGTCTGCGCGGACGCGGACGGGGGCCGGTCCTGGATCGTGCGGTGTCCCGTCTACGCCCGCCACCTCATCCTGGTGATGCCCGCGGAGGCGGCGGATCCGGTTTCCGGCCCGACGGACGAGGCGGTCGCCGCCCGGGTCGGGGACTGCGTCGTGGGCGTCAGCGAACCGGTGCCGCTGGCCGACACCGCGACCGGCTACCGACAGGCCTTCCACGCCCTGGCCGTCGCCCGCGAACTGCCTTCCCGGCATGCCCGGTTCGGGATCTCGCCGGATCCCGCGTACGTCGTCGGGCCCGCCGGGCGGCACTGGGCGAACAGCCTGCTGACCCCGCTCCTGACCCATGTGCCGCGCCGCGCGCAGGACCCCGGGGCCCAGGAGCTGGCGGCCACGGCCGGTTCCTGGCTGGCGTTCTCGTCGCACGCGACCGACCACCTCAAGGTCCACCGCAACACCCTGGCCGCCCGGCTGCGGCTCATCGGCGAGCTGCTCGGCCTCGACCTGCACCGGCTCGCCGACCAGGCCGCCCTCGACCTGGCCCTGCGCGTCCGCGCCACCCCCGCCCCGGCGTGCACCACCGAGCCCGCCCCGTACGCCCCCACCGGGGCCGGTACGCGGGAGGCGGCGCGGGCGCTCGACGAGATCCTGCGCCGCCCCGCCGTACGGCACTGGGCCGACCAGCAACTGGCCCCCGTCCTCGGGGCCGAGGAGACCCTGCGCACCTGGCTGCGCTGCGAGGGCCGCCTGGGCCCGGCCGCCGCCGAGCTGGGCATCAGCGTGCCCGGCGCCCGCAAACGCCTGACCCGCCTCGAAACGGTCCTCCAGCGCTCGCTGCTCCGGCCCCCGAGCGCCCGCTACGACCTGTGGCTGGCGCTGAGGGCCCGCGACCTGGCCGCGGCGGAATAGCGGAATAGGAGCTGCCGTCGATGTGCGGCCGGGGGCGGCAGCCGTCACTCACCGCACCACGATCCGCGCCTCCGCCCCTGTGCCACCTCACGCCCGAGCGGGGTCAGCGCGTGCACGACCTCGCAGCCCCTGCGCGTACTGGTGACGAGCCTTGCCTTGCGCAGCACCGACGCGTGCTTGCTCGCGCTCGCGATCGACACACCGATCCGCACGGCCAGTTCGCCCGTCGAGCAGGGTGAGGCCAGGGCGCACAGAGCCATGGCCCGTGTGCGGCCGAGCAGTTCGGGCAGGGCGTCGAGGGTCTCCGTACAGCCGGAGCGACGGCTCGCCGGGTAGACCAGGACGGGTGGGAGGCCGGGGTCGATGAGCGTGATGGGACGCCCGGTGCAGAAGAAGGACGGGATCAGCGAGATGCCGCGACCGCGCAGGTGGAGGTCGCCGTCGCGCGGATAGGCGGCGACCAGCGTCGGCGGCTCCCAGCGGATGCAGGGCGACAGCGTGCTCAGCAGCCGTTCGGCGCCTCCTTCCAGCAGGTCCCGGCTGTGGTGCGCGCGGTCGCTGTGCACCACGTCGTCGATCAGTTGCCGCTGCGGGACGAGGAGTTCGCGGAAGTAGACGGTCAGCGCGAGGTCGAGCTCCTGCCGGGCGGTGCGGTCGCCCTCCGCGAGCCGCCGGAGCCGGTCGGGCGGCGTCCGCTGCGTGCGGCATGCGGCAAGCTCGGCGCGCACGCGATCCGTCGGCGTGGAGCGGATCAGGTCACGGGCGACCTCCATCCCGCCCTTGTGGGGTGGGGTCAGAAAGTCGGGGAACCTCCCCCGGGCCGGCACCAGCGTGGTGAGCAGCCGGATCGGCTCCCTCAGGTCGCTTCTGGCCAGACGTCCGCGGACATGCTCCAGCCACGGAGCGTGGGCGGGGGCGGTGCGCCGGGCCTGGAGGGCGTGCAGGCTGTTGACCAGCTCCCACATGGGGTCGGGCCGGGGAGCCACCGTGATGCGTGTCAGGTCGTCTGCTGTGAAATGGATACGGAGTTCCATGGATCCCCCGAATGAACGCATCCGTTTTCCGTGCGATGAAAACCCTTGGACCCGTTTGCGCGGGCTTCCTCATCATCGTGGTAGACGCTCCTCAACGTGCGATGAGCGACTGAAGACCAACCAGATGGGGGAAAACGCGCATGCGTCAGATTCGGAGCACCATCACGAGGACTGCTATCGCCGCGACGGCGCTCGCCACGGGTGCCGTCCTCACGTTGGGCGGAACCGCCACCGCGGTGGAGGCGGCGGCCACGGTCCACGGCTGCCCGTCCGGGGCCGTCTGTCTCTACCCGAACGCGAGCTGGAACGGCGACCAGCCGAGCCACGCGTTCTACTCGTACGGCACCCACAGGATCTACGACCAGATCGGCATGAAGCGCTGGTTCAACAACCAGACCGGTGGAGCCAAGGCGTACCGGTGCACGGGCTCCAACGGCACCGGCTGCGGGGGCAACCAGGCGGCCGGCACGTACTACGACTACGACTTCACGCCGATCAACTCCGTCAAGCTGGCTCCGTGACGGAGTCACACCTTCGGTGAGCGGTCTGCCTCCTGGCGTGGTGGTTGACGCACGCCAGGAGGCAGACCACCAGGGCTGGTATGGAGGGTTGTCAGCCCGTCCAGCCGAGGAACGCGGACCAGGCGTCCGGTGCGACGGCGAAGGCGGGCCCGTCGGGCACCTTGGAGTCACGGACGTGGACGGCGTGGGGGCAGGTGGCGACCTCGATGCACTCGCCGCCGCTGGAGCTGCTGTACGAGGACTTGTGCCAGGCGAAGGCGACCTCGATGCACTCGCCGCCGCTGCCGCTGCTGTAGCTCGACTTGAACCATCGGAGGGTGCTGCTCATACCGCTACTCCTGCCAACCGCTTGATGAGGTCCAGCGATTCACGAGGACCCAGGGCCTGTGACCGGATCATCGCATAGCGCTGCGCGTAGATGCTCACCTTTGCCGGCTCGCTGATCAGCAAGCTCTCGTCCTGCGGCTCCAGGTAGACGAGATGCTCGTGCGCCGGAGTCTCCAGCAGGCTCATCGAACCGCGATCTCCTGCATACTCCCCGTACTTACCGGCGTCCAGCGGCAGCACGAGAAGCGTGACATTGCGGCGGCGAGCGCACTCCACGAGATGGAGCAACTGCTCCCGCATGATCTCCTCGCTGCCGATGACGCGGCGCAGGACGGCCTCGTCGATGATGACCTCGATCATCGGAACCGGCTCGCGGTCGAAGAGGACCTTGCGTTCCATCCTCAGCTGGACCAGCTCCTCCACGCGCTGGTCGGAGAGCGGCGGGTACGCGCCGCCGATCAGCGCGCGTGCGTAGGCCTCCGTCTGGAATAGCCCGTGGATGACGGTCATAGCGAACAGCTGGAGACTGATCGCCGCCTGCTCCAGCAGCGCGTAGTCCTGGAACTGGCGCGGGTACTTTTCCATCCGCATGAACCGCCGCGCGCTCTCGAACAGGGAGGTCCCGTTGCCGAGCACCCGTTCCAACTCGACCAGCATCGCGTCGCTCGCGGGCTGCGCGCACGTCTCCATGGCGCTGACGGCCGCTGCCGAGTAGCCGAGCTCGTGACCGAGCTGTTCCTGTGTCCAGCCCCGCTGGATACGCATCGTCCGGGCCACTTCCGCCACCATGAGGGCCATCGGGCTCGCGGTCTGCTTGTTCTCAGCACTCGCCATTACGCGATCTCTTTTCGACTCAACCGAACTCAACCGGTCACTAAGCGAAGTCGTTGAATTCCACCCCACTTCAGAGAAGTTCGAGCAGGTCAACGGCTGTGCGACGCACCTCGGCAGGTAGCGAGAACGCTAGGTGATCGGGGTCACAATCGTCTCGTGAACGCACTTAATGGTGGGCTGAGGGCCGAGTGGATTCCGGACTCCGGATTTCATCTCCGCAAGGCGGGCGTGCAATTCGACGCCGTCCGCGTGGACGGCGACGACGGGCGGCGGCTGGCCGACCTGATGGAGGAGCTGGTAGGCGGCGAACCGGGACCCGTCGTCACCGAGTCGAACGGGCGGCGCGGGGTGTACTTCCTCGTGCCGCCGGGCTCGACGGTCGGGCGGCCGTGGCCGCGTGTGGTGACGACGTTCAACGCGGCTACGGGCCGCATCAGTTACGTTCCCGTACCGGCGCTGGGGGGTGACACCTGGCCGCTGGCGTGGCGGTATCCGCCCACGCGCACGGGGCGGTTCGTGCATACGCTGATCCTGTTCAACGCGGCCTATGCGTTACTGAGTTGAGCGACCCAGATACGTCACGGTCCCCGCGTCCGGAACGGCGATCTCGTGGAAGCCGACGCGGTCGTAGAAGGCGCGGGCCCGGGTGTTGGCGGTGAGCGTGCTCAGGTGGACCGCCTTGGCGCCCTGTTCGTTCAGGGCGTCGAGGAAGGCCGCCATGAGCCGCCGCCCGTGCCCCGCCCGGTGGTGGGTCGGGAGCAGGTCGATGTGCAGGTGGGCCGGATAGTCGGCCAGCTCCGGCACGATCATGCGCTCGGGGGCGTGCATCAGGGCGGTCATCTCCTCCGCGCGGGAAGCGGGTTGGCGCCCGGGGGCCGGGTAGCGCTCGGCGAGGCCGGGGAGCCATTCGGCGCGGTAGCGGTCGACGAAGGACGCGGTGTCCGCCGTACCGAGGATGTAGCCGACCGCGCGCCCGCCGTCCTCGACCACGAACGCCAGCTCCGGCTCCAGGGCGGCGTAGGGCGCGGCGAAGATGTTCGGCAGCAGATCGGGGTCGGGGTAGAGGTGGCGGGCGTCCTCGCCCACGTGCCCCGTACGTACGCAGATGTCGAAGAGGGCCTCGCGGTCCTCGGGGCGGTACGGGCGCAGCAGGGGCGACGGAGAGGTCATGCGGGGATCTTTCAGGTGTGGGAGCGCTCTCGCAAGGGGTTTCCCACTACGTGCCGCCGCCCCCTCCGCTGTCGGTGCTTCTGGCCGGTTCCGGTCGGCTCTCCCGGCCAGCCGCCTCATCGGACGCGGGGAGACTTGACATAAAACTGCATGATCCTGCAACCTTCTGGTCGTCCGTCAACTCCTGCCGCGCCGTCGCGGGATGTTGTTGCTTGCGCGATCAATGACCTGGAGGTCGGCGCATGGCTGAACCCGTGAAGATCAAGATCTGGTCCGACTACGTCTGCCCCTTCTGCATGCTGGCCGAAGGCCCGCTGGAAGAGGCGATCAAGGACGTCGGCGCCGAGGTGGAGGTCGAGTGGATGCCCTTCGAGCTGCGTCCCCACCCCCAGCCCACCCTGCGGCCGGAGGACGAGTACCTGCCCAGCATCTGGGAACGGGCCGTCTACCCCATGGCCCGTCGCCTGGGCGTCGACATCACGCTCCCCGCCGTGTCCCCCCAGCCGTACACGGCTCTCGCCTTCGAGGGCTATCAGTACGCGGCCGAGCACGACCTGGGGACCGCCTACAACCAGCGGATGTTCCGCGCCTTCTTCCAGGAGAACCAGGACCTGGGGCAGATCGACGTCCTCGTCGCCCTGGCCGGCGAGATCGGCCTGGACGAGGGAGGGTTCAGGGCCGCGCTGGCGGACGGCACCTATCGCGCCAGGCATCAGGAGGCCCTGCGGGAGGCGGCGGCCCACCGGGTGCAGTCGGTTCCCACTCTGCTCGTCGGCGACACCCGGATCGAGGGAGTTCCGCGTCCGGCCCAGTTGCGGAAGGCGATCCTGGACGCCCGGGCGCAGCAGGCGGAGGGCGACGTCTACGGCGCCTCCTGCGGCATCGACGGGAGCTGCTGAGGTGGCCGCCACGCATCCCGCCGCGGGTTCCGGCAACCGGCCCGGCACGCATCCCGCGCTCACGGCCTGCCGTTTCGCGGGGCTGGAGCTGTGCAACAGGTACGCCGTCGCCCCCATGACCCGGGTCTCCGCGACCGAGGACGGCCGGGCCACCCAGGAGATGGCCGCGTACTACGCGGCGTACGCCGAGGGCGGCTTCGGGCTCCTGATCACCGAAGGGACCTACACCGACCGGGCCTTCAGCCAGGGCTACCTGCACCAGCCCGGAATCACGGACGAGGCGCAGGCCGCCGCCTGGCGGCCCGTCGTCGAGGGAGCGCATGCCGCGGGCGCGCGCGTCGTCCTCCAGCTGATGCACGCCGGGGCCGTCTCGCAGGGCAACCGGTTCCGCGACCGGGCCGCCGGCCCGTCGTCGGTACGGCCGCTGGGCGAGCAACTGGCCAAGTACCGGGGCGAGGGGCCCTGGCCCGTGCCGATGGAGATGACCCGCCGCCAGATCGCCGAGGCCGTGCACGGCTTCGCCGCCGCGGCGGCACGCGCCCGTGACGTCGGCTTCGACGGGGTGGAGATCCACGCCGCCAACGGCTATCTGCTCGACCAGTTCCTGACCCCGTACACCAATCTGCGCACCGATGAGTACGGCGGGGGGGTCGAGGAACGCCTCCGGCTCGTACGGGAGGTGACGGCCGAGGTCAGAGGTGCGACCGGGGCCGGTTTCCCGGTCGGCGTCCGCTTCTCGCAGGGGAAGATCAACGATCCGGCCTGGCGATGGCCGGGCGGGGACGCCGAGGCGGAAGCGGTCTTCACGACGGCCGCCGCGGCCGGGGCCGACTACCTGCATCTGGCGGGAAGCGGACGGGACTGGTTCCCGGAGGGGCGGACGCTGCCCGCGCTCGCCCGGACGGCCACCGGACTGCCCGTGATCGCCAACGGCGGGCTGCACCAGGAAGCCGTGGCGCGGCGCGTGCTGGACGAGGGGCACGCCGACGTGCTGGCCGTGGGGACGGGGGCGCTGGCCAACCCCGACCTGCCGCGCAGGGTGGCCGCGGGGACGGTCCAGGCCGCGTTCGACCCCCGGGTGCTGGAGCCGCTGGCGACCCTGGACAACGCCCGTGCGCACGCACACGCTTGACAGTGATTACTTGCACATGCAAGATTAGTTCCCGCAGGGCACGTTGCCGGCGGGGAATTGTGAAAGCTACCGCTTGCATGTGCAGGCAAATGGCCGCACAGGGCGATCGATGCAGGGCAACTCGGGAGACGAACTGCTCATGGGTACAAACGAAAGCGAACTGCTGGCCTACGCCCACGAGGCGGTCCGGATCAGCCGCGAGCACGTCGCGCAGGGCGGGATCCCCTTCTCCGGCGTGGTCGTGGGCAGTGGGCGCATCCTGGGGACGGGCTTCAACCGGGTCCGCGAGGACAACGACCCGACGGCGCACGCAGAGGTCGTGGCCCTCAGGGAAGCCGCCGCCAAGTACGGCATCCACGCCGTGGCGGGCGCCACGCTGATCGCCTCGGGCGAGCCCTGCGCCCTGTGCTATCTGGCGGCCCGGTTCGCCGGCATCGGTCACATCGTGCACGCCGCCGACCGCAGGACCGCCGCCCGGTACGGCTTCGACTACACGAGCTCGTACGCCGTCTTCGCCGAGGACCCGGAGAAGTGGCCCGTCAAGGTCACCGCGCTGCAACTCCCCGAGGCCGAACAGCCGTTCCAGGACTTCCTCACCCTGAGCCGCTCCCCGCGCTAGCAACCGGACCTCCGCCGCGTGGCCTCACGGCACCGCAGCCCGGCGCCCTTCGCCGCGATTCCCCGTACTCCCGGCTGACTCGTACTTCCCGCTCACCCCGTTCATCCCCGCCCATTCACCGCACGGAAGGAACTCCCATGCACTGGCTCTACCTCGCCATCGCCGTCGCCTTCGAGATCTTGGTCGCCATCGCCGCCGGAAAGGCCGAGGGCTTCAAGAACCGCAAGTGGACCGGCATCACCCTGGCCAGCGGCGCCGCCGCGACCTTCTTCCTCAGCAAGGCGCTGCTGACCTTCGACGTCGGCGTCGGCTACGCCCTGTGGACGTCCGTCGCGGGCGTCGGCATCACCATCCTCGGAGCGCTGTTCTTCGGCCAGCGTCTGAACGTGAACAAGGCGATCGGCATTCTCCTCGTCATCGGCGGCGTCGTCGGCCTGCAGCTGAGCGGTTCCGCCTGAGCCCGGAGCCCGACTCCCGGCCCCGTACGCCTCGCACGCACGGCGCAGTCCGCGCACCCCCCCCGCAACCACCTGACGACCTCCCTGAGAGAGGACTCACCTCCCATGTCCAACGAAGCCAAGAGCTCCACCAATGCCTGGCTCTCCCTCCTGCTCGCCGGAGTCTTCGAGATCGGGTACGCGCTCGCCGTCGGCGGCAGCGAGGGCTTCACCGTCCTGACCTGGTCCCTGGTCGCGGTGGTGTTCTTCCTGCTGACGCTCTACGCGCTGAGCCTCGCTCTCCGCACGATCGACGTGAGCATCGGCTACGCCGTCTGGGCGGGAATCGGCGCGGTCGGCGCCGCGGTTCTCGGCCCGCTCTTCTTCGACGAGACCCTCACCCTGGCCAAGGGCATCTGGCTGGCCGTCATCATCGTCGGGGTCATCTGGCTGAAGCTCGCCGACCGTACGAAGCCCGAGGCGGCCACCGCGCCCCGCTCCGAGCAGATCGGGGACCGGCCCACCGCGGTTCAGGTCTGACGTTCCTCCCTCCGCCGGTACGCCGCAGGCGCCCGCCGCCCCTTCACCAGGGGGCCGCGGGCGCCTGCGGCGTACCCCCGTCACTTCGCGGTTCTGCCGCCGTCCACCGCGAGGGCGGATCCGGTGGTGAAGGACGAGGCGTCCGAGCAGAGCCAGGCGGCGGCACGGGCGATCTCGGTCGGATCGGCGAGGCGTTGCTGGATCGCCTTGCCACCGAAGCCGGAGCTCACGGCGGGGCCGGCCGACAGGACACCGTCCATCATCTCCGTGTCGGTGCTGCCCACCACGAGCGCGTTGACGCGGATGCCGTGCTCGCCGTACTCGGCTGCCGCCGCCCTGGTCAGCCCGATGACCGCGTGTTTCGCGGCCACGTAGGGCGCCGAGGCGGAGGTCGCGCGCACGCCCGCGACGCTGGAGGTGTTGACGACGGAGCCGGCCCCGCTCGGCAGCATGGCGGGTATCTGGGCGCGCAGACAGTTCCACACACCGCGCACGTTGACGTCCATGGTGCGGTCGAAGGCGTCGTCGGGCAGTTCGTGCAGGACGGTTCCGGTGCTGACGTAACCGGCGTTGTTGAACGCGCAGTCGAGCCTGCCGAACCGGGCGACCGCGATGGCCACGGCATGCTCCATGTCCGCCCGGCGGGTGACGTCGCCCGGTACGGCGACCGCCCGGCCTCCGTCCTTCCTTATGCGCTCGGCCACCTCCTCGACCAGCCGGGCCCTGCGGGCGACGAGCACGACGGTGGCACCCTCGTCGGCGAAGTGCCGGGCCGCCGCGGCACCGATGCCGCTGGAGGCACCGGTGATCAGCGCCACTTTCCCTTGCAGCAGGTGCCCCCCCGGCGTCACGCGCACCGGGCCGGTCCGACCGCGGGCAGCGGCGATCTCCAGAACGTCTCCGAGCTCATCTCCCGGTCGATCCGGTGCAGCAGCTCGTCGTCGAGCGCGTCGAGACCGCTGATCACGTGGCGTACGCCCGCCTCACGCATCAGAGCGGACTGGTGGCTGTGGACGAACGAGGAGGGGCGGCCGACGAAAGCGGTGCCGAGCTCGCGGGCCACGTCGGCGACCCGGGCGACGTCGTCGACGAAGAGGGCCTGGCCGGGGCGGAGCCCGAACACGTCCTCGGTCACCTCCCTGAGGCCGGGTCGGATGTCGTTGGTGCAGACGTAGCCGGGGCCGTCGAACAGGTCGGCGTAGTGGCCCAGATGGCGGTCGAAGTGATCCTTGCCCAGACCGCCGTAACAGACCGTGCGCAGACCCGCGCTCCGCAGTCGGAGGAGCAGGTCGCGCGTGCCCGGCGTGACCGTGACCGGGTGGCGGTCGAGGTGGGCGGTGCGGTCCTCGAAGTACGCGGCGAGTGCCTCCTCTCCCGTCATGCCGCCGCCCACGGCGGCCGAAAGCAGCCGGCCGGCGATGTGCTGCGGCTGGGAGAAGATCGATCGCTCCAGGTCGGCGGAGTAGGTACCGCCTCTGCTGACGACGAAGTGGTGGATGACCGGGCTGAAGGTGTCGTTGAGCAGGACACCGTCGATGTTGAGGGCGGCCAGGCGCAGGGAGATCATGCGGCTCCGTAGATGATCGTCGTGGACGTTCGGTACAGGCAGAGCAGGCACAACAGCCAGGGCGGTCAGTTCAGGTCAGGTCAGGTCAGGTCAGTGCGGGGCCGGGACGGGGCAGGACCGGGCGGGGCGGGACCGGGCGGGGCGGGACCGGGTCGGGCGCGCCGGCGGTCCGGCGCTCAGGGCGTCATCGCGGCGCCGCGTGCGGGGGTGGCTTCGGCGCGGGTGATCACGGCCGGGACCGCGATGCCCGGGAGGAGCAGGTTCCACATCTGCTGGGTGCGCTCGGGGAGGTCCCTGCGGCCGCTGACGACGTTGGAGTACATCTGCATCCCGGTGCAGGCGGAGATCACGAACTCCGCGACCATGATCGATTCGATGCCGGGCTGCAGCTCGCCGCGCTCCCGCGCCTCGTCAAGACAGGAGCCCATGATCCCGCGGAACTTCTCGTACGGATCGGCGTTCAGGGAGCCGTCGATGGAGGACTGCTCGTTCGTCAGCCTCACGCCGGCCCGGAGCAGCGGGTCGCGCTGCAACTGCCACGACCACACGAGGGTGAGGTCGATGAGCCGCTGGAGCCCGCTGGCGGCGAGCAGCGGGACGAGGGTGTCCGGCTGACTGTTCATCACCGCCTTGGCCAGGTCCTCCTTGGAGCCGAAGTGGAAGTAGAGCGCCCCCGCCGTCACCCCGGCGCGCTTGAGGATGCGCGTGATGCTGGCCCCCGCGTACCCGTACTCGTCGAAGACCTCGGCCGCGGCGAGCAGAAGTGCCCGACGGGTCTGCTCCGCCCGCTCTTGCTTCAGTGCCATACCTCTCACCCTCTCAAAAAGAATGCTCCTTATGTTATCCGGGTGGGGGGAGGTGCGGGCAAGTCCGTTCTGGTGGGCTTGGTTTGTATAGATCAACAAATCACCACAAGTGAGATTCGCACCTTCACCCCCCTTGACGCGAAAAAAGAAAAGGAACATTATTTTTGGAACCGAGCACGCGGAGTGCCGCTCCTGCGCCTCTGCGTAGCCGATCGCCGAAACAATCGATCTTGGGGGGCCAAGTTGTCTGTTTCCGTTCGGAACCGTGAAGCGAGACCAGTCCAGCGGCAGCAGGTGCACCAGTGGCAGGTGCACAAACTTCGGGGAGAGGAAGTCCTGCTCACGTCGTGGGCCGAGTCGGCTCCGGGGTGCTACGAAGTCACCGCGCGCTGGCCGCGGGGGCACGCCTTCTACCGTCCGTCGGGGGGGTCGTACGACCCGATGCTGGTCGCCGAGAGCGTGCGCCAGACGGTCCCGCTGCTGTCCCACGCGGTGCACGACGTCCCGCGGGAGTACAAGCAGGCGTGGGAGGACTTCAGCTTCACGGTGGAGCCGTCGGCGTCGCTGGTGACCACCGTCGAGGAAGAGGTGCGCCTGGTGGTGTCCTCCTCGGACGTGGTCCGCCGCGGCAGCAGGTTCGCCGGTATGACGATGCGCGTCGACGTCCACCTGGGGGAGCGGCTGATGGGCACCGCGCTCACCCGCTTCAACAACCAGCCGCCGGCCATATACCGGCGGCTGCGTGGGGGTTACGCCGAATCCGACGAGGCGCTCGCCGCCTGCCTCCCGGCCGGTCCGCCCGTGGAGCCGCTCCGGGTGGGCCGGGACTCCCCGGCCGACGTGGTGCTCTCACCCGCTCCGGGCATGGCGCCGGGCCGCTGGATGTTACGGGTGGACCCCGGGCACCCGGTGCTGTTCGACCACGCGGTCGATCACGTGCCCGGGATGCTGCTCCTCGAAGCCGCCCGCCAGGCCGCGAACGCCGCTTGCGACGGCGCGTCGACCGTCACCGGGATGAGCACGAACTTCGCGCGGTACGTCGAACTCGACGCCCCCGCCGTCGTCGTGGTCGGGACACCCGTCCCCGACCGCACGGGCCGCAGCCGCGTGAACGTGTCGATCGAGCAGCACGGCGTCCGCGTCTTCACCTCCGGGGTGACCGTCCAGGGGCCGACCGGTCTGTAGGGCGTGTCCTGCCGCACCCCGCGACGCGGCGGGCGGCCGGTACCCCTCCGTGGGGATAACGGCCGCCCGCCGACGGGCGTCAGGCCCGCACCGGCTCCGGCATCGGCTCCGGAAGCTCCTCGTGCATCGTGACCGTGACGTGCACCGAGGCCGGGACCGCGAAGCTGGCCTCGTACCCGGGAGGTGCGAGCAGCTGCCGCACCCGCCAACCGAGCGGCTGGCCGGTGAGGTCCAGCCGGTTCATGACGGCGGCCATGCCCTGTCCCGTCGCCTTGGCCATGGCCTCCTTACGGGTCCACAGGCGGGCGAAGTCCCGGACGAGTTCGTCCTCCGGACGGCCGCCCAGCCACTGCTGTTCCTTCGGATGGAGGAACGGCAGATACCCGGCGACGGATTCCGGGGTCGGCCAGGACTCGATGTCGATGCCGATGGTGGCCTCGGCGACCGCGATGGCGACGTGGTCCCCGCTGTGCGACATCGAGAACTCCGGCGCTTCGCCGTCCGGGCCCGGATCGCGGATGGCCGGTCTTCCGTGCGCCCCGCCGCAGCCGGGACACGGCTGCCGCACGAAGCCGACGCTGCTGGGGGAGCAGCCGAGCGAGGTCCCGAGAACGCTCCGCAACGCCCAGTGGGCGAAGGCGTAGGTGTCCCGGCCCGCCTGCTGCGGTATCGAGGCCAGCCGGTTCCGTTCCTTCTCGTCCAGCCAGTCGGGCGGGGCCTCACCGGGCGTGAGGAGCTGCCCGGCCGGGGCCCGGACGATCCAGATGCCGACCGGATCGAGGACTTCCCCCGGAGGCGCGTCGGACCACTTGAGGTCGTGTGTCATGTCGATACGGCTCCTGATGCGGCGGGGACCCGGCCGGCCCCCGCCACGGGTCGGATCAGGCGGTTGCTGCGAGCAGCGGCCACGGGCCGGTCGTGGCGTACTGCTCCAGGTCCTCGGAGGCGAGATAGCGCCGGAACCCCGGCACCTGCTCCGCCGGGCGGAGCGCTCCGCGGTACAGCACCATGCCGCGCACACCCGTCCCGTCGTCGTGCCAGCACACGAGCGGGAGGTGGTACTCCGGCGTGTCGCAGGTCTCCTGCACGGCGGCTTGGTAGCCGTACGCGGGCAGCAGGCTCATCGGGCCGCCCCCACGGCGACGCGTCTGGCCGCGCCTTCGGGGCGGACGCCGAACAGCGCTCCGTAATCGGTGATCCGCGCGGCCGCCTCGCTCCCGCCCGCGGCGTGCAGCGCGTGCCAGAACAGCACCTGGTTCGCGGTGAGCACGGGAAACCCGAGCCGCTCCTCCAGACCCGCGATGGTGCCCACGGCGCGGATGCCGTTGCCGGCGACCAGCACCGCCTGCGGCTGCTGCGGGGCGACGGCCGTCTCGATCCACTTCACCAGCGCCTCCGGCGTGATCAGCTTCTGGTTGCTGGGCAGGCCGCAGGGAGCGTGGTGCACCACGTCGAAGCCGCGCTCGCCGAAGTAGGAGGCGCCCAGCGCCGACAACTCGTCGTCGAACCACGGCGGGTTGACCAGGGCGATCCGCTCCGCGCCCAAGGCGTGGAAGCCGGCCGCGGCCGCGTGCGTCGTGCCGGTGAGCGGGATGCCGCGGGTCCGCTCCGAGAGGCGCTCGAACAGCTTCTGCTCGCCGTCGGCGCCCAGGACGTAGGCGGAGCTGGTGAACCCCAGGGCGATGGAGTCCAGCGGGGAGGCGGCGAGCAGCTCGACGGCGTCGTCGATGAAGGGCGGGTCGATGAAGGCGCGTACCGGGTCGTGCGGGATCTTCGGGTCCATCTCCCCACCGGGGCGCATCGCCCCGAAGTGGACGCGTGAACCGTGGATGAAGACGTCGCTCGGCGCCATCGCCTGGAGCTCGGACTCGGGCCCGACGTCCGCGTGCGGAACGACGACGCCGACGCGGGCGACCGCGCCCCAGCCGTCCTCGCGCGCCTGGAACTGCGTCATGGGGTGCTTCTCCTCTTCTGCCGTTCTTCTGCTGTGCCTGCTGTGTGCTGTGTGTCCGCTGTCTGCCGCGGCGTTACGGATACGGGCGCGGATCAGGCCGCTTCGTCGGCGAGCGAGCCGCCGCTGACGGTGCCGGTGCCGTCCTCGTCCAGGAACTTCGGGTGCTTGCGGCGCATCGTGGCCATCACGAACGCGTACGGGACGTCGTCGAAGTCGCCGTGGTCGGTGAGGAACTCCATGCTCTGCCGCCCCTGCGCGTCGAACGGGTGGTAGAGGCTGTCGGAGCGGCCGTCGAACTCCAGAGGGGTCATGCCGTAGAGCCGGCACAGGAGCTTGTTGAAGACCGGGGTGACCTGGAGCCAGCGGCCTTCGAGGTACACGGTGGCCAGGCCGTGGAAGAAGACGTCGCCGCCGATGTAGGAGCGCAGCCGGTCGGAGGCGAGGTGGTTGCGGACGTCGCTGTAGTGCAGCCGGGCGGGGATGCCGACGGCGCGGCAGCAGGCGGCGTAGAGGACGGACTTGTGCAGGCAGAAGCCCTTGCCGCCGGCGATGAGGCTGGACGCCCGGAGGCCCTCGGGCGACAGGTCGGCGCCGTAGACCTCGTAGTGGATGCCGTCGCGCACCGCGTAGTAGAGGGCGACGGCGAGGTCGACCTGGGTGGCGGTCTCGCGGTCGATCCCGTCCAGGGCCTTGTCGACGAAGGCCTTGACTTCCGGGTGCTCGTAGTCGAGGAAGTCGGTGGCCGCCGTGAGGCGGGCGAGGTCGTCGGCGGCCGGCTGCTCGGACAGGGCGGGGGCCGGGGTGGGTGCCAGGGTGTCGGTCATGGGATGCCTCTCGTCACAGGCCCATCAGGGCGGCGATGCAGTTGCGCTGGATCTCGTTGGTGCCGGAGTAGATGGAGCCGGCGGTGGCGTTGCGCAGCTCGCGCTCGATGCCCGTGCCGGTCAGATAGCCGCGGGCGCCGAATATCTGGATGGCGTGCCGGGCGGTGAGCTGGTTGGCCTCGCTGACCACGATCTTGGTGGCGGCCACGTCCAGCGAGGCGTCCTTGCCCTGCTCGACCTTGAGGCCCGTGTCGTACAGCCACTTGCGGGCCGTCTCCACGGCGATCCTCATGTCGGCGATCTTGTGGGCGACCGCCTGGTTCTTGCCGATGGCGCTGCCGAACTGCTGCCGGGTGGTCGCGTGTTCGACCACCCGCTTCAGCCGGTGGGCCATCTCGCCGAGGTTCACGGCGAAGGAGAAGAGGACCTCCCGCTTCATCACGTAGTCCATGATCAGGAAGCCGGCGCCCTCGCTGCCCAGCCGGTTGCCGACGGGCAGCCGTACGTCCTCCAGCGTGACCTCGCTGATCGGGGAGGTGCGCAGACCCATCGTCTCCAGCGGCTCGCCGACGGTGAGGCCCGGGGTGTCGCGCTCGGCGAGGAAGGTGCTCAGCCCGAAGGCGCCCGGCTTGCCGGTGCGGACGTAGAGCAGGAAGAGGCCGGCGACGGGGGCGTTGGTGATGAACATCTTGCCGCCGTTGAGGACGTACTCGTCGCCTTCGCGGACGGCGGTGGTCCGGATGTTCATCACGTCCGAGCCGTGGCTCGGCTCGGTGATCGCGTGCGCGGTGATGGCCTCGCCGGAGGTGACCTGCGGCAGGTACCGCCCGCGCAGGTCCTCGGAGCCGAACGCCTGGAGCGGGATGCCGACGCTGACGATCTGCGTGGACGCCGAGAAGTTCAGGCCGGCGTCCCGGCTGGTGTGGCCGAGACCCTCCAGCGCCGCCATGGTCTCGGTGAGGGTCCGGCCGGCGCCGCCGTACTCCGGGGCGAAGGGGAGGGTGAACAGTCCGGACCGTTGCAGCGGCTTCCACTTGTCGTGCGGGAACTCGCCGACCCGGTCCCAGTGCGTGATGTCGTCGTTCAGCTCGTCGGCGTAGGGCGCTGTGATGCCGTACGTGTCCGGGGCCTTCTCTGCTGCCATGGGTGTCTCGCCTTGCCTTTCGCTGGGCGCGGGGGCCGGGGGCGGGCCGCGCCGTCGCGGCCCCGCCCCCGGCTGTGCGGATCAGTAGCGGGAGAAGCCGTCCTCGGAGAGCGAGTGCTTCTCGTCGCCACGCAGCGCCGGGCTGAAGACGGAGACGAGGAGGAGGTCCTCGTCGTCGGAGGCGATCAGGTGGTGGGCGTCGTTCTTGTCCAGGGCGTAGATGGTCCCGGTCGTGATCTTGTGGTGTGCGCCGTCCACGGTGACGACCTCGCCCGAGCCGCCTATGCAGTAGCAGGCCTCCAGGTGGCCGAGGTACTGCAGCGCGCTCGACGTGCCCTGGCGGACCAGCGTTTCGCAGACGGTGAAGCCCATTCCGTCGGCCTCGGTGAGCAGGCGGTGGCTGGTGCCGCTGCCCCACTCGATCGCGGGGACGTCGGAGAGAGAACGGACGATCATGGAAGTACTCCTGTCATCGTTGTTTTCTGGACGTGCGTGCTGCTGCGATGCGTGTGGGGGGCTCAGTGCCAGGGGGGACCTGTGGTGCTGTGGGGTGTGTGGGGCTGTGGGGTGTGGGGCTTGCGTGCTGAGGGGAAGGCTTGTCAGACCCCGGCCGGAGCGGCCCGGCCGACGAAGCCGCGGATGTCCGCGAGCGTGCGGTAGGCGGCCGGCTCCAGCGGGATGTCGTCGACGGGAATGCCGTAGGTCTCGGATATCCAGGAGATGAGGCGGACCAGGCCGAGGCTGTTCACGACGGTGCTCTCGATGAGGTCGAAGTCGTCGGTCAGGTCCTCGGCGTCCTCGCCGGCCAGGAACTCGCTGACGATGTAGGCGCGGATCGGGTCGTTGGTGACGGTGCTCATCAAACGTCTCCGTTCAGTCGGGTCTTCTTGATCGAGTTGCGGTCCGGCTTGCCGGTCGCGGTCTTCGGCAGTGGGGTGCAGGCGAGCCCCACCGAGCTGGGCACGGCGTGCCGCGGCAGGTGCTTCGCCGCGTACGCCCGCAGTCCCAGTGAGCTGAGGGAGGTGCCGTCCCGGCGCACCACTTCGGCGTGCAGCCGGTTGCCGGCCTCGGGGCAGGGCAGGGCGACGACACAGGCCTCGACGACGTCCGGATGCGCTCCGAGGACGGTCTCGACCTCCAGCGTGTTGGTGCGCACGCCGCGCACCTTGACCTGGAAGTCGGTGCGCCCCTGGAGGAAGTAGCGGCCGTCGGCGTCGCGGTGGACGAGGTCGCCGGTGCGGTAGAACATGGCGCCGCCGCCGCGCGGATCGGGCATGAACGCGTGGGCGTTGCGGGCCTGTTCCAGGTATCCGCAGGTCTGGAAGGGAGTGTGCACCAGCAGTTCGCCGGTGCCGGGTCCGCGCAGGACCTCGGTGCCTTCGGGCCCTTCGATCAGCAGCACGGCGTCCGTGCCTTCGATCGGTGCGCCGATGGGCAACGGGTGCACGTACGCGGCCGGATCGATGTCCTGGATGAAGCTGTCGTTGGTCTCCGTGCAGCCGAAGACGTTGTGGAAGCGGGCGGCCGGGCAGGCGGCGAACGTGTCCCGCAGCTCCTGCTCGGAGACGGCCTCCCCGGTGAACACGACCGTGCGCACCGTCGGATAGCGGGCGTCGTCCGCGGCCAGGAGCCGGTGCAGCAGCGGAACCCCCTGGACCAGGGTCACCTCGTTGAGCTGGGTGAGTTCGCGCAGATAGCCGGCGTCACCGCTGGCTCCGGGGTCGGCCAGGACGACGGTGCCGCCGGCCTCCAGCACGGTCCAGACGTCGAGCAGGGCCAGGTCGAAGTTGAGCGGCGAGAAGCTCAGCGAGCTGGTGGTGCCGTCGATCCCGAACCTCTCCGTGGCCCAGTCTCCGAAGCGGTCGAAGGCCTCGGTGCGGACCGGGACGAGCTTGGGCACGCCGGTGGAGCCGGAGGTGGTGAGGGTCAGCAGCGACTCCCCGGGGTCGGGGGCGCTGAAGCCGTCCGACAGCGTGGGGTCGGCCTCCTCCCGCGACAGGGTCGCACCGCCGCCGGGAACCGCGGTGGCCGACAGCGGGCCGTGGGCCTGGGCGATGAGCGTGGACAGGGCGGCGGCGCCCAGGGCGGGCGACGGGACCAGGGTGTTGATCCCCCGGCTCCAGGCTGCCAGCAGCAGTGCGACGGTCTCCGGCGACTTGTGGGCCGGAACGCACAGGGCGCGTACGGATCCGCGGCCGACGCCGTCGAGGTCCGTGGCGGCGAGGTGGGTCAGCCGGTCGAGCTCCGCGTAGGTGACCCGCCGGCCGGCGGAGACGAGCGCGGTGCTGTCGGGCCTTTCCTGCACGTGTCTGTCGAATGCCTGCAACAGGCGAGGCGAAGGCAACGGTCCCCCCTAGATGGATGGGCAGTCTGGCTACGAGAGAGAACCTACGGGGTTCTACTTGCATGGTCAAGCAAGTAAATTGATGGATCGAGTGATCCAGGTCACAGGGGCCTCAGCTCGTGGAGAAGAACCCCGAGCATGCAAAAACGGCGGGAGGCCCGGTCGCCCGGACGCCTCCCGCCGTCTGTCGTGGTCTGGTCAGGCGGCGCTGCGCAGCGCCTGCACCGCGCGGGCGAGCTGGTCGTCGGCGCTCGCCGTGTTGAGGGCCGAGCTGAGGACGTCGGCGTACGTGGAGCGGGCGTCCTGGTAGTGCTTGCGGCCCTCGTCGGTGATGACGGCGAAGACGCCGCGCTTGTCGTCGGCGCAGTTGTCCTTGTAGGCGTAGCCGGCGCTGTCCAGCCGTCCCACCAGGCGGGTCACGGAGCTCTGGCCCAGGCCGACGCGGTCCGCGAGCTCCTGCATGCGGCATTCGCCGTTCTCGGCCTGGGTGAGGGCCTCCAGGGCGCGGTACTCGGAGAGGCCGACGCCGTAGCGGCGCTGCAGGGTGTGTGCGAGCTGACGTTCCACGAAGGCGTGCAGGCCGAGGACGGCCTCCCACATGGTCTGATCGGAGGCGGCGCGCGGCTGCTTGTGGATCGTCATGGAACGGCTCCCCTTCTCGACTGCGATGAACAACAAGATACATGCCCATGCAATCATCTGGGGAGTGCTGGTGCTCGCGAAAGGGGCTCTGGCTCATTTATAGTTGCAGGGGCAAGTAAAGGGTCAGTTGTTCATGCCCTCCAGGGTGCTGCACGCGTAAGCGGCCGAGACGAGCGTCATGTGCCGGTGCCAGCCGGGGTACGAGCGGCCCTCGAAGTCGAGGAGTCCGAAGTCCTCGCCCATGCGGTCGATCGAGGCCCGTGCCCCCCGGGGCGAGCGGGCCAGCTCCATCAGTTCGACCGGATGGCGGTCGATGATGTTCGTCAGCCAGATGCGGCCCGGGCGCCCGCTGCCCGCGTCCCACTCGGCCATCAGCCGGCCCGCACCGCGGCTGCGCTCGCCGTCCGGGCGCAGTCCGTGTACCGGTGTGTCGTGCGAGATGATCTGCCGGCCCGCCCCTGCCGGGTGCCGTACGCCCCGGCGTAACAGCATCCCCCGAGCCGACTCCCGCTCCGCGGGGGGCAGTTCGGGCCCGGCGAGGGTGGTCTGGCCCGGGATGGCGAGGAGGAAGGCGTGCTCGGAGCCCTGTAACCGCTGCGCCAGGGGTGCGACGTCGCACAGGGCCGTCAGGTCGGCCACCACCGGCGCCGTCCGTCCCTGCGACCGGGACGTCATCTCCTGGACCAGGCGCAGGGCGTGGTCCCACAGCGGCTGGGCCCGCGTCGTCGCGGGGATCTTCGCCCGGTCGCGCACGGCCTCGTCCCGAGTGAACCGGGGAGGCAGGAAGAGCCGCCAGTCGACGGGGACGTGCGTCCGCCCGGCGTCCAGGAACAGGCCGAGTCCGAGCTGGCAGTTGACGGTGCGTCCGGACTCCGGCAGGAAGCGCTGGTGCACCCCGGCCGAGCAGTTGCCGCGCTTGGGCAGCACCGCCGGCGCCAGCGTCCAGGCCCGCACCGGCAGCGACCCGGCGGCCCAGCGGGCCAGCTCGCCGCGCGCCGGGGCCCAGGCCCACGGGCTGGCGTTGACGAACTGGTGCAGCGAGCTGGACGCCGCCTCCGATCCGGTCACGACGGCCGCCATCCGGCGCACGGTCTTCTTTCCGGTCGTCCGCAGTAGTCCCTGGAGGTACACATTCCCCCAACGCTGCTGGTCGGAGCGGTGTAGGTGGCCGAACAGGAGCCGGGACAGATCGCCCGGCGGTCGGCCGATCGCCATGTCGGGCGTCTCGTGCGTCGTCGTCACTGCAGGTCCCTCCCAGGTGAGCGTCGCTGAGCAGACTAACAAACATAGAGAATGTTCGTTATATTTCTTTCAGAGGGCACGACTACTTGCCGAGGTCCAAGGAGAACGCGCATGCAGGAACGGGCGGCCAGGACGCGCCAGGCCGTGTTGGAAGCGGCCGCCGACGAGTTCGCCGAGCGCGGCTACGAGGGCGCCTCCCTCCAGCGGATGGGCTGGCGGGCCGAGACCTCGGTCGGTGCTGTGACCTTTCACTTCGGGAACAAGACCACCCTGGCCGAGGAGGTGCACACGGCGGGGCGCGCCCGCTTCGAGCGCTGTCTGGAGGACCTTGCGGCCGCCCACGACCCCTTACGCGAACTGCGGACTCTCATCGGTGCGTTGGCCCGGCTGGCGCACGAGGACCCCTTTGCGCGCGCCGCGCGCCGCCTGGAGGCAGACCAACCCGAGGGCGTACCGCCGTTGACCGAGGTCTGGCTCCCCGTGCTCCGCGACCTGCTCGACCGGGCCCACGACGCGCGACGGCTGCGCCCCGGAGTGTCTCCGGAGGACGCGGTGGCCCTGCTGGCGCATCTCGCGGAGGGCGCGATGGCCGCACACGGCGCGACCCGGGACTCGGCCTGGGACTCGGTCTGGAACGTCGTCCTGCACGGCCTCGCCGCGGACCGGGCCGGTCAGGCGGGGAGGGCGGGGCAGACGGGCCGGGCGGCCACGACGGACGTGCCGACCTCGCGGTTGTGTCCGACGCCGCAGACCTGCCCGACGCGGCCGACTTGACCGAGCGCGGGGCGGAACCCGCCCGAAGGCCGGCTCCGGCCCCGTTCCGGCCGATCTCAGGAGGCCGTCCGCGGTGATCCGGCCACCGCGTCCGCCACCTCGTCCAGGACCTGCGCGCCGGGACCCGCCGTCAGCCGGCTGCGGACCAGCGCTGCGCCCACTCCGGCCTTCGGCCAGGTCTGGCAGGCGATTCCGCCGGGGCCCTGGTGGCCGAAGGCGCCGGAGCGGACGTCCGGGTGAAGGCCCTCGTCGAGGAGTTGGAGGCCGCCCTCGCCGTACGCGCTGACCCCGCCGAGCAGCGGATCAAGGCCCTCGGCCCAGAAGTTCCGCGCCTGGTCCAGTGTGCGGCGCGACAACAACAGCGGCTCCTCGCCCGGTGCCCGTACGGCGTCCGCCGCCAGGACGCCCTGGAGCCGGGCGAGACCGCGGGCCGACGCGTACGCCCCCAGCGAGGGGATGACCGCGTACCGCCGTCGGCTCTCGCTCCACACCCCGGGGTCCGCGGGGAACGGGGACGGGTTGTTCCATACCCGGCCGGCGAGGTCGGCCCCGCTGCCGCCCGCCCCGCTGCGTCCCGACGACGGGAAGCGGGCGCGGAAGCCGGCATCGTACGAGATCCGTGCCGCGTACGGCAGTTGGTCGGGCACGAGCCCGAAATGGATATCGAGACCGAGCGGGCCCGCGATCTCCTCCAGGAAGAACAGGTCGAGATCCCGGCCGTCGACCCGGTGGATCACCTCGGCGGCGATCCACCCGGCGGTCCAGGGCCCGTACAGCACGCCGCCCGCCCGCGGATCCTCCTCGGGGCTGTGCAGTTCGAGCAGCGCGGCCATCATCTGAGGGTTCTCGACATCGCGCTGGTCGAGATCCGCCGCCATGCCCGGGAGGCGGGCGGTGAACGTCAGCACGTCCCGCAGCGTCACCGTGCCCTTGCCGCGCACCGCGAACTCCGGCCAGTAGTCGGCGACGGGCCGGTCCAGCGCGAGCGCGCCCATGTCGGCGAGCAGCAGGACCGCCGTGGCCAGAATCCCGTGGGAGCCCGTCAGCACGGGTACGAGGGTGTCGCCGGCCCACGGGGTCCCAGTGACCGGGTCGGCGGTGCCGTGCCACAGGTCGACGATCGTTTCACCGTCCCGCACGACCGCCAGCGCGGCCCCCTGGGAACCGGCCGGACCCGCGTCCCGGCACGCCCGTTCGAAGGCATGGCGCACGGAGCCGAACCCGGGCGCCGTGGTTCCGTGGACGCCGGCCGTCGTCGGACGGGGTCTGGGCCGCGGGAGGACCTGCCGTACCAGAGAGGTCGTCATGTCAAGAACTCCAGAAGTGGTGGGGAGTCAGGGACGGGGGCGGGCGGTGCGCGGGCCGGGCTCGGCTCACACCTCGGGAGCGCCCGCCGGGTAGGGAAGGAACTCCAGGTCGGTCAGGTCCTGTTCGGTCAGGCGAATCCGGTCGCCGCCGAGGTTCTCCGCGAGGTGGTACGGCACCGTGGTGCCGGGCAGCGCCACCACGTGCTCGCCGAGCCGGAGCAGCCACGCCAGGGCGACCTGCGCGGAGGTTGCCTCATGCCGGGCGGCCACCTGGGCGACTGCCTGCGTGAGGGCGTAGTTGTGGCGGATGGCGCGCGGGGCGAAGCGGGGCTGGGTGCGCCGCCAGTCGTCCGGGGTCAGGTCGTCGGAGCGTGACAGCGCGCCGGTCAGCAGACCGCGGCCGAGCGGGGCGCCGGCCAGCAGCGCGATCCGGCGCTCCACCGCGTACGGCACGACGTCGTCGAGACCGCAGCGGGTGAAGAGCGACACCTCGGCGGCCATCGCCGCCGCCTCGTGCACGGCCTCGGCGGCGCGGGCCTCCTGGACGGTGACGACGGGCAGCCCCAGCATGCGGATCTTTCCCGCCCAGACCTGCTCGGCCAGCGCACCCCAGCTCTCCTCCAGCGGCACGCCCGGGTCGACGCGGCGCAGCAGATAGAGGTCGATGTGGTCGACGTGCAGTCGGCGCAGGCTCTCGTCGACCGCGGCCCGCAGCGCCTGCGGACCGCCTGCGGGCCGCAGCACACCGTCGGCGTCGCCGAGCAGGCCGCCGCCGGTGCACAGCACCACCTCGTCCCGGCGCCCGCGAATGGCTTCACCGATCAGCCGCTCGTTGTCCCCGGCCGCGTAGGCGGCGGCCGTCTCGACGAGGTTGACCCCGAGATCCAGTGCCTCCTGGACCAGCGATACGGCCTTGCTTCTGTCCCTGAGGGCCGGGGCGTAGCGGTACGAGAGCCCCATCGCGCCCAGTCCCAGCCGTCCGACGACCGGCCCGTCCCTGCCCAGTGTTGTGGTTCGCATCCTGCGAGAACTCCCTTCTCCACAGAGGAAAGCGACCCCTTCATGGCAACAGATCGGGAGGTCTGAGCCCAGCAGCCCGTTACTACTTGCCGACCTCGGACGACTTCGGCATGTTCCCGCTGACCCGTTACCGACCCGTTCGGGAGCCGGGCGCCGCACGCAGGCCGCACGCGCCACGTACGGTGCTCAGTCGCGCTGTCCGGGCCCCTCGTCCCCGGCGGGGGCCGGCGCCGTGATCCGTGCGATCGCCTCGACCGTCAGGGCGCGCTCGTGGGGCTCGGTCTCCAGGGCGCGGTGGATCGACAGGCCCTCGATGAGCGCGTCGAGCTGGCGGGCGGTGGCCGGGTCGAAGTGCCATTCCAGGGCGCGGCGGCTGCGGCCCATCCAGGTGCGGGTCAGCTCGCGGTAGGCGGGCCGGCGGGCGGCGAGCGTGTAGAGCTCGTGGGTGAGGATCAGCTCGCGCTGGTTGCCGCCGGAGAGGTGGTGGACGAGGTCGGCGACGGCCTCACGCGCCTCGTCGGGGGTGCTCGCCGCGCCGAGGCGTTCCTCGAAGACGGCGACGATCGTGCCGGAGAAGCGCGTGAACGCCTCGTGCAGCAGCTCGTCCATGCCGGAGAAGTGGTACGTCATCGAGCCGAGCGGCACGCCCGCGCGGGCGGCGACCTTACGGTGCGAGACGCCCGCGACGCCCTCGTCGACGATGAGGTCCAGCGCGGCGTCGATGATGCGGTCCCGCCGTTCGGGGTCGGTGCGCCCTGTCGCCACGCGGCCTCCTCGGTGGGCTCGGTCCTCCGCGCAGCATAGAGGGCGGGGAGGGGGCGTCAGGGGTGGCGGGGGCGGAAGCGGAAGCGAGAGTGTACGGACGTACGCTTCAGGCGTACGCTCGTACGTCTGTGCGCGCGAGCACGAGTACGCGCGGTTACGAGTACGCGTACGCGCGCGCACGGGTGCCGCCGTGCGTCCGAAGCTCGCGCCCTCCTCCCGTGCCCACCCCACCTCCCGAGGCTCGACTCCTATGAAGAACCCGCCGGTCATGGACGCCACCACCCGCCGCTGGCGCGCGGCGCTCTTCCTCTTCATGCTCGCCACCGGGGTGAGCATGGCGTCCTGGGTCGCCCGCACCCCGGCCGTGCGGGACGCGCTGGACGTGACGACCGGATCGATGGGCCTCGTGCTGTTCGGGCTCTCCATCGGGTCGATGGCCGGAGTGCTGGCCTCCGGCGGGCTGGTGCGCAGGCGCGGCGGGCGGCAGGTGATCGCCGTCGGGGCGGGGCTGCTCGTCGCCGGGCTGCTGGTGATCGCCGGGGGTGCGGCGCTGGAGGTGTCGGCCGGGGTCTTCTGCGGCCTCGCGCTGTTCGGCGCCGGGATGGGCCTGGCGGAGGTGGCGTTCAACATCGAGGGCGCGGCCGTCGAACGGACCCTGGGCCGGCCGGTGCTGCCGGTCCTGCACGGCTGCTTCAGCCTGGGGACCGTGGTCGGCGCGCTGCTCGGGATGGCGCTGACGGCTGCCCGCTTCCCGGTCGGCTGGCACCTGGCGGCGATCGCCGTCGCCGTCGCGGCGGCCGGGGTGTGGACCGTACGGGCGGTGCCCGCGGGTACGGGGAAGGAGGAGGCGGCCCCCGAGGGCGCCGGCCGCTCCGGCGGCCCGGACGGCGCTGCGGGCTCCTCCGAGGCCGGCGGCGGGAGGCATCCGGGCGGCATGCGCGGGCAGTTGGCGGTCTGGCGGGACCGTCGGCTGGTGCTGATCGGCCTGGTCGTGCTGGCCATGGCCTTCGCGGAGGGCTCCGCCAACGACTGGCTGCCGCTGCTGATGGTGGACGGCCACGGGACGAGTGCGACGGCCGGTTCGCTGACGTTCATGCTGTTCGCGGTCGCGATGACGACGGGCCGGTTCACCGGCGGGCCGCTGCTCGTGCGCTACGGCCCGGCGGCCGTGGTCCGGGCCAGCGCCCTGGTGGCGGCGGTCGGCGTGGCCCTGGTGATCTTCTCCGACAACGCGCTGCTCGCCGGGGCGGCGGTGGTGCTGTGGGGCCTCGGCGCCTCGCTCGGTTTCCCGGTCACGATCTCGGCGGCGGGCGAGGGCGTGCGGAATGCTTCGGCCCGCGTCGCGGCGGTCTCGACGGCGGGCTACGCGGCGTTCCTGGTCGGCCCGCCCTCGCTGGGCTTCCTGGCCGACCAGGTGGGGCTGCGCAACGCGATGGTGGTGGTGCTCGTGCTGCTGGGCGGCGCGGCGCTGATCACCCGGGCGCTGCGGACGCCGGCCCCCGGGGCGGGCGGGGAGCCGTCCGGTGCGCGGGCTGCCGGAGCCGCTCAGTCCGACTTGGTGTAGGTCAGGCTCTCGCCCGTCCCGGCGGTGGACCGGCGCAGGTCCCCGTCCGGGAGCAGGGTCAGTTCGGTGGGCTTCCCGGGCGTGCAGGAGGAGGCCGGCTGACCGGAGGACACCGTGGAGGGGCCGATACGGACCGGGCCGTCCCCGGCGGGCCGGTCGGCGAGGGAAGCGGTGAACTCGCAGTGGTACGTGGCTCCGGAGGCGAGGGGCCCCTCGGCGGTGAGCGTGAGGACCTGGTCGCCCACCTTCCCCTGCCGGATGGTCAACGTCTGTGAGGCCGAGCCCTGTTCGCCGGGTATGGAGCCGGTCCAGGTGCCCAGGAACTCCTTCGGCACGGCACCTCCCCCGCCGCCCTGCTGCCCGCCGCCGGACCCGCCGGAGCCCGATGGCCCGGGGGAGGCGGTGGTGCCCGGGGCGCCGCCCTTCAGATACGCGTACACCGATCCGCCCGCCCCTATCGCCACGGCCACGGCGACGGCGATGAGCGCGACGGTGGCCCAGGGGGAGCGGCGCTCCCGGGCCGGCGGGGGAGGGGTGGGCGCGAAGTAGGCCGGAGGGAAGGACTGTTGGGCGGTAGGGCCGGGCGCCGGGTGCGGGGCGGAATGCTGCGGGGCGGCGGGGCCGCCGTACGGCGCGTGGTGCCGCGCGTACGGGTGGGGGCCAGGCGGTACCGGGGCGGCGGGCGGGGGCGCGGGTACCCCCGGCGGCCCCGGGCTCGTCCGGGCCGCCTGCGGCTGCTGTGGGGCGTGCAGGGCCTGTGGGGCACGCGGGCCCTCCGGGGCCTTCGGGACTTCCGGGTCCTCGGGGTCCTCCGGGTCCTCCGCGTCGAGGAGCCCCACGGCATGGCGGCCGAGTTGGGCGATGAGGGTGGCGGGAAGCCAGGGCTCGTCCGCCTCCGCCTCGCCGAGGCGGGCCAGGATCTCGCCGGTGCCGGGGCGGGCCGCCGGGTCCTTCGCCAGACAGTCCCGGACGACGTCGGCCAGGTCGTCCGGAACCCCGGTCAGGTCCGGGTCCTCCTGGGCTATCCGGAACATCAGGGCATGGACCCCGCCGCTCTCCGTCGTACCGAAGGGCAGCCGGCCCGACGCGGCGTACGCGAGGACGGACCCGAGGCAGAACACGTCGCACGCGGTGGTCACGCGCTCGCCGCGTACCTGCTCCGGTGCCATGAACCCGGGCGAGCCGACCAGGGCCCCGGTGCGGGTCAGATCGCCGTCGGGCACGGATTCCAGGGCGCGCGCGATGCCGAAGTCGATGACCCGGGGGCCGTCGATGGTCATCAGGACGTTGGAGGGCTTCAGGTCCCGGTGGATGAGCCCGGCCCCGTGGATGTGCTGGAGCGCGTGGGCGAGCCCGGAGCCGAGGAACCGAACGGAACGCGGGGGCAGCGGCCCGTACGCCCCCGAGTCCGTGACCGGGGCGCCGGGGCGGCCCGAGACGACGCGCTGGAGGGAGGGTCCGGCGACGTAGCCGGTGGCGACCCAGGGGACGGGTGCCTCGGTGTCGGAGTCCAGCACCGGTGCGGTCCACGCGCCGCCGACCCGGTGCGCGGCACGGACCTCCTGGCGGAAGCGGGCCCGGAACTCGGGCCGCTCGGCCAGCTCGTGGCGGACGAGCTTGAGGGCGACGGTGCGGCCGCGGTCGGAGCGGGCGAGGAAGACCTGGCCCATGCCGCCCTCGCCGAGGCGGCCGAGGAGACGGTACGCACCGATGCGGTGCGGGTCGTGGGACCCGAGCTTGTCCATGGTGCGCTTCCTCCCCGTGCGGCCCGCACGAGGATAGCGCCGCCATCCGGCGCGGGCCCCGGCTCCCGGTCCAGGCCCTGTCGTCGAACTGCCGCCTGCCCCGCGGCGCCATGCACGCGCTCCCGCCGCACCGGGCACAGGCCCGAGTACGTCCCGTACGAGGACCCGCACCCGGCACACCGGGAGCACGCACCTGACCCCGCAGGGCCGCCCTTTCGGGCGACGACGGCAGTTCGACGACAGGACCTAGGACACGACACCCCGGCCGCCCGGTTCCACCACCCCCACGGATGCCCCTCCAACCCGGGCCGGGTCGGCCCCGCACCCTCGCCCTCTCCAGCCCGTCCGGCGTTTGAGGACGGACCCGTCGACCGGGACGGGGCGACCCCGCACCCTCCGCACCCTCCAGCCCGTCCGGCGTTTGAGGACGGAACCCTTGATCGGACGAGGGCGACGCACGCAACGACGCCGGTGCCCCGGAGGAGCCGACACGGTCAGGCAGGGACCCGCCACCGTCCCGGTTCCGTCCTCAAGCGCCGGACGGGCTCGGGGTGGCCGGCCTCGCACCGATGACGCCCTCAGGCGCCGGACGGACCGGAGCGCCCCGGACCGGAAGCGGGCGACCCCGCAGCGGTCAGGTTCTCCAACGCCCCCGACAACCGCTCAAGCACCCGCACCGTCTCCGCCAGCCCCTCCACCCCCAGCTCCCCCGCCAGCCGCGCGGCGAACTCCGCGTGCGGCGGGCCGATCCGGGAGACCGCCTCCCGCCCCGCCTCCGTCGCCCGCAACAGCTTCGCGCGGCGGTGGGCCGGGTTCTCCGCGTACTCCGCGAGCCCCCGCCCGACCAGCAGGTCCGCGATCCGCTGCACACTCTGCCGGGTGATCCCCATCGCCCGGGCGATCCCCGCCACCGGCAACGACTCCCGCGTCACCGCCCCCAGCACCTGCCACCAGGCCGCCGTGAGACCGCCCGGCCGCGCCAACTCGTCGGCCACCGACAGGAACTGCCCGTTCAGCCGGAACACCGTCACCGCGGCCCGGCTCAGCAACTCCTGCTCGGACGAGACGCGCCCCGCACCCTCACTCACCCTGCAACACCTCGTACGCGCTCGCGTCCGAGTCGTGGAACAGCCGGTACCACGCGTCCAGCTTCTTCGCGTCGTACACCCCGAGCAGGCCGAACACCTCCCGCGCGAACGCCACCGGCTCCGTCGGCCCGGCCGTGATCAGCCCGCCGCCCCCGGCCGCCCCGGCGTCCGTGACCGCGTCGGCGTCCACGTACCGCGCGCCGCCCGCGTACCCCGTCGCCGCGAGGTAGAAGGAGACCGCGCTCGTGTGCCCCCGGTCGTCCAGCAGCCCCTCGCGGGCCAGCCCGGCCGTCGCCCCGCAGATCGCCGCGACCGGGACCCCCGCGTCCAGGAAGGCCCGGGCCGTCCGCGCGAACGGGGCGAGACCGTCCCCCTCGTCCCACTCGGACGCACCGGTCAGGATCAACAACGCGCTGTCCTGCGGGCGCAGTTCGTCCAACGCCAGGTCGGGCTGGATTCGCAGGCCGCCCATGGTCGTCACCGGCTCCCGGGTCAGCCCCACGGTCCGCACGGTGTAGCCGTTCTGCGTGAGATGGGCCGTGGTGTGCCCGGTCTCCCAGTCGGCGAAGGTGTCGTAGACGGCGAGATGTGCGGTTCTGCCGCTGCTGCTGGTCATGATGGCCTCCTCGGCTCGATGACAGAAGACTGTCATCACGACAGCATGCTGTCAATCGCTGAGGTGCTGGAGGAAAGGGTCCGCCGTCGCCCCCGGACCCGACACCCTGCCGACCCATCCGCCCCAGGCCGTACAAGGTGGCCATGGAGGCGGCCTCCACCAGCGCCTACGCTCGCCGCATGACCCCTCATGCCCCTCATGTCCCGTCCGCCGACCCCGAGGCCGGTGCGGCCGTGAAGGCCGCGGACCGCGCGCACGTGTTCCACTCCTGGTCCGCCCAGGGCCTCATCGACCCGCTCGCCGTCGCCGGCGCCGAGGGGTCCTACTTCTGGGACTACGACGGCAACCGTTACCTGGACTTCACCAGCGGGCTCGTCTACACCAACATCGGCTACCAGCACCCCACCGTGATCGCCGCGATCCAGGAGCAGGCGGGCAAGCTCGCCACCTTCGCGCCCGCGTTCGCGATCGAGGCGCGCTCCGAGGCCGCACGCCTCATCGCCGAGCGCACCCCGGGCGACCTGGACAAGATCTTCTTCACCAACGGCGGGGCCGAGGCCGTCGAGAACGCCATCCGCATGGCCCGGCTGCACACCGGCCGTACGAAGGTGCTCTCCGCCTACCGCTCGTACCACGGGGCCACCTCCACGGCGATCAACCTCACCGGGGACCCGCGCCGCTGGCCCTCCGACAACGGCTCGGCGGGGGTCGTCCGCTTCTGGGCCCCGTTCCTCTACCGCTCCCCGTTCCACGCGGCGAACGAGGCCGAGGAGTGCGCCCGCGCCCTCCAGCACCTGGAGGACACCCTCGCCTTCGAGGGCCCGGCCACCGTCGCGGCGGTCATCCTGGAGACCATCCCGGGCACGGCGGGCATCATGACCCCGCCGCCGGGCTATCTGGCGGGCGTCCGTGAGATCTGCGACCGGTACGGGATCGTCTTCGTGCTCGACGAGGTGATGGCCGGATTCGGCCGCACCGGCGCCTGGTTCGCCGCCGACCACTTCGACGTCGTGCCGGACCTGCTGACCTTCGCCAAGGGCGTCAACTCCGGTTACGTACCGCTGGGCGGCGTCGCCATCAACGCGGAGATCGCCGCGACCTTCGAGACCCGCCCCTACCCCGGCGGCCTCACCTACTCCGGACACCCGCTGGCCTGCGCCGCCGCCGTCGCCACCATCGGCGTGATGGAGGACGAGAAGGTCGTCGAGCACGCGGCCCGGATCGGCGAGACCGTTCTCGGTCCCGGTCTGCGCGAACTCGCCGAACGCCACCCCTCGGTGGGCGAGGTGCGCGGCCTCGGAGCGTTCTGGGCGCTGGACCTGGTCCGCGACCGGGAGACCCGTGAGCCGCTCGTCCCGTACAACGCCTCGGGCGAGGCCAACGCCCCGATGGCGGCCTTCGGCGCGGCGGCGAAGAAGCAGGGGCTGTGGCCGTTCATCAACATGAACCGGACCCACGCCGTCCCGGCCTGCAACGTCTCCGAGGCCGAGGCCGAGGAAGGGCTCGCGGCCCTGGACGTGGCCCTCTCCGTCGCCGACACGTACACGGTGCAGGGCGCGTAACGGCACGCCCTCCCCGTACGCCGAGTAGCCGGACGACCTTGTTCCGTACGCGATCGGCCCTGTGCGCATCCCCGCCGTGCCCGGAATCGGGCACGGCGGTGGCCCTGGCTTAAGGTGACCCGAGCCAGAAATGGCCCCCCGCCGAAAAACGTCGGCGAACGGGGACGGACAGGGACAGACGGACGGATGGGGGCCGGTATGAGTCCGAGCGGAGGTGTGACGCGCAACACCCTGCGCCAGCAGATCGCCGACGCGCTGCGTGACGAGGTGCTGGCAGGGCGTCTTCCGCCGGGCCGGGAGTTCACCGTCAAGCAGATCGCCGAGCAGTACGGGGTCTCCGCGACGCCCGTCCGCGAGGCGCTCTTCGACCTCTCCGCACAGGGGCTCCTCGCCTCCGACCAGCACCGCGGCTTCCAGGTGCGCGAGTTCACCGTCGCCGACTACCGCGCGATGGCCGAGGCCCGCGCCCTCGTCGTCGAGGGCCTCTTCCGCAACTACGCCGAGGGGGTCGACGTCCGGCCCGAGGGGCTCGCCCCGATCCGCCGCCGGGCCGCGGAGGCGGTCCGCGCGGCGAAGGGCGGCGACCTCGACGTGCTGATCGGGTACGACCTGCGGTTCTGGCGGGAGCTGGGGCAGTTCGTCCGCAACCCGTACATCGCCGATTTCCTCGCCCGGCTCCGCGTCCAGGCCTGGGTGTTCGCCGTCCACCGGCTGCGCCGCGACGGCATGGACGAGGGTGTGCTGTGGTTCGGCCATGAGGAGCTGGTCGACGCCCTCTCCCGGAGCGACCACGAGCAGGTCCGCGCCGCCATGCACTCCTACTACGCGCACGCGCTCGCCTGGGCGGACCGTCTGGAGGCGCGGGCGCCCGAGGGCGGCGGCCCCGGCCCCTCGGATCCCACGGACTCCCCGCACCCTCTGGATTCCCCGCGTCCCCTGGATTCCCCGGATACCTAGGAATCCGGGGAGGCACCGGAAGTCTCCGGGGCACTGTGCGTGAGGTTCGCCCCGCATTACGCTGTCCCGACGATCGCCCGAACCCTTCCGAGAGCGAGACTTCGTGGCCTGTGACCTGTGGCTGGTCCCCCTCGTCGACGTGCTGTGCCACAGCGCCGACAATCCGTTCGCCGAAGAGATCGCCGTCTACGACAAGGCGCTGAACGCCGCCGGGCTGCCGCCCGTTCCCGTCTACGCCTACATGCCGGGCCTCAACGGGGAAGTCGCTCCCGTGGCCGGCTTCGACTACGACGCCCTGCACTTCCTGCGCCGCGCCTACCTCCTCCAGCTGAGCGGCCTCGCCGTCACCCCCGTCGCGGGCCTCGACGGCGACTACGAACAGCTCCTGGAGATGTTCGAACAGAGCGCCCAGCAGTCGCACCTGGTCTGGCACTTCGACCACGCCGGGGCGTACGTCCCGGTGGACTTCCCGGCCCCGCTCTCCGACGACGCGCTCCTGGCGGGCGGCGGACCGCTGGGCTCCGCGCACGGGCTGCTCCGCGAGCTGGAGTTCGTCGCCCCGTCCATCGGCATCGACCCGGCCAACCCGCCGGCCGCCCCGCGGCCGCCCTCCGGCCCCACGGCCCTGGAGGAACCCGCGGAACCGATCCCCTACGACGACAGCCCGTTCGCCCGGGAACGCCACGTCTGGCTCGGCCTCCACGCGGCGGCGACGCGCAGCCTGGCCCAGGGCTCAATGATCATCTTCAGCTAGGACGACACCCGGCTTCTCCGCGTCCCGTCGCGGGCCGGGGTGCCGCGTGCAAGCCCGTCCGGCGATGGAGAACCGGGGGTCCGGGGGCAGCCCTCCGAAGCCCGCACCCCGCACTCCGCCCCCGGACTCCTCACCGCGGCGGCGACTCCGGCGGCCGCTGCCGCGGCATGTTCGGCCGCGCCGCCACGGACGGCATCGAGAACCGCCCCGGCGCCGCCCCCGACTCCCCGCGCCCCCCGGCACTCCCCGTCGCCAGGGCCTGCATGCCCATCGGCGCGGGCCCCGCCCGGAACTCCACCATCCAGTCCGCCGTCTCCGACCGCACCAGCTCGGTGACGTCCTCGGAGAACCTCCGCAGCACCCCCAGGCACCGCTCGGCCGCCTCGCTGGCCGTGCCCTCGGTCGGCCCGAGCATCTCCCGTACGCACTCCGAGGCCCAGTCGAACTGGAGCACCTGGAGCCGTCGCTGCACCGCCTGGGCCGTGGCGAGGTTCCTTATCCAGCCGGAGGTGAGACCGAAGTACCGGTCGCAGCCCATGCAGGCGGCCCCCAGCAACAGGCACAGATAGCCCCAGCCCGCCGAGCCGCTCAGCGTGCCGGTCAGGTCGAGGAGCGGCAGGGCGGCCCCGGCGACCACCCCGGCGGCGGTGCCCATCCGCAGCGCCCTGGCGGCCCGGCGCTTCCGGACGCGGTCGTTGAGATACCAGTCGGCGGTGTCCAGCGCGCCGGTCTCGACCCAGCGGTAGAGCTCGTCGAGCCGCTCGGCGGGCTCGCCCCAGTCGCCGAGGGGGAACGGGCGTCCGGTCAGATCACGCCCGGCGGGGCGTCCCCTGCTCGGACCAGAAGCGGAATGCTCAGCTCCGTTCTCACCGGATCCCGCATCGGACTCCTTGCGGGGCGGCCCCTCGGGCTGCATCTCCGGCTGACTCACCGGGGCACTCCTCTGCACTCTGACGGACGGGACGGACGCGTAGGGCTTCCCGGAACCGGATTCGACCGGCCCGGAGCGGGCGGGGCGGCCCGCACGACCGACTACCCCCGCGGAGTAACTCTGCGTCACCACACATGCACGCTCGTGTGCCGATGCGCATGCCCTTCCTACCGCCGAATGGTGGGCCCCGGGGTCGAAATCGCGGGATTCCCGCCTGCGCACGGCCGCTGGTCAGGTATAGGAGCACTCACGCCGGTTCCTGAATCTCACCCGAAAGAGTTGGTCCCTGGCGGGTGGAGCGCGGTGACCGGGGAGCACGTAGGCTCGGCTTACCGAAACATTTGTCGTCGAAATGCCAGGAGTGACCGTGATTCCCGGTGGTGGTCAGCCCAATATGCAGCAGTTGCTCCAGCAGGCCCAGAAGATGCAGCAGGATCTCGCGGCGGCCCAGGAGGAACTGGCCAGGACCGAGGTCGACGGACAGGCGGGCGGCGGTCTCGTGAAGGCCACCGTGACCGGCTCCGGCGAGCTCCGCGCCCTGGTGATCGACCCGAAGGCCGTGGACCCGGAGGACACCGAGACGCTCGCCGACCTCGTCGTCGCGGCCGTCCAGGCGGCCAACGAGAACGCGCAGGCGCTCCAGCAGGAGAAGCTCGGCCCGCTGGCGCAGGGCCTGGGCGGCGGGGGCGGCATCCCCGGCCTGCCGTTCTGACCGGACCGACCGGAACCGACCGGGCCGGCCGGGACGGACGTTCCGACCGGACCGGACCGGACCGGCCACCGGCGGGCCCGCGGGCCTACTGGTACCGACCCGTACCCACTACGGTACGGAGCAGGAAGCAAAGAGAGGCGTTCCGTTGTACGAAGGCGTTGTTCAGGACCTCATCGACGAACTGGGCAGGCTGCCCGGCGTCGGTCCCAAGAGCGCGCAGCGGATCGCCTTCCACATCCTGCAGGCCGAGCCCACGGACGTACGCCGGCTCGCGCACGCGCTCCTGGAGGTCAAGGACAAGGTCCGGTTCTGCGAGGTGTGCGGCAACGTCGCGCAGCAGGAGCAGTGCGGGATCTGCCGGGACGCGCGCCGCGACCGGAGCGTCATCTGTGTGGTCGAGGAGCCCAAGGACGTCGTGGCGATCGAGCGGACCCGTGAGTTCCGTGGCCGCTACCACGTGCTGGGCGGGGCGATCAGCCCCATCGAGGGCGTCGGCCCGGACGACCTGCGCATCCGCGAGCTGCTGGCGCGGCTCGCGGACGGCTCCATCACGGAGCTGATCCTCGCGACCGACCCCAATCTGGAGGGCGAGGCCACCGCGACGTACCTGGCGCGGATGGTCAAGCCGATGGGGCTCAGGGTGACCCGGCTGGCCAGCGGCCTGCCGGTCGGCGGTGACCTGGAGTACGCCGACGAGGTCACCCTGGGCCGCGCCTTCGAGGGGAGGCGGCTGCTGGATGTCTGACACCACCGTCGTACGCCCCCGTCCCGTACCGCACTCCGCTCTGCCGCGCCCTGCGTCGTCCCTTTCGTCGTCCTTCTCGACGTGCCCCTCGACGTGCCCTTCGACGTCGCCTTTGTCGTCCGCTTCACCGTCTGTGACCGCGCCCACGGGAGGTCCCCTCGATGTCTGACGCCACGCTGAACTCCGTCACGCAGGACCCGGGCGACTTCGCCGTCCAGATCGCGGACCAGATCAAGACGTTCATCGTCGCGGTCACGGAGGTGTCCAAGGTCGACGAGCCGGAAGAGGCCGTCCCGGTCCTGCTCCTCCAGGTCTCGCAGCTCCTGCTCGCGGGCGGTCGCCTCGGCGCGTACGAGGACGTCCTGCCCGACGAGCGGTACGAACCGGACCTCGGCCCCGAGCCGGACGCGGACGGCCTGCGCGAGCGGTTCGCCGTGCTGCTGGAGCCGATCGACGTCTACTCCGAGGTCTTCGACCCGTACGAGCCCCGCAAGGCCCCGGTCCCGCACCGGATCTCCGACGACCTGGCCGACCTGGTCACCGACCTCGGCCACGGCCTCGCGCACTACGACGCCGAGCGCACCGCCGAGGCGCTGTGGTGGTGGCAGTTCTCGTACTTCTCCAACTGGGGTTCCACCGCCTCCGCCACCCTCCGCGCCCTCCAGTCCCTGGTCGCCCACATCCGCCTCGGCCAGCCCCTGGAGGAGCTGGACGGCCTGGACACCGACCAGGACCCGGGCGAGGAGGACCTTGCCGAGGAGGCGGGCCGCGTGATGCTGGAGGAGATCGCGGGGCCGCTGGGCCTGCGCCCGGTGAAGTAGCCGGATCCGGCGGGCCACCTGAACGCACGGAGGCCACCGGCCCATGCGGGAGGTCACCGGCCCATGCGGGAGGTCACCGGCCCATGCGGGAGGTCACCGGCCCACGCAACGGAGGTCTCCGGAACACGCGCGGAGGTCACCTGAACGCGTCGGCGTTCTCCTCGGCCCAGCGGCGGTAGGGGCGGGCGGGCGAGCCGGTGACTCGGGCCACGGTGTCGTGCACGGCCAGCAGCGCGTCGTTGACGTCCCCGCCCATCAGGTCGAGGACGCTGTCCGCGACCTCGGCCCCCATCATCGCGGCCATCGGCGGGTACGCCTCCTCCCGCGTGACCTCGACGCAGGCCACCTCCCGGCCCAGCGCCCGCCCCAGCTCGCCGGCCTGCTGCCGCGGGCTGATCCGCTTCGGCCCGGTGAGCGGGTAGATCCGCCCCCGGTGGCCCGGCCCGGTCAGCGCCGCACGGGCCACCGAGGCGATGTCGGCGGGGTGGACGGTCGGCAGACCGACGTCCGCGTACGGCACGCGCACCACGGATCCGTCGCGCACGGACGGCGCCCACCAGAGGGTGTTGGAAGCGAACTGCGTGGGCCGCAGGACGGTCCACTCCATCCCGCTCTCCCGCAGCCGGCGTTCGACGGCGAGGTTCGCCCGCGCCGGGCCGAGGTGCGGATGGGTCATGACGGTGATGGAGGAGACCAGCACCACGTGCTCGACTCCCGCGTCCCGGGCGGCGTCGAGCACTCGGGCGTCGTCGCCGACGCCCGAGATCAGGAAGAGTGAACGCGCCCCACGCAGTGCGGACTTCAGCGACTCCGACCGCCCCAGGTCTCCCTCCGCCACCTCGACCCCGTCGGGCAGCGCGGCCGCGGCCCGCGCCGCGTCCCGGGTCAGGGCCCGGACGCCGGTCCCGTACCCGTCCACGGACAACTGCCGCAGCAGCTCCCTGCCGATGTTCCCGGTCGCACCGGTCACCACAATCATCGCTGAGCGCTCCTCTGTCCGGCCGCTGTTCGTTCGACGCCGGGAACGCTAGGACCTCAACCAAGCTTGATATCAAGCCGGTTGCGCAGGATCACCACTCCTTGACCTCAACCGCGCTTGAGGGCGGAGGCTCCGGGTGAACGGCCGACGCGACGGCCCCGCCCCACAAGGAGATTCCTCATGAGCGCCACGACCCCCGCCACCTCGCCCACCGTCATCGGCGTACCCGCCCCGCAGGAGGACGTGGACGCCATCGTCGCGTTCGTCGCCGGCGTGCAGCACGCCCAGCAGAACGCGCTGCCCGACGCCTTCCTCGACGGCTTCCGCGAGGACGCCATCTGGACCACGGCCCACGGCAAGCGGCTGACCGGCCTGCCGGAGATCGGCGCCTTCACCCGCAAGGTGCTGCCCCCGCAGGCCAACTCCCCGGTGACCGCCACGTACACGGTCGACCTGATCCTCTTCATCCGCCCCGACATCGCCGCCGTCAAGGTCCGTCAGCGCCCGGTCGCCCGGGACGGGGGCCGGTTCCTGGACGAGATCTTCCACGGCCAGGAGGACCCCTCCGGGCTGATGGCAGCCCACCCGGAGGCGGTCCCCGGCACCCCGACGTACGTACTCGCCAAGGACGACGGGGTCTGGCGCGTCGCGGCCGCGCAGAACACCCAGGTCCTCGACGTGGAGACGCTGACGGCGGGCTGAATCGGACCGGCCGCGAACCCGCAGGTCCGCCCGAGGCTCAAGCCCCGAGCCGCGAGCCCCGGGCTTCGAGCTCTCTCTGTAGGAATGGGCGGTTGGGTTCAACCCACCCACCCTCCCTCCCCGGCCAGGTTCCGAACTGCGCTGCGGGCTGCGCGAATTCGATCGGAGGTGACGTTTGGTGACCAGGTTGCGCCGGAGCGTACGCACGCTCTAGGTTCGCGATGAGCAACCCACTATCCGTAAAACGGACAACCCCGGTGGTGCTCGCAACACCGACCGGGGTCTGACCGTAAGAGATCGAAAGTGAGTCGATCCCTCATGGCTGCCGCCAACCTTAGTGCTGCCCCGCGCACTCCCGCCCACCCCATGGCGAAAGCCGGGTACGGAAAGCGTCATGCCCCCGACCAGGCCCCGCCCCGCGCCGACGACTTCGCCGGTCTGGAGCCGCGTGAGGCGGCCATCGCCGCGTACGTCGACCGGCTCCCCGAAGGCGCGGCGATCGGCTACAAGACGCTCGCCGAGGAGCTGCCGGACTACGGGCAGCAGGCGTGCCGCAGCGCGCTGGATCTGCTGACCCGGGCCGGACACCTGCGGCGCATCAGGGTCCAGGTCACCCTGTCCGACGGCCAGATGCGCTGGGTGACGCGTACGTACTTCTCCCGGACCGCCCGCGACGCCGACTGGTGGGCCGCCCAGGTGCGGTTCGTCCGGGGCATGGACGCGCCCGGCCAGCCCCCGGCCCCCGCCGCCGCCGGCCGGGCCCCGGCCCCCGCTGCCCCGGAAACGGCCGGGGAGCCCGAGCCGGGCGTCCGGGCCCCGCGCTCGGAGGCGTACGACGTCCTCGCCGGGCTCGGCCGCCGCGAACCCCGGCTCCAGCTCGCCGAGGGCGACTGCGTGGAGCTGGAACACCTGGTCGGGGAGTGGCTGGCGCGCGGCGTCGGCCGCGAACAGCTCACCCGGGTCCTGACGTCGGGCCTGCCGACGCCCGTGCACTCCGCCGGGCACTTCCTTCGCAAGCGACTGGAGACCAAGATGCCGCCGAGCCCCGCACCCCGGCCGGAGCAGGACCACCCGGGCGAGCAGATCGTGGACATGGTGATGATGTGCCTGTTCTGCGACGAGGACGAGACGACGACCACGCTGGACCACGGCGTGTGCTCCGACTGCCGCGCCGAGATCGCCCGCGACGAGGCGATGGGCCTGACCGGCGACGTCCCGGACACCTTCCTGGCCCGGCCGCGCGCCGAGGTCGACGTCGCCGCCCGCATGGCCGAACTCCGCTCGGCCACCGTCCGCCCGGTCCTCCCGGCCCCGAGGCTGCGCCGATGAGCGTGCGGGAGATCCCGGTCGGGGAACCATGGAGGCGAGGAGGCGACGCCATGACCCCCAGGACCACCGCCCAGCCCCGGATGAGTGTCGTGGAGTTCGAGGAGCTCGCGCCGGTCGGCTTCGCGCTCGACACCGAGAAGCTCAAGGAGTACGCCGACTGACCCTCCCGGCTCGCCGGACCTCGCCCGATCGTGTGGGCTGGGACGTGCCCGTACTCCGGTCCGGGACGTGTTCGATCAGGTGGGGCGGGATGTGCCCGATCGTGTGGGCTGGAACACAAACGGGAGTGCTCCCGGGGTGGGTGGGCAACAGCCCCGTACGAGCAGTTCGGAACGACATGCCGTACCGGGTGGTGAGCGGGACATCTCATCATCCGGTATGGACGGGTCTATTCCGGACTGCTCGTTAAACTGAGCCGACCGCAGTAATGACTGAGCGAGGAGCGCACGTGGGCCTTGTCGTGCAGAAGTACGGAGGCTCCTCCGTAGCCGATGCCGAGGGCATCAAGCGGGTCGCCAAGCGAGTCGTCGACGCCAAGAAGAACGGCAACCAGGTGGTTGTCGTGGTGTCCGCGATGGGCGACACGACGGACGAGTTGATAGACCTCGCCGAGCAGGTGTCTCCGATGCCTACCGGCCGTGAATTCGACATGCTGCTGACCGCCGGTGAGCGGATCTCCATGGCCCTGCTGGCGATGGCGATCAAGAACCTGGGCCACGAGGCCCAGTCGTTCACGGGCAGCCAGGCCGGTGTCATCACCGACTCGGTCCACAACAAAGCGCGCATCATCGACGTCACGCCGGGCCGCATCCGGACCTCGATCGACGAGGGCAACATCGCCATCGTCGCCGGGTTCCAGGGCGTGAGCCAGGAGGGCAAGAACATCACGACCCTCGGCCGCGGCGGGTCGGACACGACCGCCGTCGCGCTGGCCGCCGCGCTGGACGCCGAGGTCTGTGAGATCTACACCGACGTCGACGGCGTCTTCACCGCGGACCCCCGGGTCGTGAAGAAGGCGAAGAAGATCGACTGGATCTCCTTCGAGGACATGCTGGAGCTGGCCGCGTCCGGCTCCAAGGTGCTGCTGCACCGCTGCGTCGAGTACGCACGCCGTTACAACATCCCGATCCACGTCCGCTCGTCCTTCTCCGGACTGCGCGGCACCTGGGTCAGCAACGAGCCGCAAGGGGACCAGCAGGTGGAGCACGCGATCATCTCCGGAGTCGCCCATGACGTCTCGGAGGCCAAGGTCACCGTCGTCGGCGTCCCGGACAAGCCCGGCGAGGCGGCCGCGATCTTCCGCGCCATCGCGAACGCCGAGGTCAACATCGACATGGTGGTGCAGAACGTCTCCGCCGCGACGACCGGCCTGACGGACATCTCCTTCACCCTGCCCAAGGCAGAGGGCCGCAAGGCCATCGACGCCCTGGAGCGGACCCGGAGCACCATCGGTTTCGAGTCGCTCCGCTACGACGACCAGATCGCGAAGATCTCCCTGGTCGGCGCGGGTATGAAGACCAACCCGGGCGTCACGGCCGGATTCTTCGAGGCGCTGTCCGACGCGGGCGTGAACATCGAGCTGATCTCGACATCCGAGATCCGCATCTCGGTGGTCACCCGCGCCGACGACGTCAACGAGGCCGTGCGCGCCGTGCACACGGCCTTCGGTCTCGACAGCGACTCCGACGAGGCCGTCGTCTACGGAGGCACCGGCCGATGACCGGACACCGCCCTTCACTCGCGGTCGTCGGCGCGACCGGGGTGATCGGCGGTTCCATGCTCCGGATCCTCTCGCAGCACGCGGACATCTGGGGCGAGGTCAGACTCGTCGCCTCACCGCGCTCGGCCGGCCGCAAGCTGGTCGTGCGCGGTGAGGAGAGCGAGGTCCTCGCGCTCGCCGAGGACGTGTTCGACGGCATCGACGTGGCGCTCTTCCTGGTGCCGGACGAGGTGTCCGCCCGCTGGGCCCCGATCGCCGCCGCCAAGGGCGTCGTGGTCATCGACGACTCGGCGGCCTTCCGGCTCGACGACGACGTGCCGCTGGTCGTCCCGGAGATCAACCCCCATGCCGCCCGGCTCCGGCCGCGCGGCATCGTCGCGTCCCCGAACTGCACCACGCTGTCGCTGATCGTCGCGATCGGCGCGCTGCACGCCGAGTTCGGGCTGCGCGAGCTGATCGTCTCCTCCTACCAGGCGGTCAGCGGCGCCGGCCGGGACGGCGTCGCCGCCCTGCGCGAGCAGCTGGCGCTGGTGGCCGGTACGGAGCTGGGCACCCGGCCCGGGGACGTGCGCCGGGCCCTGGGCGACAGCGCGGAGGCGGCGGGGAGCCCGTTCGCCGCTCCCGTCGCCCTGAACGTCGTGCCCTGGGCCGGCACGGACGCCGGGGACGGCTGGTCCTCCGAGGAGATCGCCATCCGCGAGGAGTGCCGCAAGGTGCTGGGCCTGCCGGATCTGAAGACCACCGCGACCTGTGTGTACGTCCCGGTCATCGCCACGCACTCGATGTCCGTCCACGCCCGCTTCGAGAACGAGGTCGCCGTCGACAAGGCGCACGAGATCCTGGCGACCGCCCCCGGCGTGGTGCTTTTCGACAGCCCGGCGTCCGGAGATTTCCCCACTCCGTCCGATGTGGTGGGCACCGACCCCACCTGGGTGGGCCGCGTCCGGCGTTCGATGGACGATCCGCATGCCCTGGAAATGTTCCTTTGCGGTGACAATCTCCGAAAAGGTGCGGCTTTGAACGTGGCGCAGATCGCCGAATCGGTAGCCGCCGAATTCCCTCGGGCATGATCGAACCTGTTTTGTAGGATCTGTGAACGCCCTATGAGTGATTTGCTGGTCTGAACCTCTTGAGCTGGGACGTTGTCGTATCCGACGATGATCTCCCGGCCCTCTGCAACCGCACCTCGGCCGGGCTGCGTCTATGCGGTCACTTCTCGCGTGGCCAGACGCGATGACGGGGCATTTGGGGAAGAGCAGGTACGTATGAGGGCATGTCGCACAGCGTCGAACGTGGCGCCGTACGCGTACAACCCTGACGGGGGGCAGCGTGTCCAACAGGCGTGGCAGAGGTTCTCGACATCACAGTGGTGGGCCCGTTGCGAGGCGCGTCGGTGCGTCCGCTCCGGCGGCCCCGTGCGCCCGGTGGCATGCCGGTGATCGCGCCCATGCCCGCCGCGCGCCCGGCACAACTGCCCTCGCAGCGCGGGGATGCTGAAGAGACGGTGGCTGCGGGAACCACGGTCGACCATCTCACCGAGACCTATCGGGCCCACTACCGCTCCCTGCTCGGCCTCGCGGCCCTGCTGCTGGACGACACCGCGTCCTGCGAGGACGTGGTGCAGGAGGCGTTCATCCGCGTGCACTCCGCGCGGAACCGGGTCCGCGAACCGGAGAAGACCCTCGCGTATCTCCGGCAGACGGTGG
The DNA here is from genome assembly GCF_041435495.1 of Streptomyces sp. NBC_01116. Classification (NCBI taxonomy): domain Bacteria; kingdom Bacillati; phylum Actinomycetota; class Actinomycetes; order Kitasatosporales; family Streptomycetaceae; genus Streptomyces; species Streptomyces sp. NBC_01116. The sequence continues at coordinate 4,641,910 of NZ_CP108644.1, forward strand.
TCAACCTCTCGCGCTCCGCGCTGCGCCGCCGCATCCTCGGGCTGAAGCTGCTCTCCAAGCCGATGCCGGACATGGCGAGCGCGGAGGAGGGCGCCTACGACCAGCTGGAGCGGGACGCGCTGATCAAGGCGATGAAGGGGCTCCAGCGACGCCAGCGCGAGGTGCTGGTGCTGCGCTACTTCGCGGACATGACGGAGGCCCAGGTCGCCGAGACGCTGGGCGTCTCGCTCGGTTCGGTGAAGGCGTACGGTTCCCGGGGTATCGCGGCGCTGCGCGTCGTGATGGAGGCCCAGGCATGAGCGGGCCCGAGCAGCGCGACGAGCACAGGCACGAGAATGACCCGACGGGAAACGGAATTGTGAACCACGGGCCGGAGAAGACTCCGCACACCGATCCGGACCACCCGCACGGCGGGAGCACGGGGCCCGAGCCGGGCGAGACCCCGGAGCCGACGTCACCCGCAAGGGTGGAGAACGAGGCCGCCGAGGACCCCGACGAGCGGGACCCGGGGACGGCGGAAGCCGTGGCGGACGCGGGGGGCACCGAGACCGCGGCCGACTCGGATACGGATACGGAGACCGCGGCCGACTCGGATGCGGAGACGGAGTCCGCGGCGGTTGCGGAGACGGCCGACGAGACGGATACGGAGACGGCCGCCGCACCCGGTGAAGCCTCCGGCACCCTCTCCACCTCCGCCTCCGCTCCGGGCAAGGCTCCCGACAAGGCTCCTGGCAAGACCTCCGGGGCGCCGGACGACGACGATCTCGCCGGCACGCTGACCGACCTCTTCGCCCGTGGCAGGGGCGCCCCCGCCGCCGACGAGCTGGACGAGGTGGCCCTGCGCCGCATGCTGCACGGCGCTGTGCGCGAGCTGGCCCCCTCCGACGGGACCCTCGACCACCTCCACCGCGCCGTCCCCGCCCGCCGGGCCAGGCGACGGCAGGCCGTCGTCGGGGCGGCTGCGGCGGCCCTGCTGATCGGCACCGCCGTCCCCGCCTTCGTCCACGTCGCGACCTCGGACGGCCCGTCCAACGCCCGCCCCGCCATCGCCGGGCACGGCGAGCAGGCCCAGGGCGGCAACGGGGACGAGACCGGCCCCGACGCGCCCGGCCTGCGCACGGTGGAGCCCACCGAGCGGGAGAGCGAGGGCAGCGCGGGCGAGGCCGATCCGGATCCCAGTCCCACCGAGGGCGAGGGCAGTGACCCCGACAGCACGGTGACGGGCGCGGCGACCGACTCCCCGAGCGCGGAGTTCGCCTCCCTGCCGGTCTGCGACCCGAGCCAGCTCGGCGTCGCGTCCGCGGGTACCGGCGCACCGGGAGCCGACGGCACGGTCTACGGCAGCTTCAAGATCGCCAACGTGTCCGGCACGGACTGCACGGTCAGCAGCAACGGCACGGTGGGCTTCACCGCGATGGGCGCGGCCGACCCGCTGAAGATCGGCGTGGTCCAGCACGCCGCGGGCGACGCGGCCCCCGGACTGCCCGACCCCTCGCAGGAGCCGGGCACGGTGCTGTTGAAGCCGGCCATGGCGTACGAGGTGCGGTTCGCCTGGGTGCCGGCCGACACCTGTCCGACCGTGGGCCCCTCACCGAGCCCGACCCCGTCCGCGGACGGGGCCGGAGGATCGGTCGGCGAAGGGGGCGCCGATCAGCCCTCCGGAGTCGACACGCAGGCGCTGAACGATGACGGCGGGGGCACCGCGGAGGGCAGTATCGCCGTGACGCACACCCCGGAGTCGGGAGCGCCCACCGCGGAGACGAAGATCCCCAACGCCTGCTCGGGCACGATCTACCGCACGGGCGTGCTCCCCACGTCGTAGCCCGGCGACGACGGGCCCTCCGGGTGGCACGGACCCTCCAGCCACGGGCCGTACAGGAACCCCTACGGGCAAAGGGCCCCACAGGCGCCGCTACGGGGCCGCCGGGGCCTTCCGCGCCGCCTCGGCAGCCCCTGGGGCCTCAGCGGCTGCCGGGTCATCCTGCGCCTCCTGAGTCGCCTGAGCCTCCGGGGCCGCCGAGCCCTCCGGGGCCGCGGCAGGGTCCTCCGGGACGATGCCGAGCGCGATGTCGCGCATGGCCTCGGCCTCGCGGCGCACCAGCCGGAACCACATGAAGAGCACGAAGCCGGCGAAGACGAACCACTCGCCCGTGTAGCCCAGGTTCTGGAAGGCCTTCAGATCGAGGCCGCTGCCCTCGGGGGCCGCAGCGGGCACCGGCTTCATCGCACCGCCCGTACCTCCCGCCTCGGCCTCGGGAAGCGTCACCCAGGCGTCGTACACGTCGTACGGCACGATGTTCACCAGGGTCGCGGCGCTGATCATGCCGACCTGACCCGTGGGGAGCCCGCCCCGGGCGTTGACGCCGTCGCTGCGGGAGTTCTCCGAGGCCTGGAGGTCGCCGGTCACCGTGACCTCGCCCTCCGGTGCGGCGGGCACCCTGGCGCCGGTCGCGGACCCGGGCAGCCAACCCCGTACCACCGGCAGGGCCTTGCCGCTGTCCGTGCGCAGCATGTTCAGGACGTAGAAGCCCTGACGGTCGTCCAGCTTGCGGCCGGGCACCAGGAACTGGTCGGCGTACGTACCGGTGGCGACGGCCGGGCGCCCGGACGTCACCTTGTCGACGGGCAGCAGCTCGTCCAGGGGTTTCGCGGCCCGGGTGCTGGGATCGGGCTGCTTCTCCGCCTGTTCGTGCGACTGCACGCGGTCCTCGAAGCGGCCGAGCTGCCAGGTGCCCATGAACACGCAGAACGGGATGGCCAGCACGACGAAGAGGTTGATCCCCCACCATCGCGGGGTCAGCAGGAACCGGTACACCCCTCAAAGGTACGGTTCCCCGCCCCGGACACCCGGAGCGGGGTCCGTGATTTATTCGGCCCTTACGCCCGCCTCGGGGGCAGCGGAGGTGACGACCGCGCCTCCGCCCAGGTGCTTGAGGGCGAACTCCAACTCCAGCCGCACCTGCTTGATCCGCTCCTCCACCACCAGCGAGCCGTGCCCGGCGTCGTACCGGTAGACCTCGTGGACCGCGCCGCGCGCCGCCAGCCGGTCCACGTAGTTCTCCACCTGACGGATGGGACAGCGCGGATCGTTGACGCCCGCCGAGATGTAGAGGGGAGCGCGCACGGCGTCGACGTACGTCAGCGGGGACGAGGCCTCGAAGCGCTCGGGGACCTCCTCCGGCGTGCCGCCCAGCAGCGTGCGGTCCATCGCCTTCAGGGCCTCCATCTCGTCGTGGTACGCCGTGACGTAGTCCGCGACCGGCACCGCCGCCAGGCCCAGCGTCCAGGAGTCCGGCTGGGTGCCGAGCCCGAGCAGGGTCAGATAGCCGCCCCAGGAGCCGCCCGCCAGGACCAGGCGCTCCGGATCCGCGAGCCCCGATGTCACCGCCCACTCCCGTACGGCCGCGATGTCCTCCAGCTCGATCAGGCCGACCCGGTGCTTCAGCGCGTCCGTCCAGGCGCGGCCGTAGCCGGTGGAGCCCCGGTAGTTGACCCGGACGACCGCGAAGCCGTGGTCGACCCAGGCGGCGGGGCCGGAGGCGAAGGCGTCGCTGTCGTGCCAGGTCGGCCCGCCGTGGATCTCGAAGATCGTGGGGAAGGGGCCCTCACCGGCGGCGGGCTTCTGCACGAGGGCGTGGATCCGGCCGCCGGGCCCGTCCACCCAGGCGTCCTCGACGGGCACGGACGCCGGGGCCTTGGCGCCCGGCGGGTCCAGGACCACCGCGCCGCTCGTCGACCGGACCACGGGCGGCCGCTCGGCCGAGGACCACAGGTACTCCACGGTGCCGTCCGGGCGGGCCGTGGCGCCCGACACGGTGCCCGCGGGGGTCTCCACGCGCACGGGAGCCGGGGCCCCGGGCTCGTACCGCCACAGCTCGCTGCGGGCCTCGAAGCCGTGCTCGATGAGCAGCGCGGAGCCGTCCGGATACCACTCGGCCCCCACATCGCCCGGCAGGTCGACCGGCAGCGCGGTCTCCGTGCCCGCGACCGGGTCCCAGATCATCGGCTCCCAGCGGCCCCGGCGCTGATGCCCCACGAGGAGCCGGGTGTCACCGGCCACCGGGGCGAATCCCAGTACGGCGAGCCCCAGCTCCTTCGTGCCGCCCTCGGTGTCGTCCAGCTCGGCCACCGTGGAGCCGTCGGGGCGCACCACGCGCAGCGCGGAGTGCATCGCGTCGCCGTGCTCGGTGTGTTCCAGCGCGATCAGGGTGCCGTCGTGGGAGAGGTCCCCGACCCCCGCGGACTCCCGGTGCCGGTAGATCTCGACGGGCTCGGCGCCCGGCGTCCGCACCAGGTGGACCGTCGTGCCGTCCTCGTCGGTCGAGCGGCCGATCACCGCCGAACCGTCCCGCCCGATGGCCAGGCCCGCCGGGTAGGAGGGAGCGAGGCCCGGGGCGGCGGGCTCGTCCTCCCCGCCGTCGAACGGCTGGCGCATCCACACGCCGAACTCGTCGCCGTCGGTGTCGCTGAACCACCAGACGGCCTCGCCGTCCGGCGTCAGCACGCCGTCCGTCGTGCCGTTCGGCCGGTCCGTGACCTGGCGCTGCCGCCCGCTCGCCCGGTCCCACGCGTACAGCTCGTAGGTCCCGGTGGCGTTGGAGACGAACAGCGCGCGGTCGGGGGCGTCCTCGGCCCAGTCGGGCAGGGAGACGCGAGGAGCACGGAACCGCATCTCCCAGTCGGGCACAGCTGCTGCATCAGTCGTCATGCCTCCATACAACCCGATCCGGGGGCCGGCCCAAAGCGGGATTCCGAGGAGGTGAAACCGGAGTGAAGTCGCTTTCGTCCGCCAGAATTCCCTTTCGGACCGCGAGACCGGACCGCGCGGCAGGTGAAGAGAAGCGAAGCAGCCCTTCCCGTGAGGAGTCGGGAGTTTCAAGCACCTCCGAGTTCCTGGACCCCGGAGTCCTCGGGGGACGGGAGAGCGCGCGCCGAACGGCCACGCGCGATAACCGCTCGCAACCCTCCCGGCCCGTGGATAGCTTTCCCGGCATGTACTCCCCGATTCCGGACGACTGGCACGACACCAACCGCGCGCGCTGGGACGAACGCGTGCCGATCCACGTGGCGAGCGACTTTTACGAGCTGGACGCGTTCCTGGCGGGCAAGGACGTGCTGCGCGCCTTCGAGGTTGCGGAGGTCGGAGACGTCAGCGGGAAGACCCTGCTGCACCTCCAGTGCCATTTCGGCCTGGACACCCTTTCCTGGTCGCGGCGCGGCGCCGCGCAGGTCGTGGGCCTCGACTTCTCCGAGCCCGCGGTCGAGACCGCCCGGGGCCTGGCCAGGTCGCTGGGGCTGGACCCGGACCGGGCGTCGTTCGTCGCGGCCGACGTGTACGACGCACCCGCCGCCGTCCCCGACTCCGCGTACGACATCGTCTACACGGGCATCGGCGCGCTGGGCTGGCTGCCCGACCTCGACCGCTGGGCCGAGACCGCCGCCTCGCTGGTCGCGCCGGGCGGATTCCTCTACCTCGCGGAGTTCCACCCGCTGACCGACTCGATGGACGAGACCGGTTCGGTCGTCACCGACGACTACTTCAGCGCCGACGCCTGGGTGGACGAGACGCCGGGCACGTACGCCGACCTCGACGCGCCGACCGTGCACAACCGCAGCGTCGAGTGGCAGCACCCGGTGGGCCGGGTGGTGACGGCGCTCGTCGCGGCGGGCCTGCGGATCGAGTTCCTCCACGAGCACGATTTCTCGCTCGTCCAGCGGTTCGATGTGCTGGAGCGCCACGCGGACGGCCAGTACCGCTTCCCGGCCGGCCGGCCGAGGATCCCGCTGATGTACTCGATCAAGGCGTCGCGCCCGGCGGAGCATCAGGCATGACCGCGGGCCGGGACCGTCGCTCGGGGCATCCGAGGCCGATTGTCAGTGCCGGGGTACAGACTCGTTTCATGACCGACACAACAGGCGGGACGCCGGGCGGAGCCACGCCCGGCACGGCTTCCGGCACCACGCGCGGTACTGCTCCCGGCACCACGCCCCGGACGGCTTCCAGCAGCACGCCCCGGACGACGACGGCCGCGCTGCGCGGGGCGGTCGAGGCGTACTGGTCGGCGGCCGAGGCGCGTGACTGGAGCGCGTTCGGGGCGACGCTCGCCGAGGGCGTGGTGTACGACCTGCCGCAGACGCGGGAGCGGATCCTCGGCAAGGAGCGGTATCTCCGGTTCAACCAGGAGTACCCGGGCGACTGGCACGTCCGGGTCGAGCGGATCGTCGCCGACGCGGAGGGCCGGCAGGCCGCCGCCAGGACCGGCTTCACCGTGACGGGAGACCGGCCGGGGGAGCAGCCGCAGGAGATGGACGCCATCCACTTCTTCACGTTCGACGAGGAGGGCCTGATCACCGGGGTGACGGACTTCTGGCCCGAGTCGTACGAGCCTCCGGCGGACCGCGAGCACCTGGTCGAGCGCTACTGAGAACGGCGGCCCACCGGTCGCCCGGTGAACCGCCGTTCCGTACGAGAAGCCGAACCGCGGAGCTGCACCGCGGAGCTGCACCGCCGCGCTACACCGCCGAGCGGAAGGCGGGCAGATAGCCGCCCGACTGGCCCGCGGCCTTGGGGTGGTACGAGTTGTAGACCGGGACCGTGACGCTGTGGAGCCAGGCGTCGCCGGAGCACAGCTCGTGCCCGGTGAATTCGTCCACCACGCTGGAGAAGGTGAACCCGGCGTCGGCGGACCGCTTGGCGAGGACGTCGTTCAGCACGTCCGACGCGTTGTTGATCGCGGACCGTTCGGCTTCGGACAGCCCGGCGACGCAGCTGCCGGACAGCTGGTAGAAGCGCGGGTAGCCGAGAACGACGACCTGGGCCTGCGGGGCGCGGGCCCGGATGCCGTCGTACAGCGAATCGAGGCTGCCGGGCAGGGAGTTGTTCATCTGCGCGACAGCGTTGTTGACGCTGTTGATGCAGGTGGCCTCGCTCGACAGCACGCAGTCCTGCATGACGTCGGCGAACCCGACGTCATTGCCTCCGGCGGTGACGCTGACCAGCGAGGTGGACGCGCTGAGCACGCCGAGCTGGCTGCTCGCCACGGACGAGGTGGTCGCTCCCGAACAGGCGACGAAGTCGAACGAGGCGGGGGAGTTGGCCGCCTGCCACAGATACGGGTAGGCGTTGGTGCTGCGCCGGCAGTCGCCGCTGTCGGAGAGGTAGCTTCCGGCGCCGACGCCGGAGGAGTAGGAGTCGCCGAGCGCGACATAGCCGCCCGCGGCGGCCGAGCCGGTCGCGGAAGCCGGTCCCGCGACGCCGAGAGCGGCCACGGCGGCGAGTGCGAGAGTGACGACGGATGCTCGAATTCTGCGTACTGACATGGCTGCCAGCCCTTCGAAGTGGGGGGGGATGAGCAGATGGGGGACGAGCTGTGGGGGTGGGGGGTTGGGGGGAGCGATGCAGTTTCTAGCAGCTCGCGGTACCCGTCGGTAATGCCCGTGCGAGAAGTCGTCTGATATGCCCGAATGATCGTTCGGTGGGCCGTGCTCCGCGCGTAGATAAACCATCAACTCGGTTGCAGAACCAGTAAGTTCAGCAGAACTTCGGGCCCCCCGAGGAGCCCGGACGGGCGGCGACACGCTGTACGGAAGGGTCCTGTCCGGGTGTCGCCGCACCGGCGATTTCATCCGTACGGGTGAGGCGGCCGGTGCGGGGCCCCGCAGGGCCGCCGGGGCGTGTCATGCCGTCAGGTCACCGCAGGCGCCGGTCCAGACGCTGGTGATCGCACTGACGTACCGCGCCCCGCAGCGGTCCGAGGGAACCACGAGCTGGCTGCCCGCCGTGTCGAGGTCGAGGTCGTCGAGCCGGGTCGCCAGCAGGATCGGGCTGCCGGCGAAGTCCTGGTCGATCTCGGCCCACGACAGCACGGTGTGGTGGCCGTCGCCGCCGCTGACGGCGAGCAGGAAACGGGCCCGGTCCTTGCGCCGACCCGGGTCGAAGCCGGGCTCCGCGGCACGGATGACGTCGTACAGCAGAGCACCTTCGAACCGGTGGTGCTGCGGCCCGCTCGTGGCGCAGTCGAAGGTCACCTCCGCCCGGTGCTGCCGCCAGCCCTCGCGGAGTTCGGCGACGGTGAGCGTGAACGGCTCCGCCACATCCCCGCAGACGGTGAAGGACGGGGCACCGGTCGAGAAGGTCGGGTCGGTGCGGGACGCGGCGCTCGGACGACTCATCAGTTCCCCTTCGGGCCGGCGGTCGGTGCCACGGAAGGTGATACCCGACCGAGGGTTCGGGGAACCTCATCTGCCATCCATGAGGCGGCATTCGACGGGTATTCAGGAGGGCACTACGAACATCTGCCTGGCATTTTCGGGAGCATCATCCGAGAGTTCCGCAGCCCGTTCCTGGTCCCGCCCGGTTCCGTCTCCGGCCACGGCTCCGGTCCAGTTGCTCCGCTACGCCGAGGGTCCGGCCCGCCGCGCCGCCCGCCGGTCCATCGCGAGCCAGACCCGGTCACGGGTCACCGGCATCTCCGTGAAACGGACCCCCGTGGCATCGCGCAGCGCGTTGGCGAAGGCGGGGGCGACGGGATTGAAGGGACTCTCGCTCATCGACTTGGCGCCGAGCGGGCCGATCGCGTCGGTCGTCTCCATGAAGTGCACCTCGGTGCGCGGCACATCGGCGTACTGCGGGAGCCGGTAGCGCCGGAAGGCCGCCGTGGTCACCGCACCCCGGTCGTCCGTCCGTACGTTCTCGAAGAGGGTGGCGCCGAGCGCCTGGGCGACTCCGCCCTCCACCTGGCCGCGGCACTGCAAGGGGTTCATCACCTTGCCGGCGTCGGCGGCGTGAACGCTGCGCAGGATCCTCATCTCGCCGGTGTCCGGGTCGACGGCGACGCGGAACCACTGGGCGTTGAAGGCGACCGAGCGCGGGCTGCCGCCCCAGTGCCCCTCCGCCGTGATCTCGTCCTGTGCTCCCGAGGCGCGGGCCGCCTCGTGGAGCTCCTTCAGCGTGACGGTCCGGCCCGCGCAGTCGAGCGCCTCCTCGCCGAGCGCGCACAGGTGGCGGGCCACCCCCGTGTACCGGGCAGCGAAGGTCTTCAGGCGCCCGGCCAGGGACTCCGCCGCGAGCAGGACCGCCTTGCCGGCCACGACCGTGCCGGCGGAACCGAAGGCGCCGGTGTCGTGGCGTACGACGTCGGTGTCGGACTGGCGGATCGCGATCCGGTCGACGGTGGTGCCGAGCGCGCCCGCGGTGATCTGTTTGTGGACGGTGGTGGTGCCGTTGCCGAACTCCGCCGTGCCGACGGCGATGTCGTACGTCCCGTCGGCCAGGAGGCTGACGGTCGCGTCGGCGTAGTGGCCGCCCGGCGGTCCCGTGGCGATCATCGCCAGGGCCGTGCCCTGGCCGGTGAGCCAGCCCTCGGGCACGTCGTCGGTGCTCCGGTCCTCCGCGATGGCCCTGCGGACGATGCCCAGGCACTGGGCGAGTCCGTAGGAGGCGATGTGCAGGTCCTCCTCCTCGCCGATCGGGGTGACCATGGGGTCCCCGGGGCCGATGATGTTCTTCTCGCGGAAGGCGAGCGGGTCCATGCCGAGACGGCGGGCCACCTCGTCCATCGCGGACTCGACGGCGAAGGTGACCTGGCCCAGTCCGTAGCCCCGGAAGGCGCCCGCGGGAACGCAGTTGGTGTAGACGGAGTAGGCGTCGACCTTCTTGTGCGGGGCCCGGTAGACGGCGAAGGACTCGCCGACGCTGTGGAACATGACGGCCGGTCCGTGATTGCCGTAGGCGCCGGTGTTGGAGACCACGCGCATCCGGATCGCGGTCAGGGTGCCGTCGGCGCGGGCGCCGACCTTGACGCGGATGGTGAACGGGTGGCGGGTGGTGGCCCCGTGGAACTGCTCGGCGCGGGTGTATTCGAGTTTGACCGGCCGGCGCAGCCTGAGGGCGGCGAGGGCGACGATGTCCTCCGTCAGCATCTCCTGCTTGCCGCCGAAACCGCCGCCCACCCGGCCCGCGACCACCCGGACCTCGTCCTCCGGCAGGCCGTACAGCGCACACAGCGCGCGGCGCGTCAGGAACGGTGTCTGGGTCGAGGAGCGGACCGTCAGCCGCTCGCCGCTGCCGTCCTCCTTCGGCTCGAAGTAGGCCACGCAGCCGTGTGTTTCGAGGCTGGCGTGCTGGACGCGTTGGGTGCGGTAGGTCTCCTCGTGGATGACGGCGGCCTCGGCGAATCCGTCGTCCACGGAGCCGGTCTCCCCGTGCGCCTCGCCCGCCACGTTGTTCTCGACGCGCGCGATGCGTGCCTCCGGGCCCTTGCCGGCGTGCAGGACGGGCGCGCCGGGGCGCATCGCCTCCTCGGGGTCGGTGACGTGCGGGAGGAGCTCGTACGTCACCTCGATCCTCCGACAGCCCTCCTCGGCCGCCCGCTCGCTCGTCGCGACGACGGCGGCGACCCGCTGGCCGACGTACCGGACGGTGTCGTCCAGCACACGGGTGTCGTCGGGGTCCTCGGTGGGGTGCTCGTGCCGGGCGCTGGAGTACAGCGTGGCGGGGGCGTCCTCGTGGGTGAGGACGGCGTGCACGCCGGGGACCCGCAGCGCGGCGGAGGTGTCCACGGCGAGGACGCGGGCGTGCGGATGCGGGGAGCGGAGGAGCTTCATGTGGAGCAGCCCGGGAACCTCGACGTCGAAGGTGTAGCGGGCGGTGCCCGTGACGACCTGGGGCCCCGCCGGAGCGCCGGGGCTCTTGCCCACCGCCTTCCCCGCGCAGGGGCGTTCGGTGTGCTTCACGCCGCGGACGGCGTCCTCGATGGCGCGATAGCCGGTGCACCGGCAGAGGTTGCCCTTGAACGCCCGCGGGAGGTCGTCCAGCTTCCCGTCGTCGTGCGCACGGCCCCTCTCCTCCTCCAGGGCGGCCGTGGTCATCAGGAACCCGGCGGTGCAGAACCCGCACTGGAAGCCCTGGGCGTCGAGGAACTTCCGCTGTACGGGGTGGAGTTCGCCGTCATCGCCGGCCAGGCCCTCCACGGTGGTGACCGAGCGGCCCTCGGCCCGTACGGCCGGGTAGATACAGCTGTGCACCGGCTCGCCGTCCACATGGACCGTGCAGGCCCCGCAGTCACCGGCGTCGCAGCCCTTCTTCACGCCGAACCAGCCGCGCTCGCGCAGATACGTGCGCAGGCACTGCCCGGCGCGCGGCTCGGAGTCGAAGGGCTGGTCGTTGACCTGGATGTGGAAGCTCATCGCACACCGTCCCGGGTGAGTTCGCGGCGGACCTGTTCGGCGAGGTGGCAGGCCATGTGCCGCCGCCACTCGGGCAGTCCGTGGATGTCGTCGAACCAGTCGCGCTCCGTCACCGCCGAGCCGATCGCGCGGCGCAGCCCGGCCCGGTCGGGCGGCAGGGCGAACCAGAGGCGGAAGGGCCGGACGGTCGCGGCCGTGATGGTCACGGCCAGCGAACCGTCCAGCGGATCCAGCGACCCGATGACGAGGGCGCCGGAGCGCCCGAGGCCGTAGAGCGACGCCTGCCGGAACGCGGTGCGGCCCCCCAGCGAACGGGCGGGGAGCGTCACCGACCGCAGCAGCTCGCCCTCGGCGAGGTCCTTGCGGCCGGCTCCGGTGACGAAGTCCGCCGCCTTCACCCGCCGCAGGGTGCCGTCCTGCGCCCGCAGCAGACACACGCCGTCGAGTGCCGCGGTGAGGGAGATCATCGGCCCCGCGGGCAGGGCGTTGCAGAGGTTCCCCCCGACGGTCGCCATGTTCCAGATCTTGAAGGAGGCGAGGAAGGCCCGGCAGCACTGCTCGACCAGCGGTGCCGCGACGGCGTCGAGCGTCCGCCCGAACCGGGACAGCTGGGCGATCGTGCACGTGGCCGCGATCTCCACCGATCCGTCGGGCAGCCTCCGGACCGGCGCCCAGCCCATCCGGCTGAGGTCGACCAGCCGCCGCACCTGCGGCTGGGGTTCGGAGAAGAGATACGTTCCGCCGCCGAGCCAGGCGTCGCCGGGACGCCAGGGCTCGTGACGGCGTGCGTCGCGTACGTCGAGAACCGTGTTCAGATCCATGTCTCCACCGCCGTCGCCCGTTGCCTGACCGCCTCAGTGAAGCCGCGCCCGAGGCCGAAAACGACTGGTGCGCCACACGGAAAACCTCCAGCGGGAGGCGCCTCGTCCTGGTGGATCAACCAAGAGGCGTTCTGTTTCTCCTCCCTTGCATTTACGATGTCGAAGCCCGCCTTCACCTGAGGAATGTGAGAAGCCGGAGCCCGTCTCCGATGACTGTGCGAGGAGTCAGCAATGCGCGTCGGAGACCTCCTCCGGACCGAGGGGCTCGACCTGACCCTCCTCTGGGGTGGCGAGAACCTGCTCGGCCGGGCGATCGGCGGAGTGACCGCAACCGACCTGGAGGACCCCGCCCGGTTCCTCCAGCCCGGAGAGATCGTGCTCAGCGGCCTGGTGTGGTGGAACGAGGCGGACGGCCGGACCAGGACCGAGCGCTTCGTCTCCGCACTGTCCCGGGCCGGAGCCACGGCACTCCTCGCCGGCGAGGAGACCCACGGCACCGTCCCGGCCGACATCGTCGACTCCTGCCGCGAACACGGCATCGCGCTCCTGGCCGTACCCGCGCGCACCAACTTCCGGGTCATCACCGAAGTCGTGTACCGGCACCGGTGGGGCGACCTCAGCCGCCGCCCCGCCGACCACTTCGCCCTGCCCGAGCACGTACGCGGCGACCTCGGCCGTCTCGTCGACCACGGCGCCGACGCGGACGAACTGCTCGGGCGGGCGCTGGCCCCGTTCGACACGCCCCCGGCCTACGTGCTCACGAGCACCGGGCGCACGATCGCCCGCACCGCGTCGGCCCCCGGGCTGCCGGCGGCGCGGGCGGTGGCGGGCCTGCGCAGCCCCACCGGTGCGACGCTGCGCGTCCAGGCCGGGACGACGCCGTACGACGTCTGGTACCTCCACGTGCCACAGGCCGGCGCGGCGCCTCCCCGGGCGCTGCACGAGATAGCGGAGATCATCGCCCAGTACCGCCACCGCGGCCACGACCTCGGGCGCGCGGCCCGCCGCCGGACCGACCCGGACCTGATCGCGCTCCTCGGCCAGGGCGACACCGACGCCTCGGCCCTCGCGAACGCCCTGGCGTCCTGCGGCCCGCTCGCCGAGGGCCCCTGGCGGGTCGTGGTCACGACCACCGGCGGGCGCCACTCGGACGGCGGCGCGGAGGCGGCGCTCACGGAGGCCCTCCAGCACGACCCCGCCACGTACTTCGCCGCGGGCACGGCCCCGGACACGGAGGCGGAAGCCGTAGCCGTCGTACGAACCGCCGGCGAAGCCCCCTTCTCCCTGGACGAGCCCTGGCCCCTGCTGCACGACTGCCGCCCCGGCACTCCGCTGTACGCCGGCGTCAGCGCCCTCACCACGGAACCCGCCGGACTCCACGCGGCCCTCGCCCAAGCCCGCTACGCCCTCGCGGCGGCACGCCACACGTCCCCGGCGGCCGGTCGCGTGACCGCGGTCGAGGAACTCGCCACCCTGGAGTCACTCCTGGCCGGCATCCCCGCCGACGTACGCACGATCTTCAGCGCCAGGACACTCGGCCCCCTCGCCGACAGCGACACGGCCTCGCACCACACGCTGCTGGAGACCCTGGAGGTCTTCCTCGCCCACAACTGCTCCTGGGCCCGCACGGCGGAGGCGCTCCACTTGCACGTGAACACGGTCCACTACCGCATCGACCGCGTTCAGGTGCTCACCGGACGGGACCTCTCCCGGCTCGACCACAAGCTCGACCTGCGCGCCGCGCTGCTGTGCCGCTGAGCCGCCCGCCACCCAGGACCGGTCCCGCCGCCCGGCGGCCGAAGGCACGGCCGGCGGCACGGCCGGCGCCGCTTCACGGGGTGTCGATGTGCACGTTGGTCGACTTCACCCGGGCGATGACGGTGACACCGACCTCGATGCCGAGCTCCTCCACCGACTCCCGCGTCACCAGCGAGACGATCCGGTGCGGTCCCGACTGGACCTCGACCTGCGCGGCGATGTCGTCGAGCGTCACCCCGGTCACGATCCCGCGGAACGCGTTCCGCACGGAAGTGGCCACGGGGCTCTCCGGCACCGGCTGCGCCCCCTGCGCCCGCTCCTTCGCGAACGCGGCCAGCCCCACCCCGTCGATCGCACGGTTGCCCGGCCCTTCCCGGTCCATGGCCAGCCGCCCGGAGTCGGCCCACCTCCGGACGGTCTCCGAACTCACGCCCAGCAGCTTCGCTGCCTGCCCAATGCTGTACGACGGCACAGGGCGAACTCTAGGTCAGACACCGGACCGCGAAAGGCGGCTCCCGGACGACGACCGGGAGAGCATGATGCGGCCGACGTCGTCGGCCCGGGGGTCACGGACACACGATCGCGAAACGAAGGGCTTGGACACCATGACGGAGAAGACCTCCCGCGCCTCGGGCGAAGAGGCGGCCGGCACCTCCACGTCGGCCGCGGCGTCGAAGGCTCCGGTGATCCTCGGCAACGAGCCCGGTTCGTTCGCCCGGGGTGTGCTGGCCCATCGCCACCCCGCACTCGTCCAGCAGGTACGGGACGCCTTCCCGTACGGCCGGAGCCGGCACGAGGCGCTCGACGCCCTGCTGGACGAGATCACCAACGGTGTCGTCGAACCGCTCGCCCCCGCGGAACACGACCACGAACGCTGGGCGGTCCTGGGGCAGGAGCACTTCGGCCGTTCCTGGTACGACGCTCCGTTCCTGTGGGCGGAGAGCTACTTCTACCGCAGGCTCCTCGGCGCGGTCGGGTACTTCGGCCCCGGACCGTGGCAGGGAGTCGATCCGTTCGCGCCGTTCAAGAAGGCCGAGCTGCGGGGCGACGCGGTGGAGGAGGAGCTGCGAGCCCTGGACGCGCTCGCGAACGTGACGGCCGAGGAGCGGGCCACGGCCCTGCTCCACGCCTCGCTCTGGGGCAACCGCGCGGACCTCGGCTTCCGCGTCGCGGCGGGGGAGCCGGAGGCCAAAGATGCCGCCACCCCCGCCTTGGTCGCCGACGACAGCGTCCTGCTGTGGCAGCTCCTGCCGGTCGGAGCCGGCTCCACGGTCGCCGTGGTGGCGGACAACGCGGGCCGGGAGCTGATCCCCGACCTGATCCTCATCGACCACCTCCTCGAACAGCGGCACGCCGACCGGGTCGTGCTTCACGTCAAGCCCTACCCCTACTACGTCTCCGACGCGACGACGGCGGACGTCGTCGACTGCCTCCGTCGCCTCGTCGAGGCGACGGGCGAGGCCGGCCGGATCGGCGGCCGGCTGTGGAAGGCCATGACGGCAGGCAGCCTGGAGGCCCGCACCCACCCGTTCTTCTGCGCTCCGCAGCCGTACGGGGAGATGCCCGAGGACCTGCGCGACGAGTTCGCGAGCGCCGCGCTCACCCTCCTGAAGGGCGACCTCAACTACCGCCGCCTCGTAGGTGACCAGTTGTGGGAGGCCACAGCGTCCTTCGCCGATCTCACCACGTACTTCCCGGGGCCCGTCGCGGCGCTCCGGACCCTGAAGTCGGACGTCATCGTCGGCCTGGAGGAGGAAACGCTTGGCGCACTGGAGCGATCGGGTGACGCCTGGCGTACCAGCGGCACTCACGCGCTGATCCAGGTGCGTCGGTAGGGCGGGCGGGCGGCACCACCGGTTGCTCGTCCTCCCGGACGTCGCCGGCCGAGCAGCTCGACGACGAGGGCGTCACAGCACCGCGGACCGGAGATCGTCCCGGTCGTCGAACAGCCGCCGGAGATCGTCCAGAGGCAGGCGCTTCTCCGGATCGGCGGCGTCCCCGTCGAACCGGACCCCTTCGTCGATCAGGACGTCCGCGGGTGTTTCCGTGCGCGTCCGATCGGGCCACTGGAAGCCTTTGCTGACGCGCCCCGCCGTATTGAGGACGCGCCAGGGATGGGGGCATTGGCCGCAGGTGGCCAGATGGGTACCGACCGGGACGGCATGACTGCCGATCACCGCGGCCACGTCTCCGTAGGTGGTCCACCGCCCGGCGGGCACGGTGCTCAGCAGGGTGTGCAGCCCGGTCCAGTCCTTGCGGGTGCCCTTGAGCTGCCTGGCCAGACCCGAGAGGTCGACCCCCGCCAGGGCGGACCACTCTTCGGCGTCGACACCATCGGGGACATGGGCGGTGTCGACCTCCCACCACGTTGTTCCCTGTATGCCGTCGGCGGTGCGACGCGTCACGCTCGTGAAGATGTGGTTGGCGAGCCCGGTCGGTGAATAGGACGCGCCATCGGCGTCCCAGACCAGCGGCTTGGCGGTGCTGTTGGTCCAGGTGGCGGTCGCTCGGCCGATGTCCTCCTCCACCCACGCGTGGATGGCGTTGCGGATGGATTCCGGTGCACCGTGGCGCGGCGTCAGCCGCAGCCTCGTTCCCTCCGGCAGCAGGCCCGCGCCGACGAGGACGTGCACGGCGTTGCGCGAGCGTGAGCGTTCCTGCAGCTTCTTGACCGCCGCCTCGCCTTCGACCCGGGCCGGGGCGAGCGTGAACTCCTCCACCTCCGGTGTCGGGTAGACCTTGGTGAAGCCGGCGACGAGGTGCCCCTCCACCTTCCACAGGCCCACCTGGACGAGGTCGATGTCGAGGCTCATCTCCGACAGCCAGACCACGGAGTGGGTGACCTGCTTGGGGAAGTCGGCGGCGATGATCACTTGGCGGGGGCGCTGGAGCAGCTCAGGGCTCCATTCCCCGTCCACGTGATCGAGCAGGCGCCGCTTGCACGCGTCGAGGTCGAGGTCCTGCTTCCTGCGGGACAGGAAGTCGCGGTGTGCCTGGGCCAGGGTCCCGAGGTCGAACCGGGACACCAGGGCGGCGTACGTGATCGCCTGGAGGTGCACGTCCCGGTCGGCCGTTCCGCGCTTCAGCTCGACCACGACGAGGCGCCCGGTCGCGTCGAGCCCCAGAACATCCAGCCGGTCGCGCGCCGGCACCCCGTCCGTATCGGCCCACCGGTCGTACTCCGCGGTGACCACGAGCACGGACTCCCCGAGCACCTGCGGATGGGCGATCACCCACTCCTGAAGGTGCTGCCGCTCAAGAAGACTCTCTGCGGCCAGCCCGGTGCGCGATATCGGTGTGGCCGTCTGGCCGGCGACGGTAAAGAGATGATCCACGGTGCCCCCCCGGGTACGTGCCCGGCCACGGCGTGCCGGACCTCCGGAGCCTACGTGGGTGAGCTCGCCTCGCGAAGGCTCTTTCGCCACACCACGGACACGCCCTCTCGTCGCCTTGCGGGAGCCGGATCCTGAGAACGGCTCCCGAAGCGGCTCCCAAGACCCCCGGAAACCACTCAGGGGCCCGACCCGCTAAGCGGATCAGGCCCCTGACCTGGTGTTTCAGCTGTCGGGGTGGCGGGATTTGAACCCACGACCTCTTCGTCCCGAACGAAGCGCGCTGCCAAGCTGCGCTACACCCCGATGCCCACCGGTCTCCCGGCGACATCGATTACTTTAGCCCACCGGCGGCCGGAGGCGAAATCCGGTTTCGTCCGTGCGGGAACCACCCCGTCACGTTCGGCCGGAGGTGGTCCACGGCGGTGATCAGGGCGCCCAGCGCCGCGAAGAGGAGGCCGAGGGCGAGGGCCTGGGTCAGGGCGCCGGCGTAGCCGTACGCGTCGACGTCGAGGAACGGGTACGGGTAGCGGGCCGGGGCGCCGGGGGAGAGCAGGGCGCCGCGGACCAGGACGATGCCCAGGTAGGCCGCCGGGGCGGACAGCCAGAGCGGGATGTGGGCCAGGCGCAGGCGCCGGGGTGCGGTCAGCAGGAGCCAGTCCGCGGCGACGGCCAAGGGGGTCACCGTGTGGAGCAGGAGGCTCACGGTGGTGGACCAGCCGGTCGCCGTGTCCGGGCCGGTCCGGAGGGTGCTCCCCGGGGAGCCGCCGAAGTTCACCAGCACCAGGTGGTACATCAGCCCGGTCACGGCGGCGAGCAGGAGTACCCCGCCCCACAGCCGCGGCGACAGCGGTGGACCGCCCCGCCAGGAACGTACGGCCGACCACGCGAAAGCCCCCGCGACCAGGACGTTCGCCAGGACCGTGAAGTGGATGAGCGTGGGTGGCGCGTAGCCGGTGGTCAGCGCGATGACCGGGCCCGCGGCCGCCGCCCCGCACGCGGTCGTGCGCACGGTCGCGGCCCAGGGGCGGCGGGGCCCGGCGGGGTCCGGGAGCACCTCTGCCGCCCGGGGGCCGGGGAGCAAGGTGGTCCGGGGCGCGGTCATGATTCGTACCGTAAGCGGGTGGGAAGACCCCCGCGATTCGCCAGGCGGCCGGCGAGCTGCGGGCCGCCTGCCCCCGCCCCGCGTGCGCAGGTCCGCCTGCCCCCGCCCCGCCTGCCCCCGCCCCGCTGGGGCCCCGGCTCAGGCCTTCGGCGTCAGTGTCAGCAGGGTGACCTCGGGCGGGCAGGCGAAGCGGACCGGGGTGTAGCGGTTGGTGCCGCAGCCGGCGGAGACGTGGAGGTAGGCGCGCTTGTCGCCGACCGTGTGGCTGGACAGGCCCTTGACCCGGTCGGTGTCCAGGTCGCAGTTGGTGACCAGCGCCCCGTAGAACGGGATGCACAGCTGACCGCCATGCGTGTGGCCCGCCAGGATCAAGGGGTAGCCGTCGGCCGTGAAGGCGTCCAGGGAGCGGAGGTACGGGGCGTGGACCACGCCGATGGAGAGGTCGGCACCGGTCTCCGGGCCGCCCTGGACCTCGGCGTAACGGTCCCGCTTGATGTGCGGGTCGTCCAGACCGGTGAACGCCAGCTCCATGCCGTCGAGCTTGAGCCGGCCCCGGGTGTTCGACAGGTTCAGCCAGCCCGCCTCGTCGAAGGCGTCGCGCATCGGCTCCCACGGGTTGTGGACGACGCCGACCGCGGGGGCGTTGCCGTTGAGGCCGTGCTTGCCCCGGGCCTTCTCCAGGAGGTAGCGGGCCGGGTTGCGGAGCTTGGGGCCGTAGTAGTCGTTGGAGCCGAAGACGTACACCCCCGGGAACTCCATCAGCGGGCCGAGCGCGTCGAGCAGCTCGGGCACGGCCTCCGGGTCGGAGAGGTTGTCACCGGTGTTCACGACGAAGTCGGGGCGCAGTCCGGCGAGCGACTGGAGCCAGGCGCGCTTCTTGCCCTGGCCGCTCACCATGTGGATGTCGGAGACCTGGAGCACGCGCAACGGGCGTGCCCCGTGCGGGAGTACGGGGACGGTGACCCGCCGCAGGCGGAAGGAGCGGGCCTCGAACCCGGCGGCGTAGGCGAGCCCGGCGACGCCGAGCGCCGCGCCGACTGCCGTGACTTTCAGAGGTACTCCATAGCGTGCGCGCATGCGCCCATCGTCGCAGAAGCGGAACCGTGAGCGGAAAACCGGTGGGCGGCCGGAAAACCGGAGGGCGGCTTCGGCCCCGTACCTGTCACAATCGCGGCATGACCACGCTCAAGTCCAAGCTCAAGGAAGACCTCCACACGGCCATGAAGGCGCGTGACGAGCTGACCTCGTCCACGCTCCGGCTCACCCTCACCGCGATCACCAAGGAAGAGGTCAGCGGCAAGTCGGCGCGCGAGCTCTCCGACGACGAGGTGCAGAAGGTGATCGCCAAGGAGGCGAAGAAGCGCCGTGAGGCGGCCGAGGCCTTCGCCCAGGGCGGCCGCTCCGAGCAGGCCGAGCGGGAGAAGGCGGAGGGCGAGCTGCTCGACGGCTACCTGCCCAAGCAGCTCTCCGACGACGAGCTGAACGCGATCGTGGCGTCCGCCGTCGAGGAGGCGAAGGCCGCCGGCGCCGAGGGGCCGCGTGCGATGGGCGCCGTCATGAAGATCGTCAACCCGAAGGTCGCCGGGCTCGCCGAGGGCGGCCGGGTCGCCGCCGCGGTGAAGAAGCTCCTCGCCGGCTGAGGCACGCGGAGCAGCCGCGGAGCAGCCGCGGAGCAGCCGCAGAGCAGCCGCGGAGCAAGGAAGACGGAGAACGCGCGGAAAAGGGTGGGCGCCCCGGTCCAGGACCGGGGCGCCCACCCTTTTCCGCTGTACGGATACGCAGACGGGTCAGGGGCCGTTCTGGCCTCGTCCGCCACCACCCGGTCCGCCGATCACGCCGTCCGGGAGTTCGATGCCGGGGAACCGGTTGCCGTCGTCGCCGGGCTTCGCGTCCTCGCGGTCCTCGTCGTCGCGGTCGCGGTCCCGGTCGCCCTTCTCCTCGTCCTTCTTCTCCTTGCCCCGGGGTACGGCGACCGGGTTGAACCCGGGGGTCTCCGCCGCGTCCAGGGCGCCGGTCATCGCGATGCGCCAGATCGGACCGGGCAGGCAGCCGCCGCAGACCTTGTCGTAGTACTGGCCGCCGATGGTGACACCGAACATCGAGCTCTTCTCGCCGACGTCGTCACCGACCCACACCGCGGTGGAGAGGTTCGGCGTGTACCCGACGAACCAGGCGTCCTTGCGGTCGTTGGTCGTACCGGTCTTGCCCGCGTTGTCCCGGTCGCTGAGTCCGGCCTGCGTACCGGTGCCGTCCTCCACGACGCCCTTGAGCATCTGGTTGATCGTGTCCGCGGTCTTCTCGCTCATCGCCCGCGAGCAGGACGTCTTCGGCACGGGGAGCTTCTTGTCCTGCGGGTCCTTGATGGACTCGATGGCGATCGGCGTGCAGAAGGTGCCCCGGTTGGCGAACGCGGCGTAGGCGCTGGCCATCGAGAGCGGGGTGCTCACCTCACTGCCCAGGGTGATCGAGGGGGCCTCGACGATCTTCTTGCCGTCGCCGCGCTCGTAGCCGACCTTCTTGGCCATCTCCACGGTCTCGCAGAGGCCGGCCTTCTGCTCCAGCAGCGCGAAGTAGGTGTTGATGGACTTGCCGAGCGCGCTCGTCATGTCCCAGGTGCCCTTTTCGGACTCCAGCTCGTTCTGCAGGGCCCAGTCCGCGTAGCCGGCCGGAGAGCCGGTGCAGTTCCGGAAGTCCCGCTCCTTGAGCGTCATCTTCCAGTCCGTCGAGAACGTCGTCGCCGGGCTGATGCCCTTCTCCAGCGCCGCGGCAGCGGTGAACGGCTTGAACGTCGAGCCGACCTGGAAGCCGTAGGTGCTGCCGCCCATCTTGTTGCTGACGGCGAGGTTCAGCACGGTCTCGTTCTGCTTCTGGTCCAGGCCGTACGGGCGGGACTGGCCCATGGAGAGGATCTTGCCGCTGCCCGGCTGGACCTGCACCACGGACGCCGCGAACTTGTCGTCCTTGTTGACCTTCGCGGTGGCGGCCTCGTTGGCGGCCTTCTGGGCGCGCGGGTCCAGCGTGGTCCGGATGGTCAGACCGCCGAGGTTCCAGAGCTTCGCCCGGTCCTCGTCGGTCTTGCCGAAGGCGGGGTCCGTGAGGATCGTCTTGCGGACGTAGTCGCAGAAGAAGCCGGAGCCGCTGACGGCGGTGATGCAGCCGTTCTTCGGCCGGGAGACCTTCAGCTTGATGGGCGTCTCCATGGCCTTGTCGGCCTCGGCCTGCGTGATGCTCTTGACCGCGGCCATCCGTGCCAGCACGGTGTTGCGACGCTTGGTCGCCTCCTCCGTGTCGTTGACCGGGTCGTAGCGGCTCGGCGACTGGACGATGCCGGCGAGCAGCGCGGCCTCCTCCACGTCGAGATCCTTGGCGCGCTTGGAGAAGTAGCGCTGGGAGGCGGCCTCGACGCCGTACGCCTGCTGCCCGAAGAACGTGATGTTGAGGTAGTTCTCCAGGATCTTCTTCTTGCCGAGCTCCTCCTCGACCTGGATCGCGTACTTCAGCTCGCGGACCTTGCGGCCGAGCGTCTGCTGCGTGGCCTCGGCGACCTTCTCCGGGTCGTCGCCCGCCTCCTCGACGAAGACGTTCTTCACGTACTGCTGGGTGAGGGTCGACGCGCCCTGCGCCGCCCCGCCCGCCTGCACGTTGCGGTTCATCGCGCGGAGGATGCCCTTGAGGTCGACCGCGCCGTGCTCGTAGAAGCGGGAGTCCTCGATCGCGATGATCGCGGCCTGCATGTGCGGCGAGATGTCCTTGAGCGGGACGACCGTGCGGTCGCGGGAGTACACCGTGGCGATGGTGCCGCCGTCGCGGTCCTGGATCGTGGTCCGCTGGCTGAGCGGAGGAGTCTTGAGGTTGGAGGGGATCTCGTCGAATCCTTCGACCGTCCCCTTGGCGGCGAGCCCCAGCGCTCCGGCTGCGGGCAGCGCGATGCCTGCCAGGACAGCTCCGGAGAGCGCGGCGACACCGAGGAACTTGGCGGCCTGCTGGGTCGTGGTGAGACCCCCGCCCGAGCGCTTCTTTGGCATAGGGGGCAGCCTAATCCGTAGTGATGAAGGTGTCGCAGGAGCAGGGGCCTCTCGGAGCGTTCAGGTACCGGACCGTGACATCCGGGCCGGCCGAGCGCCTGCTCGGCGTCTGTCCGGCACCTGCTCGGCGTCTGTCCGGCACCTGTTCCGGACTTCCGTCGGAGGCGTGCCGGACTCCCGCTGGATGCCTGCCGAAGTTCCGCTGGACGCCTGCCGGACTCACCCCTGACGGCTGCCGGACTCACCCCTGACTCCCGCCGGGCGGACCGCCTCGGCCCTGTGGCGAGCGTCCCTGCGGCGAGCGGGTGCCGGGCATGGCGACACGGGCGCGGGCGCGGGGCGCCTACGTTCTCATTCGCCGGACAGACGGACAGGCCTTGGCCTAAGCTGCTCTCAACTGTCACAGCAGACCGGTTCCGTATCAAGCCCCGTGCCATCCCATGCGCGTCTTCTGGTCATTCTTCGCCCGGTGGATGAGCATCCGCATTGTCCTTCACGTAGCCATCGAGGCGCTCCCGAAATCGCCGCGTATGTCACGGGAAGTCCCTTGCGACTTGAGTGCACTGTCCCCTTTTCACGGAGATAGTCCTGCATGTCGTCGGCTCACTCCCCTGGGTGATCTGCCGCATACGCATAGTCCGTTCGGACCATTCAAGATTGGGCCCGAAGGGGGTGTTGTGCTGTTCCCACCTTCCGTAACGTCCTCAACTGGCAGCGGTGAATATGCCGCTACCGCCGTGGGGGAGCCTCGATTCGGGAGAGGACGGCGCCGGCATGGGCTGGGTAACCGACTGGAGTGCGCAGGCAGCCTGCCGCACTACCGATCCGGATGAACTGTTCGTACAAGGGGCAGCGCAGAACAGGGCCAAGGCGGTGTGCACCGGATGTCCGGTGCGGACCGAGTGCCTGGCCGATGCGCTCGACAATCGCGTCGAATTCGGCGTGTGGGGTGGAATGACGGAGCGGGAGCGCCGCGCACTGCTGCGGCGCCGGCCGACCGTCACGTCCTGGCGTCGACTGCTGGAGACCGCACGCAGCGAGTACGAGCGGTCCACCGGCATTCTGCCCGGAGTCATCGGGCTGGAGGACGAGGAACTGCACGAGACGTACGCGGCCGTCGGCTAAGGGCTGTCCCGCACTTCCCGGCGGGCGCGCGATGACAGCTACGGCACCTCGCCGCGTTGTCGGAACATCCCCATACATCCAGTATGTGGACGTCCCTCCGCCGTGCGATGCACCGCGTCTGACGCCGCGCGCCGATCCACCGGGAATCACGGGACAGCCCTTGGGCGTCGGCACCGCTGAGCCGGCCCGTGCGTCATCGGGCCCGGCGGGTGGTGTCTACGCCGCTCCGGCAGGGGTCGGAGCGGAGCCGTCCGCCAGGCGGTCACCGATGGCCCGGAGTCCGTTCAGGTCGTGTACGTCGCCGGGCAGCGCTGCCACGGCCGTCACCGGCACCTCGGGGTGCAGCTCGGTGAAGCGGTCGCGGGTGCGGTGCTCGCGGGCGACGACCTGCATACGCTCGGCGTGCAGCCGCAGCAGACCTGCCGTCAGTTCCTCGACGCCCACGGCCTCGTCGGTGGTCGCGCCGACGGCGTCGGCCGCCTCCGCGGGGCTCGTCGCGTCGTCAGGGGTGGTCGCGGGTGTCGCGATGTTCTGGTGGGGCGGCTCGTTCTCCGTCGTGTCCTGGTGCTCGGCTGCGGGCTCGGGGCCGGACGCCTGCCCTGCCTCGGGGGAGAGGGGCGGCTCGGTCGGTCCGGAAGCGGTGACCGCCGGGTCGTGGGCTTCCTGGTCACCAAAGCCAGCTTTCCCGGCCCTCTGATCCACAATGCGGGTGTCGTCAAGATTTTCCGTGCGGGCGTCGTCAAGGTTTTCCGCGGCCGCCAGTGCCTGCTCGGCGGAGAGCCGCGAAGCCTCGCTGCCGTGCACGCGGTTGAGGACCAGGCCGGCCAGCGGCATCTTCTCGGCGGCCAGCCGCTCCACGAAGTAGGCGGCCTCGCGCAGCGCGTCCTGCTCCGGCGTCGCCACCACGAGAAAGGCCGTGCCCGGCGCCTGGAGCAGCTTGTACGTGGCGTCCGCGCGGCTGCGGAAGCCGCCGAACATGGTGTCCATCGCCGCGACGAACGTCTGCACGTCCCGCAGGAACTGACCCCCGAGCAGCTTGCCCAGCGTTCCGCTCATCATCGACATACCGACGTTGAGGAACTTCATCCCGGCCCGGCCGCCCACCTTCGCGGGCGCCATCAGCAGCCGGATGAACTTCCCGTCGAGGAACGACCCGAGCCGCTTAGGCGCGTCCAGGAAGTCCAGCGCGGAACGCGAGGGAGGCGTGTCGACGATGATCAGGTCCCACTCGTCGCGCGCCCGCAACTGCCCGAGCTTCTCCATCGCCATGTACTCCTGCGTACCGGCGAACCCGGCGGACAGGGACTGGTAGAAGGGGTTCTCCAGGATCGCCCGGGCACGTTCGGCGTCCGCGTGCGCCTCGACGGTCTCGTCGAAGGTCCGCTTCATGTCCAGCATCATGGCGTGCAGCTCGCCCTCGCCGTCGATGCCGTCGACCCGCCTCGGCACGTTGTCCAGCCGGTC
The DNA here is from genome assembly GCF_041435495.1 of Streptomyces sp. NBC_01116. Classification (NCBI taxonomy): domain Bacteria; kingdom Bacillati; phylum Actinomycetota; class Actinomycetes; order Kitasatosporales; family Streptomycetaceae; genus Streptomyces; species Streptomyces sp. NBC_01116. The sequence goes on from NZ_CP108644.1 coordinate 4,666,727, forward strand.
GATGCCCATGGACTGGGCGAGCCGGCGGGCCGGGTCGATGGTGAGGACGACGACCTTCCGGCCGCGCTCGGCGGCCCGTACGCCGAGGGCGGCGGCGGTCGTGGTCTTGCCGACCCCGCCGGAGCCGCAGCACACGACGATCCGGATGCCCGGGTCGTCCAGCAGCGCGTCCGTGTCCAGCCCCGCCACGGACGGGTCCCCACCGGCCGTGTCCGCCGTGTCCGCCGTGTCCGCCGTCATGCGTCTCCCTCTTCCCCCGCGCCCTGCTTACGGAGCTCCGTGGCCAGGTCGTGCAGCGCGGTGAGGTCCACCCCGTCGCCGATCAGCGGCAGCTCCGCCGTCGGCAGCCCGAGACCGGCCAGCACCGCGCGCTGCTCCCGCTCCAGGCCGACCCGCTCGGCGTGCTCGGCCGCCTGCTCGACCAGGGGCCGCACGAGCGCGGTGGAGCCGGTCACTCCGGCCCGGGTCAGCGCCTTGGCGATCTCCTTGCGGCGGCCGCCCGCGGCGGTGCGCAGGGCGTCCTCGTCGAGCAGATGCGGGCGGACCATGTTCACGAACACGCTGCCCACGGGCAGTTCGGCGGCGCGCAGCTCGGCGATGCCGTCCGCGGTCTCCTGGACCGGCATCTCCTCCAGGAGGGTCACCAGATGGACCGCGGTCTGCGGGGACTTCAGGACCCGCATCACGGCCTGGGCCTGGTTGTGTATGGGGCCGATCCTGGCCAGCCCGGCGACCTCGTCGTTGACGTTCAGGAAGCGGGTGATCCGGCCGGTCGGCGGGGCGTCCATGATCACGTGGTCGTAGACGAACCGGCCCTGCTTGTCCTTGCGGCGTACGGCTTCGCACGCCTTGCCGGTCAGCAGGACGTCCCGGACGCCGGGCGCGATGGTGGTGGCGAAGTCGATCGCGCCGAGCTTCTTCAGCGCCCGGCCCGCGCTGCCGAGCTTGTAGAACATCTGGAGGTAGTCGAGGAGCGCGCGTTCGGCGTCGATCGCCAGCGCGTACACCTCGCCGCCGCCCGGCGCGACGGCGATCTTGCGCTCCTCGTAGGGGAGCGCGTCGGAACCGAAGAGCTGGGCGATGCCCTGCCTGCCCTCGACCTCGACGAGAAGAGTGCGCCTGCCCTCGGTCGCGAGGGCGAGCGCGAGGGCGGCGGCGACCGTGGTCTTACCGGTGCCGCCCTTGCCGCTGACGACCTGGAACCTGCTCACGTATTCGAGCCTAACCAGTCCGGCCCCGGCCTACGCACGGGACCGTACGTGCCAGGCGTTACAGTCGGGCCCATGACCAAGTGGGAATACGCGACCGTGCCGCTTCTCGTGCACGCGACCAAGCAGATTCTGGACACCTGGGGCGAGGACGGCTGGGAGCTGGTCCAGGTCGTTCCCGGCCCGAACAACCCCGAGCAGCTCGTGGCCTACCTGAAGCGGGAGAAGTCGTAGTGGCGGGCGCCGTCGAGGCGCGGCTCGCCGAGCTCGGCCTGACCCTCCCCGCCGTCGTGCCGCCGCTGGCCTCGTACCAGCCGGCCGTGCGGTCCGGGGTGTACGTGTACACCTCCGGCCAGCTGCCGATGGTGGACGGCAAGCTCGCCGTCACCGGCAAGGTCGGCGCCGAGGTCACGCCGGACGAGGCGAAGGAGCTCGCGAAGACCTGCGCGCTCAACGCCCTGGCCGCCGTGAAGTCGGTCGCCGGCGACCTGGACCGGATCAAGCGCGTCGTGAAGGTCGTGGGCTTCGTCGCCTCGGCCTCCGACTTCACCGGCCAGCCCGCCGTGATCAACGGCGCCAGCGAGCTGCTGGGCGCGGTCCTCGGCGACAGGGGCGTGCACGCCCGCAGCGCCGTGGGCGTCGCGGTGCTGCCGCTGGACGCACCGGTCGAGGTCGAGGTCCAGGTGGAGCTCGACGACGCCTGAGCATCCCTCTCCCGCTCCGCCTTCCGATCCCGTCCGGTCCCCGCGACCGGGCGGGATCGTTCGCGTACCGGGACCGTTCGGGTCCGGGGATCGTTCGGGTCCGGGGCATGGCGGGCGGGCATGTACGGGGCATGGCGGGCATGTGCGGGGCATTGACGGGCATGTACGGCGCATGACGAGCGTGTACGGGGCATGGCGTGGCGCGTACGGGGCGTGTCGGGTCATCGCGACGATCAGGGACCTCTCGAACATCGGCGCGGTTCCGGATAGCCTCCGGCCATGTCCCAAGGTCAGTGGTACCCCCCGGAATGGCCCGACCGGATCAGGGCCCTCGCCGCCGGTGAGCTGACGGCCGTGGCACCCCGGCGGGCCGCCACCGTGATGCTGCTCCGCGATCCCGGCGGGCCCGAGGCGGGCGCGACGGGCGGCGATCGGAGCGGGACGGGCGGCGATCCGGGTCGGACGGGCGGCGCGCCCGATGGCCCTGTCGTGCACATGCTTCGCCGCCGGACCTCCATGGCGTTCGCCGGAGGCGCGTACGCCTATCCGGGTGGCGGTGTGGATCCGCGCGACGACGACCGGCTGATCGGGTGGGCCGGACCCCCGTTGGAGCACTGGGCCGCCCGGCTCGGCGTGGCGACGGTCACCGAGGCGCAGGCCATCGTCTGCGCGGCGGTGCGCGAGATGTTCGAGGAGGCGGGCGTTCTCCTCGCCGGGCCGACCGCCCGGGCCGTGGTCGGCGACACGACCGGGGACCACTGGGAGGCCGACCGGGAGGCGCTGGTCGCCCGGGAGCTGTCCTTCGCGGAGTTCCTGGACCGGCGCGGCCTGGTGCTGCGCTCGGACCTGCTGGGCGCCTGGGCGCGCTGGATCACGCCGGAGTTCGAACCGCGCCGGTACGACACCTGGTTCTTCGTCGCCGCGCTCCCCGAGGGCCAGCGCACCCGGGACGTCTCCACGGAGGCCGACCGCACGGTGTGGATCGCCCCCGCCGAGGCGGCCCGCCGCTACGACCGGGGCGAGCTGCTGATGATGCCGCCCACCGTGACCACGCTGCGGGCCCTCGCGCCGTACAGGACGGCCGCCGAGGCGCTCGGGGCGGCCGACGGGCAGGACATGGCCCCGGTCCTCGCGCAGGCCCGTCTGGAGGGCGGTGAGCTGGTGCTGAGCTGGCCGGGGCACGACGAGTTCACCAAGCACGTGCCCGCGACGGGCCCGGGAGGCGGTCGAGCGTGAGCGACGCAGCGGCCCTGCCCGGACAGCCGCGCGGAACCGTGGCCTCCGGCCCCGCGACCGCCCGTACGGTCAACATCCTCGCGCCCAATCCGTCCGCGATGACGCTCGACGGGACGAACACCTGGATCGTGGCCGAGCCCGGCTCCGATCTCGCGGTCGTCATCGATCCCGGGCCGCTCGACGACGTCCACCTGCGGGCCGTGATCGAGGCGGTGGAGCGGTCCGGGCGGCGCGTGGGACTCACGCTGCTCACCCACGGCCACCCCGACCACGCGGAGGGCGCGGGCCGGTTCGCGGAGTTGACGGGGACGAAGGTGCGGGCCCTGGACGCGGCGCTGCGGCTGGGCGACGAGGGCCTCGGGGCGGGCGACGTGATCACCACCGGCGGCCTGGAGCTGCGGGTCGTGCCGACGCCCGGGCACACCGCGGACTCGCTCTCGTTCCATCTGCCCGCCGACCGGGCGGTGCTGACGGGCGACACGATCCTCGGCCGCGGTACGACGGTGGTCGCGCACCCGGACGGGCGGCTCGGCGACTACCTGGACTCGCTCAGGCGGCTGCGGTCGCTGACGGTCGACGACGGCGTCCACACGGTGCTGCCGGGCCACGGCCCGGTGCTGGAGGACGCGCAGGGGGCGGTGGAGTTCTACCTGGCCCACCGCGCGCACCGCCTCGCCCAGGTGGAGACGGCGGTGGAGGCCGGGCACCGTACGCCGTCGGAGGTGGTGGCGACGGTGTACGCCGACGTGGACCGCTCCCTGTGGCCGGCCGCCGAGCTGTCGGTGCGGGCGCAGCTGGAGTACCTGACCGAGCACGGGCTGATCCAGAGCTGACGGGGTCCGCGCGCGGCGAAGGGCCCCGCCGACGGACGTGACGGAGTGCGTGCTCCGCTACGTGCCCAGGTCGGCGGGGCCCTTCGCGTACGGGATCCGGGGTCAGCGCGAACGCTTCGCCAGCCGCTCCACGTCCAGCAGGATGACCGCGCGGGCCTCCAGGCGCAGCCAGCCGCGTCCCGCGAAGTCCGCGAGCGCCTTGTTGACCGTCTCGCGGGAGGCGCCGACCAGCTGGGCCAGCTCCTCCTGGGTGAGGTCGTGCACGACGTGGATGCCTTCCTCGGACTGGACGCCGAAGCGGCGTGACAGGTCCAGGAGGGCGCGGGCGACACGGCCCGGGACGTCGGAGAAGACCAGGTCGGACATCTGGTCGTTGGTCTTGCGCAGCCGCCGGGCGACCGCGCGCAGCAGCGCGGTGGCCACCTCGGGCCGGGCGTTCAGCCAGGGCTGGAGGTCGCCGTGGCCGAGGCCGAGGAGCTTGACCTCGGTCAGCGCGGAGGCGGTCGCCGTACGCGGGCCCGGGTCGAAGAGCGACAGCTCCCCGATCAGCTCGCCGGGGCCGAGCACGGCCAGCATGTTCTCGCGCCCGTCGGGCGAGGTGCGGTGGAGCTTCACCTTGCCCTCGGTGACCACGTACAGGCGGTCACCCTGGTCGCCCTCGTGGAACAGCGCGTCTCCGCGCGCGAGGGTCACCTCACTCATCGAGGCGCGGAGCTCCGCGGCCTGCTCATCATCGAGCGCCGCGAAAAGCGGGGCGCGCCGCAGAACGTCGTCCACGAGTTCTCTCCTTGTCGGCCTGTTCAGGGAACCGTGGTCCCCATCATGCCGGACGGTAAAACAGTGCGATCAATCACAAACCAGTTTGACGCACGGGCGTGCCGGACCCTACGGCAGGGGGCCGATCGGGGGCGGATGCGCCGTGACGGCGGTGGTTGTCGGTGCCTGGCTCTAGGCTGGCGGGGTGTCCAGAACGCCGGGGAGAGCGCAGGTCGAGCGGGCTGACGGGGTGCTGAAGGGCGGCGATTCCGCTGTGGGCGAACAGCCCCGGCCGCGCCCGGAGAATGCCGCGAATGGCTCCCCCGGAGGGGCGTACGGCTCCCCCGGAGAGCCGGGGAAACCGCTCCGGGAGTCGGCCAGGAGGTCCGCAGTGTCATCGTCAACGCCCGCGAAATCCGGCAAAACCGCCAAAAACACCAAAACCGCCAAATCTGCGAAGCCCGCCAAGGTGGCCAAGGCGCCCAAGGCGGAGTCGCACCTCGCGATGGTCCGCCGGGCGCGCCGGATCAACCGCGAGCTCGCCGAGGTCTATCCGTACGCCCATCCCGAGCTGGACTTCCGTAACCCGTTCGAGCTCCTCGTGGCCACGGTCCTCTCCGCCCAGACCACGGACCTGAGGGTCAACCAGACCACCCCCGCGCTCTTCGCCGCCTATCCCACACCCGAGGACATGGCGGCGGCCGTGCCGGAGGAGATGGAGGAGATCATCCGGCCGACCGGGTTCTTCCGGGCGAAGACCAAGTCGCTGCTCGGCCTCTCGGCCGCCCTCCGGGACGAGTTCGGCGGCGAGGTCCCGGGGCGCCTGGAGGACCTGGTGAAGCTGCCCGGCGTCGGCCGCAAGACCGCCAACGTGGTCCTGGGCAACGCCTTCGGCGTCCCCGGCATCACCGTCGACACGCACTTCGGGCGCCTCGTGCGGCGCTGGAAGTGGACCGACGAGGAGGACCCGGTGAAGGTCGAGGCGGTCGTCGCCGGGATCTTCCCCAAGAGCGAGTGGACGATGCTGTCGCACCGGGTGGTGTTCCACGGCCGCCGGATCTGCCACGCCCGCAAGCCCGCCTGCGGAGCCTGCCCCATCGCCCCGCTCTGTCCTTCGTACGGGGAGGGCGAGACCGACCCGGAGAAGGCCAGGAAGCTCCTGAAGTACGAGATGGGCGGCTACCCGGGCCAGCGGCTCAGCCCGCCCGCCGACTACCCGGGAAAGCCCGCGCCCGCGCTCGGGGCGGAGTGAGCGTCACGCCCTCGCCTCCAGCTTCACTCCTCAGGACGGAACGGCTCGGAACGAAATGGCCGATGACAGGCGTTGTGAATCAACGGGGGTGCCCATGACGCACGCGCAGACACACGACATGACACAGGCGCACACACCGGCGCGCTCACAAGCGCACGCGCAGGCCGGGAACGGCTTCGCCGAGAGCCTGGAGCCCGGAAGCCCCGGAAGCCCCGGAAGCTACGGAGCGCCGGGACCGGGAGGCGGGGCCGTCGACGCCGGCGTCCCGGTCACCACCGACGGCCTCCCCGCATGGCTCGACCCCGTCGCCCGCGCCGCGCGGAGCGTCCGGCCGCAGCAGCTCAGCCGCTTCCTGCCGCCCGAGAGCGGGGCGGGCCGGCAGTCCGCCGTCCTGGTCCTGTTCGGCGAGGGGGAGCGCGGGCCCGAGCTGCTGCTGATGGAGCGGTCCGGGACCCTGCGCTCCCACGCCGGGCAGCCGTCCTTCCCCGGCGGCGCACTCGATCCCGAGGACGGCGACCAGGCCACCACCGGGCCCCTGCGGGCGGCGCTGCGCGAGGCCGAGGAGGAGACCGGGCTCGACCCCCGGGGCGTACAGCTCTTCGGCGTGCTGCCCCGGCTCTACATCCCGGTCAGCAGCTTCGTCGTGACGCCCGTGCTGGGCTGGTGGCGCGCGCCCAGCCCGGTCGGGGTGGTCGATCCGGCCGAGACGGCCCGGGTCTTCACGGTCCCCGTGGCGGATCTCACGGACCCCGCGAACCGGGCCACGGCCATCCACCCGAGCGGCCACAGCGGCCCGGCATTTCTGGTCGAATCAGCCCTGGTCTGGGGTTTCACGGCCGGAGTGATCGACCGGATCGTGCACTACGCGGGATGGGAACGCCCCTGGGACAGGGCCAGGCAGGTGCCGCTCGACTGGCGCGCATGACACGCTGGCTGTCCTGCTGCGCTGTTCCGGGCCCGGCCCGGACCCCGTCACCACCGACGGGCCAGGTGACGAAACTGCGAGGCTATAGACGGTGAACGTGCTGGACATCCTGCTGCTGCTGGCTGCCGTGTGGTTCGCGGTCATCGGTTATCGCCAGGGTTTCGTCGTCGGCATCCTGTCGGTGATCGGCTTCCTCGGGGGCGGTCTCGTCGCCGTCTACCTGCTGCCGGTCATCTGGGACCGGGTGACGGAGGACGCCGAGGTCTCCACCGCCGTCGCCATCGGCGCGGTCGTCATCGTGATCGTCTGCGCCTCGATCGGCCAGGCCTTCACCACCCACCTGGGCAACAGACTCCGCCGGTACATCACGTGGTCGCCCGCGCGCGCCCTGGACGCCACCGGCGGCGCCCTGGTCAACGTGGTGGCCATGCTGCTGGTGGCCTGGATGATCGGCCTGCTGCTGGCGGGCACCTCGCTGCCGACCCTCGGCAAGGAGGTCCGCAGCTCATCGGTCCTGCTCGGGGTCGACCGGGTGATGCCGGAGCAGGCGCCCAGCTGGTTCCAGGACTTCTCGTCCGTCCTCGCGCAGAACGGCTTCCCGCAGGTCTTCAGCCCGTTCGCCAACGAGCCGATCACCGAGGTCAAGGCCCCGGACCCGGCCCTCGTCGGCAGCCCGGTGGCCGCCCGTGCCAAGAAGTCGATCGTCAAGGTCGTGGGCACGGCCCCGAGCTGCGGCAAGGTCCTCGAAGGCACCGGGTTCGTCTTCTCCGAGCGCCGGGTGATGACCAACGCCCACGTGGTCGGCGGCGTGGAGGAGCCCACCGTGCAGATCGGCGGTGAGGGCCGGCTGTACGACGCGAAGGTCGTCCTCTACGACTGGCAGCGCGACATCGCGGTCCTGGACGTCCCCGATCTCCGGGCCAGGCCGCTGCAGTTCACCGGCCCGGACGACGACGCGGAGACCGGCGACAGCGCGATCGTCGCCGGCTTCCCCGAGAACGGCGCGTACGACGTGCGCTCGGCACGCGTCCGCGCCCGCATCGACGCCGACGGCCCGGACATCTACCACCGGGGCACGGTGCGACGCGATGTGTACTCGCTCTACGCGACGGTGCGCCAGGGCAACTCGGGCGGCCCGCTGCTCACTCCGGACGGGAAGGTGTACGGAGTGGTGTTCGCCAAGTCGCTCGACGACCCGGACACCGGCTACGCGCTGACCGCCGACGAGATCCGCGAGGACATCGAGATCGGCCGCGAGGCCGACCAGCAGGTCGACAGCCAGGGCTGCGCCCTCTAGAGGGCGTCCGAGGGCCCGTCCCGGCCGAGCCGGTGAGGGTCAGTTACGGGGATGGCGGAGCCGTGCCGAGACCCAGCGGGCCCGACGGCGGAGGATGCGGGAAATCCCGAGACGGGAACGGTGAAGGTCATGCACGTGGTGCACCCGGCCGCGAGGGCCGCCCCCCTCATGAGTGCTCACACCGGCTGAGACGGTGGAGCGGCGGTTGCGTGCTTCGTCAGTGAAGTCGTGCGTCCAGCCCATACCCCGACGTCTGCCCGTGACCCAAGGTCGGTAATCGTGCGCGAGTCAGCCAATCGGCCTATGCGGCGGGCAATTGGCTGTTCGTCGGACACGCGTGCCCGTGGCGGGCGGGCGGCTACCGGTCGGGCTCGGGGTCCTTGAGCCAGTTGATGAGTTCGGTGGAGAAGCCGATCGGGTCCTCCTCGTGGGGGAAGTGACCGACACCGTCGAAAAGTCGCCACCGGTAGGGTGCCTCGACGTACTGGCCGGACCCGGCCGAACTACGGGTGCGGACCGCCGGATCGAGCGACCCGTGCAGGTGCAGCGTCGGCACCCGGACCGGACGCTTCATCCGCCGGTTGAACTGGATACCGTCCGGACGCGCCATCGACCGCACCATCCAGCGGTACGGCTCGATCGAGCAGTGGGCGGTGGAGGGGATGCTCATGGCCCGCCGGTAGACGTCCAGGGCCTCCTCGTCCGGGAACTCCGGGGTGCGGGGGCCCGCCCAGTCCTGGACGAGGCTCCCGACCAGGGCGGCGTCGTCCGCGAGGAGCTGACGCTCCGGCAGCCACGGCCGCTGGAAGCCCCAGACGTACGAACCGGCCCGCGACTGCGCGAAGTCGGACAGCATCGACGAGCGCCAGCGGCGCGGGTGCGGCATCGAGGAGACGACGAGCCGGCGGACCAGCTTGGGCCGCATCACGGCGGCCGTCCAGGCGAGATAGCCGCCGAGGTCGTGGCCGACCAGGGCCGCGTCGGGCTCACCGAGGGAGCGGATCACCCCGGTGACGTCGAGGGCCAGGTTGGCGGGGTCGTAACCGCGCGGCGTACGGTCGCTGCCGCCCACCCCGCGCAGGTCCATCGCGACCGCCCGGAAGCCCGCGTCGGCGAGCGCCGGCAGCTGGTGGCGCCAGGTCCACCAGAACTGCGGGAAGCCGTGCAGCAGGAGCACCAGCGGCCCCTCGCCCATCTCCGCGATGTGGAACCGCGCCCCGTTGGCCGCCACGTCGCGGTGGGCCCAGGGGCCGTCGAGGCGCACGGGCCCTCCGGCCGCACCCCGGCCCGAGGGGCCCGTGGCCGGGTCGGACGGGGCAGCCGGACCCTCCGGGTCCGCGGGACCCGTCGGACCGAATGCGCTGGAATCGGGAACGGTCATGCGGACGAGCGTGCCACAGACCCGGCCCTGTCCTGACCGGAGCCGCTCTCGACGCTCTTCTTCACCAGCGAACTGCCGGAGACGGCGGAGCGCTCGATGATCGCGGCGGCCTCGATCGAGGGGCGCGGGTGCGGCTTGGCCTTCTGCAGGACGGCGGCGGTCTGCTTGGCGGAGGCGATGGACTTCTCCGGCGGCTTGATCTTCTTGAACTTCCGCAGACCGATGAATCCGATCAGGGCGGCCAGGACGATGAAGGCGCCCGCCACGATCAGGAAGGACCACGCCAGGCCCAGGCCCAGGTTGTGGATCCCGTACGCGGCCGCGAAGCTCAGCATCGGCATCGTGAAGAGCAGCAGCACGCCCGCGGCGATGAACGCCGCGCTGCCGATCGCCCCGCGCTTGACGTCCTGCCGCACCTCCGCCTTGGCCAGGGCGATCTCGTCGTGCACCAGCGCGGACATCTCCGCCGTCGCCGAGGCGACCAGCTGCCCGATGCTGCGGTCCGCACTGCCCGCGTAGTTGCCGGGGTCGCTCATCCCTGACTCCCTCTCCGTCTTCGACACATCCGATGTCCGATCATGCCGGACTGTTCGGCTTGTTGCGCGCTGCCCCCGCCCGCTCTTCGGCGAGACGGCGGTGTTCGGCCGCCTTCCGCTCGTGGATGGCGGCCATCCGCAGGTGATATTCCGGATCATCCTGCTCGTAGACGTCGGGTACCCCGGATTCGTCCTCGTCCAGCTCCTCTGCCTCGTACAGCTCCTTGTACCTGCGTACCCGGACCTTGAGCAGTACGCAGGCGAGCAGGGCGGCGATCAGGGAGCCGAGCAGGACGGCGGCCTTGATCTCGTTGACCATCTCCTGGTCGCCCTCGAAGGCGAGCTCGCCGATGAGCAGCGAGACGGTGAACCCGATGCCGGCGAGCGAGGCGACCGCGAAGACGTCGGCCCAGGCCAGGTCCTTGTTCAGCTCCGCCTTGGTGAAGCGGGCTGCGAGGTAGGTGCCGCCGAAGATGCCGACGGTCTTGCCGACGACGAGACCGAGGACGACGCCGAGCGTCTCGGGCCGGGTGAAGACGCCCGCCAGCGCCTCGCCGTTCAGCACGACCCCGGCCGAGAACAGGGCGAACAGCGGGACGGCGATCCCGGCGGACAGCGGGCGGACCAGGTGCTCGATGTGCTCGCCGGGGGAGTGCTTCTCGCCCTCGCGGCGGGTGCAGCGCAGCATCAGGCCCATCGCGACACCGGCGATGGTGGCGTGGATGCCGCTGTTGTACATCAGGCCCCAGATGACCAGGGCGAGCGGAACGTAGACGTACCAGCCCCGGACGTCGAAGCGGAGGAGGAAGTGGAAGACGACCAGGCCGAGGACGGCCCCGCCGAGCGCCACGAAGTTCAGGTCCGAGGTGAAGAACACCGCGATGATCAGGATCGCGAAGAGGTCGTCGACGACGGCCAGGGTGAGCAGGAAGGCCCGCAGCGCGGACGGCAGCGAGGTGCCGATCACCGCGAGGACGGCGAGGGCGAAGGCGATGTCGGTGGCGGTCGGGACCGCCCAGCCGTCGGTCGAGCCGCCGCCGATGGCCGTGGTGAGGAAGTAGACGAGGGCGGGCACGGCCATGCCGCACAGTGCCGCCACCACCGGGAGGGCCGCGGCCTTCGGATCGCGGAGTTCGCCCGCGACCAGTTCGCGCTTGAGCTCGACGCCGGCGACGAAGAAGAAGACGGCGAGCAGTCCGTCCGCCGCCCAGTGCGCGACGGAGAGGTCCAGGCCGAGGCTGCCGGGACCGAAGTGGAAGCCGCTGACCTCTTCGTACGAGCCGCCGAAGGTGTTCGCCCAGACGAGTGCGGCCACCGCCGCCACCAGCAGCAGCACACCGCCGACCGTCTCGGTGCGCAGCGCCTCCGCCACGTAGTTCCGCTCGGGCAGCGAGAGCCTGCCGAGCAGCGGGCGCCGGGGCGGCGCCGGGGGTGCGGGGGTGGGCGGGTTGGGCGGTGCCACGAGAGGACCTCCAGGTCAGGGCGGCATGAGGGCATGACTGATGGACATGCCGACCAGACTTCCCGGCGCCCCTGTGGAGATGTTCTCTGCAGTTGTGGGTGAAGCGTCCACTGTACCGGGGGCGTAAAGAGCGGGACCGAATAGGTGATCTTCAGGCTAAATGCCCGATGGGCATCCGGCGCGTTGCCGGATGCCCATCGGAGCCGTACTGCCGTGTCTGTTCTGTGCTTCCGCGTCTGTTCCGTCGTTCCGCGGTGTCAGTCCTCGGACGAGGAGGACGGCAGCTGCGTGGTGATCAGGTCCATCACGGAGGAGTCCGTCAGCGTGGTGACATCGCCCAGTTCGCGGTTCTCCGCGACGTCGCGGAGGAGTCGCCGCATGATCTTGCCGGAGCGGGTCTTCGGCAGTTCGGCGACCGGCAGCACCCGCTTGGGCTTGGCGATCGGGCCGAGGGTCGCCCCGACGTGGTTGCGCAGGTCGGCGACGAGCTCGTCGGAGGCGGTGGCGGTGCCGCGCAGGATCACGAACGCCACGATGGCCTGGCCGGTCGTCTCGTCCGCGGCGCCGACCACGGCGGCCTCGGCGACCGCCGGGTGGGAGACGAGCGCGGACTCGACCTCGGTGGTGGAGATGTTGTGCCCGGAGACGAGCATGACGTCGTCGACCCGGCCGAGCAGCCAGATGTCGCCGTCCTCGTCCTTCTTCGCACCGTCGCCCGCGAAGTACTTGCCCTCGAAACGCGACCAGTAGGTGTCGATGAACCGCTGGTCGTCGCCCCAGATGGTGCGGAGCATGGAGGGCCACGGCTCGGTGAGGACGAGGTAGCCGCCCCCGCCGTCCGGCACCTCGTTGGCGTCGTCGTCCACGACGGTGGCGGCGATGCCCGGCAGCGCGCGCTGGGCGCTTCCCGGCTTGGTCTCCGTCACACCGGGCAGCGGCGAGATCATCATCGCGCCGGTCTCGGTCTGCCACCAGGTGTCCACGATGGGGCACTTGTCGGCGCCGATGTTCTTCCGGTACCACATCCACGCCTCGGGGTTGATCGGCTCACCGACCGAACCGAGGACGCGGAGGCTGCTCAGGTCGAACTTCGCGGGGATGTCGTCGCCCCACTTCATGAACGTGCGGATCGCCGTGGGGGCGGTGTAGAGGATCGTGACGCCGTACTTCTGCACGATCTCCCAGAACCGGCCCTGGTGCGGGGTGTCCGGGGTGCCCTCGTACATCACCTGCGTCGCGCCGTTGGCCAGCGGCCCGTAGACGATGTACGAGTGTCCGGTCACCCAGCCGATGTCGGCGGTGCACCAGTAGACGTCGGACTCCGGCTTGAGGTCGAAGACCGCGTTGTGCGTGTACGACGCCTGCGTGAGGTAGCCGCCGGAGGTGTGCAGGATGCCCTTCGGCTTACCCGTGGTGCCCGAGGTGTAGAGGATGAAGAGCGGCTGCTCCGCCTCGAAGGCCTCGGGGGTGTGCTCGGCGGACTGCCGGGCGGTGATCTCGTGCCACCAGACGTCGCGGCCCTCGGTCCACGCGGTGTCCTCGCCGGTGCGGCGGACCACGAGGACGTGCTCGACGTTCTCGAACCGCGAGACGGCGTCGTCGACGGCGGGCTTGAGCGCGGACGGCTTGCCGCGGCGGTAGCCGCCGTCGGCGGTGATGACGACCTTGGCGTCCGCGTCCTTGATGCGGGCGGCGATGGCGTCGGCCGAGAAGCCGCCGAAGACCACGGAGTGCGCGGCGCCGATACGGGCGCAGGCCAGCATCGCGATCGCGGCCTCGGGGATCATCGGCAGGTAGACGGCGACCCGGTCGCCCTTGCCGACGCCCAGCTCGGTCAGCGCGTTGGCGGCGCGGGAGACCTCGTCCTTCAGCTCCGCGTACGTGATGGCCCGGCTGTCGCCCGGCTCGCCCTCGAAGTGGATGGCGACCCGGTCGCCGTTGCCCGCCTCGACGTGGCGGTCCACGCAGTTGTACGCGACGTTCAGCTTGCCGTCCGCGAACCACTTCGCGAAGGGCGGGTTGCTCCAGTCGAGGGTCTCGGTCGGCTCGGTGGCCCACGTCAGGCGGCGGGCCTGCTCGGCCCAGAAGCCCAGCCGGTCCGCCTCGGCCTGCTCGTACGCCTCTGCTGTGACGTTGGCGTTGGCGGCCAGCTCGGCAGGCGGAGCGAATTTCCGCTCTTCCCGAAGCAGGTTGGCCAGGCTCTCGTTGCTCACGACTTCTCCCAGTCCCAGGGTGTCCGTTGTGTCCCGGGGCATAGCTCATCAGGCGCGGGGCCAGGTGACAAGGGCCTGCCGGGAATTGGTTTAGACCTGTGTTTTCGTGTATGGAGCCATGTTCCCGCTCCGCGGTCGAGGGCCGCCGTACGACGCGTGGCGCACGGCGGTTCCGTGCCGGTCGGGTGCGTCGAGACGAGTCGGGGTGTGTCGGGTGCCGGAACGCGTCCGGGGGTCGGGGTGATGCGGAACGGGGGCGCCTGGTTGCACGGGTCCGGAGCCCGTCCGGTTCAGGCCGGAGGCGTTCGGGCTAGTTGGTAACTCTTGTCAGTGAATAAGCAGCTTTTCATTCGGTATGTCGCCCTTGCTATGCGGAACCGCGTGCGAATTTGGCCGCGCCGTGTCGGCACTTCAACGCAAATAACCTGCAAGGAAGAGGGTGGGCGGATGATGGCCGCCACGAAGAGGATCGCCTTGGGCGTCATGTCCACGGCCCTGGTCGCCGTTCTCGCGGGCTGTTCCGGAGCCGGGTCCGGAGGGTCCGCGTCCGGGGGAGCCGGAGCCGACGCGGAGAAGGGCGCCCACGGCGCCAAGGAGAACCCTCCGGCCGCTGCCCCGAAGAACGCGGTCAAGCTCATCGGGGACGGGTCCACCGCCTTCACCGGGGTCCAGCCGAAGATGCCGGCCGTCGAACGCCTGGCGCCCGGCGAGAAGCCTCCCCAGTTCGTGGTGTTCTCCTGGGACGGCGCCGGAGAGGACAGTCAGAGGCTCTTCTCGCACTTCCGCGGCGTGGCCAAAAAGTACAACGCCAAGATGACGTACTTCCTCAGTGGCGTGTACCTGCTGCCGGAGGAGAAGAAGGACCTCTACAACCCGCCCCAGCACGCGCCGGGCCGTTCCGACATCGGCTTCAACGACACCGAGGGCATCCGCGACACCCTCGACGAGGTGCGGGCCGCGTGGCTGGAAGGCAACGAGATCGGCACCCACTTCAACGGCCACTTCTGCGGCGCGGACGGCGGTGTCGGGACCTGGTCGGTCGAGGAGTGGAAGAGCGAGATCAGCCAGGCGAAAGCTTTCGTCAAGAGCTGGAAGACCAACACTCCGGAGCTGAAGGGCGAGGACCCGCTGCCCTTCGACTACGACAAGGAACTGGTCGGCGCCCGCACCCCCTGCCTCGAAGGCCAGAAGAACATGGTCGCCGCCGCCCGGACCATGGGCTTCCGCTACGACTCCAGCGGCGTCGGCAACCAGGTCTGGCCCAAGAAGAAGGACGGGGTCTGGGACATTCCGCTCCAGCTCGTCCCGATGCCGGGCCGTGCCTTCGAGACCCTCTCGATGGACTACAACTTCATGGTCAACCAGTCCGGCACGGCCACACAGGGAGACCCCTCCCAGCACGAGTACTGGGGCGACCAGATGCGGGACGGGCTGCTCCAGGCCTTCGACCGCTCGTACAACGGCAACCGGGCGCCCCTGATCATCGGCAACCACTTCGAGTCCTGGAACGGCGGCACCTACATGCGCGCCATCGAGGAGACCATCGCGCAGGTGTGCACCAAGGAGGGCGTGCGCTGCGTGTCCTTCCGGCAGCTCGCCGACTGGCTGGACGCGCAGGACCCGAAGGCGCTGGCCAAGCTCACCACGCTCGGCGTCGGCGAGGCGCCCAAGACGGGCTGGTCGTCCTACCTCGGCACCCAGCAGGCCGCCGCGCAGCCCGCGGGCCAGGGCAAGGGCGAAGGTAAGGACAAGGGTAAGGACCAGGGCGGGGACCAGGACCAGCGCAAGGACCAGGGCGAGGGCCAAGCCCCGGGCGGGGATGCCGGAGAGGTTCCGGGTCAGGCCCCGGGGCAGGCCCCGGATCAGGCCGCCCCGGGCAATGCCTCGGGTCAGGGTGACACGGGTTCGGAGCCCGCCGGAGCGACTGGCTGACGCACCGAGGGAACGCCGCCCGAAACGGCGTCCGGCCGCGCGCGCCGCATCGTTCACCCCCTCGTCGGCCCGAAAGGAGGCCGGCGAGGGGGGTACGTGTGAGTCAGGCGGGTGCGGTCACGCCCGCTCCCGCGTGCCGTTCGTCGAGGACGAAGGCGGGGTCGACCTGTGCGGCCAGGTCGGCGCCGGTCTTCTCGTTGCCCCAGCTCTCGGCGTTCTTCAGGTGGAAGTGCACCATCTGCCGCGTGTAGCGCTCCCAGTCACGCGACCCGTACGAGTCCTCGGCGGTGTCCTGCAGCGTCTGCAGGGCCATCCGGTTGTCGGCCTCCAGCAGCTCGAACCTGGACGGCCGGCCCTTCTCCATCGCCCGCACCCAGTCGGAGTGGCCGATTCCGATCAGCAGGTCGTCGCCGACCTCCGCACGCAGGAACTCCAGGTCGTCCGGGCCCTGCACCTTGTTGCCCACGACCTTCAGGGCGACGCCGTAGTCGCGTGCGTACTCCTTGTACTGCCGGTAGACCGACACCCCCTTGCGGGTCGGCTCCGCGACCAGGAACGTCATGTCGAAGCGCGTGAACATACCCGAGGCGAACGAGTCCGAGCCCGCCGTCATGTCGACCACGACGTACTCGTCGGGACCGTCGACCAGGTGGTTGAGGCAGAGCTCCACGGCCCCGACCTTGGAGTGGTAGCAGGCCACTCCGAGATCGGACTCCGTGAAGGGCCCCGTCGCCATCAGCCGGACGTCCCCGTCGTCGAGCCGTACCGTGCGCGCGCAGGCCGCGAAGATCGGGTTGTCCTCGCCGACCCGCAGCAGCCGGGAGCCCTCGCCGGGCGGAGTCGTCTTGATCATCGTCTCGGCGGAAGCGATACGGGGATTGGTGCCCCGCAGATAGTCCTTGATGAGGGGGAGGTGCGCGCCCATGGCGGGCAGCGCGGCGGCCTCTGCCTCGTCCAGGCCGAGAGCGGCCCCCAGGTGCTGGTTGATATCGGCGTCCACGGCGATGACGTGGGCTTCGTTGGCGGCGAGGTGGCGGATGAAGAGCGAGGACAGCGTGGTCTTTCCGCTGCCGCCCTTCCCGACGAAAGCGATCTTCATGTTCACCTAGGGTAGTGGCTCCATCGCGTTCTGCTGTCACTGTTCGTGAAGAAGGCCACTTGAGGGTGGTGCGGGTGGGGTGGGCGCGTAGCCTCGCTACTTATGAGTACGACTGCCTCAGATCCGCTCGCCGCGCTCGGTTCCCTGCCCGGCGTTCCCGACGCCGTGGACTCCGTGCGCAAGGCCGTCGACCGGGTCTACGGTCATCGCGTCATGCGGCGCCGCAGCAATGAGGTCACGGCCGAGGCCGCACTGCGGGGTTCTCGTGGTTCGGCCGCGCTGGCCGGTGCCGACTGGAACCTTGAGGAGGTGCGTCGGCGTACCGACTTCAGCGGTGAGGACGAGGCGCGCATGGTCGGCGCCGCGCTGAGGCTCACGGCGGAAGCCGGGCAACTCCTCTCCATCTGGCGGCAGTCGCCGCTGCGGGTGCTGGCCCGGTTGCATCTGGTGGCGGCCGGCGGGGCGACTCCCGACGACGCTGTGGGGCGTCCTCGGCTGGCGGGCGAGTCCGTGGACGAGCCGCTGATCGAGGCGCCGCTTCCTGGGGCCGAGGAGGTCGCCGGGCGGCTCGAAGGGCTGTCGCGGCTGATCATCGCGGGCGGCAGCGCCCCTGCCCTGGTCACCGCCGCCGTCGTGCACGGCGAACTGCTGGCGTTGCGCCCGTTCGGCTCGCACAACGGTCTGGTGGCCCGGACCGCCGAGCGCATCGTGCTGATCGGCAGTGGACTGGACCCGAAGTCGATCTGCCCGGCCGAGGTGGGACACGCGGAGCAGGGCCGGGCGGCCTATGTCGCCGCGTTCGAGGGCTACACCGCCGGGACCCCGGAGGGTATGGCCGCCTGGATCACCCACTGCGGACGCTCCGTCGAGCTGGGCGTGCGCGAGTCGACCGCCGTGTGCGAGGCCCTTCAGCGCGGCGCCGCCTGAGACCTCGCCGCCGCTGCCCGGGGTCGTCGTCGCCGGGCCGGCGCCCGGGAGTCCGGGAGTCCGGGCGTCCGTCCGGGCGGCTGTGCGGCCTCGGTGGAGGCGTGGCCTGGATTCGACGCGGCCTGGATTCGACGCGGCCTGGATTCGACGCGGCCTCAGGGGCGGCTGCGGTGAGGGTTCCGGTGTGGCTTGGGGCGGATGTTGCCCACGGGCCCGGTGCGGCTGGCGTCGAAGGCCCCTGCGGCACCGGAGAGGTCGACTCCCGGTCGGGGCGAGGGTGATCGGGCGATCAGGTGATCGACGGCCGGGAGTAAGGGTTGCGGCGGTACCGATATGCGGTACCGCCGCTGGCACGTCCGCCCAGTTACCAAGCGTCCTCGTAAATTCGCCCATCAGGTCGGGTACTTTGCCCGTCACCTGGTGCGGCTGGCCCGTAATCGACGGGTCGACGTCGCGTGGGTGCTCGGCTTTCGTGCTCGGTCCGTGGGGCCGTTCTGCGTAACAGGTCATCCTCGCGGATGTCCTTGGTCTCGCGGGCCGTTAAATCCTTTGTACTCCAGGACCAGAGGAAGGGAAAGCCCTGGCCCCGCTTCTTTACTTTTCCGATCAATCAAGGGCGAATCGGGCAGGGTGTCGCTCCGGTGGGGCGGTACCCCGCGTCACCTTCGCTGAGCCTCGTCCCCGTGTCACCCGGGCAGGGCGGCGCCGACGGTGCGCCGGCGACTGGCGTACCAGACCAGCCCGGCGGTGACGGCTGCCGCACCGACCGCGGCCGCCGCCACGAGGGCGGGGCGGGGCGGCATCGAGAAGGCGGGCAGTCGCTGCTTGAGTCGGACCGGGCGGTTGAAGACGAGAATCGGCCACTCGCGAAGGGTCGCTTCGCGGCGCAGCGCGCGGTCGGGGTTGACCGCGTGGGGGTGGCCGACCGACTCCAGCATCGGAACATCGGTCGCGGAGTCGCTGTAGGCGTAGCAGCGCGAAAGGTCGTACCCCTCCGAGACCGCGAGCGCCTTCACGGCCTCGGCCTTGGTGGGTCCATAGGCGTAGTACTCGACCTCGCCCGTGAAGCAGCCGTCGTCGCCGACGACCATGCGCGTGGCGACGACGCGGTCGGCGCCGAGCAATTCGCCGATGGGTTCGACGACTTCGGCCCCCGAGGTCGAGACGATGACCACATCGCGCCCGGCCGTGTGGTGTTCTTCGATGAGGGTGGCGGCCTCGTCGTAGATGATCGGGTCGATCAGGTCGTGCAGGGTCTCGGCGACGATCTCCTTGACCTGCTGGACGTTCCACCCCTTGCAGAGGGCGGAGAGATATTCACGCATCCGCTCCATCTGGTCGTGATCGGCACCCCCGGCGAGGAACACAAACTGTGCGTACGCAGTGCGCAGTACAGCGCGGCGGTTGATCAGTCCGCCTTGGTAGAAGGACTTGCTGAAGGTCAGCGTCGAAGACTTCGCAATGACCGTCTTGTCCAGGTCAAAGAAGGCTGCTGTGCGCGGCGAGAAGCAGTTTTCCACAACGCTGAGCATAGGGGCCCACCATTCGGCGTAAACTCCGGCGCGTGGGTTTGCCTGAGGAGGCCCTCGGGTACACCATGGAAGTCACGGATCGTTCGCGACCGTGCTAACCCGGTCCGACTCCTCCCCCCCCGAGTCGGCCGTGGGGACGACCCCCGCTCTCCCCCCCGGCGGGGGTCGTCGCATGTCCGGACGCATTTTGAGGGTGGAAACCACCTGAGCCTCCCATCTGGCCGACATCGGCCCGACTGCGCGAGCCCGGCGTCGTGCAACTCGTCTCGTCACAGTGTGTAGCCAGAGGGCTGCGCTCCGGAAGTCGCTGGTTCGGGTGACGAAGTTATTCACAGCCCTGAAGTTGTCCACAGTTTTTCATCAAGATCCACATGATTTTCCGAGGTGCTGCACGTTGATTCCACCCGCGAAGTCCGCGGGTGCCGGAATCGCGCATCTCGGAACGCTCCGAGAACACCGCGAACCGCACTGAAGGGGCAGTGAGAAGGGGGCGGAGATCGTGGCTGGATCCATCGCAGGAGAAGGAGCGGCGGTCGTCGAGGGGCGGCGCGCGGGCCCGCTGATCGTGACGGAGGACGTGGAACTGCTCGACGACCTGCTGCGGCTGTGCGCGGCGGCCGGAGCCGAGCCGGAAGTTCATCACGGGCCGCCCGGGCGCCGGGGCGGCTGGGAGCGGGCCCCGATGGTGCTGGTGGGAGATGACGCCGCCGCGCGTTGCCGGGGCGCCGGCCGCCGGAAGGGGGTGATGCTGGTGGGCCGGGACCAGGACGACCCGGACGTGTGGCGGCGAGCGGTGGAGATCGGGGCCGAGTACGTGCTGCGGTTGCCCGATTCCGAAGGGTGGCTCGTCGATCAGATCGCCAACGCCGCCGAAGGTGTGGGACGGCCCGCTTTCACCGTCGGTGTGATGGGCGGCAGGGGCGGCTCCGGCGCATCGACGCTGGCCTGCGCCCTTGCCGTGAGTGCGGCGAGGTCCGGAAGGCGGACGATGCTGATCGACGCCGACCCGTTGGGGGGCGGCATCGACGTCCTGCTCGGCGGCGAACGTGCCGAAGGCATGCGGTGGCCGGATTTCGCACAGTCGAAGGGCCGCCTGGGAGGCGGAGCCCTGGAGGACTCGCTGCCCGCGCTCCACGGGTTGCGGGTGCTGAGTTGGGGGCGGGACGACGAGGTGGTGATCCCGCCGCAGGCGATGCGTGCGGTGCTGGCCGCCGCGCGGCGACTCGGCGGGGTCGTGGTCGTGGACCTCCCGCGCCGGGTCGACGAGTCGGTCGCCGAAGCACTGGCCCAGCTCGATCTCGGGCTCCTCGTGGTGCCGGGCGAACTGCGTGCGGTAGCAGCGGCCAAGCGCGTCGCCGCCACGGCCGGAATGGTCCTGGACGACCTGCGAGTGGTGCCCCGGGGGCCCTATGCGTCCGGGCTGGACGGGCGATGGGTCGCTCAGGCCATCGGCCTCCCGCTGGTTGGTGAACTTCCCCTGGAATCAGGGCTCCTGGCCTCCCAGGACGACGGCACCCCACCCGGCGGCAGTGCCCGCGGGCCGCTGGCCCGGTTCTGTTCGGCCTTCTGGGAACAGGCGGCCGCGGCCGGTGACACCGGCCCCGTGTCCGGCCCGCCCGGGGGAGTGACGGCATGACGGACGAACTGCTCGACGCCGTACGCCAGCGGCTGGCACGCAGTGGCGCCGCTCCCACCCCGGCCGGAGTGGCCACCGCTCTGCGGGCCCAGGGGCGGCTGCTGGGTGATGCCGAGGTGCTCGGGGCGGCGGCAGAGTTGCGCGGCGAACTCGTCGGCACGGGAGTGCTGGAGCCGTTGCTCGCGGATCCGGAGGTGACCGATGTGCTGGTCTCCGCACCGGACCGGGTATGGGTGGACCGGGGCGGCGGGCTCCAGCTGACGGGCGTCACCTTCGTGGACGCGGCGGCGGTGCGGAGACTGGCCCAGCGGCTCGCCGCGGTGGCCGGCAGGAGGCTGGACGACGCACGGCCCTGGGTGGACGCACGCCTTCCTGACGGCACCCGCATGCACGCCGTACTGCCCCCGGTGTCCGTCGGCTCGACCTGCCTCTCCCTGCGCGTGGTGCGGCCGCGGGCCTTCTCCCTGGCGGAGTTGGTGGAGGCGGGCACGGTGCCGCCGGGCGGAGACCGGATCCTGCGGGCCCTCGTGGAAGCGCGGATCTCCTATGTGATCAGCGGCGGCACGGGGGCGGGCAAGACGACGCTCCTCGCCAGCCTGCTGGGCGCGGTCGGCGTGAACGAGCGGATCGTGCTCGCCGAGGACTCCGCCGAACTGCGGCCGGACCATCCGCATGTGGTCCGCCTGGAGTCCCGTCCGGCCAATCAGGAGGGTGCGGGCCGGGTGACGTTGCGCGATCTGGTGCGGCAGGCGTTGCGCATGCGGCCCGATCGGCTGGTGGTCGGAGAGGTGCGGGGCGCCGAGGTCACCGAGTTGCTGGCCGCCTTGAACACCGGACACGAAGGCGGGTGCTGTCGGATGGCTCTGAAGATTTCAGTACCGCAAGATTAATTTCAGTAGAGATTTCAGTACCGCACGGAAGATTTCAGTGGCGTCACCTAGGGTGATGATGACTCAGGGCTGAGGGGCAGCGTCAACTGGCCATGGGTATGTACCGTGCGGTGTGGTCGATTCTCACGTCGCCGACCAGATTCGGCGTTTGCCCGTTGTGCCGTTGCCGCTGCGGCGGGAGTCCTTGCTGAGCTGGCTGGACCACTTGGCGGCGGGGTACGAGGTCTCTCGTATGCACATGGCGGAAGCCTGCGGCCTCTTGCGCCACCCTGATGGGCCATCAAGGATCGCGGCCTCTGGGCCGACTTCGGCCGTGTACGGCTTGGGCGACGCGGATGCTGTCCGGGTAGAACGGGCAACAGGCCTCTCGGCTTGCGAAGTTCAGGCCATGACTTGGTCGCGCTTTGTCGGCACGGCCGTGAGGTCTGAGCTGATCGAAGCGAGCCCGCGGGAGCGTTTCCGTGTGATGAAGGCGAGTTGGATCGACCCGCGGGAGCTGAGGTTCTGCCCATCTTGCATAGATGAGAAGGACGGCCGTTGGCCGCTGGAGTGGTGCACACCATGGGCGTTCGCGTGCTTGCGGCACGGTTGCTACCTGCTGGCCGAATGTCCGACGTGCCGTACACCGATACGTGCCGGCGTCAGACTCGGGCAGGGCGTTTGCCGCGGTTTCGAGAAGCATCATCTGACCGACGCCGTCACCTGGCGGTGCGGCATGGAGTATCGGAAGATGCAAGCTCCTGACCTGCAGGACAAGCTGTTGGCCTACCTGCAACGGTTGTTGGACAGCCATCTCAGCAGCACCCGGCAGGAGTTCGTCCACGCCAGGGGTGACTTTGCTGATCTTGCGGCGATGGCGGAATTTGCGTTGTTTCTGGCTGCTCCAGAACATTTGGATGGTGCTGACCCCGTTGTTGTACAGAGCTTCGCCGAGTTCCGTCGCAGATCTGCACTCACGCACGGTGGGCCGATGTTGGAAGAGGCCGAACCGATGGTGCGAACAGCGGGGTTGCGGATCGCCTCGCAGATTGTGTTCAGCGACAATCCATGGGCCACCGCACGAGCGATTGCCGACTTCGCCTCCCGGCCGCTGGCTTCTCGAGCCAGACCGTTGCATGAGGCATGGCTCAAAAGGCCGCCGCAGGACACCACCGAGCGGCTGGAGGGAATCGTGCGGTCGGTGCGTATCGCGGCGCCCTCAACACGCGGGCCTGACGGGCGGATTCTGGAGCGTGCTCTGTATGAATGAGTGCGGCCCAGTCTCTGTCAGGCGCTGCTGATGACCGGGCGGCCAATCGGCCATAAGCAGGGCGCACACCAGGTGGGGCGGGACCTATCTGGCCAGCCTCGGGTTTTCGCTGGTGACGCATCCGTCGGCGCGGCTGCGGGCGATTAGCATCGTCCCGCAGGCCGTCAGAGGCTTCGCCGGAACAGGCGCTGCAGCAAGGATGCTGAGGTGTTCTGACGCGGTGCGGGGACGGCGAGGTCGGAGGTGGGCGGCGGCGCCCGAGGCGTCGAACGGGGCATGGCGGGTGCTGAGGTGAGCAGCGCGATGCCGCGTTCGACGGCGAGCGTTGCGGGGGAGACGCCTGGACGCTTGTCCGCCGAGGGGGAAGGTTGACTGCGGTGAGTCCCCTGACAGAGCGCACCCTCAAGCCGCTGACCTTCACCGTGTTGAAGTCGTTCTGAAGGAACTTAGCTGCCATCGCGTGGCTACTCAGGACCTCGCGATCAGCGATACGAACCCAATACAGGCCCGAGGCTAGTTCTCCCGCTTGCGACAAATGCCAGCGTGGTCGCAGGACGCGCAGGACGCGCACCAGACGGGCAGGCGCGGCAGGACGTTGGTACGCAGCGCATCGCCAGCTGCAGCAACGCGCTGCGTCAGGGAGTCCATGTGCTGGGGGTCCACTGTCTCGCGAGTCGACTTGCCGGCCTTGTCGAGGTTGAGCACCTCGACCAGGTCTGCGTTCTGCCCGGTCAGTTCCCGGTAGCCCAAGGCGTACAGGTGTAGCTGGTCCCGAGTCAGGTCCTCGGCTTGCGCGCGTTCGGTCGACTTAAAGTCGACGATCGAGGTCATTTCGCTGTCGAGCCGCTTGATCAGATCGACTCGGCCGATGACCGTGACGCCGGGAGCAGGGTGAATCTCTACGGGTTGCTCGGAGTAGACGGTCTGGCGCAGGGTTGCCGAGTTCTCCTGTAGGTAGCGCTGCACAGACGAGATCGCGGCCGGCCGGAGCTGCTCGTACGCGGCCACGTTGGCGAAGGGAAGGTTCAGGTGCCGGTTCACGAGATCCTCAGCTTCGCCGGGGGCCGCGTAGTCGCCTTCGATCGCACGCTTGTGAATCTCGGCCATGGCATCGTGCAAGGACTTGCCATAGCCGATTTCCTTCTGAAGGGGGGAGTCGAAGCCGTAGAGGAGGCGCAGCTTAAACGAATACGGGCATTCGAAAAGGTACTTCAGGTCGGAGAATGACATGACGACGTCGGGCGTGCCGCGACGCGGTGCCGGAGTGAGGCGCTGCTGCGTCGAGGGGGCGATCTCGCGGGTGAGGACGGTGCTTACGCGCGTCGCTTCGGTGAAGAAGACCGACTGGGCCTTGCCCGTCGTCTTGCCGTTGGAGGCGAAGGTGAGGGCCAGGTATTTCTGGGCTCGGGTCGCCGCGACGTAGAACAGGCGGCGCTCGTCCTCCTCGCCGCCGCGGTAGCGGTCGGCGTCCGGGACGAGTTCACGTTCAATGATGTGAAAGATATTGGTTCCGCCGGACGCCCGAGACGGGAAGGTGTTCTTGCGCAGTGCCGGAAGGTAAACGGCAGGCCACTGCATTCCTTTGGCCTGGTGCACGGTGGCGATGACGACTGCGTCGGGCTGGGCATACCCGGTGTCGCGGTCCGCTTCCGCATAGTAGTTCGGTGCCTGGTTCTCCAGCCAGGAAGCGAAGCTGATGAAGCGATCCTGCGGCGTACTGGTCAGGAAGATCTTCTCGTAGTCGCCGATCGCGGTGGAGAAGCGGCCAAGGTTGTAGTAAACGAGCTCGCCGCGGTCACCAGGCACGGTTTCCTCGCGCAGTCCTGCCGCTTCGAGAAAGTCGAGGAAGGTGCCCTGGAGGGTGGTCGCGTCCCAGGGACGAGAGGAGTCCCACATCATGGCTTTGTCGAGGACGCGTGAGATCGCGGCTCGCAGGTCAGCCTCGGTGAGCGCGAGATCCGCTGCAAGCCAGGTGCCAACGACGGTGTCCGCGTCGACGAGGGAGGCGGTGTACCGGAACAGGCTGCACGCGGCCACGACCTCGGGTGTTTCAAAAAGCTTGGTAAGGCCTTTGATCACGTAGGGCACGCCGCGGCTGCGGAGTTCCTCGACCAGCGGTCCGGCATCCGCTTTAACCGAACGGAACAGGACCGCGTTGTCGGACCACGTCATGCCGCGCGCCGGCGCGTCGCTGCCGTCCTCGAACGGGACACCGCGCAGTGTTTCGATCCTGTCGACGATCCAGCGAGCCTCCTCCTGCTGGTTGGCGAAATCCACTGCCAGGATGTCGCCCAGGTCGAAGCTCTGATGCCCGGCGGCGACCATCTGCTTCGGCAGCCGGTGCTCATCCGGGATGCGGTCGACGTAGGTGCGTGCGAGTTCGACGATCGCAGGGCTGGAGCGGAAGTTCTCGTTTAGGGTGACGCGCGCGACGTCCTTGTACCGGTCTTCGACGTTGAGAATGTTCGCTACCGCGCTACCGCGCCACTGGTAGATAGTCTGGTCGTCGTCGCCGACGACGCACAGGTTGGCGCCGAACTGAGTCAGCCCCCGGATTAGCCGCTCCTGGATCGGGTTGGTGTCCTGGTACTCGTCGACCACGACGTAGCGGACGCTGTCCCTGATGTGATTGCGCAGGTTCAGGATCGAATCGGCCTCCTCGTCGTCGCCCTCGAGGAGCGTGACAGCGTTGAGTAGGATCGCCGTGTAGTCGAAGTACCGCCGTGCTGCCAGCAGCTCCTGGTACTTGTCGAGGCCTTCCTTGACGTCGGGACGGAGACCGGCGATGTCCACGTCGTCCTCGCGCAGGATCGACATAGCCTGTTGGTAAAGCTTCGAGTGGATGTAGCGCCGCAGAGGCTTCTCGGCCCCCTGGACGACGTGATTGGTTGTGGTCAGGCCGGATTTGGCGCTGTTCTTGTCAATGATCAGTCGAGTCTGTACGTCATTAAGCACGTTGTACTTGAACGCCTCCGGCACGTGGCTGTGCAGCAAGTCCAGGGCGTACCCGTGCATTGTGCCGATGTACATCTCGGCCAAGCCGTTAATCTCGCCGTGCTGAGACTTGATGCGCGCGTAGACGCGCTCCTTCAGCTCACCTGCTGCCTTCTCGGTGAAGGTGAACGCAACGATGTGCTTGGGCTGCGTCGTAGTTCCGTCTGGGCCGGTCTTGCCGAGGAGCCCGGCGATCCGCCTGGAGAGCACCTCAGTCTTCCCGGATCCGGCGCAGGCGACGATCAGCAGATTCTGGTCAGTCGTGGCAATCGCTTCCGCTTGTGCCTTAGTGAACTGCATCGTGTTGCTCCTCTCCCGTTCAGACCTCGATGACCTTGAGGACTTCGTCGCCGTAGTAGTTAATGACCTTGACGGCGATCTTCCCGGATACCGGTTTGGCGAAGGGCCTCGACCGGGTGGCGTAGAGAGAGGCCCAGGCATCCTGATCAATTTCTGCCTTGAGCGTCTTCTGTAGTTTCTCGTAGGGATTGAGGTCGCCGGGCTTGCCCTCGCTCTTGCCGTTGAAGTAGACATGCCGCACGAAGAACGCATCGCTGTCGTAGTCAGTGTCCAGGGACCAGAGCATGATGCTGTCGATGGTGAGCGAGCTGATCTTCCCGGTGGTGGGGTTGTAGGTGTCCACGCCCTTGACCTCGACGACGAGCTGTCCGTCCGAGGTCTCGGTCACCTCAATGTCCGGCTCGCCAAAGACAGTGAACAGGTTCGCAGTGCTCGACTTGGCCAGTTCGTCCCCCATTGAGAGGTCGGCGTTCATCCTGACCAGCATCACCGGCAGCTTGCCCACGGTCCGCTCGCGGACGACCGAGGCGAAGTTCTGCGCTGCGGGCTTGAACTCGGCTACCGCCTCGACCGCCGTCGGGTCGAAGGCGAAACCGAGGACGAGCAACAGGTCCAAGTTGCCGGCCGCGATGGCCTCTCGAGCCGCGTTCTTGATGAACAGCGGGTCCACCGTCCCGTACTCGGGACCGAGGGCGATACCGACCCGAGCCGGGGTGCCAGCGTCGGCCTGCTCGCGCACGCCGACTGCGGTCAGGGTGCGTCCTGAGGCTGGCTCGATGGACTCGAAGACGAGCCGCTCGTCACGGATACCGTTCTGCACCCCGGCAGTCTTGATGTGCTCCAGGATCGTCTCGGCATAGGAGCCGCCGCCAGTGGCCTGCTTCGCGGCCTGCTCCGATTTCGGAAGCTCGCCGTCGAAGGAGATCGATCGGTGCGGCGAGAGCGACTCGACCGTGAAGGGGCCGGCGACGCGCAGCGCCTTTTTGTTTTCGTAGGCACGGTCAAAAAGAGTCTCGTACTCGGCGTGCCTTTGAATCGCCGTCTCGATCGCTGCCCGAGACATCCCGGGCTCGATGTCGGGATTGTTGGCAATGGCCTTGAGGGTGATGTGCGGCACTCGCTCGTAGATAAATCCCCGATGGACATCGTTACTCGATGCCGTACGGTTGGGCTCCTGTCCGCTCAGCTCGGCTTCCTTGGCTTTGCCCTCGATAGAGTCGGCAAGCAGGTAGGCCGGGTACTTGGCGCCCATGATCCGATGCCGCGCCAAGGCGATCGCCACCCGCGAGGTGTCGATGGTGATCCAGCGGCGGCCCCACTGCTCTGCAACGTGGGCCGTGGTGCCCGAGCCACAGGTCGGGTCGAGGACCAGGTCGCCCGGGTCGGTCACCATCAGCATGCAGCGTTCGATGACCTTCGTGTTCGTCTGGACGACGTAGAGCTTGTCCGCCCCGAAGCCGGCAGTGCTCGTGTCGTCCCAAAAATTGTTGTACGGGTACGCCGGGAAGTCGTTGATGTATCGCACATAGCGAAGGGTGTTGCCCGCCGCACCAAGGCGCCCCGCAGCGAGTAGGCGCTCCATGCCAGCCTCGTTGGTCTTCCATCGCGATTGCATGGTCGGACGGAAGGTCTTTCCTTCAAATTCGACCGGGAACCATGACGCTGCGCCCTCGCCCTTCTCGCGGCCGGCGCTTTGGCTGGTGATGTTGTCCAGGCCGAAGACCTTTGCTTTGTCGTTAAGTAGCGACGGATCCCTGCGCTCTTCGGGCGTCATCTTCCGACGCGTTCCATCGGCCTCTTCTACGGAGGTATAGGTGGAGGAGCCGTCCCCGCCGACGCTCTTCTGGCGGAACATCTGCCGGTACTTGGTCTTGTCCCGGGTGTGCGAGTACCACAGGATGTAGTCGACCGTGCCGGGGAGCAAGTTTCCGGTAGCACCTGTCGTGGTGCGGAATGAGATCTGTGCGCAGAAGTTCGCAGCGCCGAAGACCTCGTCGAGGAGCGATCGAACAAGGTGGACGTTCTGGTCGCCGATCTGAACGAAGACGGACCCCGACTCGGTCAGCAGGTCCCGCGCGACCGTGAGCCGGTCGCGTAGATACGTCAGGTACGAGCTGATGCCCAGTTCCCAGGTGTCTCGGAACGCCTTGACCTGCTCGACCTCACGTGTGGTGTGCGCGAGGTTTCCGTCCTTGACATCGCGGGACTTGGTCGATACCTGCCAGTTTGAGTTGAACTTGATCCCATAGGGCGGGTCCAAAAAGACCATCTGGACTTTCTGGCGCAGGTCCTCCCGCTCCGCGAGGGAGGCCATGACCTGGAGTGAGTCACCCAGGATCATCCGGTTGGCCCAGTTCATCTGGTGGTGATACCAGTCGACTTTATCCAATTCGTCCTCGATACCGTCCTGGAAGTAGTCGAGGTTGAAGAGCCCTTGGGGCTCCTCCGGCGCTGGCTTGCGACTCTTCGTCTCTTTGAGAAGTTCATTGATCAGGTACTGCGGTTCGATCCGCTCCTGGCGGAAGATCGGCGGGGCTGCGACAACAAAGTCGGCCTGGTCTGTCTCGTCCTTACCCGTCCAGACCAGCTGCGGGTCCAGAGCACGGTCGCGCTGCTCAGCTGGCAGCCAGGGCGTACGGGGGTAGGCCACGTCCTGTACCGCTTCCGCTTCCTCGGTCATTAGGTCGGCTGCGTCGGCGGTCGGGATGTTGATGCGCTTCTCTTCGTGCCTTATGGCCTGCGCCCCCTCGACGCCCACTGGGCCTGCGGGACTGCCGGCGGCGGCACTGTGCCTCTTCGCGGTGGCCATGGCTAGTTCCCTTCCCCTGTGCGGAGGTTCAGCGTGCTCTGTGTCGATTCGACGGGCTGAATGAAGAAATCCTCGAAGAGCCCATCAGCTTCGGATCCGACGACATGGTGCAGCTCGTTGTGGAGTGCCTCGGTGTGCAGGCCCGTAACTGACCCGTTGTTGTACAGGTCCGCGATGGCCTCAATGATGCGTGCCTCGAAGCGCCTCGGGTCGTCTACCTCCGTGTAGCCCCACACGCCGTAACCACCCTGGTTGTTGACGGCCGCACACCACTGGTCCCGCGCAGTGATCGCCTTGATCCGCCGTGGCCCCTGGGATTTACGGGTCCCCGACACCTCGACGATTAGGTGCCGGTCCTCGTCCTCGGGCCCGCGCTTGTTGAGCCGGACGATGAAGTCCGGCACGTACCAGTGCGCACGACCCAGATGGCTGTACGGGATCCGGAACTCGAGGTGATCGTTCTTGACGTACGAGTCCACCTCGGGACGTGCTTCAAGAAGCTCCGCCATCCCACGCTCCCAGGTGTTCCCGTCGAAACCGTCGAGCACTACATAGTTCACCGGGCACTTGTCCGGCTCGGCCTCGTAGCGTGCCTTGGTGCTAAAGAAATCGACCTCGTCGGTCGAGCCTTCGGGCCGAAACCTCTGGAACACCGGCAGCACCCGAGCGAAGGACTCGCCCGAGCTGTGCTGTTGTTCGATCGCCAAGTGCAGTTCTTCGACGGCGCGTACCCGCTCCTGGGCGACGTGGGTGATGGCATCGAGTGCTTTCTGATTGCTCGTACCGACGCAGCACTGGAGCCACTGTTTTGTGAGGGTGACCAGGCTCGGGAACAGCCACGGCTTCGGCGCCCCCGTAGGGTCCCGGTACCGGCGCAGCAGTTCGCCCGCCAGCAGGTAGGCGACCTGCTGCGGGCGCGCCGGCTCATCGGATACGGCGTGCTCCTCCTCGGTGCCCACGACAGCTGAGGTCAGCGTCTTGGTCGCGACAGCGTCGTCCACTCGGAACTTTGCCACTCCGGAGAAGTCCGCCTCGTAGGGCGCGTCCGCGATCTCGATTCGGTAGCCCTCCAGTCGGGGAAACACGATCCGCTGAGCTTCGCGCTCCGGCATGGCCTGCACTCGCACCGGGATCGGCTTCGGCTTGCTCTCGAGGACTTTGGTGGGGTCGGTCTGAATGAACTGGAAGGGGATGCCGTAGACCTCGGCATACTCGGCGTCGAGCAGACCCTGCTGGTTCACCTCGTAGGAGACGCGCCGAAGTGCGCGGCCCACGACCTGCTCGCACAGCAGGCTGCTGCCGAAGGCGCGGATGCCGAGCACGTGCGTGACCGTGTTGGCGTCCCAGCCCTCGGTGAGCATGGAGACTGATACCACGCAGCGCACGTCCTGACCGAGTTTGCCGTTCTTGCCGACGGTGTTCAGGACCTCGCGGAGCAGGTCTTTCTCGGTCAGGGTGTCAACGGTGCGGCCGGGGTAGCGCTTGAGGTACTCATCGTGGAACGCGGCGATCTCCTGCTCGGCGGCAGCCTTGAACTCCGTGGACAGCTTCGCGTCCTCGTCCTCCAGGTACGCCGAGTCCACCAGGATGGTGCGCGGCTTGCCGTACGCGTGACCCTGTCCGTCGTAGTTGGAGAACAGCGGCAGGTCGCCCTCGCGGCCTTGGCCCTCGGTCTCGTATCCGGCGATCTTGTCGTAGACCCAACGCGAGATCTTCGTGTTCGCGCAGACGACGATGAACACGGGAGGGGTGGAGCCGGTGATGTTCGCAGACTGCCAGCGCTGGAACGAATCCGCGTAGTTGGCATACAGGCTCTTGAGCGCGCCTTCGACGACTGCGGGCAGGTCATCCTCGCGCTGTGGCTTGCCCTTGAGGAGGTTGTCGCGGTCTTGGTCGGGGATGCTATCCCACAAGTTCAGGTAAGAGACCCGCTTCTGGGCCGCATCGTCGTCCACAGGGACACGTGGGATCTTCACCAGCCCCGACTCAATCGCATCGAGGAGGCCGAAATCGCTGACGACCCACGGGAACATCAGCCCTTCCGGATAGCCGGATCCGGACAGGAACGACGGAGTGGCTGAGAGGTCGTAGACCTGCTTGATACCGGACTTGGCCGCGATGTGTCTGAGTCCGTCGAACCAACGGCGCGCAGCCTTCTCCAGCTCTTGCGCCTCCTTGCGCGCCGTGCCCTTGAGCTGGTCGACCAACAGTCCGCCCTCTACGGCTGCCTCGCGGGTTTGGTAGCAGTGGTGAGCCTCGTCGTTGAGCACGATAATTTGGCTTTTGTCGCTGCCGCCTAGGTCACGCAGCACACGGTTGACCATCTGGTCGGGGGTCTCGACGAACGGGTCGCGGAACTTCTTCTTGCCCAGCAGCAGCTTCTTCGTAGTGGAAGCCAGGCCCGAGCCCTCGCGCGTCGCCTTCAACTCGAAGTTATGGAAATTCGTGATCGCGACCTGCGCAGTCCCCAGTGCCGAAGCCAGGTCGGCCGGGACGATGTCCATCTCCTTGTAATAGCTCGACGGATCGGAGGGCATCAGGACTCGCAACCGGTCCCGGATCGTGATACCTGGGGCGACAAGCAGGAATTTCTTGGTGAACCTGGCGTCCTGGGGCGACGCGGCCTTGTTCAGCACCTGCCAGGTGATCAGCATCGCCATCACCACGGTCTTGCCGGTGCCGGTCGCCATCTTCAGCGCCACTCGTGGCAGACCAGCGTTGTACTGCGCATTGGCGTCGCGCAACCGTTCGCCGACCCAACCCTTGCCGAGTTTGGTTCCGACCTCGGTCAGGTAGATCGCTGTCTCGACCGCCTCCAACTGGGCGTAGAACAGGCGCCTCCCGCGTGACTCCTGTGTCCAGTACTCCAGCAGTCGTCGCGTGGTCACCGTAACGTTGGGGTGCCCTTGGTCCCGCCAGTCGCGGACCAGCGTGCGGATTTCAGCGATGATGTCGTTACTACGGCGGGTCTCTAGGATTCCGTCGAAACCGAAGAGCTCAGCTTGCCGAGCCGCGGCCTTGGAGCCCTTACGGGGCTTGGGAACCGGCATCAGCGACTCGCTCGCGCGACGGCCGACCGCCTTCTCGCCGGTGGGCTGGCCGTTCGAGTCGAGCTCCCAGTGCAGGGCGGGCTCACTGTATGGCGAGTTGATGATCGGATCCTCGATCGGTGTGCCCACTGCGCTCGCTCCCCTCTCCAGTTTCATTCGTTACAGCCTAGGTATGATCGTGGTCGCTGGTACTGCTCACACTAGATGGCACCACTGACACAGCCGACGCCGATTCCTCAGGTTGCTTGTCCATACGGCGCGCGAAGGCCGACACCTGTCCAGTCAGGGCAGGGTTACGGCCCGCCGTTGACACGACTCACTGCAGCGTCCGACCGGTCGGCTCAGGGCGGGCGGCGGAGATGTAACGCATCCGGTACCGTCACCGATCCCGAACAGCCGCATCAGACGAACCGGCTCAGCTGACACCTTCGCCTCGTCTAGGACGCGGCCTTGACGCAGCTGCTGCATCGACTGGCCCAGCGATCGGAGCGCCTTCTTGCGCGTACTCATTTGCATGTTGGGATGGGCCAGGTCCAGCGCCGACTGCTGGCTAACCAGCAGATACGGGTTGCAGCAGGCTGGCCAGCGACGGTGGCGTTCAATGAGCCACCGGGAGGCCAACTGGTGCGTCAACTCTCCCAGCTAGACCGTGTGTCTGACCCCTCGACGGCGGACCGCCAGGGTTCTCTTGGCCAGGTCGAGGTCCGTCAGCGGCAATTGGCGGATCTCGCTTCCGGGCAGCGCGTGGATGGCAACCAAGGCGGTCCGGTCCATGCAGACAGCGCCTACGACGGCACTGAACTGCGGAAATGGCTCCGCCGACAACAGCTCCTGCCCCGAATCGCCCACAGGGCATCGAGTCGAGCCAAACCCTGGGCCGCGACCGGCTGGCGATCCGGGGCACGATGGCCTTGCTCAACGGCTACCGCCGCATCACCCGCCGCCACGAACGCGACCACCTGCTCTACCCGGTCTTCTGCGACCTCGCAGCCATTCCGCCCGGAACGACGAACCTGCACGTCACCGGAGGTTTGAGCGGCCGGCGACGCGCGGCCTGAATTGTCACGGGAGGTCACCCGGCTCCCCGTGACACGCCAGGGCCACGGATCGACTACTTCCAAGCCGCCATCGCTTGCCGAGCCGGCCTACGGGTCCGCCTCCGACTCCGCAATGCTCTCGTCCAGCGAGAAGCAGTCCAAAAGGCGAGCTGGGGCCACACCAAGGCCTGAGGCAATACTCAGCAGGGTCAGCAGTGACGGGTTTCGGCGCCCGTGCTCGATGTAGATAACTCCCCTGAAGCTCATTCCGCTGCGCTCCGCGAGCTCTTCCAGACTCAGTCCACGTGCTTCCCGCAGGCTCCGTACGTGCATGCCAAAAAGATGAAGCTTCGGGTCGGGTGGGGTTGATTGCGCCACCCCTTGACTCGAACAGCGGGCATATCTTGACCACCATGAACAGTTGTGCATAATCATGGCTGCGGAGATCTCGGCCGAGCTGAGCGTGAACAGACGGTCGGACATCGAGTACGACAATCGGGAGAAGACGCATGGCGGGGCAAGCGCGGCGCGCGGATGCTGGGGGCCCCACCGGCGTGATCCTCAGCCGGTACGATGATTCGAATATCTCTGTGGTTTGCCCCTGGAATCCGTTGTTTGTCACCGAGGCCAGGGTGCTCCGGGGAAAGTGGAACTCTGACAGACGAATGTGGATCTTTCCCAGAGATGAGACACCACAAATCCGAGCGCTTCTGGACGAGATCTTTTACGCCGACGGCTCTCCGGCGCCAGGAATCGACATCCTGTTGGACTTGAACCAATTCCACCCAGGCGGCGTGCTCGTCCCAGCCCTCGAGATCGCTGGACGCCGGATTGTCTCCATCCATCCCGACCGGAGCGGATGTCAACTCGACCCCCAGGCCAGCCTCATCCACGGTGTCGTCTTCCCGGAGGGCGAAGGGCTCGGATGGTCGCCCGAAGCATTCATCGAGGTGCGCTACCTACCGGAGGAATACCTCAGCCATCTACCAGCGGATCAGCGAAGCGCTGTGCGGGTGCTTGCCCGCCATGGGCTGGATCTCGACGAACTGCGCCGCCATGAGTTGGCGGCGTCGGTGCGCCTCAGCGAACTTCGCTTGGCAATCGAGCATGAAGAGCTAGCAGATCCCGGCCTCGCGCCGACGCCTCTTGAGCACCCGCCGAGCGGTCCCGTCTGGCGGCTTCGATGCCGCCAAAACCCTGACGGCGGACGACAGGTGATCGTCCACCTGGACGGCTGCATGTCGACGCAATCAACCAGAACGCTGACCACCGAAGAAGTGGTTGACCTTGCCGCGCGCGATGCCCGCCTCTGTTCGACGTGTGGCGCCTACCGCACCGCCCGTGCACTTGGAGCACCAACGATGCCCGGCTACAAGAACCGTCGGCCGACCCGCGACGTGATCGGCTAGGCCTGGGACACGCGGAGAGGTGAAAAGACCGCGGTGGCTACCCATCGGGCAAAGAGGCTGAGGTCCGAGGCAACTGGCAGAGCGCGCCCAGATGTGCGACACCCCCCGCGGGCAAGGCGGCCCCCGGCGAGATGGCTACGTACCTGCGGCACGCATCGAAGAGATCATGGGCGCTCGCGTTGCGCGCTTGGTGCGGGATCGCGGCACTCACCGGCCAGCCTCGGGGCGGACCTTCCCGTAGCGCTCCCATGCCGCCTGCT
Organism: Streptomyces sp. NBC_01116; assembly: GCF_041435495.1. Classification (NCBI taxonomy): domain Bacteria; kingdom Bacillati; phylum Actinomycetota; class Actinomycetes; order Kitasatosporales; family Streptomycetaceae; genus Streptomyces; species Streptomyces sp. NBC_01116. The sequence goes on from NZ_CP108644.1 coordinate 4,701,654, forward strand.
TGGAGATGCCGAGCGCTTCGCCGATCTGCGACCAGGAGTGATCCAGGTAGCTGGCGCGTAGGGCGGCGTCGCGGGCCTGGCGGGCGAAGTTGCCCTCCGACAGACGGATCGCGGCCAGGGCTGCCATCGGCTTGTCCGCCTGGATCAGGGTGTCAAGCTGTTCACCGATGTCGCGGATGTGCTTGGCGAGGGCTGCCGGGATGGCACTGTCTTCGATGAAGATGAGGTGCTCATCGCGCCACTCGGCCATTGCTGCCCGCTCAGCCTTGCCCTCCTCATCCGTGATCACGTGTGCCTCACCGCCCTGATAACCGCCCTTCCCTTCCATGCCGGGAGCGGCGGAGGCGCCGAGCCAGCCGCAACTGCACGCAGCCACCAAGCCCACGGGAACGATGAACTCAGGGTCGGACTCGTCCAGCACAACCCGGGTGCTGAACGCATGCCCGTCGTACTCAATGGTCGTCTTCATGGCCGTAATGCTTTCATTACGACTGGTTAGGCGTCAAGAGGGATCGTCAGGTTTCCATTACGAAAATGATCACCAGGTTGGTCGCCGGTCTCCGGCCGTTACTGGTGGGCTCTCCTGGCCGGCTCGCGGTCTACTTCCTCCGGTCGGCAGCGTCGTCGTGGTCTGCAGGTCCTTCGCCGAGCCGGCTACCCGCGACCCTCTCCGCGGGCGGCCAGCTGTACGGGTCTGGAGCTCGATGAGGTAGGGGGCTACGAAGCAGTGATAGGCCGCTTTGCGTTGTGCCGGTAGATCCCGCCAGCCGGTGATACGGCCACGGCAGCGGTGTGAGCCGCATCTGCAGCCGGCGGCGAAGTCCTCGTACATGATTGCTGGCCGCGCGGACATCCGGGCCTAGACGGCCTCAACTCCACGACACGTACGGGCCGTGCACCCGTCGGCGGGCGCCGGTGTCTATGTCAGCGGTGGCTGGGCAAATCCCAGGATCTGGTCGAGGGTATCCGCGTCGAGGGCCTGGCGGAGGAGACCGTGGAGCTGAGGGCTGGTCCGGGACAGGTAGGAAGGCAGACTGTCGCCGAAGGATCTGAGGTCGGTGCGGTGAGGGACGTCGAAAGCATCCTGGACGGCGGCAGCCAAATCACCGCTGTTGAGGATGCGCCCGATGACGCTGAACTCGGCAGCCGTGGTGACCGGATCACGTTCCCAGTCGCGCGTGCCGAATGCCCTGTCCCGCCAGGGGTGCAGGAACCCGGATTCGGACGGCTGCCACTGGATCTCTTCCTCGGTGAAGTCGGCCCAGCTCTCATCGGCGATCTGGTCGGTGTAGCGCGCCTGGAGGGCAGGGTCAGGGCTGGTGAAGACACGAACGTGGAGCGGATCGGGATCTTTGAGCAGGATGCGCAAGGTCCGGAAGTTGTCGTACCACTGCTGTGTGGCGTCCGGTTGCCTGGAGCGGATCGCGGCGAGGTGCCTGATCAGCATCTGATGGACATCGCGTACGACCGGGTCGGCGACGGGTGGGGTCTCGATCTCCCACAGGGGGTGACCACACCGTTTCCGTTTGGGTCGGCGCTGGGAGGACCTGGCGATCTGTTCGTCCGAAGGCGCGAGGAAACCGGGGCATCGCCCGGAGGTGTCTCCGCGCAGGAAGGACGGCGAGAAGGGTGATCCGCAGTCCGAACAGAACGAGGCGGTGTAGCAGTCATGCACGGGGCACATCACGGCCCATGGCTGGTACCACCACAGGGGCCAGCGCACGGGTGGCTTGAGGCATTGCGGACAGAACGCCCATGATTCTGCGGGGGCCCAAGGCGTCTCGCGGTACGGCTTGCGGCGGAAGTCGCCGATGCCGTTGATGCCCGAGATCGTCATGTCGCGCAGTTCCGAGGGGCTCAACCCGGTTGCAGCATGCAAGAACTGGACCATATCCAGGGGAAGTTCGGTCGTGTACTGGGCCAGGTTCGCGGCGTGCTTCTTTTTCGGCTCCAGGCCGAGGGCGTGCATGATCTGCGTGCGATCCACTTCGTAGCCGGCGGCGACGTGGTCCACCCAGCTGAACAGGGACTCGCCGGGCTGTGGCAGCGGTACGGCAGGCAGCCGGCGCGGGATTCCGGCCGATGACGCGGGCGGGGGGAGAGGTACGGGCACGGGTTCCTACCGGTTCTCCGGGTCCACGTCCTCGAACAGCTCGGAGGCGGTGACCCCCAGAGCCTTGGCCAGGGCGGGGATGCGATCGACGGAGACGCTGTGGACCGCGGCCTCCACCTCGGCGTAGAAGGACCGGTCCATCCCCGCCGCGGCAGCCACCGCGGTCTGAGTCAGTCCCGCGCGCGTACGCAGGGCCCGAAGTCGCCGACCGAAGACCAGTCGCTGGGCCGGGATACCGCTATCGGAATCACTGTTCGCCACAGCCGGTAACCGTAGTACAGTCTCCCGATTGTAGGATATCTCCTACGGGATCGTGTCGGGGAGGGACGGTTTCATGGGGGAGAGCGGTCTGCCCCGGCGTCTACCTGCCGTTCTGGTCCCTATTGACGGTGAGTCGTTCGCCTCCTGGCTGAACCGGGCTGCGGCCGACTGGCAACTCGCTCCCGGGGAGGCCGCGCATGCCATGGGACTGGAGTGCCACCCGGGCTACTCGGTAGTGCGCCCCTTGTTCTTCGGGATCACGCTGACCGAACGGAGCCTGGCGCGGGCCGTGGCGGCTACCGGAATCGACGCGCAGGCGCTGCGGGCGATGCAGCTGTCCTGGTACGCGACGAGTGCGTTGGATTTCGCCGGCCTGGATCTCGCCGCCGAGGCGTCGCTCACCGCGCTCGGGCACCGCGAGTGGGCCCTGTTCACCTCCAGTCGGGCATGCCCGAAGTGCCTGGCCGCCCGCCCAGTGTGGCCGCTGTGGTGGCGTCTGGGCATCGCCGCGGTGTGCCCGGTGCACCAAGTGCTGCTGGTGGACCTGTGCCGCCGTTGCGGCATCCGGCTGGGACGCGGCTACACCGGCCATCCCCGGGGCCTGCTCACCCGCCGTCAAGAGGTGGACCTGGGCCGCTGCAACAACCGCCGCCCCGCGACCGGGCGCCGTAAAGCTGGGCTGTGCGAGCAGAATCTGGCCGCGCTTCCTGCGATCCCGGTGCCCGCCGGGCTCGCCGTACTGCAGCAGCAGGTCCTGGATATCGCCGACGGCCGCGCCGTGCCGCGGGTCGCCGGCTTGGCCGTGGCTCCGGCGGAGTTCTTCGCCGCGCTGCGGTTCACCGCCGCCCTGGTAAGGCTGGTGGCCACGGCCGACGACCTTGCCGTCTGCACAGCTTTGCCGGGCGGTGTGGCCGAGGAGTTCGCTGCCGACCAGCGGGGGCGGGAGCAGGCCAGCCGGGGCGGCGCCGGCACCCAGCTGCGGGCCAGCCCGCCCAGCGCGGCCCACGCCGCAGCCGTGCTCGCCCTGACCGAGCCCGTGCTGTTCGCCCCGGACCGGCACACATGCCAGCAGGTGCTGAGCGCTTGGATGGGACGCGCGGTCGCCCGGCGCCGGTCACCGGGCAAGAGCGATCCTCTGCGTGTCGTGCCCCGCCCCGCCTGCCTAGAGCCGTTGGTGCGGGCCGCCGTCCCGCCCTCCTCCCGCATCGCCGGAGCCCTCGCCGTCCGTCCCGCCGCCCGGCCTCTTTTCACCATGGCCCACCTGCCCCACCTCGTCGACGCCGACGACTACACGCAGTTGCTCGCCGCCCACCTGCCCGGCACCGCCCCGGTCAGCGGGCGCCGCCTCGCCGCCCTGGCACTGGCCCGCATCGCCGGTGCCACCAGCTGGCAGCAGGCTGCCGCCGACCTGGCCATGGACCCGCTCAAGGCCGCCCGCGCCACCAACACCCTGGTCCAGCGCATCACCGACCCCGACGCTTTCTGGAGGGCCACCGAGCGGATCGGTGTCCGCCTCCGTGAGCGCGGCCTGGTCGACTACGCGGCCTGCCGCCGGAAACTGGCCAGCCTGACCACCGTGCCGCACGCGGTGCTCTATCCGGTGTGCCGCCCGCTCGAATACGACGTCACCCTCCAGCGCCGCCGCCACTCCGCCGCCTGGACCTGGCAACACTTCACCGGCGGTGACGTCCGCGAAGCGCCTGCCTACGCCCCCGGGCTGTGGACACCGACCAGCACCGAATCCCTCCGGGAGGGCTGGCGCCGCTTCGCCGCCTGGATCCCCGACGTCGTCGCCCAGCGACTGATGGTCTTCGGGCGCGAACTTATCCATCCCGATCCGCCAGGAGGGGCATGAGCCCGAAAAAACCCAACACCTTGCGGCCCTTGCGGCACGCGTCCCGCCAGCTGTACATCCATTACTACGACGCCGGCGGCACCGAGCGGCTCCTGCCCGCCGCCCAGGCCGCCGAGGTGCGTTTCGAGACGTGTCTGCCCACCCGCGATTTCCCCACCTATGTCGGCCAGCAGCACACCCCCGGCGCCTACTGGGCGGCCAGCAGCGACACCGTCCTGGACTACGAGAGCTTCCTGGAAGCCCGCTGGATGAAGCTCCTCGACTTCGATGCGAAGATCGCCTGCTTCGCGTCCCAGCCCTTCATCTTTGAGGGCATCGATACCGACGGTGCCTGGACCCACTATCCGGACCTGTTTGTGCGCCGCACCGACGGCTCCGTGCTGCTGCTGGATGTGAAGAACCCCGAACAGCTCGACAAGCCCAAAGTGCTCCTCCAAGCTCGCCGTACGGCCTTGGCCTGCCGGGAACTCGGCTGGGACTACCAGATGGTCGGCGAACCTGACCCGCAGCTGTGGGCCACCGTCGAGTGGCTGGCCGGCTACCGCAGACCGCTGAACGCCGCCGCCCCCCTCGCGCATGTGCTTCTCCTCCGCGCCCAGGAACCGCTCAGCATCGCCGAGTTGCTCTCCCTGTGGCCCGACCCGGACATCGAACGGGCCGTCACCTACCACCTCATGTGGCACCACCGCCTGCACTTCGACCTCACCCGCCCGCTGCGAGACCACACCCAGGTGTGGGCCCCACCCGTCCCGGAGCACGCCTGATGGATCAGCGCTACCGCATCGCAGCCGAAGGCTGGATCGAGTTCGAGGAAGAACAGCACCAGGTCACCGGCCTCACCGGGGCCCTGGTCCGGCTGCGCTCGAACTCCGGACACCACCAGACGATCATGCTCAGCGTCCTGCTGAGCGACCTCTCCTTCCGCGCCCTTGCCGTACCGCCCGCGGACGCCGACAACGGTGCCGCGGGCCTCGATCCCGGCGGCGTCCTGGCGTCACTGAAGGACAAGCAGGCCCGCGATGACGCTCTGGAACTCGAAGCCCACCTGTACGAGGCCACCACCGGCTATCGCTCGGGCGACTCGCTCGACAAGGAGTCCGGTGAGCCCCGCCCGCAGTACCACCCCGACCTCCTGCTCTCCGCCCGCGTCGTGGCCAAGGCGGCCGAGCTTGACCTGACCGAGCGGCGCATCTGGCAGCTCCTCGAAGGATGGCAGGAGAAGGGCCTATGGGGGCTGGTCGACCGCCGCAAGGCACGGCTGAAGAACCCGCTGCGCAACATTGACGAGCGGGTGATCGCCGCGATCCGCGAACAGGGTGCCGCCGAACGCCGCGACAGCTCCTCCAGCGTCTCCACCCGCTTTCGCCGCCGTACCCAGAACCGGCTGGACGCGGACTACGGCCCCGGCGTCGTGGAGCTGCCCAAGCCCGACACCTTCCGCCGCGTGGTCAAGCTGATCCTCCACCACAGCCCCTCCGACCCCGCCTACCAGCGGATCTCGGATGCCAACCAGCCCGACCGCACCTTCGGCAACGTCCTCGCCCATCGGCCCGGCCAGGTCGTCATGCTCGACACCACCCCGCTCGACGTCCTGGCCTTCGACCCCGCGATGAACGCCACCTACAACGTCGAACTCACCGTCGCCATCGACGTCGCCACCCGCTCCATCCTCGCCTGGCGCCTCACCCCGCTGGGCACCAAGGCCATCGATATCGGCCTGCTGCTGGCGGACATCATGACGCCCGAACCGATGCGCCCTCAGTGGGCCGACGCCCTGCGCTACCAGATGCTCCGCGTCCCCTACGAGCGCCACCTCAGCGTCGATGAACGCCTCGCCGAGGCTGCCGCGCGGCCCGTCATCTACCCCGAGACGCTGCTCTACGACCACGGCAAGCCCTACAAGTCCGACGTCGTCAAGCGCGCCTGCCGCAAATGGAAGATCGACCTCCAGGACGCCCGCAAACTGAAGCCCACGGACAAACCTCAAGTGGAACGTTTGTTCGGGACGGTTCGGGAACAGCTGTCCATGCACATCGCGGGTTACAAGGGCTTCAACGTCGCTCACCGCGGCCAGCACGTCGAAGAGCAGGCCCGCTGGACCTTGGACGAGATCGCCGAGTTCTTCGCCGAATACGTCATCGCGGTCTACCAGAACCAGCACCACAGGGGTCTGCACCTGCACGGCTTTCCCGACCTAAACGTTTCGCCCAACGAAGCGTACGCTATGGCGCTCGGCTCGGCCGGCTACGTCGATTGTCCCCGCGACCCGAACCTGTACTACGAGTTGCTGCCCATCGCGGACGGCGGCCGTGCGATCAACTCTTACGGCGTCGAACTCAACTACCTGATTTACAACGCGGACATCCTCTACCAGCTCCGCCGGGCCAAGTCCCCGTACGACAACGGACGCTGGCCCATCCGCTACGACCCCCGCAACCTGCTGCACGCCTACTTCCACAACCCCAGCAACAACACCTGGTACACGCTGCGCTGGACCAAAGCCCTCAATGACCTGCAGCCCTTCACTGACATCACCCTGCGCGAGGCCAGGCGCCTGGTCGAACTCCGCGATGGCGACCCGAAGGACAAGGACTTCCAGGAGCAGATCGCCAAGGCCCTGTGGGACCTGCAGAACCGCACCGACGCCCCCGAGATGTGGACCAAGACCGACCGCAAGCGCCACACCCGCGACCGGCATCGCGGCGAGGCGCAAGCCCAGGACGAAGCACGCTCCACCCGCGCGGTCCCCGCCACCGCCCCGCCGCCGCGGCTGGTACCGGAAGTCGTTGAGTCGACTGTCCCCTCGCTGCACGCCGTCCCCGACCTGCCCGGCGAGGACGACGACTTCGACCCGTTCGCTGTCCAGCCCGCCGAGGTCTGGAACCCCCACACCAGCCAGGAAGGCTGATCATGCCGACACCTTTTTCCTCCGGGGACGCTTACGGTCCCGGCGACTTCAAGCACCCCGGACTGTCTGAGCCGCGCACCAAAGAGGAATGGCGCGAATACCTCGACTACCAGCTCCCGCCCCGACCGGCCCTGCTGCCCCCCGAGGTCTACAAGCGGCTCAGCGCAAAGGAACGGCACCTTCACAATCAGGCCCGCGCCGCTCACCACAGCGCCCTGATCATCGTCCGCACCAGTCAGATGAAAACCATCCACCACCAGATCCGCCGCCGGATGATGACCAACGCCCACCAGCCCGCCGGTGCCCGCCGCAGCATCGTCCTCGACGGGCCCGCCACCCTCGGCAAGTCAACGCTGGTCAAGACGTTCGCCTACGACTTCGAGCATGAACTGAGGGGCACCTACCCCGAACGCTTCCTTAATCAGTACATAGTTGACGATCACATGATCGACTACACCCCTGTCGTGTACATCAACATCCCCTCGCAAGCCACGCCCAAGGACCTGTCCATCGCGCTCGCCCAGTACCTCGGCCAGAGATACCGGTCCGGCGCGACCAAGAGCGACATCACCCGTCTCGTCCTGGAGAAGATGCGCATGGTCGGCGTCGAACTCGTTATCATCGACGACGCGCATTTCATGGACCTGTCCTTTAAAGAGGGAAAGGTCGTCAACGACCACCTGAAGTACATCGCGAACCACACCGCGGCCACCTTTATCTACACCGGAGTCGACCTCGAGCATTCCGGCCTCTTCCTTGAGGGCATCGGTGGTGCCCGTGTCACCCAGACCGCCGGCCGCAACACCCTGCTGCACATGACCGAGTACGCCATCCGCACCAGGGCGGAAAAGGCCGACTGGGTCTCCGTCATCACCGCGATGGAGGAGGCGCTCGTCTTGTACAAACACCGGCCAGGCACCCTCACGGGCGAGTGGGAGTATCTGTACCGGCGCACTGGAGGAAACATCAGCTCCCTGGCTGAGCTCATCCGTGAAGCGGCGGCCGACGCGGTGCTTACCGAAGCCGAAGGGATCGACCGGAAACTCCTCGACGGCATCGCGATCAATGAGCACGCCCAAAGCACCTACGAGGCCAACTGGGGTCAGACAGAACCGACTCCGCCGCCTCCCGGCAACCCCAAGAACCCTGCCGCTGAGGACGAGGAGGGCGAAGCCGAAGCCAGTTAGGGAACAGGGGTCCGAAGAGCCGTACGAAGCTGCGGCGCCAGTGCTTGCTTGTCCAGGAGGTCCCGGAAGTGGACCGCGCTGTCGGGGTGGTCTTGCAGGGCTGACGCCACAAGAACTGCGGCCGCTCCGTGCAAGGTGAGCAGCCATGCGGCGATCACATCCCGGGGCCGGTACTGGTCCCAGATGCTGTCCCATACACACATCGCCCGCGTCGCCTCGTCCAACAGGTCCCAGGAACCTGCAGAGGCGGCGAAGGCGGAGACACGGTGGAGCCACAGGATGGCGCGGTGGGCCTCGGCGTACTGGATACGACGCTGTGGGGCCGCAGCATGGGAGCTCAGCGCTTCGACGAGCACTTCCGACTCGGCTGGCAGGCGCATCAGTCCCTCGGCCGCCCTCTCGGGCAGGAGTTGGGTCAGCACCCCGACGTAGAGGTCTTGATCCTCTGGATGGTCGGCGGTGAAGGAGAGGAACGTCTGCACGGGCTCCGGATGGCCGCCGTGGGCAGCGGAAAGCAACGCCTGGCCCTGCTCTGCCGGAGTCAGCACCGGGCCGGTGAGTTTGTCCTGCATCAGCTGGCGCAGGTCAGCGGCCGTCTGGGGGCGACTGCGTGGATCGCGGGCGGTCGCCGCTCGGACGATCTCCCGCCACGGCCCTGCGGAGGGCAGCAGCCGTTGGGTCATGACGGGGACGTCTCCTGTCAGCGCCCAGGCCATCACGCGGCCGACACCATAGATGTCGGCCGCCGGGGTGGCGTCGTGAGCGTTGATGAACAGCTCCGGCGCAGCGAATCCGTCGGTGCCGACTTCCGCGCGGGTGCGGTCGGATGTCGTCTGTCCGCGAGGGCGGCGCACGACGCCCCAGTCGCCGAGCCTCCACCGCCCGTCGAGGTAGAGGATGTTGGAGGGTTTGACGTCGCGGTGTATCCAGCCATCCGCATGCGCGTTGTGCGCGACCTCCAGCACATTGAGGAGCGCATTCACCAACTCCGCAAGTTGTGTCGTCTCTTTCAGCTGCTCACGACAGTCCTCGGCGGTGCACTGCGCCAGCGGCATGACGAGCCAGCCCTCGACGGGGTTGGCGTCAAGGACCGGCACGTAGTTCGGGTGCGAGTTGAGGTCTTGGGCGACTTCGATCTCACGCCTCATACGCGCAGCGGGCGTATCCCGCCAGGAGAGGCGGCGTTTGAAGGCGACACGGACACCGGTGGCCTTATGAGTGGCCTCGAAAACCTGTGCCTGGCCGCCGACCTTCATCGGAAGCCGCTCCAGGGCATAGTCCTTACGCTGCCCGCGGGCCACACCCTGCACCGCCGCGTAAGGGCCTAGGGGAGCCGGCAGGTCAGAGGGACGAGTGTCCTGGCCCGGCACGCCAGTCTCGGCCTCCCGGCCGTCCGGGCTCGATTGATCAGGCTCGCCGCCCGCGCCCGGCCTGCCCCAGACCGCGGTGGCTATCCGCTCGAAATCGGAGGCTCCCGGTCGGGGTGTGTACCGCGAAGGTGCGTCGTGGGGTGCGGTGTCCGCGTCGGCACCGGTGAGGCGGCGTGCCCCGTAGACGGGGTAGCCGCTGATGTGGGCCACGGGTACGAAGGCGTAGCCGTCACGCCGCACCATCCTGTCCACGAGCTCGCTCAGGATTGCAGCCTCGGCATCATCGGATCGCACTTCGGGGTGCACCATTTGCGACAGGAACTGCAGGAGAACAAGATCCGGACCGTTGTTCAGTGCGAAGCGGTCATCGGTGTAGATCCAGTCGTCTTCCCAGTCGTAGTTGTTGTACCGGTGCTGCGTGATGTCGCCTTCTGCGTCAGTGAACCGGTCGTCCGAGCTGGGCAGCTCTTCAAGTGGGTAGAGACGGCGGAGGAAGGCGATTTCCTCGAGATCGCCGAACCAACGCACCTCCCTGCTCGTCAGTTGCTGGAAGAGCCGCGTACGCGTGACATGGGTGATGTCCCGTGCGTCGGAAGGAATGGACGTGGGCTGCGGGTCCGGAGAAGCAGCGGTGGGCGCAGGTTGGATCCGAAGGTCTTGGTTCAGAAGGTAGCCGTCGCGATTCAGTGCCTCGCGGAGCTCCTCCAGCTCAGCGGCTTCGATGCCGTTCGCGCCGTGCTTCCGGCTGTCGCGGTCAAGACGTCGCAGCAACGTCTCGAATACGCGCAGCGCCCTGCGCGCATGTTCCTGGTCGGTCCAGTCGACCGACGCCTCGTACGCGTCGAACGTCTGCTGACGGGCTCCCCCATGACGAGGTGTGGCGATCTCGCGGCGCGCGAAGTTCTCGCTCTCCCAGTACTCGTCAATGGCTGCAATGTACAGATTGCTCATCATTCGGCGCACAGCGTTGCGCGCAGCACGGGAAACAATCGGTCGATCAGCAGCCATGAAGGCACATTAGACGACCAGTCGCACCGCTCACGGCCCGCTGGGTGCGGTGGACTTGAACCCGGCCCTGGCGCTGGTTCCACCGGCGCCGGGCCCAAGGCGGTAGGCCCTCGCATCCCGCAGGGCCGGTGCCCGGTCTGCCATCGGTGAATTCACTGCCGCCGGGCCAGGGGGTAGGCGCGCAGCAGGTGAAGCCACTGGGACGGCAGAGCGTTTTCGGTCCGGAAGACGGCAAGGAGATCGGTGGCCGACAGCGAGCTGAGGTCACGGGTTCGCGCGGTGCGCCACGCGCGGACCAAGCGGTCGAAGAGGTCTACAACCTCGTGCGGGCGCACGAGGCAGAGGTGGCTTTCGGCGACAGCATGGGCGCTGGGATGGATCCGTTCTTGTGGTGTGACGAGCAGGCAAGGGGAGTCACCCGGCGCGGCCTCCCCGCGCTTGTCCGCGGCGAACCGCAGGTGGCTCCCGGCCTGCCGGACGTCTCCCGCGCCGAGTTCGCCCTCCGGCCTGGCTTCGCTCTTGGCTTCCCAGACGGCCCAGAGAGCGTCCCCGAAGATCCAGGTGGCGTCCGGTGCGGAGTCGTTGTTGCCGTCGCCTTCGCTCGGGACGGCGCCGGCGAGCTGGCCGAGCAGTACCAGGGCGTTCTCGTAGGGCTTTCGAGGCGTGTCGGTCAGTGCCGCGCGGGCGCTGTGGATCGCAGTGTCGAAGACGGCGGGCTTGGCCAGGTGGGCAGCGTTGGCGATGACGCCGATCATCGCCTGTTCATCGAGTGGGTCGATGACCGGCGGGGCCGGGGCGGAGACGGATTCGATCGGGGCCGCCAAATGCGACAGCCAGGTCGTTCCGCGGCCGCAGTGACGGGCGTCGTCGTAGAACCTTTCCGCTGCGGCACGTAGGGCGGGGGCGCCGCCTTGATCGGCAAGCCGCTGTGCGATGCAGGACGCGAGATAGTTCCACAGGGCCGCGTAGCGCTGTGGCGCCCGACCTCCACGCAGCGCGTCGAGCACCTCGCGGATGAGGTCCAGTGCTCTCTGCCACTCGGCCTGCCAGATCGCGTCCCAGGCGGCCACTTCGTTGCGCACCGAGCGTTGAAGCTCGGCCGCGCCTGGAGCGTCGATCCGCTCATACTGTTCTCGGGCGTCGACGATGTCCTGGTCGACGTCTCGCCACGGCTGGTCGTGCTCGAGGAAGACCTGCAGGTTGTCGAGCATCTCTCTTGAGGTGGCGCCGATGCTGTTGTTGTATCCGAAGTCGAGTTCGGCGTGGATCTCCGGATGCATGGCTTGCTGAACATCACGTCGCGTCACGTAGGAGACGAGATCCTCGTCGAGGAGGAGGACGGCGGCGAAGTCTCTGGAATTGCGGGTGGCGCGGCCGGCGCCCTGCATGATGCGCGCGCGGATGCGTTCCTGGAGTACTTCGACCGCGCCGAGGGATCCGTGGAGGAAGCGCTCTTGCAGGTCGCCCCGGGCGGGCAGCCCTGCCAGGACAACCAGGCGGCAGTCCTGGTCCGGAAGGTCGATGCCGTCGTAGCGGTTGTTGAGCACCAGGGCCCCCGCTGACTTCTGGGTGAACACCTTCAGGTCGTCCTCCACCTGATCAGCTTTGAGGACCTCATAGCCGTCCGGAATGCAAGTGCTGGTAAAGGCTTTGGCGGTGCGGGTGTCGGGCGTCAGGATGACAGCACGGCCCTGCTGGGCGATGACGTCGGCGACCCACGGACCGACCTGGGCCGGTGCGGCAGACAGATCGCTGGTCAGCTGCGGGAAGCAGAACAGGCGACGGCCGGTCCCCTGCTTTTCCCAGCCCTTGGGGATGGGGATCCGCTTGATCGCTCGCCGCCCAAAGACACGCTCGAGTTCGCCTCCGGCTCCGAGGGTGGCGCTCATGTAGACGCGGCGGGCCGGGTCGTTGAAGGGGGCGTGGAACAGCGTGGGGGGGATCAGTGGCCGGATCAGCAGACGACGGTGGGACAGATAGACCATGCACTGACCGAGGTGGCCTTGCAGGAACCGCAGTGCGTACCCCGCCTCGTCGCTGATCTTGCTGGCGGCCGCGGCAGCTGAGAGGACCTCCTCCAAGGGCCCGGCCTGGGAGCTCACGCCCAGCGGAGACGCGAGATAGACGCTGTTGCGGTACTGGGCGTCCGGCGCATCCGCGCGAAGCCGCGCGACGACCAGAGGATCAAGAGCATCGGCCAACGCGGAGAGCACGTCGTGGTAGGCGCTCTGCTCGTCACGGCTGATTTCCAGGCTCCATGGCCCGGCAACGTATCCCTCGGCAGCGTGCGCGTCATCGAGCAACAGCAGCTGCGCGTCGTCGAGGGCCGGGTTCGCGTTGAACACGTGACTGTAGACACTGACGGCGATGGCATTGGCTGAGGTGTAGCGGCTGCGGTCTGCCGCATTCCATGTGCGGACCCTGCCGATCAGCAGGACGTTGGAGATGCCGTACTGAGTCAGCTTTTCCGCGGTCTGCTTCGCGAGCTGCCGCGTCGCGCACAGGTAGGTGACACGTTCCCCGTTCGAGCGGCGCAAGTAATCACCGATGAGGCCACCGACCAAAGTTTTACCGGCGCCGGTCGGCAACTCGATGGCCACGTCTGCAGCGTTCAGATGGTTGGCGTGCCAGGAGCGTAGGACATCTCCCTGGTGCAACCACAGATTCGCCGGGCCGTTGTTGACGAGCGCAAGCTGCCGGTACAGCTGCTCCGGGTCAGCAGGAGTCGCGGTCGTACCGGACGAGCGCTTGAACGCCATGTGCTCCAACCCTTCGGGTGGTCTCAGCCGCTGGCCACCGGACGTCACCCTGTCCACGGCGCCGCCCGGGCCTGGACAGAGCCAATCACGCCACGGCGCCCGGCGACGGCATGTTCGGGGGACTTCCTCCGGGTACCGCGGGCCGACTGCGTTGTACACACAGATGATGCCGTCGACACGAGTCCAGTGCTCAGGCCGCCGATACAGGAAGGCCACGGCGACCGGAACCGGTCGATCGTAAGAGGGTGGCCGAACCGTGCGCCAGACTTGGGCTGCAGTGAGGACACAGAACTGTCCGATGAGGCTGGTCGCCTTGACCATGCGCTTGGCTGGAGCGCCGAGTCGACAGGCGGCTTCGGCCTTCCGCGAGGCCTTGCCTGCGTGCTGAAGTTCCGCCGGAGATGAGTCGAGAGGTTGCGTCTTAAGCGGAGACTTCAGCATGCGGGTCAGGTCTACTGCCTGCTGATCCAACGGGATTGTTCCCGACGCCAGAGAACTCAACTACGCGAAGTGCCTCCTTCTGTCGACTACGCTGAGTGATGTAGGTGGCAGGAGCGTCCTCGTGCGGCTTCGGGCACTGAAATCTTCCGTGCGCCGGATGTGACCCAAGCCACCGCAGGGAAGATTTCAGCGCCCAGGCCAGAGGCATGCTTACTGAAATCTTTCGCGCACCCCGACAGGTGCGGCACCGTCCACGCCAACGCCGCCGAGCACGTCCCCGCCCGGCTGGAGGCCCTGGGCACCGCGGCCGGTCTCGACCGGGTGGCTCTGCACAGCCAGTTGGCGGCCGCGCTCTCGGTGGTCGTGCATCTCGTGCGGGACCGCGCGGGGCAACGGCGGGTCGCCGAGGTGCACGTCCTGGAGCGGGATGCGGCGGGCCTGGTCCTCACGGTCCCGGCCCTGAGCTGGGGCGTCGGCGTATTCGTTCCGGAGCGGGGATGGGAACGGCTGCGATCGCTGATCGGAGGTGCGCTGTGACGGGGGCTACGTCCGCGTACGCGGTCCATGCGATGGCTCTCTGCGCGGGTTCGGCGGTGTGGCTCGCGATGGTGCGTGACACGGGTGTTCGGCGGGCCCGGGTGCTGTTCGTGGACGCTCCCACCGACTCACGTCGGACGTGGAGCCGGTGGCCGGGCCTGCTCAAGGCCCAGGGACGACTGACGGAGGCGGCCCGGGGGCGTCGGGAGTGGTGGTGCGTCCCGGTCGCGGTGCTGCTTGCGGTGCTGGGCGCGTCGGCGCTGCCGCTGGTCGCGGGGGCCGTGGCGGTCCCGTTGGTGGGCAGGTGGCTGCGGAGGCGGGCCGGAGCGCGGGAGGCGGAGCGGGCCTCTTCCGCGGTGGCGGCGTTGTGCGGAGCCGTGGTCGGGGAGCTGCGGGCCGGCCGCGAGCCGGGGCAGGCGTTGCTGATCGCGCTGCGCGAAGGCCTGGCGGCGGACAGTTCTTCGGCGACGGCAACCTCCGGCATCCGGCTGGGGGAGGCGGAGTCCGCGGTGTTGGCGGCGGCGCGGTTCGGCGGCGATGTGCCGGCGGCGCTGCGGCTGGCGGCGGAGGGGCCGGGGCTGGGAGGGCTGTCCGGGATGGCCGCGTGCTGGCGCGTGGCCGTCGACGGCGGTGCCGGGCTGGCGACCGGTCTGGAGCGCCTGGAGACCGCGCTGCGGGAGGACCGGCGCAGACGGGAGGAGCTACGCGCTCAACTGGCCGGAGCGTGGTCGACGGTCGTTGTCCTGGCACTGCTCCCGCTCGCGGGGCTGGGGCTGGGAGCGGCACTCGGTGCCGAGCCCTTGCGCGTACTGCTGCACACTCCGGGCGGCCTGGCCTGCCTGGCGGTGGGAGCGTTCCTGGAGGCGGCCGGGCTGTACTGGGCCTGCCGGATCGTGCGCGGCGGGGAGGCGGCGTGAACGTGACGGGCGGAGGAGTTCTCCACAGCCTGGGGATGTCGGCGGCGGTGCTGGGCGTGGCGGTGCAGCTGGCAGCCGTAACCGCCGCCGGAATGCGCGAGCGAACGGTTCGTGGGCGGGGCGCTCTGCTGCTGGGGATGGCCATGGCGGCACGGCCCGGCAGGTGGAGCCGGCTGGTCGCACCGTTCCGGGCGAGCGGTGGTGCGGCTTCCTCCGAGGCAGCTCGGCGGTGGGCGGCCCCGGCAGGGGCCTGGCTGGCCGGGTGGATTCTGGTCGGCGGTGTGATGGGCTGCGCGGCCGGTTCGGCCGCGGCGTACGGGGCGTGGCGGTGGCAGCGAACCCGGCCCCGCACGCGTCCGGGCGGTTCCCATCCGGAGCGGGCCGTGATCGCCGGGCAACTCCCGCTGGCCGCGGATCTGCTGGCGGCCTGTATCGCGGTCGGGGCAGGTCCTCGGGAAGCGGCGGAGGAGGTGGGCGAATCGATCGGCGGCCCGGTCGGCGATCGGCTGGCCAGGACCGCCGCCGAGATCCGCCTCGGCGGCGAACCGGCCGAGGCATGGGGTCGGTTCGGGGAAATACCGGGCGCCGGCCCGCTGGCCCGCTGTCTGTACCGGGCAGGTTCGACGGGGGCCCCGGCCGCGGAACCGGTCGCCAGACTGGCCGAGTCGATGCGCGCCGAGCGAGCCGCCGCGGCGGTGGCGCGGGCGCAGCGGGCCGGGGTGCTGATCACCGCGCCGGTCGGCCTCTGCTTTCTCCCCGCCTTCCTGGCGGTCGGGGTGGCGCCGGTGATCATCGGCCTGGCCGGTGACCTGCTCGCCACCGGCCGCCCTGGTCGGTGAAGCCGCTCCGGCCAGGCCGACGAGGCGGCGCGGCTGGTGAGCCTTCGTGGGCCGGTGAGGCCGCGTGGGCTGGAGGGCGGCCGGAGGCATGTGCGGCTGGCGACGACCTGGCGGTCATTCATTCTCGCTGTCACTCAAGGGCGTTCCCTTCGGGCGCCTGCTCGTCATCGATGCTCATCGGGGGATGAAATGGAAACGAAGTTCTGGGACCGGGCCGTCAACGCTCTGTGCGGCGGCCGGTTGTCCGCGGATGTGCCGGACCGGACGGCGAAGTGGGCCGCACGGTGGGCGGGGCGGCTCGGCCGGTCCGACCGAGGGATGACCACGTCCGAGTACGCGGTGGGAACCATCGCCGCGTGCGCCTTCGCGGCGGTGCTCTACAAGGTGGTGAACAGCGGGCCGGTGCTGTCGGCGCTGCAGTCGCTGGTCGAGGACGCGCTCGATGCGAAGTTCTGAGACCCCGCCGGGGCCATGCCGGGGGAAGGGCCTCGTGACGTCGGTACGTGGCCTTCCCCGGGGATGGCACCGGGGGCTGCGCGGCCGCCCGGCGACGAGCGGCCGCGGATGCCGCGACCGGGGCGCGGTGACGGCGGAGGCGGCCGTGGTGATTCCGGTGCTGGTGGCCTTCGTCATGGCTTTGCTGTGGGCGTTGATGGCGACCTGCGACCAGATCCGGTGCGTGGACGCGGCGAGGGCGGGGGCCCGGGCGGCGGCCCGTTCGGAACCGGAGGCGGCCGTGCTGGAAGCCGCGCGTGAAACGGCGCCTCACGGTGCCCGGGTCGAGTTGGGGCGGGCGGGAGACCTGTGGCGCGTCCGGGTGGAGGCCTCGACCCAGGGGCCGGGCGTGCTGGCCCTGACGTTGAGTGCCGAAGCGGTTGCGCTGGCGGAGGACACGGTCGGGGACGCCGGGCCATGAGGGGGAGGGAAACGAGGGCAGGGGGCCGGGGGCCGGACAAGCGTCGTCATCGGGAAGGGCTTCGGCGGTGGGGTCGGGGCGAGAGAGAGCACGAGGGCATGGGCGGCACGGGTAGGGAGGAGCGAAAGGACAGAGGTGTGGGCTGGGGTATGGAGCGGGGCCCGGACGGGGGCGTTGGTCGGCGAACGGATCGGATCGCACCCCGGATCGCACGCCGGATCGCGATCCAGCGTGCGGGTCTTGGCGCGGACCGAGGTGTGGCGACGGTGTGGGTGGCCGTCACCGCTGCCGGTCTCTGCACCGTGTTCGCCGTGGTGCTCGCCCTGGGACAGGCCGTGGCTGCCCGTCACCGGGCAGGTGGGGCAGCGGATCTGGCGGCTCTCGCGGCTGCGGACCGGGCGTTGGAAGGGGAGGTGGTCGCGTGTGAGACGGCCCGGCGGGTAGCGGTGGCGCAGGGAGCCGTGCTCCTCCGGTGCGCAGTGCATGGGGAGATCGCCGATGTGACCGCCCGCTCCGGGTTCGGGCCCTACCTGCCCGCCGTCAGGGCCCGGGCCGGTCCTCCCGGCGATCCTGGTGCCGGATCTCCGGCCGATCCCCGGGCGGATCCCGCCGGCTGATCCCTGGGCGGGGCACACCGGCTGGTCCATAACCGGACCACCTGCCGGTGTCCGGCCGGACCACCGGCCGATCTCACGGCCACGGACACCCTGCCGATCGCCAGGCCGTCACGGACCACCGGCTGATGGCCCGACCTTGCCCGCCCCGACGATCCCTTGCTCGCTCGCCCGGCCGCTCCCCGCTTCACCGCGGCCGACAGGGAGGCCAAGGTGGGTGGAGCGCGGAGAGAACCATCGCCGCCGGGAGAGCTGTTCGGCCGGGCCGGGTGTTCTGCGGTGGCACGCGCAGGCGCTCACGGACCCGGTGGCATCATCGGCGAACGTGAAGACTCTACGGAACCCGGCGGTGACGGCCGCCCTGTTGGTCGCGGTGGCGGGATGCTCGACACCGACCCCGCCTGCGGACGAGTCCGGCGGGCCTGCGCCGCTGAAGTCGCACGACCGCGCGGACCGGGTGGCGATGCCGGAGATGGCGGGGGAACGCGTCGATGGTGATGGCCGGGTCAGCCTGACGGAGCTGCGGGGCAAGGTCGTCGTGGTCAACGCGTGGGCGTCGTGGTGCGGTCCGTGCCGTGTGGAGGCCCCTGGGCTCTCCCGGGTGCACGAGGAACTGCGGGACGAGGGGCTGCGGGTGGTGGGGGTCAACGCGGACGTGTCGGTCGGTGACGCACGTGCCTTCGAGAAGGACGCGGAGCTCGTGTACCCGAGCCTGCACGACCCGCAGGGCCGTCAGCTCCTTCGGCTCCCGGCGGGCGTGGTGAACACCACCGGATACCCCTTCACGATCATTGTCGACACGGAGGGGAGGCTCGCCTCGACACGGATCGGAGCGATCGGTGAGGCGGAGCTGAAGCGGTTGGTCACGCCGCTGTTGCCGGCCTGACAGACGCTCTTCCTGACAGCCGCGCCTCCGGGCGCCGTGTTTCCGGGCCGAGCCCGGACACGGCCCCAAACACGGCCCCAAACACGGCCCCAAACACGGCCCCGGACACGGCCCCGGGCGCGGACTTCTGACGGGGCGTTCTGGCAGCGGATCGTGTAAGCGTCATCGCCGTCGGCCAGGTGGCCGGCGGCGATGACCCTGGCGACTCAGTCTTTCGGCATGGTCGGCCCGGCGGGTGTGTCCGGCCCGGCCGGCGCGGCCGGTTCGTTCGGGTCCGGGGGTGCTGCCCTGAGGAGTTCGGTGAGCAGGCGTACGGCTCCGCGTTTGTGCAGGGGCTCGTTGCCGTTGCCGCACTTGGGGGACTGGATGCAGGAGGGACAGCCCGCCTCGCATTCGCAGGACGCGATGGCCTCACGGGTCGCCGTCAGCCACGCACGGGCGGTGTGGAAGGCCCGTTCGGCGAATCCGGCTCCGCCGGGGTGGCCGTCGTACACGAAGACCGTCGGCAGCAGGGTGTCCGGGTGCAGTGGTACGGACACGCCGCCGATGTCCCAGCGGTCGCAGGTGGCGAAGAGCGGCAGCAGGCCGATCGACGCGTGCTCGGCGGCGTGGAGTGCCCCGCCGAGGATCTCCGGGTTGACGCGGGCCGCGTCGAGCTGGTCCTCGGTGACCGTCCACCACACGGCGCGGGTGCGCAGGGTGCGGGGCGGCAGGTCGAGCTTCGTCTCGCCCAGGACTTCTCCGGTGATCAGTCTCCGGCGGAGGAACGAGACGACCTGGTTGGTTACCTCGACGGAGCCGTAGCAGAGCCGCCCCTGGCCCCAGGGGATCTCGGTGTCGGTCTCCAGGACGGTGATGGCCGTGGTGTCGCGGGCGACCGTCGAGTACGGCGGGTCGGCCTGCTCGACCAGGGCCACGGAGTCCTCCAGGTCCAGCTTCCGGACCAGGTGGGTGCGGCCCTGGTGGAGATGGACGGCCCCCTCGTGGACGGCCGTGTGGGCGGCGGCCGCGTCGACGGTGCCCAGCAGGCGGCCGGTGCCCTCCTCGACGATCTGGACGGGACGGCCGCCGCCGCCCCTGATGTCGGCCAGGTCGGCGGCCCGCTCGCGCCGGGTCCAGTGCCAGCCCGACGCCCGCCTGCGCAGCAGCTTCGCCGCCTCCAGTTGTGGCAGCAGCTCGGGCACGGCCGGGCCGAAGAGCGCGATGTCGGGCTCGGTGAGGGGCAGCTCGGCGGCCGCGGCGCACAGGTGGGGGGCGAGGACGTAGGGGTTGTCCGGGTCCAGCACCGTCGACTCGACGGGCTGCTGGAACAGGGCCTCGGGGTGATGCACCAGATAGGTGTCCAGTGGGTCGTCCCGGGCGACGAGAACGGCCAGGGCGCCCTGCCCCGAGCGGCCGGCCCGGCCCGCCTGCTGCCAGAGGGACGCCCGAGTGCCCGGGTAGCCGGAGATGACGACCGCGCCGAGGCCGGAGACGTCGATGCCCAGCTCCAGGGCGGTGGTGGCCGCCAGACCGAGCAGCTCGCCGGAGTGCAGCGCCCGCTCCAGGGCCCGGCGCTCCTCGGGGAGATAGCCCCCGCGGTAGGCGGCGACCCGCTTCGGCAGCGAGCGGTCGACCTCCGCGAGGCGCTCCTTGGCGATCACCGAGATCAGTTCCGCGCCACGCCGGGAGCGTACGAAGGCGACCGAGCGGACGCCCTGGAGGGTCAGGTCGGTGAGGAGGTCGGCGGTCTCGGCCGTCGCGGTACGGCGAACGGGCGCGCCCTTCTCGCCGTGCAGGTCGGTCAGCGGGGGCTCCCACAGGGCGAAGACCAGCTCGCCCCGCGGGGAGGCGTCGTCGGACACCTCCTCGACCGGGAGGCCCGTCAGACGCCCGGCTGCGACCGCGGGATCGGCCGCCGTGGCCGAGGCCAGCAGGAAGACCGGATCGGCCCCGTAGCGGGCGCACAGACGGCGTAGACGGCGCAGGACCTGGGCGACGTGGGAGCCGAAGACGCCCCGGTAGGTGTGGCACTCGTCGATCACGACGAACCGCAGGGCGCGCAGGAAGGACGCCCAGCGGGGGTGGGACGGGAGGATCCCGCGGTGCAGCATGTCGGGGTTGGTCAGGACGTAGTTCGCGTACTGCCGCACCCATTCGCGTTCCTCGACGGGTGTGTCGCCGTCGTAGACCGCGGGCCTGACGGTGTTGCCGAGCGGGGCCGCGAGCGCCTTCACCGAGCGCCGCTGGTCGGCTGCCAGGGCCTTGGTGGGGGCGAGGTACAGGGCGGTGGCCCCGCGGCCGTTGGCGGCCTCCGAGCCGTCCAGGAGCGTGCTGAGGACCGGTGCGAGGTACGCGAGGGACTTCCCGGAGGCCGTTCCGGTGGCGATCACGACCGACTCGCCGTCCAGCGCGTGCTCCGCCGCTGCCGCCTGATGCGCCCACGGATGGGCGATCCCGGCCTTCTCGATCGCCGAGATCACTTCTGGCCGGATGCGATCCGGCCAGATGGCATGGGTTCCCGATCGCGGGGGCAGGTGCTCCGTATGAGTGATGCGCGCGGCCCGGCCCGCCCCTGCGGCGAGCCGGTCGAGGATCATGTCGGGAGAGGGGCGCGAGCCCACACTCTCGGGTGGTCGTCCGGGACGGTGATTCTTGGCCATCGGCACCGAGTGTGTCACTGGCGTGACGGACAATGGTCCCAAGGCGTCGTGCATGGCTGCTGGTAAGTGATTGAATGCCATGGCGGCTGGCGATCCGTCCCCTGGCCTCCGTCGGGGAGACCGAGGGGCGACCGCTCGATAGCAAGGTGCTGGAGGATCCGTGGACCTGTCCCTGTCGACTCGCAATGTGTCCGGGCCTGGTGGCGACCGTACGGTCGTCGAGGTCGGTGGCGAGATTGATGTGTATACCGCGCCCAAGCTGCGCGAGCAGTTGGTCGAGTTGGTGAATGACGGCAGCTACCACTTGGTTGTCGACATGGAAGGCGTCGACTTCCTCGACTCCACCGGCCTCGGCGTGCTCGTGGGCGGCTTGAAGCGTGTCCGGGCCCATGAGGGCTCGTTGCGCCTGGTCTGCAACCAGGAGCGCATTCTCAAGATCTTCCGGATCACGGGTCTGACCAAGGTGTTCCCGATTCACACCACGGTCGACGAGGCTGTCGCCGCCACCGACTGACGTCGGAGCGGACCGGCCTCCGGGTCGGTCGGCAGGCAGTGGACAGGCCGGCAGCGGCAGCGCATGGGCCGTGACGGACAGGCGGTCGACCTTCGGGTCGGCTGTCGGTTTTGTCGGCTTCCGGAGGAGGAGAGCAGGGGTGCCGGGCGATATGCCCGGGGCCTCTGAGACGTACGCCCGAACGTTCGAGGGGGATGTCATGGCCACCGTTGAACTCCGCTTCAGCGCCCAGCCTGAACATGTCAGGACGGCCCGCCTGGTGGCGGCCGCCGTGGCGCGCAGGGCCGGCGTCGATGAGGCGGTGCTCGACGAGGTCAGGCTCGCCGTCGGAGAGGCGTGCAGCCGCGCGGTCGGGCTGCACCGCAGTCACGGCATCACCGAGCCGGTCAGCGTCGCGTTGACCGAGGAGGAGAAGGCGTTCTCCATCGAGGTCGGGGACAGTGTTCCCGGCCCCGGCGGGGATTCCGCCGCGTCCGCGGCGCGTAATGGCTCCGGCGCCTCCAGTGCTTCCGGAGCGGGGCCTGTCCGGCCCGATCCCGAGACGGACGGTGAGGGCGAGGACGAGATGGGACTCGCGGTCATCAGCGGTCTCGTCGACGACGTGGAGGTCCGATCCGGCGCGGGCGGCGGAGTGATCCGCATGAGCTGGCCGACGGCGGGCGCCGCAGTACGCCCCTGAGGGCCCGCGCACACGCGTGCGCCTGCCCCCCCCATGTCGTACCCGTGTACCCGTTGTACCCGTACCCGTACCCGTGCCCCGCACGTGGCGCCTGCCGTCCCTGCTCGCGCGGCCCGTGTCTCCGCCCGTGCCCCGTGCCGCCTCCTGTCCGAGCCGGTGACCGTGCCCGTGTCGTTGCCCGTGATTCCAGGTGCTGAGTGCTGCGTGCTGGGTGCCGAGTGCTGCGTATGAGGGGCCGAGGCGCCTGGGTGCCGGGGTGCCTGGGTGCGGGGTGCTGAGATCCTCCTTGCGTATCCGAGGTCCTGCGATCCGTGGGCGCTGAGGCACACCAGTGATGTTTCGTTTTCCCTGGCCCTGCTGAGCAGGGCCTTTTTCCTTGATTCTCTTCGGGTAATGGTCCTGCCTCATTACTGCATTCGAGCACGATCCCTCCGTCGATCTTTCGGCGTTGGAGGGAGGGCGATCAATTCTCATCCCACCCACTGTTTTGATCAGGTTCCGCTCCCTACAATCCGTCCACGACTTGAGCGCTGAGCGTCAAGGAGGACGTATGGCGGAGTTCTTCACCACCCCATTGGCAGCACTGACGCAAGAATCCGCATTCTCTGACCGACCCGTCTCCCTCGCGGCGGCGGTACTCACCGACGGCAACCGGCTGATCGTCATCGTGGTGGCGGTCGTCGCCGCCGCCGCGCTGATCGTCGCCCAGCTGCTCGTACGCCAGGTCCTGGCGGCCGGCGAGGGCACCGAGCGTATGAAGGAGATCGCCGCGGCGGTCCAGGAGGGCGCGAACGCCTATCTGGCCCGGCAACTGCGCACGGTCGGTGTCTTCTCCGTCGTCGTGTTCTTCCTCTTGTTCCTGTTGCCGGCCGACAACTGGTCGCAGCGCGCGGGGCGTTCCCTCTTCTTCCTGGTGGGTGCGCTTTTCTCGGCGGCGACCGGATACATCGGTATGCGGCTCGCCGTACGGAGCAATGTGCGCGTGGCCGCGGCCGCCCGTGAGGCGACTCCAGCGGAAGGCGAACCGGAAAGAGATCTCACCGCTGTCTCGCACAAAGCGATGAAGATCGCTTTCCGTACCGGTGGTGTGGTCGGAATGATCACGGTGGGACTCGGGCTGCTCGGGGCGTCCTGCGTGGTGCTCGTCTATGCCGCCGACGCGCCCAAGGTGCTGGAGGGGTTCGGCCTCGGCGCGGCGCTGATCGCCATGTTCATGAGGGTCGGCGGAGGCATCTTCACCAAGGCCGCGGATGTGGGCGCCGACCTGGTGGGCAAGGTGGAGCAGGGCATCCCGGAGGACGATCCGCGCAACGCCGCCACCATCGCCGACAACGTGGGCGACAACGTCGGTGACTGCGCGGGCATGGCCGCCGACCTCTTCGAGTCGTACGCCGTCACGCTCGTCGCGGCGCTCATCCTCGGCATGGCCGCGTTCGGCGACTCCGGGCTCGCCTTCCCCTTGATGGTCCCGGCGATCGGCGTCGTCACCGCGATGATCGGGATCTTCGCGGTGGCGCCGCGCCGCTCCGACCGCAGCGGGATGACCGCGATCAACCGCGGCTTCTTCATCTCCGCCGTGATCTCGCTCGCCCTGGTGGCCGTCGCCGCGTTCACCTATCTGCCCTCCTCGTACGCCGAGCTGGACGGGGTCACCGACGAGGCGATCGCCGGGCACGGGGGCGATCCGCGGATCTTCGCCCTCGTCGCGGTGGCCATCGGCATCGTCCTGGCCGCGCTCATCCAGCAGCTCACCGGCTACTTCACCGAGACCAACCGCCGCCCGGTCCGGGACATCGGGAAGTCGTCCCTCACCGGCCCGGCCACCGTGGTGCTGGCGGGCATCTCCATCGGCCTGGAATCGGCCGTCTACACGGCACTGCTGATCAGCCTCGGCGTCTACGGGGCGTTCCTGCTGGGCGGCACGTCGATCATGCTGGCGCTCTTCGCGGTCGCGCTCGCCGGGACGGGGCTCCTCACCACGGTGGGCGTCATCGTGGCCATGGACACCTTCGGGCCGGTCTCGGACAACGCGCAGGGCATCGCCGAGATGTCCGGGGACGTCACGGGGGCCGGCGCCCAGGTGCTCACCGACCTGGACGCGGTCGGCAACACGACCAAGGCCATCACCAAGGGCATCGCCATCGCCACCGCCGTCCTCGCGGCTGCGGCACTCTTCGGGTCCTACCGCGACGCCATCGCCACGGCGGTGGACGAGGTCGGGGCCGGGGCGGGCGAGCTGGGGCTGAGCCTGGACATCTCGCAGCCCAACAACCTCGTCGGCCTGATCCTGGGCGCCGCGGTCGTCTTCCTGTTCTCCGGGCTGGCCATCAACGCCGTCTCCCGGTCCGCCGGAGCGGTGGTCTACGAGGTCAGGCGGCAGTTCCGCGAGCATCCCGGGATCATGGACTACTCGGAGAAGCCGGAGTACGGGCGCGTCGTCGACATCTGCACCCGCGACGCCCTGCGCGAACTGGCCACACCGGGACTGCTCGCGGTCCTGGCACCGATCGCCGTCGGCTTCACCCTCGGCGTCGGCGCCCTCGGCTCCTACCTCGCGGGCGCGATCGCCACGGGCACGCTGATGGCCGTGTTCCTCGCCAACTCCGGGGGAGCCTGGGACAACGCCAAGAAGCTCGTCGAGGACGGCCACCACGGCGGCAAGGGCAGCGAGGCCCATGCCGCGACCGTCATCGGCGACACCGTCGGCGACCCGTTCAAGGACACGGCGGGCCCGGCGATCAACCCACTGCTCAAGGTGATGAACCTGGTCGCCCTGCTCATCGCCCCGGCGATCGTGCAGTTCAGCTACGGAGCGGACGCGAACCCGTGGGTGCGGGCACTGGTGGCCGTCGTCTCCATCGGGATCGTCGTCGTCGCGGTCTACGTCTCCAAGCGGCGCGGCATCGCCGTGGCCGATGACGACGCCTCGGGAGGGGGCGGTCCCTCGGCTCCCGCGACGGATCCGGCGGCGGCCCCGTGAGCCGTACGTGGCGAAGTGCGCCGGGTGTAGCGAAGTGGGCCGCGTGTAGCGAAGTGTGCCTGGTGGGCACACCCGTGGGACGCGTGGGCGTATCTGTGTGACACGTGATCAAGGAACGGGCGGGCGGTGCGTGTTGACGTGCCGTCCGCCTTCCCGTGCTCCGTCTCCGTCTCCGGCTCGGTCTCCGCCTCCCTCCGTGCTCCCGCGTCGGTGTGGGTCGGTGCCTGAGAACAGCCTTTCGGATGAGTGACCGATCGGGCGTCCGATTCTCTGGGTGAGTGGTATCTCCCTCATTTCCCTTGGTGCAAATGGCTTCAAAAGCACGCACACCGGATGACCGGCACCCGGCTGTCGTCCCCGCGGCGTGTAAGTTCCGGGGCCGAGAGCCTTGGAAGGGACCCATCCGGTGAACAAGAAGCTTGCAGCCGCACTGTCCGGCGGTGCGGTACTCGTACTGACGCTGTCGGGCTGCAGCGACGACAGCGACAACAAGGTCAACGACTGGGCCAAGAAGGTCTGCGACCAGGTTCAGCCGCAACTGCAGAAGATCGCCAACGCCAACGCCTCCATCCAGCAGCAGACCGCGGACAACAGCAAGCCCGCCGATGTCCAGAAGACCGACTCGGCCGCCTTCCAGCAGATCTCCCAGGCGTACAAGTCGCTGGGCGCAGCCGTGGACTCGGCCGGCCCGCCGCCGGTCGACGACGGCGAGACCACGCAGAAGGAAGCGGTGAAGGAGCTCAACGCCTCCTCCAAGGCGTACGCCGACCTCAAGACCGACGTCGACGCGCTCGACACCAAGGACCAGGCGAAGTTCGCCGACGGGCTGAAGGGCATCGCCGACGAGCTGAACAAGATCAGCACCAGCGGTGACCAGGCTCTGAAGAAGCTCCAGTCCGGCGAGGTCGGCGTCGCGATGTCGAAGCAGAAGGGCTGCCAGAAGCCGACTGCCTCGACCGGCCCCTCCGGCTCCGGGGCGGCCGGCTCCGACGCGTCCACGGAGGGCACGGCCCCCGACAAGAAGGACTCGACGGAGAAGGAGTCCGGGGACAAGGAGTCCGGGGACAAGGACTCCTCGGAGAAGCAGGGCTGAGCGCCGTTCTTCCGGCCCGGACACCTTGTGGGTGTCCGGGCCGCTGCCGTTGTCGGTGGGAGCGGACACAATGGGTGGGTGAGTAAGAGCAGCCTTCCCGCACCCGACCACGCCGCCGCCCTCCGTGAGGCCCTGCTCGCCGCGGACTTCACCGCGGACGGGCTCCTCGACCGCCTCGGCGCACCCGCCTATGCCGCCCTCGCCCGCAGCGAGACGGTCCCCGCCCTGCGGGCGACCCGGGGCGACACCCCGCTCGACACGCTGGTGCGGCTGTTCCTGTTGCAGCGTCCCGTCGCCGAGGAGCGGGCACGTGCCGCCCTGCCGCTCGCCGAGTGCGTCGCGGACGGCTGGGTGAGCCACGCGGACGGGACGGTCCGTGCGGGCGTCGACGTACGGCCGTACGGGGGGCCGGACGGCGAGGACTGGTTCATCGTGTCCGACCTCGGGTGCGCGGTCGGCGGTGCGGGCGGTATCGGCTCGCGCGATGAGGGCGTCGTCCTCGGGGTCGGCGGGGCCTCCACCACCCTCGCCGGGATCACCGTCCGGGCACCGGTCGCCTCGGCCCTCGACCTCGGTACGGGCTCCGGCATCCAGGCGCTGCACGCCGCCCAGCACGCGACCCGGGTCACCGCCACCGACCTCAACCCCCGTGCCCTGGAGTTCACCCGGCTCACCCTCGCCCTGTCCGGCGCCGCCCCCGCCGACCTGCGCGAGGGCTCCCTCTTCGAGCCGGTGGGCTCCGACACGTTCGACCTGATCGTCTCCAACCCGCCCTTCGTCATCTCGCCCGGCGCCCGCCTCACCTACCGGGACGGCGGCATGGGCGGCGACGACCTGTGCCGGGCGCTGGTGCAGCAGTCCGGCGACCATCTGAACGAGGGGGGCTACGCCCAGCTCCTCGCCAACTGGCAGCACGTGGAGGGCGAGGAGTGGCAGGACCGGCTGCGCTCCTGGGTGCCGCACGGCTGCGACGCCTGGATCGTCCAGCGCGAGGTCCAGGACGTCACGCAGTACGCCGAGCTGTGGCTGCGGGACAGCGGCGACCACCGCAGCGACCCCGCCGAGTACACCGAGCGGTACGAGGCGTGGCTCGACGAGTTCGAGGCGCGGGGCGCCACGGCCGTGGGATTCGGCTGGATCACCCTGCGCAAATCCGCCGCGGCGGCGGCCGGGAATCCCTCGATCGTCGTCGAGGAGTGGCCGCACGCCGTGCAGCAGCCGCTCGGACAGGCCGTCCAGGAGCACTTCGCCCGCCAGGACTACCTCCGCGACCAGGACGACGCGGCGCTCCTCGCCGGGCACTTCGTCCTCGCCACCGAGGTCGTGCAGGAGCAGGTCGGCCTGCCGGGCGCGGAGGACCCCGAACATGTGGTGCTGCGTCAGCACCGCGGCATGATGCGGGCGACCAAGGTCGACGCCGTGGCCGCCGGATTCGCGGGTGTGTGCGACGGCTCGCTGCCCGCCGGGCGGATTCTGGACGCCATCGCGCAGTTGATGGCGGAAGACCCGGTGCTCCTGCGCGACCGCACGCCGCAGGCGATCCGGCTGCTGGTCGAGGAGGGCTTCCTGGAGCCGGCGACCGGCGTCGTACCGCGGGGCCAGTAGGGCGCGGAGTGCGTGCTGGACGCGGCGGTGGAGTGCATGCAGTGCGGGGAAGGCGGCGCGGAGGCATGGCGGCCTACGACCTGGAGGCCGGGTCCGTAGGGCGGCGTGATCGGGAGGTCGTGTCCGTCAGGGCGGCGTGATCGGGAGGCCGGGTCCGTAGAACAGCGTGACCCGGGGGCCGATGCCCTGCGGCGGTGATCGCGACCGTCTTCCGGTACGGGGCGGGGACGCTTCCCGGTCGGGCGGTGCCGTCCTTGTCACCAGTGCGTTCCCGCTCGGCGCGCTCTCCGACGCGCCCGGACCGCGCATTCCGGTCGTGCGGCCCCTGTGTGGTCCCTGCGCTGTCCTCATGCGGTCCTCATGGGGTCCGCATGAGGGCCGTGTGTCTCTATGCGGCCGATGGGGTTCCGCTGGTCGGCGGGGGAGTGCTGTTCACCCCGGGTTCGTGTGGGCGATGCCCCGGGGTGACAACCTCCCGGTGCCGG
This sequence comes from Streptomyces sp. NBC_01116, assembly GCF_041435495.1. Taxonomy (NCBI): domain Bacteria; kingdom Bacillati; phylum Actinomycetota; class Actinomycetes; order Kitasatosporales; family Streptomycetaceae; genus Streptomyces; species Streptomyces sp. NBC_01116. Next base: position 4,730,263 of record NZ_CP108644.1, read on the forward strand.
ACCGCCGAGGTCCGGCACCGGGACCGGTCGGCCCGTCCCGGGCGGTTCGCCACGACGGGCTAGGGGTACGACATGGAGAGCGTGTCAGCAGTCTTCGCCGGTACGGCCCTGGCGCTGTTCGGCGCCGCCCTCCTGATCTGGACCGGGGCGCGAGCCCTGCACCGTGCGCCGGTGGCGCACGGTGTGAGCCCCGTCGCCTCCACCGCACTCACGACCCTCTTCGGCGTGGTTTTCCTAGGCCTCGGCGTGTGGTGCTTCACGCTCGTCTGATCCCCGCCCCCGGCAGGGCGGCGCCCGGGCCGACAGGATGTCCGGCGGACACCGTGACCACCTCCGAAAAGACACCGGCCACCCCTCCGCGCGGCCCGGACCCGGCGGTCCGGGCGGCAGGAATGGCGGAAGTCGGGTTACCGTTCGAGTGGCCGTTGCGGGCTTTTGCCGTTTGACACGGGGGCGGGTTGTACCGTCACACTCCGCAGCGACAGCACCGCGGGCAGCGTCATGACGCTGCCCGGATGCCCATCGAGTGTCGACCGGAGAGAAGAGCGAAGTTGTCCCCGACCAGCGAGACCGCACAGGGCGGCCGCCGACTCGTCATCGTCGAGTCGCCTGCCAAGGCGAAGACGATCAAGGGCTATCTCGGCCCCGGATACGTCGTCGAGGCGAGCGTCGGGCACATCCGCGACCTCCCGAACGGCGCGGCCGAGGTCCCGGACGAGTACACCGGCGAGGTACGCCGCCTCGGGGTGGACGTCGAACACGACTTCCAGCCCATCTATGTCGTCAACGCCGACAAGAAGGCCCAGGTCAGGAAGCTCAAGCAGCTGCTGGCCGAGTCCGACGAACTCTTCCTCGCCACCGATGAGGACCGCGAGGGCGAAGCCATCGCGTGGCACCTCCAGGAAGTGCTCAAGCCCAAGGTCCCGGTCCACCGGATGGTCTTCCACGAGATCACCAAGGACGCGATCCGGGCCGCCGTCGCCAACCCGCGCGAGCTCAACCAGCGCATGGTCGACGCCCAGGAGACCCGCCGCATCCTCGACCGCCTCTACGGCTACGAGGTCTCGCCGGTCCTGTGGAAGAAGGTCATGCCGAAGCTCTCGGCGGGCCGCGTCCAGTCCGTCGCCACCCGGCTCGTCGTCGAGCGGGAGCGCGAGCGCATCGCCTTCCGCTCCGCCGAGTACTGGGACCTGACCGGAAAGTTCGCCACCGGCCGCGCCGGTGACGCCTCCGACCCCTCGACCCTCACCGCCCGCCTCAGCGCGGTCGACGGCCGTCGGATCGCCCAGGGCCGCGACTTCGGCCCCGACGGGCAGCTGAAGGCCGGCTCCGCCCAGACCCTGCACCTGGACGAGACGAACGCCCGCGCCCTGGCCGCCGCGCTCGCCGACTCCTCCTTCGCGGTCCGGTCCGTCGAGTCGAAGCCGTACCGCCGCTCCCCGTACGCCCCCTTCCGGACCACGACCCTCCAGCAGGAGGCGAGCCGCAAGCTGGGCTTCGGGGCGAAGGCGACCATGCAGGTGGCGCAGAAGCTGTACGAGAACGGCTTCATCACCTATATGCGTACGGACTCCACGACCCTCTCGGACACCGCGGTCTCCGCGGCCCGGGCCCAGGTCACGCAGTTGTACGGGGCGAACTACCTCCCCGAGAAGCCGCGTACGTACGCGGGGAAGGTCAAGAACGCGCAGGAGGCGCACGAGGCGATCCGCCCCTCCGGCGACCGCTTCCGCACCCCTGCCGAGACCGGCCTCACCGGCGACCAGTTCCGGCTCTACGAGCTGATCTGGAAGCGGACCGTCGCCTCCCAGATGAAGGACGCGACCGGCAACTCCGTCACCGTCAAGATCGGCGGCCGGGCGAGCGACGGCCGGGACGCCGAGTTCTCCGCGTCCGGTAAGACGATCACCTTCCACGGCTTCATGAAGGCGTACGTCGAGGGCGCGGACGACCCGAACGCCGAGCTGGACGACCGCGAGCGCCGGCTGCCGCAGGTGGCCGAGGGCGACGCGCTGTCCGCCGACGAGGTCACGGTCGACGGGCACGCCACCAAGCCCCCGGCCCGCTACACCGAGGCCTCGCTGGTCAAGGAGCTGGAAGAGCGCGAGATCGGCCGCCCGTCGACGTACGCCTCGATCATCGGGACCATCCTCGACCGCGGCTACGTCTTCAAGAAGGGCACGGCCCTCGTCCCGTCCTTCCTGTCCTTCGCCGTGGTCAACCTGCTGGAGAAGCACTTCGGCCGGCTCGTCGACTACGACTTCACCGCCCGCATGGAGGACGACCTCGACCGCATCTCGCGGGGCGAGGCCCAGTCCGTGCCGTGGCTCAAGCGCTTCTACTTCGGCGCCCAGCCCGGTGAGGACACCGCCGGAGCCGGATCGGCCTCCGACGCGGGCAACGGCGACGGCGACCACCTCGGCGGCCTGAAGGCACTGGTCACCGACCTCGGCGCGATCGACGCCCGGGAGATCTCCTCCTTCCCCGTCGGCAACGACATCAAGCTCCGTGTCGGCCGCTACGGCCCGTACATCGAGCGGGGCGAGAAGGACGCCGAGGGTCACCAGCGTGCCGACGTCCCCGAGGACCTGGCCCCCGACGAGCTGACCGTGGAGCTCGCGGAGGAGCTGCTGGCGAAGCCCAGCGGCGACTTCGAGCTGGGTGCCGACCCCGTCAGCGGGAACCAGATCATCGCCAAGGACGGCCGCTACGGCCCGTACGTCACCGAGGTGCTGCCCGAGGGGACGCCGAAGACCGGCAAGAACGCGGTGAAGCCGCGGACCGCCTCCCTCTTCAAGTCCATGTCGCTGGACACGGTCACCCTCGCCGACGCCCTCAAGCTGATGTCGCTGCCGCGCGTCGTCGGCGAGGACGCCGAGGGCGTCGAGATCACCGCGCAGAACGGCCGCTACGGCCCGTATCTGAAGAAGGGCACCGACTCCCGGTCGCTGACCTCCGAGGACCAGCTCTTCGACATCACCCTCGAAGAGGCCCTCGCGATCTACGCCCAGCCCAAGCAGCGCGGCCGGGCCGCGGCCAAGCCGCCGCTGAAGGAGCTGGGCACCGACCCGGTCAGCGGTGCGCCGGTCGTGGTGAAGGACGGCCGCTTCGGCGCGTACGTCACCGACGGCGAGACCAACGCGACGCTGCGGACCGACGACAGCGTCGAGGACATCACGCCGGAGCGCGGCTACGAGCTGCTCGCCGAGAAGCGCGCCAAGGGGCCCGCGAAGAAGAAGACGGCCAAAAAGGCCCCGGCGAAGAAGGCGACGGTCAAGAAGACGGCCGCGAAGAAGACGACGGCCACCAAGACCACGGCCGCCAAGAAGACCGCGGCGAAGAAGACGACGACGGCGAAGAAGGCGGCGACCGCCACGACGGCCGCCAAGACGGCTGCCAAGAAGGCGACGGCGACAGCGGGGAAGACCGCTTCCGCCTCGTCCTCCGCCGCCGCCCCGTCGGACGACTGACCCCGCCGTCACGCGGATCGCACCCAGCCGCCCGGTACCTCGATCCCTGTGATCCAGGTGCCGGGCGGTGGTGCGTGAAGGAAACCGGGCGGCGATGCGCAAGAGGGTCTCGCGCACCATGGCCGGAAGTTGTCTGCGTCCATATGTTCGGACGGGCCGACGGTCACCGCACCGCTGCCGATAGGCTGGGCGGATGACGCGAGCCGAGCAGCCAACGGTCGTGAGCCCCACCTCCGACACACTTGCCGCAGACTCACGCGAGCGCGCCGTACGGGCACTGTTGCGTATTCCCCCGCTGAAGCGGTTGTGGAGCGCCCAGCTCGTCGGCGGTATCGGCGATGCACTCGCCCTTCTCGTGCTGGTGCTGCTGTCGCTGCAAGCGGCGGTCCTTGAGGGCTCATTCGGCACCGGATACCGCGGGGCGGCCTTCGCCGTCGCCGCCGTCTTCGGTGCCCGGATCCTTTCCACCCTGTTCTTCGGAGCCGTACTCCTGGGGCCCTTGACGTCCCTCACGGGGCCCGGCGGAAAGCTGGACCGACGATGGCTGATGATCGGGGTCGACGGGCTGCGCCTGGCGCTCCTGGTCGTCGCCCCGCTGTGGATCGACTGGACGCCCGACAAGGCGCTCATGATGATCCTCATCACCGTCTTCGTGACCGGCGCCGGTGAGCGCCTGTGGGCCGTGGCCAAGGACAGCGCCGCACCGGCGCTGCTGCCGGCCCCGCCCCTCGAAGGCGCTGCCGTACGCCCCCTGCCCGACCACCTCGACGCCCTGCGCCGCCTCTCGCTGCGTACGAACTTCCTCGCCGTGCCCGCCGCCGCGCTGGTCCTGCTGGCCGCCACGCTGGTCGGCAACCTCCTCGGCTCGGGCCTGGAGTGGTTCTCCTTCCACCAGGCGGCCCTGGGGTCCTACGTCGCGGCCGGGCTCTTCTCGGCCTCCATCTCCATCCTGTACTTCATCCAGTTCCCGGCCACGCAGACGCCCCGGCCGCGCTCCCCGCTGGAGGGGCTGCGCCGCCCCGCCACCGGCAACGGCCCGGACAAGGGCCGTACCGGCGCCGTCCCCCTGCTGGTCGCGGTCTGCGCGGCTCTCGCCGGAGCCGTAGCGGCGGCCGCGGCCGTCTCCGTCCTGCACGCGTACGACCTCGGCGGCGGGCCCGCGACCTTCGCGCTGCTGGTCCTCGGACTGACCGGTGGCACCGCCCTCGGCATCCGTACCGCGCGCCAGGTGCTGCCCACCCTGTCGCGCCGCCGTCTGCTGGCGCTGGCCGTCATGGTCACCGGCCTCGCGCTCCTCGCGCTCGGCCTGGTGCCGGACACCGCGACGGGAATCGCCATCGCCCTGGTCGCCGGCTACGCCGCCGGGGTCGCCGCGAACACCGGACACACCCTGATCGACCAGGAGACCGAGGCGTTCCGGCAGGCCCGGACCACCGAGCACCTCCAGGCCGTCGCCCGGGTGCTCGTCGCGCTCGGCGCGGTCGCGGGCCCCCTGCTGGCCGCCGCGATCGGGCGGCACCGCCTGGTCGCCGGCGACTTCGTCTTCGCCCACGGCGGGGCCGCGTTCACCCTGATGCTCCTCGGCGCGCTGCTGCTGCCCGTCGCCGCGCTCGTCCTCGCCAGGACGGACGACCGGGCGGGCGTGCCGCTCCGCCGGGACCTGCGCGAGGCGCTGCGCGGCGGCGACCCGGCGGTCGCGCCCGCGGCCACCGGCTTCTTCCTCGCCCTGGAGGGCGGCGACGGAGCGGGCAAGTCCACTCAGGTCGAGGCGCTCGCCGACTGGATCCGGTCCAAGGGCCACGAGGTCGTCGTGACCCGTGAGCCCGGGGCCACGCCCGTCGGCAAGCGGCTGCGGTCGATCCTGCTCGACGTGTCCTCCGCCGGCCTGTCCAACCGGGCCGAGGCCCTGCTGTACGCCGCCGACCGCGCCGAGCACGTCGACTCCGTGGTCCGCCCGGCGCTGGAGCGCGGCGCGATCGTCATCTCCGACCGCTACATCGACTCGTCCGTCGCCTACCAGGGCGCGGGCCGGGACCTGGCCCCGACCGAGATCGCCCGGATCTCGCGGTGGGCGACGAGTGGCCTCGTACCGCATCTGACGGTGCTCCTGGACGTCGATCCGGCGACCGCGCGGGAGCGGTTCACCGAGGCGCCGGACCGGCTGGAGTCGGAGCCCGTCGAATTCCACGAGCGGGTGCGGTCCGGGTTCCTGACCCTCGCCGCCGCCGACCCGACGCGCTATCTGGTGGTGGACGCCGGCCAGGAGCCGGAGTCGATCACCACCGTCGTACGTCACCGGCTCGACCAGCTCCTGCCGCTCTCCGAGGCCGAGATCGAGGCCATCGAGGAGGCCCGCCGCCAGGCCATCGAGGAGGCCCGGCGCAAGGCCGAGGAGGAGGCCGCGCGCAAGGCCGAGGAGGAGCGCCTGGAGAAGGAGCGCCAGGAGCAGCTCGCCCGGCTGCGCGCCGAGGAGGAGGAGCGCAAGCAGCGCGAGCTGGAGGAGGCCCGCCGCCGCGAGGCCGAGCGCCAGGCCGAGGAGGCCCGGCAGCGCGCCGAGGAGGCCCGCCGCCGCGCCGAGGAGGACCGGCTGCGGCTGGAGGCCGAGGAGCGGGTCCGCGAGGCCGAGCAGGAACGCCTGCGCAAGCAGGCCGAGGAGGAGGCCCGGCTCCGCAAGGAGGCCGAGGCGCAGCGGCTGGAGAAGCAGCGCAGGGCCGAAGAGGCCCTGATGCGCGCCGAGGAGGCCCGCCGCCGGGCCGAGGCCGAGGCCGCCGCCCGTACGGAGGCGGCGCGGGCCGAGGCCGATCGTGCGGAGGCCCAGCGTGCGGAGGCCGATCGTGCCGAGGAGGCGCGGGCGTCGCGTACCTCCGGCGACTCCCGTACGGAGACGTCGTCGCGGTCGTCCGCGTCGTCGTCCTCACGGTCCTCGGAGTCGGAGGGCCCGTCCGTTCCGGAGAACGAGCTCACGGTGCCCACACCGATCGTGAACCCGAACGAGATCACGCAGCCGGTCCCGGCGGTCCGGCCGGAGGACGACCGTCCTTCCGGATCCGGTACGGGTACGGATACGAATACGGGCAGGGGCGCACGTTCGGGGTCCGCTCTCGGGGACGACGAGACGGCGATGCTGCCGCGCTTCTCGGACCAGGGGCGGGCGGACCAGCGGCCGACGGACCGCCGGCCGGCCCGGGACGCGGACGAGACGGCCGTGCTGCCGCCGGTCTCCGCCGATCAGCCCTCCGACCGGGTGCCCCAGGGCTTCTTCCGGGACGAGAGCCCGGCGCCCTCGCCCGCGGAGAGCGAGAACGAGCGCACCCGGGAACTGCCGCAGGTCGAGGACCCGAACGCCGGGGCGACCTCCGACCGGCAGCGGGGCCGCCGCAAGCGCCCCCGCTCGGACTGGGCGGAGGAGACCCCGCTGGACGATCTGCCGACCCTGGCGGACGAGCTGCTCGGTGGCCAGGAGGACGACGGCCCCGCCGGCCGGGGGCGTCGCCCGCGCGGCTGACAGCCCCGGGCCGGGGGCGTCGCCTGCGAGCTGACGCTCCCGCCCCATCGTCGACGGTGAAGTACCGGACCGTCCGCCCCTCCGGGGGCGGGCGGGCCGGACTGTTTGTGGCGCGCCCCCCCACGACGGGGCGGGCGGCCGGACTGTCAGTGGCGTCCCCCACAATGGGAAGCCACGACGCACCGCGGTTCCGCTGCACCGCACGACACCACCGGAAGGGCGGTGACCCATGACCGTATGGGACGACCTGGTCGGACAGACCCGCGTGCGGGAACAGCTCGCCGCCGCCGCCAAGGACGCCGACGCCCTGGTCACCGCGGTGTCCGACGGCAAGCCGCTGGACCAGGGCTCGAAGATGACGCACGCCTGGCTGTTCACCGGACCGCCCGGCTCCGGCCGGTCCACGGCGGCACGGGCCTTCGCCGCCGCGCTCCAGTGCACGAGCCCGGACCGGGCGCTGGGCGGCGCGCCCGGCTGCGGTTTCTGCGACGGCTGCCACACCAGCCTGATCGGCACGCACGCCGACGTCCAGATCATCCGTACGGACCTCCTCTCCATCGGCGTGAAGGAGACCCGCGACCTGGTCCGGCGCGCCCAGCTCTCGCCGGCGGTCGGCCGCTGGCAGGTCATCGTGATGGAGGACGCCGACCGTCTCACCGAGGGCGCCGGCAACGTCCTGCTGAAGGCCGTCGAGGAGCCCGCGCCACGCACCGTCTGGATGCTGTGCGCCCCCTCGCTCGAAGACGTCCTGCCCACGATCCGTTCCCGCTGCCGCCACCTCACCCTGAGCACCCCGCCGGTGGAGGCGGTGGCCGACGTCCTGATCCGCCGCGACGGCGTCGACCCCGAGCGGGCGCACTCCGCGGCGCGCGCCACCCAGGGGCACATCGGCCGGGCGCGCCGTCTCGCGACGGACGAGCGGGCGCGGGCGCGGCGGGCGGCGGTGCTGAAGGTTCCGCTCCGGGTCGCCGACGTCGGCGGCTGCCTCAAGGCGGCGCAGGAGCTGATCGACACGGCCACCGACGACGCCAAGCAGCTGGCGGAGGAGGTCGACGTCAAGGAGACCGAGGACCTCAAGGCGGCGCTCGGCGGAGTGGCCGGGGGCCGGATGCCGCGCGGCACGGCGGGGGCGATGAAGGAGCTGGAGGACAAGCAGAAGCGCCGCAAGACGCGTACGCAGCGGGACAGCCTCGATCTGGCGCTGACCGAGCTGACCGGGTTCTACCGCGATGTGCTGGCGCTCCAGCTCGGTTCGAAGCTGGCGATCGCCAACGTCGACGTGCAGGACTCCCTTGACCGGATCGCGGAGTCCTCGACGCCCGCGCAGACCCTGCGCAGGATCGAGTCCGTGATCGCCTGCCGGGACGCGATGGACCGCAACGTGGCGCCGCTGCTCGCGGTGGAGGCGATGACGATGGCGCTGCGGGCCGGCTGAGGGGCACGCTGCCGCGGTCCCTGTTCACCCGAATGCGCAGGGAATCGGACGACTCGTCACCCGGCGGATACGCTCCCTGAATGGATACCAGGCGGCTGCTCCGCACCTTCGCCATCGGGATCGGCACTGCCGGCCTGCTCATCTCCGGCTGTAGTGGCAGCGGCTCGTCGCCGAGCGCCTCGGCCACCGGCACCGCGGCTCCCGAGGGGCTGTCGTCGTACTACGCGCAGAAGCTGAGCTGGCGCGACTGCGGCGTGGAGGGGTTCGAGTGCGCGACGATGAAGGCGCCGAAGGACTACGACCAGCCGGATGACGGCGACATCGACCTCGCCGTCTCCCGCAAGAAGGCCACCGGTCCGGGCCGGCGGATCGGCTCCCTCCTGGTGAATCCGGGCGGCCCCGGCGGCTCCGCGGTCGGCTATCTCCAGGGGTACGCGGCACTGGGCTATCCCGCCCAGGTGAGGGCCCGCTACGACATGGTCGCGATCGACCCGCGCGGTGTGGCCCGCAGCGAACCCGTCGAGTGCCTCACGGGGCCGGAGATGGACGCCTACACCCAGGTCGACCAGACGCCCGACGACGGGGCGGAGGTCAAGAAGCTGAGCGCGTCCTTCCAGAAGTTCGCGGCGGGCTGCGAGAAGCGGAGCGGCGAGATCCTCCCGTACGTGTCCACCGTCGACACGGCCCGGGACATGGACGTCCTGCGGGCCCTGCTCGGCGACGAGAAGCTGCATTACGTCGGAGCCTCGTACGGGACCTTCCTGGGCGCCACCTACGCGGACCTCTTCCCGGAGCGGGCGGGCCGCCTCGTCCTGGACGGGGCGATGGACCCCTCCCAGAAGGCCGTCGACATGAACCGCGACCAGACGGCGGGCTTCGAGGGGGCCTTCCAGTCCTTCGCCGCCGACTGCGTCGAGCAGCCGGACTGCCCGCTCGGCACCACGTCCACCGCCGACGCGGCGACCGCGCTGAAGCAGCTCTTCAAGGACCTGGACGCCAAGCCCATCCCGACCGGCGACGACCGCAAGCTGGGCGAGTCCCTGGCCACCACCGGGGTGATCGCCGCCATGTACGACGAGGCGGCCTGGCCCCAGCTCCGCGAGGCGCTGGCGGGCGCGCAGCGCAGCGACGGCTCCGGCCTCCTGTCCTTGGCCGACAGCTACTACGAGCGCGAGCCGAACGGGAAGTACGCGAACCTGATGTTCGCCAACGCCGCCGTGAACTGCCTCGACCTGCCGCCCGCCTTCGACGGCCCCGACGCGGTCGAGAAGGCGGTCCCGGACTTCGAGAAGGCCTCCCCGGTCTTCGGCCGCGGCTTCGCCTGGGCCTCCCTGAACTGCGCCTACTGGCCCACCGAGGCCACGGGCACCCCGCACCGCACCGAGGCGAAGGGCGCCGACCCGATCGTGGTCGTCGGCACCACCCGCGACCCGGCCACCCCGTACAAGTGGTCCCGCTCCCTCGCCGAGCAGCTCTCCTCCGGCACCCTGCTCACCTACGAGGGCGACGGCCACACCGCGTACGGCCGGGGCAGCGACTGCGTCGACACGGCGATCAACACGTACCTCCTGGAGGGCACCGCGCCCACCGACGGCAAGAAGTGCACCTGACCCCCTGCCCTTCCGGCCTGCCCTGCCCCTCCGACCCGCCCTGACCAGCGCGAACGCCTCCGGGGATGCTGTGTGCGGAGCACCCCGGGAAACTGTGTAGACTTGGCCCCGCTGCTGATCGCACCATGGTGCGACAGGGCGCGCCGCCTTAGCTCAGTTGGCCAGAGCAACGCACTCGTAATGCGTAGGTCTCGGGTTCGAATCCCGAAGGCGGCTCAGAAGAACCCCAGGTCACGTAGCCCGTGACCTGGGGTTTTCTGTTGCTCGGGGCATGGCGAGTCACATGGCCGGGAGTGACGTTGCTTGCGTGAGCGGAGTCGCCGGGGACCTACTTCTTGGGCTTTCGGCGTGTGGCCTTCTTGGCGGCCTTGGCCTGGGCTTCCGCCTCGTCCTTCTTCGGCTGGCCGCCCTTGCCAGCGCGGGCCTTCCTGGCCTCCTCCTTCCTCGCTGCCTTGCGCTGGTGGGGGACGAGCTTCGCGGTGGCCTCGGCGGCACTCTTGCGATGTGAGGGAGGACGCTCTGGTGTCGTCGAGTGCGGCCTTCGCTGGGCGTTGTCCTTCAGGATCTGGGTATCTGCCTCGCGGATGCCGATGAACATCTGGGTGAGGTGGCTGACGCGCAATCGGTCCAGGCGCCGGTTGCCGATGCGCGGCTTCAGATGGACGCGGATGTCGGTCTCGTAGCGGTTGAGGCCGGACTTACGTATGTGCTTGCCGACCAGTCACCGGTCGAGCCATTCGGCGACGGTCAGGCTGCCGACGAGGCCTTGGCCGGAGTGGAGGCGCCGCCTTGTCTCCTCGACCTCGGGCAGGGGAGCCTGCTCTCGCCCTGATGCTTGTCCGTTCTCCTGCCGGAGGTCGACTGCCCCACCTCGGCGGATTCGCTTGGCCGGGTGGAGCCGGCCGGGCGGTTCTCGTTGAAGAAGGATTGCCAGACCCGTTCCTGCAGCGCACCGATGCAGGCGCCGCACGCGTACATCGGGTCCTGGGCCCCGGCGACTCTGGCGGGGCCGATCCACAGGACGCGCGTCCACCGCTGCCCGCAGTAGAGCCAGCAGGGTCCGTCGACCCACTCGTTGCCGTCGTCGGTGGCCGCCGGTGAGGGCAGTCCTCCTCGGGCGAACTCGGCGATCCCGGGGATCACCCTGTGTTGTAGGGCGACTTCCTTCAGCATTGCTCGTCTCCCTCCGCGATCAACGGTCCTGGGCCGTGGGAGAAGCTTCCTTCTGCTTCTCGGTTTCGGAGAACAGGAGCGTGGGTTCGGAGAGGATGTCGCGGTTGGACTCGCTCTTGTAGATCTCGTCGACGCTGCCGAACCGGGCTTCGGAGTAGGCGAGGTCCAGCAGGGCGGCGGCCTGGCGCACCGATGCCTCGTCGGGTCCTTCGATCTCCAGGAAGGTGGGGAGGTCCGGCCAGGTGTCGAAGTCGAAGGCGACCTCGCCCAGGCGCCATTCCTCGCGGTAGTTCTCCTGGTATCGGACCTCGGTGAGGCCGACCCGGCGCAGGATGTCGGCCATGGCGTGAAGGTCGGTGACCTCGGTTTCGATCTCCTTGGTGCCGTCGATCGTCGTGGCGTCGGTGACCTGCTTGAGGGTGAGCGTCGAGCGGGTGCCCTCGTCCCGCAGCCGAATCCAGGCTCCGCCGTCGAGGGAGTCGTTCTCGAAGATCTTGCGGGTGAGGAGAGTGCGGGGGAACGCCTGGACGGCACCGAGGGCGCTCAGCTTGTTCTGGAGGCCGGCGACGTCCACGGCCAGGAACTTCGCCTCGTATTCGTGCTTCATGGGGCCTTCTCTCAGAAGTGGTCGGTGAGGGTGGACGCCCGGGCCGCGAGCAGGAGGCCCATGCGGTGGGTGTGGTCATGCAGCTGGCCGACGTGGGCGCGTTCCGTGAACTCGGTGGTGCGCAGGGTGAGCAGGACCTCCCAGTCGCCGATGAAGTGGGGGTGAAGGCGTTCCGGGGAGGTGTAGTGCTCGATCATGTGGTGGCGTCTTTCGACGGGCATCATGAACTCCGCGCCGAACATGCCGCCTGGGCGGACCAGGCGCTGCATGCGGTCGACGAACTCGCCGAGCGGGCGGTGGTGGTTGGCACTGTAGTGCCACGAGCAGCTCGTCCAGACCGCGTCGCACTGCGGGCCCAGAGGTTCACCGTCCAGGAAGTCGTCCTCAACGACCTCTACGCGTTCGTGGAGTTCTTCGAGCTTCAGTCGATCGATCAGTCCCAACGCGTGGGCCTGGCTGTCACCCGGGAGGTGGACGTCGCCCCCGTGGAGGGCGACCGCGTCACGTTCGACGGCGACGACGCGGTAGCCGGCGGCGGCGAGGGGCAGGACGAACTTGCCGTCGCTCGCGCCGACCACCGCGACGGTGGCGTCAGGGGCGACACGTTCCCGCAACGTGGCGAGGAACTGCGGGAAGAACGTGAGGGTGTGCTCCCACAGGCTCTGAGTCTGCATGGGGGTGCGCTCCTTGCGTATCGGTCTTCATGATCACTCGAAGGACCTCGTCGGGGCTGCGCCCTGTGGTGTCGACGCGATGCATCGGGAACGAGGCGTAGGCGTCCGTCACCCGGTCCGTAGCGGTCTCGATCAGTGAGTCCCACCGCGACACCGGCTTGTTCCGCCCAGCGAGTCGACGTTGTCTCTCGTCGTTGTCGCAGACGAGGTGGTAGGTAGAGGGTGTCGGCAGCCGGCTCGGCAGGGTGATACCGAGTTGTGCCCCCAGGGCCCGGTGAGTGGTGAGGCACCGGGCGAAGTAGCTCTCGACGACGACCGGGACGCCGGCGTCGAGGTGGTGCTGGATCTCCTCGGCCGCGGTGAACAGGCCCGAGAGGTAGAAGCACATCCGTGCCTCTACGTTCGTCCGCTCGTCCAGCGCCTGCCTGAGCGGCTGGTAGGGCAGAGGGACGGTAGCGACGAGGACGGCCTGCCGGGCGGCGGCGAGCATGGGCGCCAGGGTGGATTTTCCGGTGCCGCGTAACCCCTCCAGGCTCTCGAAGCGAGGGCGATCAGGCACGGCCGTACACCACGTCCGGTACCGCGAGGGTGAGCTCGTCGACGGACGAGGGCTTGTGGACGATGTGCCCTGCCGCCTTCTCGTACCAGAAGGCGTGCGCGTCCTTCCCCACGGCCTTGCAGGACATGGTCAGCGCACCACGCGGGTCGACCTCGATGCGGTCGATCTCGCGAGGACCGTCGGAGGGGGCGCACACCTGCGGGGCACCGTCCTCGGAGAGGTCCTCGTCGACGATCACTTCCAAGGGCAGATCGGCTGACGCCAGCTCGTCCCGAAGTCCGCCGTAGGCGGAAGGGGAGGTGACCAGCAGCTCGGGATGATCGGCGGCGTTGCCGACCGGCCGCAGGTGGTGGAGCTTGAGCTGCCGGACCCCGAGTTCCGCCAAGGCCCTTCCGAGGGGCAGGACTTCGGCGATGTTCCGCGAGGTGACGGTCATGGTCGCACCGGTCGGAACGCCGAGATCCCGAGCCAGACCGAGCGCCTCCAGGGCGCTCTTGTAGCTGCCCTGCTTTCGGATGCCGTCGTTTGTCGACCCGACGCCCTCCAGCGAAACCCTGAGTAGGTCCAGCGAGGGGGCGATCTCGGTCAGGCGGCGCTCGATGCGGTACCCATTGGTGCAGATCTCGACGCGCAGGCCCAGTTCCTCCTTGGCGTGGCGGACGACCTGGGCGAGGTCCCGGTGGACGAAGGGCTCTCCGCCGAGCAGGGTCACGGCCTCGGTGCCGTACTGGTCCCGCATCAGGGTGAGGAGATCCGCGGCTTCGTCGACGGTGAAGGCGTCGGCGTACTGAAGCCGCTTGCCGTGGAAGCAGTGCAGGCACGTGAAGTTGCAGCGGTAGAGCAGCTGCAGGTACAGCATGCGGATCTTCTTGATCCCGGTGACTTCCTCGATCACGTCGGCTCCTTCGGCTGGTTGCCTGGTGGGAGCCTGATAGTGGCCTTCTGCTCGGGGACCTCGACACCGCGTTCGGGGACGGTCCAAGGACGTCCTGGGACGTTTCAGTGACCTGCGAAGGACTCCAGGATGCCGAGGACACGCTTCGTGTCCGACAGGTCGGGCAGGACTTCGACGGCTCCGGCGGCGGTCAGTTCCTCCTGGCTGTGGATGCCGGAGGCGACAGCGAGGACGCCGGAGCCTGTGGTCAGAGCCGCTTCCACGTCACGAGGGGTGTCCCCCACGAGGACGGTGGGAATGTGGGCCGGAACACCATGAAGCCGCTGTGCGCGCTCGCGGGCGACAGCGACCAGGTGGGGGCGGAGTTCGGCGTCCGCTCCGTAGGCGCCGACCGGTAGATCAAGCAGGGAGTCGAGGCCGAACGCGGCAAGCTTCACAAGGGCGTTGGCGGAGATGTTGCCGGTGAGTACGGAGGAGACCCAACCGGTCTGAGCCGAGGCGGCTTTCAGGGCGTCGTGCACACCGGGCAGGGCGGCCCCACGCCTGCGCAGCTCCTCCAGGCGCGCCTCCCCTGCCTGGGCGAGCGCCGTCTCGACGAAGGGCCAGTCGGGCACGGATAGCCCTTCGCGGACGAACATGTCGCGCATGATCAGCCGATCCGTACGCCCCTCAGTACGCGCGGGCTCCGCGGGCTCCCGACCCGAGAGGGCACGAAAGGCAGCGGCGTAGATCTCCTTGCTGACCCCCGCGTTCTCGATGAGGGTGTGGTCGATGTCCCACAGGACGAAGAGCTCCATGCCGCCAGAGTAGGCAGTCCGCGAGGTTCCACTACAGCGGACTGCGTCCCAAAACGTCCTTGCGCGATCACGCGCCGTGCCGATTCGATGGCAGCTGTGAACAACCGACTGCGCACCGTGCTCGGCCAACGCGGCGTCTCGCCCGACGCACTCGCCGAGATCTGCGAGGTAGATCCCAAGACGGTCAGCCGATGGCTGGGCGGACGGATCCCCCATGCACGGCACCGCTTCCGCGTCGCGCGACACCTGCGCGTCGAAGAGACCTTTCTCTGGCCCGAGCCGTCCAAGCGTCCAGGCCGGCCGAAGGACGGGTTAGGCACAGAGCTGGTCGGCACCTACCAGAACCGAGCCAGCGTGCCCCGGGACGTATGGCTCGCACTGCTGCGAGAGGCGCGGCACGAGATCGGCGTCCTCGTCTTCTCCGGCACCTTCTTCGCCCAGTCCAACCCCCACGTCGCCAAGATGCTCTCCGAACGTGCCGCCGAGGGCGTCCGGGTGCGCCTGTGCTTCGGCGACCCCGACGGGCAGGCAGTCGCCGTACGGGGTCGCGAGGAGGGAATCGGCGACACCCTCGCCGCCAAGATCCGCGCATCACTGACGTACTACCGCCCGCTGTTGGGCGAGGCTGGGTGCGGCGTACGACTCCACGACACCACCCTCTACACATCCATGTTCCGCTACGACGACAACCTGCTCGTCAACCCGCACATCTGGGGCCAACCGGCCAGCGCCAACCCCAGCGCTGCGTGAGCGGACTGGGTGGCACTAGGGTGGACCCGGCGTCATGGTGATCACGGTCGGACGCCTCTGATCTGGGGAAACGGGATTCTGCGGCGCCGCTCAGCACCACCCAGGATGATCTTGCAGGCCCTCGTAATGCGTAGGTCTCGGGTTCGAATCCCGAAGGCGGCTCCATGCGAAGCCCGGCTCAGACACCTCTGAGCCGGGCTTCCGTGGTTCTCGGGATGATTGCCGCCGAGGTCACTCCTCCAGGCCGTTGCCCCAGATCCAGGCGGCGATGCCGACCCGGTTGCGGACGCTCAGCTTGCGCTGGATGTTGGCGACATGGGTCTTGGCCGTGCCGGCCGAGATGAACAGCTCGGTCCCGATCTCCGCGTTGGTCATTCCCTTGGCGACCAGGCGGGCGATCTCCGTTTCCCTGCTCGTCAGGGCGTCCATCGGCTGCGCGGGCCTGGGGCGGCCGGCGTTCCGGTGGTGTTGCAGCAGGCTGATCGTGAGGGAGGGGCTGATCAGTGTGTCGCCCGCCATCGCGGCGCGTACCGCCTCCACCAGCAGCGTCGGGCCCGAGCGCTTCAGGAGGAAGCCGCAGGCGCCGTTGCGCAGCGCCGTGTGGGCGTACTCGTCGAGTCCGAAGGTCGTCACCACCACCACGCGCATCGGATGCTCGACGTCGGGTCCGGCGAGCCGCCGGGTGACCTCCAGGCCGTCCAGGCGCGGCATGCGGATGTCGGCCAGCACGACGTCCGGGTTCAGCTTCGCGGCGAGTTCTACGGCTTCCAGGCCGTCGCGCGCCTCGCCGATCACCTCCATGTCGGGCTGAGAATCCAGGATGAGGCGGAATCCGAGGCGTACGGATTCCTGGTCGTCGGCGAGGAGGATGCGAACTGTCACGGTGCGTACGGTAGTTCGCTCTGGAAACGACGAGCCAGCGGAAACGTGTGCGCGTCAAGCCCGCGTAGGCACATCTGCCGTTCGGGAGATGTGCCGAACGGCCCTGCCAGGAAGGCTGGTCGGCGAGGCGATCCAAGGAGGAAGCATCATGACCCAGGTGGTCGAGCACCCGTCATCGCGGACAGCGGGCGGTGCCGAGGGTGTCCCAGGTCCGGTGGGCGAGCGGTTCGACAGGGCGGCCCTGATCGGCTACGTGGCCTTTCTCGCGCTCCTCCTCTACGGGCTCGCCCACACCTACTGGGCCCTCGGCGGGGACGGCTTCCCGTTCGGTGCCGACGACGCCAATCCGGAGTACTCGGCCTTCGAGCACGTCGGCCGCGACCGGTTGGCGCCGTGGATCGCGGGCGGGTTCCTGGGCAGCGCGGCGGTGGCTCTCCTCCTTGCCCTGCCGGGCCGCCGGCGGATACCCGCCCGGGTGCTGGTGGGCGCCTCCGGGTTCTCGGCCGCCGCGGTGTTCTGCGCGCTCGCCGACTTCCGCATCCTCGGCAATCTCGCCTATGTCTTCATGCTGAAGTTCGGCGCGATCAACTGGACCGTGATCAACCAGCTGTTCGCGGTGGTCTCGGTGGGCCTCATGCTCGCCTCGGCGATCGTCTACCAGCGCCGCACCTCCGGCGCGTGCACCGGCTGCGGGCGTACCGGCTCGGGTGCCGGATGGACCACGCCGGAGGCCGCGGCCCGCTGGGGCAAGCGGGCCGCCTGGACGGCAGTCGCCGTCCCGCTGCTCTATGCCAGCACGCGGTGGGCCTGGGCCCTGGGTATTCCGCTCGGCATCTCCGAGGAGCTGTGGGAGGAGGGCAAGGAGGACAACCTCTGGATCGCCGGCGCCGCGCTCGCCACCATGGGAGCGCTCGGCTCGCTGCTCACTCTGGGCCTGGTGCAGCGCTGGGGCGAGGTCTTCCCCCGGTGGATGGTGGGCCTCAGGGGGCGGCGGGTGCCGTTGAGCCTGGCCGTCGTTCCGGCCACGCTGGTCTCCGTCATGGTGACGATCGCCGGGGTCATGTACATCCGGCTGCACTTCCAGGGGGCCTTCGACAACCAGAGGGACGACTGGGGGGCCACGGTTCCGGAGATGATCTGGCCGGTGTGGGGCATCGCCCTGGCCGCCGCCACGCTCGCCTACTACTTCCGGCGGCGTGGGGCGTGCAGGCGCTGCACCCGCGGCTGAGGCGAGCCGGTACGGGCAGGCGCCGCGGCGGGACGGCCTCAGCTCAGTGGCAGGACCGCGGTGACCTGCCAGCCGTGTTCCCCGTGAACGCCGAACTCCAGGGTCCCTCCGAGCGCCCGGGTGCGTTCGGCGAGCCCCGCCAGGCCGCTGGCCCCCTGCCGCCCCCGGTCACCCAGGCGCCCGTCGCCCGGATCGCCGACGGTGGCAGGGCCGTTCGTCACGGACACGGAGAGCACCGGCTCCGGGCGATCCGGTTCGGGCGTCACGGACACGGTCACCCAGGGCGCGCCGCCGGCGTGCCGCCGTACGTTGGTCAGCGCCTCCACCACCACGCGGTGGGCCGTGCTCGCCACTTCGCGGGGGATTCGGGCGAGCTGCTCGGGCAACCCGGTCATGTCCAGTCGGACGTCGCTCCGGCCCGCCGCGCGGAACCGGTCCACGACGTCCACGATGTCCTCCAGGTCGTACGCGACGGGCGGTGACGCGTTCGTCGCGCCCCGGTCGGCCGGGACCGTTTCGTCGGAGGACCTGAGCATGTGGACCGTACGGTCCAGGGAGCCGAGGGCCTGGAGACCGGAGGCCTCGATCTGCTGGAGGAGCGGCGCGATCTTCTCCGGCTGCTCCGCGCCGATCACCTGGGCCGCCTGTGCCAGCACGACGATGCCCGAGACGTCGTGGGCGACGAAGTCATGCAGATCGCCCGCCAGTTGGAGGCGCTGAGTGAGCCGGGCCTCGTGCACCGCACGGATCCTTCGGGTCTCCAGGGCGCGCAGACCGCCGCCCGCGGCGGCCGCTGCGATGGCGCCGAGCGCGAAGAACGAGCTCTGCGCGGCGGCTTCCCGTGCGGTCGGGGGGAGGTGGAGCCGCAGGAGCGCCGTCGAGGCCAGAATCCCGAGCACGGTGCAGAGCACGAAGGCCTGCCGGGTAGTCCCGGCGTACCGGGCGACCAGGCAGACGAGCAGCAGAAGCGCCGTGATCTCCACCAGGGTGGCGACGCCGGTCGCCGCCGCCCGGGCCGGAGGGGCCCCGAACAGGGTGCCCAGGGCGGAGCTCGCCGCCACCGCGGCCGCGGCCGCCGGGACCAGCCGGTCCCTGCCGTGCAGCGAGGCCACGGCGAGGGCGCCCAGCACCGCGACCACCATGGGCAGGGCCGCGCGCCAGCCGGCTGACGGGCCCGTCAGCAGACCGGCCGGCACCGCGAGCAGCGCCAGAACCGCGCAGACCGGGCCGACGGTGCGCTCCCGGAGGCGGGCCGGGGTGAAGTCCCCCGCAGTCGTCCCCATTTCCTGGATTCTACGTACCCGTCAGGTTCTTCCCGGCTCTGGTGGGCCGGTGCTCCCGGAAGCCCTAACTGCCGCTCCACGAAGCGATATTCTTCGACGCGACATCCTCTACCGGCGGTGGCCATGCTGCGGATCGGCAACTCATTCACCCAACTCCCCTTATGTGTCGGTCCTCTTCGCTCGGCCTCCCGTCCACCGACTCCCCATCGCCCAGCGCCTCAGAGCAAGGATGACCGGATGAACGTCGGCACTTCCCGCACCGCACCGCCAGTGAAAGTCGTCGCGGATGGATGGCTGCGTCGCTACACCGCGCCGGCGGACGTCCGCCGCAGGCTCGTGGTCCTGCCGCACGCGGGCGGCTCGCCCGGCTTCTTCCACCCCTGGGCCGCCGCGCTGGACAGCGGTACGGAGCTGCTGGTCGCGAGCTACCCCGGACGCCACGACCGGCTGGGCGAACCCTGCGTCACGGCGATGGACGAGCTGGCCGACCGGGTGACCGAAGCGGTCCTCCCCTTCCACGACGTACCGCTGTCGCTCTTCGGCCACAGCATGGGAGCCTCGCTCGCCTACGAGGTGGCGCTGCGCCTGAGGCACCGGCACGGGAGGAGCCCGGCGGCGCTGCACGTGTCGAGCCGTACGCCGCCGCACCGCCTGACCCCACGGGACCTGCACGAACAGGGCGACGACGCGTTGATCGAGGAGGTGCGCCGGCTCGGCGGCACCGACGAGTCGGTCCTCGGCGACCCGGACCTCCGGGAGATCATCCTGCCCGCCATTCGCGCCGACTTCACGATCGTCGGGACCTATGGACCGCGTCCGGCCGATCCGGTCGGCTGCCCCGTGTACGCGTACATCGGGGACGAGGACCCGAACACCTCGGTGGAGGACATGTCGGCGTGGTCCGACGTCGCCCCCGACGGTTTCCGGCTGGACGTCCTGCCCGGAGGCCACTTCTACCTGGTCGAGCAGCACAAGCCGCTGCTCCGGTCCGTCCTCGCCCGCCTGCACTCCGCCGACGACGGCCCCGGTTCCTCCTGACCGTTCCTCCTGGCCGCGCCCTGTTCGACCGTGCCTGACCAGCGCCGGCCGGGCCGGTCAGGCCGGCAGGTCAGTCCGGTGCCTCGCCCGGGTACGCGCTCTCGAACGCCGCGTGGAACAGGGCCATGACGTCCTGCCTGGTGAGGCCCTCGGCGCGGGCCAGGTCCAGCCATTCGGCGAGCGCGGAGCGCAGGGGTGAGCCGGGGCCGGACTGGGGCTGGGCGAGGGAGCGGGTGATGAACGTGCCTGCTCCCTGGCGTACCTCGGCGAGGCCCATGCGTTCCAGTTCGCGGTAGGCCTTCAGGGTCGTGTTCGGGTTGACCTTGGTGGTCGCGGCGACCTGGGCGGCGGTGGGCAGCCGGTCACCCTCCTCCAGGGCGCCCATGCGCAGCGCCTGCTCGACCTGCCGGACGATCTGGAGATAGGTCGCCACTCCACTGCGCCGGTCGAT
This sequence comes from Streptomyces sp. NBC_01116, assembly GCF_041435495.1. Lineage (NCBI taxonomy): Bacteria > Bacillati > Actinomycetota > Actinomycetes > Kitasatosporales > Streptomycetaceae > Streptomyces > Streptomyces sp. NBC_01116. The sequence continues at coordinate 4,750,620 of NZ_CP108644.1, forward strand.
GCGGAACACGACCACGGTCTTCACCTTCCGCTCGATTGCGACATTTTACGTAGGAGCGGATGGTGCTCACAGCGGGCGGCGGGTGACCCGCCACAGGGTGAACGCCGTGAGCAGGGCCGTTCCGGCGAGCAGGATGCCCGCCGCGGTCCACTGCATCGGCGCCATCTGGCTGTAGTCGAGGTATTCGATCACGTCGTTGACGATGCCGTGTTCCTTGATGCAGGCGTTCTGCGCCTTCTCGGTCGCCTCGGCGCAGGTGCCCCAGCCGTACAGGGTCCCGTCGGCGCTGCCGACCCAGCGGTCCACCTCGTACGCCTCGGCGTAGCGGGCCGGGAGTTCGGTGCCCATCGGGTAGGTGAAGATCTGTGTGTCGCCGAGGCGTACGCGGATCTCGTCCCAGACGAACATGGTGGTGATCACCGTGAAGAGGAACGTGACCACCATGGCCGGGAGCACCCGGCGGATCAGGGTGCCGATGGTGATGCCCGCGGCGGTGAGGAAGAGGAGGAACGCGGGCAGGACGGGGCCCGTGTTGTCGAAGACGGCGCCGTCGATCCAGTCGCTGAGGAAGACCGAGCGGTACGGCTTCCACCACCAGGTGAACAGCGCCGAGAGCACCACGCCGGAGACCAGCGCGAGGGTGTAGGCCAGGCCCAGCTTGGCGATCAGCCACTGGCGGCGGGTCGCCGACTGGGTGGTGACGAGCTGCGCGGTGCCGTTCTCCTGGTCGCCCGCGATCAGCGGAGCGCCGATGAAGACGGCGAGGATCAGGGGGAGGCCGCCGAGGATGGAACTGACGTACTCGTAAACGCGGTTGTTCTCCATCGGCTGGCCGGCGTCCTTCTCCGGCCAGCCCTTCGCGTCGAGCAGCTGGACCAGCTCGTTGCGCCCGTACGCGATCAGGAGCGCGCCCACCAGCGTGAGGCCGAGGACGCAGGCCAGCGCGGTCCGGTGCTGGCGTACGACGAGCCACGGCATGCCGCGCAGCAGGCGGCGTCCGGAGTCGGTTCCGGCGGGCTTCTCGGTGAGGGTGGTGCTCATGCGGCCTGGGTCCCTTCGGCCTCGACGCGGGCGCCCTGGGTGTAGAGCGAGGGCGCGTCCGGGGAGCGGAGATGGGCGAGGAGGACTTCCTCCAGGGAGGGTTCGGCGCTCTCCCAGTCGGCAGGGATCGGCGCCTTCGGCCGGATCATCGCCTGGAACTGCCGCCCCTGGAGGCGGGTTTCGACGACGGTGTGGTCGGCCAGCTCGGGCGGCAGCGAGCCGTCCCGGGCCATTCCGGTGACCAGCGCGTGGGCCGGGACCAGCGCGTCGGCGTCACCGGCCATCCGGATCCGGCCCTCGGAGACGACCAGCAGGTAGTCGCACATGTCCTCCAGCTCGGTCAGCATGTGCGAGGACATCACCACCGTCGTGCCGCGCTCGACGGCCTCCGCCATCAGCAGGGTGCTCATCTCGTCGCGGGCCAGCGGGTCGAGGTCCGACATCGGCTCGTCCAGGAGCAGCAGCTCCGGCCGCTTGCCGAAGGCGAGCGCGAAGGCCACGCGGGTGCGCTGGCCGCCGGAGAGCGTGCCGACCCTCGCGTGCAGCGGGACGTTGCCCGAGCGGACGATGCGCGTCGCCGCCGCCGCGTCCCAGCCGGGGTTCAGCTCGGCGCCCATGCGCAGGGTGTCGGCCACGGTGAACCGCTTGAACAGCGGCTTGTCCTGGCCGAGGAAGGCGAAGGAGGGCATCACGGCGGGGTCGTCGACCGGTACGCCGAAGATCCGTAGCTCGCCGGTCGTCGGCTGCACCTGCCGGGTCGCCAGGTTGAGCAGGGTGCTCTTGCCCGCCCCGTTCGGGCCGACCAGACCGCAGATGCGGCCGGCCGGGATCCGGAAGGAGCAGTCGCGCAGCGCCCAGCCGCGCCGGTAGCGCTTGCCCAGGCCGCGGGCTTCCAGTGCCCAGCTGCCGGACGTCGCGTTCGGAGTGCCCGTGTCCGCCACGCGCCTCACCTCAATTCCATTAGTCAATTAATGGAATCATGGAGTCGTGAGGGAATGACTGTCAAGCCGGGCAGGCCGGTGAGGGCCGGACGCGGTGGAGGTGGAGGTGGCGGTGGAAGGACGGGGAGGGGGAGCGGGAAGGTGGTGGGCTCAGCCGCGCAGGAACGCCAGGACCGCGAGCACCCGGCGGTTGGTGGCGTCCGAGACGTCGAGGTCGAGCTTGGCGAGGATCGACCCGAAGTGCTTGCTGACCGTGCCCTCGCCGACGTGCAGGGCCTCGGCGACGGACGCGTTGGACCGGCCCTCCGCCATCAGCGCGAGCACCTCCAGCTCCCGGGCGGTGAGCCGGTCGAGCGGGTCGCGGCGACGCCGGATCAGCTGCCGTACGACCTCGGGGTCCACCACCGTGGCGCCCTCGGCCACCCGGCGCAGCGCGTCGGCGAACTCCTCGACGTGGCCGATGCGCTCCTTGAGCAGGTAGCCCACTCCCGTACCGTCCGAGGCGTCCAGCAGGTCCTCGGCGTAGGTGCGCTGGACGTACTGGCTGAGCACCAGCACCGGTAGCCCCGGCAGCTTCCCGCGCAGCGCGACCGCGGCCCGCAGTCCCTCGTCCGAGAAGCCGGGCGGCATCCGGACGTCGGTCACCACGATGTCCGGGCGGTGCTCCAGGGCGGCGGCCGTCAGCTCGTCGGCGGTGCCCACCGCGGCGAGGACCCGGTGCCCGAAGCGTTCCAGCAGGCCGACCAGGCCCTCGCGCAGGAGCACGCTGTCCTCGGCCAGTACGACGCGCAGCATCAGGTCCTCGAATCCGCGGGCGGGCAGGGAACCTCCAGCCGGAACACCGTCGGCCCCCCGGGCGGACTGGACAGTAGCAGGGTCCCGCCCAGCACCGAGAGGCGATCGGCGACGCCCTGGAGGCCGGTCCCGCCCCTGCCGCCGCGTCCGCTCCCGTTTACGCTCCCGCCGGCCGTTCCGCCCAGCCGTGCGCCCCCGCGTCCGTCGTCCTCGACCTCCACGGTCAGCCGCCTCCTCGCGGTCGCACCGGTCACCGTCACGCGCCCCGCCCCGCTGTGCTTCGCCACGTTCGCCAGGGCTTCGCTGACCGCGAAGTAGACGGCGGTCTCGACGGCTTCGGGCAGTCGGCCCGGTACGGCGAGCCGCACCTCGACCGGGACCGGTGAGCGGTCCGCCAGGTCCTCCACGGCGGCCTCCAGGCCCCGGTCGGTGAGGATGTGGGGGTGGATTCCGTGGATCAGCTCACGGATCTCCACCAGCGCGACCGACGCCTCCTCGTGCGCCCGGTCCAACAGCCCGCCCAGCGGCTCGGCGGGCCGCTCCAGCCGGGCGAGGCCCAGCGTCATGGAGAGGGCCACGAGCCGCTGCTGCGCGCCGTCGTGCAGGTCGCGCTCGATACGGCGGCGTTCCGCCTCGAACGCGTCCACCAGCCGCGTCCGCGACCGGTCCAGCTCCGCGATCCGGGAGTCGAGCGCGGAGTCCGGCGGGGAGAGCAGCGCCCGGGTCAGTACGGCCCGGCCCCGGGCCACCACCCCCAGCGGCCGGATCAGCAACGGCAGCAGCACCACCCCCGCCAGCAGCACCGCGAACGCCTCCGGCCAGGAGTCGGCGAGCCAGAGCTTCAGGACGCGCGCCTCGCCGTCCCCGCCCGCCGCCATCATCACCGGGGTCCCGATCAGCCCGCCGCACACCAGCAGTACGCTGCCGACGGCCAGCGCCTCCAGCGGCCACAGGACGAACGCGAACAGCAGCGCGTACGCCAACTCCCGCCAGGTGCAACGCTCCTGGAGTCTGGTCCGCAGCCAGGACGCCAGGCCCGGCTCGGGCGGTTCGCGGTGCGGATCGAGGAGAGGGGCCGGGTCGATCAGCCGGAGCCTGCGCCGTTCCAGCGCGGCCAGCGGAATCCCGGCGAGTACGAGCGTCAGCAGCAGCGGCACCCCGATGACGAGGACGGTCAGCGCGCTGCCCGCGACCGCCAGCAGGAGCAGCGTCACCAGCGTCGCCGCGCCGAGGGGCACGCTGGTCAGGAGATAGACCGCGGCACGCCACGGCCGGCCGCCGAGGAGCCGACGGGCCAGTGCCCGGGGGAGCGCCCGGGACAGCGCCCGGGGGACAGCTCGGGCTGCGGCCCGGGGGCGGGGCGGCCGGGGCTCCGAGAGGGCGGCCGGATGGGGCTCCGGGGGCGCGGGCGGTGGGCTGGGGGAGAGCATGCCGGGCACGCTACGAGACGGTCCGCCGGGCAGGCCACCCTGTTCTCTGCCCCTTCCCTGGTGGAGCTGGCTCCACCAGGGAAGCCCCCTCTCGCTGCGATGTGCCGTGCGGGCGCCGCCGGTTGAGTGGACCCCATGAATCCAGCAGCAAGCGCCGGTCGGGTACCGGCCGTTCGGCTCCGGTCCGTTACCCGTTCCTACGGCAGCGAAGGCAGCGCAGCGAGCGCAGGCCGTGATGGCAGGGGCGGCCGCGACGGTCGCGACGGTCGCGAGGGCAGGGGCGGCCGCATGGTGAAAGCGCTCGACGACGTCAGCCTGACCATCGACCGCGGCACGTTCACCGCTGTCATGGGGCCCTCCGGCTCCGGCAAGTCGACGCTCCTGCACTGCGTCGCGGGCCTGGACCGGCCGACCGGCGGCCGGGTGCTGCTCGGCGACACCGATCTGACCGGGCTGAGCGAGGCCCGGCTGACCCGGCTGCGCCGCGGGCGGATCGGCTTCGTCTTCCAGGCGTTCAACCTGCTGCCCTCCCTGACCGCCGCGCAGAACGTGGCCCTGCCCCTGAGGCTCGCCGGGCGGCGGCCCCGCAAGGCCGACGTGCTCCGCGCGCTGGAGCAGGTCGGGCTGCGCGACCGGGCCGGCCACCGGCCCGGCGAACTCTCCGGAGGCCAGCAGCAGCGGGTCGCGATCGCCCGCGCCCTGGTGACCCGGCCCGAGGTGCTCTTCGGCGACGAGCCGACCGGGGCCCTGGACTCCACCGCGGGGCGCGTGGTGCTCGGCCTGCTGCGGGCGATGACCGACGAGGGGCGCACCGTGATCATGGTGACCCACGACCCGGTCGCCGCCTCCTTCGCCGACCGGGTCGTCTTCCTCGCCGACGGCCGCATCCGGGACGAGCTGGACGCGCCCACGGTGGAGCGGGTCGCCGCCCGTATGGCGGCGGGCGCCGCCACGGCCGCACCGAAGGTCTCGGGCGGCGCCAAGGCCGCGCCCAAGGTCCCGGGGGACCCGGCGGTGGTCCCGTGCTGATGCTGGCACTGCGCGGGATGCGCACGCGCTGGGTCACCTTCGTCGGATCGTTCGTCGCCCTGGCCCTGGGGGTGGGCCTGATCGCGGCCACCGGACTCGCCCTCGCCGCGACGTTCGACGCACCGGAGCGCGGACCCGAGCGGTTCGCCGCCGCCCCCGTCGTCGTCCGGGCGGCCGATCACCTCCGGGTCGACACCCCGACCGGGACGCGGAGCAAGCCGCTCGACCACCCCGGGCCGGTCGGCGCGCGGATCGCCGCCCGACTGGCCGCCCTCGGCCGCACGGTGGAGGACCGGACGTTCCCGGCGGACGTCACGGTCACGCGTACCGGCACCGACGCCACGGTCACGCGTACCGGCACCGACCCCACGGTCACGCGTACCGGCACCGACGCCACGGTCACGCGTACCGGCACCGACCCCACGGTCACGCGTACCGGCACCGACGCGAGGAAGCCCCGCCCCGGCCAGTCCGCCGAGACCCGCCCCGGCCAGTCCGCCGAGCCGCGGGTCGGGCACCCGTGGGCGGTCGCCGCCGCGGCTCCGTACCGCCTCACCTCGGGCCGGGCCCCCGCCGCCCCCGGCGAGGTCGTCGTCACCACGGGGCCCGGCGGCGCCCCGCTCCGTACCGGTGACCGCCTCCTGGTCCGTACCCCGGCCGGGAACGCTCCCCGGACCGTCGTCGGCACCCTGGGCGGCCGGGGCTTCGAGGACGCCGTCTTCTTCACCGACGCCGAGGCCGCCCGGATCTCCCCGGACATCGACGCCCTCGTGGTGCACGCCGGCGCCACCGCCGTACGCGAGGCGCTCGGGCCGGACAGCGGCATGGACGTCCTCACGGGCCACGACCGCCGCCGCGCCGATCCCGATCCCGACCGCGACGCCCGGGCCCTGGTCTCCGTCAACGCCCTGCTCGGCACCGCGGCGGGCATCACCCTGTTCGTCTCCGCCGCCGTCGTGGCCTCGACGTTCTCGTTCGCCGTGGCCGGGCGCCGGCGGGAGTTCGGCCTGTTGCGCACGGCCGGTGCGACGCCCGGCCAGATCCGCCGTACGGTGTGCGCCGAAGCGGTCCTCGTCGGCGTCCTCGCCTCGGCGGCCGGCGCGTGGCTCGGTGCCAGGAGCGCGCCCGCGCTCGTCGGCCGGATGACCGAAGCGGGCCTGGCACCGCCCTGGTTCGCCCTCGGCGACGCCTCCTGGCCGCTCCACACCGCCTTCTGGACCGGGGTGTTCGTCGCCACGGCGGCGGCGCTCGTCTCCTGCCACCGGGCCGGGCGGACCGCCCCGACCGAGGCGCTGCGCGAGGCGGCCGTCGACAGCCGCGTCATGCCGGCGAGCCGCTGGGCCGCCGCCGTCCTGATCCTGCTCGCCGGACTGGGCCTGCCCGCTCTGGCGTTGGCCGTCGACCCCGGCGACCTGCTGGGCCGCAAGTCCTTCATCACCCGGCCCATGCTGCTCATCGTCGGCTGCGCGCTCCTGGCCCCCGTCCTGGTGCGCCCCGTCGGCCGGCTGCTGACCTGGCTGCCCGCCCGGCTGCCCGGCGCCACCGGCGTACTCGTCCGGGAGAACACCGCCGCCGGGGTGCGCAGGACCGCGGCCGTCGCCGCGCCCGTCCTCATCACCGTCGCCCTCGCCGCCACGCTGACCGGCACCGTCGCCACCCTGGAGGAGGCCAGGGCCACCGAGGCCCGCACCGCCGTGACCGCCGACTTCGTGGTGACGTCGGGACAGGAGGGCCGGCCGCTGCCGCCCGCCTTCGTGGAGCGGGTACGGGCCGTCGAGGGAGCCGTGGTCGGCGTCTCGCGGTCCACGGCCGTCACCGTCCTCGAAGAGGACACGGCCCTCGTCACCTCCGAGGCCCGCGCGGTCGACCCCGCCCGGCTGGCCGCCGTGTCGGAGCTGCCGGTGACGGCGGGCCGGCTCGCCGACCTCGACGACGGCACGATCGTCGTCAACGAGGAGTGGCTGACCACGCGCATCGGCGACCGGGTCACCGCCTGGCTGGGCGACGGCCGGAGGACGTCGCTGCGGATCGCCGCCGTCCTGGCCACCGGAACCGGCGACAACGGCGTCTACGTCACCCGGCACAACGCCGGCGGCGCGGGCGTCGACCGGATCGACGTCAAGGTCGCCGAGGGCGGTGACCGGCGGGCCGTCGCCGCCGCGCTGCACAGCGCCGGGGCCGCCACCGGTACGCGGGTGACGACCCGGGCCGAATGGCTCGCCGCGAACGGCCCGGGGCCGAACGACCCGACCAGGACCGGGCTCCGGATGATCCTCGGCATCGCTCTCCTCTGTACGGCGACGGCCCTGGCCAACACCCTGGTCATGGCCACCTCCGGCCGGGCCCGCGATCTCGCCGTGCTCCGCCTCGCCGGGGCCACCGTCCCCCAGATCCTGCGGCTCGTCGCGGCCGAGGCGGTGGCGGCGGTCGGAGTCGGCACCGTCCTCGGGGGCGTGGTCGCGGCGTTGAACCTGCTGGTGGTGTGGGGTGCGCTGGTACTGCTGGGCGTCACGTCGGCCGTGGTGGTGCCGTGGGGAACGCTCGGCCTCGTCGTCGCGGCCGCGGCGCTCCTGGCCGCCGTCTCCGCCGTCCTGCCCGCCTCGCTCGCCCTGCGGATGCGACCGGTCGAACTCGCGGGCGCCCGCGAGTAGTCACCCGCCGGCCGCCCGTCCTCGGCCGCTCACCGCCGGCCGGGCGCCGGGAGCCGGGAGCCGGGTGCCCGCGAGTAGTCACCATCGCCCGGCGAGCCGCGCTCGGTCGCTCACCGCCTCCCGGAGTGGCCGTCACCGGCTGTTCACCGGCGCCCGGAGCATGCGGCCACCGACTGTTCACCGACACCCGGGAAGGGCCGTCGTCGGCTGCTCATCGCGCCCTTGAGCAGCCGAACGACGGTCCACAACGCTCGTGATCAACCCGTTCAGGGCATAGGCTCGCCCCATGGGCAGTCACTCCGCACATCTGCCGAACCCGACCACTCCGGCCGGCCGCGAAGGGCTCGACGCCGTTCTCGCCCGGCCCGACCGCGCGGTCGTCGCCCTCGACTTCGACGGCACGCTCGCCGACATCGTCGCGGACCCCGAGCAGGCCCGCGCCCACCCCGGCACGGTGGCCGCGCTCGCCGCGCTCGCGCCGAAGGTCGCCGCCGTCGCCGTGATCACCGGCCGCCCGGCGGGCGTCGCGGTGCGCTACGGAGGCTTCGCGGGCGTCCCCGGGCTGGAGCACCTCGTCGTGCTCGGGCACTACGGCGCCGAACGCTGGGACGCCGTGACGGGCACCGTCAACGCCCCCGCCCCGCACCCCGGAGTCGCCGCGGCCCGGGCCGAACTACCCGGCGTACTGCATGAGTTCGACTCGTGGCACGGCACCTGGATCGAGGAGAAGGGGCAGGCCGTGGCCGTCCACACCCGGCGCGCCCAGGACCCGCAGGCGGCCTTCGAGACGCTGCGCGGACCCCTCGGCGAGCTGGCGGCGAAGCACGGGCTGATCGTCGAACCGGGCCGTCTGGTGCTGGAGTTGCGCCCGCCCGGCATGGACAAGGGCGTCGCGCTCAGCATGTTCGTCGCGGAGCTGGACGCCGAGTCCGTGATCTACGCGGGCGACGACCTCGGGGACCTCGCCGCGTTCGCCGCGGTGGAGAAGCTGCGGACCGAGGGCCCGGACGGCGTTCCCGGCCTCCTGGTGTGCAGCGGCAGCACCGAGGTGCCCGAACTGGCCGAGCGGGCCGACCTGTCGGTGCCCGGCCCGGCCGCCGTCGTCGCGTTCCTGGCGGCCCTGGCCGAGCGGATCTGAGCCGACGAGCGGATCTGAGCCGCGGCGTCAGGGAGCCGGGCCGGCCGGCCCGGCCGGCTCACCCCTGGCGCAGCGCCTCCAACTGGTCCAGGAACCACTGCTGGGGCGGCAGCGCGGTCGCCGCCTCGGCCAGTCGCTCCGTGCGGCCGGACCGCTCGTCCGCGCTCATCGTCAGCGCCTCGTGCAGGGCCTCGGCCGTGCCCGTCACGTCGTACGGATTCACCACGATCGCGTCCTCGCCCAGCTCCTCGTACGCCCCCGCCTCCCGCGACAGCACCAGCGCGCAGCCGTGGTCGGAGACGACCGGGACCTCCTTGGCGACCAGGTTCATGCCGTCGCGGATCGGGTTGACCAGGGCCACGTCCGCCAGCCGGTACGCGGCCAGCGAGCGGGCGAAGTCGTCCTTGACGTGGAGCACGACCGGCGTCCACCCCTCCGTGCCGTACGCTCCGTTGATCTCCGTGGCCAGGGTCTGCACCGCCGCCGTGTAGTCCCGGTAGACGGCGAGGTCCTGCCGGGAGGGGTAGGCGAAGGCGATGTGCACGACGCGCTCGCGCCACTCGGGGCGGGCGTCCAGCAGGGCCCGGTACGCGTGCAGGCCGCGCACGATGTTCTTGGACAGCTCGGTGCGGTCCACCCGGACGATGGTCTTCCGGCCCTCGCCCACCTGCTCCCGCAGCGCCGCCATCCGCTCGTCCACGTCCGCCTCGTGCGAGCGCCGGCGCAGGAAGTCCGCGTCGGCCCCCAGGCCGTGCACCCCGATCCTGGTCCGGCCCGTCCCGCCGAGGATCTCCGTGCAGCAGGCGATGAACGCGTCCGCCCAGCGGCGGGTCAGGAACGCGGCCCGGTCCGCGCCGAGGATGCCGCGCAGCAGCTGCTCCGCGATGTCGTCGGGCAGCAGCCGGTAGTAGTCGACGGGCGCCCACGGGGTGTGGGAGAAGTGGCCGATCCTGAGGTCCGGGCGCAGCTCACGGAGCATGCCGGGGACCAGGGCCAGGTGGTAGTCCTGGACGAGGACCGACGCCCCGGGGCCCGCCTCCTCGGCGAGCGCCTCGGCGAAGGCCCGGTTGTACGTCTCGTAGGAGGCCCACCGGCGGCGGAACTCCGCGTCGAAGACCGGCTCGACGGGCGTCTGGTAGAGCAGGTGGTGGACGAACCACAGCACCGAGTTGGCGATGCCGTTGTACGCGTCGGCGTGCACCTCGGCGTCGATGTCGAGCATCCGGACGCCCGCCTCGCCGACCCCGCGCCGCACCGCCTCGCGGTCCCCGTCGCCGAGGGCCGCGCAGACCCACAGCTTGTCGTCGACGGCGCTCAGTCCGGAGACGAGACCTCCGCCGCCGCGCTTGGCGTCGAGCGTCCCGTCCTCGCCGAGGGTGTACGAGACGGGCCCGCGGTTGGACGCGACGAGGACCTGGGCGGTGGCGGAGGATGTGTGCTCGGAGACCATGTAGCGGAACCTAGCCCGTGAGGGAAGTCGCCAAACGCCTCAGGGCCTTCTGCGGCCCACCGCCTCACGCCGCGTGGCGTTCCGCGTACTCCGCGATCTCCCGCATCGGCGGCCTTTCCTCCGTGTCCACCGCATGGGTGCGGGGCACGAATCCGTCCTCGCCGCGTTCGAACTGGGTCAGCGCGGGCCGCACCAGATGGCCCCGGGAGAGCCGCAGCTGCGCCGTGCGGTAGATCGCCGCCGCCATCCGGCCCAGCGCCTGCCCGTCCTGGTGGCGGTGTCGGCGTACGCCGACGTCGACCTGGCCCAGCGCGTCCAGGCCCACCGTGTGCAGCGCGTCCACCAGCAGCCCCAGCTCCACTCCGTAACCGACCGGGAACGGCAGCCGCTCCAGCAGCGACCGCCGCACCGCGTACTCGCCCCCCAGCGGCTGCACGAACCCGGCCAGCTGGGGCCAGTGCAGATTGAGCAGCGGGCGCGCCACCAGCTCGGTGACCCGGCCTCCCTGACCTGCGCTGTCGCCGAGCGGGCGGTCGTACATCGCCTTGACGAACTGGACGGACGGGTCGGTGAGCAGCGGCCCGACCGTGCCCGAGACGAAGTCCGCGGAGAAGTCCCTGAGGTCGGCGTCCACGAAGCAGACGATCTCGCCGCTGGTCACCAGGAGTGACCGCCACAGCACCTCGCCCTTGCCGGGCACGGCCGGTATCCGGGGCAGGATCGCGTCCCGGTGGACCACTCGGGCGCCCGCCGCGCGGGCCACGGCGGCGGTGGCGTCGGTGGAGCCGGAGTCGATCACGACGAGCTCGTCGACGAGCCGGACCTTCTCCATGAGCTCCCGGCGGATCGTCGCCACGATCGCGCCGACCGTGGCCTCCTCGTTCAGCGCGGGCAGCACCACGCTCACGGACGTGGCGCGAGGATCGGCGTCCCGGGCGTCGGTGAGCCGGTTCAGCGGGCGGTCGCCGGACGACCAGGAACGCCTGGTCAGCCAGCGTTCCACCTCTTCGAGCACGGTCGGCACTCCCTGTGTGTGATCCATCTCGCGGTTCGGACGACTATCTCAACGGTCCGGTGCTTCGGTTACAGTCTTGAACAACGCGTACGACCGTCGCATGTCGGGGTCGGACCGCACATAAACGCCTGGATCGAAGATCCAGCGCCATAAGAGCTCATCCAGAGGGACTGAGGGAACGGCCCGTTGAAGTCCCGGCAACCCTCCTGCCGACCGCGAGGTCACGGTGGGGAAGGTGCCAATTCCGTCTTGCGGCGAAATGCGTCGCAGGGAAGATGAGGAGAAAGGGACCTCCGCCATCATGGCTGTTCAGACCGTTGCAGGTAACACCGCTTCTTCCGCCCCGGCCGTTGATCTCGGTCCCGCCGCGGCGCTTTCCTGCCGCGAGTGCGGCGAGCGTTTCGAGCTCGGCCCGCTTTTCGCCTGTGCGTCCTGTTTCGGACCGCTGGAAGTGGCCTACGACCTGCCCACCGGCTCCCCGGAGGAGCTGCGCAAGCGCATCGAGGCCGGCCCGAACAACATCTGGCGCTACGCCCCGCTGCTGCCGGTGCCCGCCGACGTCGCGGAGAAGCCCAACATCAACCCCGGCTTCACCAAGCTCGTCAAGGCCGACAACCTCGCCCGTGAGCTGGGCGTCACCGGCGGCCTGTACGTGAAGGACGACTCCGGCAACCCGACGCACTCCTTCAAGGACCGCGTCGTCGCCATCGCCGTCGAGGCCGCCCGCGCCTTCGGCTTCACCACCCTCTCCTGCTCCTCCACGGGCAACCTGGCCGGAGCCGTCGGCGCCGCCGCCGCCCGGGCCGGCCTGCGCTCCTGCGTGTTCATCCCGCACGACCTGGAGCAGGGCAAGGTCGTCATGGCCGCGGTGTACGGCGGTGAGCTGGTCGGCATCGAGGGCAACTACGACGACGTCAACCGCTTCTGCTCCGAGCTCATCGGCGACCCGCTCGGCGAGGGCTGGGGCTTCGTCAACGTCAACCTGCGCCCGTACTACGGCGAGGGCTCCAAGACGCTGGCGTACGAGATCTGCGAGCAGCTCGGCTGGCGGCTGCCCGACCAGATCGTCATCCCGATCGCGTCCGGCTCCCAGCTCACGAAGATCGACAAGGGCTTCCAGGAGCTGATCAAGCTCGGCCTCGTCGAGGACCGGCCGTACAAGATCTTCGGCGCCCAGGCCGAGGGCTGCTCCCCGGTCTCCGCCGCCTTCAAGGCGGGCCACGACGTGGTGCGCCCGCAGAAGCCGAACACCATCGCCAAGTCGCTGGCCATCGGCAACCCGGCGGACGGCCCGTACGTCCTGGACATCGCCCGCCGCACCGGCGGCGCGGTGGAGGACGTGACCGACGAGCAGGTCGTCGACGCGATCAAGCTGCTGGCGCGCACCGAGGGCATCTTCGGCGAGACGGCGGGCGGCGTGACGCTCGGCGTGACGAAGAAGCTCGTCGAGGCGGGCGTCATCGACCCGGCGCTCACCACCGTCGTCCTGAACACCGGCGACGGGCTCAAGACGCTGGACGCGGTCTCCGCGACCTCGCAGGCCACGGCCACCATCAAGCCGAGCCTGGACGCGTTCCGCGCCGCGGGCCTCGCCGCCGGCTGATCACCAGAGACTCAGGAAGGGCACCCACCATGAGCGTCAAGGTCCGTATCCCCACCATCCTCCGTACGTACACGGGCGGCCAGGCCGAGGTCCCGGCGGAGGGCGCCAAGCTCTCCGAGGTCATCGAGTCCCTGGAGAAGGACCACCCGGGCATCGCGGCCCGCGTCCTGGACGACCAGGGCAAGCTGCGCCGCTTCGTGAACGTGTACGTCAACGACGACGACGTGCGCTTCGAGGGCGGCCTGGACGCGGCCACGCCGGACGGCGCGGGCGTCTCGATCATCCCCGCGGTCGCCGGCGGCTGCTGAACCGCCGGGGCCGCTCCACGACGGCCCACCGCACCTCTGTGTGACCACAGTTGCCCCCTCCGCGAGAGAAGCGGAGGGGGCAATTCTGTATGGTTGAGCACGGTAGAGTTGGGGAAGCCCCGCCCGCTGCCCGTGCCGCCCGCATATGAGAATGCGCCCGGCCCCGATAAGAAGCAGCCAAAGTGCGTGAACCTCTTGCGGCATAAGTGCCCTTTGCCTGGCCCGACTTGCCCGTAAATCTCAGCAAACCCGCATATTCGCGTGTTCTTCGATGCCCAGAATTCTCGTCCGATTGACCTGTTGCAGAGGGCAGTTGGGCGGATACATTCGGCCGCGGTCGACGCGCTGCGGCGCCGCGCACCCTCTCCTGTCGGAGGGTGAGTTCCGACCCGGGCCCGCGAAGTGCGGTCCCGTGCAAGGGCCAGTAATAGGGGAGTTAGGCATGGCTCAGGGCACCGTCAAGTGGTTCAACGCGGAGAAGGGGTACGGCTTCATCGCGGTCGACGGTGGTGCGGATGTTTTCGTCCACTACAGCGCGATCCAGATGGACGGGTACCGCACCCTCGAAGAGGGTCAGCGAGTTGAATTCGAGATCTCGCAGGGCCAGAAGGGGCCCCAGGCCGACATGGTCAAGCTCGCCGTCGGCTGAGCTCGACGCGGTCGTCCGACGACACTACTCACGCATGCAGGGCCCGGCCCCCGGATCAGGGGACCGGGCCCTCCGTGCGTTCGGAGGCCGTCAGTGCGTCCGGAGGCCGTCCGCGCACTCGGAGTCCGTCCGTGCGTTCGGGGCGCCCCTCGTGCGTTCGGAGTGCTCTCCGGGAGCCCGGGCCGGGGGGCGCGGCTGTCCACATCCGACGGGGGACGCTTGCACTCGCAGGGGTCGAGTGCTAATCATTGGCGTTAGCACTCTCCAGGTGAGAGTGACAGAAACTTGGACCGGGCCGGTGAGGCCCGCAGGTGCGGTGGGGCAAGGAACCACCACACAGGCAGGCCGTCCGTCGCGGGCGCCTCCCGGTCCGGAGAAATCCACCCCTGTCCGGGAGGACCACTTCACATGGCCAAGATCATCGCGTTCGACGAGGAGGCACGGCGCGGTCTCGAGCGCGGGATGAACCAGCTCGCCGACGCCGTCAAGGTCACCCTCGGCCCCAAGGGCCGTAACGTCGTCCTCGAGAAGAAGTGGGGCGCGCCCACGATCACCAACGATGGTGTTTCCATCGCCAAGGAGATCGAGCTCGAGGACCCGTACGAGAAGATCGGTGCGGAGCTGGTCAAGGAGGTCGCCAAGAAGACGGACGACGTCGCCGGCGACGGTACGACCACCGCCACCGTTCTGGCTCAGGCTCTCGTCCGCGAGGGTCTGCGCAACGTCGCCGCAGGCGCCAACCCGATGGCCCTCAAGCGGGGCATCGAGAAGGCCGTCGAGGCCGTCTCCGCCGCTCTGCTGGAGCAGGCCAAGGACGTGGAGACCAAGGAGCAGATCGCTTCGACCGCCTCCATCTCCGCCGCCGACACCGAGATCGGCGCCAAGATCGCCGAGGCGATGGACAAGGTCGGCAAGGAAGGCGTCATCACCGTCGAGGAGTCCCAGACCTTCGGTCTGGAGCTTGAGCTCACCGAGGGTATGCGCTTCGACAAGGGCTACATCTCGGCGTACTTCGCGACCGACATGGAGCGTATGGAGGCGTCGCTCGACGACCCGTACATCCTGATCGTCAACTCGAAGATCGCCAGCGTCAAGGACCTGATCCCGCTGCTGGAGAAGGTCATGCAGTCGGGCAAGCCCCTGCTGATCATCGCCGAGGACGTCGAGGGCGAGGCGCTCTCCACCCTGGTCGTCAACAAGATCAAGGGCACGTTCAAGTCCGTCGCCGTCAAGGCTCCGGGCTTCGGCGACCGCCGCAAGGCCATGCTCGCGGACATCGCCATCCTCACCGGTGGCACCGTGATCTCCGAGGAGGTCGGTCTCAAGCTGGAGAACGCCGGCCTGGACCTGCTCGGCCGTGCCCGCAAGGTCGTCATCACCAAGGACGAGACCACGATCGTCGACGGCGCCGGTGACAGCGACCAGGTTCAGGGTCGCGTCAACCAGATCCGTGCCGAGATCGAGAACTCCGACTCGGACTACGACCGCGAGAAGCTCCAGGAGCGTCTGGCGAAGCTGGCCGGCGGCGTGGCCGTCATCAAGGCCGGCGCCGCCACCGAGGTGGAGCTCAAGGAGCGCAAGCACCGCATCGAGGACGCGGTGCGCAACGCCAAGGCCGCCGTCGAGGAGGGCATCGTCGCCGGTGGTGGCGTGGCTCTGCTCCAGGCCTCGGCCGTCTTCGAGAAGCTCGACCTCACGGGCGACGAGGCGACCGGCGCCAACGCCGTGAAGCTCGCGCTGGAGGCCCCGCTCAAGCAGATCGCCGTCAACGGTGGTCTTGAGGGTGGCGTCGTCGTGGAGAAGGTCCGCAACCTGCCGATCGGTCACGGCCTCAACGCCGCGACCGGCGAGTACGTCGACATGATCGCCGAGGGCATTCTCGACCCGGCGAAGGTCACGCGCTCCGCTCTGCAGAACGCCGCGTCCATCGCCGCGCTCTTCCTCACCACCGAGGCCGTCATCGCCGACAAGCCCGAGAAGGCCGGCGCGGCCGCCCCGGGCGGCATGCCGGGCGGTGACATGGACTTCTGATCCGCCGCGGAGGCCCCGGGTCCGCCCGGGAGCCCTCCGGCTGATCGAAGTTCGCCGTACGTCCCACAGGGGCGGCACCTCCTTCACGGAGGTGCCGCCCCTGTGGCGTTTCTCCGGCCGGTCCGGTGATCCGGCCGGTCCGGTGATCCGGCCGGTCCGGTCCGGCCGGAGAGCAGGTGGAACCGGCGGATCTGCGTCCCTTGACAGTGGTGACGGCAGACGGCAGACGCAAGACGGAGGGGGTCCGGGTGAGCACGGTGGCGAGCACGACGGAAGCGAACGAGGGAGAGGGAGGGCGCGAGCGCGGGGGCGGGAGCAGAGGGCCGGAGGAGGCTGTCGCGTCTCGGGAGCCCGTCGAGCAGTTGGCGGGGGAAGCCGGAGGGCAGGCCGCCGAGGCGGAGGCCACAGGGAAGGCCGCCGGGAGGACTGCGAGGAAAGCCGCCGGGAAGGCCACAGGGAAAGCCGCCGGGAAGGCGGGCGTGGGCGAGGCGGGTGCGGACGGGCCCTCCCCTCTCCGTCTCCTCCTCTCCCGGGTCCGCCCGCACCGCGGCGTCCTCGTCCGCGCGGGCCTGCTCTCGCTCGCCGGATCCGGGGCGGGCCTCGCGATGCCGCTGATGGCGAAGCACGCGGTCGACGCGTTCGCCGCGGACCGCTCGCCCGCCGGACCGCTCGTCGCGCTGACCGTGCTCGTGCTGGTCGGCGCCTGCCTCTCCGCGTACGGGCGCTATCTCATGTCCCGTACGGGAGAAGGCGTCGTCCTGCGCGCACGCGACCAACTCGTGGGCCGCATCATGCGGTTGAAGGTCCCGGCGGTGGACCGGCTGACGCCGGGCGACCTCCAGTCACGCGTGACCAGCGACACGACCCTCCTGCGGACGGTCCTCTCCAGCGGCCTGGTCGAGTCGTTCAACAGCGTGCTGATGCTGCTGGGGACGATCGCCTTCATGGCGTACATGGACCTGACGCTGCTCGGCGTGACGCTGGTCGTGATCGTCGGCATCGGTGCCGTGACCTCGCTGCTGATGCCGCGCATCCAGCGGGCCCAGCTCCGCGCCCAGGAGTCCGTGGGCGCGATGGGCGCGGCACTGGACCGGGTGCTCCAGGCCTTCCGCACGGTCAAGGCGAGCGGGGCGGAGGAGCGGGAGACGGCGGCCGTCGCGGCGGCCGCGCGGCACGCGCACGACCGGGGCGTCTCGGTGGCGCGGTGGTCGTCGGTCTCCGACGTCACGATGGCGATGTCGATCCAGCTGGCGTTCCTGGCGGTGCTGGGCGTGGGCGGCGCACGGGTGGCGTCCGGCGCGCTGGAGGTCTCGTCGCTGATCGCGTTCCTGCTCTACCTCTTCTATCTGATGGGCCCGATCGGCGGCCTGGTCGAGGGCTGGACGGGCTTGCAGAGCGGGCTCGCGGCGGTCCGCAGGATCGACGAGGTCGAGTCGCTGCCCGGCGAACCGGCCGCCGCGCCCGGAGCCGTACGGCAGGAGATCCCCGCGACTCCGCTCGGCGTCACGTTCCAGGACGTGGCGTTCGGGTACGGGGACGAGCGCGCGCCCGCCCACAAGGGGGTGACGTTCGACGTCCCGACCGGCGGTCTGGTCGCGCTGGTGGGCCCGTCGGGGGCGGGCAAGTCGACGGTGTTCAGCCTGCTGGAACGCTTCTACGACCACGACTCCGGCACCATCACCGTGGACGGCCGGGACATCCGGGACTGGCCGCTGGCCGAGCTGCGGGGCTCGCTGGCGTACGTGGAACAGGACGCGCCGGTCCTGGCCGGGACGCTGCGGGAGAACCTCGTCTTCGCCGCCCCGGACGCCGAGGAGAAGGCGCTGACGGAGGCGGTGGCCCGTACCCGTCTGGACAGCCTGGTCGACCGGCTGCCGGAGGGCCTGGACACGGCGGTGGGCCATCGCGGCGTCACCCTCTCCGGCGGCGAACGCCAGCGGATAGCCATCGCACGGGCCCTGTTGCGCCGCCCGCGGCTGCTGCTGCTCGACGAGGTGACCTCGCAACTGGACGCGGTCAACGAGCAGGCGCTGCGCGACGTGATCCTCGAACTGGCGGAACATACGACGGTGCTGGTCATCGCGCACCGCCTCTCCACCGTCCGGCACGCGGACCGCATCGTGGTCCTGGAGGACGGCCGGGTCCGGACGGCGGGCACGCATGAGGAGCTGATCGCCGGGGACGACCTCTACCGCGAGCTGGCGACGACGCAGCTGGCGGCGGACGCGCGGTAAGGCTTCAGCGGGCGTAGTCCTTGAGCTCCTCGGTGTCCAGGGTGATGTCGACGGGGCCGGGGAGGGGGACGGCGTCGCCGTAGTCGTACGAGAGCTGCTGCCGGTAGCGGCCCTTGTCGGGCTCGCTGTGGACGACGAGAGTGTCCGACTCGCGGTCGATCAAGAGGTACACGGGGATGTTCGCCGCCGCGTATCCGTGAGGCTTTTCGTTGCGGTCGCGCCGGTCGGTGTCGTGGTCGTAGGAGGTCACTTCCACGGTCATCAGCACACCATCGGCGGGCGCCCACTCCCCTTGCCCGGCGAAGTGCCGACGGGGGGCGAGAGCGCCGTCGGGCCGGGCTCGTCCCTGCCGGTACGCCTCCACCATCAGCCCTTGCTCGGGGTGGAGGTCGAGGTCGGGGCGATGCTGCATGCATTGACGCAGCAGCCACATGAAGATGGTTCCGTGGTCCCCGTCCGGCACGGGCTTGACCTCCAGCTTTCCGTTGATGAGCTCAAGCGTCACGGTCTCGGGGGACGTGCGGGCGAGCTGCTCGAAGTCCTCGACGGACAGCTGGGCGTGCGGGACGTGATCGGCGGTGCTGGGGGTCATGGCGTCGCCTCCTCCCCTCCATCGTGCCCTGTCCGGTCTGTGGGTGAGCCGCACGCTCATCGGTATGTCCTCTCGGACCGGGGGATCAGGCCTGCCCGGACCGCGTTCATCCGGTCCCGTACGCCAGGCGGCTGCACGGCCCCCGGCGGGCCGACCGGCGGTTGGGGGGACGGCCCCCGGCAGGGCCGGCAGAGCCCGCCGAGCAGCGCTTCGGGCCTGCCGGGGGCCCCGCACCCACCGCACTCCAGGGTGCGCAGGACCGTACGGGGGCTTGGCACGATCCGCTCGGGCGGCAGCTTGTCGCGCAGGCGCCGTTCGACGAGGCGGGCGGCGCAGTGGACGGGCGACGGCAGCCCGCCGGTGAGCGCGTGCAGCAGCTCGGCTTCCGTGGCGCCTCGCGCGAACCACTCGCTGACCCGCGGTTCCAGATGTACGCAGTCGGCGGCGGACAGCGTCAGCGCGGGGGCGGTCCGGCCGAGCGCCGCCAGCAGGATGAACGCCCGCGAACGGGTCGGCCGTTGGGGCTCGTCCGGCGGGGCGTCACCCCGGGTGAAGGCGTTCCACCAGTCGTCCTCGCGTGCGGTGCGGGAGAAGAAGGTGCGGGTCACCCAGAGCATGACCTCGTCGGTGAGCACGCACTCGCTGCCGCGCCGCAGGTGGCCCGCGTCCTGGAGCCGGTTGAGGGTCGTGCTCAGGGCGCACTGACCGTACGGCAGGTGCTTGGCCAGGGTCTTCACGGAGATGTCGGAGCCGTTGGGCAGCCGGTCGATGTAGGCGGCGACGGCGGCGTCGCGGGGGAGGAGGTGGGTGAAGTCCCGTTCGGTGCGCGGGCGTTCGCCGGGGGCGGAGCGCTTGCCGTAGCCGGGGTTGGCCAGGGGGTGAGGGGTCGCTGAGGGGTGCGTGGGCGGGGTCGCGGCACCGCTCTCGGGCGGGGTCTCGCGCGGGGCGCGGTGGGCATCACTAAGCTGGCTGGCAGCCATGGGGATCGTTTCTTTCTGAGTGGGGCGATCTTCGGTGGTCAGACCCCTGTCGGTGTTGGAGCACCGGCGGGGGTCGACTTTTTGGGTCAGGTCCTGCGCACGCTAGAGCCTGGCGACCGTGTGTCGCAACTCGATCACAAATTGTCAACTTCGCAGCCAGGGTGGGTGGGTGGGACAACTGACCCATCCACCCCATCCTTGTTAAGAGCGCTCGGATCTCACGGCTTGAGCTTCGGGAGGTCGAAGCGGAACGGGGGGGAGGGCGGCATGGAGGACACGAAGGACATGGAGGGCGCGGGCACGGTGTCCGACAGCCCGCGATCGTCGCGCTGCACTGCGCCGCGACCTTCGACCGCTGTGACGCTGTGACGACCGTCACCCTCGATTCCTCCTGGGTAGTGTCGACCGGATGACCTGCGGCGGGCGTATACCCGGTGAAGCGAAAGATCCGGGAGCAACCTTTTGACCGTCGAGGAGTTCGAAGAGTTCTACGCCCAGGCGGTCGCGCGTCTCACAGGCCAGCTGTACGTGATGACCGGCGACCTCCAGGAGGCGCAGGACGTCGTGCAGGAAGCGTTCGTCAAGGCATGGGTCCGGCGCGGCCGGCTGGACCGCGACGGCAGCCCCGAGGCGTGGATCCGTACGGTCGCCTGGCGGCTGGCGGTGAGCCGTTGGCGCTTCCGGCGGCGTTCGGCGGACGCCTGGAACCGGGGCAGCGGCGCGCCCGGACACGTGGAGCCGCCCGGCCCGGGCCATGTGGTCCTGGTCGACGCGCTCCGCGAACTGCCTCCGCAACAGCGGCGGACGCTGACCCTGCACTACCTGTGCGACCTCACGGTCGAGCAGATCGCCGGAGAGACCGGGCTTTCCGGCAGCACGATCAAGACGCATCTGGTTCGCGGACGGGCGGCGCTCGCCCACCGTCTGGGGGACCCGCGCATGGAGGAGGCGCCTGATGTCTGACCCGCGGGATCCGTTGCGGTCCCTGTTCCGGGAGGCCGGTGAGTTCGGGCAGACCCGTTCCGACGCGGACACCGCGTCGAGCATCACGCAGCGCGGAATGCGCGCGCAGCGACGCCGGATGGCCGTGGTCGCGGTGGGTGTGTGCCTGGTCGTCGGCGGGAGCGGCGCGGTCGCGGTGGGCCTGCTGCCGGTGCGGCCGCAGCCGGTCGCCCCGGCCACGGGCCCGTCGCCCGGCTACCCGTCACCCGGCTACCCGTCGCCCGTGCCGTCGGACCGGCTGCCGGAGTCGCCGTCGTTGCCGCCGACGCCGGGCGCGACGTTGCCCGGGGGCGCGGAGACCTCCGGGGCGGAGGCCCCGTCGGGCCGGTCCACGGGACCGGGCGGAGCACCCACGCGTACGCGTACGAGTGCGGGCACGGGTACAGGCACGGGCACGGGCACGGGTACGACCGTGAGCACGACGCGGCCGCCGCCGACGTCCACGCCGTCGGCGACGACCTATGGGGCGACGTCGGTGCCCTGACCCCGCCTTTGTCGCTGCCGCTCCGCCGGCGTGCGCTTCCCTCTCCCCTCCCCGTTCCTTCCGTTCCTTCCCCGTCCCCTCCCGTGCCCCGGCGGCTTCACCGGGCTGTCCCGTACGCCTCGACGTATCCGCGAGCCGCGCCCGAAAGGTGCCTCAGTTGTCCACGATCTCCCCAGGTCTGCGGCCTCCGGCCGGCCGCCCCGTACCTCCCGAGCCCCGGACCGCCGCCCCGGCCGGGCCCTGGGCGGGGCGGTTCCGCCGGGCGGCGGCCCGCCTGACCCCGGCCGACCGGACGGTGCTGTGGCTCTACCTCCTGACACGAATAACCCTGGGGATCACGGCCCACTTCGCCCGCTGGCTGTTTCCGGCCCACTCCGGCACGCGGGAGGCGGCGTCCGTCCTCGCGCCCTTCCAGCGGTGGGACGCGAACCACTACCTCCACATAGCGCGCGACGGCTACTTCCCCGCCGGCTCGGGCCCGTGGACGAGTGGCTGGGACAACCGCGAGGCGTTCTTCCCCGGCTATCCCTTCCTTCTCCGTGCCGTGCACACGGTGGTGCCCGACTGGACGGCGGCCGGGCTGCTCATCTCGTTCGTCGCGGGGGCGGTGGCCGTACTGGCCCTGTCCCGTATCGCGCGGACGTATCTGCCGGAGGACGCGGCGGGCCGCCGTACGGCCGTTCTCTTCCTGCTCTCGCCCTGCGCGGTGTTCCTGGCCGTCGGCTACACGGAGGCGCTGTTCCTCGCGTTCGCCCTGCCCGCCTGGCTCGCCGCTGTGCGGCACCGTTGGGCGTCGGCCGCCGTGCTGACGGCGCTGGCGACGACGGTGCGCGTCAGTGGCCTGTTCCTCGCCGCCGCCGTCGCCCTGCTCTTCGTGCTGACCGCCCGGGGCAGGCAGAGGGGCGAGCAGGGCCGACGGGACCGGCGGGCGGCGGGCTGGATGCTGCTTCCGGCGCTGCCGCCGGCCGCGTACAGCTGGTATCTGCACGCGCACACCGGCGACTGGATGGCCTGGAAGCACGCGCAGGAACGCGGGTGGTACCGGACGTTCCACACCCCGTGGGAGGCGTGGGAGAACACCTGGAGCGGGGCGTTCGGCCACACGCAGACGACCGGCTACGCGCTCATGTTCCAGGCGGAACTGCTGGCGATGCTGGTGGGGCTCGCGCTGGTGGCCGTGCTCCTGTACCGCCGCCGCTGGCCCGAGGCGCTGTACGTGGCCCTCAGCCTCTGGGCCCTGGGCACCTCGTACTGGTACACGTCGATCCCGCGCGCGACGCTGCTGTGGTGGCCGCTGTGGATCGGCCTGGCGGCGCTGAGCCTGCGGTGGCCGTGGTTCAGGACGGCGTACCTGAGCGTGGCCGCACCGGTGACGACGCTCGTCGCGCTGACGTTCCTGACGGGGAGGTGGGCGGGGTGAGCAGGTCCCGCGCTCCGGGCGACGACGGCAGTTCGACGACAGGACCTAGGCGGCGGGCCGGGGCTCCTTGAGGATCTCCGTCAGCGCGGCGATGCTCTGCGTCCCGTAACCGGCCCGCACCGCCCGCTCCAGCAGCTCGTGGAACGGCTTGTGCCACTCCACGTCGAGGCCCGCTTCCTTCCCCAGCTCCGCGTCGTGCGCGGCCCCGGCCACGAAGACGTTCACCGACGACAGCGGCTCGCTGTAGTCGCCGCTGTCGATCTCCCGGGCCAGCACGGGCAGCACCGAGGCGATCATCTCCAGCCACTGCTCGCTGAACCGCACCATCGAAGCCGCCTCCAGGCCACGTGCCTGTAGCGCCGCCGCTCCCTGGAAGAAGCCGACGAGCGCGGGCAGCAGCGTGCCACCCACCGCCATCTCGTACAGCGCGGCGAGGTCCGGGTCGGGGCCGAGATACACGGTGTCCCCGCCCAGCACCCGCAGGACCGGCTCGTACGCGGTGAAGACCGCGGCATCGCCGCTGTAGTAGAGAAGTGTGTCCGCGGCGCCGACCGCCGGCGGTACGTTCTTGATCGCACCGCCGAGACAGCGCGCGCCGTGCCCTCGCGCCCACTCGGCCATGCGGCGGGCGTCGGCCGGGGTTCCGCTGTTGAGGGTCACGAGGTCCCGGCCCTCCAGCGCGGCGGTCGCCGGTTCCAGGGCCTCGAAGGTGTCCTCGTACGTCGTCAGGCAGGCGATGACCAGCTGGCTCGCCGCTACGGCTTCCGCCACCGTCTCCGGATGCGCGGCGCCCTTGGCGACGAGCGGGGCCGCCCGCGACGCTGTTCTGTTCCACACCGTGGTCGGGTGTCCCGCCTCGACGAAGGCCGCCGCCAGGGCGCTGCCCATCGCGCCCAGGCCGAGGACGGTCACGGAGGTCTGGGGTTGGTTCCGCATGGACATCTTCCGCTCCTGTTAGGGGAGTTGGGGGAGTTGGGGGAGTTACGGAAGGCCCGGTGATTCCGGGCTTCGGTGATCTCCATGCTGTGGCGGCACAATAGATTGCACAAGTACCGACATTTTTGTTCGGTACCCACATTCTTGTCAGCGGAGCATGCTCGTCAGCGGAGGTGCCATGCGGAAGTACACCTGCGGATTCGATGCCGCCATCGCCGTCATGGGCGGGAAGTGGAAAGGGCTGATCCTCTTCTGGCTCGGCGAGGAAGAGCGGTTGCGCTTCGGGGAGTTGCGGCGGACGGTCGCCGGGATCAGCGAGCGGATGCTGACTCTGCAACTGCGCGAGCTGGAGGCGGCGGGACTCGTCCACCGAGAGGTGCACGAGCAGGTGCCGCCCAAGGTGGAGTACTCGCTGACCGACTTCGGCCGCTCACTGGTCACCGCGCTGACGCCGCTCGGGGAGTGGGGCGAGGAGCACATCGACCGCCTCGAAGACCTGCCGTGACCGGCCGCGGCCGGCACGCGGGCAAGCCCCCCGGCACTCAGGCACTCAGGCTCAGGCGCGTTCCGGTGTGCTCCGGCGCTCAGCCTTCGGGGTAGAAGACGAAGAGCGTGCAGCCCGACGTCGTCTGCGGGATGTGCGACGAGCCGGCGGGAGCGTGGATGAACGAACCCGCGGGATAGTCCCGTTCGCCGTCGTTGAAGACACCGGAGACCACGAACACCTCTTCCGGCCCCGGTTCGTGGACGTCGATGCCCTCCCAGCAGGTGTGCGGATCCATCTCCAGCAGCTGGGCCTTCGCGCCGTTCCCGCCGCTCCACAGAGGACGCAGCCGAATACCGGGGAAGAGTTCATGCGTCGGCGCGTCGTGTACGGCGGACCAGACATAGCCGGGCAGCTGTCCGCCTGCCCGCACCGAAGTGTCTTCCGCCGGTACCTTGTGCGTCTTCTGTGGCATCTGTCCTGTCATGGGGCAATCTTCATCGACTGTCGACGCCCCGCCCGGTGCCCCGATCGACGTCTCCCGGGAACTTTCCTGCCGTGCACCGTGGAGCGGCAGTCGTCCACGCACCTCAGGCGGCGTTCGAGCCTGCCTGTGCCGCAAAGGTGTTCGGCGGGTGTTCGCGGGCGACGAGAGTTCGTCGTCGTATCCGACGCGCTTATGGAGCGGCCGTCAGATGACGCGCGGGATCGTCTCGTCGCGCTGGGTGGACCAGTTGGTGACGATCGGCTTGTCCACGGTGGGCGCGTCGGGAAGTTCGACCTGGGCGGGGTCGGGGTCCTCCTCGGTGGTGGCGATGATGACGTGCTCGAACTGCTTGCCGCCGTCGCCCTCCGTGGTCTTGACGTTGATGCCGACGTACGCGACGGAGGACCCGGAGAGCTTGATGGGGTCCTCGCCGCCCTGGCCGACGGGCGAGGCAACGCCATCCGCGCCGGAGCCGAAGGAGACGCTGGGGCGGCTCGTTCTCGAAATGATCCTGCGCATGTCCAGGTTCTGTCGCAGCGAATCGGTTCCGGGAGGCGCCGGTTCGTCCTGGCGGTTGAGTTCGCCTGGTTTTGCCCGGTTCTGCCTGTGGGGTCAGGTCTATCCGCGCTGATCGCCGCCAGCCGCTCGTACGGGAACCGCACACGCCCCGTTCCCCAATCCCGGAGCGTGGCCCTGTGAGCCGGATCACGGAGGACTTCGGCACGGGCCGGGCCGGGACCGGTGGGTAGGATGGTCGGGCTCGGCCCCGTGGCCGAGGTGGTCAGGCCCCGCCCTTCGGTGCCTGGTCCGAGGCTTGAAACCTCCGGCGCTCATCTGGACAGAACCCCGGAGGTTTCTTCATGTCTGTCTTGCCGTCCCCGTCCCCGTCCACGGCTCCCGATCCCCGCCGATGGTGGGCGCTCGCGGTGATCGCCCTGACGCAGCTGGTGGTCGTGCTCGACGCGACCATCGTCAATGTGGCCCTGCCCCAGGCCCAGCTCGAACTGGAGCTGAGCGACACCGAGCGGCAGTGGGTCATCACCGCCTACGTCCTGGCGTTCGGCGCGCTGCTGCTGCTCGGCGGACGCGTCGCCGACTACTGGGGGCGCAAGCGCAGCTACATGGTCGGGATGCTCGGGTTCGGCGCCGCCTCCGTGTGGGGCGGTCTCGCGCAGAGCGGGACCGAGCTGATCGCGGCGCGCGGTCTGCAGGGCGTCTTCGCGGCGCTGCTGGCCCCCGCCGCGCTCGCACTGCTGACGGTCACCTTCCCGGCCGGGCGTGAGCGCGGAACGGCGTTCGCGGTCTTCGGCACCGTCGCCGGAACCGGAGCCGCGGTGGGCCTGGCGCTGGGCGGCGTCCTGACCGAGTACGCGGACTGGCGGTGGTGCCTGCTGGTCAACATCGTCTTCGCCGTGGCCGGCCTGATCGGTGCGCTGCTGTTCGTCTCCGAGAGCCGGGTCGAGGGCGACAACCGGTACGACATCTGGGGCACCCTCGCCGTCACCCTCGGCCTGGCCGCCCTGGTCTACGGGTTCACCCTGGCCGAGTCCGGATGGGCCGAGCCGGACACCATCGGCTTCCTCGCCGGCGGCCTGGTGCTGCTGGCGGCGTTCGTGTGGATCGAGGCCCGCGTCGCGCAGCCGCTGCTGCCGCTGCGCATCGTGCGTGACCGCGCCCGCGCCGGAGCGTTCCTCATCCAGGCGGCCATCGGCGCCGTCTACATCGGGATGACCCTCTACCTGATGTTCCACCTGCAGATCGTGCTCGGGCTCTCCCCGCTGGCGGCCGGACTCGCGAGCCTCGCGATGACCTTCGCGACCATGATCACCGCACCCGTGGCCGCCAGGCTGCTGCCCACCCGGGGGCCGCGGGTCCTGATGACCGGTGGGCCGTTGATCGCCGCGGCCGGGATGCTGTGGCTGACCTTCGTCACGGCCGACGGAAGTTACTGGACGGAGGTCTTCGGCGGTCTCGTCGTCGTGGGCATCGGGATCGCTTTCGTGATCATCCCGGTGCAGAACGTCGCGCTCGCCGGCGTCGGTCACCACGACGCCGGCGCGGCATCGGCCCTGGTCAACTCCGCCATGCAGATCGGTGGCTGCGTGGGCCTGTCGGTGTTCACCACGATCTACCTCGGTGCCGTCGAGCGGTCCGCCTCCACCGGTTCCGGCCGGGCGGCCGCCCTCACCGAGGGCTACTCCGCGGTGTTCCTCGCCACCGCCGTCACCCTGGTGGTCGCGGCGGTCGTCGCCGCGACCATGCTCCGCGGTCGTCGCACCCCGGTCAGCCCGCAGGCGCCCGCCGAGGTCCCGGTCCACGTCGGCTGATCCTCACCCCGGCGGTGTTCGGTCGGTGCCGTCCGGACACCGCGCGGACCTGGAGCGGCTTCCCCAGGCGTCGGCGGCCACGACCAGGCACACCGCCACCAGGACCACGTTCTTGACGACGTACTGCCCTTCCATGGTCGGCGCGGGGGAGTGGGGCTGCCACATCGCGTCGGGGAGGAGGACGAGGGTCGAGAACACGCCGCCCATGTGGAGGAAGAACGCGACGAGGGCGGGGCGCAGCAGGCGGCCGCCGGCGATCAGGCCGATGCCGATGGCCGTCTCCAGTGCCGCGAGGGAGAGCAGCAGCACCGTCTCCGGGACGAGGCCCAGGGTCATCTTCGTCGCCGCGTCGACGGCCAGTTGCTCCGCGGGGCTGGCGGAGGGGAAGAGTTTCAGGACTCCGAAACCCACGAAGACGATCCCGACCGTCACCCTCAGCAGGACCAGGGCACGCATGTTGACGTGGTCGGCCAGCCGTTGAAGGGCTCGGGGACCGGCTGCCGCCGGACGTTCCCGGCCGAACCCGCTGGTGCGGGACGGAGGTTCAGGTGCGCTGCCGGGCGGGGGAAGGGTCGGCTCGGCGGTGTGGCTCCTCATGTGCGATCTCCCGCTGTGTCCGTGGGGGTGGGAAAGCGTGCATGGGCGACCCGCGTGGGTACGCGGACGCCTGTAGGGCGTTTGCGGGAAGCGTCGACGCTGTCGCTTCGGCGCATGGGGTGACGGGTCCTTCGCTCGGGTCCGTCATTCCGGGGTCTTCTGTCGGCCGGCTGATGGCGGATCCGGGGGATCCGGAAGATGGGGTTGGAGGTGGGGATGACGGTGGGGATGGTGAGGTCGAACGCGTCTGGCCTGGTTCGTGGGCGAGGCAGGGGCGGCGCGTCATCACCACCGCCGACTGCCTCTCACTGCTTGGTCTAGACCATACGGATGGGGGTCCGGAGGTCAAGAGGCGTACGGATCGTCCTCTGCCGGAGGTGACGCATTCGCGCCAAGTTGCATCAGGGTGCCCGGCGTTGGGCGCGTACGCCTGCGGAACCCGGGCGCTCGGCCGCGCAGGTGGTCGGGCCGACGGTGCGGGCCGGGCCGTCACCCGGCTCACCGGCCCGGACGGGTTCCGGCCCACCCCTTTGCTGAGCAGCATCGTTCTGCCGGCTCCGGGGCCAGGCGCGTTCCGGGGGCGCGAGCCGGGCCGTACTCCCACGGCCTCTTCGAGCCATGCGGGCGCTCTGCCGCCCGCCCGGTCCGCTGCCCGCCGGTACGCGGGACTTCACCGCTGATTCATCCGGCCGAAAGTGGCCCCGCCGATTCCGGGAGAAAACTCTCATGGCCCGTACTGTGCGGCCGCGCAGGCCCGCGGGCGTCCGGCCGGGGCCCGGCCGGACGCCACGCCGGGTGCCCAGGTCCACGGCGGGTGGGCGGGCGCCAGGCGGGCCGGGCGATGGGCTGACGGGCGAGGGGCCGGCGGGCAAGGGGCTGACGGGCGAGGGAAAAGCGGGCGAGGGGCTGACGGGCGAGGGGAAGGCGGGCAAGGGGAAGGGGGAAGGCGGCAATCAGCCGCCCCGCCTCAGTTCACCTCAGCCCGCCTCGTCCACCTCGCCCGCCTCCGCCCCGCTCCTTCCGCCTCCGGCTCAGCGCTCCAGGCCGCCCCGCGCGATCGTCTCCGCGTACCACCGCGCGCTGTCCTTCGCCGTGCGGCGCTGCGACGCGAAGTCCACGTGCACGATGCCGAACCGCTTGCTGTAGCCGTACGCCCACTCGAAGTTGTCCAGCAGCGACCACAGGAAGTACCCGCGCACGTCCGCCCCGTCCGCGATCGCCCGGTGTACCGCCGCCAGATGGGCGTCCAGGTACGCCACCCGCTCCGGATCGTGGACCTCGCCCTCCGGGTCGGCGTAGTCGTCGTACGCCGCCCCGTTCTCCGTCACCAGCAGGGGCACGGACGGGATTTCGTCGCGGAGGTGGGTCAGCAGCTCGTACAGGCCGTTCGCGTCGACCGGCCAGTCCATCGCGGTGCGCGGGCCGGCCGCCGGGGTGAACGCCACATGCTGTTCCGCGCCCGCCCACGGCGCCGGGGACTCCGACGCGCCCGCCGAAACCACGCTGGGGGAGTAGTAGTTGATGCCCAGCGAGTCGATCGGCGTCGACGTCACCGCCAGGTCGCCGTCCCGGACGAACGACCAGTCCGTCACCTCCGCCGTGTCCTCGACCAGGTCCTGCGGCAGCCGGCCGTGGAAGACCGGGTCCAGGAAGATCCGGTTCGCCACCGCGTCGATCCGGCGCACCGCGTCCCGGTCCGCCTCCGTGTCCGTCAGCGGGCGCAGCGCGTGGAGGTTCAGGGTGAGGGAGACCTCGGCGGTGTCCGGCAGGAGGTCGCGGAGGACGCGGGCGCCCGCGCCGTGCGCCAGGTTCAGGTGGTGGGCGGCGCGCAGGGCCGCGAGGTCGCTGGTCCGGCCGGGGGCGTGGACCCCGTTCCCGTACCCGAGGAACGCCGCGCACCAGGGCTCGTTGAGCGTCGTCCAGGTCGGCACCCGGTCGCCCAGCGCCCCGGCCACCAGGCCCGCGTACTCCGCGAACCGGTGCGCCGTGTCCCGCTCCGGCCAGCCGCCCGCGTCCTCCAGCTCCTGCGGCAGGTCCCAGTG
The DNA here is from genome assembly GCF_041435495.1 of Streptomyces sp. NBC_01116. NCBI lineage: Bacteria > Bacillati > Actinomycetota > Actinomycetes > Kitasatosporales > Streptomycetaceae > Streptomyces > Streptomyces sp. NBC_01116. Next base: position 4,780,286 of record NZ_CP108644.1, read on the forward strand.
GTAGAGCGTGGCGACCGGTCTGATCCCGGCCGCCAGCAGCTCGTCCACCAGGCGGCGGTAGAAGTCCAGGCCGCGCTCCACGGCCGGGCCGCGGCCGGTCGGCTGGACCCGGGGCCAGGAGACGGAGAACCGGTAGTCCGTGACGCCGAGTTCCTTCATCAGGCGCACGTCGTCGGGCATCCGGTGCAGATGGTCGGCGGCGATGTCTCCGGTGTCGCCGTTGCGCACCTTGCCGGGTGTCCGGCTGAAGGTGTCCCAGATGGACGGCGTACGGCCGTCCTCGGCGGCCCCGCCCTCGATCTGGTACGCGGCGGTGGCCGTGCCCCACCGGAACCCGGTCGGGAAGCGGAGCACCGTACCGGTCTCGGTGAGGGCGCCTGTGGCGGTCGCCGGGCGGGCATCGACAGCGGTCATGAGACGGACACTCCAGAGTGAGGGGAGGAGGCGGACGGAGCCGGAGAAGGAGGAAGGAGTAAGGAGGAAGCCGGAGAAGGAGGAAGGAGAAGGGAAGAGGAGGAGGGCGCGCGTCAGCCCTTGACCGCGCCCTGCATGATGCCGCCGACGATCTGCCGGCCCAGCAGGCCGAAGACCAACAGCACGGGCAGCGTGCCGAGCAGCGTGCCGGCCATGATCACCGACTGGTCGTTGACGTAACCGCCGCCGAGCTGACGCAGCGCGACCTGCACGGTCGGCTCCTGCGAGGACAGCGCGATGATCGGCCAGAAGAAGTCGTTCCACGCCGTCATGAACGTCAGCATCCCGAGCACCGCCATCCCCGGCCGCGCGATCGGGATCACGATCGACCAGAAGATCCGGGCCGTTGACGCCCCGTCCACCCGGGCCGCCTCGATCAGCTCGTCCGGCAGCGACTGCACCAGGTACTGGCGCATGAAGAACACGCCGAAGGCCGACACCAGGCCCGGCAGGATCACCGCCTGGAGCTGGTTCACCCACTGGAGCTCGGCGATCAGCATGAAGAGCGGGATGACGCCGAGCTGCGGCGGGATCATCATCGTCCCGATCGTCAGCGTCAGCAGCGCGCCCCTGCCCCGGAACCTCAGCTTGGCGAAGGCGAATCCGGCGAGCGTGCAGCACAGCACCGTGCCGAGCGTGATCGACGACGACACGATCAGCGAGTTCAGCAGCGCCTTGCCGATGTCCGCCTCTTCGAGGACCTGCTCGAAGTTCTTGATCAGGTTCGGTCCCGGCAGCAGGCTCGGCGGCACCTGCGCCAGGTCCGCGTTGGACCGGCTGGCCGCGACGATCGTCCAGTAGAACGGGAACGCGGAGATCAGCAGCGCGAAGCCGAGGATGAGGTAGGACAGCCAGCCGCCCTTCATCGTGCGGCCCGCGCCCCCCTTGCCCACCCTGCGGGTGCGCCTGCCCGGCGGGTCCTGCGGCATGCGGCCCTTCCCGGGCGCGTTCGGCGGTGCGGCGAGCGCGGTCATCGGCCGGCCTCCTTGGCGGCGCGGCGGCGCGCGATCAGGGCGTTGGCCCCGACGAGCACCACGATCAGGACGAACATCACCCAGGCGATGGCCGCGGCCCGGCCCAGGTGGAAGAAGCCCCAGCCCTGCTCGTACATGTACAGGCCGAGGGTCTGGTACTGGTGCGAGATACCGCCGGAGATCGATCCTTCGAACAGCAGCGGCTCGCCGAAGAGCTGGGTCGCGCCGATCGTCGAGATGATCACCGTGAAGACGATCGTGGGGCGGAGCCCGGGGAGCGTGACGTGGAGGAACTGCCGCCAGCGCGACGCCCCGTCCATCTCCGCCGCCTCGTACAGCTCGTGCGGGATCGACTGCATGCCCGCCAGATAGATCAGCGCGTTGTACCCGGTCCAGCGCCAGATCACGATGGTGGAGACCGCGATCTGCGAGGCGACCGTGCCGGTCTGCCAGTCCACCGGATCGAAGCCCACCAGCCCGATCACGTAGTTGATCAGCCCGAAGTCCCGGCCGAAGAGCTGCGCGAAGACGAGCGTGGCCGCGGCCACCGACGTGGCGTACGGGAGCAGGATCGCGGTCCGGATGAAGGTCCGGCCGCGCAGCTTGTAGTTGAGCAGGTGCGCGAGGCCGAGGGCCATCGCGAGCTGCGGGACCGTGGACAGCACGCCGATCGTGAACGTGTTGCGCAGCGAGATCCAGAAGTACTCGTCGGTGAACAGCGCCGTGTAGTTGGCGATGCCCCGCCACTCCATCTCGCCGCTCGTCTGGAGTTCGACCCGGTAGAGCGAGACGAACGCCGTGTAGAGGAGCGGGAAGAGGCCGAAGGCCAGGAAGAGGGTGAAGAAGGGGGCGATGTAGGCGTACGGGGAGGCCTTGCGCCAGGTGCGCCGGAGGGCGGCGGCCCGGCCGTCGTCGGGGCCGGACCCGGTTCCGGACGGGCGGGGCCCGGCCTTCGCGGTGGCGGTGAGGGACACGGTGCGGCCCTTCGGGATCGGGAGCGGGCGGGGACACTACGGAGCGGGGCGAGGCGCGGTAGGAGAGCGGTACGGGGAGAGCACGGCGGGTACGGCGGTGGGGCCGGTCCATCCGCCGTGCGCGGGCGGACCGGCCCCTGACCGGCGGGGGCGAGGTGGTGGAGCGGTGAGCGGCGTCAGCCGATCACGTTGTCCACGCCCTTCTTCGCCGTCTGCCACGCCTTGTCGGACGAGGTGCCCTTGCGCTCGACCTCGCTCAGCGCGTTCGTGATCTGCTGCATCACGTTCTGGTCGTGCACGCCCAGCACCTGGACCGGGGACTCCTTGGCGGCGTCACCGAAGATCTGGCCGATCGGCGCACCCGAGAAGTACTCGTCCTTCGCGCCCGCGATCGTCTCGATGGCGCCCGTCGAGGACGGGAAGTTGCCCTGCTTCTGGAAGACCTTCGCCTGCTGCTCGGGGGCGGTCAGCCACTCGATCAGCTGGTACGCCTCCTTCTTGTGCTTGGCCGCACGCGGGACGGAGAGGTAGGAGCCGCCCCAGTTGCCCGCGCCGCCGGGCAGCTTGGCGATGTCCCACTTGCCCTGGCCGCCGTCACCGGCCTGGCCCTTGATGTAGCCGAGCATCCAGGCCGGGCAGGGGATGGTGGCGAACGAACCGGCCGCGAACGCCTGGTTCCACTGCGGGGACCACTGGTCGAGCTTGGCGCTCAGGCCCGCCTCGGCCGCCGCCACGGAGGTGTCCCAGGCTTCCTCGACCGCCGGGTTCTTGTCGTAGATCAGCTCGCCGGAGGCGTCGTAGTACCGCTCCTTCTCCTGGCCGATCATGATCCCGTAGAGCGAGCCGACGCTGTCCAGCCAGGCGCTCTTGGCGGGGGCCTTCTTCTTGTACTGCTTGCCCAGCTCCAGGTAGCCGTCCCAGGTGGCCCACTTCTGTGCGAGCTCCTCGCGGTCGGTGGGCAGCCCGGCCTGCTCGAAGAGGTCGGTGCGGTAGCACATGGCCTCGGGACCGACGTCCGTGCCGAGGCCGAGGATCTTGCCGTCCTTCGTGGTCGCCGCCGACCACTTGGCCTCGGCGAACTCGCCCTTGAGCTTGTCCGCCCCGAACTCCTTCAGGTCCTGGAACTTGTCCGCCTGCTGCTGGGTGACCGACGCGATCCGGCCCACCTCGACGCCCTGCACGTCCGCGAGACCGCCGCCGCCCGCCAGCCGGGTCTGGAGCGACTTCCAGTAGTCCGCCTCGTCCTGGGTGTCGCTCTGCTTGATCGTGATGTCCGGGTTGAGCTTCTGGTACTCCTCGTACAGCCCGGCCTCCTTGAAGCCGAAGGACCCGAAGAGGTCGACGTTGAGCGTGACCTTTCCGCCCGCGCTGTCGGAGGAGTCCGACGCGTCGCCGCCTCCGCAGGCGGCGAGGAGGGCGCCGGCGAGGACGACGGCGCCGAGGCGGGTGGTGGCTCTCTTGGCGGCTCGGGCGATGGGCATGGGAAGCCTCCCTTGGCTTCGGGATGAACCGAGCGCCTTGAGAGCGCTCTCAAAACCTGCGTCTGGAGCGTCCCCCACCGCCCCCGCCCCGTCAAGACTCGAACACATAACGGCTTGGGGTTACGTCCGATGCCCGCCCAACTGCCCTCTGTGTGCGTTCTCTTGACACTCACGTTTCAGGAGTTTTACGTTCCTTGGCACTTGAGAGCGCTCTCGAACGCGCTCTTCGCCCCCCATGATCGAGGTGCTGCTCGTGCGAACCTCCCTCTCCAGACTGGCCCCCCGACTCGCCTCCAGACCCGCCGCGGCGACGCTCCTCGCCATCGCCGTGGCCGCCGTGGGCCTGGGCCCCGCCGCATCGCCCGCTGCCGCCGCCACCATCCCCGCCGGCGCCGGCAGCTACTCCGACTCCCGCCCCGCCGGTACCTCGGGCCCGACCACCAACACCGGCGCGCCCGTCACCCCCAAGCTCACCGCCGCCGCACGGGACAAGCCGGTCCCGACCAACGACTGGTGGTCCTCGCTCGCCTACCAGCGCTACGGCGACAACCCGTACAGCACGCCCATGTACGGTCACCCGCTCACCTACCAGGCCAAGGCCTCCGGCCTGGAGGTCGGCTACCCGACCACGCCAGCGATCGTCGGCGACGGCCGCCAGTACGAGTACGCCCACAAGGCCGACCTGACCGTCGGCCTCAGCGGCCTGAACTCGCCCGACACCAAGGCCGACGCCTGGTCCGACTGGACGGTGACGCCCTACTGGGCCGACGGCTCCCGCACCTTCCGGGCCACCATCGGCCACGGCATGCCCTTCGTGTACGCCAAGGGCTCCGGCGGCGACGCCCGCATCACCACCGCCTCCGCACCCACCGTCTTCTCCGACCAGGGCAACGTCCTCGGCATCACCGTCGCCGGACACCACTACGCCCTCTTCGCCCCGACCGGCAGCGACTGGAACGTCTCCGGCACCGCGATCACGGCAGGGCTCGGCTCCAAGGACTACTTCTCGCTCGCCGTGCTGCCCTCCACGGACGCGCTCGCGACCTACCGGAAGTACGCCTTCAGCTTCGTCACCGGCTCCCAGGTGGCCTGGCAGTCCACCGGTGGCACGGTGAAGGCGACCTACAGCCTGACGACCGAGGCCAAGGAGGGCACCGAACGCGGCACGCTCCAGGCCCTCTACCGCCACCAGTGGCTGCACACCACCGACGCGCTGACCCCGTACACCTACGTCTCGCCGCGCGGCACGATGAAGGTGCGCGAGTCCGCCACCTTCACCACCAGCCAGAAGAACAACGGCGTCGTACCCGCGCTGCCCGCCGCCGGCGGGGTCGACAAGGCCCGGCTGACCGGCTATCTCAACGAGGTCGCCAACGCCTCCGACCCGTTCTCCGGGGCCGCCGACACCTACTGGACCGGCAAGGCGCTCGGCCGCCTCGCCCAGCTGGTGCCCGTCGCCGACCAGATCGGCGAGACCGCCACCCGCGACAAGCTCCTCGGCCTGATGAAGGGCCGGCTCCAGGAGTGGTTCACGGCGGGCGGGGCCAGTGAGTTCAGCTACGACAAGGACTGGAAGACCCTCACCGGCTACCCGGCCTCGTACGGCAGCGACACCGAGCTGAACGACCACCACTTCCACTACAGCTACTACGTCTACGCGGCGGCGGTCATCGCCCAGTACGACCAGGCATGGACCGCCGACTCCGCCTGGGGCACGATGATCAAGCATCTGATCCGCGACACCGCCAACCCCAGCCGCACCGACTCCGCCTACCCCTTCCTGCGCGGCTTCGACGTGTACGCGGGCCACAGCTGGGCCTCCGGCCACCAGGGCTTCGCGGCGGGCAACAACCAGGAGTCCTCGTCCGAGTCCATCAACCTGAGCGCCGGACTGGTCCTCTGGGGCGCGGCCACCGGTGACACCGCCCTCCGCGACCTCGGCAGCTTCCTGCTGACCACCGAGTCCGAGGCGATCACCCAGTACTGGTTCGACGCCTCGCAGCAGGTCTTCCCCGCCTCCTTCGGCCACGACACGGTCGGCATGGTCTGGGGCAGCGGCGGCGCGTACTCCACCTGGTGGACCGCCAACCCGGAGGAGATCCACGGCATCAACGTCCTCCCCGTGACCGGCGGTTCACTCCACCTGGCCCGCGAGAAGGCCGCCATCAAGCGGAACATCGCCGAGATGGAGCGTGAGAACGGCGGACCCGCCCAGGAGTGGCGCGACCTGCTCTGGCAGTTCGAGTCGCTGTCGGACCCGGCGGCGGCGAAGGCCAAGTGGGACGCGGTGAACGGGAACTACACCCCGGAGCAGGGTGAGTCCAAGGCGCACACCTACCACTGGATCACCACCCTGAACACGGTCGGCGCGCCCGACATGACGGTCAGCGGCGACCTGCCCACCTCCGCCGTCTTCTCGAAGGGCGGCACCCGCACCTACACCGCGCACAACCACGGTTCCACCGCCCGTACGGTGACCTTCTCCGACGGCAAGTCCCTCTCCGTACCGGCCCGTTCGACGGCCACCAGCACGGGTCCCGGCGGCCCCGGCCCGGAGGAGCCCGGCGAGCCGCCCACCGGGAACACCTTCCGCCTGAAGTCCGGCGGCGTCCTCACCACCGCCACCACCGAACCGGCGGGCGCGGACACCATCGCCTCGGCGGACGGCGTCAACCGGGACGGCACTCCGTACCGGCCGACCGTCTACGAGGTGAAGAAGGTCAACGGCAAGGTCGCCTCCGGCGTGGCCACCACGTTCCGCCTCCGGGTGGACGCGGGCACGAAGGTCGGGCTCGCCCCGCAGGTCCGGGTCAGCTACGACCTGACCGGCGACGGCACGTTCGACCGGGCCGAGACCTTCCGCTACTTCGCGACGGACCCGGTCAACGGGTGGGAGGAGTACACGCAGGCGTCCGGTACGCGGGCCGTCACCGGGAGCCTGGGCGAACTGAGGAACGGCACGGTCCGCCTGGAGGTCTGGAACGCGCTCGGCAGCGGCACGTCCCAGGTGCAGACCGGCACGGACGCGGCCGTCCTGAAGATCCCGTACGTGTAGGACACGCGACCCCGCACGTGTGGGGCAGCGGACCCCGTACAGGCAGGTCGCGCGATCCCGTGCGGATAAGTGGCGGGATATGTGCGTGTAGGACGTGACTGTACGGGCACGATTCGTGCGGCGGGTCTCCGGCTCCTCAGGGCGGAGGCCCGCCGTACTTCCGCACTTCTGTGCTCCCGCACCTCTGTGCCCTGTACTTCTGCGCGCTTGCACGCACGCTCGCGCCTGCTCGGCGATCAGGCCGAGGCCCGTCGCACGAGTGTCGTCGGGGTGATCACCGAGTCGGGCGCCGGGCCGTTGCCCGTCCGGTCCCGGTCCAGGCCGCGCAGCAGCAGGCGGGCCATCAGCCGTCCCTGCCCCTCGATGTCCTGGCTGACCGTGGTCAGCGGCGGATCGGTGGTCTCGGCCACCGAGTCCATGTCGTCGAACCCGACGATCGCCACCTGCTCCGGCACGGCCACTCCGCGCTCCCGCAGCACGCGCAACGCACCCGACGCCATCAGGTCGTTCGCCGCGAACACCGCGTCCAGGTCGGGCCGTCGCTCCAGCAGCTCCGCCATCGCGCGCGCCCCGCTCTCCACGGTGAACGCGCCCTCGGCGACGAGCGTCGGGTCCACGTCCGGCAGGACGTCCCGGTAGCCGTCGAGGCGGTCCATCGCCGAGGTCTGGTCGGGCGGTCCGCCGATGTGCGCGATCCGCTCCCGCCCGAGGTCCATCAGATACCGCACGGCCAGCCGCGCGCCGCCCCGGTTGTCCGCGTCCACATACGGGACGGCCTGGTCCCCGGGATCGGCGGTCCAGCTGGGCCGGCCCCCGTACACCGCGGGAATCCCCGCCCGCCGGGTGATCGCGGGCAGCGGGTCGTCGGTGTGCAGCGAGAACGCCAGCGCCCCGTCGACGTGTCCGCCGGACAGATACCGCGCGATCCGGTCGAAGTCACCGGGCCCCTCCACCAGCAGCAGGACGAGCTGGGTGTCGTGGGCGGTCAGCTCCTTGCTGATGCCCCGGATCTGCTGGGAGAAGAAGGGGTCGGAGAAGATCCGTATCTCCGGCTCCGCGATGACGACGGCCACCGCTCCCGTCCGCCGGGTCACCAGGGTCCTGGCCGCGTGGTTCGGGATGTAGCCCAGCTCGTCGACGGCCTTGAGCACCTTGTCCACGAGCGGCTTGCGGACTCCGTCGCCCCCGTTGACGACCCGCGAGGCGGTGGCCCGCGACACCCCCGCACGTGCCGCGACGGCTTCCAGGGTGGGCCGGGACCCGGGGGACTGCTCGGGCAAGGCGGTCGCTCCTCGTCGTCGACGGGGGCGGCGATACGCGGGCTGTGCGTGAGGGTGCGCGGGGTGCTGTGCGCGTGCTCGGTGTCGCCGCCGGATTCTCTACAGCCTAAGGGCTGTCCCGTCATCCCTGGCGGGCGCGCGACGACAGCTACGGCACCTCGCCGCGTTGTCGGAACATCCCCATACATCCAGTATGCGGACGTCCCTCCGCCTTGCGATGCACCGCATCCGACGCCGCACGCTGATCCACCAGGGATCACGGGACAGCCCTTAGCGCCGGGCACCGACAGCGCTGAGAGCAGTGAGAGCGCTTCCATCGGCGGGCCCGGAGGCGCGGCGGATCCGCCCGGCGGGAGAGTCGCGGAGGAGTCCGGCGGCAGCCGCGTGGAAGTAACCGTCGGTAGTGATGAAGCGGTTGCCCGAACTGCGCCTCTTCCGGGCCAACTGCGCGTTGGACACGCTGGGTATGCATGGCCATCACTCAGAGTGGAAGGTGTGCGGCATGGAAGCGATGGAGCGGCGCAGGGCGGCGGCGGACCGAGTGCGGATGGCGGAGGACGCCGTGGAGCGGCTGAAGGAAGGGCTTGCGGAATGCGGGGTGAAGCTGCCGTCCCTGCGGATCGATCCGGTCTCGTGTGCGGGTGACGAACCGGTGCCCCTGGTCGACCTGGGCCGCTGCAACATCGACACCGCGTTGCGGCTGTGCGAGGTGCTGGCGGAGAAGGAGAGCGGTCATGACGGGTGAGGGACATGAGCCGGGTGCCCCCGAGGCGGGCGGGTTCGCCGTGGACGCGCGGGACGGACGGGTCGGCCGGGTGACGGGCCGGGCCGGGCCGAACGTGCGGCTGCGGCCGCCCGGCGGCGGGCCGGAGTGGGACTGCCCGCCGGATGCGGTGCGTCCGGCGTCACCGGGAGTGGTGCTGCGGGCCCGGGTGACGGAGATCAACAGGAAGGGGCAGCTGCCGCGTTGAGGCCGGCCGGGGCGTGGCCGCTACGCTGCCCCGATGACCGGTGACGAGGGAGTACGGGCGGGAGCGCGGGCGGCGCGCCGTCTGGCCGAGCTGGGCGTGTGCGAGCTGGCGCCGGGGCTTGCCGACGCGGAGTTCGACCGGATCGAGGCGGAGTACGGCATCGTGTTCGCCGACGACCACCGGGCCTTCCTGGCGGCCGCGCTGCCGGTGGGCCGGGCGGAGCCGCCGGATGAGGACGCCTCCCCGCGGAACCCGTGGACCGACTGGCGGGACGGCGACCCGGACCTCATCCGGGAGCGGCTGGAGTGGCCGGTCGACGGGCTGCTGTTCTCGGTGGAGCACGGCTGGTGGCTCCCCGGTGGCCGGTGGGGGCCGCGCCCGGCGGATCCGGCGGAGGCCGTCGTGGCGGCACGGGCCGCGCTCGCCTCCGCGCCGAGGCTGATCCCGCTCCACTCCCACCGTTACCTGCCGTCGCGGGGGCCGGGAGGGGCGGCAGGGGCACTGCCCGGGGTGGCGGCTCACGGCAGCCCGGTGCTCTCGGTGGTCGGCGGGGACACCATCCACTACGGCCGGAACCTGGAGGAGTGGGTGGAGTTGGAGTTCGTGGAGGAGGACGCGGACGGGGCGGGGGCCGCGGAGAGGTGGCAGGAGCCGGCGGCCGGTGACCGGGTGCCGTTCTGGTCCGACCTGGTGGTCTGATCGGACCCGGCGGTCCGGTCCGACCCGGTGGTCCGGTCGGGCCTGGTGGCCTGAGGGCCGTGGGGTCGCATCATCGGAGTCGTCCGCTCGCGGGACGCCACGCACGAGGCGACGGGGCCGGCCCCTCCTCGGGGTCGGGCCCGCCGCCGTTCCGGGGGCGTACGCGGGTCACATGACGCGATACGCCAGGTAGTACGCGGACAGTTGCTCGTGGTAGGCCGGGTCGTCGGTCTGCTGGTGGCGGTCGAACTCCGGGGAGTCCTTGACCTGTTCCTTGGTGAGGCCGACGTAGACCTTCCGGTCCTCGGTGTCGATGCGCTTCACCGTGCCCGCGGGCAGCAGGACGTCCTTGCCGAAGATCCAGACTCCGGTGTCGACGAGCAGATAGGCCGAGCCCACCTCGTCGGAATGCTTGTCGATCTTTCCGATACTGCCGTCGGTGGCCTCGACCGAATAGCCGGTCAGATCGGCGCCCGCGGTGTGACCGCTCGACGGCTGATATCCCCACAGGGATTCGCTCATTGTGGCTCCTTTCGCGAAGGCCGCCCAGCATATTCCTGTGGCGGATCGGCGATGCGTAATGGATAAGTTCGCTGAACATATTTCCGCTGAACTCCGTGTGCCCGGGGAGAGTCGGCGTACACCTGGGAAATTCGGTCCCGCTTTCGTTTCCGCCGCTCAGGGGAGGATTGTCGGCGATGCCGGCGAGCTCGTCGGCCACCGCTCGCGGCTGGGCGGACGAAGAATCCTATGAGCCACAGCGCCAACGAGAATCAGCGGACCACGATGATCAACCTCTGCGCATTCACGTTCCCGGTAACGCTCTGCCCACATGTGAAGGGTGTCGGTACATTTCCCCGACCGGGCGGAGAAGGGGGATGGAGAGCGGGTCAGGGAACGAGGCGGGGTGTCACTCGCGACCGGCGGTCGCCGCGCGTTTTCGTGTGCGGGGCCACTCGTTCGTGGGACGCTGGGAGGAACGGCGGACAGCCGTGAAACCTCCGATCTAGCCTGCTGGGCAAGGCCACGGAAGAAGGGACCCGCGATGACCGCAGCGTTCGTCGAGAACGGCCAGGCTTCGGATGGGCGCACGTGGGACTACCTGCTGCAGACATGGCGTGAACTGGACGTGCCCGAAGGGTGGCGCGCCGAGATCGACGAGGGGCAGATCGTCTTGGTACCACCGCCGCACGCGCACCACAACGGCATCGCCGAGGCGGTGCAGAGCCGCCTCTACCGGGGCCTCCCCGACGGACTGGGGATCTACCAGACCCTCGGTGTCCACGTCGCCCCGCTCGGCAAGCTGTACGTCCCCGATCTGGTCGTCATGCCGACCGAGCTGATCGCGGCGGCCGATCCGGAGGTCAGCGATCCGATGGACGCGGCTCGGGCGCTGCTCGTCGTCGAGATCACCTCGCGGGGGAACGCGCGGGAGGACCGCACCAAGAAGTACCGCGCGTATGCCCGCGCGGGAGTCCCCACGTACCTGCTGATCGACCGGTTCGACACCCGGGGCCCGATGGCCACGCTGTTCACGGAACCGAACGAGGACGGCACGTACAAGGACACGGACGCGGTGCCGTTCGGCAAGCCGCTGACCGTGCCGCCCCCGTTCGACGTGCAGCTGATGACCGGGGAGTTCCCCGGGCCCGCCGTCTAGACCGTCTTCTGGACCGTTTCCGCCGACGGGCGGGTGACCACCTTGATGTTGAAGGTGTGGGACCCCACGCCGCCCGCGATGCCCATGAAGAGGAACGCGAAGTGCTCCTGGCCGCGCGCCGTGGTGATGCCGCCGATGTCCATCTGGGCGGACTCCGGCCACCCGAGGTCCGTGAGCAGGCGGCCGGTGGTGCGTTTGGCCTCGGCGTCGTCGCCGGAGAGGAAGACCGTGCCCGGCTCGGTGAGTTCGCCCGGGGCGGTCATGGTGGTGGAGTCCATCGTGCAGAGCGTCTTGACGACCGGAGTCAGGGGGAACGCCTCCTGGATCAGCTCGCCCAGGCTGCTGTTGGGATGGGTGAGCGCGCTGAAGTCGTCGGAGAGGCCGACGCCGACGTCGATCAGCAGCGTGCCGGCCAGCGCCGGGGCTCCGATGGAGTGCAGCAGGTCCACGGAGACTCCGCCAGGAGTGGCGTTGACCAGCACCTCCGCGTGCGCGGCCGTCTCGTCGAGGCCGGCGACGGGCAGTCCGAGGCCGGTGCGTTCTTCGGGCCGACGTGATCCGAGGAGGACGTCGTGTCCTGCGGTGCGCCAGCCGTGGGCCAGGGCGCGGGCGACATTTCCGGTACCGAGAAGTCCTATACGCATGGGGCGACGCTAGCCAGCGGGGCCCTGGGGCGTATCGGGCTGGAGACCGGGGCGGGGCGGTACCTGAGGCGTAGTCCGCAGGACGCCCCCGGTTCTCACCGCCGTGGCAGACGGGGAGAACCGGGGGCGTGCCGGGCGCCGGGCGGGCCCAGGGGGCCGGGGGCCGGAGGACGCCGGGGACGACGGAGTCAGACGCCGGCCGGAGCCTTGGCCGGGGAGGCGCCGGGGTCCGTGCCGTCGGAGCCGGGACCGGCGGGGGTGGCCGGCGAGGTGACGGGGTGGGTGTTGCCCTGGGCGGCGACCGTGGACGGGGCCGGTTCCTGGGAGACGTTGAACTCGGCCAGCAGGTCCTTGCCGAATCCGAAGAAGTACGTCGCGACGAACCCGGCGACATAGCCGACGAGCAGGCCGCCCGCGTAGATCGCGATCGTCGAGCCCAGGCCGTGGTTGCCGTCGAGGAGGGGGAACAGGGCCCAGCCGGACGGGCCGATGGCCGTCGAGCCGACCGTGTCGCCGAGCTGGTTGAACAGGCCGACGAAGCCCGCGCCGAACGCGCCGCCGACGCACGCCGTGACGAACGGGCGGCCGAGAGGGAGCGAGACGCCGTAGATCAGGGGTTCGCCCACGCCCAGCAGGCCCGCCGGGAGCGCCGACTTGATGGTGCGGCGGATCGACTCGTTGCGGGGGAGGCGGAAGTAGACGGCCACCGCCGCGCCCACCTGGCCCGCACCGGCCATCGCGAGGATCGGGAGCAGGACCGTGTAGCCCTGCTGCTCGATGAGCGTGGTGTGGATCGGGATCAGCGCCTGGTGCAGACCGAGCATCACCAGCGGCAGGAACAGGCCGCCGAGCACGAAGCCCGCGCCCGCGCCGCCGTTGGACAGCAGCCAGTCGGCGAACGTGCCGATCGCGGAGGACACCTCGCCCGCCACGTACATCAGGCCGAAGATCGTCACCAGGCCGGAGATCAGCACCGTCAGGGTCGGGGTGACCAGGACGTCCAGGGCCTCCGGCACCCAGCGGCGGCACCACTTCTCCACGTACACCGCGAGGACCGCCGCGCCCAGCGCGCCGAGCACACCGCCCTGGCCCGGGGAGAGCGTCTGGCCGAAGGCATCGATGTTCGCGACGCCCGGGAAGACGATGATCGCCGCCACCGCACCGCCCAGGATCGGCGTACCGCCGAACTCCTTCGCCGTGTTGTAGCCGACGAACACCGCGATCAGCGCCATGAAGCCGGACGCCATCGCCGCCAGCGCGGGCGTCACGGCGGGCAGCCACTGGAGGTTCACCAGCAGGCCGTTGAGGCCCGCGATGATCCCGCAGCCGATCAGCGCCGGGATCAGCGGCACGAAGATGTTGGCGATCTTGCGCAGGAACAGCTTGAACGGGGTGGCGTTCTTCGCCTTCCGCTGGGCCTTGATCGCCGCGCCCTGGGCCGCCAGCTCCTCGGCGGAGACGGGGGCCGTACCGGGCTCGGGGGCCGGTGCGGGCGCGGCCTCGCGGGCCTCCTCGACCAGCTGCTCGAACTCCGGGGTGACCCGGGCGACCGTGCCCGGGCCCAGCACGATCTGGTAGGTGTCGTCCTCGACGACGCCCATCACGGCGGGCAGGGCCTTCAGCGCCTCGTCGTCGACGAGGGACCGGTCGTGCAGACCGAGGCGGAGCCGGGTCATGCAGTGGGCGATGGAGGCGACGTTCGCCCCGCCGCCGACGAGCGGCAGGATCGCGGCGGCGGTGGCGCGGTTCTTGTCTTCTGTGGCCATGGTGCTTGGTGCCTTGCTGTGCGGGGGGTGGGGCGGAGGACCCGGGTGGGTCAGGTGGTGCGTACGGCCGTGAGGGCGGCGCGGAGGTGGCCGTCCGCCTCGGTGAGGCGGGTGGCGGCGGTGGGGCCGTCGACCTGGCCGAGGATGACCAGGATCGCGTTCTTGACCTCGCCGTCGGTGGCGGCGAGTGCGGCCTCGATCTCGGCGTCGGACGCGCCGGTGGCCAGGGAGACGATGTGCCGGGAGCGGGCCCGCAGCTTCTCGTTGGAGGCGCGGACGTCGACCATGAGGTTCCCGTACGTCTTGCCGAGCCGGATCATCGTGATCGTCGAGATCATGTTGAGGACGAGCTTCTGGGCCGTGCCCGCCTTCAGCCGGGTCGAGCCGGTGAGCAGCTCGGGGCCGACGACGACCTCCAGGCCGTGTTCGGCGGCGGCGCCGAGCGCGGAGCCGGCGTTGCAGGAGAGCCCGATGGTCAGGGCGCCCAGCTCGCGGGCGTGCTCGACGGCGCCGATGGCGTACGGAGTGCGGCCGGAGGCGGAGATGCCGACCACCGTGTCGTCGGCGGTCAGCTTCAGCCCGTCGAGGTCGGCGGCGGCCAGCTCCTTGCTGTCCTCCGCGCCCTCGACGGCCGTGACCATGGCGGAGGGGCCGCCCGCGATCAGGCCGATGACCTCGGACGGGTCGGTGTTGAAGGTGGGCGGGCACTCACTGGCGTCCAGCACCCCGAGGCGGCCCGCGGTGCCCGCGCCCGCGTAGATCAGCCGGCCGCCGCGGGCCATGCGCTCGGCGGTGGCGTCGATCGCCGCGGCGATCTGCGGCAGCCGCTCGGCGACGGCGGCCGGGACGGTGGCGTCCTCGCCGTTCATGATCCGGGCGATCTCCCGCGTGGACTGCCGGTCGATCTCGGCCAGCTCGGGGCGGAACGCCTCGGTGGTGAGGGTGGCCAGCTGGGCGCGGAGTTCGCCGTAGGTCTCGGTGGAGCCGGTGTTCGCGCCGGTGGCGCCGGGGGTGTCGGTGTTCGCGTCGGTGGTGGAGGTCATGAGGTGCGGCTCAGCTTTCTCGGTGTTCTCGTTCTCGTACGCGTACGGGTGGTGCGTGGCCCTGGCGGTGGCCTGGGCGGTGGAACGTGGTCGTGGCCGGGGCGGTCAGCGGGTGCGCGGGTTGTGGCGGTGGGCGAGCGCCTCGTAGGAGGCGGCCAGGGCGGGCGCGGCGGTCTCGTAGGTCCGCTGCGCGACGCCTATGAACAGGCAGTCCACGACGAGCAGCTGGCTGGTGCGGCTCGACATGGCGGCGGGGCGCAGCTCGCTCTCGCGCGCGGTGGACGTGGTCAGCACGTGGTCCGCGTACTGCGTCACGGGCCCGTCGGGCCGCCCGGTGATCGCGATCGTCGTCGCCCCGCGGTCGAAGGCGACCCGCAGCGGCTCGATGACGTCGCCGGTGGAGCCGGAGTGCGTGATCGCGATGGCCACGTCGCCGCTGCGCAGCTGCACGGCGTTGGTCACCGCGAGGTGCGGGTCCGTGTGGGCGTGGGCGATCAACCCGATCCGGAGCAGCTTCTGCGCCAGGTCCTGGCCGACGAGGGAGGACGCCCCGACGCCGTAGACGTCGATGCGGCGGGCGGTCGACGCGGCGGCGACGGCGGCCCCCAGCTGTACGGTGTCGAGCCCGGCGGCGGTGTCGGCGAGGGTCTGCTGCTCGTCGTGGGCGAGCTTGGCGACCACGTCGGCGATCGGGTCGTCGACCGCGATGTCGGCGGTGACGGCGGGGGCCCGGCCGGACTCCTGGTGCGCGGCGAGGCCGGCCAGCGCGAGGCGAAGATCCCGGTAGCCGGGGTAGCCGAGGAGGCGCGCGGTGCGGACGACGGTGGCCTCGCTGGTGCCGGTGCGCTCGGCGAGACCCGTGACGGTGAGGGCGGCGCAGCCCGCCGGATCGCCCGCCACGGCTTCGGCGACCAGCTGCATCGAGCGGGTCATGGAGGGGGCGAGGGTGCGGACCTTGGCGGCGAGGGCCGCGGGGGCGGGCGGGGACTCGCCGCTGAAAATTTCCTTCACGTCTTGGGTCACATCTGAAAGATATTTTCAACCCGGGGGTCCGTCAAGCCCCCTTTGGTCCCTACCTCTGGCGAGGAGCGCGCTGCCGCCGAGGGTGCTCCGTCCGCGGGCCTTCCGCGCGGGCGCAGATTCCGGGACCCTTCCGCGCGGGCGCACAATGGGGCCATGGAGTTGAACCCCCTGGAGCAGGCCCTGCACACCGCCCGCGCCCTCGTCATGGCCGACCTGGCGGCGGGCGACGTCGCCGAGGCGGATGTCGTCTCGCTGGTCGAGGACGCGGTGACCCACCGCCGGTGGTGGGTGGAGCAGTGGCCCGAGGGCGTGGAGTTCGTGGCCGGGCTGGTCGCCCAGGACGTGCAGGACGCGCTGCTGGAGCGCTACGGGCGGTGGCCGCTGTGCCCCGTGTGCTCGGCGGAGGAGGAGCCGCACGCGCTGGACGTGGAGCCGGAGCTCGGGCCCGACCCGCACTGGGTGTGCACCAAGGCGGCCGTGGCGGTGGCGCCGGTGGGCGCGCTGGGCGAGGTGCTGCGGCGGTGACGCTCTACATCGACCCGCCCACCTGGCCCGGACACGGCCGCCTCTGGTCGCACCTGGTCAGCGATGTGTCCTTCGAGGAGCTGCACGCCTTCGCCGCCGCGATCGGCTGCCCGCCGCGCGCCTTCGAGCGCGACCACTACGACGTGCCGCAGGCGCACTACGCGGACGCGGTGGGGGCCGGGGCGCGGGAGATCGGCTCGAAGGAGCTGGTCAGGCGTCTCACGGACGCGGGGCTGAGGAGGCCGAAGGGGAGGCCGGCGCCGGGCGTCCGTCCTTAGTGGCCTCAGGGGTCTCACGGGAGTCACGGGCTCCGGGGATCTTCGTGCTCCTCGCGATCAGCCGCGAACGCGACCGGCCGCCCTCGCCGCCGCGCTGGAGGCGCAGCGCCACCCCCACCGCCGCCAGGGCCAGGGCCGTCATCGCCGCGCCCGCCCAGGCGGTGGACGCGAAGCCGAAGTCCAGGTCGATCACGGTGCCGCCGAGCCACGGGCCGCTCGTGTTGCCCAGGTTGAACGCCGCCGTCGTGGTGGCTCCGGCCAGTGTCGGGGCGGCTCCGGCCACGTTGAACATCCGGGCGTTCAGCGCGGGGGCCGTGAAGAAGGCGGACAGGCCCAGCAGGAACGCCAGCGCGATGACCGCGACCTGGCTGGAGGCGAAGAGGGCCAGCGCCACCAGGAACACCGTGGACGCCGTGATGCCGCTCAGCATCACCCCGAAGAGGTGCGCGTCCGCGACTCGGCCGCCGATCATCGTGCCGATCAGCGCGCCCGCCCCGAACAGGCCGAGGATCCATGGCACCCAGCCGGAGTCGAGTCCCGCCACGTCCGTGAGCAGCGGCGCCAGGTAGCTGAACGCGCAGAACACCCCGCCCGCCGCGAGCGCGGTGATCACGATGGCCAGCCAGACCTGCCGGTCCCGGTAGATCGCCAGCTCCCGCTTCAGCTCGGGCTTCTTCTCGGGCAGCGGGATGTGCGGGATGCGCGTGGCGACGCCGACCAGGGCCACCGCGGAGGCCGCGCCGACCGCCCAGAACGCCGAACGCCAGCCGAAGTGCTCGCCGAGGAAGGCCCCCAGCGGCACGCCCAGCACGTTGGCGACGGACAGGCCGCCGATCATCACGGCCATCGCCCGCGCCCGCTGGTTCACCGGGACCATCGCGATGGCCACGGCCGCGCCGACCGCCCAGAAGCCCGCGCAGGCGAGCGCGCTCAGGACCCGGGAGACGAAGAGGACCTCGTACGTCGGGGCCAGCGCACCGGCGATCTGGCCGAGGCCGAAGACCGAGATCAGGGCGATCAGCGTGGTGCGGCGGGGCAGCCGGAGCGTGGCGACGGCCAGCAGCGGGGCGCCGACCACCATGCCGATCGCGAACGCGGATATGAGGAGTCCGGCCTGCGGGATCGACACGTCCATGTCGTCGGCGATGGGCGGGAGCAGGCCCGACAGCATGAACTCGCTGGTGCCGAGTGCGAAGACCGAGAGGCCGAGAATGTATACGGCCAGCGGCATGGGAGCGCGGCGGGAGGGAGAGTCGGGCATGACTCGTCCCAACACCGGAGAACGCCTCCGCATTCCCGGCGCCGGACGAGGACGTGCCTGTTCACACCTGCTTCATGCCCGCGTCTGCTTCACACCCGTGTCGCTTCATACTCGCGTCTGCTTCACACTCGCGTCTGCTTCACACCCGCGTCATATCCGCCTCACGCGGGAAGGGCGTGCAGCTTCTTTCCGTGCAGGGCGAAGACGCGCTTGCCGTCGGTGGCCACCAGCCAGGCGTGGTGGTCTCCGGACTTGTCGTTGAACGTCCAGCGCAGGGCGCCGGTCTTCCCGTCGAAGGCGTGGACGCCGCCCTGCTGGTCGAGGTCGGTGGCTCCGTAGAGCGTGCCGCCCACCTCGACGAACTGCCGGGGCACCTGCCCGCCCGCGTCCTTGAGGGCCGTGGACCGCCAGATCTTCCTGCCGGTCCCCGGCTCGACGGCCCACAGCGTCCGGCCGCTGTCCGCGATGTAGAGCACGTCCTTCAGGAGGGTCGGCTCACGGAAGGTGGTGAACTCCTCGGCCCGCACGGACCACTTCTCGGCCCCGTCGGACAGCGCGAAGGCCTGGAGCCGCTGCCCCTGCGGGACGATCACCAGATCCTGGTGGACGACGAACGGCCCGTAGCTCGTCTTCGTCGTCTTCTGCGTCCACACCTGCTTGCCGGTGGCGGTGTCGCGGACCGTGAGGTTGTTCTTGAAGTCGGTGTAGACGAGGTAGCGGCCCTGCACGGCGGCGTGGACGCCGTTCTGCTGGGTGCCGAGGTCGCGCTGTTCCTTCCACGCGACCTTGCCGGTACCGCTGTTCAGCGCGGCGATCACATTGGTGTGGGACGAGCCGTCGGCTTCGAGGATCTCGGCGATGACGTACACCTGCCGCGCGTCCACCGCGACCGGCCTCGGCTGCCGGTACTCCTTGCCGAGGCGGCTGCGCCAGGTCTCCTTGCCCGACCCCGGGACGTAGCCGGCGACGCTGCCGTCGAACGCGCCGCTCTCCAGGTACAGCGTGCCGTTGCCGAGCAGCAGCGGCGCACCGGGCACCGCGCCGTCCGGCAGCGACCACCGCTCCTCGCCGGTCGCGCCGTCGAAGGCGGCCAGCGGATCACCGCTCGCGATCACCACGCCGTCCACGGCCACCAGCTCGTCGTTGTCCCCGTAGGTCTGCGCCGACGTCGACTTCGTCCACAGCGGCTCGGGGGCCCTGCCGTCCTCGGGTGCCTTCCCGTCCTCGGGGGAAGCGCTGCGCGGTGGCGGCGTGCTGCCCTCTCCGCCCGTCGCGAGCTCGTCCTCGCAGCCGGTCAGTCCGGCTCCGAGCACCGCCATGGTGATCCCGCCTCCGGCCAGGCGCAGTAGGCGCCGCCGGGACGATCTGCCGACCGTCGTGCCGAGTCCCTCGGACATCGCTGTACCCCCGTGGAGTCGTGTGTGCATCTGCGATGCGAGACGTTAGCGGCCGCCGGGCCGCACCGGTCGCGCCCGGGCACGACCGGGACGACACCGTGAACGAACCGGAACATTCACGGGGCGGCGGGGCCGGAGGAGGTCAGCAGTTCCAGCTCCGTCGCCAGGTTGTGCCGGGCCCGCGCCTCCCACGCGGCCGCGCCGTGCGGGGTACGGAACAGCGCCGGCAGGGCGAGGAGCTGCCGCAGCACCGCCGACCGGCCCTCCCGGAACGCCCCGTCCGGGACGAAGCCGTACTCCTCCCGGACCCGGGCCGCGTACGCCCCGTACTCCTGCGGGCCGCCCGCCAGGACCGCGAGGTCGGCGTCGCACAGCGCCTCGCCGTTGCGGTCGCCGTCCGCCGGGTCGTGCGTGACGGTGAGGCGGACCAGCCGGGCGACCTCGGCCACCACCGCCTCCGGCACCCGCGCCTCGGACAGCGCCCGCTCCGCGAGAGCGGCGCTGCGCTCCTCGTTCTCCGTCCGGTCGGGCCGGTACACCGCGTCGTGGAACCAGGCGGCGAGGCGTACCGCGTGCACGTCGTCGGCGTGCCCGGCCAGGCTGTCGACGCTGTCCAGGACGGCGGCCAGGTGGGCGGTCGTGTGGTAGCGGCGCTGGGGCTCGGCCCAGCGGGCGAGGAGGTTCTCGGCGTACGGCAGCGGATCGGGGCCGTCCGCCCCGGCGCGCGCGGCGAGCAGCGTGTCGTGCCACCGGTCGCGAAGGCCGGCGTCGCGAAGGCCGGCGTCGCGGGAAGAGGTCTCGTCGGAGCGGGCCTCGTCGGAATCGGCGTCGCGGGAAGAGGTGTCGTGCGGGCGGGGACTGTCCGTCATGGGACGACTCTAGGACGGGCGGCTCCAGGGCGCGGGGCCGCGCCCGTCCAGCACCCCGGACCGCCCGTCCAGCCCCCGGACCGCCCCTTGTCGCCCCCCGTGAACGGTCATACCGTGCGCCCGTGATGATGGATCTCAACGCGGACCTCGGCGAGGGCTTCGGCAACTGGACGCTGACCGACGACGACGCGCTCCTCGCCTGCGTCACGAGCGCCAACGTGGCCTGCGGCTTCCACGCGGGCGACGCCTCCGTGATGCGGCGGGTCTGCGACGCGGCGGCGGCCGGCGGGGTACGGATCGGGGCGCAGGTCTCCTACCGGGACCTGGCCGGGTTCGGGCGCCGGTCGATGGACGTGCCGCCCGCCGAGCTGACCGCCGAGATCGCCTACCAGATAGGCGCGCTGCGGGTCTTCGCGGAGGCCGCCGGCTCCACCGTCAGTTACGTCAAGCCGCACGGCGCGCTCTACAACCGGGTGGTCCGGGACGACGAGCAGGCCGCCGCCGTCGTCGCGGGCATCCGGCTGGCGGGCGGGAGCCCGGCCGTGCTCGGGCTGCCCGGATCGCGGCTGCTCGCCCATGCGGCCGAGGCCGGACTGCCCGCCGTCCAGGAGGCCTTCGCCGACCGGGCGTACACCCCGCAGGGCACCCTCGTACCGCGCGGTGAGCCGGGCGCGGTGGTGCACGACCCGGACGAGGTCGTGCGCCGGAGCGTCGGCATGGCCGTCGAGCGGGCGGTGACCGGGGCGGACGGCAGCCGGATCCCCGTCTCGGCGCGCTCGCTCTGCGTCCACGGGGACACCCCGGGCGCGGCGGCCCTCGCCCGCCGGGTGCGGGCCGCGCTGGAGGAAGCGGGCGTCGCGGTACGGGCGTTCACGTGAGCGCCCGCGCGGTCGGCACCGGTCCCGCGCGCGTGGGTCCGGGCGAGGCGCGCGCGATGCGTCCGGGCGAGGTGCGCGTCCTTCCCGGCGAGGTGCGCGTCCTTCCCGCCGGGCCGCACGCACTTCTCGTCGAGCTGGCCGACGGCGAGCACGCCGAGGCCTTCCACGCCGAACTGCTCCGCCGCCGCGAGCGCGGTGAACTCCCCGCCGTGCGCGAGATCGTCCCGGCGGCCCGCACGGTCCTGATCGACGGGATTCACGACCGGATTCACGGAGCCCTGCACGACGGGGGTCACGGCGGGATTCGCGGGGCCGTGCATACCGGGGCTGTCGACCGGTTCGCCCGTGACCTCGCCTCGTGGAGGGTGGAGCCGTTGCGAAGCGAGAGCGGCGACCCGGTGGAGATCCCCGTCGTCTACGACGGCCCCGATCTGGGCGAGGTCGCCGCGCTCTGGGGCGTCCCGCCCGGGGAGGTGGCCGCCCTGCACTCCCGTACCGCGTTCCGGGTGGCGTTCTGCGGCTTCGCCCCCGGGTTCGGCTATCTCACCGGGCTGCCCGAGCCGTTGCACGTGCCCCGGCGCGCGACCCCGCGCACCCGGGTCCCGGCCGGGGCGGTGGCCCTGGCCGGGCCCTACACCGGGGTGTATCCGCGCCCTTCGCCCGGTGGCTGGCAGATCGTCGGGCGGATGCCGGAGCCGGGGGCCCTGTGGGACCCGGCCCGGGAACCGGCGGCGCTGCTCGCGCCGGGGACGCCGGTCAGATTCGTGCCGGTGGGGGCGGGCGCGCTGCCCGCTCCCCGGGCAGAAACTCCGGGGCCGGGCGACACCCCCGCAGGCGGCTCCCCGGGCGACACCTCGGGGTCTCCCGCAGGCGGCTCCCCGGGCTCTCCCGCGGGCGGCTCCCGGGTGGGCGCGTGACGCCGCCGCCCGCCGCCTCCCGGCTGTACGTCGTCCGGGCCGGGGCGCTCACCACCGTGCAAGACGCGGGCCGCCCCGGCTGGGCGCACCTCGGGGTCGGGCGCGCCGGGGCGCTGGACGCGCCCGCCGCCCGGCTCGCCAACCGGCTGGTGGGCAATCCGCCGGACGCCGCCGTCCTGGAGACCACCCTCACCGGGTGCGCGGTCCGCCCGGACCGGCCGGTCGTGGCCGTCGTCGGCGGGGCGGGCTGCCGGGTGACGGTCGACGGGCGGCCGGTGGCGTGGGGCGCGCCCGTGCGGGTGCCCGCGGGCGCGGTGCTGGACGCGGGCCCTGCCGAGGGCGGCCTGCGCGGCTACCTGGCGTTCGCGGGCGGGCTGGTGCCGGAGCCGGTGCTGGGCAGCCGTTCGGCGGACCTCCTCTCGGGGCTCGGGCCCGCCCCGCTCGGCGAGGGCGACGTGCTCCCGCTCGGCGGTCCGGCGTCGGGCGGTCCGCTGCCGCCCGCCGGTCCCGTCCCCTGGCCGGGCGCCCCCGCCGAGCTGGTGCTCCCGGTCCATCCCGGGCCCCGCCACGACTGGTTCACCGAGGCCGCGCTCCGTACGCTCCTCACCGCCGCCTACCGGGTCTCGCCGCACAGCAACCGCATCGGCCTGCGCTCGGAGGGCCCGGCGCTGGAACGGTCCCGTCACGGTGAACTGCCCAGCGAGGGCATGGTGCTGGGCGCGGTCCAGGTGCCGCCGGACGGCCGGCCCGTCGTCTTCCTCAACGACCATCCGACGACCGGCGGCTACCCGGTCGTCGGCGTCGTCCCCGAACGGGCCCTCGCCGCGGCGGCGCAGGCGGTCCCGGGAACCCCGCTGCGTTTCGTACGCGCCTGAGCGCGGCGGGACCGGACGGTCCCGCCGCGCTCAGGCGTCGTGCCCAGGGCCTCACGCGCCCTTGAAGGTGCGCAGCCGCAGGGAGTTGCCGACCACGAAGACGGAGGAGAAGGCCATCGCCGCTCCGGCGATCATCGGGTTGAGGAGTCCGGCGGCGGCCAGCGGCAGGGCGCCGACGTTGTAGGCGAAGGCCCAGAACAGGTTGGTGCGGATGGTGGAGAGGGTGCGGCGGGAGAGGCGGATCGCGTCGGCGGCGGCGTTGAGGTCGCCGCGGACGAGGGTGAGGTCGCCGGCCTCGATGGCGGCGTCGGTGCCGGTGCCCATCGCGAGGCCCAGGTCGGCCTGGGCGAGGGCGGCGGCGTCGTTGACCCCGTCGCCGACCATCGCGACGACCCGGCCCTCGGCCTGAAGGCGCTTGACCACGTCGACCTTGTCCTGCGGCATGACCTCCGCGTACACCTCGTCGATGCCGACCTCGGCGGCGACCGACTCCGCCACGGCCCGGTTGTCACCGGTGAGGAGGATCGGGGTCAGACCGAGGGCGCGGAGCCGGCGGACGGCCTCGGCGCTCGTGTCCTTCACCGCGTCGGCGACCTCCAGCACCGCGCGTGCCTCGCCGTCCCAGGCGACGGTGATCGCGGTGCGCCCGGCGGCCTCCGCCGCCTTCTTCGCCTCGGCGAGGTGGTCGGGGAGACGGATCTCCCACTCGGCCAGGAGCTGTTCGCGCCCGACGAGGACGGCGTGGCCCTCGACGATGCCCTGGACGCCGAGTCCGGGGATGTTCTGGAAGTCCTCGGGGGTGGGGAGGGGGCCGGTGGTGTTGGTGGCGGCGGTGGCGACGGCTTGGGCGATGGGGTGTTCGGAGGCGTTCTCGAGTGCTCCGGCGAGGCGGAGGACTTCGGTTTTGGTGGTGGTGGGGGTGGTGTGGGTGGTCTGGAGGGTCATGCGGCCGGTGGTGACGGTGCCGGTCTTGTCGAGGACGATGGTGTCGGCGCGGCGGGTGGTCTCCAGGACTTCGGGGCCCTTGATGAGGATGCCGAGTTGTGCGCCGCGGCCGGTGCCGACCATGAGGGCGGTGGGTGTGGCGAGGCCGAGGGCGCAGGGGCAGGCGATGATGAGGACGGCGACGGCGGCGGTGAAGGCGGCGGTGGGTCCGGCGCCGTTGCCGAGCCAGAAGCCGAGGGTGGCGAGGGCGAGGGCGATGACGATGGGGACGAAGACGGCGGAGATGCGGTCGGCGAGGCGTTGTGCGGAGGCCTTGCCGTTCTGGGCGTCCTCGACGAGGCGGGCCATGCGGGCGAGTTGGGTGTCGGCGCCGATGCGGGTGGCTTCGACGACGAGGCGGCCTCCGGCGTTGAGGGTGGCTCCGGTGACGGTGTCGCCGGCGGTGACCTCGACGGGTACGGACTCGCCGGTGAGCATGGAGGCGTCCACGGCGGAGGAGCCCTCGACCACGGTCCCGTCCGTCGCGATCTTCTCCCCGGGACGGACCAGGAAACGGTCCCCGACCTGAAGTGCGGCGGTCGGGATCGTCGTCTCGACGCCGTCGCGCAGGACGGTGACCTCCTTGGCGCCCAGCTCCATCAGCGCCTTGAGCGCCGCCCCGGCCTTCCGCTTCGAGCGGGCCTCGAAGTAGCGCCCGGCGAGGATGAACGCCGTCACTCCGGCCGCGGCCTCCAGGTAGATGTTCCCGGCGCCGTCGCTGCGGGCGATGGTCAGCTCGAAGGGGTGCGTCATCCCGACCATGCCCGCGGTCCCGAAGAACAGCGCCCACAGCGACCACAGGAACGCGGCCGACGTGCCGACGGAGATCAGCGTGTCCATCGTCGCCGCGCCGTGCTTCGCGTTGGTCCAGGCGGCGCGGTGGAACGGCCAGGCGGCGTAGACGACGACCGGTGCGGTCAGCGTCAGGGAGAGCCACTGCCAGTAGTCGAACTGGAGCGCCGGGATCATCGCCATCGCGATCACCGGTACGGCGAGGAGGACGGCGGTGATCAGGCGCTGGCGCAGGGAGGTGAGCCCGTCGTCCTCGCTCTCCGCCGCGGCGCCCGCCGTGCCCGCGGCGTTGCTCCCGGGGGAGGCGGCGGGCGCGGGCGGTGCGGGTGGCCGGGCGGTGTAGCCGGTGGCCTCGACGGTCGCGATCAGGTCCTCGACGGACACGTCGGAGCCCAGGTAGGTGACCTTGGCCTTCTCGGTGGCGTAGTTCACCGTGGCCTCGACGCCGTCCATCCGGTTGAGCTTCTTCTCGATACGGGCCGCGCACGAGGCGCAGGTCATCCCGCCGATCGCGAGCTCGACCGCGGCGGTGTCGGCGTCGGAGCCGGCAGCGGTGGTGGCGGTGGTGGCGGAGTGCGCGGACACGGGGTCCTCCCTGAAGCCGTCCTGATACCCCTAGGGGGTATCTCTTTCTCTCCCCATGTATACCCCCTGCCCCTATGAAGCGCAAGGGGTGATCGCGGCGAACGCGCCCGTTCCGCGCTGGTGTGCGCGCGGTGCGCGTCACTCGTCTGCGGGGTCGGCTCGCGCGCCGTCGTCGTCGTGCGTTGAGATAGAGGGCTGCGCTGTCCGTCTACCGACCCGTAGGCTGGCCATTGGACTAGACCTATAGCTGCGTACCGGAGGAATGGGGACCCATGAGCAACCGTGCAGTCCTGGAGGTGATCGCACTCGACGCGGAGGACGCGGTCGCCGCCCAGGCCGGTGGTGCAGACCGCCTCGAACTGGTCACCGACATGGCCGCGGACGGTCTGACCCCGTCGCGGGAGACCTTCGCGGCGATCAGGTCCGCCGTGGACATCCCGCTGCGCGTGATGCTCAGGGTGGCGGACGGCTTCGCCGCCGGTGACATCGACGTACTGGTCGGCAAGGCCCGCGAGATGCGGGAGGCGGGAGCCGACGAGTTCGTGTTCGGCTTCCTCGACGAGGAGGGCCACGCCGACCTCGTCGCCGTCGAGCGGCTCGTCGCCGAGCTGGACGGCTGCCGGTGGACGTTCCACCGGGCGATCGACCGGGCCGCCGACCGCGACGCCCTGCGCAAGCAGCTCGCGGAGCTGCCCGGCCTCGACACGTTCCTCACGGCCGGCTCGCCGGACGGGGTGGACGCCGGCATCCCGGTCCTCCTGGCCGAGGCCGCCCGGACCGGCGAGCCGGGATACCGGGCGAAGGTCCTGGTCGGCGGCGGCCTCCACCTGCGGCACCTGCCCCGGCTGCGGGCCGCGGGGATCGACGCCGTCCACATCGGCGGCGCCGCCCGGCCCGGGGGCTGGACGGCCCCGGTGGACGCGGCAGCCGTACGGGAGTGGCGCGAGGCGCTGGACGCCTGAGCCCCTCTCCGGCGCCACGCGGCCGGGGCGCCGGAGCACCGGGGCGGCGGGCGGAGGGGCGGGAACCGCACAGGTCCCGCCCCTCCGCCGCGTCACCGCTCCGCCAGCGCCTGTGGCAACGGCGCCGCGTGCAGCACCGTGAGCCCCGAGACCGCACGGGTCAGCGCCACGTACAGCCGCCGCAGCCCGGTCCGCTCGTCCGGCTCGCCGTCGACCACGGCCGCCGGCTCGTCGAGCACCACGTAGTCGTACTCCAGGCCCTTCGCCAGCGACGCGGGCACCAGCGTCAGCCGGGACGCGGCGGTCGTCTCCTCACCGGGGGAGAGATACGCGTGGCCCGCCGCCGTCAGGGCCGCGCCCAGCGCCGGGATCCGGGCGTCGGCGGCGATCAGCCCGATCGACCCCAAGTGGCCCAGGGACTCCTCGCAGGCGGCGACGACGGCCGCGTCCAGCACCTCCGGCGAAGCCACCTCCCGTACGACCAGCGAACCGGGCGACTCACGCACCGACTCCACCGCCGCCAGCCCCGGCGAGATCACGGGCAGCAGCCGGGAGGCGTACGCGATGACCTCGCGCGGCACACGGAAACCGGCCGTCAGCTCCTCCACCAGCGCGTCCGCCTTGCCCAGGTGGAACAGCGCCTCGCCCCAGCTCTCCGTGGACCACGGGGTCGTCCCCTGCGCCAGGTCGCCGAGGACGGTCGCCGAACCGGTCGAGCAGCGCCGCCCCACCGCCCGGTACTGCATGGGGGAGAGGTCCTGCGCCTCGTCGAGCACGACATGGCCGAGCGAGTGCGTACGGGCGATCAGGTCACCGGCCTCGTCGATCAGCACGGCGTCGGCCGCCGACCACTTCGCGGACTTCACGCTGCGGGCGGGCTTCGCCCACAGGAGCCGCTTCTGCTCGTCCTCGTCCAGCAGGCCCTCCGCGTGCGCGGCCAGGAACTCCGCGTCGGAGAGCAGCCGCAGCACCAGCTTCGCCGGGTCCACGGCGGGCCAGACCGCCTTGACGGCCGCCTTCACCGCGGGGTTCCGGGCGACCGCGTTCTGCACCCGGTCGTCGGGCGCCTCCCCGGCCTCCTCCATCCGTACGAGGACGGCGTGCGCGATCCGCTGCGGCAGCGCCTCGTGCGCGGCCCCGTACCGCATGTCGCGGGCCAGCAGCTCGTCGACCATCTCCTGGACCTCGTACACGGGAACGCGCCAGCGCCGGGACCCGCGCACCACGACGACCGGCTCGGCGGGCGGTGCGACGTGCGAGCGGATGGCCCGCCGCAGCACCTCCGCCATGCGGGCGTCGCCCTTGACGACGGCGGTGGCCGCCTCGTCCTCGCCCCGGACCTCGACGCCGGTGCGCACCAGGTCGTCGACGGTGGCCTGCTTCACCTCCAGCTCGCCGAGGGCGGGCAGGACCTGCTCGATGTAGTGCAGGAAGGAACGGTTCGGCCCGATGACGAGGGTGCCGGTGCGGGCGAGCCGCTCGCGGTGCGCGTACAGCAGGTACGCCACCCGGTGCAGGCCGACGGCGGTCTTCCCGGTGCCGGGCCCGCCCTGCACGCAGACGGTCCCGCCGAGGCCGCTGCGGACGATCTCGTCCTGTTCGGGCTGGATGGTGGCGACGATGTCGCGCATCGGGCCGACGCGCGGCCGCTCGATCTCCGCCTGGAGGAGCCGGCTGGTGTGCTCGGCCTCGGCGGGGTCGGTGAGGTGCTCGTCCTCGTACGCGGTCAGCTCGCCGGCGGTGTAGCCGAAGCGGCGGCGGAGCCCCACGTCCTGGGGGTTCTTGCGGGACGCCTGGTAGTACGGCTGGGAGACCGGCGCACGCCAGTCGATGACCATGGGGTCCCCGGCGGCGTCGTGGACGTGCCGGCGCCCGATGTAGAACCGCTCGCCCTCCGCGCCCTCGGCCAGCTCGCCGCCGACGGCGTGGAGGTAGTCGAGGCGGCCGAAGAACAGCGGGGTGTGGGAGAGGTCGGCGAGCGCCTTGATGCGGTCGTCGATCTGGGACTGGAGCACGGCGGCGTTGACCCAGTTCGCGGTGACGTCGCGGATGTCGAGGGCCTGGACGTCCTCGCGCATCCCGCGCAGGGCGGCACGGGACGCGGCGAGATGGGCACGCTCGTGCGCCAAGGGGTCGGTGGGGCCGGTGGTGGGATCGGGGGTGGAATCGCTTTCGCTCGCGTGCGCGGGCACGGTGTTGCCTCCGGCTCTTCAACGCAGGACGGCGGACCGCGCGCCGATGCCGGCTGGAGCCGGGAGCAGGGCGGTCCGCTCGGAAGGTTGGTTCGCGTGGGTGCCGACCGGTTTCCGTCCGGTCGGCGGCGCTCCCCCGGCTGCCGGCAGCGAGAGGCCGGTACCACGGTGCGGGAGGCGGGCAGACCGGCGATTGTAGCCACAGGGCCGGGCGCGGGCGAAACGGAATACCGGCTCCGCCGGAGGGTGCGGGTGCCGGGGGTACCCGTAGGGGACACCGGGCACCGGCATGGCACCGCAGGGCTACCCGCCGGGCCCCGGGGTTCCGTCTGCGGACCGACGCGCCCGAACGGGTGACGGGAGCACCATGGACACATGAGCACAGCCACCCTGAACCCACGCAGGACCGGCCCCGCGCACGGCGCGACCGCGGCCACCGGTCACCACCGACCCCACCGCGTCGGCGACGCGGTGCGCGCCGTGAAGGTGTTCGTGACGGCGGCGTTCGGCGTCGTCGTCCTCGGGGAGTACGCGGAGGAGGCGGGCGTCGCCGGCCGGGGCCGCTGACCGCCCGCCCCTCCGGGGAGCCTCAGCCGCCGGAGAGCAGCTCGTCCGCGTCGACGATGCGGTACGCGTACCCCTGCTCGGCCAGGAACCGCTGGCGGTGCGCCGCGAAGTCCTGGTCGATGGTGTCGCGGGCGACGACCGAGTAGAACCGGGCCTCGTGCCCGTCGGCCTTCGGCCGCAGGACCCGGCCCAGCCGCTGCGCCTCCTCCTGCCGCGACCCGAAGGTCCCGGAGACCTGGATGGCGACGGTCGCCTCGGGCAGGTCGATGGAGAAGTTGGCGACCTTGGACACGACGAGGACGCTGATCTCGCCCTGACGGAACGCCTCGAAGAGCTTCTCGCGCTGGGCGTTGCTGGTCTCGCCCTTGATCACGGGGGCGTCCAGATGCTCGCCCAGCTCGTCGAGCTGGTCGATGTACTGGCCGATGACGAGGGTCTGCTCGCCCTGGTGCTTGCGCACCAGCGCCTCGGTCACCTTCCGCTTGGTCGCGGTGGTGGCGCAGAACCGGTACTTCTCCTCCGCCTCGGCGGTCGCGTAGGCGAGCCGCTCGGAGTCGGTGAGGTTGACCCGGACCTCGACGCAGTCGGCGGGCGCGATGTAACCCTGCGCCTCGATCTCCTTCCACGGGGCGTCGAACCGCTTCGGCCCGATGAGCGAGAACACGTCGGACTCCCGCCCGTCCTCCCGCACGAGGGTCGCCGTGAGCCCCAGCCGCCGCCGGGCCTGGAGGTCGGCGGTGAACTTGAAGACGGGCGCGGGCAGCAGGTGCACCTCGTCGTAGACGACCAGGCCCCAGTCGCGGGAGTCGAACAGCTCCAGGTGCGGGTAGACGCCCTTCCGCCGGGTGGTCAGCACCTGGTAGGTCGCGATGGTGACCGGCCGGATCTCCTTGCGCGTCCCGCTGTACTCGCCGATCTCGTCCTCGGTCAGCGAGGTCCGCTTCACCAGCTCGTGCTTCCACTGCCGGGCGGAGACGGTGTTGGTGACGAGGATCAGGGTGGTGGCCTTGGCCTCGGCCATGGCGCCGGCCCCGACGAGCGTCTTCCCCGCCCCGCAGGGCAGCACCACGACGCCCGACCCGCCGTGCCAGAACCCTTCGACGGCCTGCTTCTGGTACGGCCGCAGCGACCAGCCGTCCTCGGCCAGCTCGATCGGATGGGCCTCGCCGTCGACGTACCCCGCGAGGTCCTCCGCGGGCCATCCCAGCTTCAGCAGGGTCTGCTTGACCTGCCCCCGCTCGGAGGGGTGCACGGCCACGGTGTCCGGGTCGATCCGCGCCCCGACCAGCGGCTGCACCTTCTTCGACCGGAGGATCTCCTCCAGCACGGGCCGGTCGGTGCTGGTGAGCACGAGCCCGTGCACCGGGTGCTTGGACAGGGTGAGCCGCCCGTACCGCGCCATCGTCTCGGCGATGTCGACCAGGAGCGCGTGCGGCACGGGGTAGCGGGAGTGCTCGACCAGGGCGTCGACGACCTGCTCGGCGTCGTGCCCGGCGGCTCGGGCGTTCCACAGCCCGAGCGGGGTGACCCGGTACGTGTGGATGTGCTCGGGCGCACGCTCCAGCTCCGCGAACGGCGCGATGGCACGACGGCAGGCGTCCGCCTGGTCGTGGTCGACTTCGAGGAGCAGCGTCTTGTCGCTCTGGACGATGAGGGGTCCGGTCACGCGCTTCGGCCCTTTCTGCGGGGTGCGGCCACGGATGCGGCCAAACGTCCAGTGTGCCGCATCGCGGGGTGGGGCGGGGTGGGCGTGCGGTCAGTCTCCGGCGCGGGGCCTGCGCTGCGGCCCGAAGCGGACCGGGACGCCGGGGGAGTACAGCACGCTCACCGGGTCCCCGACCGGTGCGGGCAGCCCGCCCGCCGCCACCAGGTCCTCGTCGCACTCCAGGAGCTCCGCCCGGTGCAGCGGCCACCGGGGATGCGCGTTGGGCAGGTACCGGGTCCGCCCGGAGAACGTGTTGTGCAGGGCCCACCGGGCGGTGAGGAAGTGCTCCAGGGGCGTCGGCTCCCCGATCGGCCGTCCGGCGCGCAGCACGATCCTGCTCCGTGCGCCGCGCGGGCCGGGCCACCGCCGGGCGCTCGTGTACGTGAGGGTGTCGCCGGACCGCTCGACGCCCATCCGGGACCACACGTACGGCAGGCGGAACGCGGCCCGCGCCACGACGACGGGGACGAGCCGCGAGGCGTCGAGCGAGCGGAAGACGACCCCGCGCCGCCCGTGCTCGTCCACGGAGTACAGCCGGACGTTGGTCTCGGGGAAGGTCCCGAGGTACGGAATCCCCGGCAGACCGAGCCCGCCCACCCGGTGCATCCGGAAGGCGACGAGCCCCACGTAGGCCGCCCCGTCGAAGGTGTCCGGCACCGTGCCCGGGGGCAGCAGCGGCGCCACGTCCGCCGGGTCGGCCGCCCAGTGCAGGAACGCGAGATCCAGCCAGGACTGGGTGAGCAGCGGCGGCATCGGCGTGGCGGGCGGGTGCGGCGACACCGGCTCGGGTGCCACCGGTCGGGACGTCACCGGCTCAGGGGCGGGGCGGGCTGTGGCCATGCCCGCAGCATCGCAGACCGCGCCGGCAGAGACGGCACGCCCGTGAAACCGACGGACCCGCGCACCCCGCGGAGAACCGCACCCGCGCCGCCGTCAGGGCTTCCCGTCCTCCGCCAGCTCCGCCACCCCCGTGATCCGGTGCAGCGGGTACGTGCGGACCTCGTCGGCCGTGTGGTCGTACGCCGTGACGAAGCCGCCCTCCACGCGGACCGGGGCGATCACGCGCTGGCTGGCCGCGCCGTCCGCGTTGACGTAGCCGATCCAGACCGCGGAGCCCGTCATCGCGGCCGCCTGGACCGTGGCCAGGGTCTCGGCGGACGTGGTGCGGGGGAGGGAGCCGGAAGGCGTGGTGGACGACGGGTCCTCGGACGTGTCCTTGCGGATCACCGTGGCGGCCGTGTCGCCCGCGCGGATGGCCCGAACCGCCGCCCCGAGCAGGGTGTCGTCCGGGGTCGGCGGGCCTTCGGGGACCGGGACCGGGGGTGTGCGCGGCGGGGTGCGGCGGGCGCCGGCACGGGTGATCAGGACGTCGCCCTCGGCGGATTCGGCGGCCGGCGCGTAGCCCATGTCGCGCAGGGCCTCCAGGAGGGAGCCGGGGTCCGCCTGGGAGGCCAGGACCGTGGGGGCCAGGCGGCGGAGGCGGAGTCCCGTGGAGCGGCGGTCGGCCAGGATCTCGTTGAGGACCGCCTCGTCGTCGCAGCGCACGTACGCGGACGCCGACCCGATCCGCAGGTGGCCGTGGCGGCGGGCCACGTCGTCGATCAGGTAGCTCAGCGGCTGCGGCACCGGCGTACGGCTGTGCGCGGCCAGGAACGCGTGCAGATCGGTCGCCGCCTGCCCGGCGTCCAGGGCGCGGCGCACCGAGCCGGGCGTGAAGCGGTACACCGTCGCCCCGCCCTTGGACTCGACGTCGGCCAGGACCGAGAGCGTCTCCGCCAGGGGGCGTTCCAGTGGGCCCGGCGCCACCGCCGTCAGGTCGGCCTGGAGGAGGACGTGGTCCAGGGGTTCGGGGACGAGCGGCGCGAGGCGGGCCGCCGCCGCGTCCGGGCCCTCGTCCAGCAGTGCGCGGGCCTGTGCGGAGAGCGCGCCCCGGCCCGTGATGCCCAGCAGCTCCGCCTCGTTGAGCGTCCACAGGGCGAGGCGGGAGCGGAGGTCGGTTCCCTCCGCCGACGGGGAAGGAGCCGCACCGCCGCGCAACGGGCGCTCCCAGCGCAGTCGTCGCAGCAGGGTCTCGGCGTCCGGCGCGGTGCCCGGCGGGAGTTCGGCGAACAGGGCCAGGACCCGGTGGCGTACGTCGGGGGCGGCCGAGCGGTCCAGCTCCGGGCCGAGTGCGGACAGCGCCCGGCCCTTGGCGTCCTGGCCGCCGACCAGGCCCGGGGTCCGGGTGGCGGCGAGCCAGGCGGTGGCGAGGTGCGTCCAGCGGTCCTCGGCGGACAGGTCGAGCCACTCGTCGGAAGCGGGCGTCGGCGCGTACCGCTCCTCGGGCTCCCCGTCGGAGGCCAGCAGGCCCGCGCCGTAGGCCAGTTCGATCCAGAACGCCGCGATCGGCTCGGTCACGTCGAGGGAGTTCGCGGCGCGCTTCAGCTCCCGTACGCTCAGCCCGCCCGCGCGCAGGATCGCGGGGCCGCCGCCGTTCCAGAGCTTCAGCAGCTCCTCGACGGTGGACAGCGCCGTGAACGCCTGCCCGGCCGCCGCCCTGTCCACAGCCTGTGGATCGCGTGTCACCGCCGCGGCGACGACCGGGGGCACCGGCTCCGGCACGCGGTGGGCGCGTCCGGCGCGCAGATGCAGGGCCGCCTCGCGCGGCAGGACCACCGTGCGGGTGGAGACCGGCAGCAGCAGGCCCCGGTCGCGCAGCCACTTCACGGGGGGAGTGGGGTTGGGCGTGACCTCCCCGTACGGCGGGCCCCACACCAGCCGGTCCAGCACCGCCAGCGCCTCCACCGGGGCGGTGTCCAGCAGTTCGGCCATCCGCGTCCGGTCCGTGAAGAGCGAGGACAGCGCGGCCACCGCCGAGACCGGGTCGTGCGTGGCGGGCAGACCGCCCGCCGCCAGGATCTCCTGGAGGCGGCCCGGTGACATGCCGGCCGTCGCCTCGGCGACCGTGGGGCCGAGGCCCGTGGGCGAGGGGTGCTGCGGGGACGGGGCGAGCAGTTCGCGGGCGGTGCGCACCAGCCGCAGCCGGTCGTCCTCGCCCCAGACCAGGGCCTGTTCGCGCAGCGTCGCCAGCGCGCCCGGCAGCGCGGCGGTGATCGCCGCCCCGGCGTCGTCGCGCTGCTCGCCGTCGTCCAGGCCCTCTCCGGTGAGCAGGGAGAGCAGCGTGGCGTACGGGGCCGGGTCCGGGGCCACCGCCAGCGCCTCGGCGGTCTGGAGCGCGAACCGGTCCAGGTGTTCCAGCGCGCGGACGACGGACGCCCGTGTGCCGGCCCGCGTGGCGAGCTGGGTGATGTCGTTCGGCACCGGGTTGAGGAGGTCGGGGCGGGCGCGCAGCAGCCCGGCCAGCGATTCGTCGCCCCGGGCGCGCAGGGCTTCGGCGAGCGTGCGCGGTGGTGTGGTCGTCCCCATCCGTCCCACGGTAGCCGCTGGAACGCTACCGTCGGGGCAGGGCCGGTAGAGGGGATGCATCGCGTGGGGATCGAGAGTGACCAGCTCGTCTACGACTACCTGAGCCGGGTCGGCGACCTGGCTCAGCGGCAACAGCTGTCGTCGGGCGCCCGGATGCGCCTGGTTTCGACGCTTCGGGGGGAGATCGACCGGCAGCGCGGCGCGGAGGGCGCGGACTCTCCGGCGACCGTGCGGCGCATCATCGGCAGGCTGGGCAGCCCGGACGAACTGGTCGCCGCGGCGGCGGAGTCGGCCGACGGCACGGTCACGCTGCCGACCGCCGGGACCGGGACGGAGGGCGGCGAGCAGCGGCGGCGGACCTCCCTGCCCCGGCCCCGGGGCGGACTCCTCCGCAAGGAGCCGAGGGAGCCGAAGGAGCCGAGGGGGCCGAAGGAGCCCGCTCCGGGAGCGGGGGACGGCCGGGCGGCGAAGGCGTCCGGGAAGCCGAAAGCCGGTTTCGGGTGGGGCGCGTCGCGCCGCGGGCCCGAGGACGGCGCGGGCGGCGCACCGGGCGGCATGTCCGACCGTGCGCCCGGCGGCGCCTCTGACCCTGCTTCCGACCGGCCTTCCGACCGGACTTCCGACCGGACTTCCGGCGCGCGGTCCGCCGCCGTGCCCCGCCCGGCTCCCGCCCCCGACGACCAGGCGCCCGACGACGAGGGCGTCCCCGTCCGCGACTGGCCCGATCCGTCCGCCCCGCACATGCTCGGCCAGGACCAGCAGGGGGACGCGGACGGGACCGACTGGTGGCGGCTGGAACCGGGCCCCTTCGACGAGGGAACCGCCATCCCCGGGTTCTTCGGCGGCATCGAGGCCCCGGAGCTGCTCGGGAAGCGGCCGCGGCCCGTCGAGAAGGACGGGCAGGGCGAGAAGGACGAGAAGGGCGCGGCGGGCGGGGGCGACGTCGCGGACGGGAAGGCCGGGGCGGAGGGGGAGGCCGGGACCGGGACCGCCGCGCGCCGCCGGGCTCTGCGCCTCCTGAAGCTCCGCCGCCGCAAGAAGACGGCCGCGGTGGTCGTCGAGCCCGGGGCGGCCGTTCCCTCCGGCCCCCGCGGCGGTTTCGCCCACCCGCTGCTGCTCCTGGCGGCCGTCCTGCTCGTCGCCGGTGTGGTCACCGGTTCCTGGCTGCCGCTGGCGGGCGGCTGGCTGATCGCGTACAGCTCGCGCACCCTCTCCCGCACGGAGGCGAAGTGGGCGGCGCTCGGTCTGCCGGGCGTGGTGGCGGCCGGGGCCCTCGTGTGGGTGTGGGGGCGGATGGAGGGGCGCTGGGGCGAACCGATCCGCGAGGGCGCGATGCGGGACGTCCTGGTGGACACCTGGCCGGTGGTCGTCCGCGTCGCCGCCGTCGCCTCCGCGCTCTACCTGGTGTGGCGGGCGCGGAGGCGGACCGGCTGAGCCCGGCCCGATCGGGTCGGGAGGCCCTACTGCGTCATGCTGGTCTCGAACTCCTGCAGGATCTTGCCGGCGGCGGTGTAGCCGATGCCCGCGATCCACAGCCGGTCGTCGACCTTGAAGACCTTGTCGTTCCTGGCCGCCTTCAGCCCCTTCCACAGGCCGCTGTTCATCGTCTTCGTCGTCCCGGCCTTGCCCGGGTCGCCGTACGTCGACGTGAAGATGACGTCCGCGTCCGCGAGGTCGATCTTCTCGGGCGACACGTCGTACGAGAACCCGTCCTTCGCCTTGTCCGTGATCGGGGGGCGGCCGGTGCCGATGTCGGCGAGCAGCGAACCGATGTAGTTCTGCTTGCCGTAGATGCGGATCTCGGCGCCCTCGACGAAGCGGACGAAGTTGACGTCCGTGGCGGCGGCCTTCTCCTTGCCGCCGAGCGCCTCCGTCACCTTCGCCACCTGGGTGTCGTACGTGGCGAGGACCTTCTTGGCCTCGGCCTGCTTGCCGAGCGCCTCCGCGTGCACCTGGAAGTTCTCCTTCCAGGCGCTGCCGGTCGCCTCCGTCATCACGGTCGGGGCGATCTTGCTGAGCTCGTCGTAGCGCTCCCCGTCACGGACCTTGCTGGTGAGGATCAGGTCGGGCTTGAGCGCGGCGACGGACTCCAGGTTCGCGTTGGCGATCTCGCCGACCGGGGTGATGTCCTTCGTCTCGCTCGCGGGGAGGTAGGTGGGGAAGGCGTCCTCGGAGGCCGAGTGCGTCGCGCCGACGGGCCGGACGCCGAGGGTGATCGCGGAGTCCAGTTCGCCGGAGTCCAGGACGACGACCCGCTTCGGCGACGCGGGCACCTCGACCTCCCCGTTCGCGGTGGAGACGGTGCGCGTCTTCGCCGGGGAGTCGGAGGAGTCCGCCGCCGGGTCCGAGGAGCCGCACCCGGCGAGGGTGAGCGCGGCGGTCATGGCGAGGGAGCCGGCGACGAGGGCGCGGCGGTCGCGGAGGAGGGGAGTCATGTCACAGACCTTTCTGGGAGGGGGACCCGGCCGGGGACGGGGCCCAGGGGGCACTCGGGACGACGAGCGGCGAACCCGTCACCGGGTCCGGGACGATCACCGCCTCCAGGCCGAAGACCTCGGCGACGAGCTCGGCGGTGACGACGTCCCCGGGCCGGCCCTCGGCGACGATCCGGCCTTCCTTCATGGCGACCAGGCGGTCCGCGTACCGGGCGGCCTGGTTGAGGTCGTGGAGCACCGTGACGACGGTACGGCCCCGGGTGCCGTCGGCGGCAGGGGAGGCCAACTGGCGTACCAGGTCCAGGACTTCCACCTGGTGCGCGATGTCGAGATACGTCGTCGGCTCGTCGAGCAGCAGCAGGTCCGTCTCCTGGGCCAGCGCCATCGCGATCCACACCCGCTGGCGCTGCCCGCCCGACAGCTCGTCCACCGACCGGTCGGCGAGCGCCGTGACGTCGGTACGGGCCATCGCGTCGGTCACCGCCCGCTCGTCCTCGTCTGACCACTGCTGCCACCAGCTCTGGTGCGGCTGGCGGCCCCGCGCGACCAGGTCGGAGACGGTGATCGCCTCGGGCGCCACCGGGGTCTGCGGGAGCAGCCCGATGGACCGGGCGATCCGCTTCGTGGGTATCCGCGCCAACTCCTCGCCGTCCAGCAGGACCGCCCCGCCGCGCGGCTTCAGCAGCCGGCCGAGCGCCCGCAGGGTGGTGGACTTGCCGCAGGCGTTCGGGCCGACGATGACGGTGACCTGCCCGTCGGGCACGGTGAGGTCCAGCTCGTGGACCACGGTGCGGTCCTCGTACGCGAGGGTCAGGGAGCGGGCGGCGAGCCTGCCGGTCCGCTGCGCCGTGTCGGTCGTCGGGCTCGGGCTCATGCGGTGCCTCCACTGCGGCCGCGGTGACCGCGGATGATCAGCCAGATCAGGTACGGGGCGCCGACCGCCGCCGTGAGGACGCCCACCGGCAGTTCGGTGGGCGAGAACAGCTTGCGGGCGAGCAGATCGCCGAGGACGACGATGACCGCGCCCAGCAGCGCCGAGGACACCAGCGGGATCTGCGCGGTCCGGGTCATCCGGCGGGCGATCTGCGGGGCGAGCAGCGCCACGAAGTCCACCGGGCCGGCCGTGCCCGTCGCCACGGACGCCAGGACCACACCGAGCGCGACGAGTCCCAGCCGTACGCGCCCCAGGCGCACGCCCAGCGCGGTGGCGGTGTCGTCGTCCATCGCGACGGTGCGCTGCGCACGGGCCGCCCAGGCGATGGCGGGCAGCAGGATCAGCAGCGTCCAGCCGATCGGGGCGGCCTCCGGCCAGCCGCGCCCGTTCAGCGAACCGGTCATCCAGATCTGCGCCTGCTGGGCGACCAGGTAGTCGCCCTTGGTCAGGAACAGCGTGGTCACCGACCGCAGCGCGATGGCGAAGCCGATGCCGATGAGGACGAAGCGGGTGGCGTGCAGGCCGCCGCGCCACGCGAAGACGTAGACGAGGGCCGCCGCCGCGATGCCGCCGATGACGGAGAGGTAGGGCAGGACGGTGTACGACGTGATGCCGAAGGTCATCGCGCCGACCGTGAGCGCGCTGGCGCCCTGGCTGATGCCGATGATGTCGGGGCTGGCGAGCGGGTTGCGGGCCACGGTCTGGATCAGCGCCCCGGCGATCCCGAACGCGGCGCCCACCAGCAGCCCGACGACCATGCGCGGCAGCCGCAGCGTGCCCACGACCAGCTCGGCCGAGGAGGGCTGCCCGAGGATCACCTTCACGACCTCGCCGGGCGCGACGAAGCTCTCCCCGACGCAGAGGTAGGCGACGCAGACGGCGGCCAGCAGCACGACGAGGGCGGCCGCGACGACGGAGGCCCGCCGGTGCAGCAGGAACCGGCCGCGCGGACCGGCCTTCACGACGGAGTAGCCGGCGGGCCTGACCCGTACCGGGGTGGACGTCCCGTTCACGCGGGCACCGCCTTCCGGCGTACGAGGGCGACCAGGAACGGCACCCCGATCAGGGCCGTCATCACGCCCGCCGGGACCTCGCCCGGCGGGAACACGATCCGGCCGACGACGTCGGAGACGAGCAGCATCACGGGCCCGATCAGCGCCGCCATGGGCAGCACCCAGCGGTGGTCGTTGCCGACGACCGCGCGGGCGATGTGCGGGACGGCCAGACCGATGAACGCGATCGGCCCGGCGGCGGCGACCCCGACCCCGGTCAGCACGGTCGCCCCGAGGCCGCCGACGATCCTCACCGCCGCGACGTTCTGGCCGAGCCCCTTCGCGACGTCCTCGCCAAGCGCGAGCGCGTCCAGGCCGCGGGCGACGGAGAGCACGAGGACCGCTCCGAGGAGGAGGAACGGCCACACCTGCTGGACGACGTCCGACTCCCGCCCGGCGATCGAGCCGACCTGCCAGAAGCGGAACTCGTCCAGCGCGGCGGCGTTCGTCGTGAGGATCCCGACCGTCACCGACACCAGCAGCGCGTTGATCGCCGCACCGCCGAGCGCGAGCTTCACCGGGGTCGCGCCGCCGCGCCCGCTGGAGGCGATGGCGTACACCGCGACCGAGGCGATCGCCGCGCCCGCGAAGGCGAACCACACGTACCCGGTGAGCGTGTGGACCCCCGCGAACGCGATGGCCATCACCACCGCCACCGAGGCGCCCTGGCTGATGCCGAGGATGCCGGGATCGGCGATGGGGTTACGGGTGATGCCCTGGAGCACCGTGCCCGCGAGGGCCAGCGCCGCGCCGACCATCAGCCCGATGAGCGTGCGCGGCACCCTCATGGTGCGGATCACCTCGGCGGCGTCGGAGTGCCCGCCGTGCAGCAGGACGTCGAACACCTCGCCCGGCGGGATGGAACGCGCCCCCACGGCGAGGCTCAGCAGGACCGCCACCAGCAGGGCGAGCACGGCCGCGGCCGTCGAGCCCGCGCGTCGGGAGAGACGGGGAGTGCGGGGTGGCGCGGCGGTCCGCACGGGCGCTGACGCTGACATTTCACCCAATCGGGACGGACGCGGACGTGATGGAACGGGCGGGAACGCCGGGGCGCGGGGCCAGGACGGTAAGGCTTGGCTAAGTGCGCGTCTCAGTCTAAGCGGCGGGATTCCGGGGCCGACGGGGGCTTCGGGGCGGCACCCGGCCGGTCGGCACAATGGCAGACATGGCTTCCACGGATCAGCACCCCGACCAGTACCCCGACCGGCGCCCCCTCCGGCACCCCCTGACGGTCGGCTTCGACCTCGACATGACGCTCGTCGACTCCCGGCCCGGTATCGCCGCCGCCTACCGGGCGCTGTCCGCGGAGACCGGGGTGCCGATCGACGTCGACCTGGTGGTGAGCCGGATCGGCCCGCCGCTGGAGACGGAGCTGGCGCACTGGTTCCCGGCCGACCGGGTGGCCGCCGCGGCCGACCGCTACCGGGAGATCTACCCCGACCACGCGATAGCCCCGAGCACGGCCCTCCCCGGGGCGCGGGAGTCGGTGGCCGCGGTGCGGGCGCTCGGCGGCCGGGCGCTCGTCGTCACGGCGAAGTACGAGCCGAACGCGAAGCTGCACCTGGCCCACCTCGGCATCGAGCCGGACACGGTGGTCGGCTGGCTGTGGGCGGAGGCCAAGGGCGAGGCGCTGCGCGAGCACGGTGCGCAGGTGTACGTCGGCGACCACACCGGCGACGTACGCGGGGCCCGGGCCGCCGGAGCGCTGTCGGTCGCGGTGACGACGGGCCCGTGCGACGCGGCGGAGCTGCGGACGGCGGGCGCGGACGTGGTGCTGGAGGACCTGACCGGCTTCCCGGCCTGGCTGGCCGCCTTCGAGGCGGCCCGGGTGGCGTGACGCCCTGCGGCGTCAGACGCGGTTCGCGGCCCGTTTCGGGGAGCTGGACCAGGCCGAGCGCACGACGCCCGCCGCGGCGATCAGGAACCCGACGCCCATCAGCATGCAGACCGCGTACGCGATCGCGGGGAACGGTTCCGTGCCCAGGAAAAGTGGGGCGACCGTGACCAGAGTGGCCAGTGCGCCGACGAAGAAGACGATCGCGCCGACCTGAACAAGCCGGTCGCCTGCGCCTGAAGGAGTAGTGCTCACGCGACCAGGGTAGTTCCCTGCCCGGAGGAACTCTCCGGCGACGTCTTGTCACCGGCCCTGGGCCCATTAGCCTGGGACCGGGCGGGTCACGGTGACCCGCTGTACTGCTATCCGGAGCCGTTTTCCCCGGGAGACCGGCTCCTATCCGCACACCGACGAGTACGAGGACGAGGACAGACGTGCCCACCGGCAAGGTCAAGTGGTTCAACAGCGAGAAGGGCTTCGGCTTTCTCTCCCGCGACGACGGCGGCGACGTCTTCGTCCACTCGTCGGTTCTCCCTGCCGGGGTCGACGCCCTCAAGCCCGGCCAGCGCGTGGAATTCGGCGTGGTCGCGGGCCAGCGCGGCGACCAGGCCCTTTCGGTGGTGGTCCTCGACCCCACCCCGTCCGTCGCGGCCGCGCAGCGCCGCAAACCGGACGAGCTGGCGTCGATCGTGCAGGACCTGACGACGGTCCTGGAGAACATCACGCCGCAGCTGGAGCGGGGCCGCTACCCCGACAAGGCCGCCGGCGCGAAGATCGCGGGCCTGCTGAGGGCGGTCGCCGACCAGCTCGACGTGTAGCGGACGGCGACCCGCGAAGGCGCTGCCGGGGCGCGGACCCTGCGGGCGGTCAGGCCTGGCTCTCCGCGAGGAGCCGGGTGAACCTTCCCAGGGCCGCGCGCACCGCGCCCGAGCGGGTCAGCGGCGCGCGGTCGACGCCGGCGAAGAGCGTGACGAGCACGATGTCCGCGGCCACGGCCCGGCCCGTCGTCCGCACCGCCAGCCTCCTGCCGCCGCCGAGACCGGACGGCTTCGCCGTCAGGGACGCACCGGGGTCCTCGTCATCGGCCCGGCGGGTCAGGACGAACCGCTTCCGGTTCACCGCCCGCAGCCGGTAGTGGTCCGGTCCCGCTCAGGGGAACGCGAGCGCGTCCGGGCCCAGCGGCGGTACCAGTCCCTCGGCCGCCGCGCGGGTCAGCAGGCCGCGGACCGCCGCGTAGCCGTCCTCGCCGAGGTCGGCGGTGAACTCGTTCACGTACAGCCCGATGTGCTGGTCCGCGACGGCCGGGTCCATCTCCTGGGCGTGCTCCAGGACGTAGGGCCGGGAGACCTCCGGGTGGTCCCAGGCCAGCCGGACCGAGCTGCGGACCGAGTCGGCCAGCCGGCGCAGGGTCTCCTCGCCGAGCGAGCGCTTGGCGATGATCGCGCCGAGCGGGATCGGGAGGCCCGTGGTGTCCTCCCAGTGCCGGCCCATGTCGGCGAGGTTGTGCAGACCGAAGTTCCGGTACGTGAAACGGGCCTCGTGGATGACCAGACCGGCGTCGACCTTGCCGTCCCGTACGGCGGGCATGATCTCGTCGAACGGCATCACGACGACCTCGCCGACGCCGCCCGGGACCATCTCCGCCGCCCAGAGCCGGAACAGCAGGTACGCCGTCGAGCGCTCGCTCGGCACGGCGACGGTCCGGCCGGTCAGGTCGAGGCCCAGCTCCTTGGAGAGGACCAGCGGACCGCAGCCCCGGCCCAGCGCCCCGCCGCACGGCAGCAGCGCGTAGTCGTCGAGCACCCACGGCAGCACGGCGTAGGACACCTTCAGGACGTCCAGCTCACCGCGCTCGGCCATGCCGTTGGTGAGGTCGATGTCGGCGAAGGTCACGTCCAGTGCGGGCGCGCCGGGGACCCGGCCGTGCGCCCAGGCGTCGAAGACGAAGGTGTCGTTGGGGCAGGGCGAGAAGGCGATCTCGATCGCGTCCCCGGCCGGGCCCCGGCTAGCTGCGGTGTCGGTCGTCATGCCGGTTCCAACCTTCCAGTACGGGGGCGATCTTCCCGAACGCGTCCGTGAGCGCCGCCAGCGCGTCGCCGATCCGCCAGGCGTCCCGGTCGCGGGGGCCCACGGCGTTCGACACGGCCCGCAGCTCCGTGACCGGCACCCCGGCCCGGGCGGCGGCCTCCGCGACCCCGAAGCCCTCCATCGCCTCGGCCAGCGCCCCCGGGTGCGCGGCGAGCAGGTCCGCGGCGCGTTCGGCGGTGCCGGTCACGGTGGAGACGGTGAGGACGGGGCCGGCGGCGGCGCCGGTGGCGGCCGCCACCGCCCGCACGAGCGCGGGCGGGGCGGTGAAGCGGTCCCGGCCGAAGCCGAGCGCGGTGACCGGCAGGAAGCCCTCGGGGGTGTCGGCGCCCAGGTCGGCGGCGACGAGGTCGCTCGCCACGACCAGCGAGCCGAGCGGCGTCAGCGGGGTGAACGCCCCGCCGATCCCGGCCGAGACGACGAGACCGTACGGCGCGGACGCCGACGCCAGGGCGAAGGCGGTGGCCGCCGCCGCGGCGGCCGGTCCCGCACCGCCCGCCAGCACGTCGAACGGGCCGCCGCGGTGCAGCTCGCCCCCCGGCAGCGCCACGGTCTCCGCGGTGCCCCCGAACGCACGCGTGACCGCGTCCCGTTCCACCGGGACAGCGGTCACGACCAGCACACGCACGGGTTACAGCCTCAGGGTCGAGGACGGGGGAGGGGCGCTCTCGGGGGAGCGGGGCGGTCCTTCTCGTCAGTCCTTCTTGAGCTCGAACTGCCAGATGCCCGTGAGCTTCTTGCCCTTGGTCTCCACGATGGAGATGTTCGTCTTCTCGGACGGCTGCCCCGTCTGGCTGGCGAAGAAGGCGCTGCCGGGGATCGTCCGGTAGGTCTTGTCGTACGGCTCCTGCTCGGCCTGCTGGCCGTTGATGAAGAGCGTCCAGCCGTTCTCGGCGATCTCGGGGTCGACGCCGAAGCGGACCTTGTCGTCCATGGCGACCTTGATGGTCTTCTCCGCCTTCTTGTTCAGGCAGCCCTGGATCAGCGACTCCTTGATCGCCTCGCCGTCGTTGTAGCAGGCGGCCTCGGAGTGCACCGAGTTGCTGCCGACCGTCACGGTGGCGAGCGGCGTCGGCTTGTCGCAGGCGGACAGGACAAGGAGTCCCGCGGACACGGCACCAAGAGCGACGCCGATTCGACGGCCCTTACCGGAGAAGAACGCAACGGTCATGGGCCGAAGGCTATCGGTCGCCTCCGCTCATGCCACGCGGGGGTGCGGCGTGCCGCGCCGCGCGGCCCCCAGGAGGCCCCGTACGGACGTGGCCGCGCCGAGCGCGAGAATGCCCGCGGCGACCGACATGCCGAGCACCGCGTTGAGCGGCAGGGCGATGCCGATGCCGCCGCCGACCACCCACGCCATCTGGAGCAACGTCTCGGACCGGGCGAACGCGGAGGTGCGGACCTCCTCCGGCACGTCCCGCTGGATCATCGCGTCGAGCGACAGCTTGGACAGGGCCTGGGTGAAACCGGCGACCGCGCCGAGCGCGGCGACCAGCGCGGTGGAGAAGAAGACCGCGGCCAGCACCGCCACGCTCAGCGCGAGTCCCAGCACCGTCGCGACGATCACCTCGGGGCCGCGCGCCCGCAGCCAGGAGCCCACCGCCGTACCGCAGGCGTTGCCGACGCCCGCCGCCACACCGACGATGCCGAGCGAGACCGCAGCGCTCTGCCCGGCCAGCGGGTGCTCGCGCAGCAGGAACGCCAGGAAGAAGATGAGGAAGCCGGAGAGGGCCCGGTGCGCCGCGTTGGCCTGGAGCCCGTGCAGGACGGACCCGCCGACGGACCGCAGCCCCGGTGGCCGCTCCCTGGCGGGCTTCTGCCCGTTGCCGCCCCTGCGGAGGCCCGCCCGGGTGCTGCCGCCGTTCCGTCGCGGCACGGACCGCGGCGCGGTGTCCTCGTGGTGCGGGACGATCAGCCGCGCCCGGCGCTCGCCCTTCGCGGAGTCGACCTTGGGCGGCAGCGTGAAGGCGAGGAACGTGCCCGCGACGAAGATCGCGCAGGCGCCGTAGAGCGGCCAGGGCGAGCCGATGGCCTGGAGACCGGCCCCGATCGGGGCCGCGACCCCGGTCGCCAGCAGCCC
Organism: Streptomyces sp. NBC_01116; assembly: GCF_041435495.1. Classification (NCBI taxonomy): domain Bacteria; kingdom Bacillati; phylum Actinomycetota; class Actinomycetes; order Kitasatosporales; family Streptomycetaceae; genus Streptomyces; species Streptomyces sp. NBC_01116. Next base: position 4,824,942 of record NZ_CP108644.1, read on the forward strand.
GGCCAGGGTGACCCGGGAATTGGCCTTCACCAGGGAGAATCTGGGTGGCAGCAGGCGGGGCACGACCGCACTGCGCACCACGCCGTACGCCTTCGAACAGACCAGGACGCCCAGCGCGGCCGGATACAGCTCCAGGCCCCCCGTGGCGACCGCGCCCGACATGGTGATCGCCAGCAGCGCCCGGGCCAGCATCGCGCCCGCCATCGCGGCGCGGCGGCCGTGCGGCAGCCGGTCCAGGAGCGGGCCGATCACCGGGGCGAGCAGGGTGAAGGGGGCCATGGTGATGGCGAGGTAGAGGGCCACCCGGCCCCGCGCCTCGTCCGTGGGCACCGAGAAGAAGACGGTGGAGGCGAGCGCGACCGTGATCATGACGTCGCCCGCGCCGTTCACCGCGTGCAGCTCGATCAGTTTTCCGAGACCGGATTCGCCCGCGCCATGGGCGTGCGTCGCCTTGCGGATACCGCGCGCCGTGCCGGTGAACGGGGCGCGCAGGGCACGGCCCGTCGCCCGCCCCGCCCTGCGGAGCGGGCCGGGACCGTCGTGCGACCTGGCGGCAGTCACCCCGTCATAGTGCCCCAACCCTGGCCGGTATGAACGGCGATCGGCCGCGGACGCGCGTGTGACGCCCTGTCGGACGAGCACGCCGGAACCGTCCGCGGCCCCGCGCCCACCCGTGTCCGACCGGCATCGGCGGGAAGCCGGCGGGAACGGATACGGCACGTTTGGGACGGGCAGGTGGGCGCAGCGCGGCGGAGAGGGTAGCGTGCGTAACGCGCCACCGGCGGTTGTTCTTGGCCGCGCGCCTCTCGGCGATCCCGCAGAATGGATGGCAGAAGGCGCGCCCGAGGCAGGCACAACGGGTGTGGACGTCGACGCGGCCCCCAGGTCCGCTCCGCCCGCACCTGTCTGGCCGAAACGGCAATCGTCCAGCAGCTGGCGCGCTCGTGAGACTGGCGTATGGAGAGAAGCGAAGACCTGTGAGTGCTGCGACGACGACGCGAAGCCGTACGGCCCGGACCCCCGTTCCCGACCGCCTGTGCGCCGAGGCGGTGGACCTCGCGCGTGCCGCCGCGGAGGAGGCCGCCGCGCCCGGAGTGGTCGGTGAGCACATCGGCGTGATCTCCGAGGGAGACCGCGTCGTCACGCACTACTTCGAGGCCAAGGAGCCCGGGTACCGGGGCTGGCGCTGGGCGGTGACGGTCGCGCGGGCCTCCCGCGCGAAGAACGTCACCCTCGACGAAACGGTGCTGCTGCCGGGGGACGACGCGCTCCTGGCGCCGGAGTGGGTGCCGTGGAGCGAGCGGCTGCGCCCCGGCGACATGGGCCCCGGCGACCTGCTGCCCACCGAGGCGGAGGACCTGCGCCTGGAGCCCGGCTGGACCGGCGAGGACGAGCCGCCGCCGAACTCCGTGGTCTCCCGGGAGCTGGCGGAGCTGGTCGACTCGGAGGACGCCGAGCTGACGGACCGGCCGGTGGCCGCCACCAGCCGCGGGTCCATCGCCGCGGTCGCGGACGAGCTCGGTACGCGCCGGGCGCGGGTGCTGTCCCGGTACGGGCTGTACGCGGCGGCCGACCGCTGGGACGAGGCGTTCGGCCCGAAGACGCCGATGGCCCAGGCGGCCCCGGCGACGTGCGTGAGCTGCGCGTTCCTGATCCCGATGGCGGGCTCCCTGAAACAGGCCTTCGGGGTGTGCGCGAACGAGTTCGGCCCGGCGGACGGGCATGTGGTGTCGCTGGCGTACGGCTGCGGCGGGCACTCGGAGGCCGCGGTGATGCCGCCGCCGCCGAAGCCGGCGCCGCACGCGCTGGACACGATGCGGGTGGACGCGTACTCGCTGCGGCCGGAGCGCGGTGGGGGCTCCGTGCCGACCGAGCCGGACGGGGCGTCGGAGGACCTGGGCCACTCCTGACGCTCCTGCCCGCTGAGGGGGCCGGGCTCGCGGTGCCCGGGAATCGCGGGGCGCGTTCGGCCACCCCCAGCCCGTCCGGCGGTGCGGCCTTTCCAGCCCGTCCGGCGCTTGAGGACGGAACCGTTGCGGTGGACCGGGGTGCGCCCTTTCAGCCCGTCCGGCGTTTGAGGACGGAACCCCTTGGCCGGGGCAGCGGTCACCACAACAGGCACTCGGTGTGCAGGGCCCTGCGGTGGCACCCGGCACCAGGTCGACGGTTCCGTCCTCAAACGCCGGACGGGCTGGCAATGGCCCGGAACGCTGGTACGGCGGAGGCGGCGCGCGCGGTACCTTCGGGCGCACACTGGGCCGCACAGGCATACGCGGTCCCTACCCAGCGGACGGAGTCGAGAGCGTGAGCATGAAGGCGACCGAGGGGGCCGATCCGTTCGGGACGGCACGGCTGCGGCGCGGCGTGCTCGACGCCTGGGGGGCCGGGCCCGCCAGGTTCCGGGAGGACGCCAACGCCGAGGAGGACCTCGCGCTCGGCGGCTACCGCGACCGCCTCGTCGTCGAGCTGGCCCAGAACGCCGCCGACGCCGCCGCCCGCGCCCGCGTCCCCGGTAGGCTCCGGCTGACCCTGCACCCCGCCGCCCCCGGCGACCCGGACGACCGCTGCGTGCTGGCCGCCGCGAACACCGGCGCGCCGCTCGACGCCACCGGTGTGGAGTCCCTGAGCACCCTGCGGGCCTCCGCCAAGCGCGAGGGCCACGAGTCCTCCGTCGGCCGCTTCGGCGTCGGGTTCGCCGCCGTCCTCGCGGTCAGCGACGAGCCCGCCGTGCTCGGCCGGCACGGCGGCGTCCGCTGGTCCCTGGCCGAGGCGCGCGAGCTGGCCCGCCAGGCGGCTGTCGGCAGCCCCGGCCTCGGGGACGAGCTGCGCCGCCGCGACGGACACGTACCCCTGCTGCGCCTGCCGCTGCCCGCCGAGGGCTCCGCACCCGAGGGGTACGACACCGTCGTCGTGCTGCCGCTGCGCGACGGCACCGCCGAGGACCTGGTGGCCCGGCTGCTGGCCGCCGTGGACGACGCGCTGCTGCTCACGCTGCCCGGCCTGGACGAGGTCGTCATCGAGACCCCGGACGGGACGCGGACCCTCAGCCGTTCGGCCCACGGCCCGTACACGCACATCGACGACTCCGCCCGCGGCCTGGGCCGCTGGCGCACCGTGCTCCACCACGGGCCCATCGAGCCCGCCCTGCTCGCCGACCGCCCGGTCGAGGAGCGGCTGCGCCCGCACTGGTCGGTGACCTGGGCGGTCCCGGTCGACGAGGCGGGCGCCCCGCTCCACCCCCGTACCGCACCCGTCGTGCACGCCCCGACGCCCACCGACGAACCGCTCGGCATCCCCGCCCTGCTCATCGCCTCCCTCCCGCTGGACACCGCCCGCAGGCACCCCGCGCCGGGGCCGCTGACCGACTTCCTGGTCGAGCGGGCGGCCGACGCGTACGCGGAGCTGCTGGGCTCCTGGCGGCCCGTGTCCACCGGGACCATCGATCTGGTGCCGGGACCGCTGGGCAAGGGCGGCCTGGACGGGGCCCTGCGCGGTGCGATCCTGGCCCGGCTGCCCCGGGTCGCGTTCCTGGAGCCCGCCGCGCCCCGGGACCCCGAGGCCGAGCCGGGCTGGGCGGACGACTGGGACCGGGACCGGACGGAGGACGGCGGGGACGGCACCGCCGCCCTGCGGCCCGTGGAGGCGGAGGTCGTCGAGGGCGTCGGGGCCGAGACCGTACGGGTGCTCGCCGAGGTGCTGCCCTGTCTGCTGCCCGCGGGCCTGGAGCGGCGCACCGAGCTGCGCACCCTCGGCGTCGCCCGCGTCCCCCTGACCGAGGCCATCGACCGCCTCGCCGGGCTGGAGCGCGACCCCGCCTGGTGGCACCGGCTCTACGACAGCCTCGCGGGCACCGACCCCGACCGGCTCTCCGGCCTCCCCGTCCCGCTCGCGGGCGACCCGGACGACGAGCGGGCGGGCCGTCCGCCGCGCACCACCATCGGGCCGCGGCAGATCCTGCTGCCGCTTCCGGACGCGCTCACCGGCCCCGTCCTCGCCCGGCTCTCCCGCCTCGGCCTCAAGGTTGCTCACCCGGACGCCGCGCACCCGCTGCTGGAGAAGCTGGGGGCCCTGCCCGCCACGCCGCGCGCCGTGCTGAGCACCCCCCAGGTGCGGGCGGCCGTCGCCGGCTCGCTGGACGCGGGGGAGATCTGGGACGAGGACGCGCTCGACGGCGACGAGCTGGCCGAGACCGTGCTCACCCTCGTCCGGGACGCCGAGCTGGCCCCCGGCGACGAGCCGTGGCTCGGCGCGCTCGCCCTCCCCGACGAGGACGGCGAACTGGCCCCGGCCGGTGAACTCGTGCTCCCCGGAAGCCCGTTCGCCCAGGTCATGCGCGAGGGCGAGCTCGCTCTCGTGGACCAGGAGCTGGCCGACCGCTGGGGCGAAGGCCCCCTCACCGCCTGCGGGGTGCTCGCCACCTTCGCCCTCGTGCGGGCCACCGACGTCGTCCTGGACCCGGACGAACTGGAGCCCCGGGACGGCGACTTCGCCGAACCCGACGACGCCGGGCTGCTGGACGCCGTCGACGTCTGGTGCGAGGACCTCCTCGACCAGCTGCCCGAGACCCCGGTGCCGCCCGTCGCCACCGAGATCGTCGCCGTGCGGGACCTGGACCTGGTCGACGACGACGCCTGGCCGCAGGCGCTCGCGATGCTCGCGCGCCCGCCGTTGCGCGACGCGCTGACCCAGCCGGTGCGGGTGCTGCTCCCGGACGGCACGACGCAGTCCGTGCGCCCGTACACCGCGTGGTGGCTGCGCGACCACCCGGTGCTGGACGGCCGCCGCCCGGCCGGACTGCGCGCGGCGGGCGGTGACCCCCGGCTGGCCGGGCTGTACGACGCGGTGGACGCGACCGGCTTCGACGACGCCCAGGTGCTGCGGGCCCTCGGCGTGCGCACCTCGGTCGCGGCCCTCCTGGACGAGCCGGGCGGCGCGGCGGAACTGCTGGGCCGGCTCGCCGACGAGGACCGCCCCGTCACCCCCGTACAACTGCACGCGCTCTACACGGCGCTGGCCGAACTGGACCCGGACCAGGTGACGTTGCCGGACGAGCTGCGCGCGGTGGTGGACGGGGGCGTGGCGGTGGTCGACGCGGCGGACGCCGTGATCGCGGACGCCCCCGACGTGCTGCCGCTGACGGAGGGCCTGCCCCTGCTTCCGGTAGCGCCTTCCCGGGCCGCCGAGTTGGCCGAGCTGCTCCAGGTGCGGCGGCTCGGCGAGACGATCGAGGCCGGGGTGACGAGCGAGGGCGAGGAGCACCGCGTACCGGAGCCGGTCCGCGTCCTGCTCGGCCCCGGCACCCCCGACACCTACGTCGAGCACCCCGAACTCCGCGCGGGCGGCGTCGAGCTGGACTGGCGCCGCACCCCGGACGGGGTCGTCCACGCCGCGACCCTGGAGGGCGTGGCGGCCGGCCTGGCCTGGGCGGCAGGCCAGTGGCCCCGCCGCTTCGAGGTCGCGGCCCTGCTGGAGGACCCGTCCCGGACGGAGGAGCTGGCCCGGGACCGCTGGTTCGACTGAGCCGGTACGGGACGCGGCGCGCGTCCGGTGCGGGCCGGTAGCGATCGGCGCGGCGTGCTCCCGGGGCCCTGCGCCCCGGGAGCACCCCGCACCGACGTCCTCCGAAGTGCTTCACAGAAAAGTCACAGATCCGCACAACCGTTCACCCGGTTCGGCTGTCTGTCCATGTGAGCCAAGAGGCTCATGGATCAGATGGGTCCCGCCGGGCTGACGACACAAGCGCGCCCCGGGGCCCCTTCTCCACTTGGGGACACATGCGTATTCGTGCCACCGTGGCCGCCGTCACCGGCGCCCTGGCCCTTTCCGCTCTCGCCGTACCGGCCGTCCAGGCCGATGAGAAGCCCGACGCCGGCCTGAGCGTGCCCTCCGGCGCCGAGGTCTTCGGCGACGGGTCCGGCGCACCCGCGGCCGGTGCCCGCGCCGCCCGCGCCACCGAAGTGCCCGTCATCAAGAAGGTCGTCGTCAACGGCGGCAAGGACATCGTGGTCGGCACGAAGTCCAAGCAGAAGGTCACCGTCGCGATCACGGCCTCGTCGCCGTCCGGCATCGCCGACGCGTTCGCCTTCCTGTGGCACGGTCACATCGACGAGGTCGACGGCTTCCTCGCTCCCACCCAGGAGTTCGGCAACTGCAAGGTCTCGGCCAACCCGACCACCTCCACGTGCACGGTCTCGATCACGATCGACCCGCAGTCCGACGACCTCTGGACGAGCAGCCTCGCCGGCACGTGGAAGGTCGCCGCCGGAGCGCTCGCGGCCACCGGCAGCGACGAGGACTTCATCTGGAACGACACCCAGGCGAAGACCCGTGTCCAGCGCTTCTCCAAGCTGACCGTCAACGCCTCGCCGGAGCCCGTGAAGAAGGGCAAGACCATCACGGTCACCGGCAAGCTGACCCGTGCCAACTGGGACACCAACACGTACAAGGGCTACGCCACCCAGCCCGTGAAGCTCCAGTTCAAGAAGAAGGGCGCCAAGAGCTACACGACCGTCAAGACGGTCAAGACCAGCTCGACCGGCACCCTGAAGACCACCGTCAAGGCCTCGGCCGACGGCACCTGGCGCTACAGCTTCGCCGGCACGTCCACCACCCCGGCCGTCTCGGCCAAGGGCGACTTCCTCGACGTGAAGTAGGACCGACAGGCGAAAGCCCCCGGGAGGACCGTCGTCCTCCCGGGGGCTTTCCCGTGCGCGCGCCGAGTCCCGCTCCCGCGCCCTACATCCCGAAGCGCCGCCCCACCCAGCGCCAGACGACCTCCAGCAGGACCGCCGCCGCGACCGCGATGCCGACCGCCGTCCACGGCATCGGCGCGCCCACCAGCTTCAGCGCGAAGAAGTCCTGGAGCCACGGCACCACGAGCACGATCAGGAAGCCGAGCCCCATCGCCGCCACCAGGCCGACGCGCCACCACGTGTAGGGGCGGGCGATGATCGCCAGGACCCACATCGAGACCAGGAACAGCGTCAGCGTCGCCGCGCTCGTCTCTGCCTCCAGCGCGCCCTCGCCGCTGTAGTGGTGCCGCGCCACCAGGTACGTGGCGAAGGTGGCCGCCGCCGCGATGGCGCCCGAGGGGATCGCGTACCGCATGACCCGGCGTACGAAGTGGGGCTGGGCCCGCTCCTTGTTCGGCGCGAGTGCCAGGAAGAACGCCGGGACGCCGATGGTCAGCGTGGAGAGCAGGGTCAGGTGCCTCGGCAGGAACGGGTACTCCACCTGGGTGCAGACCACCAGGATCGCCAGCAGCACCGAGTAGACCGTCTTGGTGAGGAAGAGCGTCGCGACCCGGGTGATGTTGCCGATCACCCGGCGGCCCTCGGCGACCACCGAGGGCAGCGTCGCGAAGCTGTTGTTCAGCAGCACGATCTGCGCCACCGCCCGCGTCGCCTCCGAGCCCGAGCCCATCGAGACGCCGATGTCGGCGTCCTTGAGGGCGAGGACGTCGTTCACCCCGTCACCCGTCATGGCGACCGTGTGGCCGCGCGACTGGAGGGCAGCCACCATGTCCCGCTTCTGCTGCGGGGTGACCCGGCCGAAGACCGCGTTCTCCTCCATGGCCGTGGCCATCGCGTCCGGGTCGGTGGGCAGCCGGCGGGCGTCCAGCGTGTTCTCCGCGCCCGCGAGGCCCAGCTTCCCGGCGACCGCGCCGACCGAGACCGCGTTGTCGCCGGAGATGACCTTGGTGGCCACGTTCTGGTCGGCGAAGTAGGCGAGCGTGTCGCCCGCGTCCGGCCGCAGCCGCTGCTCCAGGACGACCAGGGCGGTGGGGGCGGCTCCGGCCGCCGTACCGGGCGCGTTCAGCTCGCCCTCCGCGCGGGCCAGCAGCAGCACGCGCAGGCCCTGTTCGTTGAGGTGCTCGATCTCGGTGAGGGTCGCGTCGCCCTCGGACAGCAGGACGTCGGGGGCGCCGAGCAGCCAGGCGGAGGCCGTTCCGTCGGCCTCCGCGAACGCCGCGCCGCTGTACTTGCGGGCGGAGGAGAACGGCATGGCGTCGGTGACCGTCCAGCTCTCGCCGTCGCCCGCCGCGGGAGCGTCGCCGCCGGTTGCCGGACGCGCGTCGCCGCCGCCCGCCGGGTACGCATCGATGATGGCCCGGAGGCTGGCGTTGGGCCGGGGGTCCGAGGAGCCGAACGCCCGCAGCACCCGTGTCACGTACGCCTCGTCGCTCCCGTTGAGCGGCCGGACCTCCGTGACGTCCATGCCGCCCTCGGTGAGGGTCCCCGTCTTGTCCAGGCAGACCACGTCGACCCGGGCGAGACCCTCGATGGCGGGCAGCTCCTGCACCAGGCACTGCTTGCGGCCCAGGCGTACGACGCCGATGGCGAAGGCGACGGAGGTGAGGAGGACCAGGCCCTCGGGGATCATCGGGACGATGCCGCCGACGGTCCGGGCGACGGAGTCCTTGAAGTTGTTGTCCTTCACGACCAGCTGGCTGATGATCAGCCCGATCGCCGTCGGCACCATCATCCAGGTGACGTACTTCAGGATCGTGCTGATGCCGCTGCGCAGCTCCGAGTGGACGAGCGTGAAGCGCGACGCCTCCTCGGCGAGCTGTGCGGCGTACGCCTCGCGGCCCACCTTGGTCGCGGTGAACGCGCCGCCGCCCGCGACGACGAAGCTGCCGGACATCACCGGGTCGCCGGCCCGCTTGATCACCGGGTCGGCCTCCCCGGTGAGCAGCGACTCGTCGATCTCCAGGCTGTCGGCCTCGGCGACCGTGCCGTCCACGACCACCTTGTCCCCGGGGCCGAGCTCGACCAGGTCGCCGAGGACGATCTCGGAGGTGGAGATCTCGGCGGCGACCCCGTCGCGCCGCACGGTCGGCTTCGCCTCGCCGATCACCGCGAGGCTGTCCAGGGTCTTCTTGGCCCGCCACTCCTGGATGATGCCGATGCCGGTGTTGGCGACGATCACGAAGCCGAAGAGGCTGTCCTGGATCGGCGCGACGAACAGCATGATCACCCAGAGCACGCCGATGATCAGGTTGAACCGGGTGAAGACGTTGGCCCGGACGATCTCGGTGACCGAGCGCGACGAGCGTACGGGTACGTCGTTGACCTCGCCGCGCGCGACCCGTTCGGCGACCTCGGCGCTGCTCAGGCCGTCCGGCCGCCGGGCGGGTGGTGGCTCCATGGGGTGCACGGGGTCGAGTTCCGCCCCCGCGTCGATCATGGCCGGCCGGGGGGTTCCGGGGGTCTGCTCCCCGGAGGAATCGAGTGCCCGCTGCGTCATGGGTTCGACGGTACGGGCGTGCGCGTCGAATCACCCGCCGGAGGGGCGAAGATCCGACCAGGGGAGGACGAAGAGGGTCCCGAGGTCGTACGGGGGCGGGCTGACGAGGCCGGGCTGACGAGGCCGGGAGGTCTGGTGCTCCGGGGGGTGGTCAGGTGCTCCGGGAGGTCAGGGCGCTCCGGGAGGTCAGGCGGTCCGGTCGGCGCGGCCCGCCGGGTTACCGCCGAGCGCGCTGTCCGTCGCCGCGGCCCCCGCGGCGTCCTTGGCCTCGACCTTGGCCGCGTGCCGCTTGAGAGCGGCGTCCCGCCCCCGGACGTACCAGATCCCGATCAGACCGAGCCCGGCGCCGGCCAGCGGGGTCCACACCCACCAGGTGTGGCCGCGGTCGGCGAACCAGCCGTAGAAGGGGAGCTGGGCGAGGAAGAGGACGAACCAGAGGATCGTGCCGCCCACGACGGTGGCGACGACGGGGCCCTCCAGGGGCTCGGGCGCCTCGTGCTTCGGTGTCCACTTCTCCATGAGTTCAGTGTATGGGGCCACCTGATCGAGGGGCGTACGGCCCGGTCGGGCCAAGGGGCCACGCGGGTCTACGCGCGGAGATAGCGATCTTCGCTTGATGTATTCATACTGAATCTGCTTTGGGTTGGCTCGATTCGTTCGTCTGAACATCCAATTTCGATCACCTTTCGCCCCATCGCACCCACCCCTCTACGTACGACTGAGGTCACCCATGCCCCCCTCGGCCACCGCTCCGGTCGACTCCCCGCCGCCCGCGGCCCCGCAGCCCCAGGGCAGCCTGGACCGGTTCTTCAAGATCTCCGAGCGGGGGTCGAGCGTCGCCCGCGAGTTCCGCGGCGGGTTCGCCACGTTCTTCGCGATGGCGTACATCATCGTGCTCAACCCGATCATCCTGGGCAGCGCGAAGGACATGTACGGCAACCAGCTCGACAACGGTCAGCTGGTCACCGCCACCGTGCTGTCCGCCGCGTTCTCCACCCTGCTGATGGGTGTCATCGGCAACGTGCCGATCGCGCTCGCCGCCGGCCTCGGCGTCAACACGGTGGTCGCGCTCCAGCTCGCTCCCCGGATGAGCTGGCCGGACGCGATGGGCATGGTCGTCCTCGCGGGCATCGTGGTGATGCTGCTGGTCGCCACCGGACTGCGGGAACGCGTGATGAACGCCGTGCCGAAGTCGCTCCGCAAGGGCATCGCGATCGGTATCGGCCTCTTCATCCTGCTGATCGGCCTCGTCGACTCCGGCTTCGTCTCGCGCATTCCGGACGCCGCGCACACCACCGTGCCGCTCCAGCTCGGCGGCACCGGCCACCTCGACGGCTGGCCGATTCTCGTCTTCGTCCTCGGGGCACTGCTCACGCTCGCGCTGATCGTGCGCAAGGTGCCCGGCGCGATCCTGATCTCCATCGTCGCCATGACCGTCGTGGCCCTGGTCATCGACGCGGTGGCCGATCTGCCCGACGGGGCGTGGGGCCTGACGACGCCCGCGTGGCCGGGCAACCCGGTCTCCGCGCCGGACTTCGGGCTGCTCGGCGAGGTCAGCCTGTTCGGCGGCTTCGAGAAGGTCGGCGTCCTGACCGGCGTCCTGTTCGTCTTCACGGTGCTGCTGTCCTGCTTCTTCGACGCGATGGGCACCATCCTGGGCGTCGGCGACGAGGCGAAGCTGATGGACCAGGACGGCAACTTCCCGGGCATCAACAAGGTGCTGTTCGTGGACGGCATCGCGGTCGCCGCGGGCGGCGCGAGCTCCTCCTCCGCCACCACGTGCTTCGTGGAGTCCACCGCGGGCGTCGGCGAAGGTGCCCGCACCGGACTGGCGAGCGTGGTGACCGGTCTGCTCTTCTCGGTGGCGCTGTTCCTCACACCGCTGGCGACCATGGTCCCGTCGCAGGCGGCCACTCCCGCCCTGCTGGCGGTCGGCTTCCTGATCATCGCGGGCTCGGTGCGGGACATCGACTGGAGCGACTACACGCTCGCGGTCCCGGCGTTCCTCGCGATGGTGATGATGCCGTTCACGTACTCGATCACCAACGGCATCGGCATCGGCTTCGTCGCCTTCTCCGTGCTGCGCCTGGCGGCCGGGCGAGGCCGCGAGGTGCCGGTGGCCATGTACGTGGTCTCGGCGGTGTTCGTCTTCTACTACGCGATGCCGGCGCTCGGCCTCACGTGATCGGTCTCCCCGTGACGCCGTCGGCCGGCCTCACGTGAGCGGTGGCGTCACGCTCCCCCGGGCGTCGCCGTAGAACTTCTCCGTCTCCTCGACGGCCGCGGTGAAGCGTTCGTCGAAGTCGTCGCGAATGAGCGTCCGGACCACATAGTCCTGGACGCTCATTCCGCGTTTCGCGGCGTGCTGCCGGAGCCGGTCGAGCAGCTCACCGTCTATCCGCAGGCTGAGCACTGTCGATCCCATGCCCAGCAGGGTCGCCGCCCCGGAGCGCTCTGTGCGTCACTTTCCGCTTCTAACTCACTCGTTCGGGTGATCAGTTTCTCGCGCGTGTACCACCAGGTGGTATTTAGGTTGGGTAATGAGTTACGCTAACAAACATGCCTGACCTGATCCACGACGGCGACAGTGCCGCCGCCGTGAGCTCCCTCCGCTCCGCCGTGATGCTGCTGGGCCGTCGTCTGAAGCACCAGCGCGTCGACGAGTCGCTGAGCCCCACCGAGATGTCGGTGCTCGGCACCCTTGCCCGTTGCGGTTCGGCCACCCCCGGTGAGCTGGCCCGCAAGGAGCACGTGCAGCCCCCGTCGATGACCCGCATCGTCGCGCTGCTGGAGGCGAAGGGGCTGGTCAGGCTGGAACCGCACCCCGATGACCGTCGGCAGAAGAGGGTCAGCCAGACCGAGCAGGCCGAGGCCATGCTCGCGGAGAGCCGCACCAAGCGGAACGCCTGGCTGTCCCGCCTCGCCGAGGGCCTGGACGAGGACGAGTGGGAGACGCTTCGGGCCGCCGCGCCCGTGTTGGAGAAGCTCGCCCACCTGTGACCCCGCGGGCGCGCCGACGATGATCCGCCGCCGGACCGGACGTACCAGCCGGTCCGGCACGGATCACCGCCGGAGCGCCCGTCGTCACGTCCTCGTCGGACCGAACGCCGCAGACGCCCGAGGAGGCGAACCCTTTTGAGTACGGGATCCGGAGCAGACTCCGCCCCCGCACCGACTTCCACCCACGAGAGCAAGACCGGCGGGACCTTCTCGTCGCTGAAGATCCGCAACTACCGCCTGTTCGCCACGGGCGCCGTGATCTCCAACACCGGTACCTGGATGTCCCGCATCACGCAGGACTGGCTCGTGCTGAGCCTGACGGGTTCCGCGACGGCCGTGGGCATCACCACGGCCCTCCAGTTCCTTCCCATGCTCCTCTTCGGCCTGTACGGCGGCGTCATAGCCGACCGCCTGCCGAAGCGGCAGATCCTGCTCGTCAGCCAGGCCATGCTCGGCCTGTGCGGCATCGCGCTGGCCGTCCTGACCCTGACCGGGGTCGTGGAGGTCTGGCACGTCTATCTGGTCGCCTTCCTCCTCGGCATGGTGACCGTCGTCGACAACCCGGCCCGCCAGTCGTTCGTCTCCGAGATGGTCGGCCCCGCGCAACTGCGCAACGCGGTCAGCCTGAACTCGGCGAACTTCCAGTCCGCCCGGCTCATCGGCCCCGCCGTCGCGGGCGTCCTGATCACCACGGTCGGCAGCGGCTGGGCCTTCCTGCTCAACGGCCTCTCCTTCCTGGCCCCGCTCGTCGGCCTGCTGATGATGCGCACCGACGAGATGCACGCCTCGGTGACCGTCCCCCGGGCCAAGGGCCAGCTCCGCGAGGGCCTGCGCTACGTGAAGGGCCGCCCCGAGCTGATCTGGCCGATCGTCCTGGTCGGCTTCGTCGGCACGTTCGGCTTCAACTTCCCGATCTGGCTGACCGCCTACGCCGACGAGATCTTCGACGGCGGCGCGGGCATGTACTCCTTCTTCAACATCCTGATGGCGGCCGGTTCGCTGGCCGGCGCACTGCTCTCGGCCCGCCGCCGCTCCACACGGCTGCGGATGCTGGTGATCGCGGGCACGGCGTTCGGGCTGCTGGAGATCGCCGCCTCGCTGTCCCCGTCGGTCTGGCTGTTCTCGATCCTGCTGGTCCCGATCGGCATGCTCGGCCTGACCACGAACATCACCGCGAACACGAGCGTCCAGATGGCCGCCGATCCGGCGATGCGGGGCCGGGTGATGAGCCTGTACATGATGGTCTTCGCCGGGGGTACGCCGGTGGGCGCCCCGATCGTCGGCTGGATCAGCGACACCTACGGCCCCCGCACCGGCTTCGCGGCCGGCGGCGCGATCTCGGTGATCGCCGCCCTGGGCGTCGGCTTCGCCCTCGCCCGCGTCGGCGGCCTCCGCCTGAAGGTCGACCTCCGCCCGGGCCGCCCGCACGTCCGCTTCGTCCCGCGCGAGCAGCTGGCGACGGCGGCGTGACCGACGCGAAAGGCGCCCTCCCCACTCCCGGGGAGGGCGCCTTTCGCGTGCGGGGCGCGGGGTCAGTCGCGGGGGAAGGCGTCGGTCGCGAGGACGAGGCCGACGACGGTCGAGGTGAGGTCGACCGGGGTGCCGAAGTCGAGGCTCAGCACACTGCGGTACTCGTCCTCCTTCGGCAGGGTGTGCAGGTGCCAGGTCCCGGTGTACGGATCGACGACGAGGTACACGGGGACACCGGCGAGGGCGTAGGTGGCCTTCTTGGAGCCGTAGTCGTTGGCGGCGGTGCTCCTGGAGATCACCTCGGCGACGAACTCGATGTCCTGGTAGCGCCAGCGGCCGTCCGCGGCCGTGGACGCGTCCTGCGTGACAGCCGCGACATCGGGGGCGAAGCCGTTGAGGAGGCCGGGGAAGTCGATGCGTACGTCGGTCTTCAGCTGCCGGCGTCCGTAGCTGGTGCGCAACTGCTCCAGGATGTCGAAGGTGATTTCCCAATGCGTGTCCCGCTGCGGCGACATGTGGACGGTCCCCTCGACGATCTCGACCTTGAATCCCTCGGGGACGGGCTCAAGCCACTCGAACATCATGTCCAGGGTGCGCTCGTCGCTGATGTCGGCCATGTCGATCCTGTCGGTGTCTACGACGGTCATCGTGCCGCTCCTCCCCGCTGCCGCACGGGCGTGCGGGCAGCCGCGTAGGACAACGATAGGCCCGGCGCCCCGGACACGCCCGGACCTGCGAGACTCGCGCGCATGAGCAGCCACGGCTCCGGCCACAGCTCCGGCACCCCGCCCACCCAGCGCCTCTTCGCTGCCCTCCTGCCGCCCGCCGGGGCCGTCGCCGGACTCCGGTCGGCGCTCGCCCCGCTCCACGCGCTGCCCGGCGCGGGCGACCTGCGCTGGACGCGGCCCGAGGGCTGGCACTACACGCTGGCGTTCTACGGCGAGGTGCCGGAGGCCGTCCTGCCGGAGCTGTACGCGCGCCTGGAGCGGGCCGCGCACCGTACCGAGCCCTTTCCGCTCCGCGTACACGGGGCGGGGCACTTCGGCGGGCGGGCGCTGTGGGCCGGGGCGGCGGGCGGGCTCGACACGCTGCGGCTGCTCGCCGAGCGGGCCGACGCCGCCGCCCGGCGGGCCGGGCTGCCGATGGAGGAGCACCGCCGCTACGCCCCGCACCTGACGCTGGCCCGGAGCCGGGGCGAAGCGGACCTGGGGCCCTTCACCGCGGCGCTGGCGGGGTTCGAGGGGGAGCGCTGGGAGGCCGGTGGGCTGAGTCTCGTACGGAGCGCTCTGCCGGTGTCCGGGGTGCCGGGGGAGCGGCCGCGCTACGAGACGGCGCGGGCCTGGGCGCTGGGCCGGTGAGCGGTGCCGTTACGCTCGAAGGGTGGACCCGAAGACCAGAAACCGCATCATGGCGGCCGTGCTCGTACTGATGTTCGTCGTCGTCGCCGTGGGGAGTGCCCTGGGCGGCTGATACCGGCGGGCCGCCGGGAAGACGTGCCCGTCCGGCGTGTCCGGGGCACATGCTTGCCTGGAGTGCGCTCGAACGAGTTGGCTGTGGCGTCATGAAGTACACACAGCTCGGACGCACGGGCCTCAAGGTCAGCCGACTCGTCCTCGGGACGATGAACTTCGGCCCGCAGACCAACGAGTCGGACAGCCACGCGATCATGGACTCCGCCATCGGCGCGGGCCTGAACTTCTTCGACACGGCCAACGTCTACGGCTGGGGCGAGAACAAGGGCCGCACCGAGGAGATCATCGGGACCTGGTTCGCGCAGGGCGGTGGCCGGCGCGACAAGGTGGTCCTGGCCACCAAGATGTACGGGAACATGGCCGCCGACGGCGACGCCTGGCCGAACCACGACAAGCTCTCCGCCGTGAACATCCGGCGCGCGGTCGACGCCTCGCTCAAGCGCCTCCAGACCGACCACATCGACCTGTACCAGTTCCACCACGTCGACCGGAACACGCCCTTCGACGAGATCTGGCAGGCGATCGACGTCCTGGTCCAGCAGGGCAAGATCCTTTACGCCGGCTCCTCGAACTTCCCGGGCTACAAGATCGCCCAGGCCAACGAGCAGGCCGCCCGGCGGGGTTCGCTCGGCCTGGTCAGCGAGCAGTGCATCTACAACCTCGCCGAGCGCCGCGCCGAGATGGAGGTCATCCCGGCCGCGCGGGACTACGGCCTCGGTGTCATCCCGTGGTCGCCGCTCCACGGCGGCCTGCTGGGCGGCGTCATCAGGAAGACGGCCGAGGGCGGCCGCCGCGCCTCCGGCCGCGCGGCCGACGCCCTGGCCGACCCCGCCACCCGGTCCCGGATCCAGGCGTACGAGGACCTGCTCGACAAGCACGGCCTGGAACCCGGCGAAGCGGCCCTGGCCTGGCTGCTGACCCGCCCCGGCATCACGGGCCCGATCGTCGGCCCGCGCACCGCCGACCAGCTGGACAGCGCCCTGCGCGCCCTGGAACTGGACCTCCCCGAGGCCGTGCTCACGGGCCTGGACGAGATCTTCCCGGGTCCGGGGCCGTCTCCGGAGGCGTTCGCCTGGTAGGGGCGTGAACGGGGAGAAGGGGCCTCCCGTCGCAACGGGGAGAAGGGGCCTCCCGTCGCGGTGACGGGAGGCCCCCTCCGGTGGCGGGGTGACCCCTGCTCCTTGCGTTGCCGGGCGGACCCGTTCGTCGGCGTCCCTCAGAACGGCATGTGGCCGCGGGTGCGGCGGCCGGCCGAGCCGCTCTTGCCCACAGCCTTCGAGCTGCTGCGGAACGGCTTGCTGAAGATGCGGCCCAGGACGCCGGGCGCCTTGCCGCCCGCGCGGGAGCCCAGGCCGAGCGTGCGCTGCGTACCGCGCTCCGGACCGCGCGAGAGCCGCGGCACGAAGAAGGCGAGTACGGCGAGAACCACACAGACTGCGACAATTCCTACGACCATCATGGCAACTCCTCTTCACGGTGCTGTTGTTCGCGGGTGGTGTCTGCGGCGTGTGCCCCGCTGACGGCTTTCGAACCAGGCATCCCGTCGCGGGGTGCCTTCGGCCGGATCCGGCCGTGTGCTTCCGTGCGAGGGTGGAAACGGTCTGACAGGGCGATACCCGGGCAGGAGAAGCTGGGTCGCCGGGGGAAGCCGAGCTTCTGCCCGGGGCCGACCAGCGCCGAGGCCGTAGCGACGGTCCGGCGGAAGCCGACGAAAGGACGCACCGATGTCCACGGTGACCGATCAGTGGGACGAAGTTCTCCGCACGCATCTGGCCCTCGGCGAGGAGAGATCGCCCGTGCTGGCCGCCGCGGCGTTCTCCGCCGAGGCGGGGTTCTTCGCCGTCGCGGGGCGTGGCGACGAGGACGGGTGGCCGTACTTCCGGTCGATGGCGCGTGCCGCCGGGGCGGGGGCCGGTGACACGGAGCAGGAGCGCGGGGGACCGGACGACGTCGAGGCGCTGTGCACGGTGTGCGAGGAGTCCGTCCATCCCCGAGGCCTGTGGATCGCGGGCATCCCCTGGCAGCGCGAGAGCCGGGAGCTGGTCTCCGACGCCGTCACCGGGCGTGACCTGGAACTCGCGCTGCTGCGCGAGGGCGACCGCGCCATGTGGGTCGTCCGGACGGAACAGGGCGTCTGCGCGTTCGTGCTGGTCGACGGGGACAGCGAGGCGCACCTCTCCGAGGCCCGGTCGCTGACGCTGGAATTCGACTCCTTCCTGGTCGGCCAGGGTTACTGATCCCGCGCGCCGCGCCGGGCGCCGTACGCCTCCGGCTCCGGGTGCTCGTCCACCAGCTCGGGTTCGAGGCCTTCCGCCGCGTCCGTGCGGCGGCGGCCGGCGTCCTTCCGCCAGGCCTCGAAGGCCCAGCCGGTGAGGACGACGACCGCGCCCCCCAGCAGCCATCCGCCGATGACGTCGCTGAACCAGTGCACGCCGAGCGCGATCCGGGTGAAGCCGACGCCCAGGACGGAGATCCCCGCCGCTCCCCAGCACAGCCACCGCCACCTGCGCGGCACCAGCGGCAGCAGCACCAGCAGGAGGACGGCGCACGACGTGGCGGCCGTCATCGCGTGGCCCGAGGGGAACGAGTAGCCGGGCGCGTGGGCCACCGGATCCTGGAGCGAGGGCCTGGCCCGCTCCACCACGACCTTGGCGAGCACCCCGGTCAGCGCGCCGCCGATCGCGGTGGTCGCGGCCCACGCGGCCAGCCGCCACGCCCGCCGGTACAGCAGCCACACCGTGAGCAGGGCGACCGCCGTGCGCAGCGTGGCCGGGTCCCAGACCCAGTCCGACAGGATGCGCAGCGTGGCCGTCCACCCCGGGTGCTCCAGGGCCACCTCGTGCAGCCGGCGGGCCGCACCGGCGTCCAGGCGCTGGAGCGGGGGCCACGTTCCCTCGACGAGGACCACGAGCAGCGCGAACGGCACCGCGGCGACCGCGCCCGCCCCGACCGCCGCCAGCAGTCGTACACCGAGGCGGCGGTCGGCGCGGCGGGTCCGGGCCGGTGTGGTCCCCGGCTCCGCGCCGTGCGGTCGTGGGGTGGGCGGTTCGGGGAGGGATCGTGGCACGTCATGCTCCGGGGTCGGCGGCGACCGGTCCGGGCCTGCGGGCCCGGACGGCCTCCAGTTGGGCGGCGAAGGACAGCCCGACGAAGAGGGCTATGGAAGTGAGATAGGCCCACAGGAGCAGCGACATGAACGCGCTGAGGGGCCCGTAGACGGTGTCGAAGGAGCCGCTGATGCCGAGGTAGAGGCTCAGGAGCCAGGTCAGCACCGTCCAGAGGACGAGGTAGACGGCGGCCCCGAACGCCAGCCAGGTGTAGCCGGGCTGGCGGCGGCGCGGGGAGCGGCGGAAGATCGCGCTCGCCGAGATCAGCGCGAGCAGGAAACCCAGCGGCCAGCGCAGCAGGGTCAACGTCTCCCGTGCGGTGTCGCCCAGACCGTACACGGAGGCCGCGGCGGCGACGAGGTCCCCGCCCGCCACCATCATGACGGACCCGATGCCGAGCGGGATGCCGGCGCTCACGGCCATCACCAGCCCGCGCAGGTACTTGAGGTGGAAGACGCGGTCCCGCTCCACTCCGTAGATCCGGTTGGCGCCGCGCTCTATCTGGCACATCGCGGTGGTGACGTTGGCCACGGAGAACGCCAGTCCCAGCCAGAGGGCGACCTCGGGTCCGTCGCCGTCGCTCTGCTGGTTGCGGTTCAGGGCGTCGTCCACCACCCCGGCGCTCGGGCCCTCGCTGATGCCGTGGATGGTCAGTTCGGCGAGCCGCCCCACGCTCTCGGTGTGCAGCTCGGCCGACAGGCCGACGAAGGCGATCACCAGCGGGACGATCGCCAGGATCGTCTGCAGGGCCAGCGCGCGGGCGTGGCTGAAGCCGTCGGCGTAGCGGAAGCGCACGAAGGCGTCGCGCGCCAGTGGCCAGCGGCCGTACCGGCGCAGGGCCGCGAGCGCCTCGTCGCCGGACAGCTCGTCCCCGCTCATGTCGCGCGTCACGGGGACCCGGGTCGCCGTCCCCATCACCGCTCCCGGGCGGGGAGCAGGACGGTCAGGGCGCCGGGCCTGACCTCGGCGGCGAGCCGCAGGCCGGGTCCCACCGGATCCCCGTCGACCTCGCGCGGCTGTGGCCGGGTGAAGGACAGTTCGGCGCGTCGGAAGGTGTGGAACTCGACGGGGCCCCGCGCGGAGCCCGCGGCGCGGGAGCGCCCTGCCGCATCCCGGCCGCCCGTGCCCGGGACCGGACCGTTCGCGCCGGGCTTCTCCGTGTCCCCGCCCCGTCCGCCGCCGCGCAGCAGCACCCCGGCCGCGCGCAGCCAGCCGCCCGCGCCCCGGGGGTCGAAGACCGCGAGGTCCAGCAGCCCGTCGTCGGGCCGTGCGGCGGGCACCGGCGCCGCGCCCGCCTGGACCGTCCCGATGTTGGCGATGAGGACCATCCGGGCGGTGCGGTGCAGTTCCGGGCCGCCGTCCAGGCTGACGGCCAGCCGCATCCGGGGAGCGCGCAGCCCCTTGGCCCCGGCCAGTACGTACGCGGGCCAGCCCAGGGCCGACTTGGCGCGGTCGGAGGTCTCCTCCAGCATGGCCGCGTCCAGTCCCGCCCCGGCCATCGCCGTGAAGTGGGCAGCGGGGAACCCGTCGCCCTCGATCCGGCCGAGATCCAGGGTGCGGGGCTCGCCGGCCAGTCCGGCGGCCAGCGCGTCGGCGGGGCCGAGCGGCAGTCCGAGGTTGCGGGCCAGCAGATTGCCGGTGCCGCACGGTACGAGCACCAGCGGGACGCCGGTGCCGGCCAGCGCGTCCGCGACCGTGCGGACCGTGCCGTCGCCACCGCAGACGACGATCAGCTCGGCCCCCGCGCCCAGGGCCCCGGCCGTCTGGCCGCCGCCGGGGTCCTGCGCGGTGGTGTCGATGAACGGGGTGTCGTGGTAGCCGTGCTGGGCCAGCACCAGCCGCAGCCGGTCACGGGTCGCGGTGTCGGTCACCGTCGGATTGACGATGACGGCGGCCTGCTTCCGTACGGGGGCGGGCCGGCCTTCGGCGGCGGCCACGGCGATGTCCGTCGCGTCGGCCGGGGGCCGTGCCGCCCAGGAGTGCCCGGCGAGCGCGGCCCGGCCCACGACGAGCAGGGACAGCGAGCCGTTCACCAGACCTCCGGCCACATCGGTCGGGTGGTGCATGCCGCGGTAGAGCCGTGCCAGCCCCACGAGGAGCGGCACGGCCAGCAGGAGCGCGGCCAGGGGCGCCCGCCACGGGGCGCGGACCCGGGACAGGACCAGGACGGCGAGGCCCGCGTAGAGGGCGGTGGCGGCCCCGGTGTGGCCCGAGGTGTAGCTGGAAGTCGGCGGTGAGTCGTCCAGGCGCTCCACGTCCGGGCGCGTCCGGTCCACGGAGGCGGTGACCAGCAGGAAGACCGCGGACTGGAGGGACACCGCGGCGGCGAGGAAGACGGTCTCGCGCCACAGGGGCAGCCGGGGCACCAGGACCAGGGCGAGGCAGACCAGCAGGGTCAGGCCCACCACCGTGCCGGTGTCCCCCAGGGCGGAGACGACCGTGGAGGCCGTGGTGAGCGTGGCGGTGCGCGCGTCCACGAGGGCCTCGACGACGGCGTCCTCCGCGGTCATCGGCCACAGCTCATGGGCCGGCCCGGTGATCAGCAGGCCTGCCCCCGCTACGAGGGCGGCCTGGCAGACCGCGAAGGCGGCGACCCGGGCCGCCGCCTTCCCGGTGCCGCTGGAGAGGGCGGGGGAGCGGCCGGGGCGCCGGGGGGCGGAGGCCCCTCGCCCGTCGGCCCCTCTCCCCGGAACGGTGGTCTCCATCTGGTCCCCCACGTCTGATCCGCCGTGCGGCGGTCGTGCGGGAGCCTGTTCTCCCGGCGCTACGCCGTATGCCCTGCCGTGCGCAGGTCAGGCCTGGGCCCCGGTGGTCGCCGGGGGCCGGGTGCCGGACGGCAGGTTTGAAGGGGGCCATGGCGGTCAGGCGGAGGGGGACCGCAACGCCGAGCTCAGCGAGAGGTGAGTGACATGGCCGCCGACGAGAAGAGCCGGGCCAAGACCGAGCAGGCCAAGGGCAAGATGAAGGAAGTCGCCGGGCGCACCGTCGGCAACGAGCGCCTCACGGCCGAAGGCAGGGCGGAGCAGGCCAAGGGCGATGCCCGCCAGGCCAAGGAGAAGGTCAAGGACACCTTGACCGACTGACGGCGTCACCGTACGACGACACCGGGCCCCGCGGAGCTTCCCGCTCCCGCGGGGCCCTGTCATGTCGTGCCGCGTCCCCTCCGGTCGTGCCGCGTCCCCTCCGGGCGCTTCCCGGACCCTGGGCACCGGGGTGAGGACGGGGGCGGTCGTCAGCCCCGCCCCGCGAACCCGTCCAGCGCCCCCAGCACCGCCCGCCGGGTCTCCGTGCCGCCCGTGTGGCCCGCGTTGTCGATGATCGTCAGCTCGGCGTCGGGCCAGGCGCGGGCGAGTTCCCAGGCGGTGGTCAGGGGGCTCGCCAGGTCGAAGCGGCCGTGGACCAGGACGGCGGGGATGCCGGTGAGGCGGTGGGCGCGGGCGAGGAGCCGGCCCTCCTCCAGCCAGGCTCCGTGGGCGAAGTAGTGGGCGCAGATCCGGACGAACGCCTGCTGGGCAAGGTCCGGGCGGCTGCTGTACGGGGGCGGGCCCTGGATCGCCTCCATCGAGACGACCGCGTCCTCCCAGGCGCACCAGTCGGCCGTGGCCTTCTCCCGTACGGCGGCGTCCTCGCTCTCCATGCGGCGGGCGTACGCCGCGACCAGGCCGCTCGGGTCGCTCGTCTCGGGGACGCCCGCGCGGAAGGCGTCCCAGGCCTCGGGGAAGAGCCGGCCGACGCCCCGGTAGAGCCAGTCGATCTCGCTGCGGCGGGTCGTCGTCACCGCGGGGATCACCGCCTCACCGACCCGCTCCGGGTGCTCCTCGGCGTACGCCAGGATCAGGGTCGAGCCCCAGGAGCCGCCGTACAGCAGCCACGTGTCGATGCCCAGGTGTTCCCGCAGGCGTTCCATGTCGGCGATCAGGTGCGCGGTCGTGTTGTGCGCCATGTCCGTCGCCGGGTCGCTCGCGTGCGGTGTGGAGCGGCCGCAGCCCCGCTGGTCGAAGAGGACCACCCGGTAGCGGTCCGGGTCGAAGTACTGGCGTGCGCGGGGTGTGCAGCCGGAGCCGGGGCCGCCGTGCACGACGAGGGCCGGCTTGCCGTCCGGGTTGCCGCACACCTCCCAGTACACGTGGTTGCCGTCGCCGACGTCCAGCATGCCGCTTCCGTACGGTTCGATCGGGGGGTAGGGGTCGTTCGGTTCGCGGTGCACGCGTTGTTCCCCTCGGTGCGGCGGGCGGGCGGGTGGGAGGTCGGCTGGCGGTGGGCGGTGGGCGGTGGGCCACTTTACGTGGATGCGATCGCCCGGGGCCTCCCGTACGGTCCTGCCCATGAACCCCGTTCGTATCGACCTGACCCTCGACGCCGGCGACGCCCAACTCCTCGCCGCCTTCTGGAAGTCGGCCCTGGGCTACGTGGACCTGCCCCCGCCGCCACCGTTCGCGACCCGGGAGGAGTGGCTCGCCCGGTTCGAGCTGCCGGAGGGCGGGACGGTGGACGACGGAGCGTGGCTCTGCGACCCGGACGGCATCGGCCCCGGGCTCTCCATCCTCAAGGTCCCCGAGCCGAAGACCGCGAAGAACCGGCTGCACATCGACGTGCGGATCGCCGGCCACGGCACCCCCGCCGAGCGGTGGGCCCGCATCCGGGAGGAGGCCGCGCGACTGGTGGCGGCCGGCGGGTCCGTGCTGGCGGAGGTCGACGGACACCATGTGGTGATGGCCGACCCGGAGGGCAACGAGTTCTGCGTCGCGGCGGCCGGCGCGCCCACCACGGCCGCGGCGTAGCCTGGACGCCGTGAACGCCGCTCCCCGGATCCTCGCCGTCCTCGACGAACTGCTCGCATCCGCCGCACCCGGTGAGCGCGGCGCCCTGTGGCATCTCGCCGAGCAGGCGCGGGAGTTGGACGCCAACCTGGTGCGCCTGCCCGCGGGCGCCGAGGTCGGTGAGCATCAGGAGGACGTGCTCGATGTCCTCCTGGTCGTGCTGGCGGGCGGGGGGAGCGTCGGGACGGCGGAGGGCGGACCGGCCCTGGAGCTGGGGCCCAGCACGGTCCTCTGGCTGCCCCGCACGTCCCGCCGCGCGCTCGCCGCGGGGCCCGACGGGCTGGTGTACCTCACCGTCCACCGCCGCCGCCCCGGCCTCGCGATCAAGCCGCCCGGCGGGTCGTACGAGGGCGGCGAGGGGCCCTGCACGCTGGACCGGGTCTGCCCGGAGTGCGGGCGGCTGTCGCAGGATCCCGCGCCGGTCTTCTGCGGCCGGTGCGGGGAGCGCTTCCCCGAGCGCTGAGCCCGAGCCCGTCAGGGCCCGTGAGCACGCCTCGTACGTCTCAGAAGTCCTCGCACTCCGTCAGGTCCGGTCGACCCGGTGTGTTCTTGTCGCCCATCAGGCCGGACAGGTTCTCCTTGTACATGTCCTCCCAGATCCTGCCGTCCAGGATCGTCCGGAGCGCCGAGCACACCTCACGCTTCAGGGGCCGGGTGTCCGGTCGCATCGCCACGCCGTAACCCTCCGCGCCCTCGATGTTCTCCAGCCGCCGCACCTTGCCCGGGTTGGCCTTGACGTACCCGGCGAGAATGATGTCGTCGGAGGCGACCGCGTACACGTCGGACTTGGGGTCCAGCAGCTTGTCCAGGCAGTCCTGATAGGTGTTGGGCTGCGACTTCGCCATGGTGAAGCCCTCCTTCGGCAGCGCCTTCTCGTACGTCGAGTCCCGTGCCGTGCAGACCTCGACGTCGAGCGCCCGCAGATCGCTGGAGTCCTCGATCGTGTACTTGCTCGACTTCTCACGGACCAGGAAGCCCCGGCTCGCCTCGTAGTAGGGGCCGGCGAAGTCGACGCTGTAGCCGCCGGGCGCGGCCGTCTTGCGGTCGTCGGTGATGCTGTACGACGCGATCACCAGGTCCACCTGCTTCGTCTTCAGCGCGGTGCTCCGGTAGTCCGTGGCGACCGTGGTGAAGGCGACCTCGCCCCTGCCGTAGCCCATGCTCTCGGCGATCGCGTACGCGAGGTCGATGTCGTACCCCTTGTACGTACGCGTCTTCTCGTCGAACTTGCTCAGTCCGGGCTGGTCGTCCTTGACGCCGATCTCCAGGGTGGGATGCGTGTCCTTCCACCGGGCCTGGGAGCCGCTGCCGGCGGAACCCTCGTCGTCGCCCCGGCCCTGCACCGAGCCCGCCCGGTCGCCGCCCCCGTCCCGGTCGCCGTCGCCCTGGGAGACCATCCAGCCCGCGCCGGCCAGCAGTGCCGCGCACACCACCGCCGCGGCCGCCTTCCAGCCCCGGTACCGGCCGGACGGGCCGCCCGCCGCACGGGCGGTCGAGGGCGTGTGCATCGCCTGCGCCGGTGCGGGCGGAGGGCCGGCGGGGCCGGGCGCGGGCACCGGTGCGGGCGTCGAGGGGTTCGGTGGGGAGACGGCCGTCGGCGGGTGCGTCGCCGCGGCGGCCCGGGCCGCGTTCGGCACGGCGGGGTCGCCGAGCACCTCGCGGAGCATCGCCTCCGCCGTGGCGGCGTCCAGGCGCTCCTGCGGATCCGTGATCAACAGGCCCTGGATGACCGGGGCGAGGGGCCCCGCGTAGCGGAGGGCCGGGTCGGGGGACTGCCGGACGTTCTCCTGGACCTCCCAGACCTCGTGCCCGGCGAAGGGCAGGCGGCCCTCGACCATCTCGTACAGGGTGATTCCCAGCGCCCACAGGTCGGAGGCGGGGGTGGGGCCGGGGGAGGCGGGGGCGAAGAGTTCGGGCGCGAGGTAGGAGGGGGTGCCGATGACGCTTCCGGACCGGGTCACCCGGTCCGCGCCCTCGAAGGTGGCGATGCCGAAGTCCACCAGGATCGCGAGGCCGTCGTCGCGGACGAGGACGTTGCCCGGCTTCACGTCGCGGTGGACGACCGATGCCGCGTGGACCGCTCGCAGGCCCTGGAGGATCTGGAGGCCGATGTTCGCGGCCCTCGGCACGGCGAGGACGTCGTCGTCGCTCAGCAGGTCCCCCAGGGACCTCGCTTCGAGGAGCTTCATCACGATCCAGACCTGGTTGTCGTTCTCGACCTGGTCGTGGACCGTCACCACGTTCTGGTGCTCGATCTTGGCGATGGCCTCCGCCTCGCGCCGGGCCCGCTGGAGCGCCGCCGTCTGCGTGGCCGGGGTCATGGCGTTCTTGTCGAGCAGCCCCTTCACGGCGACGAAGCGGCGCAGCCGCCGGTCGTGGGCCTTCCAGACCTCGCCCATCCCGCCGCTGCCGATCGGCTCCAGCAGCTCGTAGCGGCCGTCGATCACGGTCCGGGGGGAGGGCGGAGCGCCGTGCGGCGGTGGCGTGCCCGGCCAGTGCTGCGGCGCGCCGGCGCCCTGCTGCCGGGAGTCGTCGACCGACCGGCGGTCCTCGGGCTCCTCGGCCCCACCGTCCGCTCTGCCGGCCCTGTCTTCGTTGTGCATACGACCCCCTGTGCACTACATGGACCACGCCAGATTAGACGCTTCGTCAGACTCGGACGCACCGGCGCGACGGGCCGGTTCGCGCCTGGAGACCATCGGTGCGGAACGAGGCCTAGGAAGCCGCGCCGCCGTTGCTCTTCAGCAACTGGCCGTTGACCCACTGGCCTTCGGGGGAGCACAGGAACTCCACCAGGTGGGCGGTGTCCCGAGGGGTGCCGAGGCGGCCGAGCGGGGTGCCCCGCACCAGGGTCTCGCGCAGGTCGTCGTTCATCCAGCCGGTGTCCACCGGGCCGGGGTTGACGACGTTCGCCGTCACCCCGAGGTGGGCCAGCTCGTGCGCGGCGGCCAGCGTGATGCGGTCCAGGGCGCCCTTGCTCGCCCCGTAGGGGAGGTTGCCCACGGTGTGGTCGCTGGTGAGCGCGACGATGCGGCCCGTCGCGGTGCCGGGCGTGCTGCGGAAGCGCAGCCCGTACTCACGGATCAGCAGCCAACTGGCCCGGGAGTTCACCGCGAAGTGCCGGTCGAACGCCTCCACGGTGGTGTCCAGCAGCCCGGAGTCCACCGACTCCGCGTGCGAGAGGACGAGCGCGGTCACCGGGCGGCCGAGGCGCTGTTCCGCCTCGTCGAAGATGCGCGTCGGGGCGTCGGGGTCGGTCAGGTCCGCCTCGATCGCCGCCGTACGGGCCCCTTCCTCCGCCAGCTCCTTCGCGATGGACGTGGCGGCCCCGGGCTCGGCGCCCCAGTCCATGCGGCGGTCGTACGGCGTCCAGTAGGTGAAGGCGACGTCCCAGCCGGAGGCCGCCAGGCGGCGCGCGATGCCCGCGCCGATGCCGATGCTGCGGCCGACGCCGGTGATCAGGGCGACGGGGCGGGTCGGTCGTGCGGCGGGCGGGAGCTGTTCGGTGTTCGTCACGCGGTGATCCTTCGTGACCCCCACGCGTACGTCAATGGCCTTTCCGGACAGGCGGGGCGACGCCGTTGCGCCCGTGCTGACCTGCGCGGGCGGACCGTTCACCCGGGTGCGGGGCGGAGCGGCCCTCCTGTCCGGCCCCCCTGCCAGGCCCTCCTGTCAGGCCCTCCTGTCCGCGCCGGTCGGCGGGCGGTCAGGCGGACGGCGTTCCGCGTCCGCAGACCAGCTCGTGGGCGAGCCGTGCCGTCGCGAGCAGGTCCTCGCGGTCCGTGCCGAGGTTGGCCCGCGCCGAGAGTCCGTGCCAGACGGCCTGGACGAGCCCCGTCAGGGCCGCCGCGTCCGTGCCGGCGGGCAGTTCCCCTTCCTGGACGGCGCGTTCCACGCGGGTGCGCAGGGTCCGCTCGTTGGAGTCCTGGAGCTCGGCGAAGTAGGCGCTGGTGTCGAGGGTGCTGGTGCTGTCGGCCATGGCGGCGTTGCTGAGCAGGCAGCCGGGGTGCTCGTCGTCGGGCCGGGTGAACTCGTGGACGGAGTCGATGAGGACGCGTTCGACGACGGTCCTGAAGTCCGGTGCGGCGGCAGCCTGCTGGTAGATCTCGCGGTAGCGCTCGGCGTAGGTGCGCACCGCTTCCTCGAACAGCTCGGCCTTGCTGCCGAAGGCGCCGTAGAGGCTGGAGGTGGAGAGCCCGAGCCGTGCGGTCAGGTCGCGGGTCGAGGTGCCCGAGTATCCGCGCCGCCAGAAGAGGCGGGCGGCGTCGAGGAGGGCGCGGTCGCGGTCGAAGGCTCGTGGGCGTCCACGTTTCGGCTGGGGCACCTTTGCATTGTAGAGCGATCGCACCATAATGAGTTTATGGAGCAATCGATTCGGAAAAGGCTCGTGGTGGGCGACGGCAGCTGGATCACGGTCGACGTGTACGGGGAGCCGGACGTGCCGGGCCTCGTCGTCGTCCCCGGGGCGATGAGCGATGCCCTCGGGTGGCGTGCCGTCGCGACCGCCGTGGACGCCTGGCCGTCGGTGGCGGTCGTCAACCGCCGGGGCCGGGCGCCCTCGGGACCGCTGACCGCCGCGTACTCGCTGCGGACCGAGGTGGCCGACCTCGGCGTGGTCCTGGACGAACTGGGCGGGGCGCGGGCGCTCTTCGGCTGGAGCTACGGCGGTCTGATCGCCCTGCTGGCCGCCGACGAACGGCCCCTGCGCCAGGTGATCGCCTACGAGCCGGTGATGCGCCCGTTCGGCCTCGGCGTCCTCCCGGAACTGAAGGCCGCGCAGGAGGCGGCGGACCGGGACGCGGCCGTGGAGATCGTGCACCGGCGCATCGCCGGTCTCGACGGGGCGGTCGTCGACGCCCTGCGCGCCGACCCCGAGGTGTGGGAGGCACTGCGCCGCCTGGCCGGACCGCTGTACGCGGAGCTGGCCGCGCTGTACGAGGAGCCCGCGCCGGACGCCCTCGCCCGGCGGTCGGACCGCGTCGACCTGATCGTCGGCGGGGCCAGCCGCGGAACGGCCCCCTACGGCACGTCGTTCGACGACGTCGCGCGGCGCGTCCCCGGTGCCGGGCTCCATGAGCTGCCCGGCCAGGGGCACATGTCCCACCTCCAGGCGCCGGTGGAGCTGGCCCGCCTGATCGCCGGCCTGGCCGCCGCAGGGTGAGCGCGGTCCGGCACGCCCGACATGCGGTGGCGGGCGTGCCGACAGAGACTCGGTGAGGATCTCCGGGACGCCCGTTCCCGGACGCGCCGAGGAGGAACACGATGACCTCATCGATCAGCGACCCGGTGGTGGAGAGATTCATCGCCGCGGTGAACGCGGGCGACCGGGACGCCTTCTTCACCGACGTCCTCACCGAGGACGCCACCATGTCCGACGACGGCAGCGAACGGGACCTGGCGGCCTGGACGGAGAAGGAGGTCTTCTCCCCGAAGGCCAACGGCCGCATGAAGGTCGTGGACGCCTCCGACGACGGCCGCACCCTCGTCGTCGACTACACCAACGACACCTGGGGCACGATGCGGACCCGCTGGATCTTCACGGTCGACGGCGACCGCGTCAGCCGCTTCGAGACGGGCCAGGCGCCGTCCTGAGGCCGGATTCCCGGACTCTCGGACTCCCGGACTCCCGGACTCCCGGATTCTGCGACGGCGGCGCGCCCGCTCGATTCCGGTCACAGGCGGCGGTAGGTGCGGCCGCCGCGCCGGGGGAGGGCCGCCGGGTCGTCGGGACCGTTCCGGGTGGTCCTCAGCGCGAGGTGGACCTCGGCGCGCACGGTGGCGTCGGCGAGGTTCCGTGAGAGCTGCTCGGCGCACTGGGTGAGCCAGGCGGCCAGCGTGGTGCGGTGGACGTGCAGTTCGGCCGCGGCGGGGGCCGTCCGGGCGCGGTGGCGCAGCCAGCAGGTCAGCGCGATCCGCAGATGCGGCTCCAGTCCGCCGACCAGGCCGACGGCCCAGGCCCGGACCGCCTCGGAGTCCAGGAGACCGTCCGGCAGCGCGTCCAGGCGGTCCGGGTCGGATGGATCGGACGGACCGGACGGACTGCCGCTGGGGCCGCTGCGGCTGTCGCCGGGGTCACCGGGGTCACCGGGGTTGCCGGGGCGGCCTGTCTCGGGGTCGGGAGCAGGAGCGCGGAGGGCGAGCAGCAGATGCGCCTGCACGGTGGCGTCCTCCAGGTCCGCGCCGAGCAGCCGCGACAGGTCGCGTATCCGGGCCCGGACCGTACCGGCCGACAGGCCGAGCGCGGCGGCGGCGCGGGGCTTGCTGCCGGTGCGGAGCCACACCAGGAGCAGGTGGTGGTGGGCCGGGGGCAGCGGCCGCAGTACTGATCCCGCCCACCGGGCGTACGGGGCGGGGGACAGGAGATGGGTGAGCCGGGAGGCGCCCACGGAGCCGGCGGGGACGATGCGGCGGTCGGGGGTCGCGCTGTGCCGGGCGGCGGCGGCGTCGCTGTGGGCGCTGGGCATCTCGGCCAGCGGCAGTGGCCCGGCCATGCCCGCGAGCAGGTGGTGCCGCTCGCTCAGGCGGGAGACCAGGCGCAGGATCCGCCCGTCGTCACCGCCGCGGTGGAGCTCGGTGACGATCAGCTCGCCGTCCGTCCGGCCCAACAGGGTGCAGGCGTCGGCGTGCGGGGCGAGTGAGGGGCGTACGGCCCGCCAGAGCACTTCGTGGGCGGTGGGGACGTCGGCGCCGGAGAGCCGGTAGACCGTGGCATGCGTGAGCCTGCTCCCGCCGAGGGTCTCGGTGACGGCGGCGGTGTGGCCGGTGAGCAGCAGCCGGATGAGGGTGGTGTGCAGCCGCATCTGTTCGCCCCGCAGCTCCGCCGCCCGCTGTCCGCGCACCTCCAGGAGAGCCGCGGTGGTCGTGGCGACGTGGTCGGTGAGCCCCGGGGGCACGGTGGGCGCCGGGGACAGGACGAGCACGGCCCCGGCGGCCGGGCGCTGCGCGCAGTGCGGGTGTTCCAGCGGGGCGGCGGCCGCGTGTACGCCGTCGGCGGCCGCGGCGGCGGGGGTGCTGTAGACGGCGCCGGCGATG
This sequence comes from Streptomyces sp. NBC_01116, assembly GCF_041435495.1. Taxonomy (NCBI): domain Bacteria; kingdom Bacillati; phylum Actinomycetota; class Actinomycetes; order Kitasatosporales; family Streptomycetaceae; genus Streptomyces; species Streptomyces sp. NBC_01116. The sequence goes on from NZ_CP108644.1 coordinate 4,855,092, forward strand.
GGGTCGGCCAGCACCGCCCAGCCGCGGACCAGGTCCGCGGCCTCCGCGATCAGCTGCGCACCGGAGCGCGTCGCCGCCCGCAGCAGCCGGTCCGCCGTCTCCTGCCCGTGCCGGGCACCCCGCGGGCCGGTGGCCTCGTGGCCGGTCGTGCCGGTGCTGCTCATGGGTGAGCCTCTGCGGGCCGTGCGCGCCGCGCGCGGGGAGGTTCCGTGCGCGGCGCGGCAGTGGTGGACGTGGGTCGGGGAGGGCGGCTCAGGGAATGCGGGCGACCGCGCCCCACCCGGCCCGTGCCGTGGTGGTGCCGGTGTTCGCGTCGGGCCGCCAGTTCGGCCAGGACACCATGCCCGGTTCCACCATCTCCAGCCCCTCGAAGAACGCGATCGTGGTCTCCGGCTCCCGGAAGATGTACGGGATCGCGCCGCTCGCGTTGTACTCGTCCTGGACGGCGCGGTGGGCGTCGTCGGAGGCGGTGGAGTGGCTGAGCGAGAGGTAGCTGCCGGAGGGCAGCCGGTCCACCAGCCGGCGCACCAGGGACAGGGCGTCGTCCCAGTCCACGATGTGCCCGAGGACGTCACTGATCACGAGGGCGACGGGCCGGGTCAGGTCCAGGGTCTTCGCGGCCCCGGTGAGCACGGTCTCCGTGTCGCGCATGTCCGCCTCCACGTAGGCGGTGGCGCCCTCGGGGGTGCTGGTCAGCAGCGCGTGGACGTGCAGCAGCACCAGGGGGTCGTGGTCGACGTAGACGATCCGGGAGTCCGGGGCTATCCGCTGGGCGACCTCGTGCGTGTTGTTCGCGGTCGGCAGCCCCGCGCCCACGTCGAGGAACTGGCGGATTCCGGCGTCCCGGGCGAGATGGGTGACCGTGCGGCGCAGGAAGTCCCGCGACTCCTTCGCGAACGTCTCGATCAGCGGGTACTTCCCGCGGTAGGCGTCGCCCGCCGCCCGGTCCGCCGGGAAGTTGTCCTTGCCGCCGAGCCAGTAGTTCCAGACACGTGCGGAGTGCGCGACGCTCGTGTCGATCTGCGCGGGCAGTTCAGGCCCATTTCCGGTCGTACTCATCCTGCAACACCTCTCCTGTTCGGTCCGGCCGCATCGCCATCACGCACGACACGTCCAGCATTCCTTGATACGTCTGCACAGGGTGGGGGCTGTCCCACACCTCCGCCGTGCCGGGGAGCCCGCCCTCCCGCACCACGTGGTCCGCGATCTCCCTGACGTCCACCCGGTAGAGGGTCAGCGCCGGGACACCGGTCAGGGGATGCGGGGGCGCGTACTCGGGGTGCAGCTGCACCGTCACATCCCCGCGCTCCGCCGTCCGTTGGATCGTCCTGAGCTGCTCCCGCATCACCTCGTCGCCGCCCACGCGGACGCGCAGCGCGGTGACGGGGAGCAGCGCCCAGAGCCGGGTCTGCTGCTCCTGGAGCCGCTTCTGACGCTCGACCAGGAAGTCCGCCCGCCGCCGGCGCGCGGCGGCGTCCCCGCCGGGGCACCCGATCTCGTCCACGGCCATCGCGTACGCCGGGGTCCGCAGCAGCGGCGGCACCAGCGCCGGGTCCCAGGTGCGTACGACGCCGGCCGCCGACTCCACGCTCATCAGGTCCATCAGCCAGGGGGCCATCGCATCGCGCCACGGATGCCACCAGCCGGGCATGTTGGCCGCGTTGAGCCGCCCCATGATGTCGTCGGTCTCGGCCGCGCCCGCCCCGTAGGCGGCGAGCAGGGCGGACACCTGCCCCACGTCGAGGGAGGTCTGCGCCTGCTCCAGCCGCCGCAGCGTCGAGGGATGCCAGCCCAGCTGCGTGGCGGCCTGGGGGACGGACAGGCCGGCGCCCTCCCGCAGCCGCCGCAGGCGGGCCACCAGGACCAGATGCCGCGCCGTACGCCCCGATCTCTCGCGCGCCACGGCTTCCCCCTCCCCGCTCCGGTCCCGCTCCTGCCCCGGCTCGATCTATCCGACATTCCGCGCAGTCTGCGCACAGTGCACACAGCGCACCTTGCGACGGCCGCACGGCGCTCTCAAGGTAAGCATGTCCGACTCCTCGACACGCCAACTCGGAGAGACCGGCACGATCTTGCCCCACCGGTGCCCGACGCAGTCCCGAACGCCCCCACCCACAGCCCCCCACACACACCCCACCCGCAGCCCCCCACACCCCACCCACGCAGCCCCCCACGCCCCTATGCAGCAGCCCAGCCCGGCCCAGCCCCACCCCGAACCCGCCCCGGCCGTTCCGTGCACTGCCGTTCCGCGCACCGTCGTTCCGGCGGCCCGTTCTCTGGAGCCCACCGCATGAACCACCTGACCGACCTGACCCGTCCGCCCCACCCGGTCCGGCCCGCCCATCCGAAGCTCCGGGCCGTCGTCGGAGTCCAGAGGCCCGCCCAGGAGCGCCCCCTCGACCTGCGGGTCCGTGCCCAGCGGATCCAGATCGACGAGCTCATCGTCGACGATCCCCGTCAGGTGCTCGCCCACGCCGAACAGGCCGTACTCGACGACCCCGAAGCGGCGGCCCTGCTCGGGATCTGCCCGGCCGGCCCACTGCCGCTCCCGGCGGCCGCCGCGCTCCTGTGCGCGCTGTACGACACCGAGGCGCTCACCGCGATGGGGCTGCGCCTCACCCGCCACACCACCCGTGTCTCGGCGTCCGACCAGCAGACGGAGCCCGTCTCCCTGGTGCGGTCCACCGGACCGGGCGAGGAGGACTGAAGCTTCCGCGCCTCTGCTGGGAGCCATGAACCGGGCCCGGCGGGGCGGAAGTCGGGGCCACTACCGTGGCCCGCATGACTGACACCGACTACTGGACATCCGCTCCGGACCGGACCCTGCGCGGTTCGATGGGACTGTGCCATCTCACCGTCGCGCAGCCGCCGTTCGACGTCGACGCCCGGGCCCTCCCGCCCCAGGACCCGGAGCGGGCGCGTGAGTTCGCCGCGTCGTTCGAGGCCGTCGAGGAGGTGCTGGAAGACCTCGGGCCGCGCTCCGCCCTGACGCCGCTGCCGTCGTCCGTGCGTGCCGATCTGGGCGTCGTCCACGCCGCCGCGTGGGGCGGAATGCTCAGCATCGTGACTCCGGCGTTCGCGACCGACGGCAACGACGAGCCGCTGCGGTCGGCGGCCACGTCGCTGCGTGAGCGGTTCCCCGACGCGCGGATCGTGGGCCGGGTCACCTACTACGGCGGCATGGAGCACACCGAGGACCTCGTGTGGCTGCCGGACGGGGCGATGTTCCACGCCTCCGGCTGGCCCGGGGACGAGCCGTTCGTCGTCACCGGCGACCCGCGCGCCGTGATCGCCTCCCTGGAACTGAAGGGCTGGCAGCTCGACAACGCCGGTGTCGACCTGCGCGAGTCCGCGAACGAGGTCGCCTGGGCGCCGCTGGCCGGGCTGGCCCTCGGGCCCTCCGACCCCTGGGGGTGGGAGGAGCTGGAGACCACGGCGTTCCGGGTGAGGCATTCGGAGGATTCCGTGCAGAACATGGAGGCCCTGTACTTCATGTGAACTCGCTTACTCCATAGGAAAGTTCAGGGCCCGCGACACGCCGGGAATCCCTTCTTTCCGCGAGGCTCGCCAGGCCTATGGTGTTCGGGCGGCGCGTACATGTCACGGGGGTCTGGCGCGCCGCCCACGACCCATCAAGGCCCCTCACGAGAGGGAAAGACGAGCCCTTGAATCACACGTTCCGTATACCGTCCCGGTGGCGGTTCGCGGCCCGTTTCACGGCTGCTGTCGGCCTTGCCGCCGCTGTCACCGTGACCGGTCTGCCCGCCGTCGAGACCGCCCAGGCGGCCGGTCCGCCCGTCACCGCGAAGCTGAAGCCCGGCTCGGGCAAGCGCTGCGATGTCCGCAACGGCCTCAAGGCCGAGCCGAGGACCCCGGCGAACTCCGGGTTCCCCGACGACCTCACCGGCCCGATCTACAAGGACAGGGCCCTCCCGAAGAACTTCGAGTTCGACCTTCCCGGGCAGGCGTACGACGGGCTGCAGGCCCCGACGGCCGCCGAGAAGCAGAAGGCCCTCTCCCAGGTGCCCGGGGACCCGGACAAGAACGTCGCCGCCTGGAAGAAGATCGCCGACGCGTCGAAGAAGCCCGCCGACCGTGCGATGGAGATCTACGCCCGCTACTTCGCGAACAAGGAGGGTCTGGCCTTCAAGCACTGGTTCGACAAGCGGTACATCCGCAACCAGGTCAACAACCACAAGGGTTCCGGCTTCGAGCGGCAACTGGTCCGCGACTACAAGCTGGTCGGCCCGGACTGGCTGTGCGAGGTCACCGTCGAGCTGTTCGACCAGGACGGTCAGAAGGTCGGCGAGCGCAGGTACGACGCCTACAACACGGTGAAGAAGGAGTTCAACGAGTTCAAGTCGAACTCGAAGCTGACGACGAAGCAGCTCGCGAACGACCGCGTCGTGGCCCGGTCGATGCCGGACCACACCTTCCGCTACACCGGCGCGAAGAAGTTCAGCAAGGGGCAGGCCCAGCACATCGCCGACCTGGAGCGCGATGTGCGGAACATGCGCAACGGGAAGACCGGCCAGGTCCGGGGCAACCAGCGGCTGTACAACCCGGTCCCCAGGACCACGCCGATCCGCGGGTACTCCGACCACCAGCGCTGGTTCGCCCCCGCCTGCCAGACCGGCACCCGCCAGATGGCGGCCGGCGCCGGCACCTGCGGCACCCGCGGCCCCGCCAACGAGCGCGCCCTGTCCTCCGGCAGGACCCTGGAGGAAGCCAGGCGCTTCCAGCGGGACGCCAACCGTCTCGACACCAGGGGAACCCTCCCCAGGGGCGGACCGGGCGGCGTCGACTTCACCACCCTCGAACTCCGTTACGTCGGCGGGCTCGGCAAGGGCAAGGGCATGTCGTACTCGATGAAGTCCGACCAGATGCCCGACCCGGACAACAACCCCGGCTTCGGCGGCGAGGTCCGGATGCAGCTCTCCTCCGACGCCCTGTTCACCTGGCTGGCGCTCACGCCCGACAAGTTCTGGGTGAACCTGAATCCGGACCAGCCGAACAAGGTCATGGACGCGAAGTTCGGCAAGACCGACGCCGGCCGCGTCCTCCTGGAGGCCGACCTGGAGATGAAGCACGACTTCAGCGAGGCCGTGAACCCGGACAAGCACCCCGGGGCCAAGCGGTACTGGGACACGGCGCCGCGCCGCAACGGGATGCCGTGCTTCCCGGGCGTACGCATGTGGATCGAGCCGAAGCCCGCCCAGGTCCGTGAGGAGAACGGCGGGATCTACATCCTCGACGCGCCCCTCAAGGTCAGCACGCAGTGGCTCGACGTGGACTACACCGTCCCCGGCTCCACCGAGTGCGAGGACCTGTCCGACGCGGAGAAGAAGGCGATCGAGCAGTCCATCGCCACGAACGTGATGCCGCTCGTGGAGGAGCGCGTCAACACCGACCGCGACTACGCCGACCTGCGGGCCGTGTACACCGCTCGCGTCGCCGCCGAGTACATCCGCCAGCAGGACGCCAGGACGGCGACGGACTTCCGCTCCATCATCAACAGCGACGACGTCACGGCGTGGCCGCTGCACGCACCCCACCAGGACTGGACCCGTGAGCAGGTCTGGAACCGCTACATGGACTCGATCAAGAAGGGGATCGAGTGGTTCGAGCTGAAGTACGGCGGCAAGGTCTACAACCAGGGAGTCGGCGGCGTCGACTTCTCCCGGCAGCCGAAGCGGAACATCCCCAAGGCCCAGTTCGCCGCGGAGAACCGGGACCTCGACAACACCGTGGTCAACTCCCGTAAGTCCGACGACGCCTCCTACCGGGACCTCGACACCGTCTACCTCGGAGCGGGCCCGGCGGACGGAGGGAGCGGCGAGGACCCGGGCGGCGACCCCAAGCCCACGCCGACCCCGTCGGACACCGGCAAGCCGTCCGACCCGCCGTCGTCCCCGGCCCCGGACCCCACCACCCCCGGTGACGACGGCACACCGTCCCCGCCCGGCAACAGGCCGGACCCCGACGGCGACCTCGCCGACACCGGCAGCGGCACTCCCGTCGGCCTCTTCGTCGGCATCGCCGCCGCGCTCGCGGCGGCGGGCGGGGCCCTGGTGTGGTGGATGCGCCGACGCCGTACGACCGTCCGGGACTAGGGTCCTTCGTTCGGACCAGGCCGGACCAGGCTGCGGGCGGCCCACCACGTGGTGGGCCGCCCGCGGTCCGGTGGCCGCGGGTCTCGCCTGCCCCTCCACCCGGCGACGAGCCGACGAGCCGACGAGCCGGACAGTTGACCATCCGGACAAACGCTGTAGGCGTCCGCCCGGACTTCCTGACACGATCCAGGCGTGACCACCTTGTTCCTGATGGTCGGCCTGCCAGGGGCCGGAAAGACCACACGCGCCAGGCAGCTCGCCGAGGAGCACGGCGCGCTGCGCCTGACCCCCGACGAGTGGCTGCTCCCCCTGTTCGGCGAGGCGGAGCCGGACGGGGCGACGCGCGACGTGCTGGAGGGGCGGATGCTCTGGCTCGCCCTGGACGCGGTCAGACTGGGCACCGACGTGGTCGTGGACTACGGCTGCTGGTCCCGCGACGAACGGTCCGCGATCCGCTGGCTGGCGGAGGCGGAGGGCGCGCGATTCCGCATGGTCTACCTGCCCGTCGACAACGAGACCCAGCGCGCCCGGATCGCCCACCGCTGGGCGACCGCCGCCCGGGAGACCTACCCGCTCACCGAGGCCGACCTCCTGCACGGGCGGGAGCACTTCGAGGAGCCCGACCCGGCGGAACGGGACGGCCGCGCGGCTTCCGCCCCGCCTTCCGGATGGGCGGGCTGGCCGGAGTGGGCCGCCGACCGGTGGCCGTCGTTCGTCCGGCCGGCCGGCGCATGACCCGGCCCTGCGGGACGGTGGGCGGTGTCTCTCGTCCGCTGCGAGGCAGGACCGCGCCCGCTCTCCGGCCGGTGCACAAGCAAGCATCAGCGCGCTAGCAGCACGTTTGTTCAGCCATTTCCCTGTCCTGAACTCGTTCCCGATCGCGTACGTGTGCTTTGCCTGCGCTAGCCTCGCGAGGCGAAGAACGGGAACGCAGGCAGACGGGGGAACGTCATGTCCGATTCGGAGCGTTGGCAGGAGCTGTTCGGACCGGCCGGCGACGGGCACGCGATGCGGCTCGCCTCGGCGTCCAACGACGCCGGGGCAGGACCGGGCGGAACAGGGCGCCTCACGTACAGCAAAGGACCTTGGACCAGTGCTTCCGGCACCGCCGGCGACTTACGGACCAGAGCGGGGACGAGCAGGTCGGTTCTCGGTCGCGGCCACGAGGGCGTCGAGGCGGGAGCCGCCGGCCTCAGGTCCGTCGCGGCTCTCAAGAGCGTGCTGACGTCCTGGGAGGAGCGCCTTCAGGCGGTGCGGGACGAGTGCGAGCAGCTCAAGGGGAACCTGCTGACGGTCGCCAAGGAGATGGGGGAGTCGGAGACCGGGACCAAGTCGTCCTTCGAGGGTGTCCAGGTCCCCGGCAAGGCGGATGAGAAGCGATGACCGGATCCCTCACCTGGCAGATGCTGCGTGACCTCAAGACCTCCGAGTTCACGCAGGCGGGCGACAAGTGGCACGAGGTATCGGCGCGTTCGGGCTCCGACCGTGCCCAGGTCGACCGCGCGATGTCCGCGAAGCTCCGCGAGACCCAGGAGAGCGATTCGGCCGAGGCGGCCCTCGGCAGGCTGCGGCGACTCAGTCGCAACTTCCAGTACGTGCAGACCGAGTGCGGCCTGGTCCGCACAGCGCTCAACGGCCTCGCCGGCGATCTGACCGACCCCCAGAACCAGTTGAAGCAGGCGCTGGAGGACGCGGCATCGCTGAACTTCACGGTTCACGAGGACGGCTCCGTCAGCTATCCGGCCGTCAAGGTCGACGACCTGACGGGGAAGAAGCAGGAGGCCCCGGGCGGTAGTTCGGCGACGGGCAGCTCCCGTCTCCCACTGGAACCGCCGGGCCTCGTCGCGCCCGGCCGGCAGCCGCTGTATCCGGGCTACGCAGGCTTCAGCCCGGTCAACCCGAACGCGGAGAAGGCCCAGGACGTGGCCGACCGCATCGCCCGAGCCGTACGGTCCGCGCGGGAGATCGATGCACGGTACGCGAAGACCCTCAACGGTCTGAGGGCGGAAAAGGGCCTCGATGTCACCGCGGCCACACTGGAGGACGTGTTCAGGGACACCGCCGACGTCCGCTCCACCGCTGGCATGCACCTCGCCGAAAGCGTTCCGGAGGACAAGAGCCCGGCCGAGCGCAAGAAGTGGTGGGACGGCCTGGCCGAGGAACAGCGCCAGGAGTACCTGAAGATCGCACCGGACCTGATCGGCGGCCTGGACGGTATCCCGGCGGTCGTCCGCGACGAGGCGAACCGGAACTACCTGCCGGTCCTCATCGACGAGATGGCGCGCCAGAGCGGCGACGACGCCAAGACCAAGCTCGACGCCCTCCGCATGATTCAGGACAAGCTCGGCGAGTCGAGCCAACCGCCGATGTTCCTCCTGGGCGTCGGAGATGAGGGCAACGGACGGGCGATCGTCTCGTACGGGAACCCCGATGCCTCCAGGCACGTCGCTGCGTACGTCCCCGGTCTCGGCACCAAGCTCGACGGCGACTTCGTTGAGGACACGATGAAGCGGGCCCATGACACGGCCATCGGTGCCCGGAAAGTGGACCGGTCCACTGCCTCGATCATCTGGCTTGGCTACGACGCCCCGCAGAACGTGGACGTGATGACGAAGGGCGATGCGCAACGGGGCGCCCCGGCGTACAACGAGTTCATGGCGGGCCTTTCGGCGACGAACGCGAACGAGGACCCGCACGTGACGGCGATCGGGCATTCCTATGGCTCGCTCACCGTGGGCACGGCCGCCAAGGAGTCCGGCGGGATTCCGGGCGTCGATGATGTGATCCTGCTCGGCAGCCCTGGCGTGGACGCGCAGGGGGCGACGGAACTCGGCGTGGGCAAGGACCATGTGTTCGTGGGCGCAGCTGACAACGATCCGGTCACCCACCTGCCCACGAAGGGGGAGTCCGCGCTCGCTGCGGGGCCTGCCTTGGTGCTTGGAGGCCCGGAGGGGGCCAGGAGAGCCAATGACCTCTTCGACGTCGGCAACGACGACCTGTACTTCGGCAAGGATCCGGCGAGTGGGGCCTTCGGAGCGCAGCGCTTCGAGGTCCACGACGGACCCAGGATGGTCCTTGAGGCCGGAAAGTTCGATGCTCACTCCCAGTATTTCGACTCGGATAAGGATCAGAAGTCGGCGGACAACATTGCCAATATCGTCGGCGGACGTCCTGAGGAAATTGTGAGGGAGAAGCATCGATGAGGCACATCACGGGGACCGCTCGCCTGATTTGTGCGGTGGTTGTGGCCAGCGCGCTGCTCGCCGGGTGCGGGCTGTTGGGCGGCACCAAGGACGGCAAAGGGGCAGTGGCAGGCATGGATATGCAGGGGGCGGCGGAGCGTGCCGACGGAATGTTCTACGCGACAGTCGGGGAGATCAAGCCGGAAATCGAATGGGTCCATTACACGACGACTACCGGTAGTTGCGATGTGACTCGCTACTGGACTGTGATGACGGTCGTCTCCGAACAGCGTCGAGGCAACTTCCTCGGTGTGGTCGAGCGCTTCTGGAAGGCGAGCGACTATCGGATCGATATGGTGAATCCGAGCAAGGATTTGCCCACGATCATCGCCACGTCCCCGGACGGCTTTGGTATCCAAGTCAAGTTCGGTTACAAGGGGCAGGCGTTCTTCGAGGTCACCAGCCCTTGTGTGGAGAAGTCGAAGGTGGCCGGGCCCAAGCGGGCGGCGAACGGCCGTACGTACGAGGGCGAGGTTCCCACCCCAAACGTCCGCTCCGACTTCTGGTCTGCCGAAACCTCGGTACCGGACCCCACCCCCTCGCCCTGACCGCGCGTGAAGCCCATGGAACACAGCGCTCCGACTGTCGATCGGCCCGCCGCCGGTCGCCGTGAGCGGTCAGGTCCTCGAACTCGGCCAGTACGGTGTTCAGTTCCGCGCCTGCTGCGTACAGCGGGGGCTCCCACAGCACCAGGGAGCGAACCGGCAACCCAGCTGCGGCGGCGTGCAGGGCGACGGTGGCGCCATAGGACATGCCGACCAGGTGCACGGGGCGGCCGATCTTGTCGATCAGGGCCTCAAGGTCCCCCACCTCGTCGGTGAAACGCTTCGGTGATCGACCTGGCCCGCTCGGGGCGTACCCGCGCCGGGCCGGCATCCACAGCTCGAACCGGTCGTGGAGTTCTTCGGCCACCGGCTGCCAGGAGTGCAAGCCACCGCCGGAACCGTGGACCATGACAACCGGCGCCCCGGAGCCGAGCTGCCGCCAGCTGATAGCGGTCCCGTCGAAGGACTCGAACGACTCGAACGACCCGAAGGACTCTGACAACTCGATCACGCTCGACATGCCAGGACCGTCGCATGATCTATTCGGGCCGGTCCACCGGATTTCCTCAGCGGACACAGCCACCCTCGGCCCAGCTGCATGATCCGCCGGATCGGCCCTGGCCACCGCTCGCTGTCGTGCGGGACGCAGGACGCGGGACGCAGGACGCAGGGCGCCGGGCCCGCCACTGTCGTGGTGGGTCCGGCCTCTTGACCGGGGTGCGCCGTGAGGGAGTGAGCGGGGCCCGGCGTGTCCCGCTCACTCCCGGGTGGATCAGGCGGTCGGAGTGTAGTGGACGATGATGTCTTCGCAGGGCCCCTCCGCGTACACCTTCAGCGCTTCCAGCTCGCGGTCGTCCACGGTGAGCTGCCAGCGGAGCTTGGTCGACACCCATTCCCCCGCGTACCGGCACTGGGCTTGCGGGGACGGCGGCATCCAGTCCGCCGGGTCCTTGTCCGCCTTCTGGCGGTTGGTGCGCGAGGTGACCGCGACCAGGGAGACGTCCGCACCCTGGTCGTTCGCGTAGGCCTCCCGCCGGCCCGCGGTCCAGGCGGAGGCGCCGGAATCCCACGCCTCGGCGAGCGCGACCAGGTGGGCCACGTCCAGGGAGCCGGTGCCGGTGACCTCCTGGCCGTCGAAGTAGGACGTCCACCTGCCGCCGGTCAGCTTGCAGCCGGGCTCCACGGTGGGTGCGACGACCGCTTCGGCGAGGAGGACCTCGGCGCGGGTGTCGCACCCGTCCGTCGTGTCCTCACCCGCGTTCCAGTGCCGGAAGGACGAAGAGGTGTGGTCGGTGCGGTTCTCCTCGTTGACCTTCAGCAAACCGACCGCGTCGGACAGGGTCGTCACCTCCGCCGCCGGAGCGGCCTGCGCTGCTGGAGTGGCGGGGGACGGGAGAAGAGGTACGAGGGCGAGGGCGAGCGCGCCGAGACCGCGCGCGAGGTTCTTGATCACCAGCGCGTTCTACCGGCCGCGCACCGCCCTCGCGTAGCCCGGGAGGCCGCGATCACCCGCCCGGGCCAGCGAGTTCACCGGAGGAACGCTTCCGCAATCCGCGCTCCTCCGCCCGTGTCCGTCGACATGTGCCTACCGGAGGACGACCCGGTCCCCGGACGACGAGCTCGCGCCGGACGTCGTGTTGCCGTAGTACGTCCACCGCCACGTCCCGGCCGTTGTGGCCTTCACCGTGGTCGTGAGCGCGCCCGTCCTGCTCGACGTCGCCTTCTTGACCGTCTTGTACGAGGAGGAGCCCGCCGCCTTGAACTGGAGGCTCACCGAGCGGCCTCCGTACCCCTGGTACGTGTGGGTGTCCCAGTTCGCCCGGGTGACCTTTCCGGTCACGGTGAGCGTCTTCCCCTTCGCGACCGGCTCCGGCGAGGCGTTGACCGTGACACGGGTGGCCCGCTTCAACTGCACGGAGTGGTTCTCGTCGTCGATGTCCTGGGAGTCCTTGGGGAGGAAGAGCCGCGCGGCGGTCCGCCAGGTGCCGGCGTCCTCGTTCCCGAAGTCGGTGTGCCGCGGGTCGATGTACACCCAGTTCTCGAAGTCGCACGTTCCCTTGGCCTTGTTCACGACCTTGCAGTCGCTGCCGATGATCGCGCTGTGCATCGTGTCCATGTTGCTCAGCTTTCCCCGGTAGGGGAACACCGTCGGCCCGTGCCTGTACTTGAGCTTGGTCGTCATCCGGAAGGTCGCGTACACCTCGACCTCCTCCTTGACCCCGATCACGATCGGCTTCCCGCCGTTCACCGTGACCCGGGAGAAGGCGACCCCGCCCTCCGCAGCCCCGGCCGGAACCGCCGCCACCCCGGCGAGCACGGCCGCCGCCGTGCAGGCCACCGCCGCTCTCCGCGTTGCTCTCTTCATGTCGAACCCGTCCTCTCCCCAGCCGCCCGGGGCCGCGCGCGCGGGCGCGCCTGCCCGAGGTTTTCCTCGCGGCTGACCTGGAGACCCGGGAGGGGGGTGCGCGGTTGTGCGCGGGGCGGCAACGATTTGGTCACCACGGCAGAGCACGGCACGGCTTTGCTCCGGCCCGGTGTCCGGCCGGGTGGGCGGGCCCGGCCAGCGGGCTCAGAGAGATCGGTAGATCTCGCGCCGATGGCCGACGGCGAGCACCCAGACGATAAGCCGGTTGCCTTCCACGGTGTAGACGGCACGGTAGTCACCTACTCGGAGACGCCATCGCGCCTCGTGGCCCTGGAGCGGCTTGACGTCGAATGCGGCGAGGTCTCCCCCATCCAAGGCCTTCTGGAGGTCTGCCAGACGGCCGAGGACACGTCGGGCTTCCGGCAGGGGGATCTTGAGGAGGTCGCGTTGTGCGTGGGCCGTGAATCGCGTGACGTAGCCCATGGGTCAGTTGGCCGACCGGAGGAGTGCGGCCATCTCTTCGAGGGATACGGATCCGTCGGTTCCCTCGGCAGTGGCCTCGTCCGCGAGTCGGTTGAGCCATTCGTCCTCGTAGCGCTCGGCGGCCTCGCACAGGCGTCGGTACTCGTCGATGTCCACAATGACGGCTTCGCTCTTGCCTCGGCGGGTGATGATCGTGGGCGTCTCGTCACGGCGGGCGCGGTCGATGACGTCCGCGAGATGCTTGCGTACCTCTGCCATGGATTCGGTCACGGGCTCACTCATGTGAGAAATGTAGCAGATGTACATCTAGTGCGCGATGACAGCGGAGAGTACGGAGTGTGTCACTCCCTGCGGTACGGTGATCGTGTCATCACGCTCCGTGCGCTCCGGTTGAGCAGCGCATGGAGCGGCCCCCGGGGGTGTAACAGCACCTACCCGAGGGCCTTCACCACTAGTGGATCAGGAGTCCACCCGCGATGCTTTCGCATGTTATCCCGCCCCCTCGGGGCTATACGAAGGCCCCCAACAGCCTCGTGCGCCATCCGCGTATCGGCAGCGACGCGAAAGTCCTGGTCCTCTACGTCCAGGGGCTGCCCGAAGAGCTCCGCGACAAGGCGCTGGGCGAGCACGCCCGCGCTCTCCGTATGACCGGTCGCGCCTACCAGAAGGCCAAGGCCGACCTTGTGTCGCACGGGTACGTCCACGAGCGCCGCGAGAGCGTCGCCGGAGGGCGATGGCGAACCGTCCAGGTGTTCAGCAACGAGCCGCTGACGGACGACCAGGCCGCCCGCCTCCGCGCCGGTGTCCCCGCCGACGGGTACGAGAACGTGGGCGCTTGCGCCGCCCCGGACGCGTGGCCCGCTCCGAGTGCGCACTCTCCGACGGTCGGTGAGCCGACGGGCCGGAGGGTCGGTGGTCTCTTACCCGCAGACGAAGAACAGGGCGAGAACTCTTCCCACCCGCCCACCGAAGCGGCCGTGGAGGCGGAAGGCGAGTCGCGGGTTCAGGACCAGGACCAGGATCAGGACCAGGATCAGGACCAGGATCAGGACCAGGAACAGGAACAGGACCAGGCTGAAGTTCTTCTTGCCGAGCGCGTATTGCTCTCCCTGCGGCACCGTACGCGTGAGCTCTCGCTCGGGGTGCGTGAGGCCCGCAAGCTCGCCGCCCTCGCCGCCGAGTGGCTGCGCCGGGGTGTCAGCGCCGGAGACCTGCGGCTGGCGCTGAGCAGCGCGCTGCCTGAGGAAGGGGTGCGTTCGGCCTTCGGGTTCCTGAAGAACCGGCTCGTGGAGAAGCTGCCCCCGCACCCGGAGAGTGCGGCGGAGTTCTCTCCGTCTCCGTCTCCGTCCCCGTCTCCGCCGTCCCCCTTGCCCCGGCCCCTGTCGCTGCCGCTCCTCGCCTGCGACGGGCCCGGCGAGGAGCACATGTTCCGGCCGCACGAGTCGTGGGTCACCACCTGCGGACCCTGCCACCGCGAGCAGCAACGCGCCTACTGGGCCGACCTGATGGCCCGTGCCGAGGCCGACCCCGCACCCCCGAGGCCGTCCTGGCGGGAGCTCGCCGCCGAGGCCGCCGAGGCCGCCGCGAACGGGGGCGTCACGTGTGCCGAGGAGGCTTCCGGTTACGGAACCCGGGCCACGGCCACGTAGATGCCGCTGAACTCCTGCGTGGGCGCGGGCGTTCCGTTGAACCACTCCGGGGCCCTCACCAGGCCGGGGGCTGCGATCTCCAGGCCCTCGAAGAACCGCGCGAACTCCTCGCGGCTCCGCAGGGCCAGCTGGATGCCGCCCTTCTTGTACTCGTCCTCGCTCTGCTGCCCGATCTCCTCGTTCACGTCGGACGCGCCGTGGGACAGCACGACGTAACTGCCGGGCGCCATCGCGCTCGTGAACGTACGGACGATGCCGATCGGGTCCTCGGCGTCCGGGAGGAAGTGGAGCAGGCCGAGCAGCGACAGGGCTATCGGGCGGTCGAAGTCCAGGGTCTCGCGTGCCGCGTCGAGGATGATCGCGGGCTCGCGGACGTCGGCGTGGACGTAGTCCGTCACGCCCTCCGGGCGGCTGACCAGCAGCGCTTCCGCGTGGCGCAGGACGATGGGGTCGTTGTCGCAGTAGACGACCCGGGCGGAGGGGCGGATCTCCTGGGCGGTCTGGTGCAGGTTCGGCGCGGTGGGAATGCCCGTCCCGATGTCCAGGAACTGCGTCACGCCCTCGCCCGCCAGCCAGGCCGTCGCGCGGTTCATGAAGGAGCGCTGCTGCCGGGCGCCGACCTTCGCCTCGATGGGCAGGAGCTCCGCCACCTGCTGGTCCACCGGATAGTTGTCCTTGCCGCCGAGCAGCGCGTCGTAGACCCGGGCCGAGTGGGGCTTGCTGGTGTCTATCGGGGGGTGAGGCGCCTGTGCCGTCATACCGAACTCCAGATACACGTGGTGTGGACCATTCAGTCGACGCAGTCTGCCATAGCAATACCGTTGCACCGGAGGGTTGTTCGGGCCGCAGGACAGCCGCCGGGCCCGCCCCGCGGTTCCGCCTGGCCGACACCACGGTTCCGCTTCGCCGTACGCGGGTTCGTCGCGCCGTCGTGCTGTTCGTCCCGGTCCGGCCCGTCCCGGCCCGCCCCGGCGCGGGTCCGCTCCGCCGGGCATCCGCGTTGACCTCGTGCGCCGTGCGCGCCGAAGATCGCTGGTGTGAACCCCCCTTCTTCTGACACGCCACCGCCTCCGTCCTCGTCCCCCTGGGACCCGCCGTCCTCCGCCGAACCGCCCCGCCCGGCCGATCCCGCGTGGCAGGGCTGGGACCGGCCCCCGGAGTGGAGCCGCCCGCCGACCGGGCCGGTGCGTGCGCCCTCGGGCTCCCGCTACGACGAGCAGGGGCGCAACGGGCAGGGCGGGCGGTTCGGGTGGCTGGGCGAGCTGCTGACAGCCCTCGCGCTGGTAGTGGTGGGCGTGCTGGCGGTCGGTGTGGCCGGCGCGATCATCGCCGAGGTGCTGGACGCCGGGCCCTCGGACGCCGACAGCGAACTCTTCTTCGAGGACCCGGTCGCCGAACTGGTGGTCTCGCTCGTCGGCATCGCGGTCGGCATACCCATCGTCCTGTGGGTGGCCCGCGGTCTCGGCCGGCGGCCCGCCGGGACCGTGTCCTCCGTCGTCGGGCGGCTGCGCTGGGGCTGGCTCGGGCGCTGCGCGGCCGTGGGCTTCCCGCTGATCGCCGTGCAGATCGGCCTGCTGATCGCCTGGACCTGGGACGCGGAACCGCTCACGGAGTCCGGTGCGGGCTTCCCGGGCTGGCCCTACTTTCTGCTGAGCCTGGCCGTGGTGCTGGCGCTCGTCCCGTTCCAGGCCGCCGCCGAGGAGTACGTCTTCCGGGGCTGGCTGGTCCAGGTGATCGGCCGGGTCGTGCGCTCGCCCTGGCCCGCGGTCGTCCTGGCGTCCCTTCTGTTCGCCCTGGCCCACGGGTTCGGCGAGCTCTCCGGCTTCCTCCTGCTCTTCTACTCGGCGCTGTGGTGGGGCTGGCTGGTGATCCGCACCGGCGGTCTCGAAGCGGTGATCGTCCTGCACGTCGCCAACAACGTGCTGGCCTTCGGCCTCGCGGCGGGCTTCGGGGAACTCGACGACACCAGCACCGCCGCCGACGCCCCCTGGCAGGCCCTGGTCCTCGAACTCGTCTTCGCCCCGCTGTACTGCCTGACCGTGGCGAAGATCGCCGAGCGTCGAGGCATCGAGCGGGTCAGCCCCTGACGCTGCCTGTCCTCCTCAGGCCTGTCCTCCTCAGGCTCGGCCTCGTCCTCCTCAGGCCCGGCTTCCTCAGGCCCGTCCTCCTCAGGTCGCGTTCAGTGCCACCGTCGGGTGCAGGTGGGAGGCGCGGATCGCCGGGTAGAGGCCCGCGACCACGCCGATCAGCAGGGTCGCGGCCAGGCCGCCCGCCAGGGACCAGGGCGGGACCACCGCCGTCCACCCCTGCGCCCGCGCGAACCCGTACGTGGCCGCCGAGCCCAGCAACGCGCCCGCGACACCGCCCAGCGAGGACAGGAGCAGCGACTCGGTCAGGAACTGGAGCCGGATCGCGTTGCGCGTCGCCCCCAGCGCGCGGCGCAGGCCGATCTCCTGGCGGCGCTCCAGCACGGAGATCACCATCGTGTTGGCGACGCCCACCCCGCCGACCAGGAGGGCCACCGCGCCGAGCCCGAGCATCAGGGCCGTCAGCCCCTTGTCGGCGGCGGCGCGGGCGGCCAGCGCGTCCGAAGGGCGCGAGACCCGGACGTTGGCCTCGTTGCCGGGGCTGACCGTGCGGGCCAGCACCGCCCGTACGTCCTCCACCGAGGCGTCCGTGGAGCGCTCGAAGATCGTGGTGGGGCGGCCGTCGAAGCCGAAGTAGCGTTTCGCGGCCGGGAATCCGATCAGGGCCACCCGGTCCAGGGTCGGGACCAGCTCGACGGGTTCGAGGATCCCGACGACGGCCACCCGGGTGTCGTTCAGCATGATCGTCTCGCCGGGGCGGGTGATGCCGAGGCGGTCCGCCGCCACCGTGCCCAGGACGGCCGTGGGCAGGCGCTCGCCTGCCGGGGTCAGCCAGGTGCCCCGGGCCACCTTGCCGCCGAGCGTGGCGAGCAGGTCGGTCCGGGCCGCCTGCGTGGTGACCCCGGCCGTGCGCTCCTCGGGGACGACGTCGCTGCGGCGGATGCGGGCGTCGACCTCGGCGGTGGCCGTGGCGTGGCGCACCGGGCCGATCCGCTCGACCATCGCCACCGCGTTCTTCGGCAGCTCGACCGTGCCCCCGAGCGGGTCCTCGCCCGCCTCGGCGGTGAGGAGGTTGGTGCCGAGACGGTCGAGCCGGGACATCAGGTCGGCGCGGCTCGACTCGGACAGGCCGACGACCGCGACCATCGTCGCGATGCCGATGGCGATGCCGAGCGCCGAGAGCACCACCCGGGCCCGGCGCGCCCGCAGTCCGACCGCGCCTACCCGCAGGACGTCCCGGGGGGAGAGGCGGGCGGGCCGGAGGCCGTGGGGATCGGTCATGCGCCGGCCTCCGTACGGGGAAGGGGCGCGGTGGAGCGTGCGTCCGGCGTACGGGGGAAGGGTGCGGTGGAGCGTTCGTCCGCCACGATCTCGCCGTCCCTGAAGCGGACCCGGCGCGGCAGCGACGCCGCGATGCCGTGGTCGTGGGTGATCACGCAGACCGTGGTGCCGGACGCGTTCAGCTCGTGCAGCAGCTCCATGACGATCTCGCCGGACGCGGTGTCCAGCGCCCCGGTCGGCTCGTCCGCCAGCACGAGCCGGGGCTCTCCCACCAGGGCGCGGGCGATGGCCACGCGCTGCTTCTCGCCGCCGGACAGCTCGTTCGGGGTGTGCGAGGACCGGTGGTCCAGGCGTACGCGGGCCAGCGCCTCGCGCGCCCGGCTGCGCCGTTCCCGGGAGCGGAGGCCGGTGTACAGCAGGCCGTCGGCGACGTTGTCCACCGCGTCGCGCCCCGCCGCCAGGTGGAAGTGCTGGAACACGAAGCCGATGTGGCGGGCGCGCAGGGCGGAGAGACGGGCGTCGGAGAGCGCGGAGACGTCGTGTCCGGCGACCCGGACCGTACCCGTGGTGGGCCGGTCCAGGGTGCCCATGACGTTGAGCATCGTGGACTTGCCGGAGCCGGACGGGCCGACCACCGCGAGGAGTTCGCCCTCGTGGACCGTGAGGTTCACGGCGCACAGGGCGTGGACGCCGCCGGGGTACGACTTCGTGGCGTTCCGGAGTTCGACGACGGGGGTGAGGGGAGCAGAGGGGGCCGGGCCGGTCTCAAGGCCCCGGGAGGAGGGCGAGGACGACGGGGAGGGCGACGAGGGCGAGGGGGATGAGGAGGGCGAGGAGGACGGTGTCATGGTTTCGCCACCCCCACCTTCATGCCCTCGCGCAGCTCCGCGCCGCTGACCTCGATCTGCCCGTCGGCCGTCATGCCCGTCTCCACCCGGACCATCGAGGAGGTCTCGCCCCGGACGATCTGGAGCCCGTACCCCCCGTTCTCGCCGCGCAGCGCCACCACCGCCTCGACCGGCACCGCGAGGACCCCCTTGCGGGCCTCGCTGACGAACGTCACGCTCGCCGCCGCCTCGGCGTCCTCGCCGGCAGCCGCGCCGGGGCCGCCGTCGAGGGCGACCTCGACGGTGATGCCCTCCTGGCTCTCGGCCTCGGCGGCGCCGCCCTCCTCCGGACGTACCGTCCCGGCGACCTTCCCGGGCACGGTCTTCCCGCTGGGCAGGGCCACCTCCACCTTCGTGCCGCGTGCGGTGAGCGCACCGTCGGCCTGGTCCAGGCGGGCCCGGACGACCGGCTTGGTGGAGGCGATCGTCAGGACGGGCCCGTCCGGGCCGACCTGGTCGGCGAGGGCCGCGTCGGCGGAGACCACCTTGACCCGGTCGGGCTGGAAGACGACGTCGCCCCGGCCGACCCTGCCCGTGGTCTCGCGGTTGAGGTGTTTCTGCCACCGCTTGACGGCGGACTCGGTGTCCTTGCCGTACTCCGTGTCGACGTACAGCCCGGCCCCGTAACCCAGGTCCCGGAGATTCCGCTCCAGTTGGAGGACATCGCTGCCCCGGTCGCCCGCCTTCATCTCGCGGAACGCCGGAACCGGCCCGTAGAGGAGCGTGACCGGTTTGTCGTTCAGCTCGTACAGGGCCTCTCCTCGCGTCACGGTCCTCCCCTCGGCTGCCGCCACCGTGACGGTGCCCTCCACGGCGGCCTTGACGGCACGGCGCTGGGCGAAGTCGATCCTGCCGTCGACGGTCCTGGAGAGGACGAGGTCGGTGCGGACGACGGCGGCCGTCGCGGGCGGGAGGCCGTCGCCCCGGCCGGAGGCGTTCGCGTCGTCGCCGTTCCCGAGGAACGGAAGGCCTCCGGAGAGGCCGACGGCGACCACCGCCGCGACCGTCACCGCGCCGAGCGCGACGTAGGGGGTGCGGCGCTTCACTGCATGCCGTCCAGACCGTCGAGGAGCTTCGACTTGCACGCCGCCCGGGCCTCCTTGTAGGCGGGCGAGTCGGGGTCGTAGACCGGGGAGGCCGGGTTCGGGTCGCCGCCGGGCACCGCGTTGCCCCCGGACATCACCGGGTTGGTGAACCGGCTGATGCCGTTGTCCCGCATGCACTGGGCGTGCGCGAGCATCGATTCGTAGGACTTCTGCTGGTCGCGCTTGGGTTCGACCGCCAGGGCCGCCCTGAGCTCGTCCACGCAGACGTTGTTCTTCCCGGCCTTGATGCCCTCGTTGCGGCCGGGCTGGGAGCCGATCTCGTTGACCTTCTCCCAGTCGAGATGGCCGCTCAGCTTGGGGTCGGGGAAGTCCTTGTAGCCGCCCTTGGCGCGCATGCACTGGACGAACGTGACCTGGGCGTCGTAGTAGGCGCTCTTGCCGGCGGGCTTCGCGCTCGGGGTGTTCGGCGCGCCCGCGGCCTCGGAGGGCTCGCTCTTCGGGGACGGCACATCGGCGACGGCGTCGTGGCTCCTGGTCCCGGTGGTGTCGTCGCCGCAGGCGACGGTGAGGGCGAGGAGGGGCACGGCCACGAAGGCGGCCAGGCGGAGCCCGGCGGTGGTGATGGGGAAGCTCATGGGCCTCACGCTGGCCGCCGAGGATGATGGCCCGTGCATGGGCACATGATGGGAAGGTAACAATGCCTCCGACCTGCGCCTCCGCTCCGGGGAGGGGGAGGCGGAGCGGATTCCGGCGTGCGCATAATCGGGCCCATGCCGCATGTGCTGCTCATCGAGGACGACGCGTCCGTACGGGACGGGATGGAGCTCGTGCTGCGCCGGCACGGGTACGGAGTGGAGACCGCCGCCACCGGCGAGCAGGCCCTCGCGCTGCTGGCCGGGGAGCGGGGCGCGCGGGTCGAACTGGCCGTGCTGGACCTGATGCTTCCCGGCATGGACGGCTTCGAGGTGTGCCGCCGCATCCGGGCCCGGGCGCCGAAGCTGCCCGTCATCATGCTGACCGCGCGCGGCGACGACCACGACATCGTGACCGGGCTGGAGGCGGGGGCCGACGACTACGTGGTCAAGCCGGTCACCGCGCCCGTCCTGGAGGCCCGCATCCGGGCCGCCCTGCGCCGCGCGGAACCGTATCCCCGGCCGGGGCCCGCCGGTCAGGGTCCGGACGGGCACGGGCTCTACGCGCACGGGCTCTACGCGCAAGGGCCCGACGCCGACCGCGCCGACCACGCCGGGCTGGTGATCGACCGGGCCGGACTGACCGTCACCAAGCACGGGGCGGCCGTCGCCCTCCCGCCCACCGAGATGCGGGTCCTGCTGGAGCTGTCGGCCTCGCCCGGCCGGGTCCTCACCCGGGAACAGCTCCTCGCCTCGGTGTGGGACCACACCTTCCTGGGCGACTCCCGGCTGGTGGACGCGGCGGTGGGCCGGCTGCGGGCCAAGATCGAGGACGTGCCGGCCAGGCCCCGGTACGTACAGACCGTGCGGGGCTTCGGCTACCGCTTCGGGCCGCTGTGAAGTCCTGGGCCGCTGTGAAGTCTCGGGCTGCTGTGAAGTCTCGGGCCGCTGTGAAGTTTCGGGCCGCTGAGGGGCGGCCTGTTCCCCGGCGCTCGTTCCGGCGCTCCCTCGGGCGCGGCTCGCGGCGGTTCGTCGGCGGGCTGCGGGTCAGGCTCGTCGTCACCTTCGTCATCGTCGCCCTCGTCAGCGCGGTGACCGCGACGGCACTCGCCTACCGGGACGCCCGCACCGCCGTCCTCCAGCGCACCCAGAACACCGCCGTCGACGACCTCCGGGAGCGGGTCGCCGCCGTCGCCGCGAGGCTCGATCTCCCGCCAGACCAGCGGTCGTTGTCCCGGTTCGCGGCGAAGGTCTCCGAGGGGCTGGGGGCGCGCATCGTGGTCGCCCGCCACCAGGACCTGTCCGCCGTCTCCGGCGCGTACGCCGACCCGGAGGGCCGGATCACCGCCGAGCTGCGGGCCGCCGTCCGGGCCGGGGACGGGGCCCGGTTCCAGCGGGTCCAGTGGCGGGGCGATCCGTATCTGGTCGTCGGCACGCCCGTGACGTACGCCGACGGGGACCGGCGCACCTCGGGCCTGGAGGTCTTCATGATCACCGACCTGCGGGCCGAGCGCGACGACACGGCCGCCCTGCTGGACTCCGTACGGACGGGAACCGTGCCCGTGGTGGTGCTGGCCGCGCTGCTGGCGCTGCTGGCCGCCGGTACGGTCCTGCGACCGGTGCGGAAGCTGGGGCGGGCCACCCGCGGACTCGCCGCCGGGGACCTCGGCAGCCGGGTCGCGGTCCGAGGGCACGACGAACTGTCGCACCTGGCGCGGACGTTCAACGAGACCGCCGACGCACTCCAGGCGTCCGACGCGGAGCTGCGGGCACAGGAGGCGAAGGCGCGGCGGTTCGTGGCCGACGTGTCGCACGAACTGCGCACGCCCCTGGCGGCGATGACGATGGTGGCGACGGTCCTGGAGGAGGACGCCGACCAACTGCCGCCGGACGCCGCCCACGCGGCCCGAACCGTCGGCGCGGAGACCGCCCGGCTGTCCCGGCTGGTCGAGGACCTGATGGAGATCTCCCGCTTCGACGCCGGGGCGGCCCGGCTCAACGCGGCCCCGACGGACCTCGCCGACACCGTACGGGCGTCGCTGGCGCTGCGCGGGTGGACGGACCGGGTGACCGTCGAACTCCGCGAGGACGTACGGGCCGTGGTCGACCGGCGGCGCGTCGACGTGATCGTGGCGAACCTGGTGGGCAACGCGCTGCGGCACGGCGCGCCGCCGGTCACGGTCACCCTGGCCGCGCCCGGCGGCGACCGGGTGACGCTGGAGGTCGCCGACCGCGGCCCGGGGCTGGCGCCGGAGGCCAGGGAGCGGGTCTTCGACCGGTTCTACAAGGCGGACACGGCGCGCACGCGCGACACGGCCGAGGAGAGTGGCCGGGGCGGCGGCGAGGATGGCGGCCAGGGCATTGACCAGGGCTTCGACCAGGGCGTCGGGCAGGGGAGCGGCCTCGGCATGGCCATCGCGTGGGAGAACGCGCGGCTGCACGGCGGCACCATCGAGGTGGGCCAGGGGCCGCAGGGCGGCGCGGTGTTCACGCTGCGGCTGCCCTTGCGGCACCCGGAGGAGGGGGACGGGTGAGGCGTTCGCGGGGAGGCGTACGGAGGAGACTCCGGCGGAGCGTCGCCCTCACGGCGCTCGGGGCCGCGCTCGGGACCGCGCTCGTCGGGTGCGGGGTCCAGCCGACCGGGGTGATAGAGGCGGGCGAGCCCGCGTCCGGGCTGACGCGCGGGATGCGGCTCTACTACGCGTCCGACACCGGGCTGCGGGCCGTGCCCGTGCTCGACCGGGGCTTCACCAGCCTGGACGCCGTGATGAAGCTGCTCGCCCAGGGGCCGACGGCCGCCGAGCGGCGCGAAGGGCTGACGACACTGTTCCACGCTCCCAGCGGCTACACCGTGACCGGGGACGGAACCCACGTCACCGTGGAGCTGGAGGGCCCGTACTGGGCGGAGGCGCGGGACCAGGTGACGGGGCAACTGGTCTGCACGCTCGCCAGCTTCCAGTCCGTGGGCGAGGCGGAGGTCCGGGCGGACGACGTGGAGGTGACGATCCGCCCGGGGGAGGGGCCGGTGCTGGGGCCGCTGCGGTGCGCGGAGTACCTGGGCGGCTGAGCGGCGCTGCGGTCGTGCGGGCGGGCGGGCGAGCGGGCCCGCCGTGGGTGCACCGGGGCCGTGTGAACCGCAGGGCCCCGGTGCGCCCACGGCCGGTCGGGAGCGTCAGAACCGGACGGCCGTCCGGGGCCGTGTGCACCGCAGGGACGACCGTCCGGGGCCGTGTGCACCGCAGGGACGGCCGGTCGGCCGGGATCCTCAGAACCGCACGGTCACCTGCGCCTGCACGTGGGCCCGGAGCACGCCCGCCATGTCCGTCGCGCAGTCGCTGATCAGCCACTGGATCTGGAGGCCGTCCATCAGCGCGATGAGCTGCTGCGCGGCGGCCGACGGGTCGACGTCCTCCCGGAGTTCGCCCGCCTCCCGGGCCTGGCGGTAGGCCAGTTCGGTGTTGGCGAGCGAGGTGCGGTAGCGGGCCTCGAAGTACGCGTGCGCCGGATGGTCGGGGGACGTGGCCTCCGCCGCGACCACCGAGAACAGCTCGACGATCCCGCGCCGCTTCGCGTTCAGCTCCGCGAGGTCGGCCAGCCGGCGCAGATGGTCGAGGCCCCGCGTCACGCCCAGGGCCAGCCACGCGTCGTCCACGTCGTCGCGGTGCTGGAGCACGGCGAGGAGCAGGGCCTCCTTCGTCGGGAAGTGGTGGAGGAGGCCCGGGTGCGAGATGCCGCAGCGGGTGGCGATCACCCGGAGCGACGCGCCCCGGTAGCCGGCCTCGCCGAACAGGGCCATCGCCTGGTCGAGGATCTCGGTCCGCTTGGCCCGGCCCTTGGCGTAGCCGCGCCGCGCCTCGGAAGTCACGCGCCATCACCCGCTGTCATCGGAATCGGACACCTCTCTCGCACCGCCGTTCCGGCCCAGATTCTCACAGGACCGAATCCCGGATCCTCGAATACTTACCAAGCGGTCGGGATTGAGCGTACGGTACTGCGGAGTGCGCTTTCGTGAAAGGAACTCCTGTGGGCCTCAAGCCGCCGTATCTCGACCCCGCGCTGCCCGTCGCGGAGCGGGTCGCCGACCTCCTGGGGCGCATGACGCTGCCCGAGAAGGTCGGCCAGATGCTCCAGCTCAACGCCAAGGAGGGGGTGCGGCACCTCGTCGAGGACCTGCACGCGGGCTCGATCCTGCACGCCTCGCCGGAGCGGGTGGGCGAGGCCGCCGTGCTCACCGCCAGGACCCGGCTGCGCATCCCGCTGCTGGTCGCCGAGGACTGCATCCACGGGCACTCCTTCTGGGAGGGGGCCACGATCTACCCGACGCAGCTCGGGATGGCCGCCACCTGGGACCCGGAGCTGGTGGAGCGGATCGCGCGGGCGACGGCGGTCGAGGTCGCGGCGACCGGGGTGCACTGGACGTTCTCGCCGGTTCTCTGCATCACCCGCGACCTGCGGTGGGGCCGGGTCAGCGAGACCTTCGGCGAGGACCCGTTCCTGATCGGCGAGCTGGCCTCCGCGATGGTGCGCGGCTACCAGGGCGACGGCCTGACCGACCCGACCGCGATCCTGGCGTGCGCCAAGCACTTCGCCGGGTACTCCGAGACGCAGGGCGGCCGGGACGCCAGCGAGGCGGACATATCACGGCGCAAGCTGCGCTCCTGGTTCCTGCCGCCGTTCGAGCGGGTCGCCAAGGAGGGCTGCCGCACGTTCATGCTCGGTTACCAGTCGATGGACGGCGTGCCGATCACCGTGAACAACTGGCTGCTCAACGAGGTGCTGCGCGGTGAGTGGGGCTACACCGGGACCCTGGTCACCGACTGGGACAACGTCGGCCGCATGGTGTGGGAGCAGAAGGTCTACGCCGACTACGCGCAGGCGTCGGCGGCGGCGGTCCGCGCGGGCAACGACATGGTGATGACGACGTCGGACTTCTTCGCGGGCGCCCAGGAGGCGGTGGCGCAGGGTGCGTTGGCGGAGGCCGAGATCGACGCGGCCGTACGCCGCATCCTGACGCTCAAGTTCGAGCTGGGCCTCTTCGAGGACCCGCGCCACCCCGACGCCGCCCGGCAGGCGGAGGTCATCGGCAGCGGTGCGCACGCGCTGCTGAACCTGGAGGCGGCCCGCCGTTCGCTCGTCCTGCTGACCAATGACGGAACGCTCCCGTTCGCGGGCGGCCTGGAGGCGGACGGGGAGGGCCGGGGCCTTCCACTCGCCTCCGGCGGCCCCCGTACGGTGGCGGTCGTCGGCCCCAACGCGGACGACGCACAGACCCAGTTGGGCGACTGGGCGGGCTCCTCGGGCCAGGCCGACTGGCTGCCGGAGGGCCAGCCGCGCGCCATGATCCGTACCGTCCTCGACGGCTTCCGCGACCACGTGCCCGCCGACTGGACGGTCGCGTACGCGCCCGGGGCCCGGATCCTCGACGTGGGCCCCGACCCGGAGGGCGCGTTCTTCCCGGACGGGCAGCCCCGCCCGGAGGTCGTCGTCCCGGCGGCCCCCGACGCCTCGCTGATCGCGGACGCGGTCGCCGCCGCCGAGGCCGCCGATCACGTGGTCGCCGTCGTCGGCGACCGGATCGAGCTGGTCGGCGAGGGCAAGTCCACCGCGACGCTCGAACTCGTGGGCGATCAGGTGGCGTTGCTGGACGCGCTGGCCGCGACGGGCAAGCCGTTCGCCGTCGTGGTGATCAGCTCCAAGCCGCTGGTGCTGCCGCCGTCCGCGCTCGGCGCGGCGGCGATCGTGTACGCGGCCAACCCGGGGATGCTCGGCGGCCGGGCGGTCGCGGAGTTGCTGCTCGGCCTGATCGAGCCGGCCGGCCGGCTGCCGCTGTCCTTCGCCCGGCACGCGGGCCAGCAGCCGACGTACTACAACCAGGTGCGTGGCCAGCACGGCTCGCGCTACGCGGACCTCACCCAGAGCCCGGCGTTCGCGTTCGGCGAGGGGCTGAGCTACACGACCGTGGACTACACGGACCTGAAGGTGCTGACGTCGGTGGTCGACGAGTCGGAGACCGTACGGGCCCGGGTCACGGTCACCAACACGGGGGCTCGGCCCGCGCTGGAGACGGTGCAGGCGTACGTGAGTGACACGGTGACGTCGGTGACCTGGGCGGAGAAGGAGCTGAAGGCCTACCGGCAGGTGGCGCTGGCCCCGGGGGAGTCGCGCGAGATCCTCTTCGAACTCCCGGCGGCCGACTGCACCCTCGTGGACGCGGAGGGCCACCGCGTCGTGGAGCCGGGCCGCTTCGAGCTGCTGGTGGGGCCGTCGTCCCGCGACGAGGCTTTGTTGCGGGGGGAGTTCACGGTCAAGGGCTGAGCCCGGGGGGGCGTGGTCCGGGCGCACGGTGCAGGTGGTGGCCGGGGGCCGTGGGTCGGGCGCACGGCGCGGGTGGTGGCCGGGGGCCGTGGGTCGGGCGCACGGCGCGGGTGGTGGCCGGGGCGCACGGCACCGGTGGCAGGGGGGCGCCCGGTCAGGAGCCGCCGGACGTCCTAGACAGCTCGTACAGGTCCCCGGAGTCCGGGTCGCCGATGGACTGGTAGAGGGTGGGCCGGCTCTCCGTGCCGCCGACGTTCCAGTAGCCGAACCTGCACGGGGCGACGTGGATGTTCAACACCTGCGACCTCGTGTCCCCACCGGCTTCGTACGTCCAGGTGCCCTGCCCCGTACACGCGTCGGGTTCGCTGTCGCTGTCGTCACCGCCGTCGGTGTCGTCCTCGGCGCCGAGACCGACGACGGCGACCCGGCCGTCCGCCGTGAACGCGATCGTTCCGCCGCGGCCGTCGGACCAGCGCCCGACCAGCTCCGCCGAGGTGACCGCCGGCGGACGGTACTGGGGAATGGCCCCCGTCGCCAGACCGACGCCGCCGAGGACGGCGGTGAGGACCACGGCGACCAGCCCCCACAGCAGCACCGGCCCGAAGATCCGCTCCCGGCGCGACCGCCAGAGCAGCGCCGGAACGGTGAGCGCGGCCGTCGTCAGCGGCCAGGCCACCGCGATGCCGGCAGGCCCCGTACCGCCGGACAGCGCGACGACGAGAACGAGGGAGACGGCCGCCGCCACCGCCGGAACCCACCACCACGCCTCACGCCCGCCGAACCGGCGTCCCAGCGCGCCGCTCAGCCAGACGGTCGGGAGGACGAGGACCACGGACAGCACGCCCGCGACCGCGGTCCCGAACACGGCGAGCACGGGCAGGAAGAAGACGAACATCACCGAACCGCCCCCCGCGCTCGGCGATTCCTGCGTGAAGCCGTACACGACGGCCACGATGGACGCGATGACCGCTTCGATGAGCAGGGCCAGGATCGAGAGCAGCAGCGACAGCCCGTACGGACGCTTCTTCTCCACCGTTCAAGTCCCCCCTTGCGCACGGCGATGCACGCGGCGCGCCCTTATCGGGGCGGCAGCCAGGACCATGGTGCCAGAGGTGTTTGAACGCGTTCAAGGCGGGGTTCGCGACGCTCGGGCAGTGCTTCGGCGGCGCTCTGCCCGAGTGCGGCCGGGGTGTCGCCGGGGCTCGGTCGGGGCTTTCGTGGGGTGAGTCCCCGAGGAGTACGGGGTGAGTTTGGGGCGCATCCGGGGCGCGCAAAGAAGAAGCGTTTCCGCGTGCGGGTATTCCCCCATATGGGTGTGGCGTGGCAGTCCGGACGGCGGTGGGGCGAGCACAATGGGGCGGCGGTTCGTGCAGAGGCGCGCAGGCCCCTCTCCCGCACCTTGTGCTCAAGGAGGACCGGTGGCGGAGAGCTGGACGGTTCAGCGGACCGGGCCCGGGGACGCCGCGCGCGCCCAGGCGCGGGAACAACTTCTGGAAGCAGCCAGAGAGTTGTACGGCGTCAATGGATACCGCGCCACCGCCGAGCATGATGTGTGCGCGGCGGCCGGTGTGCCGGTCGAGGTGCTGCGTCAGGAGTACGGCTCCCGGGAGGGGCTGCTCATCGCCCTCCACAACCGGGTCACGACGACCGGGCTGCGGGCGGCGGAGAACGCCCTCCTGGTGGACGGCATCGACAAGCGCTCGATCGGGGAGCGGGTCCGGCTGCTCTTCGACGCGTACGTGGAGACCGTCACCAGCGACCCGCGCGAGGCCCGGGTGACGTTCGTCGAAGTGCTGGGCGTGAGCGCGGTGGTGGACGAGCACTGCAAGCTCTGGCGGGCCCTGTGGACGGAGTTCCTGACCGGCGAGGCCGAACGGGCGGTGGAGCGCGGCGAGGCGGAGGACCGGGACCACCGGGTGGACGTGATGGTGATGGTCGGCTCGGTGCACGAGCTGATGGCCCACCACACCCGCCGCAGCCGCCGGGCCCGACCGGAGGAGGTCTCGGGGGAACTGACCCAGCTGGCGCTGTCGATGCTGGGGGCGCGGAGCGGGTGAGCGGGGCGGGTCGGCCCCCTCCGGGGCGGGTGCTCCCGGTCGGCGGGGTGCAGGCCACGGCCCGTGGCAGGATGCGTCGTATCCTCCGGACCGTGTGGGGCGCGGCGGAGCTGTGGTCCCCGCGGCCACCCGCTCACCGATGGACGGACGAACCATGGACAGACGTGCCCTGATGCTGGCTACCGGCGGACTCCTCGGCGGGGCCGGCGCCGCGCAGTTGGCGGCCGCCGGGACGGCCGCCGCCGCACCGGCAGCGGCGGCCGGCCCCGTCTTCGACGTCCGGGCCTACGGCGCGGTCGGGGACGGCGTGGCCGACGACACCGCGGCGTTCCGAAGCGCGCTCACCGACGCGCGGGCCGTGGCCGGCGGCGGGGCGACCCTGCGGGTGCCGCCCGGCTCGTACCCGCTCGGGGAGTCCCTGTTGCTCGGGCCCGGCATGACCGTGCAGGCCTACGGGGCCCGGTTGTTCCGTACAGGCAACACCTCGGCCCTCATCAAGAACTACACCAGCGGTATGCCCGCGGTGGCCGGCTACGGGGGCGCCGGGAACATATCCGTCTTCGGCGGTACGTGGGACATGCGTGGCAGCCGGTTCACCTCGACGTGCCCCGCCTTCGTGTTCACGCACGCCGACGGGTTCACCATCCGGGATGCGACCGTTCTCGATGTGCCCCAAGCGCACGCGATCGAACTCAACGCGGTGCGGCGGGCCCGGATCGTCGACTGTCTCTTCGACGGCGTGTACGCCGGGACCGGAACTCCGACCGTGCCGAACCGGCTGGAGGCCGTGCAGATCACCGGCGCGACCAACGCCGCCAACCTGCCCGCCCCGGACTTCGACGGCACCCCTTGCGAGGACGTCCTGATCACGGGATGCGTGATGCGCAATTCCCGGCCCGACGTCGACTCCCCGTACGACGCCCTCTGCGGTGACCACTACGTCGCGTCCGCCGACGGACACCGGCCGCTCCACCGGAACATCCGCGTGCTGGCCAACCGTGTGGAGAGCAGCGGGGCCTACGGGATCCGCGCCACCGACTGGCAGCAGTCGGTGATCGCCGACAACACCATCGACTCCGCGGCCGTCAACGGCATCTACGTGAGTTCGGGTTCGGGAAACGCGCTCCAGGACATCGCCATCACCGGCAACACGATTCGCGGGGCGGGCTCCGGCGGCATTGTGGTATCCAACTCGGGTGCGGGGCGCAACAGTTCGGTGGCCATCAGCGGCAACCTGATCCGCGCGACGAACGGGGAGACGGCGATCTACGTCAGCCAGACGGACGGGGCGACGATCACCGGCAACATCGTCGCCACGACCCGCCACCCGTCCGGCGGCAACTGCCAGGGCATCCAGGTGCAGCGGTCCCCGCACGCCGTGATCACCGGCAACCACCTGTCGGACATCGCAGGCGACGGCATCGGTGTCGACACCGGGTCGACCGAGGCCCTCATCGCCCAGAACACCGTGCTCGGTGCCACCCACAACGGGATCTCGGTGGCCTCCTCCGAAGCCGCCGTCCGCGACAACCGGATCACCGGCGCGGGCACCGGCGCCCCGGACGGGAACTACGCGATCCGGATCGGCGGCAACGCGGTGAACGTGTCGGTCCGGGGCAACGTCGCCCGGGTCGGTGAGGGGGGCGTCGCGGAGGCCGGAGTGGGTGTGATGGCAGGCAGCCAGGCCGCCTGGATCACCGGGAACGACCTGCGCGGCTGGGGCACGGCGGTCCGCGACCGGGGCGCGGGGACCGTGGGGGACGGAAACCTCGGCTGAACCGGTCCGGGCGGGCCGTGCCTCAGACAGCGGCCGGTGTCGCGTGCCGCCCGGCGTACGGTCCGCCCAGCCCCCACGCCTGGTGCATCGCGTCGGCGAAGGCGGCGGCGAGTCTGTGCTCGCCCGTCGGGCCGGGGTGGGTGCCGTCGTAGGTGTCCGTGCGGATGTCGTACGCCGTGGGGTGCGAGGCCAGCAGGAGCGGTGAGGACGGTTCGTCGAGGTCGGCCACGGCCTTGGCGAGGAGTTCGTTGAAGCGGGCGCAGGAGGCGGCGAAGGGGGCGTCCGTCACGGCCCGGACGTTCGGTATCACCGGGAGCAGCACCATGCGCAGGTGCGGGTTCGCGGTGCGCGCCGCCGTGACGAACGCGCGGGCGTTGGCCGCCGTCTGCTCGGCGTCCGTGTAGAACCCGAGGTCTATCAGGCCGAGCGAGACCAGCAGCACGTCCGCCTCCGTCTCGCGCACCGCGTCCGCGATCACCGGGGCCATGTGCAGCCAGCCCTCGCCCCAGCCGGACAGGTGCCGGCGGGCGGCGGGCGGGAAGGACGGGTCGGCGTACGCGTGCGAGACCGGGGCGTTCGCCTCGATGTCGTACAGCGTCGTGCGCGGGCCGACGATCTCGTACGGGAGGCCCGGGAACGCCTCGAAGTGCTGCCACATCCGGTAGCGCCAGGTGAAGTCGCCGGTGGCGCCGATGGTCATGGAATCGCCGACCGGGAGAAAACGCATGGCGTCATCATGGCCGATCACGGCTCCGGCCTGCGACGTGACGATGGACACTTGGGCCATGCGCTCGTATCCGACCGGCCCGGCGGGCCGCGCCGCCGCCCTCGCCGCCGCTCTCGCCGTCACCGTTCCGCTGTTCGCCGGGGCCGGTCCGGCCGTGGCCGACGACGGGCGGCCCGACCGTGACTTCACGATCGAGGACCCCCGCATCACCGAGTCCAGCGGCCTCGCCGCCAGCCGCGCGCACCCCGGCGTCTACTGGACGCACAACGACAGCGACGACGGCCCCCACGTCTACGCCGTCGACTCCCGCACCGGGAAGACCCTCGCGACCATCACGATGCGGGGCGTGGGCGAGCCGAGGGACGTCGAGGGCATCTCGATCGGGCCGGACGGCGATCTGTACGTCGGTGACATCGGCGACAACCTCGACGGCACCTGGGACCACGTCTGGATCTACCGCTTCCCCGAGCCGAAGACCCTGCGCGACGCCACGGTCACGGCCGTGCAGTACGACGTGACGTACGCCGACGGGGCCCGCAACGCCGAGGCGCTGATGGTCCACCCGAAGACCGGCCGCGTCTACATCGCCTCCAAGAACGAGGACGGCGGCGGTCTCTACGAAGGCCCCGCGAAGCTGACCGCCGGCTCCGCGAACGTGTTCCGGCGGGTCGGCGAGGTGCCGTGGGTCACGGACGGGGCGTTCTCGCCCGACGGGACCCGGCTGGTGCTGCGCTCGTACTTCAGTGCCCGCGAGTACGCCTTCGAGGACGGCCGCCTCGGTGAGGACACGTCGGTCGCCGCCCCGTTCCAGCGGCAGGCGGAGTCGGTGACGTACACGGCGGACGGCTCGGCCCTGATGTTCGGCTCGGAGGGGGCCCGCAGTGAGGTCGTCCGCGTGGAGACGGAGGGCGGGAAGGGGAGCGGGTCCGGGTCCGGCGGAGGGTCCGGCGAGGGCTCCGGGGCTCCCTCGAAGGGCGGCGACCGGGAGGGCGCGGGCGAGGCCGGCGAGGGCGGCAGCGGCAACGCGGGCCTCGGGGCCGCCGTCCTCGTCGGGGTCGCGGCCCTCTGGTTCGCGCTGAAGCGGCGCCGCAAGTAGCGGAGCTTCCCAGGGCTTCCCGGAGCTTTCCGGCGGCCGGTGCGCTGCGCTCGTCGGCGCGCTCGCGGGGTGTTCGCGAGGCGGCTGCGCTCAGGTGTCGTCGTCCGTCACCGGCCACACCTCGTAGTGCAGGGTCCGGTCCCGTTTCAGCCGGTGCGCGAGCGGGACGAGCACGCCCTGCACGACGGGGTACTTGCGCGACAGCATCCGCGCCGCGTGCGTGTTCTCCTTCGTGCCCGGCCGCAGCAGCCGTGCGTGCGCCCTGATCTGCGGTCCGGTGGGGCTGCCCCGGACCGTGCAGGGGGCGATCTCCACCTGCGGGTGGTTGCGCATCCGGTCGACCTTCCAGGCGGAGGAGAACGTGCGGATGAACGCGTGATCGCCCTCGACGGCGATGTTGACCGGTGTGCCGACGGGGGTCCCGTCCTGCCGGTGGGTGCTCAGCAGGACGGCGTACTGCTTGACGAAAGGAGCGAGCTCCCGGCTGGCGTCCATATATCCATTGGGGCACGGGCCGGGGGTGCTGTCACTTCCGGGCTGCCGCCCGGTCCGTCGTCCGGTCGGCCGTCCGGTCGGCGGTTGGGCCAGCGGTCCGGTCGGCCGACCGCTCCTCGACCAGGGCCTCGAAACCGGCGATCAGCCGCCGCAGCCCGAACTCGAAGTGGTCGAACTCGGAGCTGAAGGTGTCCTCCGACAGGCCCGCCATCATCGGGTACGCGCCGCTGAGCATGGCCCGCTCCAGGTACGGGCGCTGGTTGTCCCAGAACTCCTGGTCGCTCAGCCCCGTCTGCCGGACTGCCTCCGCCTCGTCGGCCTGGGTGCGGGCCAGGCCCTCCACGAAGCTGTTGACCGTGATGATCACGCTGATCAGCTCGGGGTCGCGCAGCCCCATGGACCGCAGCGCGGTGAGGGAGAGCTCCAGGCCGCGCAGGGCGCTGGGACCGAGCACCGTACGGGCCTGGTTGATCTTCAGGAGCCAGGGGTGGCGGCGCAGGTTGTCCAGGTAGGTACGGGCCATGGCGTCGATGGACGCCCGCCAGTCGGCGGGGGGCGCGGGGGCGTCGCCGGGTCCCGTGCCGCGGTGGGGTCCCGTGCCGCCGTGGGGTTCCGTACGGGAGGGCAGGGGTTCGCCCAGCACCCGGTCGAGCATCAGGTCCAGCAGTTCGGCCTTGCCGGGGACGTACCGGTAGAGCGACATCGTGCCCGTGCCCAGATCGGCGGAGAGCCGGCGCATGGAGACGGCGGCCAGCCCTTCCGCGTCCGCGACGGAGATGGCGGCGGTGACGATCCGGTCCAGCGAGAGCCCCGGTTTGGGGCCGCGGCTGGGGCGGTCGCCGGTGCCCCACAGGAGCTCCAGGCTGCGTGCGATGTCGCCGCTCCCGGTGGTCGTGCCGTCCGTCGCCGCTGTCGATCCGTCTTTCGCCATGAGGTCAGCGTAGTGCTCCGGAGCGGAGTTGGGTACGCCGTACCCGTATAGGAGTACGCTGTACCCAATTCAAGGGTACGGTGTACCCAGTTGGCTTCCGGTCAGTTCGAGAAACAGGGGGTTGCAGCATGCTCATGCCTAAAACCGGAGGGGCGGGGTCCGCTTCCGGATACGCGGTGCTCGCCGAAGGCGTCGTGAAGCGGTACCGGGGCCGGGGGAAGGGCGGGACGGAGAAGCGGGCGCTCGACGGGTTCGACCTCGCCGTGCGCCCCGGCACCGTCCACGGCCTGCTCGGCCCGAACGGGGCGGGCAAGACCACCGCCGTGCGGGTCCTCGCCACGCTCCTGCGGTACGACGCGGGCCGGGCGGAGGTCGCCGGGCTCGACGTGGCGCGCGAACCCCGCCGCGTACGGAGCCGGATCGGGCTCACCGGCCAGTACGCGGCCGTCGACGAAGGTCTCACCGGGCGGCAGAACCTGGAGATGTTCGGACGGCTCTTCCACCTCGGCAACCGCCGGGCCCGGCAGCGCGCCGGGGAACTGCTGGACCGGTTCGACCTGACCGAGGCCGCCGACAAGGGCGCCAAGGAGTACAGCGGCGGCATGCGGCGGCGGCTCGACCTGGCCTCCTCGATGATCCTCCAGCCCGACGTGCTCTTCCTGGACGAGCCGACGACCGGGCTCGACCCGCGCGGCCGGGGCGAGGTCTGGGACGCGGTCCGGGCGCTGGTGGCGGGCGGTACGACGGTGCTGCTGACCACGCAGTACCTGGACGAGGCGGACAGGCTCGCCTCGCACATCACCGTCATCGACCGGGGACGGGCCATCGCCGACGACACCCCGGACGCGCTGAAGGACCGGGTGGGCGGCGACCGGATCGAGGTGGTGGCCGCCGACGCGGGGGACCTCGACGCGGTGGCGAGGACGGTCGACCGGGTGGCCGGGGGTGGACTCGTCGTCACCGACGCCACCGCCCGCCGGGTGCACGCCCAGGTCACCGACCGGGTGGCCGCACTCACCGAGGTGGCCCGGAGCCTCCAGGACGACGGGATCGCGGTGGAGGACATCGGACTGCGCCGACCGAGCCTGGACGACGTGTTCCTGCGCCTGACGGGCCACGGCACGGCACCAGACGCCGAGGACCACCAGGCCGCCGAGTACCGCGATCCCGGGCGTCGCGGCCCCGACCATCACGGCACCGAGGACCGTGGCACCGAGGACCACGGCACCGAGAACCACGACTCCGCGGAGGTGGCGGCGGCATGACCACACGCGAGAAGAACCCGGCAGCGGCAGCGGCTCCAGTTCCGGCTGTGGCTGTGGCTGCGGCTCCGGCTGTGGCTGCGGCGGACCCGGTCCGCGACCACGGCTCTGTGTTCTGGGCGGTCTCCGACTGCTGGAACATCACCCGCCGCACCCTCACCCACTACCAGCGCCACCCCTCCGCCGTCGTCTGGCAGCTCGGCTTCCCGATCCTCTCCGTCCTCCTCTACGGATACGTCTTCGGCAGCGCGATGAAGGTGCCCGGGGGCGGGGACTACCGGGAGTACCTGATGCCCGGCATGTTCGCCATGACCATGGCCATGGGCTTCATGAACACCGCCGTGGCCGTCGTCACCGACGCCGCCAAGGGGGTCGTCGACCGCTTCCGGTCCATGCCGATGGCGCCCTCCGCCTTCGCCTCCGGACGCGGGGCCGCCGACCTGGTGGTGGCCGCGGCCGAGCTGACCATCCTGGCCGTCACCGCGCTGCTGATGGGCTGGCGCGCGGACGGCGGGGTGATGGCCGGCCTCGGGGCGTTCGGGCTGCTCCTGCTGCTGCGGTTCAGCCTGATCTGGGTGGGCGTCTGGCTCGGCATGCTGGTGCCCACCCCGGAGGCGGCGGGCGGGCTGTACGCGGTGGCCTTCCCCGTCACGATGATCTCCAGCACCTTCGTGGCCCCGTCCCTGATGCCGGGCTGGCTGGGCACGATCGCGGCCTGGAACCCGATCTCCTCGACGGCGACGGCCACCCGCGAACTGTTCGGCAACCCGGTGGCGGGCGGCGGCACCTGGGTGGAGGAGCACGCGCTGCTGATGGCTCTGGTGTGGCCGCTCGTGATCACGCTGGTGTTCCTGCCGCTGGCGGTCCGGCGGTTCCAGCGCCTGAGCCGGTGAAGGTGCCCGCGCACCGGTCGTGAGGTGAAGGTGCCCGGGCGCCGGCCGTGAGCTGCGGAAATCATGGTGCCGGGGGCCCGGGTTCGGCATAGGGTCGGACACCGTGCCGACCACCACCACGCCCCTGCCCTTCACCACCGCCCGTCTCGACGCGCTCCCCCTCGAACCGGCGTACGCCGAGGAGATGGCGGCCGTCCTCGCGGACCCGGCGCTGTACGTGTTCACCGGGGGCGGCCCACCGGACCCGGCCGCGCTGCGGTCCCGGTACGAGCGGCAGAGCGCCGGTTCGCCGGACCCCGGGGAGCAGTGGTGGAACTGGGTGCTCCGGATCCGCGCGGACGGCAGGCTCGCCGGATACGTCCAGGCCACCGTACGGGGGCCCCGGGCGGAGATCGCCTGGGTGGTCGGGACGCCGTGGCAGGGCCGGGGCTACGCGAGCGAGGCCGCGCAGGGCCTCGCGGCGCACCTGGTCGCGACCGGAGGCGTCCGGGAGCTCGTCGCCCACATCCACCCCGACCACGCCGCCTCCGAGGCGGTGGCCACGGCGGCTGGCCTCCGGCCGACCGGGGAGTGGAAGGACGGCGAGAGGCGCTGGACGGGCAACCCGCCTGTGCCGGGGGCCCGTTAGGGCCTGTCGCGCCGGATGGCTTCGGCGGGGACCCGGAGCCCTGCGTGCCGCCCCGGCCGGTCAGGGTCGGCCTGAACTGCCGGGCGTTGCGGTGGAGACGGCCGGTGGTTGCTGGACCTCCAGGACGACTGCGGTTGCTGCCACGGACCGGTCCTCGTGCATGGTGATCACCTGGCCGGGCCGGAGGGTGAGGTCGGCTCGGATGATCCCGTGGCGGGTCTCGTAGCTGCGCCAGTGGCACCAGGCCGCGCTCTTCTCCAGCCACATCTGTTCGGCTGCGGTGGCCAGGGCCTCCCAGAGGCCGAGCGGGAGCCGCTGGCCGTCGCCGAGCTCCTCCAGCAGGCTGAGGGCTACTTCCCACTCGTCGTGAGCGAGGTACCCCCAGACGTCGTTCACCGTGATGTCGTTCTCGGTGGCGATCTCCTCGGGAACCAGCAGGGAAGCGGCTTCCAGCAGTTCGGGAACGCCCATGCTCCGAGTCTGGACCACGGTCTCCTGATTACGGCAGGTGCAGCAGTTTGCCGAGGATGCTGGAGAGCTGTCCGCGCTCCGTGGGGCTGAGGGCTTGGAAGGTTCCGTCAAGGAACTCGGGGACGGCGTCCTCGGCCCGGGCGAGGACGTGCCGGCCCGAGTCGGTGATGGTGACGGCGTACGCGCGACGGTCCGCGGCGTCCCGTTCGCGGCGTACGTGGCCTGCCTGTTCCAGGCCGTCGCAGAGGCCGACCATCACGCTGCGGTCGATGCGCAGTTCGTCGCTCAGGACGCGCTGCGAGCTGGGACCGACTTCGCCGAGCATCTTCAGCACCAGGTGCTGACCGACGCCGAGCCCGAGCGCGCCGGCCCTGGCGTCCGCCGCCCGGGCGACCGCGGCTGAGGCCCGGCACAGGGCGATGTCCAAACGCTCTGCGGCGAGCCGGGGGAAGTAGTCGGTGTTCGTGTGGTGCGGGGTGGTGGACGGCATGGGGTGTCTCCCTCCTGGCTGTCGCCACCGTAGCAGTAATCATCTGTGCCCAGATTGTTTGACGGCCAACGATGAGAATCGTATGCTCGCCAATCATCTGCTGGCCAATCATTGGTGCGTTGATGCTGTTGGTGTCGCCCGGCGCCACCCTCGCGTCCACCGCGGCCTGCGCCCCCGCGTCAGCCGCGAGACCCGGGCCCGCGCCTGGGCGTCGCCCGCGACAACACCCACCACCCGAGGAGGCTCCTCGTGACGCTGGATCTGACCCCCGACCAACTGCTGGCCACCACCCGCGCGGTGCGCAAACGCCTCGACCTGGAGCGCCCGGTGCCGCGGTCTCTGATCGAAGAGTGCATCGACCTCGCCACACAGGCGCCGACGGGGCGCAACCGGCAGCGCTGGCACTTCATCGTCGTCACCGACCCCGACCGGCGCCGCCTCGTCGGCGACATCTTCCGCCGCGCGCTGACCACCGGAGGCGGGCAGCCTCCGACCGAGCGGGACCTGCCACGCATGTTCGCCCATCCCGGCACCATGGAACGGATCTCGGACGGCCTGCGGCACCTGCACGACAACATCCACCGTGTGCCCGCCTTCGTCGTCCCGGCCATCGAGGGCCGCACGGAAGGCGCCTCCGTGCTCGACCAGTCCATGACCTGGGGGTCCGTCCTCCCGGCCGTGTGGAGCTTCATGCTCGCCGCGCGCGCCCGCGGGCTGGGCACCGTGTGGACCACGGCCCAGGGTCCGCTGGAGAAGGAACTCGCCGACGCACTCGGCGTGCCCCATGACGAGGTGATGCTCGCCGCCTTCATCCCGTTGGCGTTCACCATCGGTACCGACTTCAAGCCGGCCCGCCGGGTTCCTCGGGAGCAGGTCCTGCATTGGGAGCGGTGGTAGTGGAGCAAGATCATGACGCCACGGCGCACATGGGCAACCTCCGCGACCTGCTCGGACCCGCCTGAGCCCACGTCGGCGAGCCGATGGTCCGCCCTCCCCGATGCCCGGTGCGGTACCTCGCGACGCCGTCCCGGAGCGGATCAGTCGGGCTGCTTCTCCATGTGCGAGAGGACGCGGTTCGCGATGCGGGAGAGCGAGTCCAGCTCTTCCTGGGTGAGGGCGTCGATGAACAGTCGACGGACGTGCTCGACGTGCAGGGGAGCGGCGTCCTCGATCGCCTTCCGGCCTGCCGGGGTGGCGACGACGAACGCTCCGCGTCCGTCGTCGGGGCAGTCCTCCTTGGTCACCAGGCCGCGTTTCGCCATCCGCCCCACCTGATGGGACATGCGGCTCTTCTCCCACTCCACCAGCTTGGTCAGGTCCATGAAGCGGATCCGCCCGCCGGCCTCGGTGAGTTTGGCCAGCACGATGTAGTCGGCGGGAGACATGCGGGAGTCGGTCTGAACCTGGCGTGAGAGCCGTCCGATGAGCTTCTCCTGCATGCGGATGAAGCTGTCCCAGGCGGCCTGCTGCTCCGGGGTCAGCCAGTGTGGCGGTGCGTCCATGCGAGGAGCGTAACGAGGCGGTCGGCGGCGCGGCCATCTCCTGGGCGGGGCCGGTTCCCGCACCGGGCGACCGGTCTTCCGTACGTCCTGACAAGTCGGCGGCCACGACGGATAGTTGACGTGTCAATCACCGGTCCCTAGTGTGGATGACACGTCAACTAACTGGCTGCGGCACGCACACGTGAAGCTCCAGAAGGGGAATCCCATGAGCACCCAGAACAAGGCCGGACTCGACGCGCTGCTGACGCCGGAGGAGAGCGTCCTGGTGCTGATCGACCACCAGCCCTTCCAGTTCGCCAATCTGAACAGCCATGAGCCGACGATGATCGTCAACAACGTCGTCGGGCTCGCCAAGGCCGCCAAGGTCTACGACGTGCCGACCATCCTGACGACCGTTCTGGAGGAGCGCGGCGGCCTCCTCATCCAGGGCATCCAGGACGTGTTCCCGGAGCAGAAGCCGATCGACCGGACCTTCATCAACACCTGGCAGGATCAGCGGGTCGTCGACGCCGTCAAGGCGACCGGGCGGAAGAAGCTGATCCTGGCCGGGCTCTGGACGGAGATCTGCCTGGCGATGCCGGCCATCCAGGCGGCGGGTGAGGGGTTCGAGGTCTATGCGGTCACCGACGCGTCGGGGGGCGTGTCGGCCGAGGCCCACGACATGGCGGTGCGGCGCATGGTCCAGGCGGGCGTCGTGCCGATCACGTGGCTGGCCGTGATGGGGGAGTGGCAGCGCGACTGGGCCCGCGAGGCGACCATCCCGGGGGCCGCCGAGGTCCAGGCGCAGCACGGGGGCGCCACGGGGGTGGCCTTCGCCTGGGAGACGCAGCTCCTCGCCGGGAGTGCCCGGAGCGGTGTCTGACGCCGGGGCGGAACCGAGGACGAGTACCGTCCTGACCAGGACGTTGTGGACGGAAGAACGGACAGAGGACACATGGCGGTCGAAGTGAAGGATGTTCCCGAGGCCAAGCGGTACGAGGCCCGGGTCGACGGAGAGGCCGAGGTCGCGGGCGTCGCGGACTACCTTCGTACGGCGGAGCTCATCGCGTTCCTCCACACCGAGGTCTCGCCCGCGTACGAGGGCAGGGGGGTCGGGTCGGCACTGGCCCGCACCTCCCTGGACGAGGCGCGCGCCGCCGGCCTGCGGGTGCTGCCCACCTGCCCGTTCTACGCGGGATGGATCGCCCGGCACCCCGAATACCAGGACCTGCTGTACCAGTCGCGCAGCAAGGTCAGCGACTGAACGCCGGGGGAGAGGGAGAGGCGCGGAGCCGCTCCCTCTCCCTTTCCCTTGCCCACTCCTCGTAGTCGCCCGGGGCCGGGGCCGGTGAAGGCGCGCCTAGAGTGGCGGCCATGACTGCCACTGACTCCACGCCCGATTTCCAGCGTGCCACCCGCGACTCGTACGACACCATGGCCCCCGCCTACCTCGAGTTCGCCCGGGGTGAGTTGGCGGCCAAGCCCCTGGAACGCGCGCTGTTGAGCACGTTCGCGGAACTCGCGGCGGCCGGCGGCAGCGGTCTGCCCGTGGCCGACGTCGGCTGCGGCACGGGCCGGGTGACCGCGCATCTGCACGAACTGGGCCTGGGGCTGGACCTGTTCGGGATCGACCTCTCCCCGCGGATGGTCGCCGTGGCGCGGGAGGAGCACCCGGGCCTGCGCTTCGAGGAGGGCTCCATGCTCGACCTCGGGCTGCCGGACGCCTCGCTGGGCGGGCTGCTCGCCTGGTACTCCACCATCCACGTCCCGGACGACGAACTGCCGCGCGCCTTCGCGGAGTTCCACCGCGTGCTGGCCCCGGGGGCCCACGTACAGCTGGGCTTCCAGGTCGGGGACGAGGCGCTGCGGCTGACGGAGGCGTGGGGCATGGAGATCGCGCTCGACTTCCACCGGCGGCAGCCGGAGCGGATCGCCACGCTGCTGCGGGAGGCGGGCCTGGAGGTCCGGTCCGTGGTGTGGCGGGAGCGGGACACGGAAGGGCCGTTCCCGGAGCGGGCGCCGCAGGGGTTCGTGCTGGCGCGGAGGCCGCTCGCGGTCTGACGCGGCCTGACCCCGGTTGCCGTCCGGCCTCGCCGGCCGCCTGCCGCCTGTCCCAGCCGCCTCGCCCGCCGTCTGGCCCTCCGGCCTGCTCGCTGTCCTGCCTGACCTAGGCCCTGTCGTCAAACTGCCGCCTGTCCCGCACGGCGCCCGCCGGCTGTCCCGCCCGGTCCGCCCGCTGTCCTGACCGGCGCGGGCGGGGGTCTCGTCGCACCACCGGCTCACTCAGGATGCGAAGTGCCCCATAGTGACCAGACTGGTCACCATGGCAGACCAACGTTCAGCGCGCGCCGAACGCTCCTCCCCGGGGACCCGGAAGAAGTCCTCGGCCGGGAAGGGGCCCGAGCACGCGGCCCGCGCCGCCTGTCAGAGCCTGGAAGCACTGATCAGCCACCCGGCCGAGGGCGTCTCCGCGATCCGACGGTTCGACGACGACGGCTGGTGCGTCGTCGTGGACGTCCTCGAAGTGCCCCGCATCCCGGACACGACCAGTCTCCTCGCCTCGTACGAGGTGCGGCTCGACGGGGACGGTGAACTCGTGGAGTACGCCCGGGTCCGCCGTTACCGGCGCGGTGCCGCCGACGAGTGACCTCACTCCGTCCGACAGCTGGAAGGACCCACCCCCATGACGACCACGACCTACGTCGACGGCGCCGCCCCGTGCCCGCCCCGCGCCGGCACGCTCTACGACGTGCTGGAGCTCATTCTCGACCGGGGCATGGTGATCGACGTATTCGTACGCGTCTCCCTGGTCGGCATCGAGATCCTCAAGATCGACGCGCGCATAGTCGTGGCGAGTGTCGACACCTACTTGCGCTTCGCCGAGGCGTGCAACCGGCTCGACCTCGAACGTGACTCCGGCAGCACCACCGTCCCCGAACTGCTCAGCGGCTCCGCCGCCCGATCGATCGGCAAGCGGAAGGTGCGCAAGGCCGCGGAGTCGGTCGGCGACACCGTACGGAAGGCGGTCGGGGCCGGCGGGTCCGATGACGACGACGATGTCGACGAGGAAGAGGCGGAGGAACGTCCGGCGCGCCCGAAGAAGCGCCGCGCCCCCGCCCGCAGCAGCGGCAGCAGCAGCGGTGGCACGAGCCGTCGCCGCAGGGCAGAGGTCTGACGTGCGCGCGGACGGCCCGGGGACGGGCACGGCCGACGGACCGGGGCTGTACGTGTACGCGGTCGTCCGGGCAGGAACGCCGCTGCCCCGGAAGTCCGGGGGCGTCGGCAGCCCGCCCGCCCCGCTCCGGACGGTCGGGGTGGGCCCGGTGGCCGCGGTCGTCAGCGCCGCTCCCGCACAGCTGCGGGCCCGGCGGCGCGACCTGCTGGCCCACCAGGAGCTCCTGACACGCCTGGCGGGAAGCGGGCCCGTCCTGCCGATGCGCTTCGGCATGGTCGCCCCGGACGAGGACGCGCTGCGCGCCCAGCTGACCCGGGCGGAGGCGGGCCACCTCGCCGCCCTGGACCGCGTCGACGGGCACATCGAGATGAACGTCAAGGCCCTGCCGGCCCACGACTCCCTCGCCGCACTCGTGGCGGGGGACGCGGCCGTACGGCGGCTGCGCGAGGAAACCCGCAGGCGGCCCGGGTACGAGGCCAATGTGCGCCTGGGCGCGGCCGTCGCGTCCGCCCTGGCGCGCCGGGCGGGCGACGCGGGACGGCGGGTGCTGCGCGATCTGGCTCCCATGGCCCGGGCGACGGCCGGGGGCCCCGAGGTCCCCGGCTGCGCGCTCAACGTGTCCTTCCTGGTGGCGCGGGCGGACAGCGACCGGTTCCGCGCGACGGCCGATCGTTTCGCGGCGGCCCACCGCGACCACGTGGAGCTCCGCCTCGCGGGGCCACTGCCCTGCTACAGCTTCGTCGACGCCGGGCACACGAGCCCGTCGGCACCGGCCGGTGGAGGCTGACGATGGGGCTGATCTCCGGACTGCTGATGCTTCCCCTCGCGCCCGCCCGGGGCGTGGTGTGGGTCGCGGAGCGGTTGCAGGACGCCGCCGAGCGCGAACTCTACGACCCCGGAGTGATCCGCGCGCAGCTGGCGGCCCTCAACCAGGAGCTCGACGAGGGGCACATCGGGCTGGACG
This sequence comes from Streptomyces sp. NBC_01116, assembly GCF_041435495.1. NCBI lineage: Bacteria > Bacillati > Actinomycetota > Actinomycetes > Kitasatosporales > Streptomycetaceae > Streptomyces > Streptomyces sp. NBC_01116. Next base: position 4,898,184 of record NZ_CP108644.1, read on the forward strand.
AGTTCGAGGCGCAAGAGGAAAGGCTGCTCGACCGGCTGTACGCGACACAGGCCGGCCGGACACCGACGACAGAAGGTGACCGACATGGATGACCAGGCAAAGGCGGCCCTCGCAGCCGCCGTAGTGGGCGGATATGTGCTGGGCCGGACGAAGAAGGGCCGGCTGGCGCTGAGCGTCGCGACCTATCTGGCGGGGCGCCGGTTCGGACTCGAACCCCGCCAGTTGGCCGCCGAGGGAATGCGCAGGCTCGGTGAGGTGCCTCAAGTCGCCGAATTGCAGGAGCAGTTGCGGGGCGAGGTTCTCGACGCGGGACGCCAGGCGGTGACGGCCGCAGCCAACCGCTCCATGGCCTCCCTGGCGGACGCCATCGGCGACCGGACGGCCCGGCTCACGGCGGCGCCGGACGACGAGGCGGACGAAGAGGACGAGGGCGAGTACGAGGACGAGGAGCCCGAGGAGGAGCCGGAGGGCGAGGACGAGGACGAGGAGGAAGACGAGGAAGACGAGGAAGACGAGTACGAGGACGAGGACGAGGAGCCCGAAGACGAGGAGCCCGAAGACGAGGAGCCCGAAGAGGAGGAGCCCGAAGAGGAGGAGCCCGAAGAGGAGGAGGACGAGCCCGAAGAAGAGGAAGAGGAAGAGGCGGCCCCGCCGCAGCCTTCCCGGGCGAGGAAGTCCCCCTCCAGGAAGTCCGCCCCGGCCAGGAAGTCGGCGGAGAAGAAGTCCGCTCCGGCCAAGAAGGCTGCGGGGAAGAAGGCGGCTCCCGCCAAGAAGGCCCCGGCCAAGAAGGCTCCGGCGAAGAAGGCCGCTCCCGCCAAGAAGGCCCCGGCCAAGAAGGCTCCGGCGAAGAAGGCCGCTCCCGCCAAGAAGGCCCCGGCCAAGAAGGCCGCTCCAGCGAAGAAGGCCTCGGCGAAGAAGACCGCACCGGCCAAGAAGTCCGCCGCCAAGAAGTCCGCCCCCCAGAAGTCTGCCGCGAAGAAGACAGCGACGTCGTCGAAGCGGTCAGCATCCAAGCGCGCCGATCGCCGGAGGTAGTCAGCCATGGCAACGACGGACAAGGACGAATCCGAGGCTCCGGCGGAGTCGGGCATCGGCCGGATCAAAGAAGAACTGTCGAAATTCGCCGGCGCTCAGGTCCAGCAGCTCGCCGAAAAGGCGGGCAGCAAACTCTCCGATCTCACCGGCCAGTTGACCGACGCGGCCGAGAACGGCGGCTCACTGCCCGCCATCGGTTCCCGCGTGCTCCAGGGCGAATCCCCGGTGAAGGCGTTCGTCTCGGAGAAGGCCAAGGGCGCGAAGGACGCGGTGGTGGACAAGGCGAAGAGCGCGCTCGGTGGGGGCGGTGGCAAGGGCAACCGCAAGGCCGGCGGCGGCAAGTTCATGAACATCATCGAAGTGATCGACGTCGGTGTGCCGCTGCGTACCGCCTACGACGCCTGGACGCAGTACGAAGAGTTCAGCGGCTTCATGAAGGGCGTCCAGAGCGTCTCCAAGGGCGAGGACGAGGAAAGTGACTGGAAGGTCAAGGTCGGCCCCTCCACCCGCAGCTTCAAGGCCACGGTGCAGGAACAGGTGCCGGACGACCGGATCGTCTGGACCTCCGAGGGCGCCAAGGGCAGCACACGCGGAGCCATCAGCTTCCATGAGCTCGCTTCGAACCTGACCCGCATCGTGCTGGTCATGGAGTACTACCCGTCCGGGTTCTTCGAGAAGACCGGCAACCTCTGGCGCGCCCAGGGCCGCCGCGTACGGCTGGACTTCAAGCACTTCCAGCGGTACGTGAGCCTCACCGAAGAAGAGCCCGAGGGGTGGCGCGGCGAGATCCGCGACGGCGAAGTCGTGGTCAGCCACGAGGAGGCGGTCGAGCGCGAGGAGGAGGAAGAGGCCGAGGCCGAGGACGGGGAGGGCGAGGACGAGGAGTCCGGCGAGGAGGAGCCGGAGGACGAGGAGCCCGAGGAGGACGAGGAGGACGAGGAGGAGCCCGAGGAGGAAGACGAGGAAGACGAGGAAGACGAGGAGCCGGAGGAAGACGAGGAAGAGGAGGACGAGGAGCCTGACGAGGACGAGGACGAGGACGAAGAGGAAGACGAGGACGAGGACGAGGACGAAGAGGAAGACGAGGAAGAGCCGGAGGAGCCGCCCGCCAAGAAGCGCGCGAGCCGAAGGCGCCGGTCCGGGGCCTCGCGGTGACCGACCTCGACTTCCGCCAGGGAGGGCCGCCGGCCAACGGCCCTCACACCACCAACCTCGCCGACATCCTCGAACGCGTCCTCGACAAGGGCATCGTCATCGCCGGGGACATCAAGATCGACCTCCTCGACATCGAGCTCCTCACCATCCGGCTCCGTCTCTTCGTGGCGTCCGTCGACACCGCGAAGAAGGCGGGCATCGACTGGTGGGAGACCGATCCCGCCCTCAGCTCCCGAGCCTCGCGCAATGCCTTGGAGGACGAGAACCGCCGGCTGCGGGAACGCCTCCAGGCCCTCGAACCGGGGACGGACGAGGACCGTGGCCCGCGCTCGGACCGAAGCGCCGACAGGGACGACGGGAACAAGAGAAGCGAGAGAAGCGACAGCAAGGAGACCGGGCAGAGATGACCGATCGCGCCCACCGGGACCAGGCTCCGGGCACCGGTGTCACGTATGTGTTCGCCGTCTGCCGGGGCACCCGTGCCACGCACACCGCCGATGTCACCGGTCTGGTCGGCATGCCCGGAGGCTCGGCCGTCCGGCTGCTGCCCTCCGGGCCGCTCACCGCCGTGGTCCAGACCGTCCCGGCCGCCGACTTCACGGACGAGGTCTGGCAGGCGCGGCTCTCCGACCCGTGTGAGATCGAGCGGTACGCGCGGGCCCACCACGAGGTCGTGTCCGCCGCGGCCGCTCACGGGCCCGCCGTACCACTGCCCCTCGCCACGCTCTACCACGACGACGACCGGGCCCGTCGCGCGCTCGACGACGAGGCACACCGGTTCCACCGGGTGCTGAAGCGCATCGCGCACCACGCCGAATGGGGCGTGAAGGTGTACGAGCCCGCGGCCGCTCCCGAGGGACCCGAGGAGAGGGAGCCCGCCATCGCCGGGGGCGGCGGGCGCGAGGCTCCCGCCGCCGGTGCGGGGCTCGCCTACCTGAACCGCAGGCGCGGGGTCCAGGAGCGGCGCGAGCGGCGCCGGGAACAGGCCCTGTCCGTCGCGGAATCCGTGGACGCCGAACTCCGTGAGCTGGCCGCCGCGTCGCGCCGCCTCCGTACGCACGGAGCCGTACCGGGGGGTGACGGCCGGGTGCACGTGCTCAATGCCACCTACCTCGTGGCCGAGCACAGGTCGGACGAGCTGGACGCTCTGGTACGGGGCTTGGGCGAGCGGACCGGGGCGCGGATCGAGCTGACCGGCCCCTGGGTGCCGTACTCCTTCGTCGGGGAGGTGTAGCCATGGCGGCGGCGGAGCGCGCGGTGGTTCCCTGGGACAGCCCGGAGCCCTTGAGCGGGCCCATCGGGGTGCCGCTGGTGGACCTGCTGGACCGTGTTCTGGCGACCGGTGTCGTCGTCAGCGGGGACCTGGTGATCGCCATCGCCGACGTACCCCTGGTGCGGGTGTCCCTGCACGCCCTCCTGTCGTCGGTCAGCGAGCGGGTTCCGGCGCCCTGGGCCGACGGGGGGCCGCTGTGACGGCCCCGGGCAGGGCCCCGGGTTCACGGGTCGATCTGGACTCCGAGCAGATGGGGCGGGACCTGGTGGCCCTGGTCCTCACCGTGGTGGAGCTCCTCCGGCAACTGATGGAACGGCAGGCGATCCGCCGGGTCGAACAGGGCGACCTCAGTGACGAGCAGGTCGAGGAGATCGGGACCACGCTCATGCTGCTCGACCAGCGGATGAAGGAGCTCTGCGACCAGCACGGAGTGCGACCCGAGGACCTCAACCTGGACCTCGGACCGCTGGGGACGCTGCTGCCACGCGACTGAGGCCGGGTACCTCGAATGGCGGATGACCACGGGCAGGCGGAGAGTGAGGAGGGGGGCCGCACGGGCGGGAGGAGCGCCCGTGGCAATCACTCTCTGTGAGGCTGACATGGTCGACATCGAATCTCGGAGCGGAAACCCGGCGACGAGCGGCGGGAACCAGGAAAGCGGCGTGCGCGGCAGGACCACCATCGCCGACGGCGTCGTTGCCACCATCGCGGAGATCGCCATCCGCGAGACGGACGGTGTCCATTCGGTGGGCAAGGGCGCGTCGAAGGCGCTGGGCGCCGTGACGGGCAGGGTGTCCGGGTCCTCGGGCAGGGGACGGACCGTGAAGGTCGAGGTGGGCGAGAAACAGACGGCGATCGACGTCGACGTCGAGGTGGAGTACGGGTTTCCGATCCATGAGCTGGCCGACCGGATCCGCACGCACGTCGTCGACGCCGTGGAGACGATGACCGGGCTGGAGGTCGTCGAGATCAACATCAACGTCTTCGACGTGCACATCCCCGACGAGGACGACGAGGACGGCTCGGACGGCGCCGATTCCGGAAGGGGCGGTTCCCGCGTGCAGTGAGCCCGGCCCGGCCGATTGTCAGTGGCGGCTGTGAGGATGGGGACACCGGCACGACGGGCTGACCGGTACAGCGGAATGAGGGGGACCCCATGGGCGCGTGGGACATCGGCCACTTCGACAACGACACCGCGGCCGACTTCGGCGGGCGGGTCGACGACGCGGAGCCCGGCGAGAAGGCCGACGTGCTCCGGGAGGTGCTGAGCACCATCGCGGAGACGGGGCCGGAGGACTATGCGGACTGCGGGGAGGAGGCGGTGGCCGCCGCCGCGCTGATCGCCGCGCAGTGCCCCGGGGGAGAGCCCGTCACCACCGCGTACGGCCCGAAAGATCCGCTGCCGCCGCTCCCCGCCGATCTCCGCCCGCTGGCCGTCCGCGCCCTGGACCGACTCGGTGCGGAGAACGCGGAGCCGCTGGACCTGTGGGCGGAGGCCGGTGAGGACCAGGCGTGGCTGGCGGGGATAGCCGCGTTGCGCGCGGTGCTGGTGGAGGCTTCGGGGGAGTAGGACCCGCGTCTTCAGCGTTTCGAGCGGCCCGCGCGCACGATCTCGTCGACGTCCAGGGAGACCTCGGCGCCGATCGAGGCCGGGAGCGGGGCCTGCTGGCCGGGGGCGTAGACCTCGTGGCGGTCGTAGCCGGCGGGAAGCGGCTCGGTCAACGCTCCTGGCATATGCCACTCAGTCGAGTGAAGCGGAAACGGCCCGGCACCCATGTGGGTGCCGGGCCGTTTCCGTACGGTCGAGAAGTCGAGAACCGGGAGGTTACAGCTTCTCGATCACGTAGTCGATGCACGCCGTCAGCGCCTGGACGTCCGACGGGTCGATCGCCGGGAACATCGCCACGCGCAGCTGGTTGCGGCCCAGCTTGCGGTACGGCTCGGTGTCCACGATGCCGTTGGCGCGCAGCACCTTGGCGACGGCCGCCGCGTCGATCTCGTCCGCGAAGTCGATCGTGCCGATGACCTGCGAGCGCTTCGCCGGGTCCGTGACGAACGGGGTGGCGTACTTCGACCCGTCGGCCCAGCCGTAGAGGTGGCCCGACGAAGCCGCCGTGCGGCCCGTCGTGAAGTCCAGGCCGCCCTGGGTGTTCATCCACTTCAGCTGCTCGTTCAGCAGGAGGAGCGTGGAGAGCGCCGGGGTGTTGTACGTCTGGTTCTTGAGGGAGTTGTCGATCGCCGTCGGCAGCGAGAAGAACTCCGGGATGTGCCGGCCCGAGGCGTGGATCCGGGCGGCGCGCTCCAGGGCGGCCGGGGAGAACACGGCGATCCACAGGCCGCCGTCGGAGGCGAAGGACTTCTGCGGGGCGAAGTAGTAGACGTCGGACTCGGTGATGTCGACCGGCAGGCCGCCCGCACCGGAGGTGGCGTCCACCAGGACGAGGGAGCCCTCGTCGGCGCCCGCGACGCGCTTGACCGGGGCCGCGACACCGGTGGAGGTCTCGTTGTGGGTGAAGGCGTAGACGTCGACGCCCGCCTCGGCCTTCGGGTCCGGGTGGGTGCCCGGGTCGGAGGCGATGACGGTGGGGTCGGACAGCCAGGGCGCGAGCTTCGCGGCCTTGGCGAACTTGGACGAGAACTCGCCGAAGTTCAGGTGCTGGGACTTCGACTCGATCAGTCCGTGCGTCGCGACGTCCCAGAAGGCGGTGGAGCCGCCGTTGCCGAGGACGACCTCGTACCCCTCGGGGAGGGAGAAGAGGCTGCGCACGCCGTCCCGTACCTCGCCGACCAGGTTCTTGACCGGGGCCTGGCGGTGGGACGTGCCGAGAAGAGAGGTGCCGGTGGCGGCCAGCGCGTCGAGCGCCTCCGTCCGCACCTTGGAAGGACCGGCGCCGAAGCGTCCGTCTGCGGGCTTGATGTCAGCGGGAATCTGGATGTCGGCCACGGGACGGAGCGTAGTCCCTCGGTGGCACGGCTCCGTAACCGTGTCCGTCCGATGAGACGTGCGCTCCGGCCCGTGGAAGGCCGGACAAAAAGGGGAACTGAACAACAAACAGTGGGAGTGCCTGACAAGCGGTGGAAGTCTGGACAAACGGTGGAACTAGGCGTCGTGGCCGAACGGGCAGCCCAGCTCCACCGGCAGTTCGTGCAGGTCGTTCTGGGTCACGATCGGCTTGTTGCGCAGCTCGGTGGCGGGCACCGCCAGGTCCAGCTCCGGGAACCGCTCGTACAGCGCCGGCAGCGCGATGCCCGCCTCCAGGCGGGAGAGCGCCGCACCCGGGCAGATGTGCGGGCCGTGACCGAAGGCGATGTGGCGGTTCGGGGTGCGGGTGGCGTCGAACTCGCCGGCCGTCGGGCCGTACTGCTCCTCGTCCCGGCCCAGCGCGCCGAACGAGACGATCAGGCCCTCGCCCTTCGGCAGGATCCTGTCGCCGACCTCGATGTCCTCCGTCGCGAAGCGGATCAGGACGTGCGAGGTCGGGGTGTTCCAGCGCAGCGTCTCCTCGATCACGCCGTCCCACCCGATCTCCCCGTCCAGCACCTTCCTGCGCTGCTCGGGGTGGGTCGCCAGCGCCTCCACGACGTTGACGATCAGGCTGATCGTGGTCTCGTGCCCGGCGGCGATGATCAGTTGCAGCGTGTTGACGATCTCCTCGTCGGAGAGGTGGTCGCCGTCCTCGGATGCCGCGATCAGGGCGCTGGTCAGGTCGTCGCCCGGGTTCGCCCGCTTGGAGTCGACGATCTTCGTGAAGAGGGTCCCGAGGTCCGCCATCATCTGCGGGACCTCCTCCGGCGGCGTCTGCGTCGAGAAGAACTTCTCGAACAGCTCCTTCAGCCGGGGGTGGTCCGCCGCGTCCACGCCCATCAGCTCGCTGATCACGTTCATGGGGAGGGGATAGGCGAACTCGGCCTTGAGGTCGACCGGCGCTCCGGCCGGGAGGGCCGCCAGCTTCTCCAGGCTCGCGTTCGTGAGGGCTTCGATACCCTCCCGCAGCCGCTCCACCCGCTTCACCGTGAGCGCCTGCGCCACCAGCGTACGGAGACGGCGGTGGTCCGCCCCGTCGACGGTGAGCATCGAGCGGCCCGGGTTGGCCAGGCCGATCAGCGGCCAGTCCATCGGTATCTCGCCGCGCTGCCAGGCGTTCCAGACGTTGATGTCCTTGACCACGCGGCTGTCGGTGAGCAGCGCGCGGGCCTCCGCGTGGCGGGTGACCGCGTACACGTGTACACCGCCGGGCAGCTCCACCTCGGCCAGCGGGCCGGCGGCCCGCAGCGCGGCGCTCTCGCCGTCGAGGTCTCTGACGAAGGGGTCGAGCGCGATGCGGGTCATGCGGGGCCTCCGAAGCTTCCGGGTCTTCCGACGGCGGGGGTGGGTGTGAAGAGGACCGGCAGGTCGGTCAGTCCGCGCAGCCACGGTGACGGGCGGCGGGTGAGCTGCTCGGCGGGGACGGCGAGGTCCACGTCGGGCAGCCGGTCGAGGAGGACCTCGATGCCGGTACGGGCGATGACCTCGGCGGTCTCCTGGGCCGGGAACGGGCAGCGGTGCTCGCCGTGGCCGAAGGAGAGGAAGGCGTTGTTGCCGCCGGTCAGCGCCGAGCCGTCGGTCCGCACCTGCGGGTCGCCGTTGGCGGCGGCGAGGCCGAGGAGCAGCAGGTCGCCGGCGCGGATGTGGCGGCCGCCGAGGTGGGTGTCGCGGGCGGCCCAGCGGCCCGCCACGTTCTGGGTCGGGGTGTCCTCCCAGAGGACCTCGTTCATCGCCTCGGCGACGCTGTGCCGGCCGCCCGAGAGCGAGGCGGCGAACCGGTCGTCGGTGAGCATGAGGCGCAGCGAGTTGCCCATCCAGTCGGCGGTCGGCTGGTGGCCGGCCGCCATCATCACCATGAGGTCCTGGGCGACCTCCTCGTCGGTGAAGCCGCCGGCGTCGGCGATCATCCGGCTGGCGACGTCGTCACCGGGCCCGGCGTGCTTGTCGGCCAGCAGCCGGAACATCGACGTGGCGAGGTGCTGCTGTCCGGCGAGCGCCCGCTCCCGGCCGTCGATCATGTCGTTGATCGCGCCGACCAGCGGGTGGGCCTCCTCGTCGGAGAAGCCGTAGATCCTGGCCAGCACGAGGGCGGGCAGCAGCTTGGCGTACTCCGCGATGATGTCGACCGAGCCCTTGGTGCAGAACCGGTCGATCAGCTTGTCGGCGAACTCCTCCGCGTACCGCTTCAGGGAGAACGGGTCGACACCCTCCAGCGCGTTGCTGATCATCATGGCGCGGACGCTGTGGCGCTCGCCGACCGTGTAGAGGATCGAGGGCTGCCTGCGCCCGATCATCGGCAGCAGCGGCCAGTCGTCGGGGATGCGGTCCCACTGGTTCCACAGGTCGGAGTCCCGGCTGAAGAGGGCCGGGTCGCCGGTGACCTGGTGCAGTTCGCGGTAGCCGAGGACGAGCCAGGCGGGCACGTCGCCGTCGAGGACGACCGGGGCGATCGCCCCGTGGTCGCGCCGCATCTCCCGGTAGAGCTGGACGGGGTCGCTCTGGAAGCGGGGCCCGGACAGGGGGACGGACCCGTGGGTGACGGGGCAGCCGGAGACAGGGGTCACGGTGCGGGCTCCGGGGTCGGGCCGGCCGCCGCCAGGGCCGCCTCGGGGGCGCGGAGGCGGGCGGCGGAGAGCGCGGCGAGGTGTTCGACGAGCGTGATCAGCACGTACTTGCTGGACGAGCGGTCGCGGGCGTCGCACTCCACCAGCGGTACGTCCTCCGAGAGGTCCAGGGCCTCGCGGATCTGCTGCTCGCTGTGGAGCGGGCCGCCGAAGTCGTTGCACGCCACGATGAACGGCGTGCCGTGGTGCTCCAGGCGGTCGATGGCGTACCAGGAGTCGGCGAGCCGCCGGGTGTCGACGAGGACGACCGCGCCGAGCGTGCCGGAGAACAGCCGGTCCCACAGGAACCAGAAGCGCTCCTGGCCGGGCGCGCCGAAGAGGTACAGCACGGAGCGTTCGTCGAGCGTGATGCGGCCGAAGTCGAACGCCACGGTGGTGGACGACTTGGCCTGGATGCCGTCGAGGTGGTCGACGGCCTCGCCCGCGCGGGTCATGGTCTCCTCCGTGTTGAGCGGACGGATCTCGCTCACGGATCGGACCATGGTGGTCTTGCCGACCCCGAAGCCGCCGACGACAACGATCTTCAGTCCGTTGTCGGCCGTCGCGCTCAGGGCGGCGCGGTCAGAGGTTGCGGAGTCCAACGAGCACCTGTTCCAGGATGTCGGGGTCGGGGAGCCGGTCCGCGACACGGGCTGTACGGGGGTGGCGGGCGCTGATCCGGCCGGTGTCGAGCAGGTCGCACAGCATGATGCGGACGATGCTGACCGGCAGGTTCAGGGTCGCGGCTATCTCGACGACGGCGGTGGGGCCCTGGCACATCCGCAGGATCGCGACGTGCTCGGACTGCATCCCGGGGGCCGGGTCGCACTCGGCGACGACGAGCGTCACCAGGTCGAACGCGGCGGAGTCGGAACGGCTGCGTCCCCCGGTGAGGGTGTACAGCCGGTCCGGATCCTCGTCGCGGCCCGGTCGGGGGCGGGGTGCCGTCGTCATACGGCCGGGGTCTCGGCGGGTTCGCGCGGCGGCGCGACGAGGTGTTCGCCGAGCTGCTCGACGAGCTCGCTCATGTTGTGGCCGACGAGGCCCACGTCGGAGTCCTCGTCGGCGACGACGGCCAGGTGGGCCCCGGCTCCCGCCTCGACGATGAACAGCACGCCGCCGTAGAACTCGGCCATCGCGGACCGCACGCCGCCGGTGCCGTCGCCGAACTCGATGGACGCTCCGTGCGAGAGGCTCTGGATCCCGGCGGAGATCGCGGCCAGCTGGTCGGCCTGGTCGACGGAGAGCTCGGGGGTGCGGCACAGCTTGAGGCCGTCGCGGGACAGGACGAGGGCGTGGCGGGTACCGGGGGTGCGGTCGAGCAGCCCCTCCAGCAGCCAGTTGAGCTTCTCGTCGGTGGTCGCGGTCATCGGGTGTTGCCTTCCGGGTGCGTGGAGTTGGCCCGTACCGCCTTGCTGAAGGTGCTGAAGCGTGCTGCCTGGACCTTCGGGTCGGTGGCGCGGGCCCGGGGGGTGTCGGCTCCGCCGGGGGTGGCGTTGCCGGTACGGGACTCGGCGGCGGCCAGCGTGCGGCCTCGGCGGCGCTTGGGCAGGCCGCTCTCGCCGAACGCGGGCACGGCGCCCGTGGACTCGGACTCCGACTCCGCCGCCGGGGGCGTGGAGGCGTCGTCCTCGGGGAGGGACCGGGCCGCGGGGGCGGCGCCGGCGGGGTCCGTTCCGGCGGCCGAGGCGTGCGAGGGCTCCGGCTCGGCGGGAGCGGTGGGGGCGGCCGGGGCGGTGGCCGGGGCCGCGGCAGCCTGGGCCGGGATCGCCGGCGTCGGTGCGGGCGAGCGGGAGATGAGGTCCTGGGGGAGCATCATCAGCGCGCCGGTGCCGCCCCGGGCGGACGGCCGGAAGGAGACGGTCAGCCCGTGCTTGCGGGCCAGCCGGCCGACGACGGCGAGCCCGAGGCGGGTGCCGGAGAGGTTGGTGAGGTCCTGGTGATCGGCGGAGACCGCCTTCTCGGCGCGGCGCAGCTGCACCTCGCTCATGACGAGCCCGCTGTCCTCGACGGTGATGACGATGCCCGCCGGGACCTCCTCCACGTACACGTGGACCTCGGCGGTGGGCGGCGAGAAGTTGGCAGCGTTGTCGAGGAGTTCGGCGAGCGCGTGCATGACGCCCTCGGCCGCGTGACCGGCGATGGCGACATCGCTGGTGGAGTGGAGACGGACCCGCTGGTAGCTGCCGATCCGGCCCATCGCGCCGCGCAGGATCGACTCCATGACGATCGGCTTCGCCCAGCGCCGGCCGGAACGGGCCCCGGTCAGCACGGCGATGGAGTCGGCGAGGCGGCCCGCCTGGGCGGTGCGGTGGTCCAGGTGGAGCAGGTCCCCGAGCACGGACTCGTCGGAGTGCCGGTGCTCCATCTCGCGGAGGTCGGCCAGCATGCTGGTGGCCAGCGCCTGCATCCGCCCCGCCGCGTTGGCGCAGGCGGCGACGGCCGCGGAGCGCTCGGTCTCGGCGCGGGTGGCACGGGCGGTCAGCCGGTCGACGGAGACGGCCAGCCGGCCCTGTTCGGCGGCGGCGGCCTCGGTGATCCGCTCGTTCTCGGCGCGGGCGTCGGCGACGACGCGGGCGGTCTCGGCGGAGGCGGCGCCCTTGATCCGGGCGGTCTCCGCGGTGAAGCGCTGGGCCTCGACGGCGGAGGCGGAGACCAGGCGCGAGGTCTCGGCGGTGAACCGCTGGGCGTCGGCGGCCCGTAGGGCGCGCAGGGTCCGCGCGGTCCCCAGGGTGTGGACGGTGACGGCCACGCAGACGCTCAGCAGCACGGCGGCCGCGCCCGCGCCCCAGGCCAGCGGGGTCCGTACCTCGTCGGGGGCCGCGGCGACGCCCCACAGGGTCAGCGTGCCGGTTGCGGCTGCCGAGATCAGCAGGGCGAGTGCGGTGGGCCGGTGTGAGGGGCGCAATCGGAGTCCTCGGTGGCGGACGGTGCGGGACGGTATGAGGCGGTGCGGGACGGAGCGAGGTGGTGCGAGGTGGTGCGCGGTGGTGCGGGGCGGTTCAAGTGGCGCGAACCGGGTGAAATCAGCCAGTCGAATTCAGGACAGTTCGGCACGGGTACGGGCGATCCTGCACAACTGGAGCTGCCAATTCCTGCGCAAGTCTTGGTCACTATAGGAGACTTGACGGTCTGTTTGGGAAGATCTTGTGGGCTTTTTTGTACTGCTTACGTGCTTTGATCCTGGCGCATCCCAAGAGTTCACCTGACGCGACGGCATGCTGAGACCATGGCCGAACAGCATCGACCGCATACCGACATGCCCCCGGCTTTCGTCGCGGCGCTCCGCTCCTCCGTACGCGGCGCGAGCGACTTCGGGGCCGCCGCACGGGCGCTGACGACGATGGACGCCTCCAACTACCGCCGGGTCCCGCTCGGTGTGCTCGCCCCGCGCGACGCCGACGACATCGCCGCCGCCCTGGCCGTCTGCCGGGAGCACGGGGTGCCGGTGGTGGCGCGCGGCGGCGGCACGTCCATCGCCGGACAGGCCACCGGCACCGGACTCGTCCTCGACCTGACCCGCCATCTGCGCACGATCCTCGACCTGGACCCCGCCGCCCGCACCGCCGTCGTCCAGCCCGGCGTGATCCTGGACGACCTGCGGGCCGCCGCCGCACCCCACGGCCTGACCTTCGGCCCCGACCCCTCCACCCACAGCCGCTGCACCCTCGGCGGGATGATCGGCAACAACTCCTGCGGCGCGCACTCGGTGGCCTGGGGCACGACGGCGGACAACGTGGCGAAGCTGTCGGTGGTCCGCTACGGCGGCGAGCGCCTGCACCTCGAACAGGGGAGCGGCGAGGGGCCCGAGGGCGTCCCGTCCCTGATCGCCGCCCACGTGGCCCTCCTCCGTACCGGCTACCCCGCGCTCCCGCGCCGCATCTCCGGGTACGCGCTCGACGCCCTGCTCCCCGAACACCCCGGCGGCCCCGACCCGGTCCGGGCGTTCTGCGGCAGCGAGGGCACCCTCGGCGTCGTCACCGAGGCCACCGTGCGCCTGGTCGAGGCCCCGCGCGCCCGCGCCCTGGCCGTCCTCGGCTACGCCGACGAGTCCGCCGCCGCCGACGCCGCCCCGGGCCTCCTCCCGTACCGCCCGCTCACCGTCGAGGGCATGGCCGCCGACCTCGTCACCCGGTCCGCCGGGCTGCCGCGCGGGGCCGCCTGGCTGTTCGTCGAGACCGGCGGCGACACCCCGGCCGAGGCGAGGGCGCACGCCGAACGCGTCCTGCGGGGCGCCGACGCGGTGGACGGGGCGGTCGTCACGGACCCGGCCGGGCAGCGGGCCCTGTGGCGGATCCGCGAGGACGCCGCCGGAACCGCGACCCGGATGCCCGACGGAGCCGAGGCCTGGCCCGGCTGGGAGGACTGCGCGGTGCCGCCCGCCCGGCTCGGCGCGTACCTCCGCGACTTCCGGGCCCTCCTCGCCGAACACGGCCTGCGCGGCGCCCCGTACGGCCACTTCGGCGACGGCTGCGTCCACGTCCGCGTCGACTTCGACCTGCTGACCGACGCCGGGGTGGCCCGCTTCCGCCGCTTCTCCGAGGAGACGGCCTCCCTCGTCGTCGCGCACGGCGGCTCCCTCAGCGGCGAGCACGGCGACGGCCAGGCGCGCGCGGAACTGCTGCCCCGGATGTACGGGGACGAACTCGTCGCCCTCTTCCACCGCTACAAGGACCTGTGGGACCCGGACGGCGGCCTGAACCCGGGGATCCTCGCCCGCCCGGCGCCCCTCGACGCGAACCTCCGCTTCGCCGTCCTCCCTGAACGCCCGGTCGACGTGGAGTTCGGCTACCCGCAGGACGGCGGCGACTTCGCGGGCGCGGTCCGCCGCTGCGTCGGCGTCGCCAAGTGCCGTACGACGGAGGCGAGCGGCGCGGGCGTCATGTGCCCGTCCTTCCGGGCGACCGGCGAGGAGGCCCATTCGACCCGGGGCCGGGCCCGGCTGCTCCACGAGATGCTCGCGGGCGAGGTCATCACGGACGGCTGGCGCAGCGAGGAGGTCCGGGACGCGCTCGACCTGTGCCTCTCCTGCAAGGGCTGCCGCAGCGACTGCCCGGTGGGCGTCGACATGGCCACGTACAAGGCGGAGTTCCTGCACCACCACTACCGGGGCCGTCTCCGCCCCGCCGCCCACTACGCCCTGGGCCGCCTCCCGCGCTGGCTCCGCCTGGCCGCGCCCTTCGCCCGGCCGCTGAACGCGCTGGCCCGGCTGCGCCCGCCGGCCGCGCTCGTGAAACGGCTGGCCGGGATCGCGCCCGAGCGCACGATCCCGGTGCTCGCGCCGGAGACGTACAGCCGGTGGCTGCTCCGCCGCCGGGGGAAGGGGACCCGGACCCTCTCGTCGGACCGGGTGGTGGAGATCTGGGCGGACACCTTCACCGAGCACCTCTCCCCGCAGGTGGGCCGGGCGGCGGTCCGGGTCCTGGAGGAGGCGACGGGGCGCACCGTGCCGCCGCCCGTCCCCGGCCTGTGCTGCGGCCTCACGTACGTATCGACGGGCCAGCTCGACGCGGCCCGCCGCGTGATGCGCCGCACCCTGGACCGCCTCGACCTCCCGCCGGGCCGGCCGCTCGTCGTCCTCGAACCGAGCTGCGCCGCGACGCTCCGCACCGATCTGCCCGAACTCCTCCCCGACGACCCGCGCGCCGCCGAACTGGCCTCGGCCGTGCGGACGTTCGCGCAGTACCTGGAGGAGTACGCCCCCGACTGGACCCCGCCCCGCCTGGACCGCCCGGCCGCCGGCCAGACGCACTGCCACCAGCACGCGGTCCTCGGCGACGCGGCGGAACGCGGGCTGCGCGAACGGATGGGCCTGACCGGCGAACTCAGCGGCGGCTGCTGCGGGCTCGCAGGCAACTTCGGCTTCGAGAAGGGCCACTGGGAGGTGTCCGTCGCCTGCGCGGAGGAGCGCCTGCTCCCCGCCGTACGGGAAGCGGAACCCGGTACGGAGCTGCTCGCGGACGGCTTCTCCTGCCGTACGCAGCTCGACCAGCTGGCCGGGCGGCGGGCCCGGCACCTCGCGGAGGTCGTCGCGGAGGCCATCGAGGAAGCCGCCGCGGAGGCCGCCGCGGGGGACTCCGCCACCGCCGCGGAGGAGGGGCGGGAGGACGACGGGTAGGACGGCCGGGCCCGGGGCTCAGCGCGTCGGGCCCCGCGCGACGATCTCCCGGGCCAGCGCGGCCAGCTCCGGCAGCGCCGGGTGGCCGGGGGCGTCGCGGCGCGCGAGGAGGACCGGGACGCCCGGGGCGTCGTCGAGCGGGACGTAGGCGACCCCCGTGTGCGGGTGCAGGGCGGCGGTCGAGGCGGTGGACACCCCGCTGCCGCGGCCGGCGGCGATGGCGGTGAGCCAGTCGTCGGTGTTCCCGACGGTGAGGGTGGCGGCCGGGCGGGCGTGCGGCGGCCAGAGGTCGGCCGTGGTGGTGCCGGAGACGGTGTTCAGGACGACGGGCCCTTCCGCGAGATCGGCGAGGGCGAGCGAGGCCCGCCCCGCCAGCGGCCCGTCCGCGGTCACCGCTGCCACCCGGACCTCGGTGAACAGCACCTCGGCGACGAGCCCCGGCGCGTCCACGGGCCCCCGCAGCAGCGCCGCGTCGACCTCGCCGCGGGTCAGGCCGGCGGTGCGGTCGTCGATCCGGAGCAGCTCCAGCGGGGTCCCCGGGTGGCGTTCCTGCCAGGCCCGCAGCAGCGGCGTGGTGTACGGCCCGAACGCGGACCAGGCGTGCCCGAGCCGCAGCGGCCAGGTGCGCAGCCGCCCGGAGTCGAGGGCCTCGTCGAAGGCGGTGACCGCGGCGGCGGCCTTGTCGCGGAAGGCGACGCCGTCGGGGGTCAGGGCGAGGTGGTGGGTGGAACGGTCGACGAGACGGACCCCCAGGTGCCGTTCCAGCGCCGCGAGGGTGCGGGACACGGCGGGCTGGGTCAGCCGGAGGCGGGCGGCGGCCCGCGTGATGTTCGACTCCTCGGCGACCGCGAGGAAGGCCCGCAGGTGCCGGAGTTCCACGGGGCGGCCGGTGGAGGGCGCTTCGCTCATGCGTCGGGAGCATAACGGGAGCTTGACCGGCATTTCACGGAACGCGCGGGGGTCCTTACGGTGAAAGGAACGTCGTCGACGGGGCAGTCTGCTCTGTAGTACCGTCCAGTCCATTACAGTGCACTGAGGTATCTCCCCCGTCTCCTCCCGTCTTCTCTCCTCGCCTCCCGCCTCGTCCCCGTTCCCTCGGAAGGTCCCCCGTGAACGACCAGCGCAGCGCCGCCGAACCGGCCGCCGCAGCCGTCGCCGTACCCGAAGCGGTGACGGCACTCGAAGGCGCCGGGGCGGGAGCGGACCTCGGGGGAGGCGCGGGCGCGCCCGCCGGGCGGACCGGGGCCGAGCGCCGGGCGGCGCTGACGCCGATCGTGCTGGTGGTCGCCGGCGGCCTCTCCGTCCAGTTCGGCTCGGCCGTCGCGGCGCTCCTGATGCCGAAGGCGGGCGCGCTGGGCGTGGTCACCCTGCGGCTGGCGGCCGCCGCGCTGATCCTGCTGGTGATCTGCCGTCCGAAGCTGCGCGGCCACTCGCGCGCCGACTGGGGCACGGTGCTCGCCTTCGGCGTCGCGATGGGCGGCATGAACACGCTCTTCTACCAGGCGCTGGACCGGATTCCGCTCGGTATCGCCGTCACCCTGGAGGTGCTCGGCCCGCTCGCCCTCTCGGTGTTCGCCTCGCGCCGCCTGATCAACCTCGTGTGGGCGGGCCTCGCCCTCGTCGGCGTCGTCCTGCTGGGCGGCGGCGGCTTCGACCGCCTCGACCCGGTCGGCGCGGCGTACGCCCTGGGGGCCGGGGCGATGTGGGCGGCGTACATCGTGTTCAGCGCCCGCACCGGCCGCCGCTTCCCGCAGGCGGACGGGCTGGCGCTGGCGATGGTGGTCGCCGCCGTCCTCTCGCTGCCGCTGGGCATCATCGAGTCCGGCGCGAAGCTCACGGTCCCGTCCACGGTGGCGCTCGGCGCGGCGGTGGCCCTCCTCAGCTCGGTCCTTCCGTACACCCTGGAGCTGATGGCGCTGCGCCGGCTGCCCGCGCCCACGTTCGCCGTGATGATGAGCCTGGAGCCGGCCATCGCCGCCGGCGCGGGCTTCCTGATCCTGGACCAGGCCCTCTCCACCACGGACGCCCTCGCCATCGCCCTGGTCATCGGGGCCAGCGTCGGCGCGGTGCGCAGCCGGACGGGCCCGCGCCGCGAGGGGTGAGCCGCACCGGGGCGGCCGGACCTCATCCGTCGGCGGGCAGGATCCGGAAGGCGTCCAGCCCGGGGGTCAGGGGTGACATGGCCCGGAAGTCGCGCTGGTCCAAGGTGAAGATGCGGTCGGTCCGGTACCGGTCGGCGAGGACCACTCCGACCGCGTCGGCCAGGTCGAGCCGCAGACCTTCGTACTTCTGACGGACTTCCTGGGCGGTACGCAGGTCCGCGAGCCTGAGTTCGGCGAGGCGGTACTGCCCGTCGTCCATACGGGAATTCAACGCCTCCATCACCTGCATGGCCGCTGGGTATCCCAGGTCGCGATGGACCAGGTGGTCCAGCTCGGTGACGACCAGGGGGGAGATGGCGAGCCGCTCGTTCTCCAGGATCCTGGCCGCCTCCGGGTGCTCCGCCTGCGCGGCGTCGAAAGCGGCGTAGAGGGCTGAGGTGTCGGCGACGATGATCAACGACGTGCGGTCCGTTCCTTGATGTGCTCGTACACCGAGTCGTCCATCTCGTCAGGCGTGAGGGGGCGCCCGCTGTCGAAGACGGGCAGCTCTCGGGTGCGCTTCGGCCGCTCCGCGCTGTCCAGCAGCAGGGCGATGCTCCGCCGGATGAGCTCGGCCTTGCTGACGCCGGTCGCGGAGGACTCGGCGTCCAGTCGCACTTCCAGTTCTTCGGGAAGGTACACGGTCGTCTTTATCATGCTGCCGACTCTACCACCCTGCCCTACGTAGGGCAGGGTGGTAGAGCGGGGGGTGGTAGAGCGGGGTCGGCCCCGGACCGGTCGGGAAGCCCTCGTCACCCGGCCGCCGGGAGCGGGAAGCGGACATCGGTCAGCTCCTCCGACACCTCCCACAGCCGCCGCCCGGTCGGGGCGTCGACGGCCGCCGGGGCGAGGGGCACCCGGGTCGGCCGGCCGCGCAGTTCCCCGGGGCCGTCCGGGCCGATGAGGTCGCCGCCCCGAGCTTCCGGGGCGGTCGCCGCGTACAGCTGCGGAAGCGCGCCCGCGCCGGGGTGTTGGGCGAGGGGCCGCAGGACGTGGCCGAACAGCAGCTTCACCAGGCCGGTCGGACCGCTCGTCTGGAGGCCGGTGGCGGTGTAGCCCGGGTGTGCCAGCAGGCTCCGGACCGGGCTGCCGGACGCGGTCAGCCGACGGTGCAGCTCGTGCCCGAAGACGGCGTTGGCGAGCTTCGACCGGTCGTAGAAGGCCATCGGTCCGTAGCCGCGTTCGCCGTTCAGGTCGTCGAGGTCCAGGCGTGCCTTGCGGTGGTTGACCGAGGTCACCGTGACGACGCGCGGGTCCCGCCCCCCGGCCGCCAGCAGGTCGAGCAGCAGCCCGGTGAGCGCGAAGTGGCCGAGGTGGTTGCAGGCGAACTGGAGCTCGTGCCCCTGCGCGCTGGCCGAGCGGGGCGGTGCCATCACCCCGGCGTTGTTGACCAGCGCGTCGAGCCGCGCGTGGTCGGTGTGCAGGGCGTCGGAGAACGCCCGTACGGAATCGAGGTCGGCCAGGTCCAGGCGGCGCACCTCCAGCGAGGCCCCCGGCGCGTCGGCGGTGATGGCGGCGGCGGCCCGGCGCCCCTTCTCCTCGTCGCGCACGGCGAGGACCACATGGCCGCCCCGGTGGGCGAGGGCCCGGGCGGTCGCCAGGCCGAGACCACTGCCGGCCCCGGTGACCACGGACACCCGGCCGGTCTGGTCGGGGATCTGCCCGGCGGTCCAGCGCGGCTTCCTCTGCTTCCCGTCCTGAGTCGTCATGCGGCATACGTTGCCGTGGGTGACACTCGGTGTCAAGGAGATACTGAGTGTTGAAGAGATGCTGAGTGTCAGGAAAGCTACTGAGTGTCGAGGATGGCATGACGTTACGATGGTGGGCGTGAGCATCCGCCCCGCAGTGACCATGGCCCAGCGCAAACGACAGCTCGTCACGGACGAACTGACCGAATCCGCACTCCAGTTGATGGCGCGGGAGGGGTTCGACGCGGTCACGGTCGACGCGATCGCCGCCGCCGCCGGGGTGTCCAAGCGGACGTTCTTCCGCTACTTCGCGTCCAAGGAGGACGTGGTGGTCCAGTTCCTGGCCGACATGGGCACGGGCATGCGCGCCGAACTGGCCGCCCGCCCCGCGGCCGAGTCCCCTTCGGCGGCCCTGCGCCACGCCGTCTGGATCGCCATGGCGGCCTGCGCCGACGGTGCCGAGCACTCCGGCCGGGCCCTCCGGGTCGTCCAGCTGATCCTGCGCACGCCCGCCCTGCGCGCCCGCTTCCTGGAGCACCAGGCCCAGTGGCGCGACGACCTCGCCGAGGAGGTGGCCCACCGCCTCGGGCTCGACCCGGAGGCGGACCTCTCCCCGCGCCTCGCCGCCGGGGCCGCACTCGCGGCGTTCGACACCGTACTGCGGCGCTGGAGCGACAGCGACGGAGCCGAGGACCCCGCCGCGCTCACCGACCGGGCCTTCGCCTTCCTCGCCCCGGCCCTGGACGCGGCCGGGCCGCCCGGCACTTCCCGGTAGCGGCCCGCGCGCCGGACAGGCTCAGCGCGAGCGTTTCACCGGGCGCACGGCAGGCTGAGCCCGGTGCGTGAGCGCTTCACCGGGCGCACGGCAGGCCCAGCCGGGTACGCGAGCGCTTCACCAGGCGCACGGCAGGCCCAGCTCGGTGATGGAGTCGGCCAGCTCGGCCGGGCGCCCGGGCCATCCCGTCCGGTGCCAGTGCTCGATGCGCCAGGACAGCCGCCGGGGCCAGAGAGGGGTGACGGGCAGGCGTTCCACCGGTATCCAGACCGGGGTGCCGCCGTAGGTGTCCAGTGTCTCCGGAGGGCCGACCTCGCCCGTCGCGGACACGGTGAAGTAGTGCTCGCGGCGTCCGCCCTTCCAGACGCGTGCCACCTCGGGCCCCGCGGTCCCGGCCAGGCCGGTCTCCTCGTCGAGCTCGCGCACGGCGGCCGCCTCCGGGGTCTCGCCCGCCTCGACCCCGCCGCCCGGGATCTCGTAGTACGGCGCGCCGTCCTCCTCGAAGCGGATCAGCAGCATGGCCCCGTCCCGGATGACGATCGCTCCGGCCCGTACCCGTACCGGCGGCACGGCCGCAGGATCCTCCAGGCCCACCGGGCCCCGCGGGGGCGCGCCCTCCGCCCAGGCGCGCAGCACCCTCTCCGCCGTCCCGACCGGCCGGATGCGTGCGTGCAGGGCCTCCGCCAGGGACAGTGTGGCGCGCGGCGCACCGGGATCGCCGGGGTGCCCGTCGGGGAAGGCGTAGTGCAGGCCCCCGGCGTCGTACCGGGGCTCCAGGACCAGCTTGTCGGAGTCGAACCGGACGGTCACCGCACGGGGTTGGGCAGTCATCGACGGAGGCTAACAGCGCACCACGGCCGACGGCTGCCGGAATATCCCGTCCGGGCGGGACCGGACCTCGCGGGCGAGCGGCAGGGAGCGCCGGCAGCCGGCCAGGGGGACGGCAGGAGGAGGGTGAGGGCGGCGGAGGGCGGCGGAAAATCATGCAAGCGTGCTTGATTGTTTCCCGGCCCGCTGCCATGCTCCTGGGCACCACACCCGGTCCCGAGGGGAGCGCACGTGTCCGCTGTCGTAGCCGTGATCAACGATCTGCGCGAGGAGAGCGACGAACTCGACGCCCTGGTAGGAGGGTTGGAACCCCTGGCCTGGCGCTGTCCGACGCCCGCCGAGCGGTGGACCGTCGCCCACCAGATCGCCCACCTCGGCTGGACCGACGAGGTCGCGCTGCTGGCGGCCACCGATCCGGACCGGTTCGGCGACGAGGTGGCCAGAGCCCTGGCCGCGCCCGAGTCCTTCGTCGACGAGGCGGCCGACGCCCTGGTCGCCGCCCATGCCCCGGACGCCCTGCTCGCCCGGTGGCGGGAGGGGCGGCAGCGGCTCGACCAGGTCCTCGGGGACGCACCGGCCGGCACCCGGATCCCCTGGTACGGGCCTCCGATGAGCATCGCGTCCATGGCGACCGCCCGGCTCATGGAGACCTGGGCGCACGGCCAGGACATCGCCGACGCCCTCGGGGCGACCCGGGCCCCCACCGCCCGGCTCCGGCATGTGGCGCGGATCGGCGTACGGGCCCGGGACTACGCCTACGCGGTACGCGGGATCACCGCGCCCGAGGAGGAGTTCCGCGTCGAACTCCACACCCCGGACGGCGAGATGATCGCGTACGGGCCGGAGAGCGCCGCCCAGCGGGTCACCGGGCCGCTCCTCGACTTCTGCCTCCTGGTCACCCAGCGCGCCCACCGGTCCGACCTCGCGGTCACCGCCGAGGGGCACGACGCCGACCAGTGGCTCTCCATCGCCCAGGCCTTCGCCGGACCTCCCGGACCGGGCCGCCCGCCCCGCCCGGAGCGCGCGCCCCGCCCGCCCCGCCCGGAGCGCGCGGAACAGGGCGACCGCCGGTGAACGCCCCCGGCCCCGCCCCCGCCCCCGGCCCCCTCCGGATCGGCAACGCCTCCGGCTTCTACGGCGACCGCTTCGACGCGCTGCGCGAGATGCTCACCGGCGGCCCCCTCGACGTCGTCACCGGGGACTACCTCGCCGAGCTGACCATGCTCATCCTCGGCCGCAGCCGCCTCAAGGACCCCGACCAGGGCTACGCCACCACCTTCCTGCGTCAGTTGGAGGAAGGGCTCGGCCTCGCCCACGAGCGCGGCGTGAGGATCGTCGCCAACGCGGGCGGCCTCAACCCGGCGGGACTGGCCGACGCCGTAAGGCAGTTGGCGGAGAAGGTCGGCGTGCCCGTCACCGTCGCCCACGTCGAGGGCGACGGCCTGCCCGTCCCGGACGGCTTCCTCACCGCCAACGCCTACCTCGGCGGCTCCGGGATCGCCGCCTGCCTGCGGGCCGGGGCCGAGGTCGTCGTCACCGGCCGGGTCACCGACGCGGCCCTGGTCACCGGGCCCGCCGCCGCCCACTTCGGCTGGGGCCCGGACGACCTGGACGCGCTCGCGGGGGCCGTGGTCGCCGGGCACGTCCTGGAGTGCGGTACGCAGGCGACCGGCGGGAACTACGCGTTCTTCGGCGAGCACGACGCCCGCCTCCTCCGCCGCCCCGGCTTCCCGCTCGCCGAGATCCACGCCGACGGCTCCTCGGTGATCACCAAGCACGACGGGACGGGCGGTGTCGTCGACGTCGGCACCGTCACCGCCCAACTCCTCTACGAGACCGGCGGAGCCCGGTACGCGGGCCCCGACGTCACCGCCCGCCTCGACACCGTGCGGCTGACCCCGGACGGCCCGGACCGGGTCCGGATCGACGGCGTACGCGGCGAGGCCCCGCCACCCACCCTCAAGGCCGGGCTCACCCGGCTCGGCGGCTGGCGCAACGAGGTCGTGTTCGTCCTCACCGGCCTGGACGTCGAGGCCAAGGCGGACCTGGTGAAGGACCAGTTCGCCGACGCCCTGGAGCGGGCCGGCGGGCGCGGGCCCGCCGAGGTGCGCTGGGAGCTGGCCCGGACCGACCACGCCGACGCCGACACCGAGGAGCGGGCCAGCGCGCTGCTGCGGCTCGTCGTCCGCGACCGGGAGGCCGACGCGGTCGGCCGGGCCGTCTCCGGCGCGGCCGTGGAGCTGGCCCTCGGCAGCTACCCGGGCTTCCACGTCACCGCCCCGCCCGGAAAGGGCGCGCCCTACGGGGTGTTCGAGGCCAGGCCCGTACCGGCGGCGGACGTCGAGCACACCGCCGTACTCCCGGACGGCCGCAGAGAGGTGCAGGAACCGCCTTCCCGCACGCAGGAGTTGTCCGTACTGGACGAGCCGCCGCTGCCCGAGCCCTACCCGGCCGCCGCACCCACCCGCCGCGTACCTCTCGGACTGGTCGCGGGCGCCCGCAGCGGGGACAAGGGCGGTGACGCCAATGTGGGCGTCTGGGTGCGCGACGACGACGCCTGGCGGTGGCTGGCGCACGAGCTGACCGTGGAGCGGTTCAAGGAACTCCTGCCGGAGACGGCCGGCCTGACCGTCGTACGCCATGTGCTGCCGGGCCTCCGCGCCCTGAACTTCACCGTGCACGGCCTGCTGGGCGAGGGTGTCGCCGCCCGGGCCCGGTTCGATCCACAGGCCAAGGCGCTGGGGGAGTGGCTGCGGTCCCGGTCGCTGCCCGTCCCCGTACCGCTGCTGGAAGGCGTCCCCCTCCCGGAGGTGACCGCATGACCGTCCTGCCCACCGGGCTCGACACCGACAGCCCGGAATACGAGGCCCATCGGGCCGCCATGGTGGCGAAGCTCGCCGAGCTGGAGGCCGAGCACGCCAAGGCGCTCGCGGGCGGCGGCGAGAAGTACGTCGCCCGGCACCGGGGGCGCGGCAAGCTCCCGGCGCGGGAGCGGATCGAGCTGCTCGTCGACCCCGACACCCCGTTCCTGGAGCTGTCGCCGCTGGCCGCCTGGGGCAGCGATTACGCGGTCGGGGCCTCGCTCGTCACCGGTATCGGGGTGGTGGAGGGCGTCGAGTGCCTCATCACCGCCAACGACCCGACCGTACGCGGCGGGGCCTCGAACCCGTGGACGCTGAAGAAGGCGCTGCGCGCCAACGAGATCGCCTTCGCCAACCGGCTCCCCGTCATCAGCCTGGTGGAGTCGGGCGGGGCCGACCTGCCGTCCCAGAAGGAGATCTTCATCCCGGGCGGGGCCCTCTTCCGGGACCTCACCCGGCTCTCCGCCGCCGGAATCCCCACCGTGGCCGTGGTGTTCGGCAACTCCACCGCCGGAGGCGCGTACGTGCCCGGCATGTCCGACCACACCGTGATGATCAAGGACCGGTCCAAGGTCTTCCTCGGCGGACCGCCCCTGGTGAAGATGGCGACCGGCGAGGAGAGCGACGACGAGTCCCTCGGCGGCGCCGAGATGCACGCCCGCACCTCCGGGCTCGCCGACCACTTCGCCGTCGACGAGCAGGACGCGGTCCGCCAGGCCCGGCAGATCGTCGCCCGTCTCAACTGGCGCAAGGCGCACGCCGATCCGGGACCCGCCGAGCCGCCGAAGTACGACGAGGACGAGCTGCTCGGCATCGTGCCGGGCGACCTGAAGGCGCCGTTCGACCCGCGCGAGGTCATCGCCCGCCTGGTCGACGGATCGGACTTCGACGCGTTCAAGCCGCTGTACGGGACGAGCCTGGTCACCGGCTGGGCGCGGCTGCACGGCTATCCGGTCGGGATCCTCGCCAACGCGCAGGGTGTTCTCTTCAGCGAGGAGTCGCAGAAGGCCGCCCAGTTCATCCAGCTCGCCAACCAGCGCGACATCCCGCTGCTCTTCCTCCACAACACCACCGGCTACATGGTCGGCAAGGAGTACGAGCAGGGCGGCATCATCAAGCACGGGGCGATGATGATCAACGCCGTCGCCAACTCGAAGGTCCCGCACCTGTCGGTCCTGATGGGGGCGTCCTACGGGGCGGGCCACTACGGCATGTGCGGCCGCGCCTTCGATCCGCGCTTCCTCTTCGCCTGGCCGAGCAGCAAGTCCGCCGTCATGGGGCCGCAGCAGCTCGCCGGGGTCCTGTCCATCGTCGCCCGCGCCTCCGCCGCCGCCAAGGGGCAGCCCTACGACGACGAGGCCGACGCCGGGCTGCGGGCGATGGTGGAGCAGCAGATCGAGGCGGAGTCGCTGCCCGTGTTCCTGTCCGGGCGGCTGTACGACGACGGGGTCATCGATCCGCGCGACACCCGGACCGTCCTCGGCATGTGCCTGTCCGCGATCCACACCGCACCGGTCGAGGGCGCCCGCGGCGGCTTCGGCGTCTTCCGGATGTGAGGCCCAGATGACCATCGGTACCCTGCTCGTCGCCAACCGGGGCGAGATCGCCTGCCGGATCTTCCGCACCTGCCGTGACCTGGGCATCACCACGGTCGCCGTGCACTCCGACGCGGACGCCGACGCCCTGCACGTACGGGAGGCGGACCTCGCGGTGCGCCTTCCGGGCGCCGCCCCCGCCGACACCTATCTGCGCGGCGATCTCGTCGTGGCCGCCGCGCTGGCCGCCGGGGCGGACGCCGTGCACCCCGGGTACGGCTTCCTCTCCGAGAACGCCGCCTTCGCCGCCGCCGTGCAGGACGCGGGCCTGGTGTGGGTGGGCCCGCCGGTGAAGGCCATCGAACTGATGGCGTCCAAGACCCGGGCCAAGGAGCTGATGGCCGGAGCCGGGGTCCCGTTGCTCGCCCCGGTGGACCCGGCGACGGCGGGCCCCGGCGATCTGCCGCTGCTGCTGAAGGCGGCGTCCGGCGGCGGCGGACGCGGCATGCGGATCGTCCGCGAGCTCGACGCCCTTCCCGGCGAGCTGCTGGCCGCCGCCGCCGAGGCCGCGTCCGCCTTCGGGGACGGCGAGGTCTTCGCCGAGCCGTACGTGGAGCGCGGCCGGCACGTCGAGGTCCAGGTGATGGCCGACGAGCACGGCACCGTGTGGGCGCTCGGCACCCGGGACTGCTCGCTCCAGCGCCGCCACCAGAAGGTCATCGAGGAGGCCCCCGCACCCGCCCTGGACGACGCCCTGCGCACCCGGCTCCACGAAGCGGCGGTGGCGGCGGCCCGGACGGTCGGCTACCGGGGCGCGGGCACCGTGGAGTTCCTGGTCTCCGCCCGGGGCCGCCCGTACTTCCTGGAGATGAACACCCGCCTCCAGGTCGAACACCCGGTGACCGAGGCCGTGTTCGGGCTCGACCTGGTCGCCCTGCAACTGCGCGTGGCGGAGGGCGAGCCGCTGGAGCCGGCCCCTCCGTCGCCGTCGGGCCACGCGGTGGAGGCCCGGCTCTACGCCGAGGACCCCGCCCGCGACTGGCAGCCGCAGACCGGGGTCCTCCGCACCCTGGACGTGCCGGACGCGCCGGGCCTGCGCCTGGACACCGGGTACACCGGCGGCGACACCATCGGCGTGCACTACGACCCGATGCTCGCCAAGGTGATCGCCCACGCCCCGACCCGCGCCGGAGCGGTCCGGCTGCTGGCCCGCGCGCTGGAGCGGGCCCGGATCCACGGCCCGGTGACCAACCGCGACCTGCTCGTGACGTCGCTGCGCCACCCGGACTTCGCGGCGGCGCGCCTGGACACCGGGTTCTACGACCGGCACCTGGACGACCTGACCGCCCCGGCCCCCGGCCGGGACCCGGCGACGGCCGCCCTCGCCGCGGCCCTGGCGGCAGCCGTCCGCAACACCACCGCCCCCGGCGGCCCCGCCCCCACCCGCTTCGGGGCCTGGCGCAACGTGGCATCGGGACCGCAGCGGCGGCGCTACCGGAGCGAGCCCGACGGGATCGCGTACGAGGTCGCCTACCGCACTCCGCGCACCGGCGTCCCGGAACCGCACGACGCCCCGGGCCTCCGGGTCCTCGCCGTCACCCCGGGCCGGGTCACCCTCGAAGCGGGCGGTGTGGCACGGCACTTCACGGTCACGGCCGACCGCGACCGGGTGTACGTGGACACGGCCGACGCCTCGTACGCCTTCACCGCCCTGCCCCGCTTCACCGACCCCGCCACCCACACCGAGCCGGGCTCCCTGCTCGCCCCGATGCCCGGGACCGTCGTCCGCCTCGCGGAGGGCCTGGTCACCGGGGTCCCGGTCGAGGCCGGGCAGCCGCTGATCTGGCTGGAGGCGATGAAGATGGAGCACCGCATCCTCGCCCCCGCCTCAGGCACCCTCACCGCCCTGCACGCCGTCCCCGGCCACCAGGTCGAGGTCGGCGCGCTGCTCGCCGTGGTCCAGGAGGACCCGGCCGCCATCCCCGTACCGGAGGAGACCGCATGAGCACCGCCCGCACCGCCGTCGGCACCGTCCTCGAAACCGAAGAGCACCAGGCCCTGCGCGCCGCCGTCGCCGCCCTCGGCAAGCGGTACGGGCGCGACTACATGACCACCGTCATCCGCGAGGGCAGCCACACCGACGAGCTGTGGGCGGAGGCCGCCAAGCTCGGCTACCTCGGCGTGAACCTCCCCGAGGAGTACGGCGGCGGGGGCGGCGGCATGGCCGAACTCTCCATCGTCCTGGAAGAGCTGGGTGCGGCGGGATCGCCCCTCCTCATGATGATCGTGTCGCCCGCGATCTGCGGCACGGTCATCGCCCGCTTCGGCACGGACGAACAGAAGCGGACGTGGCTGCCGGGCCTCGCGGACGGCAGCCTCACCATGGCCTTCGGCATCACCGAGCCCGACGCCGGCTCCAACTCCCACCGCATCACCACCACCGCCCGCCGCGACGGCACGGGCCCGGACGCCGACTGGCTGCTCACCGGCCGCAAGGTCTTCGTCTCCGGCGTCGACATAGCCGACGCGACGCTGATCGTCGGCCGCACCGAGGACGCCCGCTCCGGGAAGCTGAAGCCCTGCCTGTTCATCGTCCCGCGCGACGCCGAGGGTTTCGGCCGGAATCGGATCGACATGGAACTCCACGCCCCCGAGAAGCAGTTCGAGCTGGTCCTCGACGACGTACGGCTCCCGCCCGACGCCCTGGTCGGCGACGAGGACGCGGGCCTCCTCCAGCTCTTCGCGGGACTCAACCCCGAACGGATCATGACGGCCGCGTTCGGCATCGGCATGGGCCGCTTCGCGCTCTCCAAGGCCGTCGAGTACGCCAGGACCCGGCAGGTGTGGAAGGCCCCGATCGGCTCCCACCAGGCCATCGCGCACCCGCTCGCCGCCGCCCACATCGACCTGGAGCTGTCCCGCCTGATGATGCAGAAGGCGGCCCGGCTGTACGACGACGGCGACGACGTCGGGGCGGGCGAGGCGGCGAACATGGCGAAGTACGCGGCGGGCGAGGCGTGCGTGAAGGCGGTCGACCAGGCCGTGCACACCCTCGGCGGCAACGGACTGACCCGCGAGTACGGCCTCGCGTCCCTGATCACCGCGTCGCGGGTGGCCCGGATCGCCCCGGTCAGCCGGGAGATGATCCTGAACTACGTCTCGCACCAGACGCTGGGCCTGCCGAAGTCGTACTGAGCCCCGCCCCGCCCCGGCCGGCTTCGCCCGCCCCGCCCCGGCCGGCTTCGCCCGCCCCGCCCCGGCCGGCTTCGCCCGGTCCGCCCCGGCCGGCTTCGCCCGGTCCGCCCCGGCCGGAGAGAACCGCGTCCGACCCCTCCCCATCCCTCCCCCACAGGGGTGATTCTGACCCTCCACACCCGCACGGCGTCCCGCGCCGCCACCCGGGCGGCGCGGGCATCCGCGACGACAGGGGACCGCCATGGTGTTCCGCAGCGAGTACGCAGACGTACCGGCCCTCGACACGCCCATCCACGAAGCCGTCCTCGGCGGGGCCGCCGGGTTCGGTGACACCGTCGCCCTGATCGACGGGACGAACGGCGCCTCCCTCACCTACGCCCAGCTCGACGGCTTCCACCGGCGCATCGCCGCCGCGCTCGCCGAGGCCGGTCTCCGCAAGGGCGACGTCCTCGCGCTCCACAGCCCGAACACCATCGCCTACCCGGCGGTCTTCCACGGGGCCACCCGCGCCGGGGCCTCCGTCACCACGGTCCACCCGCTCGCCACGCCCGAGGAGTTCGCCAAACAGCTCGCCGACAGCGGCGCGCAGTGGATCGTCACCGTCTCCCCGCTCCTGGCGACCGCCCGCCGGGCGGCCGAACTGACCGGCGGCGTACGGCAGATCTACGTCTGCGACCAGGCGGAGGGCCACACCTCCGTGCTGGACATGCTGTCCTCCACCGCCCCCGAGCCGGAGGTCGCCTTCGACCCCGCCGAGGACGTCGCGGCACTGCCGTACAGCTCCGGCACGACGGGCACGCCCAAGGGCGTGATGCTCACGCACCGTTCGATCGCGACCAACCTGGAGCAGCTGAGACCGTTCATCCCGATGGGCGAGGGCGACCGCATCCTTGCCGTCCTCCCCTTCTTCCACATCTACGGCCTCACCGCCCTCATGAACGTCCCGCTGCGCTGCGGCTCCACCGTCGTCGTGCTGCCGCGCTTCGACCTGGCGCAGTTCCTGGAGGCCATCCAGACGCACCGGATCACCGGCCTGTACGTGGCCCCGCCGATCGTGCTGGCCCTGGCGAAGCACCCGCTGGTGGGGGAGTACGACCTCTCCTCGCTCCAGTACATCGTCAGCGCCGCCGCCCCGCTCGACGCCGAACTGGCCGCCGCCTGTTCGGCCCGCCTGGGGCTGCCGCCGGTGAGGCAGGCGTACGGGATGACGGAGCTGTCGCCGGGGACGCACGTGGTGCCGCTCTCCGTCGAGCAGCCGCCGCCGGGCACGGTCGGCAGGCTGCTGCCGGGCACCGAGATGCGGATCGTGTCGCTGGAGGACCCGGCGAAGGACGCGGAGCCGGGGGGCGACGGCGAGATCCTCATCCGCGGCCCCCAGGTGATGAAGGGCTACCTGGGCCGCCCCGACGCCACCGCCGACATGATCGACGCGGACGGCTGGGTGCACACCGGCGACGTCGGCCGGGTGGACGCGGAGGGCTGGCTGTTCGTCGTCGACCGGGTCAAGGAGCTGATCAAGTACAAGGGCTACCAGGTGGCCCCCGCCGAGCTGGAGGCCCTCCTCCTGACCCACGAGCACCTCGCGGACGCGGCGGTGATCGGGGTGTACGACGCGGAGGGCAACGAGGTCCCGAAGGCGTTCCTGGTCCGCGGCCCGGGTGCGGGGGACCTCACCGCCGACGCCGTCATGGCGTACGTCGCCGAGCGCGTCTCCCCGTACAAGAAGGTGCGGCAGGCCGAGTTCGTCGAGGCGGTGCCCCGGGCGGCGTCCGGCAAGATCCTGAGGCGCGAGCTGCGCGACCGGCAGAAGACGGACCCCGCGCGAACCCCGGAGGAGAAGTGACCCTGATCGGACGGACGGCGGACCGGGGAGTGACGACGCTGACGCTGGACTCCCCGGCGAACCGCAACGCGCTCTCCGCCTCCCTGGTGGGCGAACTCCGCGCGGCACTGGCGGCGTGCGCGGCGGACGACACCGTACGGGCGGTGCTGCTCACCCACACCGGCACGACGTTCTGCGCCGGGGCGGACCTGAAGGCGCCGCCGGACCCGGAGGCGTTCGTGGGCCTGATGCGGGAGATCGTGGCGCTGCCGAAGCCGGTCGTGGCCCGGGTGACGGGCCATGTCCGGGCGGGCGGCCTGGGCCTCCTGGCGGCGTGCGACATCGCGGTGGCGGGCCCGGCCTCGACGTACGCCCTGACGGAGTCCCGCCTCGGCCTGGCCCCGGCGGTCATCTCCCTCACCCTGCTCCCCCGCCTGGACCGCACGGCGGCGAACCGCTACTACCTGACCGGGGAGCACTTCGACGCGGTCGAGGCGGCCAGGATCTCGCTGGTCACGGTGGCCGCCGAGGACGTCGACGAAGCACTCGTCCCCGTCCTGGACGGGCTGCGCCGGGCTTCACCGCAGGGGCTGGCCGCATCGAAGGAGCTGGTCACGGCTACGGTGCTGAGGAGCTTCGACCAGTACGCCGAAGACCTCGTCGCCCGATCCGCCGCGTTGTTCGCCTCCGACGAGGCGAGGGAGGGGATGACGGCCTTCCTCGAACGACGGGACCCGGCATGGGTGCGGTGACGACCTCCTCCTCCCCTTCCAAGGCTGCTCACGCGCCGAAGCAGGACCGCAGCCGGGCGACACGGCAGCGGCTCCTGGAGGCGGCGGTGGCCTGCCTGGCCGAACACGGCTGGGCGGGCTCCACCGTTGCCGTCGTCGCCGAGCGCGCCGGCGTCTCGCGCGGCGCGGCCCAGCACCACTTCCCGACCCGCGAGGACCTGTTCACGGGGGCGGTGGAGTACGTCGCCGAGGAACGCTCCGCCGCCCTGCGCGCGCTCCCCGGCCAGGGCCGCGCCGAGGTGGTCGCGGCCCTGGTCGACCTCTACACCGGCCCCCTGTTCCGGGCCGCGCTCCAGCTCTGGGTCGCCGCCTCCAACGAGGCCCAGCTCCGCCCGCGCGTGACGGAACTGGAGGCGCGGGTGGGCCGCGAGACCCACCGGATCGCCGTCGAACTCCTGGGCGCCGACGAATCCCGCCCCGGAGCCCGCGAGACGGTCCAGGGCCTCCTGGACATGGCCCGCGGCCTCGGCCTCGCCAACCTCCTCACCGACGACACCGCCCGGCGGGCGCGGGTGGTGGCGCAGTGGGCGGCGCTGGTGGAGGAGGGGCTGGGGTGAGAGCCCCCGGACGGGGCTGCGGGGCGGCCTCGGGGAGTGGCCGGGGTGGCCTCAGGAAGTGGCCGGGGCGGCGGGAGCGGCCGAGGCGGCGGGGGTGGTCGGCCTCTGGGAGGCGTTGCCGTCGTAGACGTTGTCCGGGGTGGCGATCCGCGTGACCGCGCGGGCGAGCAGGGTGGACGGCTCCTGACCGTCGCTGAGGGAGTCCGTGTTGATCATGATGACCATGGTGGCCTTCTGCGAAGGCAGGTAGACGGTCACGGTCTCGTACCCCGGCAGGGAACCGTTGTGCCCGATCCACCCGTCGGCGTCGAAGATGCCGAGGCCGTAGCTGAGCCCGGGGAATCCGGTCGGCCGGGTCCTGAGCCGCTGCGCCTGGGTCGCGGGGCTCAGCAGTTCGCCGGTGGCGACGACCTCGGCCCAGCGGCGCAGGTCGTGCAGATCGGAGATCATCGCGCCCGCCGCCCACGCCCAGGAGGGATTCCAGTCCGTGGCGTCCTCGGTCGCGCCGCTCAGCGTCTGGTCGGTGTAGCCGCGGGCGTGCGGCTCGGGGAACTCGGCCCCGGTCGGGAAGAGCGTGTCGTGCAGGCGGGCGGGCCGGAGCACCCGCTCGTGGATGACCTGGCGGAGCTTCTGACCGGTGACCTTCTCGATCACCAGGCCGAGCAGCACGAGGTTGGAGTTGGAGTACTGGAACTCCGCGTCCGGCTCGAAGGTGTTCTTGTGCTTCATGCCGTACGCGAGCACGCCCCGCGGGGTGAACGAGCGGTACGGGTCGCTCAGCAGGTCGTGCACGAAGTCCGCGTCGGCGGTGTACGGGAACAGGCCGCTGCGCATCCCGGCGAGCTGGCGCAGCGTGATCCGGTCGCCGTTGCGCACGCCGGAGACGTAACGGGAGATCGGGTCGTCCAGCTCGACGAGCTTGTCGTCGACGAGTTGGAGGAGCGCGGTGACCGTGAACGTCTTGGTCTCACTGCCGATCCGGATCCGGGTGTCGGCCGACATCGGCTCACGGGTGACCGTGTCGGCGACGCCGCCCGCGTGGACGTAACTCCCCTTCCCCGGCATCCACAGCCCGACGACCACACCGGGAATGCCGGCCTGCTCGCGGACGTCCTCGATGGCCCTGTCCAGCTTGGCGGTCAGCTCGGGACCGAGGCCGCCGGGCGGACAGTCGTCCTCACCGTGCCGGTCGTGTCCGCCGTGCCCGTCGTTCCCGTGGTGCTGATGGTGCCGGTCGAGGCCTGCGGCGTGGGCCGCCGGGGCGGGGGCCACGGCCATCGGGGCCAGTACGGACGCCACGAGCAGCATCGCGGCGTACAGACGTCGGGTGGGGGAGCGTCGCATGGGGGCCTCTTCCGGACCGGGAGGGAAGGGAGGGGAGCGGAGCGACGGCAACGACACCACCCGCCCTCCGGACTCCGTACCGCATCCCGGCCGCGCCCTGCGAAGTCCACTCGTTCGGAGCCGCGCGGCACAGGGCCTACGGGCCCGTAGGGCCGGTGGACCGTTGGGAACGGCGTCAGGCGGCGTCAGGCGGCGTCAAGCGGTGCCGGGCGGCGTGAGCGTCAGGAATTCATGGCGGCCCGGTCGGACTCGCTCCGCAGGACGCAGAACTCGTTGCCCTCGGGATCGGCGAGGATCGCCCAGCCCGCACCATCGGGCTCCCGGTGATCGGCGACGAACGTGGCGCCGAGGTCCAGCAGCCGCTCCACCTCCTGATCGCGCGAGGTCTCCGGGCGCAGGCACAGATGGAGCCGGTTCTTGACCGTCTTGGCCTCGGGCACCTGATTGAAGTGCAGTACCGGGCCCTCCGCCAGCAGCACTTGAGCCTCCCGGACACCCGGCCTGTCCTCCGGGTGCAGCGGACGACCTGTCACACCGCTCCAGAACCGTGCGAGCTCGTAGGCATCCGCACAGTCGATCGCCATGTTCTGTACCACCGAAACCATGCGCCCCAGCCTTCCTGATCCTGCCGCCGAACGCCACCGACCTGCGCTCATTCCTCGGGGCGGCGGTAGGTGTTGATGAGGACGCCGGACGGTGTCGCCCGCGTGGCGGTGAGCGCCAGGCGACGAGGGCTCCCGCTGTCGGCGAAGAGCCGCTTGCCACCGCCCAGGACGAGAGGGAAGACGAGCAGCCGGTACTCGTCGACGAGATCGTGCTCGATCAGGGTCGCGAGCAGCTCTCCGCTGCCCAGCACCACCGTCTCGCTCCCGGACGCGGCCGTGATCCGGCCGATCTCCTCCACCGGATCGGCCCCGAGGAGGACGGAGTTCGCCCAGCCCAGCTCCTTGAGCGTGCGGGATGCGACGTACTTGGGCATCGCGTTCATCGCGGCCACAGCGGGGTCGCTCAGGTCGGCGTAAGGCCAGGTGGCGGCGAAGATCTCGTAGGTCCTGCGCCCCAGGAGGAGGGCGCCGGCACCGGCCGTGGCCTCGCTCATGAACCGCTCGACCACCTCGTCGACGTACGGCAGCACCCAGCCGCCCTGATCGAACCCACCGGCCCGGTCCTCGTCGGCCGAGAGGACCGACTGCATGACACCGTCCAAGGAGACGAAGTTGACCACGACCAGCTGACCCATGTGCTGTTCCCTGTCTGTGCGGTTGTCCTGCAGGCTGTCCTGTGCGGTTGGTTGCATCGATGGTGACCGCACGCGGGAGCGGGACTCATCGGTCACGGCGGCGCGGGTCACCGCTTTCTTCACACCGTGCGGTGCATGCCCACCGAGGCCGGTGCGGTCTCGCGGAAGCCGAACTTCCTGTAGAGATGCCGGGCGTCGCCGTCGGCGATGAGGGAGACATAGGCGCCGGCCGGGGCCCGGCGCTCCAGTTCGCCGACCAGCTCGGCCATGATGCGCTTCCCGAGGCCGCGCCCCTGATGCTCGGGGAGGACGCAGATGTCGACGACCTGGAAGAAGCAACCGCCGTCGCCGATCACCCGCCCCATACCGACCGGCTCACCGCCGTGGCGGACCTGAACCGCGTGCCAGGTGTTCGGCAAGCCCAATGCCGCGGCCTCGGGGGGCATCGCACTCAGTCCCGCCGCAGGTCGTAGCCGCAGGTAGGTCTCGACGGCAGGCAGCTCGACGGACAGTTCGTAAGGGTCATCATTCATCTGCATGCATTACATGCTAGGTGAGTCCGGCAGCCGCCACCCGGAAAGGGTGGTGTGCGGGGGTCGGCGGAACCGGGTAACGTCTTCGTCATTCCAGACGCCGATTTACGAGTGAGCGCGTGATGGGCCGCCGCTGACGTCCTGCCGACGTCGCCGCCCGTCCCCCACCGGTGAATCCGTAGATCACTTCACACCCTTACCGGGAGAGCCCGTGACCGTGAGCAAGAACATCAACAACCCCGTGGGCCAGGGCGGCGGCCAGCGCAAGAAGCTGTCCCGCGCCGAACGGCAGAACAACGGCCCGCACCGCAACCTCGACCGCCGGAGCGCGGCCGACCAGAAGGCGGAGCTGGTGCGCAAGATGCGTGAGAAGACCGGCACGGCCGAGGGTGCCGGGCAGCAGGGCGACGACACCGCACAGGCGGGCGACGACGCCGCGCAGAGCTGACGCAGAGCCTCCGCATCCCCGTATTCCTCCCCGGCCACCGTGTGATCGTCTGTCCTCGCCGACCGATGATCCGCGGTGGCCGCGCTTGTGCTCGCGCGGAGCGCGCCAGCTGATCCGAGGCAGTCGACCGGAGGAGACAGCTGATTACCTCGGAGGTAATTGATGCCCTCCGTGAGTGCCGCCTACCTTCGGCATTGTTCGGAGGCCCCACGAAGGGGCCGCTTCGGTATCCGGGCAATTCCCTGGCGCACGAGAGGAAGACGACCATGACTTCGACGCAGTACGACGGGGTTACCTCCTACGCGAGGGCGACGGGATCCGACGGCTTCGCGAGACTGGCGCTCAAGCTGGACGCGGTGGTCACCGGTCTCAACGGCATCGCGTACCTGGCACTCGCCACGGTTCTCGACTCGTTCTTCGGCGTCACGACGGCAGTTCAGTACCCGGTCGGAGTGTTCCTGCTCCTCTACGGGCTGGGAGTGCTCGCCATCGGGACGCGGAAGGAGGTCAGCCGCACGGGACTGGTGGCGGTCATCGTGGCGAACCTGCTGTGGGTGGTGCTCAGCCTGGCGGTGGCGATCTCCGGCGTACTGTCTCCGACCGGCGTCGGCACGGTCTGGATCGTGCTGCAGAGCCTGACGGTCGGTGGCTTCGCCGTCCTCCAGTACATGGGGCTCAAGCGGCTGTGAGCCGGCCCGGACCAGGTCCGGGGAGCCACGGGGAATGCTCCGGACCTCGGCGCCGGGGGAGCAGCCGCCGACCAGGTCAGCGCCACGTCGTCGAGGCGGGCGGTCGCCAGGTGAGAATCCGGCCGGCGGTCAGCACCACCGCGCCGCCCGCCGGGGCGAGGGCGCCGCCTGTTCCGAGGCGCTGGTCGCCGGTGCGGGCGGAGGGCAGTCACCTGCGGGCCCAACTGCCGATAGCGGGCGGGCCACTTACGGGATCTTGAGACCACGGGCAGCCCATGGCAGGCTCATGCCGCATGATCGACGAATTCGCCAAGGACAACCTGCACGTGAGACTGCGACGGGACCGCGAGGCGCTGCTCTGGAAGCTCGACGGCTTGTCCGAGCACGACGCCCGCCGGCCTCTGACAGTGACCGGGACCAACCTTCTCGGCCTGGTCAAACACATGGCCACCGTCGAGGCGAGGTACTTCGGCGAGGTCTTCGACCGCCCCTTCCCGGAACCGCTTTCCCGGTGGGAGGACCACGACGGCAGCGATCAGTGGGCGGCCGAGGACGAGACCCGCGACCAGATCATCGGGTTCTGCCGGCGCACGTGGGAACACGCGGACGCGACGATCGACGAGCTTCCGCTCGACGCCCCCGGCCACGTGCCGTGGTGGCCGGAGCCTCACCACAGGACGAACCTGTTCGCCGTCATGGTCCATGTTCTCGGAGAGGCCAACCGGCATGCCGGTCACGCCGATATCCTGCGCGAGGGCGTCGACGGCCGAACCGGGGTGCGCGCCGAACACGAGCAGCCGATCGACGAGGAAGCCCGTGCGGCCTACCGCGCGAAGATCGAGCGGGTCGCCCGGGCTGCCGCGCGGATCGAGGCCCACTGATCACTTCGGAATCGCTAGCGGAGCGGTCCTTGCTCGTCGATGAATACGGTGGGCGCGGACAGGAACACTTCAGGCTCCACCGGCCCGTAGGCGATGTTGAACGTGTCCAGCCAGTACGACCAGCCCCGGATCCCCAGGGCACTGCTGAAGCGGTAGTTGAGTTGCCAGCGCACCCACTGGCCGGCGGCGAGCCGCACTGCCGGGGGCCGTCGCGGGCGGGGCGGCAGAGCGAACAGGGGCTGGACTCGGGGGAAGACCCGCAGTCGTCCGTCGGCTTCCCGAAGCTGGACATCGACGTTGCGCAGGTCTTCCTGGATGCGAACGGGCTCAAAGCCGTCACGCTCATGCATACGAATCACGTGTGCGGAGGCGGTGGTCCCGGCAGGCGGGAGGGCGAAGCCGATCGGGGCCGCGTTCCTGCGTGAGGCAGCCTGCCCTCCCCGGGACTCCTTCGTCCAGGACGTCCGTATCCACTGGACGGTGATTTCCATGGTGTACCCCCGTGTGACCCTGCCCGAGTCGTCGAGGGGCTCACTCCAGGCCGCTCGACCACCGGACCGGTACGGCTTCACAGCCGGCTCGGGTCAGCGTCCGCCGTCGAGCCCCGTCGAGCCCCGTCGAGCCCCGTCGAGCCCCGTCGAGCCCCGTCGTTCCATCGTACGGAGTGTGTGCCTGATCGTGAGACTCGTGAACAGTGCCCGGCGCTGGTGGACTGCCGGACGAAGCGCCGATCACGATCGTGTCAACGGTCCTCAGGGGGCCTTGAGCAGGTCACGGAGGCCGGCGACGTACGCCCCGATGTCGCGGGCGTCGGCCGGAACCTCGGCGCACCGGGCCGGGAACTCGGCGGACCCGGGTTGGTGGGCCTCGCGGCAGGGGCGGCAGAGCCCGTCCGGAAGGGCCTCGGGCCGTCCGGGGGCGCCGCAGTCGGTGCACTCCATCAGGACGCGGCGGGCGGGGGCGCCGGGCGGGGCCTGCTCGGCGGGAAGCCGGGCCGGGATCTTGTCGGCGAGGCGGCGGCGGACGAAGCCGAGGGGGTTGTCGACCGTGGCGGGGAGCCCCGCGGTGAGGGCGGCGGTCAGGTAGTCGACGGTCACACCCCGTGCGAGCCATTCCGCGGCCTGCGCCTCCAGCGCGGCACAGTCGTCGGCGGACAGCCCCAGGCGGTGATCCGTACGGCCGAGCCGGGCCAGGGCGAGGTAGGCGGGGGAGCAGAGAGGTGCCGGTGCCGTCGGCGTCGTGGGGCGGATTGACGTCGTCGCCGGAGCAGCGCTCTGGGCCGGGCCCGGCGCGGATGCGGTGTTCGCAGATTCGGCCGGGGTGCGCTGGTGCGGTACGGAGGTAGGGGCCGGGGCCTCCGCAGACTCCGGGGCCCCCGGGGCGGCGTCCGCGCGAGGTGGCTCCGGCGACTCCTGGACGGCGTCTTCTCGGGACCCCTCCGGCGGTGCGGAAGGCGGCGGGCCCTCGGCCGGAACCCGGAGCGGCGGCGGTGCTGCGTCGGGAACGGCCGCCACTGTTACGGGGGCTGGGACTGGGGCTGGGGCTGCGGCCAGGGTGGCCTTCTCGGTGGCGAGGTAGGTGTTCCACCACTCGTTGTCGCGTGCCGTGCGTGACCAGAACGTGCGGAAGACCCAGCGGGTCTCCTCGCCCGCGCCGGCAGCACACCGGACGCGGCGTTAATGCCCGGCGACGGACAGGGCGGTCAGCGCGGTGGAGATGGCCTGCTGTCCGTAGAGCGGGAGTTGCTTGGCGAGGGTCTTCACGCTCATCGCGGCGCCCTCGGGGAGGTGGTCGACGAACCCGGCGACGTACCGCTCGCGGGTCGGCAGGAGAGCGAAGTCGCCTCGTGCACGCGGAAGTTGATCCGGGGCGGAGCGTTTGCCGTAGCCGGGCTTGGCCATCGGGTACGCGGCGGAGCGTGCGGGGGCGTACAGGGCGGAGCTAGGGTGCTGGGTAGCCACGGGATCGTCTTTCTAGGGTATCGATCTTGCGGTGAGACCCCGGCCTGGTGTGGCAACACCGGTCGGGGTCGTTTGGTTCTCGCACCGTAAGCAGTCGTGACGCTGCGCCGCAAGCTGTCACGATTAGTCATACTTACTGACCGTTACGCGGTGGGGAGGGAGGGGAGGTTTTCCCTAACCCCCTTCTTCTGCCCGCCGGTTAAAGAAGGCGCTCGAACCCCGGGTCCCGCATCCCGACCCCCGAGTCCGGGCACCCGAGCTTCGGGCCGGGGGCCAGCGCACGTACCCCCGGAAGAGTGACCCGATCCGCCCGAAGCCCGATCCCTCCGAAGCCCGAAGCCCGAAGCCCGAAGCCCGAAGCCCGAAGCTCAGGGTTCGGGACCCGAGCTTCTGGCCGGAGCGCGCCGAATCGAGGGCTTGGGCGAGTGCAGTGCAGCAAGGTGGACGGTGGCGGTCTCGTCGTAGCGAGTGGCCCCGGCCCGCGCCACTACTCGATCTTGTTGATGCGGCGCGCGACGGTGTTCCGCTGCTTGTATGTTCGGGTGGACCGTGACCGGCCGCGGTCAGCAGGTACGGCTCCGGGATCCGGGAGAGGTCATCCGGCCCGGCAGGGCGTGGCGTTGGCCGGGCGCAGATCGTGGCTCAGGGGGGCGAACGACGATTCTGCCGTTCAGGACTGCCCACTTGAAGGGCCGAGATCCAGGACGGTCCCGGACGGAACCGGTCCCTCGCCCGCGTAGGCAGGGCCCGGCGGTGCCGCTGGTGTGTCGTCCTCGGCGAGCGCCAGGCTGGGCCAGGGCCCGGCGAGGATCGCGTCGTCCAGGGCGATGCCGAGGTGGTCGAGTACGAGGGCCACCACCGGGGCCACCCCAGAGCCCTCGCTTTCGTGTGCGGCGAGCGCCTGTTCCACCCGACCCCACCACGGGCCGAGCGGTTCGGACCGGCTGTGCTCCATGCCGGGTTCGAAATACTCGACGCACTCACCGTCGCGCCAGTGCTGGAAGACGTCGATTCCCTCGGTGGTCGCCACGCTGTACGTCTCAGTCCCCCTGGACAGCTCCGCGAGCGATTCTTCCCGGCAGCCGATGGAGCCTTCCTCCTCGACGCAGAAGGCCCATGCGCCGATCCTGCCGGCCCGTAGCAGCGAGACCGCCCCGTGGTCCGATGCGCCCGAGGGCAGATCCGAGGCCGCGTCCCAGTCGAGCAGGCGCGCCCGCTCCGGATCGGCGCCGTAGCGGGCGAACACCTCCTCGGGGCCGAGACCGCGGGTGAAAGTAGCGCACATCCAGGCCTTCGCCCAGTCCAGCGAACCCACGTCCGCGTCTGCTCCCATGGTCTGCCTCCGTCCTCCGCACCTGACGTCGTCCGGCAGGGGCGAGCCTTCCGGGACCCCGCAGTATGCCGGTCGAACCATGCTCCACGTGGCGCAGGCTGGCAGTGGTGGCGGTGGCGATGCGCTTCACTCCTCACTCCTGACGCAGGCTCTCCACCAGCTCGCGGGGAAGCCCATGGGTGTCGTGGAGGTAGTGGAAGTCCTCCTCGGTCAGGGTGCCTTGGAACCGGGGTTTGGCGAGCACTCCTCGGCCGCGCTCCAGGAGGCGGCGGAACCGGTGCTCTTCTTCGACCAGCGTCCGGAGCACATCGCCCGGGCGCATGTCCTGCCGGAAGTGGTCCCCTGTGTGCTCGACCAGTTCCTGCGGCAGGTCGCCGACGCTGCGCGAGGGATCGTCGAGCCACAGCACGGTGAGTACCCGTCGCACCAGGCGGCGCAGCACGTAGCCCCGCCCCGTGTTGGCCGGGCGTACGCCGTCGCCGAGTACCACGACGGCCGAGCGCAGGTGGTCGCAGACCAGGCGCAGCGAAGCTTCGTCCAGCGGC
This sequence comes from Streptomyces sp. NBC_01116, assembly GCF_041435495.1. NCBI lineage: Bacteria > Bacillati > Actinomycetota > Actinomycetes > Kitasatosporales > Streptomycetaceae > Streptomyces > Streptomyces sp. NBC_01116. Next base: position 4,938,560 of record NZ_CP108644.1, read on the forward strand.
CACAGGGCGGGCACCAGGTGGCGCCACGGGTCGAAGACATCGCATGCGAAGACGGACGACTTGCCCTGGAGCAGCGAGGCCAGCCGTTCCAGGCCGAGGCCGGTGTCGACGTTGCGCTGCGGGAGGGGGACGAGGGAGCCGTCGTCGAGCCGGCGGTGGGTCATCGTGACGTGGTTCCACACCTCGACCCAGCGGTCGTCGAGGGTGGGCGTCGACCGCGGCGGGCCGTCGCCGGTCCACAGGAAGATCTCCGAGTCGGGGCCGCAGGGGCCGACCGAGTCGTTGGGCCACCAGTTGTCTTCCACGGTGAGTTCCACGGGGACGCCGAGGCCCTGCCACAGGTCGACAGAGGCGGTGTCCGGCCCTCTCCGTCCGTCACCGGCGAAGGCGGTGGCGTACAGCAGGCCGGGATCGATGCCCAGGCCCTCGGTGAGGAGCCCGTACCCCCAGTCGAGGCTGAGCGGGCCCTCGTAGTCGCCCAGCGACCAGGTACCGAGCATCTCGAAGACCGTCAGGTGGGTGGCGTCCCCGACCTCGTCCAGGTCCGTGGTGCGCAGGCAGCGCTGCACGTTCACCAGCCGTCGGCCCAGCGGGTGGGGCCGGCCCTCCAGGTACGGCGTGAGCGGGTGCATGCCGGAGGTGGTGAAGAGCACGGGGTCGCCGTCGGGCGGCAGCAGGGTCGAGCCGGTGATGCGGCGATGGCCGCGCTCCTCGTAGTACTCGACGAACGTGCTGACCAGTTGGTCCGTACGCATGGGGGTGGCTCCTTCGCGTGACGACGGGAAGGCGCCGGAGAACGGGACCGTTCGATCACCCGGCCGGGGCCAGAGGCTCCACAGCACTGCCGACGGACCGTTTCCGGTCGCCGGGGGAGAGAAGGTCAGGCGGCGGCAACCGGCGAGCTGGTCGCTCGCGCGGTCGCGGTGGTGCGTGGGCCGGTGACGTTCATACGGACGACGATAACGCGGCTCCGCCGCCGGAGCACGCGGATTTCCCGGCCCTACGCCCCGCCGCCACGCGTCTCGACGACGGGGCTCGCGTCCCGCCGCCCCACCATCCGTCGCCGGGGTCGGCCTGGCGGCGGGGCCGACCGGCGAGGCGAATCTGCGATCGCCTTCCGGAGCACTACGGACGTGGGGCCTCCCCCCGCACGGCGCGGGGACCACTGGGTCGCCGCGGACTACGGGACCACGAACCCGGGGCCACCCCCGCACGCGCGGGGACCACAGGCAACCCCACGCGCGCCACGTTCCGGGCTTGGAACCACCCCCGCACGCGCGGGGACCACCCGGGGCGCCGCCCCTCCCGAAGGACAGCCGTGGGACCACCCTCGCACGCGCGAGGACCACCAGGCCGAGGGCCAGGAGCGGGAAGGGGAACTGGGACCACCCCCGCACGCGCGGGGACCACTGCTCGCACCTCCCGGCCAGGTAGCGCCAGGTGGGACCACCCCCGCACGCGCGGGGACCACCCGTCGAGGATCGCCTGATAGTCGGCTGCCGAAGGACCACCCCCGCACGCGCGGGGACCACTGGGCGCGCTCCATTGTGCCGCCGAAAAACGCGGGACCACCCCCGCACGCGCGGGGACCACACGCGGGGGCCGGCCCCGGTGCGCGTGCGCTCGGGACCACCCCCGCACGCGCGGGGACCACGTGAGGGATGCCGTGGTGGTGGCAGAGCTCCAGGGACCACCCCCGCACGCGCGGGGACCACAGGATCGAACCCGCGCCCCCGAAAACATCCTCGGGACCACCCCCGCACGCGCGGGGACCACGAGCATCCCGCGCAGCGTGTCCGAGCCACCGAGGGACCACCCCCGCACGCGCGGGGACCACCCGTCGGGTTCGAGGGCGACGGCGCGTTGTAGGGACCACCCCCGCACGCGCGGGGACCACGGAAGTCCGGGCGTTCGTACAGCGGTTCTTCGGGGACCACCCCCGCACGCGCGGGGACCACGCCACCTTGGGGTTCGCCATCCAGCCCAGCGCGGGACCACCCCCGCACGCGCGGGGACCACCCGGATTCCGGAGTTCTTCCGTATGACTACGGGGGACCACCCCCGCACGCGCGGGGACCACTGCCAGGTCACGTACAGCGCCCGGGGGATGGCGGAACCACCCCCGCACGCGCGGGGACCACAGCTTCGGGCCGCACAGTGCCGTGAGCGCCGGGGGACCACCCCCGCACGCGCGGGGACCACCCGTTCGAGTTCCACCAGGGCGACGCCGTGCAGGGACCACCCCCGCACGCGCGGGGACCACTAGATACGAACGCCGTGTACGGAAAGAAACTTGGGACCACCCCCGCACGCGCGGGGACCACGAGAACCGGGGTCCGGTCTCGATCAAGTGGGAGGGACCACCCCCGCACGCGCGGGGACCACAGCGGGCTGGGGCGTCACTGCGACACCCTACTGGGACCACCCCCGCACGCGCGGGGACCACCTGCTGGTGCGCCTCGACGGTCGCACGGCACAGGGACCACCCCCGCACGCGCGGGGACCACAGGTCATCTGGATATATCCAGGCCGGGACCGTGGGACCACCCCCGCACGCGCGGGGACCACCCGGTGCGGCCGATGACGTCCTGCTGGGAGAGGGGACCACCCCCGCACGCGCGGGGACCACAGTCCGTGACCTGCGGGTTTACGCGGGCAAGTAGTGCTTTTTGGCAACTTCCCGAGAAAAGCACATACCAACCTCTGGTTGGTGCTTAGGCCTGCTCGAAGCTCTGAGTTTGTCGGGAGTGATTCTGCCCTTTCCGGGCGGCAGGAGGCGGCCTCTTGGGATTCCAAGGCGGGCGGTGAGGGCGGCACGGACTCCTCGACCGGTGCGTAGCCGAGGTGCGTTGGCGCGGTACGGCGGTGGGTTCGGGGGCCTGTTCCGGGCAGGTGTCCTCCGGTGCGGGTGGGGCGGTTCTTCGGTCGGGACCCAGCGGCGGTGGTGCCGTTTCGGGGACGGGCTGCCTCCGGGCCGGACCTCATCCCGGTACACCCGGACGAGTGATCCCATCGCCCCGCAGCCCGCAGCCCGCAGCCCGCAGCCCGCAGCCCGCAGCCCGCAGCCCGCAGCCCGCAGCCCGGGCCCGCAGCCCGGGCCCGCAGCCCGGGCCCGCAGCCCGGGCCCGGAGCGCGGGGCCCGGAGCGCGGGGCCCGGAGCGCGAAACTCAGGATTCGGGCTCCGAGCTTCGTAAGGCGTAGCAGAGGTGCCCGGCCTGCGGGTGCGGGAGGCCCCTTTGATCTCGCGATCATTGGGTCGGCGCCTACGATCGCAGCATGATTCGTGCAGTCGTGTTCGATGTCGGTGAGTGCCTGGTCGACGAGACCCGTGAGTACGGCACTTGGGCTGACTGGCTCGGGGTTCCTCGCCATACTTTTGCCGCGCAGTTCGGAGCTGTGATCGCTCAGGGCAGGGACTACCGCGAGACGTTTCAGGTCTTCCGTCCTGGATTCGATCTCTACGCCGAGCGGGCTGCCCGGGCAGCCGCCGGGCAGCCCGAGCACTTCGAGGAGTCGGATCTGTACCCCGACGTACGTGAATCCCTGGCGGCCTTGCGTGCGGATGGCCTGTGGCTCGGAATCGCCGGTAATCAGACGGTACGGGCGGGTGGCATTCTCCGGGGCCTGTTCTCCCAGGATGTCGATCTGATCGGCACGTCCGACGACTGGGGTGCGTCGAAGCCTGACCCCGAGTTCTTTGTACGCGTCGCCGAAGTCGTCCCGGCCGCGCCCGACGAGATCCTCTACGTCGGCGATCGCGTCGACAACGACCTGCGCCCGGCCGTTACGGCGGGCATGCGCACCGCACTTGTGCACCGAGGCCCGTGGGGCACGATTCAGTGGGAGACGGAAGAAGCGAGGAGGCTTCCCACCTTCCGGGTGGAGAGCCTTGTCGAACTGTCGCCGCTGATCGAACAGTTCAACGCGCGAGCGCGCTGACGGTCGTCGACCAGTCGTATAACCGTTCGTCCAGATCCCTCACGCACTGTTCGTGTTGGTGGGCAACCAAGGCTTGCCGCGCCTCGCGCACCCTGTCCATGCCGGTCGCGTACCAGGTGCGCTTCAGCTGGTCGAGCGCGCGGACCGCGTACTGACAGGCCTCGACGGGGGCGCCCGCTGCCGCCTCGACCGCGGCGAGATCGGCGAGGACGACGGATCGCTGCTTCTCCTCCGCCTGAGGCAGCTGGTCCAGGGCAGCGGACAGGGTGGCCCGGGCCTGTGGCAGATGCCCTGCCCGTAGCTGCGTATTGCCCTTGAACGCGGCCAGCCGCGGGGCGCTGAACCAGTCGAACCATTCCGGCATCGGGCGCTCGTCGCCTGCTGTGAGCACGCCCTCGCCGTGACCGATGAGGTTGAGAGCTGTGCGGGTGTTGCCTGCCCGGGTCTCACACTCGGCTTCCACCGCATCGAGCCACGCCAAGAACAGGCCCGGGGAGTCGCCTCGGCGGGCATAGGTCCTCGCAGCGACCATGCGTTGCGCGGCAGCGTCTCGCAGCCCCTTCCAGCCTGGTACGAAGGCCATGTGCGCGAGTGTCGCCGCGCCGAGAAGGTGATCCTCGGCTTCCCTGGCAGCTTGTAGACCACGTAGCCATGTCTCGTCCGCTTCGTCGGACTCTCTGACGTCGAAGAACTGAATGCGCCCTGCGAGCAGCCACGTTTCCGACAACGAGGAAGCCACGGACTGCCGAGTCCGACCGGCCGTCTCTGCCAGCAGGACGCACCCGAGTTCCGCGTGAGCGATCACTGTCGGGTAGAGGGCGGCAGGGGAGACGGACCAGTAGAGACTTCGATGCGCGCGGGTCACGGCGGCGAAGTTGCCGCCGACCGAAGCCGGCTGGATGGTGGCTGCCGACTGAGCAGGCACGGTGGCCAGGCCCTTCCCGGTGGTGGCCCATGCCGATGGGAAGCCCTGCCCGCCGCTCTCCCTTCCCGGCGGAGCGGTGAATCCGAGCCCTTCCATGGTCTGGCCCAGCAAGCGGGTGAGCGCGGACTGCAGGTCAGGGTGGGGCCATGGCGGCGTCGAGGACTCCCAGCGCCTCACCTGCCGAACACCCACGCCGAGGGCTTCGGCGAGTGCCTGTTGTGAGTGATACCCGGCGGCTACGCGAGCCGACCGAAGACGGGTGTTGATGGGTGTTTGGGGCACCGTGCACCTCCAAGGTGATGGTGCCGATTGTGGCAGCAGGCCCTCTTCGATCGTTGCGATCAGTCGAATGGTGACAGAGAAGTCCTCTTTGATGCCTCAAAGAGTCCCGTGAAAGCCCTCGAAAGAGGTCTCTTGCGAGTCCCCCCTGGATTCCTCGTCAGAAATCGCTCACCGAGGAGATCCATGAGCGCCGCGCGGTCAGCCAAGCAACGCAGGGAGAAACGCGCTTGCGAGCGAGCCGGTCGGACTTTCACCTCCTCGTCCATCAGAACGGAAGGTTCCCGCCTTGATCACGCTGACCCAGCAGGCAGTCGCGCCGGACGCCGCCTACCGGATACTTCTTGGCCACACCACGACCTGCGCCGCTTGCCGGGCCGGAACCGCCTGCCTCACCGCAGTCGACCTGGGGCGTGCTTGGCGGGAGGTGCGGCGCGGATGAGGTGTTTCGCGGAAGGTGACGCGCATGACTTTCCGGTTGAGGACGAGTCGGGTGCGTGCTGTCCGGAGCATGGGGTGACGTTGCTGTGGCGCGGTGATCCGATCACCGTCACCGACGCGACCGGAGGTACAGGCGTCGTCTTGGACGGGTTGTCGGCGGGAGCGGACGGCTCGTACGGCGTCGTGTGCCGGAGTGTGCGGGGGACGAACCTGGCCGGTGTGCATGCTCTCTGCCTGCGGCTGGACTGTGTCTGCCCGTGTCATGCGGCGGCCCCAGCTCTGCGGGAAGCCGGGTGAGTGCCGTCCGGTCGGCTCCGGACGTGCGTATCTGTGAGGGATGTCGTCGGTACCCGGTGATTGCCGCCCGGTGCACCGTGCGTGCCAGGGATCTTCTCTGCCGGTCGTGTGCCGAGAGCGGTCGTCCGCGCCGCGTCGACCTGTTCCCGCCGTACGGGATCTACCGGCTTCACCGCCAACCCGTCAATCGAACCGTTCCGCTGAACAGAGGAGACGCACGATGACCACCATCCCCGCACGGGCCGAGGCCGGCAAGCACGGCGGGCAGCCCTCGGACAAGCCGTGGACGCCGCCGTCGGAGCCGAAGCCGTCTCCGGACGGCAGTGGCCCTCAGTGCTACCCGCAGCCGTGAGCACCGCACCCCAGGCGTCCACCTACCCGTGCCTGGTGAGGGAGTTGGCTGATCGTGGGCTGCTCACTGCCCGGTGGCGGCGGGTGTTCGAGGCCGTGCCGCGCAGCCGGTTCGTTCCGACGGACGTCTGGCGGCAACTCCCCGACCGGTGCGAGCCGGTGGTGGGGAGTGATGCGTGGCTGACGTTGGTGAACAGCGACGAGCCGGTCATCACCCAGCTCGACGACGGAGTCGAAGGTGGCCCGGGTGTTGCTACGTCGTCGAACTCGATGCCTTCGATGGTCGCCCGGATGCTCACGCTCCTCCAAGTCGAGGACGGTCAGCGGGTGCTGGAGATCGGGACGGGCACCGGGTATGTGTCCGCGTTGCTGTGTGAGCGGCTCGGGGACGATCTGGTCCACAGTGTGGAACTGGACCCGGTCGTGGCCCGGCAGGCGGCCGACGCCCTGGCCCAGTCCGGCTACCGGCCGCACCTGAAGGTCGGGGACGGCGAGGAGCCCTGGCCGGGGCTGGGTTTGGTGGACCGGCTGATCGCGACGTGCGCGTTGCGGTATGTCCCGTACGCGTTGCTGCGGCAGATGAGGCCCGGTGGGGTCGTCGTTGCTCCGCTGGCCCGGGAGTTCTGGTCCGGTGCGCTGGTCCAGCTGCGTGTCCTGGGTGACGGCACGGCGGCCGGCCCGTTCTGTGGTGGGGCCACCTACATGCCGATGCGGGCCCACCGTCTGCCCGACCTCCATGACGTACAGGGCAAGGGGCGGGCCCGTGCGGCGGGGCTGGATCCCGCACGGCTCCTCGATCTCGGGTTCGCCCTGTTCGCCGGGGCCCGGCTGCCAGGTGTGCGGCTCATCCACCAGAGCACCGACCAGGGTGTTCAGGTGTGGGTGACCCGGGAGAACGGGGCCGGAGCGATGGCCGCTTCGGGGGAGGAGGTGTGGCAGTACGGGCCCGGGTTCCTCTGGGAGGAGATCGAGCAAGCGTGGTGGGAGTACGAGGCGGTGGGACGGCCCGACGCCGGGCAGTTCGGACTGACCGTGACCGACCGGGGCCAGCGGGTATGGCTCCGCGACCCACGCGACGTCATCCGGCCCAGCCGGGTGTAGTCCGCGTACGGGATCGGGCTGTGGACGGGCGGGCCTGTGCCTGCAATAGCCGACTTGGCGGGCGCAGACGTTATGCCGACCGGCATGTTCGCACGGCCCGTGGGGCGGATCCGCCACCGCCCCAGCCCTCATTGTCCCGAGGCGCTCCCATCCGGGACAGGTCCGGCCGATCCCCGCGCCGGTCCCTGGTGGGCCCTCAGGTGGGCCCGTTCGCCCTGGTGGCCGAAGAGGACGAGGAGTTCGACCGTCCGGTCGTCGTCGGGGCCCAGCCAGTGCGGCACGTGGGTGTCGAACTCGGCCGCCTCGCCCGGCTTCAGGACCAGGGTGCGTTCGCCCAGGATCAGGCGTAGCCGTCCGGTCAGTACGTACAGCCACTCGAAGCCCTCGTGGGTCCGCAGGGTCGGTTCGGTGTCCGGGCCCGGCGGGATCAGCAGCTTGTGGGCCTGGACGCCGCCGGGGCGGCTGAGCGGTACGTAGGTGAGGCCGTCGCGGGTGACCGGGCGGAGGTGGATGCGCGGGTCGCCCGTGCGGGGTGCGCCCACCAGTTCGTCCAGCGGTACCGCGTGGACCTCCGCCAGCGGCAGCAGCAACTCCAGCGTGGGCCTGCGCGTGCCGCCCTCCAAGCGGGACAGGGTGCTCTCGTTGATCCCGGTCCGCTCGGCCAGCTCGGCGAGCGTCATCCCGTGCCTGCGCCGCAGTTCGCGGAGGCGGGGACCCACCGCGGCCAGGACGTCGTCCTTGGGCTTCCTGGCGCCCTTGGGTGTCCGTCCTGCTGTGTCCGCCGTGTCTTCCGTGTCTGCTGTGCCTTCGCCGGGTGCCATGTCTGCCAGGTTGCCGAAACGGCATGGGAGCTTGCAAGAGAGGCAGGCCGCAGCGCACCTTCCTGTCCAGTGGGCGGCTCGTCCGGAGCGGCCTCCACGGGCATGAAAGGGAACAGCGATGAGCAGCGACACCACCGGTGCCACCGGCGCCACCGACTCCGCCGCCTTCTGGGAGAACCACTACGCCGGCGTCGACGCGCAGTGGGGCACCCGCCCCAACGCCGTGCTCTCCGAGGTCGTCACCGCCCTGGCCCCCGCACCGGGCGACGGCGGGCGGGCGCTGGACCTGGGCTGCGGGCACGGCGGCGACGCGCTCTGGCTCGCCTCGCTCGGCTGGGACGTGACCGCCGTCGACGTCTCGTCCACCGCCCTGGGCCGGGTCGCCGCCGGAGCCGCCGCGGCCGGGCTCGCCGACCGCGTCCACCCGAGCCGGCACGACCTGGCCCGGTCCTTCCCCGACGGGACCTTCGGTCTCGTGACCGCCAGCTATTTCCACACCCCTGTGGAGATCCCCCGCGAGCAGGTGCTCCGGCGCGCCGCCGAGGCCGTCGCCCCCGGCGGCCTGCTCGTGCTGGTCGAGCACGCCTCGCTCGCCCCCTGGTCCTGGCGGGACGGCCACGAGGACGTACGCTTCCCCGCCCCCGACGACGTACTCGCGTCCCTGCGGCTCGACGACGCATGGCGGACCGAGCGGTGCCACGCGCCCCGGCGGACCGCCACCGGACCGGGCGGTGAGACCGCCACCGTGACCGACAACGTCATCGCCGTCCGTCGCGACCGCGACTGAAGCCGCCCGCCGGGACCACGACCGGCCCCGTCCGCTACGCCGACGTGTCCGGCTCCGCCTGGCGGGCCGGCCCGCGCGGGTCGGGGGAGGCCACCGCGTCCTGGGCCGTCACCCGGTCCTGCCCGGCGATCTCCCGGGTCTGCTCCGCCACCCACTCGGGGCTGATCGCCGGAGGCTCGCCCGGCACCTTGTCGCTCACGAACAGGCAGAACGGGTGGCCCACCGGGTCGAACATCACCCGTACGTCGGGCTGCGGCTGGAACTCCGCGGGTGTCGCGCCCTCCGCCACCGCGTGGGCCACGCCCGACTCCAGGTCGGTCACCTCGAAGTCCAGGTGCAGCATCATCAGCTGGTCGCCGGGGGACGCGGGCCAGACCGGGGGGACATACGGCTCCGCGGTCTGGAACCCCAGGCCCGAGCCGCCGCCGGGCGGGAGGAGCTTGACCCAGCCGGGCTCCTTCTGCACCGGCTCCCACCCGAGGAGCCGGCGGTAGAAGTCCGCCAGTTCCGCCGGGTCCGGGGCGTCGAGCACCGTGCTGGACAGGGTCAGGGTCGGGCGGGGCGTGGTCACGGTGGGCCTCCTCGTGCCGAAGGTGTGCCGATGCGCCTACCCCGTGGCGTCGCGCTCACCGGCCGGGCCCCGACACTGCCCCGACCGGCTCATCGCACGATGTCGTCGTACCCGTCGATCTCGCGCGGGTCCCGCGTCCCCGGGCCGATGTACGTCGCCGAGGGGCGCACCAGGCGGCCCGTGCGCTTCTGCTCCAGGATGTGCGCCGACCAGCCCGCCGTACGGGCACAGGTGAACATCGACGTGAACATGTGCGCCGGGACCTCCGCGAAGTCCAGCACGATCGCCGCCCAGAACTCCACGTTCGTCGCCAGGACGCGGTCCGGACGCCGCGCGTGCAGCTCCTCCAGCGCCGCCTTCTCCAGCGCCTCCGCCACCTCGAAGCGCGGGGCGGCCAGCTCGCGGGCCGTGCGGCGCAGGACGCGGGCGCGGGGGTCCTCGGCGCGGTAGACGCGGTGGCCGAAGCCCATCAGGCGTTCGCCCCGGTCCAGTGCCTGCTTCACGTACGCGCTCGCGTCGCCCGTACGCTCGATCTCCTCGATCATGCCGAGGACCCGGGACGGGGCGCCGCCGTGCAGCGGGCCCGACATCGCGCCCACCGCGCCGGACAGGGCGGCCGCGACGTCCGCGCCCGTCGAGGCGATGACCCGGGCCGTGAACGTCGACGCGTTCATGCCGTGCTCGGCCGCCGACGTCCAGTACGCGTCGACCGCCTTCACGTGCTTCGGGTCCGGCTCGCCGCGCCAGCGGATCATGAACCGCTCCACCACCGACTGCGCCTTGTCGATCTCGCTCTGCGGCACCATCGGCCGCCCCTGGCCGCGCGCCGACTGGGCGACGTAGGACAGCGCCATCACGGCCGCTCGCGCCAGGTCGTCGCGGGCGGTCGCCTCGTCGATGTCCAGCAGCGGTTTCAGGCCCCAGACGGGCGCCAGCATCGCCAGGGCCGACTGCACGTCGACCCGGATGTCACCGGAGTGCACGGGGATCGGGAACGGCTCGGCGGGCGGCAGCCCGGGGTTGAACGCCCCGTCCACCAGCAGGCCCCACACGTTTCCGAACGAGACGTGGCCGACGAGATCCTCGATGTCGACCCCGCGGTAACGGAGCGAACCGCCTTCCTTGTCCGGTTCGGCGATCTCCGTTTCGAACGCGACGACTCCCTCAAGACCGGGTACGAAGTCGGACATCAGGCGGCTCCCTCAGTTCGGCGGGCGGCGGGCGGCGTGCTGTGGTCGGGCGGCCCTGGCGTACGCGGAGCACGTGCGTCAAGGCCGCTGTGTGCAAAGGCCGCTGCTGTGCGAAGGACTCCCCAGGACACAGGGGCCTGTCCCAAGATATTGGCGGGTTCCCACGGAGCGGGGAAGCGTGACATCCGGCACAGGGGTCCATTTCGACGGCGCGTGGTTACGGGCCCTCCCCGCCGGGCACACTGGGCCGCTGCGGCAGGATGGGCCCGTGACCACACCAGATCACTCCGTGCCGAATCCGGATCATGCTGTGCCCGCACCGGATCACGCCGCCCATCATCAGGCTCCTTCCGCCAGGCCCTCCGCCGGGCCCTCCCGTAAGCCCTCCCCTACCGATTCCACCACCGATCCGGCGGCGATGCGCGAGCAGTACCGCTCGGAGGACTTCACCGAGCGCGACCTCAGCCCCGATCCGATGGACCAGTTCGCCCGCTGGTTCCGCCAGGTCGCCGTCGGCGGGGTGCTGCACGAGCCCAACGCGATGATCGTCTCCACCGCCGCTCCAGACGGCCGCCCGTCCTCGCGCACCGTGCTGCTCAAGCAGTACGACGACCGGGGCTTCGTCTTCTTCACGAACTACGACTCCCGCAAGGGCCGCGAGCTGGCCGCCAACCCGTACGTCTCGCTGCTGTTCCCCTGGCACCCGATGGCCCGCCAGGTCATCGTCACCGGCACCGCCCTGCGCACCTCCCGCGAGGAGACCGTGGGCTACTTCCGCACCCGCCCGCACGGCTCCCAGCTCGGCGCGTGGGCCAGCGCCCAGTCCACGGTCGTCGACTCCCGCGAGGAGCTGATCCGGCGGTACGAGGAGCTGGCCGCCCGCTACCCCGAGGGCGAGAAGGTCCCGGCCCCGCCGCACTGGGGAGGCTTCCGGGTGGTGCCCGAGACCATCGAGTTCTGGCAGGGGCACGAGAACCGGCTGCACGACCGGCTGCGGTACGTGAGGGAGGGCGACGAGCCGGGCGTCGGGAAGTGGCGGGTGGAGCGGCTCTGCCCGTGATCCGCTGATCCGCACTCCGTGAGGGCCGCGGAGGCTGGGGGCCTGTGGACCTGCGGGCCTGCGGGACTCGGCGAGGGTCTGCGGGACTCGGTGAGGGCCTGCGGGGGCCGGAAAACGCAGAAACCCGCAGGCTCGGGTTCCTCCGTGCACAGAGGAGCCGGCCGGACTTACCGGCGAGCCTGCGGGTCGGTGACTGCTGGGAATTGGCCGGCGTCCGGCCTGCACTGCAGAAAGAGTGCGACGACGGGCGTCAGCCCGCAGTCACCTCACGAGTCCGAGAAGAAATCACTTCCGGAACACCTCCTTTCCTGTGTGCCCACAGCCTAGAAGCGCCCCGGATCGCGGTTCAACCGATTTATTCGGTGACCTTTTCCGTGCCGATCTTTCCACCGTCGTTCGTGAGGCCCAGCGCGCCCCGCACCTTCCTCAGATCGACGAACTTGAAGCCGGTGGCCTCCCGTCCGTCCTGCGCGGGGGTGGCGTTGCCGTCCTGGACGACGAGCAGGCCGCCCGGGTACCGGCTGCCGAGCGGCTCGTTCAGCACCGCCGCGCCGTCACAGACCTCGGACCCGTCCAGCGTCTCCGAGGCCGCCGTCACGCGGAAGCCGCCCGCGTACACGGGAACGGGAACAGCGCCGTTCCCGCGGCCGGTCCCGTTCCCGCGGCCGGCCCGGCGGGCGTACGCGGCGAAGGTGTCGTCGCCCTGGCTGGAGGCCAGCAGATAACGGTCGCCGTTCCGCCCGGGGAGCAGGGTCAGCCCTTCCACGTCGGCCGAGACACGGGTGCCGCCGAAGCCCGGGTCCTTCCCGGGGGCGCACTCCTCGCTCTCCTCGTCGTACGTCCCCGGCACGCCGTACTCACGGACCCTGTCCACCAGCACCGGCTTCCCCCGCAGGTCGGCGGGCATCCGCCAGATGCCCACGTCCTCCTGGCCGGCGTAGAGCGTGCCGTCCGCCGGGTCGACCACCATCCCCTCGACCTGGGGCAGTTCGCCCGGCTCGCCGCAGGGCGTCCAGGACGTGCCGTCGGGCAGCCGGAACGCGGAGGGCAGGTCGAGGCTCCGGACCTTGCGGTACGTCACGGTGCCGGACCGGGTCGGGAGCAGCTCCAGCAGCGCGACCGACGTGCGGTTGCGCCGGCTGACCAGGGCGTACGAACGGCCGCTGCGGCGGTCCGTCCAGGTGGCCAGGCCGTACGCCGTCGTCTGCTCGTTGACCTCGTCCTGGTCGGCGGAGAACACCCGGGGCGCGGCCGGGTCGGTGACGTCTCTCAGCGGGCCGCCCGGCCGGGACGGGTCGATGCGGTGGATACGCAGCCGGTCGTGGCCCCGGTCGGAGGTGACGGCCAGGTCGGCCGTCCCGCCCGGGGACAGCCGCAGTCCGTGCACCAGGTCGACGTTGTTGAAGCGGCCCGGGGCGTCGTCGGGGCCGGGCGCGGCGGGGGCGGGCAGCGACTGCACCAGGCGGGCGTCCAGACCGTAGACCCGCAGCCCGCCCTCCTTGGCGGTGGCGATCACCAGGGTGTCGTCCGGGGCGGCGGGATTGCGCCAGATCGCGGGGTCGTCCGCGTTGGCGTTTCCGCCCTGCTCGTCGTCGTACAGCGTGGCGGTCTCGGCGCGCGGGGTGACGGCCGGGAGCGGCCGGGAGCCGTCCTGCCGGGCGGCGGGCGCGGCAGGTGCGGCGGGCGCCGGGGCGGCGGCGACGAGTGTCGCGAGCGCGGCGCATACGGCGAGGGTGGCCGCCGTCGGACGTGCGGTGCGGAAGGGCGTCACGGAGGAGCTCCTTGCGGTCGAGGGGCGGAGGAGCGGGCGGTGGAGAGGGTGGAGGAGCAGACGGAGGTGCGGGCGCAGGAGCGTTCGGAACGAAGGCGTGTGCGAGGGCGACCCAAGGCTGGGCGTGCCCGGTGGACTCCGGGTGACGTCGTCGTCACGCAGGGCCGTGCCGCCGGTGAACTCCCCGCGACGGAGGGGGCGACGGCCTCCGGGCGCTGTTGCGGTGTGGCGTGAAAGCGATGGTGGGGGTGACGCGGAACCGACCGGTGGGAGAAATGATTTCGGTGAAGTTGATGTGTGCTGGGTCACGTTCGAGTTGAATGGTCTGACGTGCGGCAATACACGCGGCGACGCGTGGGGAAACGGCGGACACGTTCTGCGGGGGGTGCGGAGTGGGTGCTTCCAGGAGCAGCGGGACCACCGACGAGCTCGGGCCGGACGAGGATTCCGGCGGCGGGCCCCCGGGGTGCTCCGCCGACCCCGGGCCGCCGGCCGGCGAGGGCGGGACCCCCGGTGAGCCTCCCGGGTCCGAACTGCTGGCCGCGCTGCTCGACGGCATGGACGCGGCGCTCTGCGCGTTCGACGCGGACGGCACGGTCACCCACTGGAACCGCGAGGCCGAACGCGTCCTCGGCTGGACGGCGCGCGAGGCCGTGGGACGGGCCGGTTTCGCGGGCTGGGCGGTGCGCCGGGCCGACGCGGAAGAGGTGCGGGCGCGGCTGATGTCGGCCATGGACGCGCCGGGGCGGCAGGTGCACGAGTTCGCCCTGCTGCGCAAGGACGGCGGCCGGGTGCTCGTGCGGACCCAGTCCGCCGGGGTGCGCGGCGCGGACGGGAAGCCCGCCGGGGTCTACTGCGCGTTCAGCGAGGTGCACGCCCAGATCGACCTGGAGCGGGCCATCGCGCTGAGCGAGGCACTGCTGGAGGACGCGTCCTGGGGCGTGGTCCTCGTCGACGTCGACCTGCGCCCGACGGTCGTCAACGCGTACGCGGCCCGCGCGCTCGGCGGGGGCCGCACCGCCCTCCTCGGCCGTCCGCTCGGCGAACTGGTGGTCCAGGGCGTCGAGGAGCTGGAGGCGGCCCTGCACCATGTGCTCGCCGAAGGCGCCCCGAGCGCCCCGGCCGAGGTGTGGGTGACCCTGCGGACGGCGGAGGGCGAACGCCGCCGGTGCTGGCGCAGCGGATTCCTGCGGCTGGCCTCGCCGCTGACGGAGGAGCCGGTTCCGCTCGGGGTGGGATGGCTGTTCCGGGACGTCACCGCCGACCGGCTCGCGGAGCAGGAGGCCGACCGGCTGCGGTTCCGGACGAGCCAGCTGCACCGGGCCGCCCGTACGGCCTCCGAGTGCGAGGACCCGATGGAGGCGGCGACCTCCCTGCTGGACTTCGCGCTCGCCGGGTTCGCCGACCACGTCCTGGTCGACCTGGTGGCGGGCGAGCGCCTGGTGCGCACGGCCGCCACCCCCTCCGACGCTCCCGGCCCCTGCCTCCCGGTGTCCGGCGGCGCCATCCCGGCCCGCTACGGCCCCGGCCACCCGGCGCTCCGGTCCGTCGAGCGCACCGGCACCGTCCGTACGAGCGCGGGCGGCGGGGACGCCGCACCGTCCTGGGCCGCGGAACGGCGCTGGCCCCGGGACGCGGCGCACGCCCTCTGCGCGGTGCTCCGGAGCCGGGGCCGGACGCTGGGTGTGCTGACGTTCCTCCGCGCGGCGAACCGGTCCGCGTTCGAACGTACGGACGCGGCGTACGCGGAGACGGTCGCGGCCCGGGTCGCGGGCGCGGTCGACCTGGCGCAGGTGACGGCGGGGGCGTAGCAGGGCTCCCGCCGCGCCTCACCCGGGCCTCATCACCCGGGCCTGCCGCGACTCACCCGCGCTTGCCCGCCCTGGCAGGGCGGTCTGCTCCAGGCGGTCTGCTTCCGGCGGTCTGCTTCCGGTAGTTCGCTGCGGGGTACGGGCGCTCAGGGCCGTACCCGGGAGCTCAGTGGCGGTAGAAGATGCGGTCCCGGTACTCCGTCATGACCCGGCCGTTCCACTCGTGGCCGCCGTCGACGTTGCCCGAACGCAGCATCGGCGGCTCGACGCCCCGGGCCACCAGCTGCTCGACGGCGGCGGCCAGCATCGCCTGCATGATCGCGCTGGTCACCACGGTCGAGGCGGGGGCGAAGGGGGCGTCGACGCCGGGAGCCGTCAGCTCCGCGTCGCCGATCGCGATCTTGCTGTCCAGGACGATGTCGCAGTGGTCGCGCAGGAAGCCGCCCGACGCGTGCCGGGAGCGGGTGCCCTCCGCGTACGCGACCGAGGTGAGGCCGATGACCTTCAGCCCGAGGGCGCGGGCGTTCTGCGCCATCTCGACGGGCAGGGCGTTGCGCCCGGACAGCGAGACGATCACCAGGAGGTCCCCGGCGGTGGCGGGGCTGGAGTCCAGGACGGCCGAGGCGAGCCCGTCCACCCGCTCCAGCGCCGAGCCGAGCGTGGCGGGCATGACGTCCACACCGACCACGCCGGGCACGGTGAGCAGGTTCATCAGCGCCAGGCCGCCCGCGCGGTAGACGACGTCCTGGGCGGCCAGCGAGGAATGGCCCGCACCGAAGGCGAAGAGCCTGCCGCCGGACTCGACGGTGTCCGCGACGGCCGCGCCGGCGGCGGCGATGCTTTCCGCCTCCTCGTCCCGCACCCGCGTCAGCAGGCCGATGGCCGCATCGAAGAACTGACCGGCCAGCTTGCTGTCGCTCATCGGGAGAGCCCTTTCGGCGGGGAAGGGGGACGGGTGGTGCGGCAGATGTCCCGCGGTGCGGGAATGCCGGTGCCGCCGATCACGTTGCGGTCTGGACCAGTGGACTGTCAATAGCGCCTCGTGGCCCCGGCCGTACGCACTTCCACCGGTCTTCCACCGGGGCGGCACGGTTGTCGGCGCTATGCGTCAGAATTGGTGCAGGGCCATCGCACGACGTTTTCTAGTCACAGCATCGAGGGGCACGTATGTCCGGACTGATCGACACCACGGAGATGTATCTCCGCACCATCCTCGAACTGGAAGAGGAAGGCGTGGTCCCCATGCGCGCCCGTATCGCCGAACGGCTGGACCAGAGCGGTCCGACCGTCAGCCAGACGGTGGCCCGCATGGAGCGCGACGGACTGGTCCAGGTCGCGGGGGACCGCCATCTGGAGCTGACCGAGGAGGGCCGCCGCCTCGCCACCCGCGTCATGCGCAAGCACCGGCTCGCCGAGTGTCTGCTCGTGGACGTCATCGGCCTGGAGTGGGAGCAGGTCCACGCCGAGGCCTGCCGCTGGGAGCACGTGATGAGCGAGGCGGTGGAGCGGCGGGTGCTGGAGCTGCTGCGCCACCCGACGGAGTCGCCGTACGGGAATCCCATCCCGGGACTGGAGGAGCTGGGCGAGAAGGCCGGGGCCGAATCGTTCCTGGACGCCTCCATGGTGAGCCTGGCCGAGCTGGACCCGGGCGCCGAGGGCAAGACCGTGGTGGTGCGGCGGATCGGGGAGCCGATCCAGACCGACGCCCAGCTGATGTACACGCTGCGCAGGGCCGGGGTGCAGCCCGGGTCCGTCGTCAGCGTGACCGAGTCGCCCGGCGGGGTGCTGGTCGGCTCCAGCGGGGAGGCGGCCGAGCTCGACTCCGAGGTCGCCTCGCACGTCTTCGTCGCCAAGCGCTGACCGGGTCGCCGCCCGCCGCCGACGCGTTCACCGCCCGGTGCGGGGGCGTTCGTCGTCCGGCGTCGGCCCGGTGGCCGGCGGTGCGTCGGCCGCGCAACACAACCGTGATGTGCGCTCGCCGATTTCCGTCCGGAATGGCAGCGGCCGGACGCGTCCTCTGCCAGGCTGAGGCCAGGCAGAGGACCTGAGGGTGTCGGCCGGCTCCGGCCGGCACGGTCGGGGAGGGAGCAGGGAATGCGCCCGTCGTTCCATCACGCGCACCGCACGGTGCCCGGCGTGCTTCTCCATGCCGTGATCCCGGCCGGTGCGGGGCCGTGCGCGCCGCGGTCTGCCATCGTTGTCGCGGCTCCGGCTCCGGCTCCGGCTCCGGCTCCGGCTCCGGCTCCGGCTCCGGTCCCGGTCCGCCGGGAGTCGCCCGGAGGCCGTCCCCCGACAGGGGGCGGCCCCGGCGTCCGAAGACACCGGGGCCGTTCCTCCCCTGTGCTGACCTGGAGCCCCGAGCTCTCAAGGTCAGTTCCCGCGGGCCCCTGTCCCCGAGCGGCCCGCCTCCCGCTGAAGATCTCCCCAGGCCGATCGGCATCAATCCTTGACCGGTGTCACTCGAACGTGGGGTCTTGGGAGGCGGAGCCTTATTTTCGAATAAGAGTTCGATAGCCTGACGGGGTGCGACCACACGGTGATCGAGGACCAGAAGGGGGTGCCAGGACTATGGTGCGGCGCATCGATGTGACCGGAGCCGACGGCGTACGCCTCGCGGCATGGGAGTTCGCCGATCCGCCCAAGGGGCGCGCGGAAGCGGACAGCGCTCCCGGGGTCTTACTGCTGCACGGACTGATGGGCCGGGCCTCGCACTGGGCCCCGACCGCCCGCTGGCTGGCCGAACGGCACCGCGCGGTCGGCCTCGACCAGCGGGGCCACGGCCGCAGCGACAAGCCCACCGACGGCCCGTACACCCGCGACGCCTACGTCTCCGACGCCGAGGCCGCGATCGAACAGCTCGGGCTCGGCCCCGTCACCGTCGTCGGCCATGCCATGGGAGCGCTCACCGGCTGGCAGCTCGCCGCCAAGCGCCCCGACCTCGTCCGCGCCCTCGTCGTCTGCGACATGCGGGCCTCCGCCCTCGGGGCGGCCTCCCAGCGCGAGTGGAGCGACTGGTTCGACGCCTGGCCGCTGCCCTTCGCCACCCTCGCCGACGTACGGAAGTGGTTCGGCGAGGACGACCCCTGGGTGGAGCGGCCGAACCCCTCGCGCGGCGAGTTCTACGCGGAGGTGATGGCCGAGCGGGAAGACGGCTGGCGCCCCGTCTTCTCCCGCCACCAGATGCTCCGCACCCGCGCCACCTGGGTCTTCGACGCCCACTGGGAGGAGCTGGCCCAGGTCCAGTGCCCCGCGCTGGTGCTGCGCGGACTCGACGGGGAGCTGGGCCGCGCGGAGGCCCAGGAGATGGTCCGGGTCCTGCCCCGCGGCCAGTACGCGGAAGTGGCGGACGCGGGCCACCTCGTCCACTACGACCAGCCGGACGGCTGGCGGGCCGCGGTCGAGCCGTTCCTGGAACAGCTCGCCGAGGACAACCGGGACGACCGCGAACCGGTCTCCCCGTAGTCCGCGGCGGGCCCCGCCCCCTCCAGCCGCCGGCCCCCGGCCCTCAGCCCTTGCTGACCGCCGTCAGGATCTCCGGCAGCCGGGCCGCCGTGCGCCGCGCGGCGATCCGCAGCCCCGCCCACCCGACGAGCGCCCCGTACGCGAGCCCGCCCGGCACCAGGAGCCACAGCGCGTCGTGGTGGTCCGTGACGTGCATCCAGACGGTCGGCGCGATCACCGGCGCGGCCAGCAGCGCGGCGGCCACCATGCCGCCGAGGATCGAGATCCAGGCCAGGCCGCCCTGCCCCGGCACCACGTTCTTGAACGCGCCCTCCTGCGGAATCGAGTACGGGAACAGCGCCGAGGCCACCGCGCCCGTCGCCAGCATCGAGCCCAGCAGCGCGAACGACAGGCCGAGCGCCCCCGGCAGCGCCTGCCAGTCACCGATCACCGCGGCCGTCACCGCACACACGATCAGCGTGAACGGCAGGGTGAGCAGCAGCAGGACGAACGCCCGCGCCCGCAGTTCGACGTACGCGTCCCGGGGCGAGGAGATCGTCAGCGCCACCATCCAGAAGGCCGAGGTGTCCTGGCCGAACTGGTTGTACATCTGCATGCCGAGCATCCCGGCGGCGAAGCACGCGAAGTAGACCGAGCCGGTGCCCTGGACCGCGTTGAGCAGCGGGACGATCGCCCCGACCGCCAGCGCCGTCACCCAGGCCGCCTTGGTCTTCGGGTCCCGGGCCACGTACCGCAGGCCGCGCTGCATCACCGTCGCCGTGCGGCCCTCCGGCAGGAGCGCCGACAGACCGCCCCGGCCGGACTCCTCGCGGGCCGGCTCCGCCGCCGCCAGGGTCGAACCGTCCGGCGAGGTCATCAGCCTCACCAGGGTCCGCCGCCACATCCACATCAGCGCCGCCAGGGCCGCCACCGTGATCAGGAGCTGGGCGACCGCGACCCCGTACGCACCGTCCGAGGCCGCGTCCACCGACGCCACGGCGGAGGCGCCGGGCAGCCAGCGGACCACGTCGCCCGCCGGTTCCAGCGTGGACAGCCCGCCGGCCTGGCCGAGCCGCTGCGCCCCGAAGTTGACGAACTGGATGCCCACCGCGATCACCAGCCCGCTGAGCACCGCGAGGTCGCGGCCCTTGCGGGAGTTCAGCAGCCGGACGTTGGCCGTGGCCATCGCCCGGGCCAGGGCCACGCAGAGCAGCATCGTCAGCGGGACCGCGAGCACCGCGAACAGCACGCCCGCCGCCCCGTGCGCCAGCGCGATGACCGAACCGACCACCAGACAGAGGGTGAACAGCGGGCCGATGCCGATCAGCGAGGACACCAGCAGGGCCCGGATCAGCGGCTCGGGCCGCAGCGGAAGCATCACCAGCCGGGTCGGGTCGAGGGTGTCGTCACCGCTGGGGAAGAACAGCGGCAGCACCGCCCAGCCGAGCGCCACGACACCCGTGAGCAGCACCACGACGGTGCCCGCGTGCTCGTTGCCGCGCAGCAGCACCAGGCCGAGCACCTGACCCGCGGCGAGCAGCAGCGTGAAGACCAGGGAGACGATGAACGCCGCCCTGCGCCCGGAGGACTGCCGCAGCCCGTTGCGCAGCAGCGTCAGCTTGAGGCGGGCGAAGATCGGGGTCAGACCCGTCGTCGGCGCCGTCGGGGCGGCCGAGGTGACCGGGGCGTCCAGCACGCTCATCGGGAACCGCCCAGCCAGTCGAGGGAGTCGCCGGCGTCCCGGCCGCCCGCGCCGACCAGTTCGAGGAAGGCGCTCTGCAACGAGGGGGCGTCGCCGCGGACCTCGGCCAGCGTGCCCTGCGCCTTGATCCGGCCCGCCGCCATCACGGCGACCCAGTCGCACAGCGACTCGACCAGCTCCATCACATGGCTGGAGAAGACCACGGTCGCCCCGGACCGGGTGTAGCGCTCCAGCACCCCCCGGATCGTCTGCGCCGAGACCGGGTCGACGCCCTCGAACGGTTCGTCCAGGAAGAGCACTTCGGGGTTGTGGAGCAGGGCCGCCGCGAGTCCGATCTTCTTCCGCATGCCGGTCGAGTAGTCCACGACCAGCTTGTGCTGCGAGCCCGCGAGATCCAGCACGTCCAGCAACTGGGTGGCCCGCTTGTCCACCTCGTCCCCCGGCAGGCCGCGCAACCGCCCGTTGTAGGCGAGCAGTTCACGCCCGGAGAGCCGCTCGAACAGCCGCAGCCCCTCGGGCAGCACCCCGATCCGGGACTTCACCTCGACCGGGTCCGTCCACACGTCGTGGCCCGCGACCTCGATCTTCCCCATGTCGGGCCGCAGCAGCCCGGTGACCATCGAGAGCGTCGTCGTCTTGCCCGCCCCGTTGGGCCCCACCAGGCCGACGAACTTCCCCGCGGGCAGCTCCAGATCGATCCCCGCGACGGCGACCTGGTCCCCGAACCGCTTCCACAGCCCCTGGACGCGGACGGCGGGCCGCGCCTCCCGCGCACCGCCCGCTCCCGTGTCCGTCGCCGCGTCTGTCTTGGTACGTGCATCCGCCCGGTCCGGCATGGCACAGCCTTTCGATATCCCCATAGATGGGGACCACCCTACGAAAGGGCCGACCGGAGCCTCGGGAGACGCCGTCCGGGTGCTCTACGGAACGCGCGTCCGGGCGTCGGCCGCCTCCCGTGCGCAGGCGTACGCGAGCGGGCTGATCAGCTCCTCGACATCGGGCAGCCAGCGGTTGGCGTGGGTGGGCCTCCGGGCCCACTGCACGGCCCCCCGGGCGCCGACCCGGGTGGGCGGCGCGGCGACGTAGTGGCCCTCGCCGAGTGCGGTCAGATCGATCGCCTCGGCGTTCCAGCCGAGCCCGCGCACCAGCTCGGACGCCTTGGCGGCGGCACCCGGCAGCGTGAAGAACAGCATCCGGCGGTCGGGCGTGCGGGTCACCGGGCCCAGCGTCAGGTCCATCCGCTCCATCCGGGCCAGCGCCAGGAACCCCGCGGCCTCCGGAACCTCCAGCGCGTCGAAGGCCCGGCCGGCGGGCAGCAGCACCGAGGCGCGGGGCTGCCTGCTCCACATGCGCCGGGCGGCGGCCCCGCTGCCGGTCGCCTGGCCCGCCCAGTCGGGCCGGTCCGCGTGGGCTCCGGGCAGGGCGCAGCCGGCGTCGCCGCACGAACACCGCTCCCCGCCGTCCACCGCCTCCAGCCAGGTGCCGGGGAACACGTCCCAATGACGCTCTTCCGCATACCGCACCGCGGCGTCGAGCAGATGCTCGCCCCGCTGCTGAGGGACCTGTGCGGCTTCCGTGACTCCGATGGGCTCTTCCACGCCCAGCACAACTCCCGCCGTCACCTGGGGTTACGGCCTCCCCTGAACCGGGGCCCGGCGCATCGATCCCGCACGCGGGGCGCATCGGTGCACGAGCGGGGGCGCGCATGAGGTGTCGCACCGAAGGGCGGGTAACCACCTCCAGGACCGCCGCCCGGGGCCGCTCCCGGACCTCCGCGACGGTGCAACGCGCCACGCCCGTACCGAATGCCGATGGAATATGCGCATTTCTTGAGTATGTGACGGGCAGTGATCCCTTCCACCGATCACTGCGCATAACCGATATTTCAGGGGGACATATGGCTGCAAGGCCTCTCGTAGCCCGCCAGCCCAACGAACGGCTCCAGACGCTCATCCAGGAAGCCGCCTGTTCCAACGCGGGCCTCGCGCGCCGCGTGAACATGGTCGGGGCCGAGCGGGGCCTCGATCTGCGCTACGACAAGACCTCCGTGGCCCGTTGGCTGCGGGGGCAGCAGCCCCGGGGCCGGGCCCCGGGCATCATCGCCGAGGCGCTCGGCCGCAAGCTCGGCCGTACGGTCACGATCGACGAGATCGGCATGGCCAACGGCAAGAACCTGGCCTCCGGTGTCGGCCTCCAGTACGCGCCGACCGTCGCCGGGGCCGTCGAGCAGGTCTGCGAGCTGTGGCGCAGCGACGTGGGCCGCCGCGATCTGCTCACCGGGTCGGCGGTCGCCGCGTCCGCGCTGGTCGAGCCCAGCCGGGACTGGCTGATCTCGGGCCCGGACGCCCAGGTCGAGCGGACGGCCGGGGCCCGGGTCGGGATGTCCGACGTCGAGGCGGTGCGGGCGATGACCGCCGCGCTGACCGATCTCGACCACCGCTTCGGCAGCGGCCATGTGCGGCCGGTGCTCGTGCACTACCTCAACAGCGTGGTCTCCGGACTGCTTTCGGGGGCGTACCGCGAACAGGTGGGGCGGCAGCTGTTCGGCGCGGTGGCCCGGCTCGCGGAGCTCGGCGGCTACATGGCGGTCGACACCGGCCAGCCCGGCCTCGCCCAGCGCTACTACATCCAGGCGCTGCGGCTCGCGCAGGCGGCGGGCGACCGGGCGTACGGCGGCTATGTGCTCGCCGCGTCGATGAGCCATCTCGCCGCCCAGCTCGGCAATCCCCGCGAGATCGCCCAACTGGCCCGCGCCGCGCAGGAAGGCGCCCGGGGGCAGGTCACCCCCCGCGCCCAGGCGATGTTCTACGCGGCGGAGGCCCGGGGGCACGCGCTGCTCGGGGACGCCAGGACCTGCCACGCGGTGTCGGGGCGGGCGGTCGCCGCGCTGGAGCAGGCGGGCCCGGAGTCCGGCGACGACCCGGTCTGGATCGCGCACTTCGACGCGGGCTACCTCGCGGACGAACTGGCCCACTGCCACCGCGACCTGGGGCAGCCGGAGCAGGCGGCCCGGCGGGCCAAGGAGGCGCTGGCCGCGCTGCCGGAGACCCGGGCCAGGCGCCGGGGCATCGCCCTGGTGCTGCTGGCCTCGGCCCAGGTGCAGCAGCGGGAGGTGGAGCGGGCGTGCCACACGGGCACCCGGGCGATGGAGCTGCTGTCGACGGTGCGCTCCAGCCGGGGCGCCGAGTATCTCGACGACCTCCAGCAGCGGCTCACGCCCTACGGCGAGGAGCCCGCGGTGCGGGAGTTCGGCGAGCGGCTGGAGCTCCAGGCGGCTTGAGGACGCGTGGTCGCCGATGCGGTCCGGGCCGTGTTCGGGGCGGTCCGGCCCGTTAACAGCGTCGCGGAGCCGTCGGGCGTTACCCACCCTGTGAAGGGGTCGTGAGGGGCACGACGCGCTTGGCGGAGGCGGGTGACCACCCGATAGCGTGAGCCGACGGTTCCGTAGGTTCACACGTAGGAGTCCTGGTGACGCAGAGCGGACAGGGCGGCGAGCACGAGCTCCCCGCCGCACGACCCGCGCACGAGGGTGTCGTGCTGCCTGCCGACGGCGGAGCCCCCTGGACGCCCGGGGCCGGGCAGGGCGGGCAGCAGGGCGAGCAGGCGGCGCCCGCGGGCGGGCAGCCGTGGGGCCGGCAGTGGGGGCCGCCGGGACCGCAGCAGCCGCAGGAGGGCTACGGCTACCCGCCCGCGCAGCCGCTGCCGCCCGCGCAGCAGCCGCCGGGCCCGGAGGCGTACCAGCAGGCCGGGGCGTATCAGCAGCAGCCGCTGCCGCCCGCGCAGCAGCCACAGCAGCCCGCTGCGTACCAGCAGCCTCAGCAGCTCCCCAACCCCTACCAGCAGCAGCCACAGCAGCCGCAGCACCCGTCACAGCAGCCCGGTGCGTACCAGCCGCACTACCCCCAGCAGCAGCAACATCAGCCGCAGCAACACCAGACGCATCAGCCGCACCAACCACCCCAACGTCAGCCGTACGCACAGCCGTTGCCGCCCGAGGCCGGGCCGGGCGGTCAGGGTGTGCAGGGCGGTCACGGCGGTCAGGGTGCTCCCGGCGGTGACGCGGACGCCACGCAGTACATCGCGCCCGTCCCGGGCGGCCCAGGCCCCGTGGGGCCCCCGCAGGGCGGCGGGGACGCCGACGCGACCCAGTACATACCCCCGGTGCCCGGAGGCGCCCCGTACGGGATCAGGCCGGGCGCGCCGGGGGACCGGCAGCCGCCCGCGGAGTTCGACAACCTGTTCCGTTCCGAGGAACCCGCGGGCGCCACGCAGCAGATGCCGCAGTTCGACGCGGGGCAGCAGCCCCCGCCGCCGTACCAGCAGCAGCCCCCGTCCCCGTACCAGCAGCAGGGCCACCCGCCCCGGCAGCAGCCCCAGGGCGCTGCGCTGCCGCCGCAGGCGCCCGGGGGCCACCAGCCCGGCCTCCAGGGCTTCCAGGGCCGTGCGGAGCAGGACGGTCCGGTCCCGCAGCGCGGCGGCGACGCCCCGCGACGGCGGTCCGCGCACGTTCCGCTGATCGCCGCGGTCGTCGTGGGCTGTGCCGTCATCGGGCTCGGCGCGGGCGCGCTGATGAGTGGCGACGACTCCGGCGGGGACGACAAGCAGCCGGTCGCCGCGCAGAGTTCACCGGTCGCGGACCCGACCACCGAGGCCGCGCCGCCCGACCCGGCGAAGCCGCAGGCCGAGGCGCTGGACAAGCTGCTGGCCGACAGCAACAACAGCAGGGCCGCGGTGATCAGCGCGGTCGAGAAGATCAAGTCCTGCAAGGATCTGGACCAGGCCGACACGGATCTGAAGGGCGCCGCCCAGCAGCGCCGCGACCTGGTGACCCGGCTCGAAGGGCTGACGGTGGACAAGCTCCCGCAGAACGCGGAGCTGACCGCCTCGCTGAACCGGGCGTGGAAGGCCTCGGCGGCGGCCGACGACCACTACGCGACCTGGGCGCGACAGGCCAAGAAGAACAAGTCCGTCTGCAAGGGCGGCCAGGCCCGGTCGACGAGCGAGACGGCCAAGGGCAACCAGCAGAGCGGGGTGGCCACCCAGGCCAAGCGCGAGGCGTCCAAGCTCTGGAACACGATCGCGGCGAAGCACGGCCTCACCAAGCACGCGTACACCGAGCTCTGAGGCCCGGACACGGCTGTGGCCGGGGCGTCCGCCCCGGCCACAGCCGTGTCCGGACGAAAGACCCCAGGGCGTGTTTCGAAAGTCGCGCCTGCTCGGCGGCGTCTGGCACTTCCCCGAGCTCTTGGCTTCGCTCGAGCAGGGGAGGCCCCATCCCTCGCCGCGTTGTCGGGATCGCCCCGATACGTCCAGTATCGGGGCGACCCTCCGCCTTGCGATCGCACGCACCAGACGCCGCCGAGCCCGCCCTCCGGGCGGACGGCGCTACTTTCGAAACACGCCCTAGCCGCGCGGGGCGTCCGTCAGGGCCTCCGAGACGTCCACGAAGCCCTTCTTCTGGGCGGTGAGCCGGCCATCGCGGACCACCTGGAACGTCACCTTCGTGTTGACGATGCGCGGATAGCTCAACGTGCCCACCAGGTCCTTGAAGCGCCAGCGGAGCGTCGGGGTCAGACCGC
The DNA here is from genome assembly GCF_041435495.1 of Streptomyces sp. NBC_01116. Taxonomy (NCBI): domain Bacteria; kingdom Bacillati; phylum Actinomycetota; class Actinomycetes; order Kitasatosporales; family Streptomycetaceae; genus Streptomyces; species Streptomyces sp. NBC_01116. The sequence continues at coordinate 4,964,626 of NZ_CP108644.1, forward strand.
CGGTGTCGACCTCGACGCCCCGGTTGAGGGCGGCCACGACCCGGCCCGACGTGACCTCCTCGTCGTCGATCGCCCGGACCGCCGCCCGCAGCGCCGTGTACGCGATCCACGTCGTCTGCACGGCGGTGTCGTCCGGGTCGATGCGGTTGTCACCGAAGGCGTACTTCCCGATCACCTCGCGCATCTCCTTCCAGCGCGCGTTCCTCGCGTCCGGGTACCAGCCCGTGACGTAGGCGCCCTCGAAGGGGCTGTTCGGACCGCCCGTGCGGTCGATGAGCGGCTGGCTGACGCTGCCCAGCACGGAGGAGATCCTGACCTGCTCGCCGTCCGGCTCCAGGCGGCGGAAGGAGTCGAAGAACGTCTCCGTGCGGGTGCCGAGCACCGCCGTCACACAGCCGCCGCCCGACCGCTCCAGCGCCTGCGCGGCCTGCTCGTCGTAGGACGTGGCGTCCACCGGGGCCAGGATGTCGGTGGAGGCGGGCCGGTCGGCGGCCATCAGCCCGTTGTTCAGGAGCGGCGGCATGCCGTCGCCGCCGATCGAGTCGGGCCGCACCAGCGAGACCCGCTCGCAGCTGCGGCCCAACTGCCGTCCGTGACCGGCCAGCAGCGCCGGCTGGCCGCCGTTGACGGGGTACGAGAGATAGCTGCTGAACTCCTCGGTGGAGGCGCCGTAGCCGCCGATGTACGGGACGCCGCCCGCCTCCAGCGCCGGCATGAAGCTCTGGCCGTGGCGGCTGTACGAGCCGACGACGGCGGCCACCTTCTTCCCGACGGCCTCCCGCGCGCACCGCTCGGCGCCGATCGGGGTGTCGGACTCGTCGCAGACGACCACCTTCAGCTCGCGCCCGTCGATGCCGCCGGTGTCGTTGACCCAGCGGGCGTACGTCTGCGCCATCGCGGGCACCCCGGCCATCTTCACCGCGTTGATGTCCTCCGACCTGTCGGGCGCCCAGGTCATCACGGTGACGGGCTCCCTGGACCCCCCCGAAGCCCCAGGGAGCGCGCCACAGCCGGACAGCAGCACCGCCCCCGCCGCCGCCGCGCTGATGACGCCCGGGAAGGGGCGGGGAAAGGTGGGGCGTCGCCGTCCGGTCATGGACCAGGACTCTTTCGGGCCCCGGGTAACGGCGCGGTGTGCGGTTCTCAACGCACGGTGACGTCCAGGTGAATTGCGGGGGCCCGTGCGGGGGAGCGGTGAAGGAACGTACGATCGACGACCGTGCAGCAAGGTTCGGAGAACTCTTCCCGTCGCGGCCGTCGCTCCTCCACCATGGGCGGCATGCCGCTCACTGACATGCCGTGGTGGCGCTGGCGCACCAACGTGCGCTCGGCGCTGCACATGCTCTCCGACCCCGCCTTCCACCACGAGTGCTGGCTCGCCGGCCGGGAAGGGTACGGGGACGTCACCGACGCCGTGTACCGCCTGGTCGAGGACACCTGGCTCGACAACTGGTCCGCCGAGAAGTACGTCGGCACCATCTTCAGGGACTCCGCCGAGGCCGCCGCCGTGGACGCCGCCGCCCTGCGGGTGCTGCGGATCATGCACCAGGTCGGCGCGGACGCCCCCGTCTCCGCCTATCTGGAGCACCACGGCTGGCCCGAGGCCGTCCACGCGGCCCGCGAGGCCCATGTGATGCTCGCCACCAACGACGCGGAGGATCCGGACATACCGCCGCGCTCGCTGGACGTCATCCGCATCATGACCAGGGCCGCCTGACGCCGGGCGGGTGTGGCACCCTACGGGGATGACCGCGCCGCAGCCCGCCCTCTCCGCCGCCTCGGACGCCGCCGCGACCGAGCAGTACGTCCTCACGCTCTCCTGCCCCGACAAACAGGGCATCGTGCACGCCGTGTCGAGCTATCTCTTCATGACCGGCTGCAACATCGAGGACAGTCAGCAGTTCGGGGACCACGACACGGGCCTGTTCTTCATGCGCGTCCACTTCTCGGCGGACGCCACCGTGACGGTGGACAAGCTGCGCGCCAGCTTCGCCGCGATCGGGGAGGCCTTCCGGATGGAGTGGCAGATCCACCGGTCCGCGGAGCGCATGCGGATCGTGCTGATGGTCAGCAAGTTCGGCCACTGCCTCAACGACCTGCTGTTCCGCTCCCGCACCGGGGCGCTGCCGGTCGAGATCGCGGCCGTCGTCTCCAACCACACGGACTTCGCCGAGCTCGTCGCCTCGTACGGCATCCCCTTCCGGCACCTCCCGGTGACGAAGGACACCAAGGCGGAGGCCGAGGCGAGGCTGCTGGAGCTGGTCCGCGAGGAGGACGTCGAGCTGGTCGTCCTGGCCCGCTACATGCAGGTCCTCTCCGACGACCTCTGCAAGCAGCTGAGCGGCCGGATCATCAACATCCACCACTCGTTCCTGCCGAGCTTCAAGGGCGCCAAGCCCTACCACCAGGCGCACGCGCGCGGGGTGAAGCTGATCGGCGCGACCGCGCACTACGTCACCGCCGACCTCGACGAGGGCCCGATCATCGAGCAGGAGGTCGAGCGCGTCGGCCACGGCGTGACGCCCGACCAGCTGGTCGCCATCGGCCGGGACGTGGAGTGCCAGGCGCTGGCGCGCGCGGTGAAGTGGCACGCGGAGCGGCGCATCCTGCTCAACGGCCGCCGCACGGTGATCTTCGCCTAGGTCCCGTCGTCAAGCTGCCGGCGGGCGTCGCCCGGCGGGTCCTACAGCCTGCTGAGCGAGGCCGTCGCGAACAGTACGTCGCGGATGGCCTCGCGGTCGCCCTCCTGGCCCGCCGCCGCTTCCACCGGCGAGATGCGGCCCGCGACGAGCCGGCAGAACTCGACCCCGTCCAGGGCCACCTGCGCCACCACGCGCTCCGGCGACCCGACGGCGGCGGGCGAGTCCAGCGCTATGTACCAGTCGCCCCCGCCGTTGCCCTCGATCTCCAGATGGACCGAGCGGCCCGGCGCACCGGCCGCGACGAGGTCCTTCGCCGGTCCGGCCAGCCCGGCGCGGCGGCGTCCCGCCACGGCGGCCGGAAGCATCCGGGCCGCCAGGTCGATCATGCGGTGCAGATGGGCCGCCGACGGGGCCTGGTACGGGTAGTCGACGGCGTCGGCGATGTCCCCGCCGTGCACCCAGCACTCGAAGGCGCGCTCCAGCAGTGCGTCCTGGAGCGGCAGCGCGAAGGTGCCGTAGGAGACGGAGGCCTCGGCGACGTTCCGTCCGGCGAAGGACGCCGTGCGGATCAGCTCGTGGCTCTGGGCCCGCCAGGGCTCGCGGACGGCCCGCGTGGGTGGCGGCCGGGTCGCGGACCAGTACGCCTCGGTGCGCTCGGTGGGGTCCAGCGGCGCCCCGCCGCCGCCGAGCGGGTCGTCGAGGCCGAGCGCGGCGGACAGCAGCCCGTCGACCGCCATCAGATGGCCGATCACGCCGGCGACCGTGGTCCTGCGGCTGATCTCGCGCTCCTCCTCGAACCACTGGAGGCGCACCGGCGCGTGCCACTCGGAGTCCCCGATGTCGCGGAGCAGCGCGTCGATCCGGGCGGTCTCGGCGTCGTACGGGGCGGCCCACTCCGGCACCGGGATCCGGGCCGGGCGGCGGCTCAGACAGCCGTCCATCACCCGGGACCGCAGGGTCGGGTCGAGATCCAGGGAGCCGTCGGTGTGCAGCAGCCCCACCGCGTCCCGCAGCCGCAGCGCCTCGTCCGCGCACGGGGCGCACACGGTCAGGTGGTCCTCCACGGCGGCGGTCTCCCCGGCCGAACAGGCGGACAGCGCCCACGCGCCGAGGAGGGCCTTGAGGACCTGGTGCGGGAGGTCCGGGGCGGAGGTCATGAGCGGCTCCGGGGCGGCCCGACCCGGCGTGGCCTCTTCCGGGGCGGGCCGCTCCGGTTCGGGCGGTGCGGGCTGCTCCGGCACGGTCTCATCGGGTGCGGCCGGTCCGGGCGGCGGCAGCGGAGGCCGCAGCACGGACTCCAGGTCGAGATCGTCCGCCGCCCCGCGCGGGCCCGGTATCCGGCGGGCGCCGCGCACCTCCTCCTCGTCTCCCTCGCTCTCGCGTCCGTCGCCGCTCACCGGACCCGTCCGTAACCGGGTGGCGAGGCCCCGTCGAGCGGGCGGGCGTTCGCCGTCGAGAGCAGTTGGAGCCCCAGCCGGAGCCGGCGGCGCGCCTCGTCCTCGGTGACCCCGAGGTCGGCGGCGGTCTGCCGGTAGTCCCGGCGGTGGATGTACGCCAGCTTCAGGGCCTGCCGCAGCGGTGCGGGCATCGAGGAGACGATGTAGTCGGCGCGGGCGGCGGCCGTGGCGCAGCGCACCCGCCGCTCCACCTCCTCCGGGTCGGGCGCCGCGTCCTCGCCGTGCTCCGCCGCGTACGAGAAGGCCGCCGCGCGGCGCAGCCGCTGGACGGACCGGCTGTGGGTGAGCTTGGCGATCCAGGAACGCATCGAACCCTGCTTCGGGTCGTACGCCTCGGGGTTCTCCCAGGCCTGGGCGAAGACCTCGCGGGTCACCAGGTCGGCGGCGTCCTCGTCGTCGAGCATCCGGTACGCCTGGCTGTGGACGAGTGCCGCGAACCGGTCGTAGAGCTCGCCGAGCGCCGCCGCCTCGCCGCGGGCCAGCCTCTGCTGCATCCTGCGGTCCCAGCGGGGTGCTGTCTCCTTCGCCATGAACCCCCCAGCCCCCGGCCCTGTCCACCCAGCTCCGTGATCCACCCTGTGCCCGTGAGGACCGAATGTAGTCCGCCGGGCGTGCGGCGCACGCACCTTTGCGGCAACTCTCTTCCCGCGTCCTTCCCGCCGTGCGTGGCCGACGACGGTAGTCGATTTTCGGCCCGAATGCCTCCCCGTCCGCTCTGAGCAGCGGAAACGACCCGAAGTACTCCTTTCCACCGGAAATCTCCGGGCGCCGCCCGGCGCGTCGGTGTTTCATGGGAGTGCGGTTGGGCAGCCGCGAGGAGGAACGGAAACTTCCGGATTGCCGGGAGCCCCGGAACGAGAGGTCCAGTCGCGTGACGCTGAAGGTGGACGAGGCGGAGCAGGGCTCCTGGACCGTGCTGCGCATGAGCGGCGAACTCGATCTGGTGACCTCACCCGTCGTGCGCCAGTCCGTCCACGAGGCGGTGGCCGAGGGGCAGCACGACGTGGTGCTCGACCTGTCCGAGGTGTTCTTCTGCGACTCCAGCGGCGTCGGTGTGCTGATCGCCTCGCGCCGGCTGATGAAGTCCTGCGGAGGCCGCCTGCGGCTGATTCTCCCGGCCCGGGGCGCGGAGGACGGTTCGCACGTCAACAAGGTGCTCGGGGCGCTCGGGGTGCGCCGGCTGTTCGACGTCTACGCCGACGCGCGGTCCGCCACCGACGAGGAGTGCAGGCCGCTGAGCGCCTGAAACGGCGGTTCCCGATGCGAGGTTGTCACAGAGGAAGCGCTGCTCGGTGACACGTGGGCGCTCCGGGCGTCGTACGCTCCCCGCATGGACAGCGCAGAGTACGAGCGAAAGATCGCGCACCGATTCGCCGCCTTCGACCAGGACGGCAACGGCTATATCGATCGTGCCGATTTCAACGCCGCAGCGGCCCGTCTGCTCACCGAGTTCGGTACGACGGCCCGCTGCGACAAGGGCCAGGCGCTCTACACCGGTGCCGAGGCCTTCTGGCAGGGCATGGCGGGGATCGCCGATGTGGACGGGGACCAGCGGGTCACCCGTGAGGAGTTCGTGGGCGGGGCGGTGAAGCGGCTCCGGGACAATCCAGGACGGTTCGCCGAGATCGCCCGGCCGTTCCTGCGGGCGACCATCGCGGTCGCGGACAGCGGGAACGACGGCAGGGCGGCGGTCGGGGACGTGGAGCGGGCGCTCCGGGTCCTCGGGGCCAGTGAAGAGATCGCGAGCATCGCCGCCCAGAGCCTGGACACGGACCGGGACGGACTGGTGGCGGAGAGCGATGTGGTGGCGGCGTTCGCCGTGTACTTCACGGTGATCGAGCCCGACGCGTAGGAACCCCGGGCGTTACGGGGACGGCGCGCCGTCCCCGTAACGCCTCCCGCCCCGTGTCGTCTGTGGCAGCCGCGACGCCCGGTCACCGCCCGGCTCACCCGCCGAACCGTTCCCGCAGCCGGTACTTGAGCACCTTGCGCAGCGTCTCGTTGCGGGGCAGCGCGTCGAGCACCTCCAACTGCTCGGGCACCTTGTGGACCGACAGGCCCGCCTCCCGCAGGTGGGCGGAGAGCCCGGCCAGGGTCAGGGGCGGGGCGCCGGGCGGCTGTTCCACCACCGCGCAGACACGTTCGCCGCGCTCCGGGTCGGGCAGTCCGATGACCGCCGCGTCGGCGACGGCGGGGTGCGTGTGGAGCAGGTCCTCGATCTCCTTGGCGGAGATGTTCTCGCCCTTGCGGATGATGATGTCCTTCAGCCGGCCGGTGAGCGTGAGGTGCCCGCTCTCCTGGAGCCGCCCCAGGTCCCCGGTGATCAGGAACCCCTCGGCGTCGAAGGCCGCGGCGGAGGCCCCGGCGTCCAGATAGCCCCGGCAGACCGCCTCCCCGCGCAGCCGCACCTCGCCCTCGGCGCCGTACGGGAGCGGCTCGCCGTGTTCGTCGGCGATCCGGATCTCCATGCCCTCGGGCGGCCGCCCCTCGGTCAGGGCCAGGTTCTCCGCCGTGTCGTCCGGGGCGCCCATGGTGATCATCGGGACCTCGGTCATGCCGTAGCCGTGGGTGAGCCGGACCTTCATCTCCCCCACCACCGCGTGGTAGAGCTCCGGGGGCTTCGGCGCCCCGCCGCCCGCGAGGAGGCGGAGCGTGGGGACGACGGGCCGGCCGGGGTCCTTGCGCTGCTCGGCCAGGAACATCGCGTAGAACGCCGTCGACCCGCCCGCCACGGTCACCCCGTGCCGCCGGTACTCCGCCAGCGCGTCCGGCAGCGCGAACTGCTCGAACATCACCGCGGGGAACCCGTACAGCAGCAGCATCACCGTGTAGTCGGGCCCGGCGACATGGGCGTACGGGAACGCCATCGAGCCCACGTCCCGTGCGGAGAGCTTCAGCGCGTGGGCGAGACAGGAGCCGCCCGCGATCAGGGAACGGTCGGTGTGCAGGACGCCCTTGGGGTCGGAGGTGGTGCCGGAGGTCCAGTAGATCCAGCGGACCTCCTCGCCCGAGGCCGGTTCCGGCGGGGGCGGCAGGACCGCCGGGTCGCCGTCGGGGAGGGCGTCGTACGCCTCGAAGACCTGGGGCGGGTCGGGGAGTTCCCCGGCGATCCGCTCGGCCATCGCCGTGTGGTCGAAGCCGCGCCACACGCCCGGCACGGCGAAGAACGCGGCCCCCGACTCCCGCAGCGCGAACCGCACCTCGCGGTCCCGGTAGAACGGGATGACCGGCGTCTGTACGGCCCCGAGCCGGGTCAGGGCGAAGGAGAGCACGGCCGTCTCCAGCCGGGTCGGCAGCTGCCAGGCCACCACGCTGCCCGCCCGCACGCCCATCCCGTACAGTCCCGCGGCGACCCGCTCGGCGCGGTCCCGCAGCTCGCCGAAGGTCAGGCTCCGGTCCTCCTGGAGCAGGACCGGGCGGTCGGGGGTGCGGGCGGCGCGGCGCTCGATCAGCTCCCAGAAGGTGCGGGAGGCGCCCAGGGCGTGGGCGGATGCGGTCACGTCGTTCACGGCGGTCACAGCGGTCCCTCCGAACTGACGGCCAGTCAGATAATGCGGAGAGCGTAGGGCTCCGTGCCTTGTCGGTCCAGGGGTGCGGGGCTAGCCTGAGTGCCGCAGACGCATCTGACGGGTCATCAGAAAACCGTCGGAGGGTCATCGCAAGTCATCGGAAAGCAATCGGAAAGTCATCGGAACATGCCCGCACCCGGGACCTCGCCGGGGGCGCCGGAGGGGACGACACCATGACGGAACTGCCTCGGATCGTCAGCGTCGACGACCATGTGATCGAGCCCGCGCACCTCTTCTCCACCTGGCTGCCCGCGAAGTACCGCGAGCGCGGGCCGCAGCCGCTCACCGCGGGCATCGGGGAACTGGCGTACACGGGAGGGAAGTACGTCATCACGATGGACCCGGACGGGCCGCCGACGGACTGGTGGATCTACGAGGACCTGAAGTTCCCGTACAAGCGGAACATCGCCGCCGTCGGCTTCGACCGCGACGACATGACCCTGGAGGGCATCACCCGGGCCGAGATGCGGCCCGGCTGCTGGGACCCGGCCGAACGCCTCAAGGACATGGACCTCAACCACGTCGAGGCCTCCCTCTGCTTCCCGACCTTCCCGCGCTTCTGCGGACAGACCTTCGCCGAGGCGCACGACAAGGAGGTCGCCCTCGCCTGCGTGCGCGCCTACAACGACTGGATGGTCGAGGAGTGGTGCGGCGACAGCGGCGGCCGGCTGATCCCGCTCTGCATCATCCCGCTCTGGGACGTCGGCCTCGCCGTCGCGGAGATCCGGCGGAACGCGGCCCGCGGCGTCCGCGCGGTCACCTTCTCCGAGATCCCCACCTACCTGGGGCTCCCCTCCATCCACTCCGGGTACTGGGACCCGTTCTTCGCCGTCTGCCAGGAGACCGGCACGGTCGTCAACATGCACATCGGCTCCAGCTCCCAGATGCCCGCCGCCTCCCCGGACGCGCCGCCCGCCGTGCAGGCCTCGCTCTCCTTCAACAACGCGATGGCCTCGATGATGGACTTCCTCTTCAGCGGGGTCCTGGTGAAGTTCCCGACGCTGAAACTGGCGTACAGCGAGGGGCAGATGGGGTGGATCCCGTACGCCCTGGAGCGCGCCGACGACGTCTGGGAGGAGCACCGGGCCTGGGGCGGGGTGCGCGATCTGATCCCCGAGCCGCCGTCCACGTACTACTACCGGCAGATGTTCTGCTGCTTCTTCCGCGACAAGCACGGCATCTCCGCCCTCGACGTCGTCGGCCGCGACAACGCCACCTTCGAGACCGACTACCCGCACGTGGACTCGACCTTCCCGCACACCAAGGAGGTCGCCCTCGACCACGTCAAGGGACTGGACGAGGAGACCGTCTACAAACTGATGCGCGGAAACGCGATCCGGATGCTCGGCCTGGACCTGGACAAGTAGGCGGGGACGGCGGTGGATCTCGCGTACACGGAGGCGGAGGAGGAGTTCCGGCGGCGGCTGCGGGAGTGGCTGGCCGGCGCCCTCCCCGGCCTGCCCCCGAAGCCCTCGCCCGACGACTGGCCCGCGCGCCGGGCGTACGACACCACCTGGCAGCGGATGCTGTACGACGCCGGGTACGCGGGCCTGCACTGGCCGGTGGACGCGGGCGGGCGGGGCGCCACCCCGACCCAGCACCTGATCTACCTGGAGGAGACGGAGCGGGCCGGCGCGCCCTACGTCGGGGCGAACTTCGTCGGGCTGCTGCACGCCGGGCCGACGATCGCCGCCGAGGGCACGGCCGGGCAGCGGGCCCGCTGGCTGCCCCCGGTGCTGCGCGGCGACGAGGTCTGGTGCCAGGGCTTCAGCGAGCCGGACGCGGGCTCCGACCTGGCCGCCCTGCGCACCCGGGCCGTGCGCGACGGCGACGCCTACGTGGTCAGCGGAGCCAAGATCTGGACCTCGCACGCCGAGGTCGCCGACTGGTGCGAGCTGCTGGTGCGCACCGATCCGGACGCGCCGAAGCACCGGGGGATCAGCTGGCTCGCGATGCCGATGGACGCCCCCGGCGTCACGGTCCGGCCGCTGCGGACCCTGGCCGGGTCCACGGAGTTCGCCGAGATGTTCCTCGACGAGGTCAGGGTGCCGGTCTCCTGTCGTGTGGGCGCGGAGAACGACGGCTGGCGGGTCACCATGGTCACCCTCTCCTTCGAGCGCGGCACGGCCTTCGTCGGCGAGGTCGTCGCCTGCCGCCGCACCCTGGACGCCCTCGCCGACGAGGCCCGGCGCAACGGGCGCTGGGACGACCCGGTGCTGCGCCGGCGGCTCGGCAGGCTCAACGCCGAGTTCCGGGCCCTGTGGCGGCTCACCCAGTGGAACGTCGCGGAGTCGGAGCGTACGGGCGGGGTCCCCGGCACCGGCGGCTCCGTCTTCAAGCTGCGCTACTCCGGGGCCCGCCAGGAGCTGTACGAGGCGGCGGCGGAGGTGCTGGGGGCCGACGCGTTCGACGTCGACCGGGAGTGGGTCCTGGACCGGCTCTCGTCCCTCTCGTACACGATCGCCGCGGGCACCTCCCAGATCCAGCGGAACATCGTCGCCGAGCGCATCCTCGGCCTGCCGAAGGGGCGCTGAGGCCACCGTGGACTTCCAGCTCTCGGACGACCAGCGGGCCCTGCGGTCCGGTATGCGCGACCTGCTCGACGCGGTGTTCGACCGGGACCGGATGCGGGCGGCGGTCGAGCGCGGCGGGACCCTGGACCGCTCGCTCTGGCGGGAGCTGGGCGCGGCCGGCTTCTTCGCGCTCCGGCTGCCGGAGGAGGCGGGCGGCGTGGGCCTCGGGCTGCCCGAGGCGGTGCTGCTCTTCGAGGAGGCGGGCCGGGCGCTGCTCCCGGGCCCGCTCGTCGCCACGCACCTCGCGGCGGGCCTGGTGGAGGGCGCCGCCGAGGGCGAGGCGGTGGTGACCGCCGTGGACGGGGACCTGCCGGTGGCGCATCTGGCGGAGGCGGACGCGGTGCTGGTGGGCGCGGAAGTCCTCGCCGGGGAGCCGCTGCGCGCCTTCGCCGCCGCCGCCGAGCCCGTCCGGTCGGTGGACCCGCTCACTCCGCTGCACCGGGTGGTGGCGGGGCGTACGGCGGCCACGGAGGCGTACTCCGGCGCATTCCCCTACGAGGGGGCGCTTCTCACTGCTGCCGAACAACTCGGCAGCGCTGCGCGCACCACCGAGACCGCCGTTCAACACGCCGGGGACCGACAGCAGTTCGGATCGCCCATCGGATCGTTCCAGGCGGTCAAACATCTCTGCGCCGACATGCTCGCCCGCACCGAGCCGGCCCGCGCCGCCGTGTACGCGGCCGCCGTGACCGGCGACCCGGTGGAGATCGCGGCGGCGAAACTGCTCGCCGACGAGGCGGCCGTACGCAACGCGCGCGACTGCCTCCAGATCCACGGCGGGATGGGCTTCACCTGGGAGGCAGATGTTCACCTCCACCTGAAACGGGCCTGGCTCCGGGCGGCGGCCCGCCTCACCGCGGCCGGTGCGGAGGAGCTCCTGGCCGCCGGTCTGGGGGCCGCGCGGCCGCGTTCCGGCAGCTCGGCGGGGCCCGGCGGAGGAGGCCCGGAAGCCGGGGCCGGAGGGTGACGCAGCGCAGCCGTGGGGCGCCGATACCGGCTTGTGTCCTTTGCGTGATTCGTCACCGGGTGGAGTCGGTGTCCGGCTCGGGTACGCTCCGTGGGATGCGAGTGGTTCTGGAACCGGGCGATCCGGGGGCGGCCTGTGCGGCGGCTCCGGTCCGGTGCGAGGGCTCTCGCCGGAGATGTGCCGGGCCTGCCCGAAGAGCGTTTCTCGCGGTCTCTGCGCGCTCCTGTTCGACTCCCCGCAGCGTGCGTCGCACAGTATGCACCACGCGTACTCCTTCGCGCTGGAATATGCCCGAAGCGCTTGTTGCGGTGACTGTACGTCAACCATGCTGTCGCGTAAGGGAATCACGTTCCGTGACCCTGAGGAGGCGCGAGGCGATGTGTCCGCCGGTTCGGATGGTGTGAGCGGTGCAGGTGCTTCAGGTTCAGCTGGAGGTCGGTCCGGATCCCGCGGAGGTGGGGCGGGCCCGTAGATGGGCGCGGTCGCGCCTGGTCGGTTCCGGGATAGGGGATGACGAGCCGCTCGCCGAGACGCTCATCCTGCTGATCTCGGAGCTGGTCACCAACGCCGTCGTCCACACGGGCTGTCCCGCGGTGCTGCGGATGCTCTTCGGCGGGACCGGGGCGCCCGGCGCGGCCGGGACCGTCCGGGTCGAGGTCGCGGACGCCAGCGACCGCCCGCCGCTCCAGCGGCACGCGGAGGGCGACGAGACGGGCGGCCGGGGGCTGGAGCTGGTGGACGGCCTCGCGGACCGCTGGGGCTGGCTGCCGGAGGGCGCCGGGAAGCAGATCTGGTGCGAGGTCGACCGGGGCGGCCCGGTGCGGCTGTCGGAGCCGCACCCGGTCGTCGGACAGGGAGGCGAGGTGTGCGAACCGCCCTCCTGCGTCTTCACCAACCTGGCCTGAGCCCGGCTCCCTCCCCTTCCACCCTTTCCACTCCTGCTTCCCCTGCTTCCTCTTCTTCTCCTTCTCCCACGGCTTGCTCCTCCTCCCTTGCGCGGAGGCCGTTCACAGGATCGCCACCGGGGCGACCGGCGAGCCGGTGGCCCCGGCGAACGGCTCCGGCGACGCCGTGAGCAGGAAGGCGTGCCGGCCCTCTTCCGCGCAGGCCGCGGACAGCGCCTCCAGGTTCCAGTTCTGGCCCTGGAGCATGCCCATCTCGACCAGGTGCAGCGCGTGCACCGGCATCCACAGGTCCTCGATCTCCGGCGGGAAGACCTCGAAGGTCAGGGTGTCGTTGGCTACCGCCGCGACGTCCCGCGCGTGGAACCACTCGGGCGTGCGCACCGAGAGCCCCGGCGACGGATAGCCGTAGGCCTGCCGGTCCCCGGCCAGCGCGAGGCGCACCTGCCCGGTCCGTACGAGCACGATGTCCCCGGCCCGTACGCGTACGCCGCCGAAGTCCTCCGCCGCGGCCAGGTCGTCCGGCGTCACGGCGTGGTCGCCGGGCAGCCGGTCCACCCCCCGGGCGCGGGCCACGTCCAGCAGCACCCCGCGCGAGACGAGGTGCTCCACGGCGGCGATCGAGGAGAACCGCGCCCCGCCGTGGGCGGTGATCGTGTCCGCCGGGCGGCCGTTGTAGACCTTCCCGCTGTGCGAGACATGGGTCAGGGCGTCCCAGTGGGTCGAGGCCTGGAGCCCCATCGTGACGGCGTCGTCGCTGGTGGCGACCGTGTCGGGGCCGAAGATCTCCTGGTTGATCTGGACCATCGTGTGCAGCGGATTGATCCGGCCCGGGATGAGCCCGCTCTGCACCCCGTCCCGGTGGAGCGGCAGCGCGAGCGGTATTCGGCGGCCGGTGCGGACGGTGGCGACGGCCTCGCGCACGACGGCGTCGGTGATCAGGTTGAGCGTCCCGATCTCGTCGGCCCCGCCCCAGCGGCCCCAGTTGTTCACGCGCTTCGCGATCTCGTGGAACTCGGCCGGCAGGGACATGGGGACCTCCTGGGTCTTGTGCCGGGGCATCCGACTGCCCGTAAAATCTAACGGTCCGTCAGAAACCGCGGGAAGGGGCCGGGCATGGGGAACTTCTTGGCAGGCAGGGTGGTCGCCGTGACGGGGGCCGGCCGGGGCATCGGGCGGGCCGTCGCGCTCGCCGCCGCGGCGGAGGGGGCGCGGGTCGTCGTCAACGACTACGGCGTCTCCGTCGAGGGCTCCGAACCGACCAGCGAGATCGCCCGGTCCGTCGTCAAGGAGATCGGGGCGGCGGGCGGCGAGGCGGTCGCGGTCGCCGACGACATCTCCACGATGGCGGGCGGGCAGCGGATCGTGGACACCGCGCTGGCGGAGTACGGCCGGCTCGACGGGGTGGTCTGCGTGGCCGGGATCCTCCGTGAGCGGATGCTGTTCAACATGTCCGAGGAGGAGTGGGACCCGGTCCTCGCCACCCACCTCAAGGGCACGTTCACGGTCTTCCGGGCCGCCTCGGCGGTGATGCGGAAGCAGGAGGGCGGGGGCACGCTGATCGGCTTCACCAGCGGCAACCACCAGGGCAGCGTCGCCCAGGCCAACTACAGCGCGGCGAAGGGCGGGATCATCTCGCTGGTGCGCAGCGCGGCGCTGGGCCTGCACAGGTACGGCGTCACGGCGAACGCGGTCGCGCCGGTCGCCCGGACCCGGATGTCGGCCGGGGTGCCGATGGAGCTGAAGGAGATCGGGGAGCCGGAGGACGTGGCGGCCCTGGTGGTCTACCTGCTCAGCGAGCGGGCGCGGGCGGAGCGGATCACCGGGCAGGTGTACACGATCGCGGGCCCGAAGATCGCGGTCTGGGCCCAGCCGAGGGAACTGCGGGCGGCGTACGGGGAGGGGCCCTGGACCCCGGAACGGATCGCGGACTTCCTGCCGGGGACGGTGGGCGCGGACCCGATGCCGATGCTGGCGCGGCTGGAGGAGATGGCGGCGGCGGCCAAGTCGGGCGACCGCCCGAACGCCCCCGGCCCCTCCGGCGATTGATCGCATCCAAGCCCCTCCGGTGATCGAGGAGCAGGGGTCCGGGGGCGGAGCCCCCGGGACGACAGGAGGCAGCATGGACTTCCGTACCGAGGTGCGCACCTGGCTGCACAGCCGCCTCGCCGACACCCCCGCCCCCGACCCCCGCGCCTGGGAACGCGAGCTCGGGCGCGCCGGGTGGATCGGGATCGGCTGGCCCGGTGAGGACGGCGAGAGCTACGGCAACCGCCGTGCGACCCTCGCCCAGCAGGTCGTCTGGGCCGAGGAGTACGCCCGCTCCGCGGCCCCCGCCCGGATCGGCCACATCGGGGAGAACCTCCTCGCCCCGACGCTGATCACGTACGGCACCGAGGAGCAGAAGCGGCGCCATCTGCCGTCCGTGGCCCGGGGCGAGACGCTGTGGTGCCAGGGGTACAGCGAACCGGGTGCGGGCTCCGACCTCGCCGGGGTGCGGACCGCCGCCGTGCCGGACGGGGCGGGCGGTTACGCCGTGACCGGGCAGAAGATCTGGACCTCGCTCGCCCTGGACGCCGACTGGTGCTTCGTCCTCGCCCGCACCGACCCCGGCTCCACCCGCCACCACGGGCTGTCGTTCCTGCTGGTGGAGATGGACCAGCCGGGCCGGATCGAGGTGCGGCCGATCCGGCAGCTGACCGGGACCAGCGAGTTCAACGAGGTGTTCCTCGACGGGGCGCGGGCCGCCGAGGTCGTCGGGGGCGAGGGCAACGGCTGGCAGGTCGCCATGGGCCTCCTCGCCCTGGAGCGCGGGGTCTCCACCCTCGCCCAGCAGATCGGGTTCGCCGAGGAGCTGGACCGGGTGGTCGCCGCCGCCGTGGCGAGCGGGGCCGCCGAGGACCCGGTCATCAGGGCCCTGCTGGTCAGGCAGTGGGCGGAGCTGGACACCATGCGCCGGCACGCCCTGCGCACCCTCGGCTCCACCGGCGACCCGGGCGCGCCCAGCGTGGCGAAGCTGCTGTGGGGCGGCTGGCACCAGCGGCTCGGCGAACTGGCCGTGCGGGTCGCGGGCGAGGCGGGGGCCGTCGGACCCGAGCCCTGGTCGGAGCACCGGCCGTACGAACTGGACGACGCACAGCACCTGTTCCTCTTCAGCCGGGCCGACACCGTCTACGGCGGCTCCGACGAGATCCAGCGGAACATCATCGCCGAGCGGGTGCTCGGCCTACCGAGGGAGCCCAGATGAGAGGCGTCGTCTTCGACGGCACACGGACCGAGGTCGTGGACGACCTGGAGATACGGGACCCGGGCCCCGGGGAGGTGCTGGTGGCGGTCGCCGCCGCCGGACTCTGCCACAGCGATCTGTCGGTGATCGACGGCACGATCCCCTTCCCGGTCCCCGTCGTGCTCGGCCACGAGGGCGCGGGCGTCGTCGAAGCGGTCGGGCCCGGCGTCGGCCACGTGCGGCCCGGTGATCACGTGGCGCTCTCCACCCTCGCCAACTGCGGGGCCTGCGCCCAGTGCGACCGGGGGAGGCCGACCATGTGCCGGAAGGCCATCGGGCGGCCGGGGCGGCCGTTCTCGCGGGGCGGAGAGCCGCTGTTCCAGTTCGCCTCCAACTCCGCCTTCGCGGAACGCACGGTGGTGCGGGCCGTCCAGGCGGTGAAGATCCCGGACGACCTGCCCCTCACCTCGGCGGCCCTGATCGGCTGCGGGGTCCTGACCGGCGTCGGGGCCGTCCTGAACCGGGCGAAGGTCGGCCTGGGCGACACCGTCGTCGTCATCGGCACCGGCGGCATCGGACTCAACGTGCTCCAGGGGGCCCGGCTGGCCGGCGCGCTCACCGTCGTCGCCGTCGACAGCAACCCGGCGAAGGAGGCGGTGGCCCGGCGGTTCGGCGCCACGCACTTCCTGACCGGCGCGGAGGGCGTGCGCGACATCCTGCCCGACGGGGCCGACCACGCCTTCGAGTGCGTCGGCCGCACGGAGCTGATCCGCCAGGCGATCGACCTCCTCGACCGGCACGGACAGGCCGTGCTGCTGGGCGTACCAGCGGCGAGCGCCGAGGCGTCGTTCCTGGTCTCCTCGATGTACCTGGACAAGTCGATCCTCGGCTGCCGCTACGGCTCCTCACGGCCGCAGCGCGACATCGCCCTGTACGCGGACCTCTACCGGGAGGGCCGGCTGCTGCTGGACGAACTGGTCACCGAGACGTACCCGGTGGAGGACTTCGCCAAGGCGGCCGACGACGCGCACCACGGGCGGGTGGCCCGGGGGGTCCTGGTCTTCTGACCCGCGCCTCCTACGGGCGCCCCCGGACCGGGGTGCGCGGGCCCCGGGGCGCGGGGTCCGCCGAGGAACGGAACGTACGCCGGTAGACCGTCGGCGGCACGCCCAGCGCCGCCTGGAGGTGCTGGCGCAGCGAGGTCGCCGTGCCGAAGCCCGCGTCGCGGGCCACCTGGTCGATGGACAGGTCCGTCGACTCCAGCAGGTGCCGGGCCCGCTCCACCCGCTGCTGGGTGAGCCACTGGCCGGGGCTGATCCCGACCTCCTCGCGGAAGCGGCGCGTGAACGTCCGTACGCTCATCGCGTCCTGCTCCGCCATGTCCCGCAGCAGGATCGGCCGGTCGAGACGGGCCAGCGCCCAGGCCCGGGCGCCGGTGGTGGTCGCGAACTGCGGCTCGGGGACGGGGCGGTGGATGTACTGGGCCTGCCCGCCGTCCCGGTGCGGGGGCACGACGGTGCGGCGCGCGATCTCGTTCGCGACGGCCGTCCCGTGGTCGCGGCGCACCAGGTGCAGGCAGAGGTCGATCCCGGCGGCGACCCCGGCGGAGGTGAGGACGTCGCCGTCGTCGATGAACAGGACGTCCGGGTCGACGCGGACCTGCGGGAAGGTCCGCTGGAAGTGCTCGGCGGACGACCAGTGCGTGGTGGCGGGGCGGCCGTCGAGGTAGCCGGCCGCCGCCAGGACGTAACCGCCGGTGCAGATGGAGACCATCCGGGTGCCGGGCCGGACCAGGGCGAGCGCGGCGGCCAGCTCCTCGGTCAGCCGGCCCTCCTCGAAGACCGGTCCCAGCTCGTAGGAGGCGGGGATGACCACCGTGTCGGCGGTGGCGAGCGCCTCCGGGCCGTGCTCCACGAGGATGGAGAAGTCCGCGTCGGTCCGGACCGGGCCCGGCGGACGGACCGAGCAGGTCACCACGTCGTACAGCTTCCCGCTCTTCCCTCCCGCCTCCGTGCCGAGGCTGCGGCCGAAGATCCGCTGCGGAATGCCCAGCTCGAAGGGGAGCAGCCCGTCGAGGGCCAGAACGACGACGCGGTGCTGCACGACGGCCTCCTCGAAGATCACAGGAAATTGCTGTAGTGGTATAGACCACAAGCTGGTACAGGTTAGCGACGTGATGGAGAAGCCGACAGAGCGCGCGTCCCTTCCCGACGCCGCGCGCGACACCCGAACGACCCCGAACCCGCTCCCGGACCCGAACCCGCTCCCGACGCTGCCCCCGCTCGATCCCGGCGGACCGGGCGGCCCCACCGGGACGGGCCTGGGCGCAGGGTCCTCCTTCGGTTCCGGCTCCGGCCCCGCGCGGCTCTGGAACCGCAACTTCCGCTACTTCTTCGTGGCCCGTACGGTCGCGCTCTTCGGCGACGGCATGATCCCGGTGGCCCTGACCGCCGGGTTGCTGGGCGCGGGGCGGCCCGCCTCCTCGGTCGGCTTCGCGCTCGCCGCCTGGATGGGGCCGCTGGCGGTGTTCGTGCTGTTCGGCGGGGTGCTCGCCGACCGGTTCACCCCGCGCCGCATGATGATCATCGCCGACGTCCTGCGGCTGATCGGCGCCTCCGTGCTGGCCGTGACCTTCGCGACGGGCAACCCGCCGCTGTGGGCGGTGTACGTCCTCAGCTCGGTGGCCGGCGTCGGCGCGGCGCTCTTCCAGCCCGGCGTCGCCTCGACCGTGCCGCGCGTCTCCACCGACGTCCAGCGGGCCAACGCCGTCCTGCGGGTGGCCGAGGCGCTGATGACCATGGCCGGGCCCGCCTTCGCCGGGGCGCTCGTCGGACTCGCCAGCGCCGGGGCCGTCTACGCGGCGAACGCGGCGACCTTCGCGGTCTCCGGGGCCTGCCTCTTCCTGATGCGACTGGCCCCGGCCCCGCACGACGACGCGGCGCGCGGCACGTTCGCCGCGGAACTGGTCGACGGGTGGCGGGAGTTCCGGGCCCGGTCCTGGCTGTGGGGAGTGATCGCGGTCTGGACGGTGTACGGCTTCGCGGTCCTCGGCCCGATGCTCCCGCTGACCGCCGTCCTGGTCACCGAGGCGCACGGCTCGGGGGCGTACGGGATGCTGATGGCGGTCAACGGGGCGGGCAGCGTCGTCGGCGGCCTCCTCGCCCTGCGGCTGCGCCCCTCGCATCCGCTGGCGGCCGGGGCGGTGGCGCTGCCGCTGGTGGCGGTGAGCCTGCTGGTGCTGGCGCTCGGAATGCCGCTGCCGGTGCTGGCGGCGGGGCAGTTGCTGGCGGGCGGGTCGGCCGCGTTCTGGCTGGTGATGTGGTCCACGACGGTCCAGACGCACGTCCCGCCGGAGGCCCTGAACCGGCTGCACGCCTACGACGTGGCGGGCTCGCTCCTGATGGTCGCGGCGGGCCGCGCGCTGGCGGGCCCGGTGGCCGAGGCGGTCGGGGCGCCCGAACTGCTGGTGGCGGCGGCCGTGATCAACATGGGGGTGGTGGCGGTGCTGCTGGTGGCCCGGCCGATCCGGCAGCTCAGGAGGATCGGGCTCGGATGAAGCCATCGGCGCGGCCCCCGGCGCACACGGTTCGCGCCGCCGGGGGCCGCGCCGTCGCGTCGGTGGGGGCCGCGCGGTCGCGGCGCTGGGGGTCGCGCGGTCGCGGCGGTGGCGGCCGTCGTCAGGTCCGTCCACGCCGGGGCCCGGCAGCCCCCTCCCCCCGGCCCCGCCGACCGACGACGGCGATGCCACGGGCGGGGCTCCGGCCCTCCGCGCGCCGGGCCATGGCCCGATTCCTGCGAACCGTGTCCCTCAGGCCACTCGTGACGAAGGGCGCGGACCAAGAAGCTGGTCCACGTGACCGAGACCCTCGACAGCGCAGCCCTGGACGACCGGCGGCCGCCCCGTAAGGCGCGTCGGGGACCCCGCGTCCCCCGCGTCCACCGGGCGTGGCTCGTCGCCGCCGTCACCTTCGTGACGATCATCGGCGGTGCGGCGTTCAACTCCCTGCCCGGACTGCTCATCAACCCGCTCCACGCCGAGTTCGGCTGGACCCGGGGCGAGATCGGGCTCGCGGTCTCCATCGACATGGCGCTGTACGGGCTGACCGCGCCGTTCGCCGCCGCGCTCATGGACCGCTTCGGCATCCGGCGGGTCGTGGCGATCGCGCTCACCATGGTGGCGGCCGGGGCGGTCGCCAGTGTCTGGATGACCGCCTCCTGGCAGCTGATGATCTACTGGGGACTCCTCGTCGGCCTCGGCACCGGGTCCATGGCGATGGCGTTCGCCGCGACCGTCACCCACCGCTGGTTCGTGACCCGCCGGGGCCTGGTCACCGGCGTCCTCACCGCGGCGGGGGCCTCCGGGCAGCTCGTCTTCCTCCCGCTCTGCGCCTGGATCGTCGACAAACACGGCTGGCGGCCCGCCTCGGTCACCGTCGCCCTGGCCGCCCTCGTCGTCGTCCCGTTCGTCTGGCTCCTGATGCGCGACCACCCGGCCGATGTGGGGCTCGCCCCGTACGGCGGGGACTTCGTGCCCAAGCCCGCGCCGGCCCGGGGCGCCGCACGCCGGACGGTGCGGGTGCTGTTCGACGTGGCCCGCACCGGCCCGTTCTGGCTGCTGGCGGGCGCCTTCGCGATCTGCGGTGCGTCCACCAACGGCCTGATCCGCACCCACTTCGTGCCGTTCGCCCACGACAACCACATGCCCGTACCCGTGGCTGCCTCGCTGCTCGCGGTGATCGGGGTCTTCGACATCGTCGGCACGATCTTCTCCGGCTGGCTCACCGACCGCTTCGACGCCCGCAGGCTCCTCGCCGTCTACTACGCGCTGCGCGGGATCTCCCTGCTGTTCCTGCCGATGCTGATCGGCGCCGAGGTCGAGCCCCCGATGATCTTCTTCATCGTGTTCTACGGGCTGGACTGGGTCGCCACGGTCCCGCCGACGCTGGCGCTCTGCCGCGAGCAGTACGGCGAGGACAGCGCGATCGTCTTCGGCTGGGTGCTGGCCTCGCACCAGGTGGGTGCGGCGGTGGTGGCGTTCCTCGGCGGGGTCGCGCGGGATGTCTTCGGCCGCTACGACGTGGTCTGGTACGCGGCGGGGGCGCTGTGCGCGATGGCGGCGCTGATGTCGCTGGTGATCCGCAGGCGGACGGGCGAGGACCGGCTCGGACCCGGGTGATTCAACGGCCCGTCCGGGTGGCGAGGCTGCCCACGATCAGGTCGGTCAGGGTGGCGACCGCGTCCTCGGCGGATGCCCGCCCCTGGTTCAGCTCGGCGGCCATCGCCTCGGCCGCGCCCAGCACGCCGACGCACCGCAGCCGCAGGGCCGCGGGAGGCAGCTCGGAGTGCTCCAGCAGCGCGGCGGCTACCAGGTCCGTGTACCTGTCGAGCAGCTCGCGCTGGACCGCCTCCATCTCCGGATCGCCCTTCAGCGCCGCGGATACGGCGGCGAGTTCCGGCATGTCCGTGGCGCAGGCGAAATACGCGGTGCTGATCAGGCGGGCGACCTCGTCGGCGCTGGGTCCGGCCTCCCGCAACGCCTGTGCGATCGCTGCTCGGTGGCGTTCGTCGAGGCCTCGGTAGAGCGCGAGCAACAGGCCGGGGCGCGTGCCGAAGTGGTCGTACACGATCGGCCTGCTCACCCCGGCCGCCTCCGCGAGGGTGACCAGAGTCAGACCGTCCGTGCCCTGCCGGCGCACGATCGCCACGGCGGTGTTCAGCAGCTGCTCCCGCCTGGCCTGCTTGGACAGGCGGGCCGAGGTGGTGGCCATGGTCCTCCGTTGTGTCGCTCTCCAGGCTATGTTACAAAACGTAGGCTACAAAATGTAGCTTGAGGGAGGCGGGGACCTGTGATGGGAAAGTTGAAGCCGGTACTGATCTTGGGTGGTTCGGGGCAGGCGGGCTCGGGGGCCGCCGTGCTCCTGCGGCAGTGGCACCCGGGGCTGCCGCTGACGATCGCGGGGCGGGATATCGGCCGCGCGCGGCGGGTGGCCGACGGACTCGGTGCCGCCACGGCCGTCACCATCGACCTGCGGCGCAGCGATCTCGGCCTTCCGGCCGAGCATGGCCACCACTTCTCCGCGGTGGTCGCCGCGCTGTGGGACGACCGCCTGAACGGACTGCATTACGCGCAGGACCACGGGCTGCCCTACCTCAGCATCTCCAGCGGCCTGGTGGAGATCGCGCCGGAGGTCGTCGCGGGCGCGCGGCGGGCGAACGCCTCGTCGATCCTGGTGGCCAGCCACTTCTGCGCCGGCGTCGTCGTCCTCGCGGCGCTGGAGCTGGCCGGGGAGTTCCGCCGGGTCGACACCGTCCGGATCGGCGCCGTGCTGGACGAGCTGGACACCGGCGGACCCGCGGGAGCCGCGGACCTGGAGCGGTGGTCCACCGCCACCACGGCGGGGACGGTGCGCCGTGACGGTGTCTTCACCTGGGTCAACGACCCCGAGGTCCAGGCGGAGGTGCGCGCTGTCGACGGCGTCGTCCTGCCCGGCCGGAGCGTCGCCATCCTCGACGTGCCGAGCCTCGCCCTCGCGACGGGCGCGCCGAACGTCCGTTTCGACATGGCGGTCGGTGAATCCGCGGCCCGGCGCCGCGGCGACCGCGCTTCCATCGAGATCCGGATCGACCTGGAAGGGACAGGTCCGACGGGTGCGCCGCTCAGGACGAGCCGCTACCTCGTCCACCCGGCGGGGCAGCGTCCCCTGACCGCGCTCGGCATCGCCCTCGGCGTCGAGCGGCAGCTCGGTCTGCGTGGCGAACGCGTCCCGCCGGGCATCCGCACACCTGAGACCCTGCTCGACCCGGCCTACGCGGCCGAGCGGTTGGCGGAGATCGGCGCCACCTTCGTCGACGCGCCCGGCGTCTGACCGGGAGGCCGAAGCGGGCGGGTGCGGGCCGCTCTCGGCCGTAACCGCAGCAGCCGCCGTGGCCGCCGTGGCTTCCGTGGCCGCCGAAGGTCCGGGCTCAGCGGCTGAACCGGCCGAACGCCCCCCGGTGGAACAGGAGGGGTTCGCCCTCGTCCGTCGCCCCCAGCGCCTCCACCCGGCCGACCACGATGAGGTGGTCGCCGCCGGTGTGGACGGCGTGGACACGGCAGTCGATCCAGGCGGGCACGGAGTCCAGCAGCGGGGAGCCGGTGGCCGGGGCGGGCGCGTGGGTCACGCCCGCGAACTTGTCGGCGCCGCTCACCGCGAACCCCCGGCACAGCGCGCCCTGTTCCGCCCCGAGGATGTTCACGCAGAACGCCCCGGCGCGGGCGATGCGGGGCCAGGTCGTCGACGTACGGGCGACCATGAAGGACACCAGCGGCGGGTCCAGCGACAGCGAGGCGAAGGACTGGCAGGCGAAGCCCGCGGGGCCGTCCGCGTCGTGCGCGGTGATCACGGTGACGCCGCTGGCGAAGTGGCCCAGCACGCGCCGGAACTCCTCCGGGGCCACGGGCAGCCGCTCGTCGTCCCGGACGGCTCTCAGGTCCGGCCGGGGCAGTGCCTCGGGCAGCGTCCCGGCAGGTCCCCCCGGTGCGGCTGTCGTGGCGGCGCCGACGGACCTGAGGTACCGGACGGCGGTGGCGGCCATGCCTGCGTGTCCCATCACGGGAACATTAGAACTGACGGAACGTCAGATGTGAAGGGTTCCTCCGCCGGGGGCGGCGCCTGCCACCGGTGGGCCGGGCGTCTACCACCAGTAGGCCGGGTAGGGGGCGGCCCCGGAGCCGTCCGTGCCGGAGCGGCGGCCCGCGCGTGCGGCCAGGAAGCCGGTGCCCGTGATCAGCACGGTGGCCAGGAGCAGCAGGAGGAGGAACGTCGTGGCCGCGGGCTGGGTCATCACGACGATGACCGCGGTGGCCGCGGCGGGGGAGTGCGCGGTGCGGGTGAGCGCCATCGCGCCGATCGCGAGGCCGCCCGCGACCGCGGCGGCCCAGGCCGATCCGCCGGCGACGGCGAGCGTCAGGAAACCCACGGCGGCCGAGACGAGCTGCCCGCCGATCACGCTGCGGGGCTGGGCCAGCGGCAGCGTGGGGGCGGCGAAGACCAGGGCGGTGCTGGCCGCGAGCGGCGGTATGAGCAGGGGGTGGCCGAGCGGGCCGCCGATGGCCACGAGCAGGAGCAGAGCGACCGAGCCGCCGAGCGTCGCCCTGGCGATGGCCGCGAGCGGTGGTCGTGTGGGCGCCCTGCTCGTCGGCAGGGGAGCCGCCCGGCGTACGGCGGAGGCGAGGCGGCGCGCCGCGACCGGACGAGGTGCGGCGAGGTGGGGGGCGGTGAGCTCGGGGGCGGGGGTCTCGGGCACGGGGTTCCTTCCTCGGCGGTCAGCTAACGCATGGAGGGGTATTCTCGCATTAGCTCGGCCGAGGGGTGCTCCGCGGATGCGCGCGGAGGTGTGCGGATGTGTGGTGGAGGACGGTTCTCCCCGGCCGGGGTCCGGGGCAGGATGGGGGCGTGGACAAGGGTGTCGTGGACGGGCGGGGGTGACCGGTGGCCGGTGAACTGCCGCTCTCGGGCGAGCCGTTGCCTCTGGAGCTGGTCAACACCACGTATGTGAGGGGCGGGGTGCGGGGGCGTCGGATGGACGCGCTCGCCGCCGGACCGCGGGCCGTGGGCGGCTGGCTGGCCGCGCGGCGTGACCGCTTCCCGGACGCCCTGGCAAAGAGGCTGCACGGGGTGGAGTCCGTCCCGCCCGTGCGGTATCAGGAGTTCCTGGAGCTGCGCGGGGCGCTGCGGTCGCTGGCCGCGGCGCGTACGTCCGGGGCGGCCCCCGGGGCGGATCCGCTCGCCGTGGTGAACACCCTCGCGCGATCGGCCGCGCGCTGGCCGGAGTTGGCGCCGGGGCCGGACTTCCGCTCCGTCGTCCGCACCGCTGCGGACGACGTCGGCAGGGAGGCCCTCGGGGAGATCGCCGCGGCTGCCGTGGACCTGTTCTCGGGCCCGGCCGCGGAGCGTCTGCGGGCCTGCCCCGCACCGGGCTGCATCCTCTACTTCGTCCGGACCCACGCCCGCCGGGAGTGGTGCACGGTGGGCTGCGGCAACCGGGTGAGGGTCGCCCGCCACAGCAGGCGCGCCCGGGACGGCGGGGCCGCGCGGGAGGCCTAAGGGCTGTCCCGCGATTCCCGGCGGGCGCGCGACGACAGCTACGGCACCTCGCCGAGTTGTCGGAACGTCCCCATACATCTCGTATGCGGACGTCCCTCCGCCGTGCGATGCACCGCATCCGACGCCGCGCGCCGATCCACCGGGAATTGCGGGACAGCCCTTAGCGGCGGCGGCGCGGAGGCTTGAGGGCGACGGCGCGGAGGGGCGGTTTCAGGCCCCGGAGCGCCGGGCGTAGTGGCGCTGCGCCTTCGCCCGGTTGCCGCAGCCCGCCATGGAGCACCAGCGGCGCGTCCCGTTCTTGGAGACGTCGTAGAAGTGCAGGACGCAGGCGTGGTTCGCGCAGGGGCGGATGCGGTCGGGCCGGTCCGCGACCAGGTGCAGCCAGTTCTCCGCCGCGTACCAGGCCGGAGCCCAGGACGGGTCGTCCACCTCCACCACCGACTCCGGGAGCCCGTCGGACCCCAGGGCGTGGCGGATGCGGCCGTGGGCGAGGACCTCGTTCAGTCGGTCGGCGCTCTCGGGGGTGGCCGGATCCTGATGGCCGGTCGAGGCGGCCAGGCTGTCGAGCGCCGTCCGGGCGAGGAGCAGCCTCTCCAGCGTGACGCGGTCGGCGGCCGGGGCCGGTGCGGGCCCGAGGTGTTCGCGTACCGGAGGGCTGTTCAGCCAGACGGCGAGGCCGGCCGCGGAGTCCAGCAGGTCGTGCGGGCCGTCCCCGTCGATCCAGCGGGTGTTGAGCAGGTCGAGGGCGAGCGGCTCGCCGGTCAGCGGCCGGGGGTCCGCACCGGGGGAGTGCGACACGGGTGGGCTCCTTCCGTCACGCGGGCGGGGATGACTGATCCGTCCATCATAACCAGCCAAATGAAGATCACCGGTTGACCTGGACTGCATCTCGGTTCTAACCTTCAAATGCGGTGTCAATGGTTACGGGATCATCTCGCGACCTCGGACGAAGGAGTGGGATCGATCATGGGCAAGGCGAAGAATCTCCAGACCGGCCACGTCGGGCTCAACGTCACCGACCTGGAACGCTCGGCCGCCTTCTACCGCGAGGTCTTCGACTTCGAGGTGCTGGCCGAGGGCAAGGACGCCGATCGCCGCTGGATCTTCCTGGGGCGCGGCCCCCGGCTCATGGTCACCCTGTGGCAGCAGAGCGAAGGCACGTTCGCGACGGCCCTTCCCGGTCTCCATCACCTCTCGTTCCAGGTGGACTCCGTCGAGGAGGTCCGAGCCACGGAGGAGGTCCTGCGCGGGCTGGGCACGGAGTTCGCCCACGAGGGCGTCGTGCCGCACGGCGAGAGCGGCACCTCGGGCGGGATCTTCTTCACCGACCCCGACGGCATCCGCCTGGAGGTCTACGCGCCGACCGGGGCGGACCCGGCGGATGCCCCTACCGCCGGTGCTCCCACCTGCGGATTCTTCTAGAGCGGCAGAGCGGCAGAGCGGCAGAGCGGCAGGAGGGCGGGGCCATGAGCGGATATCACCGGGGTGAGGTCGCCGTGCAGGAGCGGGCGGGTCTCGCCCGGCGGGCGGCGGGCGCGGGGCGGGCCATCCGCTCCGACATCCCCGAGGTGGCGGCGGACTTCCTCGTCCGGCAGCCCTTCCTGGTGGTGGGCGGCGCGGACGAACGGGGGCGGATCTGGGCGACCCAGCTCTCCGGCGAACCGGGATTCCTGAGCGTTCCCGCGCCCGACACCCTGATCATCGGGGCGCTGCCGCCGCCCGGCGACCCGTTGGCCGGCCTGCTGTCCGGCGCCGGCACGGGCGGGGCGGCTCCCGCCCGGATCGGCATGATCGGCATCGAACCGGAGACCCGGCGCCGGATGCGGATGAACGGCCGGGCGGTCCGTGCCGGGGACGGGCTCCGCGTCGACCTCGACCAGGCCGTCGCCAACTGCCCCAAGTACATCCAGGTGCGCCGGCACCGCCGGATCGCCCCGCGCGAGGAGGCCGGTCAGCGGATCGCGGTCCCGGACGGCGACGCCCTGAGCCCCGCGCAGCAGGAGGCGCTGCGGACCGCCGACACCTTCTTCGTCGCCACCGCGTCCGACCGGGGCGACGCCGACGCCTCGCACCGGGGCGGCAATCCGGGCTTCGTCCAGGTGCTCACACCCCGGCTGCTGCGCTGGCCCGACTACGCGGGCAACGGCATGTTCCTGACCCTGGGCAACCTCGAACTCAACCCGGCCGCCGGTCTCCTCGTGCCCGACTGGGACACCGGGGCCTCCCTCCACCTGACCGGCTCCGCCCGCACCGTCTGGGACGGGGACGCGGTGGCGCGGATCCCGGGGGCGGAGCGCCTCGTGGAATTCGAGGTCACCGCCGTACGGGAGATCGCCGCCGCCTCCCCGCTGCGCTGGTCGGACCCTGAATTCCACCGGCGCAACCCGCCGGTGGCCGGCTGAACCGAACCGAACCGACCCGGTCCGACCCGGTCCGCCCCGCACGGCCGGTGCGCCCGCTCAGCGGCCCCGGTACTCGGGCGACCGGCGCTCGACGAAGGACGCCACGCCCTCGGTGGCGTCGCGCGTGGTCATGTTGATCTCCTGGGCGGCGGCCTCCGCCGCGAACGCCGTGGCCCGGTCGCCGTCGAGCGAGGCGTTCACCAGCTGCTTGGTCAGGGCGAGGGCCCGGGTGGGGCCCACCGCCAGCCGGCCCGCCCACTCCTTGGCCAGGGCCTCCAACTCCCCGCCCGGGACGGTGCGGTTGACCAGGCCCAGCCGCTCCGCGTCCGCCGCAGGCAGCGCGTCCCCGAAGAACATCAGCTCCTTGGCGCGCTGCGGGCCCACCAGCCGGGGCAGGAGATACGCGCCGCCGCCGTCCGGTACGAGCCCCCGGCGTACGAAGACCTCGATGAACTTCGCCGTGTCGGCCGCCAGCACCAGGTCGCACGCGAACGCCAGATGCGCCCCGATCCCGGCCGCCGTCCCGTTGACGGCGGCGATCACCGGCTTCTCGCAGTCCAGCACGGCGGCGATCAGCCGCTGCGCGCCGAGCCGGATCGTCCGGGCGACGTCCCCGGGGACCCGCTCGCCCGCCGTGGCCGGGGCGCCGCGCAGGTCGGCGCCCGCGCAGAAGCCCCGGCCGGTGGCGGTGAGCACGACGGCCCGCACGGCGGGGTCGGCGGAGGCCTCGGCCAGCAGGCCGATGATCCGCTCCCGCTGGTCCCAGGTGACGGCGTTCATGGCCTCGGGCCGGTTGAGGGTGATCCACGAGACGCCGCCGTCGAGGGAGTGCAGGACCGTCGCGTCCCGGGAGGCGGTCCAGGGCCCGGCTTCGGTGGCGGCCTCCGTCGCGTCCCGGGGGGCGGCCCCGGCCTGGGGAGTGGTCTCTGCCCCGGCCCGGGGGGCGCCCCCGGCTTCGGGAGCGGCCCCCGCCGCCTCCCCGCTCACCGGCACACCGCCAGCGCGTCCAGGGCCACCGCGCCCTGCCCGCGCCCCAGCACCACCAGCGGGTTGATGTCCAGCTCGGTCAGGTCGTCGCCCAGCTCCAGGGCCATACGCTGCACCCGCAGCACCACTTCGACGAGGGCGTCCACATCGACGGGCGGCCCGCCGCGCACCCCCTCCAGCAGGGCCCGGCCGCGCAGCTCGCCGAGCATGTCCCGGGCGTCCCGCTCGCCGAACGGCGGCACCCGTACCGCCGCGTCGTGCAGCACCTCCACCAGGACGCCGCCGAGCCCCACGGTGACGGTCGGGCCGAAGAGCGCGTCGTGGGTCACCCCGACCATCATCTCGACGCCCCGGTCGATCATCTGGCAGACCAGGATGCCGTCCAGGTCCACGGACTCGTACCGGGCGATGTCGGTCAGCTCGCGGTAGGCGTCGCGGACCTGGCTGGCCGAGGTGAGGCCGACCTTCACCAGGCCCAGCTCCGTCTTGTGGGCGAGCCGGGGCCCGGAGGCCTTCATCACCACCGGGTAGCCGACCGGGCCCGCCGCCCGGACCGCCGCCGCCGCGCTGGTCACCAGCTGCTCGCGCGGCACCCGGATCCCGTACGCGCGCAGGAGCTGCTTCGCCGCGTGCTCGCTGAGCTGCTGCCCCGGCCGGAGCAGGCCCCGCGCCTTGCGGAAGGAGGGCGACGGGGTGCGCGGGGCGTCCTCGAAGGGGGAGCGGTAGCGGTCGGTGAAGCGGTGGTGGTCCAGATAGGCCTTCACGGCGGTGACGCAGTTGCGCGCCGTACGGAAGGTGGCGAGGCGGGAGGAGCCCAGCAGGGTGGTGCGGTAGGCGTCCTCGGTGCCGACGGGGGAGCCCCAGACGACGCAGACCAGCTTGTCGGTGGCCTCCGCCGCGTCCGCCAGGTCCTGGGCGAGCCGGTCGCTCATCGGCGGGAACGGGCCGGTGATCGGGCAGATCAGCACCCCGACCGACGGGTCCGCGAGGATCGCGTCGATGATCTTCCGGCCGCGCCAGTCGCCGACCGGGTGGCCGCCGTTGTCGATGGGGTTGGCGACGTTCAGGTAGTCGGGTATCCAGGTGTGCAGCTCGTCCTGCTTCTCCGGCGACAGCGCGGGCAGCGAGAGGCCCGCCGCCGTCGCCAGGTCCGCGAAGTGCGCGCCGGTGCCGCCGGAGATCGAGTACACGGCGACCCCCTCGGCCTGCGGCGGGCGGGCGCGGGCCAGCAGGGCCGCGGTGTCCTGGAGTTCGTCCAGGCCGTTCACCCGGATCACCCCGAACTGTCGCATCGCGGCGTCCACCACCTCGTCCGCCCCGGTCAGCTTGCCGGTGTGCGAGGCGGCGGTCCTGGCGCCGGCCTCCGTGCGGCCCACCTTCACGGCGACGACGGGGACCCCGGCGCGGGCGGCCCGGTCGGCGGCGAGCAGGAAGGC
Source organism: Streptomyces sp. NBC_01116 (assembly GCF_041435495.1). Lineage (NCBI taxonomy): Bacteria > Bacillati > Actinomycetota > Actinomycetes > Kitasatosporales > Streptomycetaceae > Streptomyces > Streptomyces sp. NBC_01116. Next base: position 4,993,873 of record NZ_CP108644.1, read on the forward strand.
GCGGCCGTCCTTGAGCCCCTCGACGTAACAGGCGATGGCCCCGACCTCGGGGAGCTGGGCGAAGTACGCGAGGAAGTCGGCGGTCTCCAGATCGGCCTCGTTGCCCGTGGGGGCCCAGTGCGAGAGCCGGATGCCCAGCTCCTGGAGGGCGTGGATCGGGCGGCCCTGGTGTCCGGACTGGGTGATCAGGGCGATGGCGGGGCCCTGGAGGTCCTCCCGGAACCTCTCGAAGGCGTTCAGGTTGGTGTTCGGTCCGAGCAGGCGCAGGCCGGAGCGCTCCGCCGCCGCCGCCAGCCGGGCCTGGGCCTCCGCGCCCGCCTCCCCGGTCTCGGCGAACCCGGAGGCGAAGGCGACGGCGAAGGGCACCTTGGCCTCGCCCAGCTCCTCGATCACCGGGAGCGGGTCCGCGACCAGCAGGACCGCGAGGTCGACCGGCCCGGGCGCGTCGGCGACCGAGGGGAAGCACTCCCGGCCGAACACGGTCCGCCGGGTCGAGTGCACCGGGTGCAGCCGGGCCCCGACCCGGTCGGCCCAGGCGATGAGCTGCCGGGTGATGCCGGTGTTGGGGCGGCCCTCGGCGTCCGAGGCGCCGACGACGGCCACGGACCGGGGCCGGAAGAAGCGGTCCAGGTCGGGCACGGTCAGGTGCAGCGGTCGCCCGCTGACGTCGAGACCGCCCCGGGCCGAGGCCGTCGGCAGGCTGACGACGGCGGCGTGCGGCTCCTCGCCGCAGGCCACCACCCGGGCACGGAAGTCGGTGGTGAGGGTGCCGTGAGTCGATCCAAGCATCGTTCCGCCCACTCCTGCTCGATGGCCCACCGGTGAACTGGCAGGGCCGGCCGGTTAGCTGACACACTGTCAGTTTACTGAACTGACGCTGCGTCAGGAATGGGTGTGCAGGCAAAGGCTCCTGTGAGCGCCGGGTGACGGTGCGGCCGGAGCCGCGCGTGGTCACGGAGGGGCATGGCGTGGCGTAGGGTGGTGTTCACCGACGCGGGGTGGAGCAGCTCGGTAGCTCGCTGGGCTCATAACCCAGAGGTCGCAGGTTCAAATCCTGTCCCCGCTACTGAAGAACACGACCGAGGCCCGGATCCCTGTGGATCCGGGCCTCGGTCGTTCTCCCCGGCCGAACGCCGAGTGCCTCCTCCGCCGGACGCTCGGACATCCTTCCCGGTCACTGAGCCATGGGCGGGGGCCGCCCCGTCGGGCGAGGCTGAGGCCATGACTCAGACAGACACGACCTCCGCGCAGGAACCCGTACTCGTGATCGGCGGCACCGGCAAGACCGGCCGCCGGGTGGTGGCCCGGCTCCGTGAGCGGGGCGTGGAGACCCGGGCGGCCTCGCGGTCCGGCGACACCCTGTTCGACTGGGCGGACCTCACCACCTGGGCGGCAGCCCTGGACGGGGTCGCCACCGTCTACATCACCCCGCTCGACACCACGCCCTCCCCGACACCCGCCTTCGTCGAGCAGGCCGTCGCCGGCGGGGTGCGGCGGCTGGTGCTGCTTTCGGCCCGGGGCACGGACGTGCCCGGCTTCTTCGGCCCCGGTTACGAGGACGGCGGCCCGCACGGCGAGGGCGAGCGGGCCGTACGCGCCTCCGGGGTGACCTGGACGATCCTGCGGCCCGGCTGGTTCGCCCAGAACTTCAGCGAGGGCGTCTTCCTCGACGCCGTACTCGCCGGTGAACTGGCCCTGCCCACCGGGGACGGGAAGGCCGCGTTCGTGGACGCCGACGACATCGCGGAGGTGGCCGTCGCCGCGCTCACCGAGGACGGTCACGCGGGCCAGGAGTACGGCCTCTCGGGCCCCCGCGCCCTCGGCATGGACGAGGTCCTGGACGAGATCGCGAAGGAGACCGGGAAGCGCGCCGCGTACGTCCGCGTCGACACGGACGCCTTCCGGGCCGGGCTCGTCGCCCAGGGCTTCGAGGACGTGGAGGCCGGCCTCTGGACCGACGCGCTGCGCCCGATCACCACGAGCGCGGAGGCACCCGTCCTGGACGGGGTGCGCCGGGCGCTCGGCCGGGAGCCGCGCGACTTCGCCGCGTTCGTCCGGGACGCGGCGGCGCGGGGCGCCTGGGGCTGAGCCCGCGGGGCGCCGGGGTGAGGGCGGCCCGCCACGCCTTCACCCCGCCGCGCTTTCACCCCGCCGGGGCGGCTGTCTCCACCGGTCTGCCTTCACCCCGCCGGGGCGGCCGTCTCCACCGGTCCGGCGGCCGCGGCCGCGCGCCGGAACGCGGTCGGGCTCTCGCCGCGCAGCCGCTTGAACGCCGCGCTGAAACCGAACGCGTCCGCGTAGCCGACGCGCCGGGCCACGGCCGCCACCGTCAGCTCCGGGCGGGTCAGCAGGTCGGCCGCGAGCGTCATCCGCCAGGCGGTCAGATAGGCCACCGGGCCCTCCCCGACCAGCTCGGTGAACCGCTTCGCCAGGGTCGTCCGGGAGACACCCGCCCGGAGCGCCAGCTCCGCCGTCGTCCAGGGGTGCGCCGGGTCCTCGTGCATCGCCCGCAGCGCCGGCCCGGCCACCTGGTCGCCGAGCGCGCCGTACCACCCCGGAGGATCCGCCTCCGGCCGGTCGAACCAGTCGCGCAGCGTGCACACCAGCAACCAGTCCAGCAGCCGGTCGAGCACGATCTGCTCGCCCGGCCGTCCGCCGCCGATCTGCCCCTCCAGGAAGTCGCGCAGCGGCGCGCAGTCCTGCTCGTCGGGCACCACGAGGGCCGGCGGGAGCGCCTGCAGGAGCCGCTGGGGCACCTGCGCCCGTACGTCGTAGGTGGCCGCCAACAGCACGGTGGGGAAGCCGGAATCGGGGCCGGAGGCGGTGTCGGCGTCCGGACGGGAGCCGGGGCCGGGACCCCGGCCGGAGCCGGGCCCGGCTTCCGGTGCGGGTGCCGTGTCCGGGGCCGCGCCCCCGCCCACCGCGCGCACGCCGCCGCCCCGGCCCGCCCCCGTACCGTTCGCCGGGTCGTCGGTGAAGACGAACGGGGCCGGGCCGCGGACGATCGCCGCCTCTCCGACCCGCACCCGCAGCGGCTCGCCGCCCTCCGGCACGATCCACCCACCGCCCCGCATCGGCAGACAGAGGGTCAGATACGCCCCGTCGGTGAACCGCACCGACCACGGCGCGCGCAGCACCGAACGGCCGAACACCGCGCCACTGCCCCGCACGCCCCGCAACAGCTCGTCGAACACGTCCATGACGCAACTGTAGGCAGCGTCGCCCGCGTCCCGGACGCTCACCTATGCACGGCGTACGGATGCCCATGGGCCCGGCTGGGGCCGCCGCGGTGGACTGGGCCCATGACGACGAAGAGCACGCACCGCGTTCCGTCCGGGATCCTCGTCCTCGGGGCCACCGGCAAGACCGGCCGCCGGGTCGTGGACCGGCTGCGCGCGACCGGAACCACCACGGTCCGCCCCGCCTCCCGCTCCGGTGAGGTCCGGTTCGACTGGACCCTCCCCGACACCTGGGAGCCCGCCCTCGCCGGGGCGGAGGCCCTCTACCTCGTCGCGCCCGACGACCCGTCACCCGTGGGCGAGTTCGTGACCCGCGCCAAGGCCTCCGGGGTCCGCCGCTTCGTGGTCCTGTCCGGCCACGGCATCGAGCACGCGGGCGAGGACTTCGGCCGGGGCATGGTGGCGGCGGAGGACGCGGCCCGGGAGTCCGGGGCCGAGTGGACCCTCCTGCGCCCCAACAACTTCTTCCAGAACTTCGACGAGGACCTGTGGTGGGCCCCGCTCCGCGAGGGCCGTCTCGGGCTGCCGATCGGGGGCGTCCCCGAACCCTTCGTCGACGCCGACGACGTGGCGGCGGTCGCGGCGGCCGTCCTGACCGAGGACGGCCACGCGGGCCGCACGTACACCCTCTCCGGCCCCCGCGCCCTCACCTTCGCCGAGGCCGCGGAGACCATCGCCCGCGCGGCCGGGCGGCCCGTCCGCTACGAGGAGCTGACCGCGGAGGCGTACCGCGCCGAACTCCTCGGCCAGGGATGGCCGGAGGCCGCGGCCGACTCCCTGGGCGCGATGTTCGCCCTGCACCGCGCGGGCCGTACGGCCGAGGTGACCGACGGTGTCCGCCAGGTGCTCGGCCGGGAGGCCGCCGACCTGGAACCGTGGGCGCGGCGCATCGCGGCCACGGGGGTGTGGGCGTAGGCCCGGCCCACCCGGCCGGGCCCACGCCCGGTCCGCCCGGTCCGGGCCTGCGCCCGGCCGACCGGTTACGCGAACTGCCCCACCTGATAGCCGCCGGCCGGCTGCTGGAGGATGACGTTGAGCCGGTTGAAGGTGTTGATCAGCGCGATCAGCGAGACCAGGGCGAGGAGCGGCTCCTCGTCGTAGTGCTTGGCGGCGTTCGCCCAGACGTCGTCCGGGACCCCGCCCGCCGCGTCCGCGATGCGGGTGCCCTGCTCGGTCAGCTCCAGCGCCGCCCGCTCGGCTTCGGTGAAGACGGTCGCCTCCCGCCAGGCGGCGATCAGGTTGAGCCGCAGCGAGGTCTCCCCGGCCGCGGCGGCCTCCTTGGTGTGCATGTCCAGGCAGCCGCCGCAGCCGTTGATCTGGCTCGCGCGGATCTTCACCAGCTCCTGCGTCGCCGCGGGCAGCGCCGTGTCCTCGACGATCCTGCCCGCCGAGACCAGGTGCTTCACGAGCTTGCCGGTGACCGGGCTGGCGAAGGCGTTGAGTCGGGCGTTCATGGTGTGCTCCCTCTGCTGTCGTCGCTGGCTGCACACACAGGACGGAACAGGCCCCCGGGGATGTGACATCCGGGGGTCGGGAGTGACCGGCGTCACCCGGAGCGCGGTGCGGGAGGCCGCTCACGCCCCGGGCAGGGGATCCAGTTCCGCCAGGGCGGTCTCGGCACGCGCGGCGTGGGCGGCGTGCCCCGACGTACGGCTCTTGGCCCGTGCCCGGTTCAGATGGCGCCTGGCGGCGTCCCGGTCGCCGCGCAGACGCGCGGCGTGTCCCAGCCCGATCTCGGCGCGGATCTCGCCCGCGCCGTAGGCACGCTCGGCCGACACGGACAGCGCGCGCCCGTACAGCTCCGTAGCCCGCTCGGCGCGGCCGTCCGCCAGCGCGGTCCTGCCGAGCCAGGTCAGCGCCTCGACGACCTCGGTCCACAGGCCGAGCTCCTCGGCCATGTGCAGACCTTCCCGGTGCAGCCGCTCCGCCCGTACGCCGTCACCTCCGCGTTCGGCAGCGAGCGCCAGGGCCCGGGTGGCCCGCAGCCGGCCCCAGCGGTCGCCGGCCTCCGCGAACAGCGCGGCGCCCAGCTCCGCGGACGCCTCCCCGCCCGGGGCGTGGCTCGCGAGCTCGACCAGTGCCGCGGCCTCGCCCCAGTGGTCCCGGGCGGCGCGCGCGCCGGCCAGCCCCGCCTCCACCAGCCGCCGCCCCTCGCGGTGGTGGCCGCCGCCGGTCAGCCCGGTGCCGACGAACCACTGCAACCGGGCTCTCAGCACGGGGTCCTCGACGCCGGCGGTGGGGTCGTCGCGCGCCGGGGCCGCCGCCGTACCGGCCACCGAGGTGCGCAGCTCGATACCGGCCAGCCAGGCCCGTGCCGCCGCGCGCGCGGCGGGGGCTGCCTCGCCCCCGGCGGCCAGCGCCGTCCGGAGCGACCTGCGGGCCTCGGTGAGACGGCCGCGCAGGAACCAGTACCACGCCTGCGCGTTCACCAGCCGCACCGCGTGTCCGGCGGTGTCCCGGGCGACCGCGAGATCCAGGGCACGGCGCAGGTTGACGGTCTCCGCGTCGAGGCGCTCCAGGCAGCGCCGCTGGTCCGGGCCGCGCAGCCGCTCGTTCTCCCGCTCGGCCAGCTCGGTGCAGTGGGTGACGAACCGGGCGCGTACGGCGGTCTCCTCGCCGGCCTCCACCAGCCGCTCGGCGCCGTAGGCGGCCACGGATTCGAGCAGCCGGAACCGGTCTCCCTCACGGACCACCAGCGAGCGGTCCACCAGCCGGGACAGCAGGTCGGGAATCCGCCCGGTGCCCAGGCCGGCGTCGGCGCAGACCGCCTGGGCGGACGCCATGACGCAGCCGTCGGCGTGCACGACCAGACGCCGCAGCACGGTGCGCTCGTCCTCGGTCAGCAACTGCCAGCTCCAGTCGAGCATGCCCCGCAACGTCCGCTGGCGGTCGGGGAGTCCGCGTACCCGGACGTCGGGCCGGGCGAACCGGTCGTCCAGCCGGGCGGCCAGCTCCTGCGGGCTCAGCGTCCGCAGCCGGGACGCCACGAGTTCCAGGGCGAGCGGAATGCCGTCGAGGCGGCGGCAGATGGTGGCGACGGCCTCCGCGTTGCCCGCGTCGAGGACGAAGCCGGGGGCCGCCGCCGTGGCCCGCTGCACGAACAGCTCGACGGCGCCGGACCGGGCGATCGCCGCTGGATCGACGTGCTCCGGCAGCGTCAGCGGCGGTACCGCGTGCACCGCCTCGCCGGGGATGTCGAGCGGTTCCTGGCTGGTGAGCAGGAGGTGTGCCGAGGGCACGGCCGACAGCACGGCGCCCGCGAGCACGGCGACCGGCTCGACGAGGTGCTCGCAGTTGTCCAGCAGGATCAGCAGCTTCCGGTCGGCCACCGCCCGGCACAGCCAGCCCACCAGATCGTCCAGATCCGGCTCCGTCGCCGCGGTGTCGCACAACCCCAGCGTCGTGATGACCCGTTCGGCGATGTCGTCCGGGGCCGACGTGACGCCCAGGCCCGCCAGTTCGACCAGCCACACGCCGTCGGCGAACCGGCCGGACGCCTCGCGCGCCGCGGCGAGGGCCAGCCGTGTCTTGCCCACTCCGCCGAGACCGGTGAGGGTGACGAGACGGGTGTCCGCGCCGGGGTCCAGCCGGGCCAGGACCTGACCGGCCGCCTCACGCCGGCCGATCAGCGGGGTCAGCGGGGCGGGCAGGTTGGTACGGCACGACAGCGATCCGACCGCGGGTGTGGCCAGTTCCGTCTCCTGGCGCAGGATCGCCTCGTGCAGCGCGGAGGCTTCCGGACCGGGCGACGCTCCCAGCTCCTCGGCCAGCTCCCGCCGCAGGTCCTGGAAGCTCCGCAGGGCGTCGCCCTGCCGCCCGGCCCGGTACAGGGCGCGCATATGGGCCATGCGCAGCCGCTCGCGCAGCGGGTGGCGCCCCACCAGCGCTCCCAGCTCCGCCGCCAGCGCCGTGTGCTCGCCCACGGCGAGACGCGCCTCGGCGTGCTCCTCGACGACAGCGAGGCGCAGCTCCTCCAGCCGGGTGATCTCGCCGCGGGCGAACAGGGACTCGGCCACATCGGCGTAGGCCGGGCCCCGCCACAGCGCGAGCGCTTCGGCGAACAGGCCGGCCTTCACCGCAGGCTCCCGGTGGGCGCGGGCGCGCTCGGCCAGCTCCTCGAACTCCAGGGCGTCGACCGTGCCGACCACGTCGTTCCTGTGAGCGCTGTGAGCGCTGTGAGTGCCGTGAGTGCTGTGAGGTCCGTCGGTGCTGTGAGTGCCGTGAGGCCCGTCGGTGCCGTCGGTGCTGTCGTTCCCGTTGGTGCCGTTGATCCTGTTGTCCGCGCCGTCCGTGAGCAGCAGCCGGTAGCCGGCGGGCTCGCGGACCACCCGCTCCCGGCCCAGTACCCGGCGCAGCTGGGAGACCTTGGTCTGGAGCGTGTTGGCCGACCCGCCCGGCGGGTCGTTCGCCCACAGGTCCTCGATCAGGCGGTCCGCCGGCACCGGTCCGCCGCCGTGGACGAGCAGATCCGCCAGCAGGGCGCGGACCTTCGCTTCGGGAACCCTGACCGGCCGCCCCTCGGCGTCCCAGACGGCCAGCGGGCCGAGCACCCCGTAGCGCATGACCGGAGTCTCCCCGTAACGCATGACCGGAGTCTAAGGGCTGTCCCGGCGACCCTCAGGAAACCGTGCGCGGAGGTCGGCATCGTGGCGCGTGCTCGTTGCCGGGAAGCGAAACGCAGGGGAGTTCCATGACCACAACGACCGTACGCGGAGCGGGTGCCCGGGAGTGGGGCGGACTGGCCGTCCTCTCCTTGCCCACCGTGCTCCTGGGCCTCGACGTCACCGTGCTGTACCTGGCCCTCCCCTCGCTGGCGGAGGACCTGTTGCCGTCCGGCGCCCAGGAGCTGTGGATCATGGACGCCTACGGCTTCCTGATCGCCGGCTTCCTGCTCACCATGGGCACGCTGGGGGACCGGATCGGCCGTCGCAGGCTGCTGATGATCGGGGCCGCGGCGTTCGGAATCGTCTCGGTGGCGGCGGCCTGGTCCACCAGCGCCGAGCTGCTCATCGTCGCGCGTGCGGCCCTGGGGATCGCCGGGGCCACGCTGATGCCGTCCACGCTGGCCCTGATCAGCAACATGTTCGCCGACCAGCGTCAGCGCTCCCTGGCCATCGGCGTCTGGGCGACGAGCTTCGCGCTCGGCATGGCGCTCGGGCCGGTGGTCGGCGGGGTGATGCTGGACCGCTTCTGGTGGGGTTCGGTCTTCCTCCTCGCGGTCCCGGTCGCGATCGTGCTGCTGGTGGCCGCTCCGGTCCTGATCCCCGAGTACCGGGCGCCGCGGAGCGGCCGGTTCGACCTGCTCGGCGTCGCGCTGTCGCTGACCGCGATCCTGCCGGTGGTCTACGCGGTGAAGCGGTTCGCCGGGGACGGCTTCGACGTGCCCACGATCGCCGCCGCGCTGATCGGCGCGGTCTTCGCGGTGCTGTTCGTCCGCCGCCAGGCGGGGCTGGCGAACCCGTTGCTGGACGTGGGCCTGTTCGCCGACCGCACGTTCAGCGCCGCGCTGAGCGTGCTGCTCGTGGGCCTCGTCGGGGTCGGCGGCTCGATGCTGCTGATCACCCAGCAGCTCCAGTTCGTCGAGGGGTTGCCTCCCGTCGAGGCGGGCCTGTGGATGGGGCCGCCGGCCCTGCTGATGTTCCTGGCGGCGATCGGGTCGCCCCTGGTCGCCCGCCGGGTGCCGCCGGGCATCGTGGTGGCGGCCACCCTGGCGCTGTCCACGGTCGGGTACGTGCTGCTCGCCCTGGTGGACGCCTCGGACGGCCTCACGTTGATGGTGGTCGGTTTCGGTCTCGTCTACCTCGGGCTCGGGGCGATCGCGGCCCTGGGCACGGACCTGGTGGTCGGCGCCGCGCCTGCGGAGAAGGCGGGCTCGGCCTCGGCGATGTCGGAGACCGTGCAGGAGCTGGGCCTCGCCCTGGGCGTGGCGGTCCTGGGCAGCCTGGCCACCGCGGTCTACCGCGACCGGGTCGACGACACCCTGCCCGCCGGCGTCCCGTCCGAGGTGGCCGACGTCGCGGGCGACAGCCTCGCCGGCGCGGTCTCCTCGGCGCAGCGGATGCCCGCCGGCTGGCTCGACCACGCCAAGGAGGCGGCGACCTCCGGGATGAACACCGCGATGATCGTCGCCGCGGCGTGCACCCTGCTGCTCTCGTTCCTGTCCGCCGTCGTGCTGCGGCGCGTCGGCGTCATCGGAGGCGACGCGCCGGAAAGCGATACGCCGGAGAGCGACGGGGACGCCTCGGAGACGGGCAGGGGCGTCTCGGAGACGGGCGGGGAGGACCCGGAGACCGACGGAGAGGGTCCGGAGACCGACGGGGTCAGTGCGACGCCCGGGCCACCCTCTTCGCGATCTTCTCGGCGTCCAGGGCCATTTCGCGGAGCATCCCGCTGATCGGGTTGGTGAAGCCGGTGAAGTAGAGCCCCGGGGCGCCCTTCGGCGAGCGTCCGCCGTGGGCGACCGGGCGGCCCCGCCCGTCCAGGACGTCCAGGTGACCGAGCAGGGGCTCCAGCGCGCGGTCGTAGCCGGTGGCGGCGATGACGGCATCCGGGGTGAGACGGGTGCCGTCGGCCAGGACCACCGTGTCCCTGTCGAAGGAGGCGACCGTCGCCACCGGGGTGACCGCCCCGGTCCTGACCGCGTCGATCAACCCCACGTCCTGGACCGGGATCGCGCCCTGGCGGACCCGGGAGTACAGGCCGGTGTCGGGGCGGGGGAGGCCCTGGGCGGCCAGGTCGGGCACGGCTATCCGGCACATCACGGCCCCCGCGCGGTCGACGAGCCGCACCGGGAGGCGGCGGACCAGGATGCCGGTGGCCTGGGCCGGCCAGCCCGCGGTGGAGCGGCGGACGATGTGCGGGACCGTGCGGACCGCGATACGCACCCGGGACGCGCCGCCCTCCGCGAGGTCCGCGGCGATCTCCGCGCCCGTGTTGCCGATGCCGACGACCAGGACGTCCCGGCCGGTGTACGGGGCCGGGGCGCGGTACTGCGCGGCGTGCAGCAGTTCGCCCGTGAACGTGTCGCGGCCCGGCCAGTCGGGGATGCGCGGGGTGTGGTTGAAGCCGGTCGCGACGACCACCGCGCGGCCCCGCAGGACCCGCCCGCCCGTCGCCGTGAGCTGCCAGTCGCCGGAGCCGTCGGGGGCCCGGTCGATCCTGGTCACCTCGACGCCGGTGACCACTTCGAGCCCGTGGTGCTCGGTGTACTTCTCCAGATACCGCACCACGTCGTCCCGGCCCACCCACCGCCCGAACCTGCGCGGCATCCTCAGCCCCGGCAGCGCCGACCAGCGGCGGGTCGTGTGCAGGTGCAGCCGGTCGTAGTGGCCGCGCCAGGACGCGCCGACCCGGTCCGACTTCTCCAGGACCACGGCCCGTACGCCCCGGGCGCGCAGGGCGGCGGCGGTGGCGAGGCCTCCTGGGCCGCCGCCGATGACGTAGACGGGACGGACGTCCGTACGGTCGGTGAGGGCGGCGGCGTCACGGCCTGCGGGGGACGGGCTGTTGGGCATGGTTCGGAGCGTAATCGTCCGCTCTGTTGATGGGTCTCGGTCAAGAGGGAAATCGATTGCGAATTGATCACGGACCGGGGGCCGGCCGATCGCGCGCCGGGGTGCGGGCGCGGGCCGGGGCGGTCAGGGGCGCTGCCGGCGCCGGTCGCGGCGCCCCCACAGGCTCCCGGCACGTGCCACGCTTCCTTCCTCTTGCGCCGGGCCCGCATGTCCGCTGAACTGACGTACCGTCAGAAACTTTTCACCGGAGGCCCGATGCAGACGATCTGGCTCAGCGGCGCGGAGTGGCTCGCCGTCCTGCGCATAGGCCTCGGCCTGTGGTGGCTGGAGAGCTGGCGGCACAAGGACAAGAAGGGCTGGTTCGAGCGCGGCACGGGCATCGCCTGGGCGGCGGACGTCGCGGGCAAGCACCGCTGGGGCGTGGTGCGCACGGGCTTCCGGCGGGTCGTCGAACCGCGCCCGAAGGCGATGGCGTACCTCGTCGTCTACGCGGAACTGGCCCTGGGCCTGGGCCTGGTGACGGGATTCCTCACCCCGGTCGCCCTGGCCGCCGGCCTCCTCCTCAACCTGCTCTACCTGGTCCTGATGATCCACGACTGGGCCGAGCAGGGGCAGAACGCGATGATGGCGCTGATCTCCCTGGTGGCCCTGTTCGCGATGGCCTGGCAGACCTGGTCCCTGGACTCCGCCCTCGGGCTCTTCCCGTGACCCCGCGGCGCGCGGCGGCCCCGCGCTTCGACCTCCCCGAACCGGACGCCTTCACCCGCCCCTACTGGGACGCGGCGGCGGAGGGGCGCCTGCTCCTGCGCCGCTGCGGCGGATGCGGCCGGGCCCATCACTACCCGCGCGAGTTCTGCCCGTACTGCTGGAGCGAGGACGTCGGCTGGGAGCGCGCGAGCGGGGAGGCGACCCTCTACACGTGGTCCGTCGTCCACCGCAACGACCTTCCGCCCTTCGGCTCCCGCGTCCCGTACGTCGCGGCCGTCGTCGACCTCGCCGAGGGCCCCCGGATGATGACGGAGGTCGTGGAGTGCGCGCACGCCGACCTCCGGATCGGGATGGGGCTGACGGTCACGTTCCGGGGCGGGAGCGGCCGCGGGGGTGGGGGCGCGGAAGCGGAGGGCGGCGGCGAAGCCGTGGCGGTCTTCCGGCCCCGGCGGTGACCTCCGGGCGCGCCGGGTCCCTCGGGCGGGGGAGGGCGCCGAGTGTCTTTCGAAGTAGTTCCCCGTCATGGGCGCCGGCTGCGCCGGAGGGAAGGCCGCCCGCCACCGTGACCACCGCCACCACCATCGACGTCAGCGGCTGATCACAGCCCCGGCGCGCCCCACACCGGGAACCACCGCGACAGGTCCTTCTCCACCCGGAGGTCGTCCCCGAGGACGCCCCGCACCTGGAGCTCCAGCTGGTTGTCCCGCTTCTCGGCGTCTCCGGGGAGCGGGGCGAACGGATAGAACGTGCCGCGCTTGTAGAGGTACACCAGGGCCAGGGACCGGCTCTCCGCGCCCTCCGCGCCCCGGAAGCCGATCAGGGAGCAGAGCAGCTGCGGGCCGAAGCCGCCGTCCTGGAGCAGGGTGTTGACCGCGTGGAGGTCGTTGACCAGGGCGGCGGAGTCGTCGGCCGGGTGGCGGGCGAGCAGCCAGGTGTAGCCGTACGCGTCCCGGCTGAACTCCACCGGGATGCCGCCGCGCTCCGTGTCCGCGTCCAGCAGTTCGCGTACGTCATCCTGGAGCCGGGCGAAGCCACCGCCCTCCACGCCCGCGAAGCAGACCGATCCCAGGCCGGTCGGTGTGAAGCCGGCGGCGGCCTGGAGGGTGAGGGCGGCGGAGGGGACGGCGAAGAGCTGGTCGAGGTCGGGACGGACCGGTTTGCTCCGGCCGAGGATCGCGTCGAGCAGGCCCACGGGTGTGACTCCTCACGGTTCTCTACTGCGTGCTCAGCGGGACAGGTCGGCGGAGATGCGGGACAGCTGGTCCAGGCGCTGCTCCAGCGTCGGGTGGGAGGAGAACAGCCGGCCCAGGCTCTCCTTCGCGGAGAACGCCGGCACGAAGTAGAAGGCGTTGTACGGCTCCGCCTTCCGCAGGTCCTCGGTCGGGATGCGGGCCATCTGCCCGCTGACCTTCGTGAGGGCGGAGGCGAGCGCGGAGGGCCGGCCGGTGAGCAGGGCGGCGGCCCGGTCGGCGGACAGCTCGCGGTAGCGGGAGAGCAGCCGGGTCAGCAGGAAGCTGATGGCGTACACGACGGCGCTGATCAGCGGGATCAGCAGCAGGAGGATGCCCGCCGGATCGTTGCCCGGCCTGCTGCGGGCGAAGCCGCCCCACAGGGCGATACGGGTGACGATGCCCGCCAGCACGCCGAGGAACGAGGCGATCGTCATGACGGCCACGTCCCGGTGCGCGACGTGCGACATCTCGTGGGCGAGGACGCCCTCCAGCTCCTCCGGCTCCAGTCTGCGCAGCAGGCCCGTCGTCGCGCAGACCAGGGCCGTCCTCTCGCTCCGGCCGGTGGCGAACGCGTTCGGTACGTCGCTCTCGGCGATGGCCACCTTGGGCTTCGGCATGTCCGCCAGCGCACAGATCCGGTCGATGGTGCCGTGCAGTTCGGGGGCCTGCTCGGGGGTGACCTCGCGGGCCCCCATGCCGTACGCGGCGATGCGGTCGCTGAACCAGAACTGGGCGATGAACAGACCGCCCGTGATGACCAGGATGACCGGCCAGGAACCCCGCAGGGCCGCGAGGAGCACGCCCACGAAGACGACGTAGAGCAGACCGATCAGGAACATGGTGGTGACCATGCGACCGGTCAGGCCCCGGTCGGGGGCGTAGCGCGAACGGGCTCGTGGCATCGGTGCCTCCCAACAGCTCACCTCTTACCTGACTCCCATAGTGCCCCTTTGCGGTGAGAACGGGATAAAAGTGCTGTCTACACCGGCCTGCGCGCGTCCGCACGGGCCCGAGCTGCTCCGGCCGTGGCCGTCCGCCCGGGGCCGCCCGCGCCGGTCACGGCCAGAGCAGCTCGCGCGCCCAGCCGCCGTCGTCCTGGCGCCGGTAGCGCAGCCGGATGTGCCGGCGCCGGGCGTCGCCCTGGAAGAACTCGGCCTCGGCCGGCTCGACCACGTACCGGGCCCAGGTCGGAGCCTCCGTGTCCGGTTCCGCCCGCGCCCGGTCCCAGGCCGCGTCCGCCGCCCGGTGCAGCTCCGCCACGGAGCCCACGACCTCGCTCTGCGCCCCGGTCAGCGCGGCGGCGAGCGCCCCGGTGGACCGGGCGTGCAGGTCGGCGTGGCTCTCGGCGGGCGTGCAGCGGACGACGGGGCCCCGGATCCGTACCTGCCGGCCCTGCGCGGGCCAGTAGAAACCGAGCGCGGCGTACGGGCGGGCGGCGAGCTGGTGGCCCTTGGCGCTGGTGGCGTGGGTGGCGAAGTGGAAGCCGCGCCCGTCGGCGTCGTGGAGGAGCAGCGTGCGTACGTCGGGCAGCCCCTCGGCGTCGGCCGTGGCGAGGCTCATCGCGTGCGGCTCGGCCTGCCCGGCGGCCACGGCCTCGGCGAACCAGGTGTGGAAGAGGGGGACCGGGGCGGGCGGGGCCGACGCGGGATCGAAGGACGGCAGCTCGGTGTCCCAGACGCGCTGGGCGTGCAGGAGGCCGTGGAAACCGGTGGAGGGGGGCGCGGCGGCCGCGCTGTCGTCGGTCATGAGGGCCATTGGACCCCACGGGCGCACCCGGGTGCACGGGAGCATGCCGCGTCCGCGCCCGGCCGCTCACCCCCGCCCCAGCACCACCGTCCCCGACGAGCAGAACCAGCCGCCCGTCCCGGAGGCCACCGCCAGCTCCGGGCGCCCGCCCCCGGGCCGGCGCACCTGGCGTTCGCCGGCCTCGCCGCGCAGTTGCCGTACCGCTTCCACCAGCAGGAACAGCCCTCGCATCCCGGGATGGCAGGCGGACAGGCCGCCGCCGTCCGTGTTCACCGGAAGCTCGCCGCGCAGCCCGGTGCGGCCCTTCTCGACGAACGCGCCGCCCTCGCCCTTCGCGCAGAAACCCAGGTCCTCCAGGGTCACCAGTGTCATGTACGTGAACGCGTCGTAGATCTCGGCCAGGTCGATGTCGGCGGGCCGCACCCCGGCCCGTTCGAAGGCGAGGCGGCCGGAGACGGCGGCGGGGGAGACCGTGAAGTCCTCCCACTCGGACATCGTGGCGTGCGAGACGTGCTCCCCGGTCCCCAGGATCCAGACGGGCGCCTTCGCCGTGTCGGGTACGTACTCCTCGGCGGCCAGCAGCACCGCGCAGCCCCCGTCGCTGCGGATGCAGCAGTGCAGCTTGGTGAACGGGTCCGCGATCATCGGGCCGGAGAGGACGTCGTCGACCGTGATCGGGTCCCGGAACATCGCCTCCGGGTTCGCCGCCGCGTTCGCCCGCGCCGTCACCGCCACCTCGGCGAGCTGCTCCAACGTCGTGCCGTACGCGTGCATGTGGCGGCGGGCGGCCATGGCGTACTTGGCGATCAGCGAGTGACCGTACGGCACTTCGAACTGCGAAGGCCCACGCGCCCCGAACGACAGGTTGGACGTGCGGCGGCCCGCCTTGATGTCGGCCCGGGCCGTCGATCCGTACACCAGGAGCACGGCACGGGCCCGGCCCGCGGCGATGGCGTCCGCCGCGTGGGCGGCCATCACCTCCCAGGTGGCGCCGCCCACCGCCGTGGAGTCGACCCAGGTGGGCCGCAGCCCCAGATACTCGGCCACCTCCACCGGGGCGAGCGTCCCGAGCCCCGCCGAGGCGAAGCCGTCGACGACCGAGCGGTCGAGGCCGGAGTCGGCGAGCGCGCGGCGGGCGGCCTGGGCGTGCAGGGCGTACGGCGTGGCGTCGTCGACGCGGCCGCAGTCCGCGAGCGCCACGCCGACGACGGCGACCTTGCGCGGACGGCGGGAGGCTGCCGGGGCGGGGGAATCCGGGTCTGAGGCCATAAATCTGACGGTACATCAGATAGTGGTGGTCGCCGCAACCGTCCGCACACGACCGCTTCCGCCGTCCGGGTGCGTGCGGGACCCTGGGAATTCCCGCCCCCCGCACCTAACATGACGACTCGTCAGATGTGGGGCCGGCTTCTTCGGCCCCTGGGTGGAAGGAGCCCGCAGATGGACGCCGCCTTCACCGCGGAACAGCACGAGATCCGCCGCACCCTGCGCGAACTGCTCGCCCGGAGCGCCGCCCCCGACGCGATCCCCGCCGCCGTGCGCACCGCCGAGGGTTACGACCCGGCCCTGTGGCGCAGCCTCGCCGGGGATCTCGGGCTGCCGGGCCTCGCGCTCGCGGAGGAGTACGGCGGGGCCGGGTGCACGGTGACCGAGCTGGCCCTCGCCTGCGAGGAGACCGGGAGGGCGCTGCTGCCCACACCGCTGCTCGCCACCGCCGCCCTCGCCGCACCCCTGATCGCCGCTCTCGGCACCCCGGACCAGCGGGCCGCCCTGCTGCCCCGGATCGCCGCGGGAACCCTGACCGCCGCCCTGGCCGTCCCCGGCGGCTCCCTCGCCACCGCCCTCGGCCTCACCGGCGACAACGCCGACGGAGCCTGGGCGGGCGGCGGCCGGGCCGGCGGCATCCAGGCCCGCGGACCCGGGGAGGGCGGTGACCGACGGCTCTACGGGGAGGCGGACCGGGTCCTGGACGGGCACAGCGCGGGCCTGCTCCTGGTCGCCGCCCACGCGGGGGGCTACCCGCGCAGCCGTACGCTCCTGTTCCTGGTCGACGCCGGAGCGGCGGGGCTGGCGCGCACCCGGCTCACCGCGCTCGACGAGACCCGCCCGCTGGCCCGCGTCGAGCTGCGCGACACCCCGGCCGAGCTCCTCGGTGCGGACGACACCGCCGACGCGGCCGCCGCGCTCGCCGCCGCCGGGCGCACGGCCGCCGCGATCCTCGCCGCCGAAGCGGTCGGGACGGCGGCGAGCGCCCTGGAGCGCACCGTGGAGTACGTGAAGGCGCGCGAGCAGTTCGGCAGGGCGGTCGGTTCGTTCCAGGCCGTCAAGCACCGCCTGGCCGACCTGTACGTACGGGTCGAGGCGGCCCGGTCCGCCGCGTACCACGCCGCCCGGGACCCGGAGGCCGGGCC
Source organism: Streptomyces sp. NBC_01116 (assembly GCF_041435495.1). Taxonomy (NCBI): domain Bacteria; kingdom Bacillati; phylum Actinomycetota; class Actinomycetes; order Kitasatosporales; family Streptomycetaceae; genus Streptomyces; species Streptomyces sp. NBC_01116. The sequence continues at coordinate 5,010,723 of NZ_CP108644.1, forward strand.
CCTCGCGCTCGCCCAGGCCCTGGAGGCGGCCCGGATCACCACCGGTGAGGCCATCCAGCTGCACGGCGGCATCGGCTTCACCTGGGAGCACGAGGCGCACCGGTATCTCAAGCGGGCGGCGGGCGACGAACTGCTCTTCGGCCCGGTCCACCGGCTGCGCGACCAGGCGGCGCGGCGGGCCGGACTCTTCGGGACGGCCGCCGCGTCCCGGCCGCCCGTCGGCGTCGCGTACGGGGCGGGCGTCTGATGGGCCACTCCCACTCCCCCTCCGACCCCGATCCCCGCCCCCACTCCCACCCCCGCACCCCTGCCCCCGCCGCCCGTGGTGTGCGCCTGGTCCAGAAGGTCTCCGCGACCCGCGCCTTCGGACGGATCGCCCCGCACGTGGTCCCCGCCCTGGACCGGGCCGTGCACCGGCTCACCCGGGGAAAGGTGCTGCTCAGCGCCCGGATGCTGCCGGGGCTCGTCCTCACGGTGCCGGGGGCGCGCACGGGCCGGCCGAGGACCACGCCGCTGGCCTGCATGCCGGAGGGCGAGGTGGAGGGCAGCTGGATCCTGGTCGGCAGCAACTTCGGGCGCCCGGGTCACCCGGCCTGGACCGCGAATCTGCTGGCCCACGGGGGCGAGGCCGTCGTGAACTGGCGCGGCCGGGACATCCCGGTGCGCGCGAGCCTGCTGGAGGGTGAGGACCGGGAGCGGGTGTGGGAGGCCGCACTCGCGTTCTGGCCGCCGTACGCGGCGTACCAGCGGCGGCTGGAGCGGCAGATCCGGCTGTTCCGGCTGGAGAGGCGGTAGCGGGCGCAAGCGGACGGTAGTGGGTGGAAGCGGGCGTTAGCGGGCGGTGCGCCCGGATGGGCCCGTCCCGTTCCTCCGGGAACGCCGACGGCGGGCCACCCGCAGGGGTTCGTGGGTGGTCCGCCGTCGGTGAGACAGGACGTGGGGCGTCCGGGTGGGCGGGTGCCCGCCCGGGGGTGAGGGGCGTCCGGGACCGGTGGGCCTCCCGCGCTCCGGACCGCTTACTTCGTCGGCTTCTTGCCGGTGATGCCGAGATGCACCAACAGGGCCAGGTTGGGACGTAGTTCGGCCTGCTTCACACCCCAGGTGGTGAAACCCTTCTGGTGCGAGGCGACCGCGGCCAGCATCGCCACCAGGGAGCCCGCCATCGCCGCCGGGCTGACGTCCTTGTCGACCTTGCCCTTGCTCTGGAGCTCCTTCACGGAATCCGTGAGGGAGTTGGTGACCGAGTTCAGGATCTTCATGCGGATCTTGTAGAACCGCTTGTCCCCCTCGGCCGCGCCGAGGTCGATCACGCGGAGGATCGCGTCGTTGTGGCGCCAGAAGTCGAGGAACCCCTCGACGAGTTGTTCGGAGGTCGTCCAGCCGGCCTTGCCGACCCAGGAGCGCCCGGCGACCAGTTCGGTCAGTCCGGCGCCCTCCTTGGCGACTTCCTCGGCGATTTCGAGGACGGCGCCCTCCACATCGGGGAAGTACTGGTAGAAAGTCGCGGGTGAAGTCCCGGCCTTCCGGGCGACGTCGATGACTTTGACGTCCCGGTACGGCGAGGAGCTGAGCATCTCGCTGAGGCAGTCGAGCAGCTTCTGCCGCGTCGCCTGACCGCGTCGACCGGCCACGCGGCCATCGACGGTGCGTACTTGTCCTGTCATGCCGTCAGCTTACCGAGGGGTGATGGGAGCGCGATTCGGCCGACTGCAAATGGGGAACGTCGCAGGACCGGCGGGGTGTGCGGCGGTGATGAGCGGCGGTTTTCGGCCGGGGTGCGAGAGGCGTCGGAGCCCGGATGCGGGCACGGCGCGCGGGCCGGGGGGCGGGCCGGGCGTGGGCCGGGGTGCGGGCCGGAGTAAATGTTATCAACAGCCTGTGGACAACTTCGGTGGACAACTTTCGTCCACATGGTGAGCGTGCCTTCACTAATCGGTCAAAGGTTCCCTTTAGGTGTGTCCAAGGCGCGCGGGGTTGGGTGCGACGTTACGTTGACTGTGACGGGCGTCACTGCTACGGAAGGACCCGGTCCCATGGCCCCATTCGCGCATTCCGCGCCGTGCTGGGCGGACGTGCAGCTCTCCGACCTCGAAGCGGGCAAGCGCTTCTACGGCGGGCTCTTCGGCTGGACCTTCCGGGCGGGCGACGGCATGCCCTTCGCGGACGCGCTCAGCGACGGCCGCCTGGTCGCCGGCCTCGCCGCGAAGAAGGACGGCCGGATGCCCACGGCCTGGGGCGTCTACTTCGCCACCGACGACATCCGGGCCACCGTCGCCGCGATCCGCGAGCACGGCGGCCAGATCATCACCGACCCGGTACGGGCGGGGCGTGCCGGGATCGTGGCGGAGGCGGCCGACCCCGGGGGCGCCGTCTTCGGGCTCTGGCAGCCGGAGGAACGCGCGGGCTTCGAGAAGCGGAACGACCCCGCCTCCTTCTGCTGGACCGAGGTCTACACCCGGCAGCCGGACCGGGTGGACCCCTTCTACGAGAAGGTCTTCGGCTTCCGCGGCACCGACCTGGACGAGGCGGGCCACGACATCTCCGGCGACTCCGAGGCGCTGGTCGACTTCCGGTTGTGGTCCCCCGGGGGCACCGAACCGGGCCCGGACACCGCGGTCGGCGGCCGCAGCGTCATCACGGACGCGTTCCCGGCCGAGATGCCGAGCTACTTCCTCGTCTACTTCGCCGTCGCCGACTGCGACGCCGCCGCCGAACTCGCCGTACAGCTCGGCGGCCGGGTGGTCCAGCCGCCCTTCGACATCCCCTCCGGGCGGATGGCCGTGCTGCACGACGACCAGGGGGCCGCCTTCGCCGTACTGGAGCCCGGCGAGCCGCGACCGTAGGAAAGCCGGGTTCCCCCCGACCTCCCCGTCTCCTCTGCCCTCCGCACCCTTTCCGCACCCCTTCCCGTATCCCGATGTGGGGGGATACCGCCCGAAGTGACATGAGACACCCTCATCCGCACCCGGGTTCGCAACCGGGGCGCGGGACAGGAAGAATCGGGGTGCGTACCGCCAGGTGATGTCCAGTGGTGAGACCCTGCACAGGGCGCGCTGCGCAGGGCGGATTCGACCGGGCGGTAATTCGCGGACTTCGTCGCCGAGGTCCGTTCACGGGGAGGTGGCAGGCAAGTGGTGGAGCAGCTGACGCAGCACGACCCGAGACGGATCGGCCCGTTCGAGGTGCTGGGACGGCTCGGGGCCGGCGGCATGGGGCTGGTCTATCTCGCGCGGTCGGCGTCCGGCCGACGCGTGGCGATCAAGACGGTGCGGACCGAGCTCGCCGAGGACCAGCTCTTCCGGGTCCGCTTCACCCGCGAGGTCGAGGCGGCCCGCGCGGTCAGCGGGTTCTACACCGCCGCCGTGGTCGACGCCGACCCGCGGGCCGCCGTGCCCTGGCTCGCCACCGCCTACGTGCCCGCGCCCTCGCTCGAAGAGATAGTGAACGAGTGCGGTCCCATGCCGACCCAGGCGGTGCGCTGGCTGGCCGCCGGCATCGCCGAGGCCCTCCAGTCCATCCACGGCGCGGGCCTCGTCCACCGCGACCTGAAGCCGTCCAACGTCCTCGTCGTCGAGGACGGCCCCCGGGTGATCGACTTCGGCATCGCGTCCGGCGTCTCCAACACCCGGCTGACCATGACGAACGTCGCCGTCGGCACGCCCGCGTACATGTCGCCCGAGCAGGCCCGGGACTCCCGCAGCGTCACCGGGGCCAGCGACATCTTCTCGCTGGGCTCCACGCTCGTCTTCGCCGCCACCGGGCACGCCCCCTTCCACGGGGCCAACCCGGTCGAGACGGTGTTCATGCTGCTGCGCGAGGGCCCCGACACCGAGGGGCTGCCGGACGACCTGCGGCCGCTGATCGAGTCCTGCATGCAGATGGACGCCACCCGGCGGCCGAGCCCCGCCGACCTCCAGGCCCAGCTCGCCCCGCACCTCTTCGCCTCCGGCAGCGACGACAGCGGCACGGCCTCGGCCTGGCTGCCGTCCCCGGCCACCGCGATGATCGAGCGGCGCAGGGGCGGCGGGCGCACCGCACCGCCCGCCCCGGTGGCGCCCCCGCCGCCCCCTCGGCAGCCCCCCAGGGCCCCGGAGCGGGACACCTCCTGGCGCAGCGGGGCGGACCTGCGCTCACCCTCACCGCTGTCCTCGCCCTCGCCGCTGTCCGGCGCGTCCGGCCCGGCCGCGGGTCCTTCCGCCGCGCCCGACGGCGGGCCCGTCCAATTGCCCGGCGCCAAGGTGCCGATCGGCCCCGGCCCGCGTGCGGGCGAGGGGCGCGGGGCGGCCGCCGCGCACCCGGCGGCCGCGACCGGCTGGGTCCGCCCGCCCGCCGGAGTGAACGGTTCGGCGCCCACCGCCTCCACCGCACCCGTCCCGGCCCCGGGCCCCGCCCCGGACGGCGCGCCCCCCGCCCCCGACCGCTGGCGGCCCTGGCGCTTCCGCATGTCCAACGACGTGTGGGGCACGCCCGTCGTCTCCGGCGACCTGCTGTACGTGACGTCCTTCGAGGTCCACGCGCTGGACGTGGGCAACGGCCGACGCCAGTTCAAGACCCGGGACGTGGCCTGGGCCATGGCCGTCGAGGGCGGCAGGATCCACGCCTCGGACGGCCCCTCGCTGTACGCGCTGGACGCCACGACCGGCGCCGAGCACTGGCGGCTGGCGACCGACGCCTGGGTGTACGCCCTCAAGGCCGACCGGGGCACGGTCCTGACCGCGACCCGGGGCGGCGGCGTCCAGGGCTGGGAGGCGTCCAACGGCGAGAAGCTGTGGGAAGTCACCGGTGCGCAGAGCGACTTCGAGACGGCGGAGTCCGGCCCGGTCATCCACGACGGCACGGTGTACGTCTGGCAGGACGCCCGGCTGCGCGCGCTGGACGCCCGTACGGGCGTCGAGCGCTGGTCGTACCCGATCGGCGACGCGGCCTCCTGCGGCGGCGTCCCGGTCCGCGTCACCCCGGCCCCCGACGGCTACGTCTACATCGCGGCGGGCACCCGGGTGCTGGCGGTGGAGACCGGCTCCGGCCGGGTGCGCTGGCACTTCGAGTCGCCCGCGGTCTTCCTCTCCCCGCCCGCGTTCGCGCCGGGCCCGGCGGTGACCGGCGGCGGGGTCTACCTCGCGGACTACCTCGGCACGGTGTACGCGCTGGACGCGACGACCGGCAAGGACCGCTGGCGGATCGCCACGGAGGCCCGCTCCTCCATCGAGCCGGTGCTGGTCGCGGTGGGCAACGTGCACGTCGGCAGCGGCAGCGCGCTGTACACCCTGGACGCGGTCACCGGCACCCCGAAGTGGCGCTTCGCGGCAGGCGGCGATGTGGTGGGCTCCCCGGTGGTGGCGGAGGGCCGGGTCCACTTCGGCTCGGCGGACCACGTCCTCTACACGCTGGACGCGGCGGGCGGCCAGCTGCGCTGGAAGCTCGCGACGGGCGGCGAGATCACGGGCTCACCCGTGGCGCAGGCGGGCGTGGTCTACGCCTGCAGCAAGGACCGCTGCGTGTACGCCCTGGACGCGCTGAAGGGAACGGGCACGGGGAACAGGGCGCGGGCCTGACCCGGGTTCCGTCCCTCACGCGCCGGCCGGGCTCGATGGCGGGCATGCGAGGCCGGAACCCTCGGCGGGGCGGCCGTCAACCCCGCGGAGGCGGGGGCGGCGGCTGCCGGTGCGGCGGGTGCACCGGGTCCCGGGGGTCCGTCTCCGTCGGCGGGGCCTGCGGGTAGGACCGCGTACGGGGGTCATGGGGGTCGGGCCCCGTGTACGGGTCCACCTCCGGCTCCGGCCACGGCGACGTCTGCACGGACATCCCCGGCTCCTGCGTCGGTGGCCACGTGTCCACCTGATCCGGCGGCGGCGCGGCGTACGGCTCCACCGGCTTCCGCTCCCGCCGGCCCCGCCGGCCGCGACCGCTCATCAGCAGCGCCCCGATCAGCATCAGTACCCCGCCCGCCAGCGCGTTCACCACGCCCACCTGGAGCCCGGACCCGTCCCCGGCCACCACCAGCGACCCCGCGGCCTGCCCCTGGCGGACCATCCACAGGATCGTGAAGCCCAGCACCACCAGCCCGGCGAGGGCGACCACGAGCCGGGACCGGAGCACGACGCCCACGATCACCAGCAGGGCCGCCGCCAGGAACGGCAGCAGCATCGAGACCAGCACCCCGGACTCCGCGGCGGTGATGCCTCCGAAGAGGTCCTCCAGCCGGTAGTCCTGCCCCGCCCGCCCGGCGTACCAGTCGCGGAACGGGCTCAGTACGGCCGAGGCCGCCCCGGCCAGGGCGACGACGGAGCCGAGGACGTTGCGGATCATCGTCAGCCTCCAGGGCGTCGTCCCGCCTGCGCGGGCTTCCCCCGCAGCCGACGCTACGCCGGGACGATCACCCCCGCCACGCGGACGATGACGGGACCGTGACAGGGTCATGACCTGGACAGGGGGTCGTGTGCGGCATGCTGAGGGCGACGACGCACGCCAGCGGCGCGACGTACCGGCAACGAAACTCAAGGGGGGCTGCATCCATGATGCGGCGACAGACGAAGCTCGCAGCGGTCCTGGTCGTGGTGGTGCTCGCGCTCACCGGGTTCTCGACCTCTTCCAGCGGCGGCAAGGGCAAGAGCGGCAAGAGCGGCAGCTCGGGCGGCGGCTGCTCCAGCTCGAAGAAGAGCAACAACGGCTACCGCGACAACGACTTCGACGACGACTACGACGACTCCTCGTCCTCCGGCTCGTCCGGCTCCTACGGAACCCCGACGCCCACCGCGTCCGACGCCCCCGCCTACCGGATCGTCCGCTGCGCCCAGCCCCGCAAGGGCAAGCGCAAGGCGGTCACCTCCTCGCTGATCGAGCTGCGGGCGAACGAGCCGGGCTCGCAGGCGTACGAGATCGACGTGCGGTTCGTCGACGGCCTCGGCAACACCATGGACACCGCCGAGACCACCGTGAACCTCGACGGCGGCGAGGTCCGCACCTTCACCCTGCGGATGGAGAGCCCCCGCAAGGTGTCCAAGGTCAAGGGCTGCGAAGTGACCGTCGAGGTCCTCTGAGGCCGGGAACCCCGCGCGGACGGGTCGGACGGGACGGACAGTGCGGACGGGGCGGATGGACGGGGCTCATCGCACCCGGGCCCCTCGAACGCTCACCGCACCAGGGGCTCCCCGGCCCCGTCCCGTCCCTCGAACAGCTCCGCCTGCCGCTCCGGCGGCAGATTTCCCAGGGCGATCAGCGCCGGGGCCTGCGACATCGCCTGGGCCCTGGCCGCCTCCTTCGCGGACCACACCGCCCGGACCGTGCCCTGTACCGCCTCCTTCGGACAGCGGGCGATCACCGTCGCCGACCGCAGGGCCGCCGCCACCGCGCCGCCCGGCTCCGTCACCTCGCTGACCAGGCCGATCTCGTACGCCCGCCCGGCGCTCAGCCGTTCCGCCGTGCCCATCAGGGACATCCGGGCGACCTCCCCGAACGGCATCCGCTGGGCCATCGCGATGGCCTCGTACGCCGAGACCATCCCGTACGTCGTGTGCGGGTCGAAGAACGTCGCCTCCCGGGACGCGACCACGAACTCCGCCTCGCCCAGCAGATAGAACGCCCCGCCGCAGGCCATCCCCTCCACCGCCGCGATCACCGGCTTCCACAGGTCGTTCGCCTTGGGGCCGATCCGCAGGAGGGGGTCGTCGAGGGAGTACGGGGACGGAGGCTGCGGGACGGTGACGCCCCGGTCGATCCCCGTACAGAACGCTCGTGTCCCGGCCCCGGTGAGGACGACCGCCCGCACCGACTCGTCGTACCGCAACTCCCGCCACAGCGAGGACAGTTCCCCGGCCGTCTCCAGGTCGATCGCGTTGAGCTTCGCCGGCCGGTCCAGGGTGACGAGCGCGACCCCGGTCTCCTCGTCCCGCTCGGTGCGCAGGGCCATCGCTCACCGCTCCAGGAGCCAGCGGACCAGCGTGACGCCGCCGTCGGGCCCCGCCGGGCAGAACACGGCCCGCACCGGAGCACCGATCCGCAGCCGCGCCGGGTCCACCGAGTTCAGCGGGGCGTCCGGGGCGGCGACGACGTTCCCGGCCAGCCGGATCTGCGGGGCCTCCGCCAGCTCGACCAACACCGCGTTGTACGGGGCCTGTTCGGCGTAGGCGGGGAGCAGTGGCGGATGCGGGACCACGTACGACCAGAGCCGGCCGTGCCCGCTCATCTCCCGCCACTCGCTCGCGAACGACCCGCAGTGCGGGCAGCAGGGCCGGGGCGGGAAGCGCAGTTCGCCGCAGGCGGGGGAGGCGCAGGCCTGTACGCGCAGTTCGCCGCGTGCGGCGTACTCCCAGAAGGGTGCGCCGTCCTCGTCCGGGACGGGAAGCAGCAGGGAATCGTTCACGGCCATTCCTCTCAACTCCTCAGCAGTACGGCCGACGTCGGAACGCCCTCGCCGGCGGTGACCAGGCAGGTGGCGGCGTCGGGCACCTGGGCGGTGGAGGTGCCGCGCAGTTGCTTCACTCCCTCGGTGATGAGGTTGAAGCCGTGGACGTACGCCTCGCTGAGCCCGCCGCCCCCGGTGTTGATCGGCAGCCGCCCGCCGCTCTCCAGCGCCCCGCCCTCGGTGAACGCGCCGCCCTCGCCGCGCGCGCAGAAGCCGTAGCCCTCCAGGGAGAGCGGGACGAGCGGGGTGAACGCGTCGTAGATCTGCGCCACTTCGACGTCCTCGGGCCCGAAGTCGGCCTGTTTCCACAGCTGTCGGGCCGCCGTCCAGGCGGGTCCGGTCAGCGGGTCGTCGTTCCAGTAGTTGACCATCCCGTGGTGCTGGGCGGGCAGGCCCTGGGCGACGGAGTGGAGGTAGACGGGCTTGCGCCGGCAGTCGCGGGCGCGTTCGGCGGAGACGATCACACAGGCCAACGCCCCGTCGGTCTCCAGGCAGTTGTCGAAGAGGCAGAGAGGCTCACTGATCCAGCGGGAGGTCATGTACATCTCGCGGGTCAGCGGGCGGTCGTACATGATCGCGTCCGGGTTCTGGTTGGCCCGGTTGCGGCAGGCGAGCGCCACGTTGAAGAGATGGTCGCGGGTGGCCCCGTACTGGTGCATGTAGCGCCGGGCCAGCATGCCGATCTCGTCGGCCGGCCGCAGCAGCCCGTAGGGGCGGGTCCACTGGGCGGGCGTGGGGAGCTGGACGGCCGTGTTCTTCCACGGCCGCGGCCCGGAGCCGCGTTTGCGCGACCGCCAGGCCACGCCGACGCTCGCCTGTCCGGTGGCGACGGCCGCGGCGAGGTGGGCGAGCGTGGCGCAGGAACCGCCGCCGCCGTAGCCGACCTTGGAGAAGAACGTGACGTCCCCGGCGCCGATCGCCTTGGCGACCTCCACCTCGTCGGTCTCCTCCATCGTGTACGAGGCGAAGCCGTCGACCTCGGCGGGGGCGATGCCCGCGTCGTCGAGGGCCGCCAGGATCGCCCGGCAGGCGAGGGTCTTCTCCGATTCGGGAAGCCGTTTCGCGAACGCCGTCTGCCCGATCCCGGCTATCGCCGTCGCGTCCTTGAGCGTTGCCATCCGCTGACCTCCCGCACCGTCGCCCCTGCTGACAGCGGCAGAGGCTACCGCTAATCTGACGGATAGTCAGCTAGTGCGGCGGCAGGAGGGCGCGTGATGCGAGGCGACGAGGAATGGGGCAGCATCCCGGAGCTGGTGCGGGCGGCGGCGCGGCGGTACGGCTCCGCCGAGGCGGTCGCCGACGGTCGCGTCCGGCTCTCGTACGCGGAGCTCGGCGAGCGGGTGGAGCGGGCCGCGGCCGGGTGCCTCGCCTCCGGTGTGGAGCCGGGGGACCGGGTCGCGATCTGGGCCCCGAACACCCTGGACTGGATCGTCTCCGCGCTCGGGGCGGTGACGGCCGGGGCGGTGCTGGTCCCGCTGAACACCCGCTTCAAGGGCACGGAGGCGGCGTACATCCTGCGGAGCAGCCGGGCCCGGCTGCTGTTCGTCACCGGCACGTTCCTGGGCACCTCGTACGTGGCGTCGCTGCGGCGGGCGGAAGTGCGGCTGCCGGACCTGGAACGGGTGGTGGTCCTCGCGGACACGGCCCCCGAGGACTACACGAGCTGGCCGGACTTCCTGGCGGCGGGGGAGAGCGTCCCGTCCTCCGCCGTACGGGAACGGGCGGCGGCCGTCGCGCCCTTCGACCCCTCCGACATCATCTACACCTCCGGCACCACGGGCCGCCCGAAGGGGGCGGTGATCACCCATGCGCAGACGCTGCGGGCGTACGCGATCTGGAGCGATCTGGCGGGCCTGCGCGAAGGCGACCGCTATCTGATCGTCAACCCCTTCTTCCACACCTTCGGCTACAAGGCGGGGATCATCGCCTGTCTGATGCGGGGGGCCACGATGGTGCCGCAGCCGGTGTTCAACGTGGACACGGTGCTGGCGAACATCGCGGCGGAACGGATCTCGGTCCTGCCGGGCCCGCCGACCCTCCACCAGTCGCTCCTGGACCACCCGGCGCGCGACGCGCACGACCTCTCGGCCCTCCGCCTGGTCGTCACGGGCGCTGCGGTGGTCCCCCTCCAGCTCGTGGAGCGCCTGCGCGGGGAACTCCACATCGCGACGGTCCTCACCGCGTACGGCCTCTCCGAGGCGAGCGGCATCGTCACCATGTGCCGCCGGGGCGACGCGCCGGAGGTCGTGGCCACCACGTCGGGCCGCGCGATCCCCGGCACCGAGCTGCGCGTCCTGGCGGAACCGGGCGCTCCGGGCGAGGTGCAGGTCCGTGGCTTCCACGTGATGAGCGGCTACTTCGAGGACCCGGACACGACGGCCGCCACGATGACCGAGGACGGCTGGCTCCGCACCGGCGACGTGGGCGTCCTGGACGCGGCGGGGAACCTGCGGATCACGGACCGGATCAAGGACATGTTCATCGTGGGCGGCTTCAACGCCTACCCGGCCGAGATAGAGCAGCTCCTCGGCCTCCATCCGGACGTGGCCGACGTCGCGGTCATCGGCGTCCCGGACCCGAGGCTCGGCGAGGTCGGCAAGGCCTACGCGGTCCGCCGCCGGGGCGCGACGCTTACCGCGGACGACCTGATCGCCTGGTCCCGCCGCGAGATGGCGAACTTCAAGGTGCCGCGGGCGGTGGAGTTCGTCCCGGAGCTGCCGCGCAACGCGAGCGGCAAAGTGGTGAAGGGGGAGCTGCGGGGGCGGGGGTAGGGGGAATGCCTGTTCGGGTTCACTGGATGGGGTGACGGCGGCTGGGGTGGGGACTTCCTGGCGGTATGGTCGAGGGTATGGCAACCAAGAAGTACACGGTCACCCTGCCGGAGGAGCTGGCGGAGGAGATCCGCAGCGAGGTGGGCCCCGGCGCGTTCAGCGCGTATGTCACCCGGGCCATAGAGCGGCAGCGTGAGCATGACCGGCTGGGCGAGCTGGTCGCCTGGATGCAGGAGAAGGACGGCCCGCTCACCGAGGACGAGCAGGTCGCTGCCGCCGCTGAGCTGCGCGACATCGAGCGGTGGTTCGAGGAACGGGAAGGCGACGGCCGTGGCGATCAGGCGGCTGCCGCCTGATGCAGGACATCTGCTTCGTCCTGGACAGTGAGGCGCTGTCCAGGATCGCGCTGCGGGATCGCACGTTCACCGGCATCCTGACGAAAGCCCACCAGTCGGGCATCCGGGTGGTCACCAGTTCCATGACGCTCATCGAGGCGTACCACGGCAAGATCCGCATGCCGGCCTGGAACTGGGCGATGGCACGGGTGGTCGTCGAACCCGTCACCACGGATATCGCCGACGAGGCGATCCGCCTTCTGCGTGAGGCCGGACTGCACGGCCACACGTACGCCATCGACGCCGCGCTCGCCGCGATCGCGAACCGGCAGCCGGGCCGGACCGCGCTGTTCACGTCCGACGTGGACGACCTGGCGAAGCTGTGCCGGCCAAGGGTTCAGCTGCGCGGCCTGTAGGCACGGTCCCGGACATGCGGGAGGGGCCCGAGCGTCTCCCCCGACCCGGGCCCCTCACACATTCCCCCGTACCGCGACCGCGGCGGCTCCCCCTCGGCGCCACCGCGGCCGCTTCCCCCTGGGGCTCCCGCTCAGCGCGGGTCCGGCCCCGTCATGTGGCTGTCCAAGGGCGTGATCGCGGGCTCGCCCGTCATGTGGCTGTCCAAGGGCTTGACCGTGGGCTCGCCCGTCATGTGGCTGTCCTCGGGCTTGATGTCGCCGGTGGTCCCGGGCTGGACCTGGGGCGGCTTGATCTTCTTCGCTTCGCTCATGGGTGAACTCCGTTACTCGGTGCAGGGGCTGTTGGCGAAGCCCGTCCGGCTGCTCCCCCGTGGGCTGCCGGACGGGCTATTCAGAGCCGTTCACCTTAGTGCTCGGTTCCACTGCCGAATCGTCTGCCCCCCGACGCGACGTTTCGACAGAGGCAAGACTGCACCGCGGCGATAAACGAACGATGAACGTGACTCAGCTCTCGCTGGGGGCACCCGTCTTGGAGAGCAGACGGGAGACGGCCTCGCTCTCGGGAGCCTTCAGCTGTTCGAAGACGGAGAGCGCCTCCCGCCAGCAGACCTGCGCCCGGTCGGCCTGCCCTATGCCGTGGAGCGCCTGGCCCAGCACCGTGAGCACATTCGCGCGCCGCCACTCGCCGCCTATGTGGAGCAGCACGGTGAGCGCCTGTTCCGCCAGGGCGGCGGCCTGCGCGGGGCGCTCGACGGTGAGTTGCACCTCGGCCAGGCGGAACAGCGTCATTCCCTCCCAGAGGCGCTGGCGGCTCTCCCGGAACACGGCCAAGGCCTCGGTGAGCCGCACTTGCGCCTCCTCCGGCCGGTTCGCGCGCGCCAGGGCCAGCCCCAGGGCGTAGCGGCCGTTCGCCAGGCGCAGGGTGAGGCCCATCCGGTTGTAGAGAGCGACGCCCTCGCCCGCCAGCCTCACCGCACTGGCCGTCCGGCCCATGGCGAGATGGACGCGGGAGAGATTGCACAGGGCACTTGCCTCGCCGGCGTGGTTCCGGTCCGCGCGAAACGCGGTGCACGCCCGCCGGAGCAGGGCCTCGGCTTCCTCCTGCTGGTTGCGGTAACCGGCGATGATGCCCAGTTCGTTCGGCGCGTTGCAGTGCGTCCACACGTCGTCCACCGAAGGGGCCAGCAGCATGGCCTCGCGTGCCTCGTCCTCCGCCTGGTCGAAGCGACCGGCCATGCTGTGCACCTGTGCGAGTGTCGTCCGCGCCCTCGCCTCGGCATGGGGGTCGCCGGCCTCGACCGCGGCGTCCCTCACCACGGTGGCCGCGGATTCGAACTGACGCGCGTTCGCCCCTGACTCGGCGAGGTCCTTCGCGGCCAGCAGGAGGTCGACCGCACGCCGTATCGAGCGGGGAGCACGATTCTGCTGGACACAGGAGAGCAGGCAACTCGCCTCCGTGTAGAGCCAGTCGAGGGCTCGGCGGTGATCGGTGAACGAGAGCCCCTCGTGCTCCGTCCCTTCCAGGTGGTCCACGGTCCGGTCCCCCGGCCGCTCCAGCGCGTACACCCCCGCCGCCGTGGCCAGATAGAAGTCCAGCAGCCGTGACAGCGCCCGCTCCCGTTCCACCGGCCGTTCGTCCCGCTCGGCGCACGCACGCGCGTAGAGGCGCACCAGGTCGTGGTAGCGGTAGCGGCCCGGGGCGGCGGACTCCACCAGGCTCGTGTCGACCAGGGCCTCCAGGAGGTCCTCCGCCACGTGCGGGTCCAGGTTCAGCAGGGCCGCCGCCGCGGCCAGGGAGATGTCCGGGCCGTCCGCGAGGCCCAGGAGGCGGAAGGCGCGGGCCTGGGCCCGTTCCAGCTGGCCGTAGCCCAGTTCGAACGTGGCCTTCACCGCGAGGTCGCCCGCCTGGAGCTCGTCCAGCCGGCGGCGCTCGTCCGCGAGCTTGGCGGCGAGGACCGAGACCGTCCAGGTGCGGCGCGCGGCGAGGCGCGAGGCGGCGATGCGGATGGCCAGGGGCAGGAAGCCGCACGCGGCCACCACGTCGAGGGCCGCCTCGCGTTCCGCGCCGACCCGTTCCGCGCCGACGATCCGGGTGAAGAGCTGGAGCGCCTCCTCCGGCGACATCACGTCCAGGTCCACCAGATGCGCCCCGGCCAGGTCCACCATCCGCACCCGGCTCGTCACCAGCGCCGCGCACCCCGGCGTACCGGGCAGCAGCGGGCGGATCTGGGCGGCGTCGTGGGCGTTGTCGAGGAGGATCAGGATGCGGCGGCCGTCGAGCGTCGAGCGGTACAGCGCGGCCCGCTCGTCCAGAGTGTCGGGGATCGCCGAGTCCGCCGTGCCGAGCGCCCGCAGGAACGAGCCGAGGACCGTCTCCGGCTCGGCCGCCCGCGCTCCCGCGCCCTGGAGGTCGACGTAGAGCTGCCCGTCGGGGAAGTGCCGGCGGGCCTGGTGGGCGACGTGCACGGCCAGCGTCGTCTTGCCGACGCCGCCGATCCCGGCGACCGCGGAGACGGCCATCACCGAGTTCTCGGCGGTGGCCAGCCGGTTGCCCAGCTCGGACACGAACGCGGACCGGCCGGTGAAGTCCGGCACCGTGGCGGGAAGCTGCGCGGGCCGCAGCGGCGCGGGCGCGGGGGCCGGCTCGTCCGTCGGGCGGGCCAGCTCCTCGTCGGCGCGCAGGATGCGCTGCTGGAGCTGGGCCAGCTCGGGGCGCGGGTCGACGCCCAGCTCCTCCGCGAGGAGCCGGCGGGTGTCCGCGTACACCGCGAGGGCCTCGGCCTGCCGGCCGCTGCGGTACAGCGCCACCATCAGCAGCTCGCGCAGTCTCTCGCGCAGCGGGTGCGCGGCGGTGAGCGCGGTCAGTTCGGAGACGGCCTCCGCGTGGCAGCCGACCTCCAGGTCCAGATCGAGCCGCGTCTCGGTGAGCTGGAGCCGCCACTCCTCCAGCCGGGTCCGCTGGTTGTCCGCGTACGGGCCGGGCACCGAGGCCAGCGCCTCGCCGTCCCACAGGCCCAGCACCTTGTTGATCAGGGTGCGCGCCTGGAAGCGGTCCCCGGCGACGCGGGCCTTCTCCGCCTCGGCCGCCAGGTCCTGTGCCAGCGTCAGGTCGAGCGCGGTCCGCCCGGTCCGGATCGCATAGCCGCCGGACTCGCTGACCAGGGTGTCCTGGCCCAGGATCTTGCGCAGCCGCGAGGCGTACGTCCGGATCGTGGCCAGCGCCTGCGAGGGCGGGTCCTCGCCCCAGAACGCGTCGATCAGCTCGCCCGCGGTGGCCGTCCGGCCCTCGCGCAGCAGCAGCGCGGCCAGCAGGGCGCGCTGCTGGGGCGAGCCGGACGAGAGCAGCTGCGGGCCCCGCCAGGCCCGTACGGGACCGAGCACGGTGAACCTGAGGGCGTCCGCCGTAACCGGTTTCTCCGGAGCACGCTGCTCCGGTACGCGCACGCGTGGCCCGTTGTCACGGTCCATTGATGCCCCCTGTCCTGCTCGCCTGCCGGTCCCGCTCGTCTGCGGATCCTGCCGGTGCTGCCCGCGTCCGTATGTCCGCCCGTGCGTCGAAGTGCGGTATGCATCCGGATGGCGCGGTACCGCTGGTATCGCGCTCAACAGTCTGCCTTGTCTCGGGCGGGCTCGTCAGCAGTGGGTGACGCTCTGCACAAGCCCTCGACAACGATTCGGGAACCGTGTCCCGTGCCGTGCGCCGTCCCGGGTCCGTGCCGTGTCCCGTCCCGATCCGCGCACGATAGCTGACGGTTCGTCAGATCAGCGCTACCGTGGAACGCATGGAGACCTTCCCGAAGATCATCTCGGTGGACGACCACACGGTGGAGCCCGCTCATGTCTGGCGGGACCGGCTCCCGTCCAGGTATGCGGACTCCGGGCCGCGCGTCGTCCGCGCACCACTGAAGGAAATGACCTTCATGGGCGGCAAGTTCGCGCCCGTGATGGGTGCGAAGGGCGACGACGGGCCGGTCGGCGACTGGTGGGTGTACGAGGACCTGCACCGCCCGCTGACCCGCCTGGACACCGCCGTCGGCTACGACAGGGACGAGATCAAGCTGGAGATCATCACCTACGAGCAGATGCGGCCGGGCTCGTTCTCGGTCCCGGAGCGGCTCGCCGACATGGACGTCAACCACGTCCAGTCCGCCCTCTGCTTCCCGACCTTCCCCCGGTTCTGCGGACAGACGTTCACCGAGGCGAGCGACCGCGAGCTGGGGCTCCTCGGGGTGCGCGCGTACAACGACTGGATGGTGGAGGAGTGGTGCGGCCCCGAGGCGCACGGCCGCCTCATACCGCTCACGCTCGTCCCGCTGTGGGACGCGCGGCTCGCCGCCGCCGAGGTCCGGCGCAACGCGGCACGGGGCGTGCGCGCGGTCGCATTCTCCGAGATACCTCCCCATCTCGGGCTTCCGTCCATACATGCGGACGACTGGGATCCGTTCCTCGCCGCCTGCGACGAGACGGGGACCGTGATCGCCATGCACATCGGCTCCTCGTCGAGGATGCCGTCCACCTCCGCCGACGCCCCGCCCGCGGTCGGCTCCACCATCACCTTCGCCAACTGCTGCTTCTCGATGGTCGACTGGTTGATGAGCGGCAAGTTCGAGCGCTTCCCCAACCTGAGGATCATGTACGCGGAGGGCCAGATCGGCTGGATCCCGTACATCCTGGAGCGCGCCGACGTCGTCTGGGAGGAGAACCGGGCCTGGGGCGGTGTCGCCGAGAAGGTCCACCGGCCGCCGTCCGAGCTGTTCGCCGAGCACGTCTACGGCTGCTTCTTCGACGACGCCTTCGGGCTGAAGAACCTCGACGCGATCGGCGTCGGCAACGTGCTGTACGAGACGGACTACCCGCACTCCGACTCCACCTGGCCCCGCTCCCGCGAGGTCGGCGAGGAGCAGATGGGCCACCTGGCCCCGGACGTCGTCGACCGGATCGTGCGCGGCAACGCGATCGAGCTGCTGGGGCTCACCGAGGACGGGCTCTGGGCGGGGGCGTAGAACCCGAGGCCGGCGCGTACGGGGAGGGGGCGGTGTGCTCCCTCCCGGTACGCACGGTGCGCACCGGATCGGGAGGGGGCGGCGTGCCCCTCCCCGTACGCACCGGACCGGATCAGGCCTTCGTCACCGGCTCCTGGAGTTCCGTCACCCAGCTCTCCCGGTCCGGCGGGCACTCCAGGTTGACCTCGCGGCTGTAGCCGGTGGAGCGGTAGCCGTTGGCGTCCAGCCAGCGGGCCAGGGTGTGGGTCGTCGACAGGACGTCGTCCATCGCGCCCCGGTGCACGATCGTGGCCGCCTCGAACGGCGGCAGCTCCACCACCCGCACCTCCGTGTCCCCGACCGCGCCGACCGGGGCCGACACCGTCACCCCGGCGTGCACGGCGATCGCGCCGCCGCCCTCGGGGGCGTCCTCGTACCGCGCGATCCCGGGACCGGTGGGCCGGAGTCCGGCGCCCTCCAGGAGCGGGAGGAGCCGGTCGTACAGCGGTCCGATGACCGGTCCGATGTCCTGCGGCTGGTAGCTCGCGGCGGTCCCGGTCAGCTCGGCCACCCGGACCGCCGGAACGGTCTTGATCACAACGTCGTCGGCAGGCATGTGCCCCTCGCTCTCGATCGACCGGAGCCTCGCCTCGACCCGGGCCAGCCGCGCCGACGCGGCCGCCACCGCCTCCGCCAGCTCGGCCCGGCGCAGCCGCAGCATGCCGCGCAGTTCCTCCGGGCCCACCCGCTCGTCCAGGACCGCCCCCACCTGCTGGAGCGTGAAGCCGAGGTCCTTGAGCGCGATGATCCGGTTGAGCCGGGCAGGGGCCTCTCTTTCGGATCATGCCGGACCAGGGAGAGGCCCGAGCTGGGCCGCGCCGTAGAGGCGGTAGCCGGTGGCGGGGTCGGTGCGGTCGGGGGTCAGCAGTCCGATGGCGTCGTAATGGCGCAGCATCCGGGGTGACACCCGTCCGTACCTGGCGAAGTCTCCGATGGTGAACATGATGGCTCCACTGCACCCCTTCACACGGGGTGAAGGTCAAGCGTCGTCGGGGCGGGTTTCTCCGGAGGCTCCGTCAGCCGTGCCGTTTCGGGTCCAGCAGCTGTTCGCGCAGGGCGGTCAGCTGGTGCGAGGAGCCGACGGCCCGGTCCTCGTCCAGGGTGGCCAGCGCCAGCAGCAGCGCGTCGGCCACCAGCAGCCCGGTCAGGGACTCCGCCGTTATGCCGGTCGGCGTGTGCGGCGCGGTGAGCACCGCATCGACCCGGTCCGCGTACGCCTCGCCCAGCTCGTCCGTCACCAGGACCACCTTCGCGCCGACCGAGCGGGCCCGTTCCATCAGGACCGACAGCTCCATCAGCCGCCGTCCCGGCTGGAAGATCACCACCGCGTCGCCCTGCCCGAGCGCCAGCAGCTGGTCCGCCAGCGCGAACCCGGTCTCCGAGACGGCCCGGGCCCGGCGGCCGATCCGGCCGAGCGCCAACGCCAGGTGCCGCGCGCCCGGTTCGGAGGCGGCGACCCCGTAGGCGAAGACCTCGCGGGCCTCGGCGAGTGCGGCGACCGCCCGCTTCAGGGAGTCCGGGCCGGTCAGCCGGCGGGCCTGGTCGATGCGCTCCTGGGCCTCGTCGAAGACGTCGGTCCAGATGGCGTCCAGGTCCTGGCCCACGTGCGCGATGCGCCGCTTGAGCCGGACCTCGGGGGCGACGGCCGAGGTGAAGTCGTTGGCCAGCTCCCGCTTGAGCGCCGGGAGACCGGCGTACCCGAGGCGTTGCAGGGCCCGTACGACGGTGGCGTTGCTGGTGGAGCTGGCCGCGCCGAGCTGCTGCGCGCTGGCGAAGAGCAACTGCTCGACCGGCGCGCTCACCAGGTACTGGGCCACGGCCCGTTCAGAAGCGGACAGATCGTTCCATTGGTCACGAATAGCGGCACGGAGGCGCGTCGCTCCGGTCTCGTTCTCTGGAATTTCCATTACAAGCATTGACTTCCGTGTGACCGACGTTACTGTCCTGGGCAGAACGTTCCAAAGGGAACGCATTCTGAAATCGACGTTACAGGACCGTGCCGGTCCCCGTCCGTCGGTCGCCGAAGCGTTCCGTCGCGAGGAGAAGAATGGCACCCCTTCCCACGGAGTCCACCCCCGTCCCCACGGATTCCGCACCCCCGCCCACGGATTCCGCCGCCCGGGTCCTCCCCGTCATCGAGATCTCCGGTTCCCCGCTGGAGCGCGGACGGCAGTACGGCGAGGCCGTCCGCCCCCGACTGCACGCCGCCCTCGCCTACTACGAGGAGGCGTTCGGCCGCTCCGCCGGGCTCACCTGGGACAAGGTCACCGCCCGCGCCGCCCGCTGGCTGGAGCCCGTGAACGCCTACGCCCCCCACCTCGTGGAGGAGATGCGGGGCATCGCCGACGGCGCGGGCACCGGCCTCCTGGACGTCCTCGCGCTGAACGCCCGCGGCGAGGTCATCTACGACAAGTCCTTCGCCGAGATCGCCGCCGACGGGGCAGCGGAGGGGCCGGCCGACGAGGAACCCGCCGAGGGCTGCACCTCGTTCGCCGCCTACGGCCCGGCCAGCGGCGACGGCCACGTCTACGCCGGGCAGAACTGGGACTGGCGCGCCGGGGTCGCCGACACCGTCGTCATGATCCGGATCGTCCAGCCGCCCAAGCCGACCCTGATCATGCAGGTGGAGGCCGGACAGATCGGCCGCCAGGGCGCCAACTCCGCCGGGATCGCCTTCAACGCCAACGGCCTCGGCGGCCGGTTCGACGACCGGATCGGGCTGCCCCAGACCGTCGTCCGGCGCACCGTCCTCGACCAGGACAACATCGCCGACGCCCTCGACGTGCTCTGCCGCACCCGCGCCCACATCGCCAGCAACGCCCTCCTCACCTGCCGCGAGGGCTTCGCCATCGACCTGGAGACCACCCCCGCCGGACACGGCTGGATGTATCCGACCGACGGCCTGCTGGTGCACGGCAACCACTACCAGGCGGGCATCCCCGCCCCGCTCGCCGCCGCCGGCTACCGCCCGATGTCCTCCGACTCCCTGGTCCGCGTCCCCCGCGCCGAACAGGGCCTGGCCGCCCTGCGCCACTCCACCGGACCCGACGAGTCCCGCGAGCTGATCCGCCGGGCCATGTCCGACCACCTCGGCCACCCCGAGTCCCTGTGCACGCACCCCGACCCGCGCCGGCCGGCCGTCGAGCACTGGACCACCCTCGTCTCCTCCCTCGCCGACCTCACCACCGGCGACTACCACGTGACCGCCGGAACCCCCTGCGACCGCGCGTACCAGCACCTTCCCTGGAACCTCTACGACGGCCCGCACGGCGGCCCGGAACCGACAGGAACCCAGCCATGACCCACCGCACCCCCTCCGCCGTCCCCTGTCCGCCCGCCACCGGGGACCGCCGCGCGCTGCGCCGCGGTGCCCCGGTCGCCGGAGCCGTCGTCGCCGCCCTGCTCGTCGCCGGATGCAGCGGGGCCACCAAGCCCGCCGGCAGCGGATCGGCCGCCGACGCGGCGAAGCTCACCCTCACCCCGACCACGGCCGCCGCGAAGGGCGAACTCCCCGAAGCCCGCTGGCTCCTGGAGGACGAACCGGACTCCCTCGACCTGGACACCCAGGGCTCCAGCGCCGGCCGCGTCGTCCTCACCAACGTCTGCGAGCGGCTCTACCAGCTCCAGCCGGACATGACGACGAAGCCCTTCCTCGCCGAGAGCGTCGAAACGCCCGACGACACCACCCTCGTCCTGAAGCTCCGCTCCGGCGTCACCTTCCACGACGGCACCCCGATGACCGCCGACGACGTGCTCTGGAGCCTCCAGCGGCACGCCGACCCGGACATGGAGCAGGGCGACGAATTCGAGAACGTCGCCTCCATCAAGAAGACCGGTGAGAAGGAGATCACCCTCTCCTTCAAGGCCCCCGACGCCCTCTTCCTCAAGGCGCTCGCCGGGGACGCGGGCATCGTCTGGAACAAGGAGCAGGTCGAGAAGGCGGGCCGGGACTTCGGCACCCCCGGTCAGCCCGACGCCTGCACCGGCCCCTACCGGCTCGCGAACTGGAAGTCCGGCGACTCCATCACCATCGAGCGCTACGACGACTACTGGGGCGAGGCGCCGCTGACGCGGCGCGTCACCTTCCGCTGGGCCACCGACAGCGCCCTGGTCAACGCGCTCACCACCGGGGCCGCCGACGGCGCGTACGCCGAATCGCCCAACACCGCCGCCGCCCTCGCCGGCAAGAAGGGCATCACCCAGCACTACGGCCCCTCCACCTCCTCCCTCGTCCTCATCCCCACCGCACGCGGCGGACTGAAGGACCCGGCCGTGCGCCGCGCGCTCTCCCTCGCACTCGACCGCAAGGGCATCGCCGCCTCCGGCTACGGCGGGATGGTCCAGCCCTGGTCCACCCCGGTCGGCTCCGGCGCCTGGGGCTACGAGAAGCCGGTCTTCGAGGCCGCCCGGCGCGCCGCAGACCCGGTCGCCCCCGCGAGCCCCGACGCCGAGGACATCGCCGCCGCGAAGAAGCTGGTGAAGGACTCCGGCGCCGACGCGGGCACGCCGATCGTCATCGGCACCGACGCCAGCCAGGGCCGTACCGTCGTCGCCAACGCCGTCCGGGCCGCCCTCCAGCGGATCGGGCTCACCGGGCAGATCAAGACCGTGCCCACCGCCCAGTTCGAGCAGTTCTACAGCGACCCCGGGATCCGCGGCGAGATCGACGTCCTGGTCGGCGACTGGTACATCTCCAAGGCCGACCCGATCGGCTTCTACGACAACGCGCTCACCGGCTCCTCCAACAACTGGGTCGGCTTCGCGGACCCCGCCTACGACGCCACCGTCAAGAAGGCGCTCGCCACCCTCGACGACGCCGAGCGCGCGAAGCTCGCCGCCGAGGTCCAGAAGAAGTTCACCGACGCCGCCGTCTGGATCTCCGTCGCCCAGGTCCCCTCCGTCCTCGTCCTCGACGAGAAGCTGACCGGACCGCCCGCCTCCATGGCCTACCTCTACTACCCGTGGGCCGCCGACCTCGGCGCCAAGAAGGGCTGACCCGCGATGCTCGCCCGGATCTCCCGGCGGCTGGCCGGACTGCTGGCCACGCTCCTCGCCGCCTCCTTCGTCATCTTCGCCGCCGTGTACGCGGCCCCCGGCGACCCCGCCGTCTTCCTGGCCGGCGGCCGCGACAAACTCACCCCGGAGAAGCTGGAGCTGGTCCGGGCGCAGTACCACCTCGACGAGCCCCTCGTCGTGCAGTACGGCCGCTGGCTCGGCGACTGCCTCCACTTCGACCTCGGCCGCTCCTTCAAATACAGCGACCAGGTGGCCGACCTGATCGTCGCCCGCTTCCCGACCACCCTGGCCCTGGTGGCCTACGCGACCGTCCTCTTCGTCGTCCTCGGCGTCGGCGCGGGCATCCTCGCCGCCGTCCGGCGCGGCACCTGGGTCGACTCGGCCGTCGTCGGCGGTACGACGCTGGCGGCCTCGGTCCCCTCGTTCGTCTCCGCCATCGCGCTCGCCGCCGTCTTCGGCGTCCAGCTCGGCTGGTTCCCCGTCACCGGGGGAGGCGAGGGCTTCACGGGCACCCTGCACCATCTGACCCTGCCCGCCCTGGCGCTGGCGCTCGGCGCGCTCGCCATCATCAGCCGGGTCACCCGGCAGGCGATGGCCGACGCCGGGGCCGCCGACCACGTGGAGGCCGCCCGCTCCTCCGGCATCCCGGAGCGCGAGATCGTCCGCCGCCACATCCTGCGCAACGCGCTCGGCCCGATCGTCACCATGTGCGGACTGGTCATGGCCGGAATGCTCGCCGGCACGGTCGTCGTGGAGACCGCGTTCGGCATCAGCGGCATCGGCTCGCTGCTCGTCGGCGCGATCAACACCCACGACTTCCCCGTCGCCCAGGCGGTCCTGCTGCTCATGGTCACCGGCTACATCGTGGTCACCACCCTCGTCGACCTCGTCCACCCGCTGCTCGACCCGCGCGTGAAGGAGGCCGCCGCATGACCGCCCCGACCCTGGCCCCGGCCCCGGTGAAGATCCCGGCCGCCCGGCGTCCCTACGGGGCGATCCTCGCGGGCGCGGTCCTCGGCCTGGTGGTGCTCGCCGCCCTCCTCGCCCCGCTGATCGCCCCGTACGCCCCCGACGCCATCGACCTCTCCGCCTCGCTGGCCGGGACCACGGGCGACCACCTCCTGGGCACCGACTCCTCCGGCCAGGACCTGCTGTCGCGGGTGCTGTACGGAGCCCGCACCAGCCTCGTCGCCCCGGCGCTCCTGCTCGCCATCGCCGCCGTGCTCGGCATCGCGCTCGGCGCCCTGGCGGCCTGGCGCGGCGGCTGGGCCGACACCGTCATCTCCCGGCTCACCGACGTCATGTACGCCTTCCCGGGGCTGCTGTTCACCGTGCTGATCATCGCGGTCTTCGGCGCCGGAATGACCACCTCCGTGCTGGCGCTCGGCCTCGCCTACACGCCGACCGTCGCCAAGTACACCCGCTCCGTGGCCATCGGGGAGCGGCGCAAGCCCTACATCGACGCCTACCGCGTCCAGGGCATGGGCGGCCTGCGGATCTGCGCCTTCCACCTCGTCCCCAACCTCGGCCGCTCCGTCATCGGCTATCTGGTGGTCCTCTTCGGCGAGGCCCTGATGTCCCTGGCCACGCTCTCCTACCTCGGCTTCGGCGCCCAGCCGCCCAGCTCCGACTGGGGGCTGATGGTGCAGGAGGGGCAGGCCGCCGTCGTCCAGGGAGCGCTGCTGCCCGCCCTGGTGCCCGGCATCGCCATCGCCCTGGTGGTCGTCTCCTTCAACGTCGTCGGGGTCCGGGCCGCCGACCGACTCGCCAACGGGAGGTAGCCGCCCATGCCATCCGCCGCAGCGGGACACGACACAGCGGCCCTCGCCGCACCGGGAAGTGACACCGTGCTCCTCGACATCGACCACCTCACCCTCCGCCTCCCCGGCACCGCCCGGCCCGTCCTGGACCAGGTGTCCCTGCGGGTCGCGAGCGGCGAAGTCGTCGGCCTGGTCGGTGAGTCCGGGTCCGGCAAGTCCACGACCGCCAAGGCCGCCCTGCGCACCCTCCCCGAAGGGACGGCCCTCGACGGTTCCGTACGGGTGGCGGGCCGCGACGTCCTCGCCCTGCGCGGCGAGGAGCTGCGCGCCCACCGGGCCCGGACCGTCGCCCTGGTCCACCAGGACCCGCGCGCCGCCCTCAACCCCGTCCGCCGCATCGGGGACTTCCTCGTCGAGCGGCTCGCCGCCGCCGGGACCGGGACGACCGGCGCGGCGGCCCGGGACCGTGCGGTCGAGCTGCTCGCCGCCGTCGGGCTCGACGCACCGGAGCGCCGGGTCCGCCAGCGCCCGCACGAACTCTCCGGCGGGATGCTCCAACGCGTCGTCATCGCCGGGGCGCTGGCCGCCGAGCCCCGGCTGCTGCTGGCCGACGAGGCGACCAGCGCTCTGGACGTCACCACCCAGGCGGAGATCCTCGCCCTCCTGCGCACCCTGCGCGCCGAACGCGGCCTCGGCCTGCTGTTCATCACCCACGACCTGCACCTGGCCGCCGCCTACTGCGACCGCGTGTACGTGATGTACGCGGGCCGGGTCGTCGAGGAGCGGACCGCCGGCGACCTCTTCGACCGGCCCCGTCACCCCTACACCCGGGGGCTGCTGGCCTGCTCGCCGACGCTGGGGGAGGAACACCGGGAGATCCGCCCGATCCCCGGGAAGCCGCCGTCGCTGGCCGACGCCTTCGCGGGCTGCCCCTTCGCGGAGCGCTGCCCCGACGCCGAACCGGAGTGCGCGACCTGGCGGCCCGAGCCGGTGGCCCTCGCGGACGGCGGTACGGGCTCCGCCGCCTGCCGCCGGCTGCCCGAACTCCTCCCCGTACCGCAGACCACGAAGAAGGACGGCAGCCGATGACGCTCTCCCCGGGAAAGGAAGCGCCGGGGCGGGACCCCGCGCCGCTGCTCGCGGTCGAGGGGCTGCGCAAGACGTACCCGCTGCCCGGCAAGGGCCGCCTGACCGCCGCCGACGGCATCGGCTTCACCGTCCCGGCCGGCGGTTCGCTCGGGATCGTCGGGGAGTCCGGCTCCGGCAAGACGACCGTGGCCCGGATGCTGGTGGGCCTGGTCCGCCCGGACGCCGGAACGGTCCGAGTCCAGGGGCGGGCCCGGGGACTCACCGCCCCGCGCGGCAGGGCCGCCCGGCTGGCCCGCGCACGGGAGATCCAGATGGTCTTCCAGGACCCCTACCTCTCGCTCGACCCCCGGCTCACCGCCCGCCGCTGCCTCACCACGGCCCTGCGGCTGCACGGCCGGCCGGCGGAGCTGGCCGACGGCCTGCTGGACCGGGTGGGCCTCGGCGCGCGCGAGGCCGAGGCCCTGCCGCACGGGCTCTCCGGCGGGCAACGCCAGCGCCTGGCCATCGCCCGCGCGCTCGCCGTCGACCCGAAGGTGCTGGTCCTGGACGAGGCGGTGGCGGCGCTCGACGTGTCGATCCAGGCCCAGATCCTTCACCTGCTCGACGGGATCCGCCGGGACACCGGGGTCGCGCTGGTCTTCGTCAGCCACGACCTGGCGGTGGTGCAGCACATCACCGACGAGGTCGTCGTGATGCGGCGGGGAACGGCCGTCGAACAGGGCCCGACCGCCGAGGTGCTCGCCCACCCCCGCGACCCCTACACCCGGCTGCTGCTGGCCTCGGTGCCGCGGGCCGGCTGGGACCCGGCCGACGCGGTCGCCGCCCGGTCGGCCGTGGCCTGACGGACCGGCCGCACGCAGGCCGGCCGCACACAGGCAGGAGCCCCGTTCCTCCGCCGAAGCGGGAGAGCGGGGCTCCTTGGGTACTGCTATGTACGGCCGCGATCGACCGACCCGGGCAACTAGGCCGGGGTGACGTTCTCAGCCTGCGGACCCTTGGGTCCCTGAGTGACGTCGAAGTTCACGACCTGGTTCTCCTCGAGGGAGCGGAACCCGGACGCGTTGATCGCGGAGTAGTGAACGAAGACATCCGGGCCGCCGCCGTCCTGGGCGATGAAGCCGAAGCCCTTTTCAGCGTTGAACCACTTGACGGTTCCGGTAGCCATAAGCCCTCCTTGGGCCAAAGGGTTGCCCTGCTCCAGAACCTGCAAACAAGTCTGAAAACTACAAAAGCCTGCGGGTTACATGCTCCGCAGGCTCTGTACTGCAAGGGAAACCAAACTGCAACTTGCGGGCGAGCCTAGCACGCGGCCTCTGGCGAGCGGTAGAGGGAAAGATCACTTCACCCGAATGTTTGACGGCCTTCGTCGGGCGTTCGGAGAGGGCCCCCGGAAGGGGGCGTGCGACAGGGCGCGGGCGGGGCGTGGGACGGGGTGCGCGGGCCCCGGTGATGCTCGCGGGCGGCTGCGGGTCTAGCCTCGCGATGTGGACAATTCAACCGACTCAACCGTCTCCCCCCGTGAAGGCGACGACGACCGCCGCAGTCGGCCCCGCGTCGGCCACATCCAGTTCCTGAACTGCCTCCCGCTGTACTGGGGCCTGGCGCGGACGGGGACCCTGCTCGACCTGGAGCTCTCCAAGGACACCCCGGAGCGGCTCAGCGAGCAGCTGATCGAGGGGGAGCTGGACATCGGCCCGGTCACCCTCGTGGAGTACCTGCGCAACGCCGACGACCTGGTGGCCTTCCCCGACATCGCGGTCGGCTGCGACGGGCCGGTCATGTCCTGCGTGATCGTCTCCCAGCTCCCGCTGGAGCAGCTCGACCGGGCCCGGGTGGCGCTCGGCTCGACCTCCCGCACCTCGGTGCGGCTGGCGCAGCTGCTGCTGGCCGAGCGCTACGGCGTGCGCCCCGACTACTACACCTGCCCGCCCGACCTGGGGCTGATGATGCAGGAGGCGGACGCCGCCGTGCTGATCGGCGACGCCGCGCTGCGCGCCAACCTGCACGACGCCCCCCGGCTCGGGCTCCAGGTCCACGACCTGGGCCAGATGTGGAAGGAGTGGACGGGGCTGCCGTTCGTCTTCGCCGTCTGGGCGGCCCGCAAGGACTTCCTCGCCGCGCACCCCGAACGGACGGCGCAGGTCCACGAGGCGTTCCTGGCCTCCCGGGACCTCTCCCTGGAGGAGGTCACCAAGGTCGCGGAGCAGGCGGCCCGCTGGGAGGCCTTCGACGCGGAGGTGCTGGAGCGGTACTTCACGACGCTCGACTTCCGCTTCGGCCCGGACCAGCTGGCCGGCGTCCGCGAGTTCGCCCGCCGCACGGGCCGGGACACCGGCTACCCGGCCGACGTCCGGGTGGAGCTGCTCGGCGGCTGAGCGGCTGAGTGACCGACCGACCGACCGAGTGAACGAGTGACCGGGTGACCGGGTGACCGGGCGGCTGAGCGACTGAACCGGGGAATGGAGGGAATTCTCTTTCCGTCCCCGCGAAAGGGAATGGGAGAGGCCGTGCGACAACACATTCGCGCCTTTCCCCGGGCGAAAAGATCCCTTCCTGACCGGAGAAGGGGGAATGGTCCGGCCGTTTCCCGGTGACCGCGCCGTTGGCGCCCCCTAGGCTTCGGTCCGGGTCCGGACCGTCCGCCGGGTTTACCGTCCACGGGTCCATCGTCCGCAGGGTTCACAGGGGGAGTCCATATGCAGCCGCTGGAAGCGGGCGAACCGCGCACCATCGGTTCCTACCGGCTGCTCGGCAGGCTCGGCGCGGGCGGTATGGGCCGGGTCTATCTCGGCCGCAGCGCGGGCGGGCGCACGGTCGCGGTCAAGGTCGTCCACCCCCACTTCGCCCTCGACGAGCAGTTCCGCGCCCGGTTCCGGCGCGAGGTGGAGTCCGCCCGGCGCATCGGCGCCCAGTGGACCGCGCCCGTCCTGGACGCCGACCCGGACGCCCCGGTGCCCTGGGTGGCCACCGGTTACGTCGCCGGGCCGCCGCTCTCACAGGCGATCACCGAGCACGGCCCGCTGCCCGAGCACGCGGTACGCACCCTGGGCGCGGGGCTCGCCGAGGCCCTCGCCGTCGTCCACGGGCAGGGCATCGTCCACCGCGACGTGAAGCCGTCCAACGTGCTGCTCGCCCTCGACGGGCCCCGCCTCATCGACTTCGGCATCGCACGGGCCCTCGGCGCGACCGTCTCGCTCACCTCCACCGGGGTCTCGGTCGGCTCGCCCGGCTACATGGCGCCCGAGCAGATCCGGGGCCGGGACGTCTCCGGCGCGGCCGACGTCTTCTCGCTGGGCGCGGTCCTCGCGTACGCGGCGACGGGCGCGGCCCCCTTCCCGGGCGACTCCTCCGCCGTACTCCTCTACAAGGTGGTCCACGAGGAACCCGAACTGGGCGACCTGGAGGGCGAACTGCGCGAGGTGGTCGAGGGCTGCCTCGCCAAGGACCCGGCGGCCCGGCCCGCCCCGGCCGATCTCGCCCGGGTGCTCGCTCCCGGCGGGGCGGCGGCGATGGTGGCGGGCGGCTGGCTGCCGGGCGGGCTGGTGCGCGAGGTGAGCCGGTCCGCGGTGGCGCTGCTGGACCTGGAACCGCAGGACGCGCCGGTGCAGTCGGGGCCGGTGCCGTTCAGCAGCGCGTCGCTGGGGGCGTTCCCGGGAACGGCCGCGCCGAGCAGGAGCGGGCCGTTCGGCTCGCCCGCCCCGGGCCCGCCGGAGGCGCCGTACGGGACCTCCCGTCCGCAGGAGGCGCCGCGGGAAGCCCCGTACGGGACACCGCGCCCCCAGGAAGCGCCGCAGGACGTGCCCCAGGAGGCGTCGCAGGACGTGCCGTACCGGACCCCGCACCCGCAGGACGACGCGTACGGGACGCCGCATCCGCAGGACGACACCTACGGGACGCCCCCGCCCCCGCCTCCGACGCCTCCGCGCGGGAAGCCCGCCTCCACCGTGCCCCCGCCCCCCACGCACGCCGGGACCTACCGCCAGGGCGGCGACGGCGCACACGGCGCGCACGGGCTGCCGGGCCAGCGCGCCGGCGACCCCCGCCTCTCCCTGACCGTCAGCGCCGAGAACCGGCGGACCACCGGGGAACGCCGGGGCCGCCGTGTCAGCTGCACGGTCGCCCTGGCCGTGGCGGGCGCGCTCGCGGTCGTCACCTTCGGCACGGGCCTGCTCGACGGCTTCCTCCCGAGCGGCGACGCCGACCGGAACCGGGGCAACGACGCCGCGGCCACCCCGTCGGACTCCGCCTCTCCGCCCGACTCCGGGAAGCCGACGCCCGCCGAGTCCGCCGACGCGGGCGGGGCCCAGGTCGGCGAGCTGCCGAAGACGTACCTGGGCACCTGGAAGGGGCCGGTCACCGAGAGGACCACCGGTCAGCCGCACGGTACGCTCACCGCGGTCTTCACCGAGGGGAAACGCGGCGAGCGGGTCGTCCGGATGAGCACGACGATCTCCCAGCTCGGTATCACCGTCACCTGCAACAGCGTCGGCACCCTCGCCTCCGGCACCGCGAAGGAGCTGAACATCCGCGAGCGGACCGACCCGGACCGCCCCAGCACACCGGGCCTGTGCACCAGCACCGAGGCGGACGTGGTCTTCCGCCTCACCGGCGACGGCACCCTGGACTACCGCTCGAAGGAACGCGCCGCGGGTCTCCCGTACGGCGAGCTCACCCGGTCCGGCGGCTGACGGCGTCACGGGCTGGCGTAGGCTGGATCGGTCCGAGGAACGTCAGTAAAACCGCCGAAAGGTGACAGCCCGGTGACCGAGAAGGCCGACCTTCAGCCCGTCCTCGACCGAGCCGCCGAAGGCGGTCGGATCACCCCGGAGGAGGCGCTCGACCTCTACCGGTCCGCGCCCCTGCACGCGCTGGGCGCCGCCGCCGACGGCGCCCGCCGCCGCCGCTACGCCGGTACGGAGCACATCGCGACGTACATCATCGAGCGGAACATCAACTACACCAACGTGTGCGTGACGGCCTGCAAGTTCTGCGCCTTCTACGCCCCGCCCAAGGACACCGCCAAGGGCTGGACCCGGGACCTCGACGACATCCTGCGCCGCTGCGCGGAGACCGTGGAGCTGGGCGGCACCCAGATCATGTTCCAGGGCGGCCACCACCCGGACTTCGGCGTCGAGTACTACGAGGAGCACTTCTCCGCGATCAAGAAGGCGTACCCGCAGCTGGTCATCCACTCGCTGGGCGCCTCCGAGATCGAGCACATGGCCCGGATCTCGAAGGTCTCCGCCGAGGAGGCCATCAGCCGGATCCACGCCGCCGGGCTCGACTCCTTCGCCGGCGCCGGCGCCGAGCTGCTGCCCGCCCGGCCGCGCACCGCCATCGCCCCGCTCAAGGAGTCCGGCGAGCGGTGGCTGGAGATCATGGAGATCGCGCACGGCCTCGGCGTCGAGTCCACCTCCACCATGCTGATGGGCACCGGCGAGACCAACGCCGAGCGCATCGAGCACCTGAGGATGATCCGGGACGTCCAGGACCGCACGGGCGGCTTCCGCGCCTTCATCCCGTACACCTACCAGCCGGAGAACAACAAGCTGAAGGGCCAGACGCAGGCCACGCTCTTCGAGTACCTGCGGATGATCGCCATCGCCCGGCTCTTCCTGGACAACGTCGCCCACATCCAGGGCTCCTGGCTGACCACCGGCAAGGAGGTCGGCCAGCTGTCGCTGCACTACGGCGCGGACGACCTCGGCTCGATCATGCTGGAGGAGAACGTCGTCTCCTCGGCCGGCGCCAAGCACCGCTCCAACCGGCTGGAGATCATCGACCTGATCCGCAAGGCGGACCGGGTCCCCGCGCAGCGCGCCACGACGTACGAGCACCTCGTCGTGCACGACGACCCGGCGATGGACCCGGTCGACGAGCGCGTGGTCTCGCACATCTCCTCCACCGCGATCGAGGGCGGCACGGCCCACCCGGAGCTGAAGCTCCTCAACGCCAACTGACGTATCCATGCTGACGATTCACGCCGCGCCCCTGCTCCTCCCGGTCGGCGCGGCGCCCGTCGTGGACGGTGCGGTGGCGGTGGACGGCGACCGGATCGCGGCCCTCGGCCCCTACGAGGAGGTCACCGCCGCGCACCCGGCGGCCCGGGTCCGCCGCTGGCCCGGTCTCCTCACGCCCGGACTGCGCCAGGACCGGGCCCGCGAGCTGCTCACCCGCTGCTACCACCCCGACCCCCGCGAGGCCGACGAGCTGGGCGAACTCCCGCTCCGGGGCGAGGCGTTCGAGCGGCTGGCGGCGACGATGGACCCGGCCCGGCGGGCCGGCAGCGTCCGGCGCGGGCTCCAGCGAATGCTGCGGCACGGCACGACGCACCTGGCGGGCCCCCTCGACACGGAGGACCTCGCCCTGCGCACGGCCGTCGCCCGGTCGGGCCTCGTCCGGCTCCCGCCGTCGCCCACGCCCCCCGGCCCTTCGGACCTGGACCCCTTCGCCGCGGGCGGCGACCTGGTCGGCACGGCGGGCGCCCCGCTGACGGTGGGCGGCCGGGCGGACCTCGCGGCCTTCGACGTCCCCGACGAGGCGGCCCTCCGCGCGGGCGGGGCGCGCGCCTGCGTGGCGACGGTCCTCGCGGGGCGGCTCGTGCACCGCGCCCGCTGAGACGGGGGGCCGGCTCACCGCGGGAGGCTCACGGCACCTTCGGGCCGCCCAGGTAGCGTCCCTTCGCGTCGTACGGCCAGGCGTTGGCGACGCAGCCCTTCAACCCGTCGATCTGCTGCATCATCGCGGGCGCGGGGCGCCCCTTCCCCGGGCAGGTCTCGTGGCCGCGCCCCAGCCAGTGGCCGACCTCGTGGTTGACGATCAGCGCCCGGTACTCCGACACGGGCCCGTCGAACTGCGGCGAACCGAGCTGCCAGCGCTTCAGGTTGACCATCACCTTCTCGCCGCCCCGGCAGTTGACCTCGCCGCGCGTCCTCAGGCCGTACTCGCCGCAGATCCGGTCCGTCGTCGCCGGGGTGGCGATCTTGATCACCAGCCCGGCCGGTCCGCCGGCGACCTGACGGAACGTGTGATCGCCGTCGTGGCTCCAGCCGCGCGGATGGGCGAGAACGGCGGCTATCTCCTCGGCGGCCCGGTCGGGGTCGACGCCGCTGCCGTCCTCCACCTCGACCCGGTAGGCGCTGCCCCTGCCCTTCGCGTCGACTCCCGCACGGGCCACGGTGAACGTGCCGGGACCCGAGGCGGGGATGTCCTCGGCCCGGACGTCGCCGTCCTTCCCGTCCGAGGCCGAGGCGGTCGCGGAGGGGGACGGCGGGGGAGTGGACGGAGGAGGGTCCTCCAGCGGCTCCGACGCGTTGTCCGGTCCGCCCGCCGGGGCCGTCCGGGACGAGTCCGGCGCCGACGCGTCCGCCGGGCCGCCCCCGCCCTCCCAGGGACGGCCGACCAGCAGGGCCGTGCCCGCGACGGCCACGAGGGCCAGCACGGCGAGCGAGGCCGCCCGGCGCCGGTCGCGGCGTCTGCGCCGCACCAGCGAGCGGGCCGACGACCGCGCGCGGCCCGGTGCGGGGGCAGGGGCCCGGGGCGGCGGCACGCGCAGCCGGAACGTGTCCTCGTCGCGGTCCGGTTCGCCGTACGCGCGCGGCAGGGTGCCCGTGGGCCGGCGGCGCGTCACGAGGCGGCCCCGCTCAGCGGCACCGGGTTCGCGTCGGCGTACGCGATCAGCTCCCGGAACCGCGGGCTCTGGACGACCCGGACCAGGTCCCCGGCGGTGACGGGAGCGCCGCCCGCCCCGGACGGCGCGGGCGAGACGGACAGGGCCACCGTGCTGCGGCCGGAACGGTACTGGAGCGAGACCTCCGTGCCCGTCCGGCCCTCGGCGGGCTGCCGGTACACGCGGGCGGGCGTGCCGTCGTCCAGGGTGAGGTCCTCGCAGGTCAGCCCCTTCTCCGGGATGTCGCGACAGGCGGGCGCCGGGCCCCCCGACTCCGGACGCACCGCCAGGAGGACGGCGTGCACGATGGAGCCGCGCCGCCCCTGATAGCTCTCCGGGCCGCCGCCGACCGGCAGGACCGTCCCGACCGACGCGGGCAGCAGGGCGTCCAGCGCCCCGGCCGCCTGCTGCCGGAAGTCCTCCAGCCGCTGGGCCTCCTCGGGGCCGAGACCGGTCGGGACCGACGGGGAGGGCGTGGAGAAGGGGGGC
Organism: Streptomyces sp. NBC_01116; assembly: GCF_041435495.1. Classification (NCBI taxonomy): domain Bacteria; kingdom Bacillati; phylum Actinomycetota; class Actinomycetes; order Kitasatosporales; family Streptomycetaceae; genus Streptomyces; species Streptomyces sp. NBC_01116. The sequence goes on from NZ_CP108644.1 coordinate 5,043,711, forward strand.
GCCGGGGGCACGGGCGCGGTGTCCGTGGGCACGGGGGTGGACGTGGGGCTCGGCATGTCGGTGCGTGGCTCCGTACGTTGGGGGGACGGGGTGGGCGCGGGCAGGGAGAGGGACGGGCCGGCGGGCGCCGCGGGCCCCGCGTCGGGTCCGGCCGGCAGCCAGGGGCCGAGCACGGCGAGGCCCAGGGTCACGGCGGTGACCGCGACGAAGGTGCCCGCGACCGCGAACGCCCGGGTCCTGGCCCGCCGTCGGTGCCCCTCCCGGACGGCGTCGGGGACCAGGTCGGGCTGGAGGGACAGCGGGCCCGCGGTCCGGTGCAGGGCTTCGCGGAACAGCTCTTCGTCGTGCGTGCGGGGCGGCAGGTGCTCGTGCGGTTCGGGGATCATGACCGGCCCTCAGCTTCCGGTGGAGTAGAGCTGGGCGTCGCCCATCCGGGCGCGCAGTCGGACGAGAGAACGCGAGCACTGGCTCTTCACCGTCGACTCGCTGCACCGCAGCAAGGAGGCCACGGTCTCCACGCTCAGGTCGTCCCAGTAGCGCAGGACGACCATCGCCCGTGCGCGGGGCGGGAGTTCGGCGAGCAGGGCGAGCAGCGTGACCCGGAGGTCGGCGCCCGGTGCGGGATTGGGCTGCGGGCGGGGCGCGTTGCGTCCGTGGGCGAGCAGATCGGTGACGGTGCGGCGGCGTTCGGCCACGAAGGTGCGGACGAGCACGGTCTTGGCGTAGGCGTCGAGGTTGTCCGCCCGGCTCGCCTTCCGCCAGTGCTGGAACAGCTTGGCGAGCGTCGTCTGCGTCAGGTCCTGCGCGCCCTCGACGTCTCCGCACAGCAGGTAGGCCGTCCGGTACAGCCGGCGCTGCCCGGCCCGCGCGTACGCCTCGAACGCGGCGCCCTCGCCGTCGGCCATGGCGGGCTCAGCACCTGCCGGCATGCATCCGCCCTCCTCTCTCCTCGCGCTTCCGTGCTCCCCCGGAGTCCGCCCCCTGGGCGGACTCCCACCCCTTACAGAGCACCCGTGTGCCGAAAAGGTTGAAGAGAAGTGAAGATCAGTTCGAGGGGGGTGCCGGCCGGGCCCCCGGTCTGCTGTTCGGTCGGCTACTCGATGGGCGCCCGCCGCTCCACGCACCGGTGCCACCGTTCCACGCAACGGTCCCGGGGTGTCTCACTTCCTGGCGGAGCCTGGTGTCCGCGTGAAGCGCTGTGCTAGAACAGCGCCCGTGACAGTCGATCGTTTTCTGGTGGAGTGCCTCCCCATCGATCTCTGCCGCGTCTCCAGCGCTTGTTGTTGAGCCTGCCGCGGCATCCTCAGTGATGCCCCTGTGACGCCTGAGCGCGTCGTCCCCGGCAGCCGCGCCTTCCGCGTCTCCCGCGCCTTCTCCGCACCCGGTCCCCGCCCCTCGCGTCCTCGCGTTCCCGGGGCGGCCGTCCACCCTCCCCTCCCTCCGGCCTGTCCGCAGGTCCGGCGACGCTCCATGACTCCGGAGACCCCTCCATGCCGACCTCCCCGTCCGTGCGGAAACGGACCGCCGAACCCGCGGAGCCCGCCGGACCCGTGACGCCGGTCCCGCCGGCCGCTGCAGGCGGCGTCCGTCGCCGTCCCGAACGTGCCGCCCTGCTGCGCCGTATCGGCCTGCGCGTCCTCGCGCTCGCCGTGCTGCTCGGCCTCTGGCAGCTGGTGACCGCGCTCCAGCTGTGGTCACCGGTGCTGGTGCCCTCGCCCGCCGCCGTGTGGAAGGCCCTGCTGGAGACCTCCGGTACCCACGACGGCGTCCGGGGCTACCAGGGCCACACCCTGATCGAACACCTCGGGATCAGCCTGCGCCGGATCTTCGTCGGGGCCGGGGCGGGCGTGGTCGCGGGCCTCGTGGCCGGTGTCCTCATGGGGACGCTGCCGTGGGTGCGGGTGGTGCTGGAGCCCGCGGTGGCGTTCCTGCGGACCCTGCCCCCGCTCGCCTACTTCAGCCTGCTGATCATCTGGTTCGGCATCGACGAGGCGCCGAAGCTCTGGCTGCTGGCGATCGCGGCGATGCCGCCGGTCGCCGTCGCCACCGCCTCCGCCGTGGCGTCCGCGCCGACGGCCCTGGTCGAGGCGGCCCGCGCGATCGGCGCCCGGCGCGGACAGGTCGTCACCTCCGTCGTGCTGCCCTCGGCGCTGCCCGAGATCCTCGTCGGCGTCCGGCTCGCCTTCGGCATCGCGTACTCCTCCGTCGTCGCCGCCGAGACCGTCAACGGGCTCCCGGGGATCGGCGGCCTGATCCGCGACGCACAGCGCTACAACCAGTCCGACACCGTCGTGCTCGGCCTCTTCGCCATCGGCCTCTCCGGGCTGCTCATCGACGCGGCCCTGCGCCTCCTGTCGGACCGGCTCGCCCCGTGGCGCGGCCACACCTGACCGGCCCGCTCCTCCCGTCCACCCACCTCCCCTCTCGTACGAAGGACACCCACAATGCCCCGATCACGCGGCCCGCTCCGCATCGCCTCCCTCGCCGCGGCCCTGGGCTCCCTGCTGGCGATGACCGCGTGCGGCCAGGGCGGCTCCGGCGACGGGGGCGACGGCGGCAAGACGATACGCATCGCCTACCAGGCGTTCCCCAGCGGCGACCTGATCGTCAAGGAGAAGGGCTGGCTGGAGAAGGCGCTCCCCGGATACCGGGTCAAGTGGACCAAGTTCGACTCCGGGGCCAGCATCAACACCGCCTTCGTCGCCGGGTCCGTGGACCTCGCCGCGATCGGGTCCAGCCCGGTGGCCCGGGGGCTCTCCGCGCCGCTGAACATCCCGTACGAGGTGACCTGGGTGCTCGACGTCGCCGGGGACAACGAGGCGCTGGTCGCCCGCAACGGCTCCAAGGTCTCCTCGGTGAAGGACCTGGAGGGCAAGAAGGTCGCCACCCCGTTCAGCTCCACCTCCCACTACAGCCTGCTCGCCGCGCTCGACCGGGCCGGGGTGGACGCCTCGAAGGTCCAGCTCCTCGACCTCGAACCGCAGGACATCCTGGCCGCCTGGACACGCGGCGACATCGACGCCACGTACGTCTGGCTGCCGACACTGGAGGAGCTGAAGAAGACCGGCAAGGTGATCGTCTCCAGCCGCGAACTCGCCGCCGACGGCAAGCCGACCCTGGACCTCGGCGTCGCCTCCACCGCCTTCCTCAAGGCCCACCCGGACGTCCTGCCCGCCTGGCGCACAGCGCAGGCCCGGGCGCTGGACCTGATCCACGACGACCCCGACGCCGCCTCGGCGTCCGTGGGCAAGCAGCTCGGCATCAGCCCGGCCGAGGCGGGCTCCCAGCTGAAGCAGGGCATCTTCCTCAAGCCCGCCGAGCAGGCCGACGCCAAGTGGCTCGGCACCCCCGGCAAGCCCGGCGGCCTGGCCGACAACCTGCACAGCGCCGCCCGGTTCCTCGTCGACCAGAAGCAGATCGACGCCGCACCGGACATCGAGGCCCTGCGCGGGGCCATCCACGCGGAAGGGCTCAGCGATGCCGTCAGCCCCTGACACCGGGAAGACCCTGGCCCCGGAGCCCTCGGCTCCGGAGGCCCACGAGGCCCACGAGGCCCACGAGGCCCACGAGGCCCACGAGGCCGGGTCCGTCGTCTCCGTACGGGACGTCCGGCATTCCTACGGCCGGGGCGCGGACGCGGTGACCGCACTCGGTCCCCTCTCCCTGGAGATCCCGGCCGGTGAGTTCCTGGTCCTCGTCGGCCCCTCCGGCTGCGGCAAGAGCACCCTGCTGCGGCTGGTCGCGGGCTTCGAGCACGCCACCGAGGGCGCGGTGGAGGTGTTCGGCGAGCGCCCCGACCCCGGCGGCCGGGCGGGCATCGTCTTCCAGCAGCCGCGACTCTTCCCCTGGCGCACGGTCGGCGACAACATCGGCCTGGCGTTGAGGTACGCGGGTGTGCCCCGGGCCGAACGGGCCGAGCGGACCGCGGAGTTGCTGGAGCGCGTCGGCCTCGCGGGCACCGCCCGCCGCCGCATCTGGCAGATCTCCGGCGGCCAGCAGCAGCGCGTCGCCATCGCCCGCGCCCTGGCGGGCGGCAAACGGCTCCTGCTGCTGGACGAGCCGTTCGCCGCGCTCGACGCCCTCACCCGGGAACGGCTCCAGGAGGACCTGCGCACGGTGAGCGCCGAGACCGGGACCACCTCCGTCTTCGTCACCCACAGCGTGGACGAGGCGGTCTTCCTCGGCACCCGCGCGATCGTCCTCACCAACCGTCCGGGGACCGTCGCCCTGGACCTCCCCATCGACCTGCCCCGCACCGGAGCCGACCCCGACGAACTGCGCGGACTGCCCGCGTACGCCGCGCTGCGCGCCGAGATCGGCACGGCGGTGCGCAACGCGGCCCGCTGACCCGGCCCCGTACACCGAGAGGAGAAGGACCATGACCATCACCACCCCGCCCCCCGCCCCCGTCCTGCGCGAACACCGCGTGCCCGCCGACGGCCTGTACGAGGGCCCGCGCGAGCTGCGCCGGGTCCCGGAGGGCCGGCCCGACCTCCCGTACGAGCGCTTCCGGCTGGTTCCGCTCGGCCGGGTCATCGGCGCGGAGATCCACGGCGTCGACCTGTCCCGCCCGCTGGAGGCGGCCCTGCGCGCCGAGCTGGACCGGGCACTGCTGGAGTGGAAGGTGCTGTTCTTCCGCGACCAGCACCTCACCTCGCACCAGCAGCGCGCGTTCGCCGGGCACTGGGGCGAGCTGGAGACCAACCCGCTGCTCGCCACCGGCGACGACCCCGAGGTCGCCCGTCTCGACCGCAGCACCGTCCCCACCTTCGAGAACATCTGGCACGCGGACGTCACCTTCCGCGAGCGCCCCGCCCTCGGCGCGGTCCTCCAGCTCCGCGAGGTCCCGCCGGCGGGCGGCGACACGCTGTGGGCCGACATGGCCGCCGCCTACGACAACCTCCCCCAGGAGGTGAAGGAGCGCATCGAGGGGGCGCGGGCGGTGCACGACTTCATCCCCGGCTTCTCCCGCTTCTTCCCGCCGGAGCGGCTGGCGGCGCACCAGGAGCGGTTCCCGCCGGTCGAGCACCCGGTGGTGCGCCGCCACCCGGTCACCGGCCGCCGCACGATCTTCGTCAACGCCTCGTTCACCACCCGGATCGTGGGCTTCGGGCGGGAGGAGAGCGACCGGCTGCTGCGGCTGCTCTTCCAGCAGGCGCACGCCCCGGAGTACCAGGTGCGGTTCTCCTGGCGCGCCGGCGACGTCGCGTTCTGGGACAACCGGGCCACCCAGCACTACGCGGTCAACGACTACGCCCCGCACCGCCGGGTCGCCGAACGTGTCGCGATCGCGGGAGACCGCCCCCACTGATCCCCGCGGCCGGGCTGCTTGAATGGACGGGTGACCCGAGCCTCCCTGGAAAAGCAGCCGCACGAAGTCGCCTCGATGTTCGACGGTGTGGCGGCCAACTACGACCTGACCAACGACGTGATCTCGCTCGGCCAGGCCCGGCTGTGGCGCAAGGCGGTCGCGGCGGCGGTCGACGCCCGCCCCGCGCAGAAGATCCTCGACCTCGCGGCCGGTACGGCGACCTCCTCGCAGCCCTTCGTGAAGGCGGGCGCCTACGTCGTGCCGTGCGACTTCTCGCTCGGCATGCTCAGGGTCGGCAAGGAGCGCCACCCCTGGATGCCGTTCACCGCGGGCGACGGGATGAGGCTGCCGTTCAAGGACGAGACGTTCGACACCGTCACGATCTCCTTCGGGCTGCGCAACATCCAGGACACCGAGGTCGCGCTGCGCGAGCTGTACCGGGTGACGAAGCCCGGCGGCCGGGTCGTGATCTGCGAGTTCTCCCAGCCGACCTGGACCCCGTTCCGCACGGTCTACACGGAGTACCTGATGCGGGCGATCCCGCCGGCCGCCCGCGCGGTGTCCTCCAACCCGGACGCGTACGTCTACCTCGCCGAGTCCATCCGCGACTGGCCCGACCAGCCCGCCCTCGCCGCACTGCTCCAGAAGGCCGGCTGGTCGAAGGTCGCCTGGCGCAACCTGACCGGCGGCGTGGTGGCCCTGCACCGGGCCACCCGCGCCTGAGTCGGCCCCCGGGGCCTCACAGCTCCAGGCGGAAGCAGACGGCCTCCTGCCCGCGCGGAGTGGGGTACGACTCGGCGCGCCGCATCCCGAGCCGTTCCGCGACCGCCATCGACCGGGCGTTGCGCGAGTGGACCATCGCGACGACCTCGCCCACCCCCGCCGCCCGCACCCGCTCCAGCGTGGTGCGGGCCGCGGCCGTGGCGTAGCCCCGGCCCCACGCCGCACGCCCCAGCCGCCAGCCGATCTCGATCGCGCCGACCGGCCCGTAATGCGTGTGCGGCCACGGCTGCGCCCCGGTGAAGCCGAGGACGGCGTCCTCCTCGTCCGTGACGGTCCACAGGCAGTAGCCCAGCTCCGCGTCGTGCCGCCGCTGGCGCGCGGTCAGCTCCTCGTACGCGGACAGCTCCGCGCTCCGGCCGCCGACGAACTCCATGACCTGCGGGTCGTCGAAGACCCGGTGCCAGGTCAGGGCGTCCTCGTCGGTCGGAACACGGAGGTGTACGGCGGGAGCCGAAGCCGGAGGCGTGACAGGTGCTGTCGACATGAGGGAGCCCTTCGGAGGGTCGGTTCGCAGGCCCCCATAGACTGCACGGGACATGTGCCGCGCGGCACGCGAATTCGAGTCTTCGGGAGATCCGACCGTGACCGAGCCCCTCTCCGAGCACAGCGCGGACGTGATCGTCGTCGGAGCGGGCCCAGCCGGCTCCACGACCGCCTACTACCTCGCCAAGGCCGGACTCGACGTCCTGCTCCTGGAGAAGACCGCCTTCCCCCGCGAGAAGGTCTGCGGCGACGGGCTCACGCCCCGCGCCACGAAACAGCTCGTCTCCATGGGGATCGACATCTCCGAGGAGGCGGGCTGGCTGCGCAACAAGGGCCTGCGCATCATCGGCGGCGGTGTCCGGCTCCAGCTGGACTGGCCGGACCTCGCCTCCTACCCGGACTACGGCCTGGTCCGCAAGCGCGACGACTTCGACGAGCAGCTGGCCCGGCAGGCGCAGAAGGCCGGCGCCCGGCTGTACGAGCGCTGCAACGTGGGCGCGCCCATCAGGGACGAGCGCACCGGCCGCATCACCGGCGTCGAGGCGAGGATCGGTGAGGAGAAGACCCCGGTCACCTTCCACGCCCCGCTCGTCGTCGCCGCCGACGGCAACTCCACCCGGCTCTCCCTGGCGATGGGCCTGCACCGCCGCGAGGACCGCCCCATGGGCGTCGCCGTGCGCACCTACTTCACCTCGCCCCGCCACGACGACGACTACCTGGAGTCCTGGCTGGAGCTGTGGGACAAGCGCGGTTCCGAGGACCGGCTGCTGCCCGGCTACGGCTGGATCTTCGGGATGGGCGACGGCACCTCCAACGTGGGCCTCGGCATCCTCAACTCCTCCTCCGCCTTCAAGGAGCTGGACTGGCGCGAGGTCCTCAAGGCCTGGTGCGCCTCGATGCCGGAGGACTGGGGCTACACCCCGGACAACATGACGATGCCGATCCGCGGCGCGGCCCTCCCGATGGCCTTCAACCGCCAGCCGCACTACACCAAGGGCCTCCTCCTCGTCGGCGACGCGGGCGGCATGGTCAACCCGTTCAACGGCGAGGGCATCGCGTACGCCATGGAGTCGGGCCAGATCGCGGCCGACGTCATCGTCCAGGCCCACGCCCGCGCCACGCCCGCCCAGCGCGAACTGGCCCTGAACAACTACCCGAAGGTGCTCAAGGAGACCTACGGCGGCTACTACACGATGGGCCGCGCCTTCGTGAAGCTGATCGGCAACCCGAAGATCATGAAGATCGCCACCCAGCGCGGCCTGACCCACCCGCTGCTGATGAAGTTCACCCTGAAGATGCTGGCCAACCTGACCGACCCGCAGGGCGGCGACGCGATGGACCGCATCATCAACGGCCTGTCGAAGGTGGCCCCGAAGGCCTGAGGCCGCTCGGGACGTCTCACGAGGGGTCCGCCGCACGCGTGCGTTCGTAGTGGCGGGCCACCCGGGCCCGGTTGCCGCAGGAGGGCTTGCACCACTCCTGCCGCCCGTGGCTCCGGACGAAATACCGTACGCAGCGCGGCGCGTGGCACGCCCGCAGCCGCTCGCGCTCCGGGCCGCTCAGGAAGTCGACGGCGTCCCGTGCCAGCGCCGCGACCAGCCGTACGCCCGGATCGTCCTCGGCCGACAACAGGCGGGCCGCCGGGGGCCCTTCGTCCGGCCAGTGCAGCTGGGGGGCCACGGGCTCCCGGGCGGCGGCCGCGTTGAGGAGGGCCAGGGCCTCGTCGGCGGGCATCAGGCGGTGGGCGTCGGCCCGACTGGGCGGGGCCGGGCTGACCACCCGGGCGAACAGGGCCCGCACGGCCCGCCGTACACCGACGACCGCGGCCCGTAGCTCCTCGTCGGCGACCGGGTCCCCGGTGGCGGCGGCCGGCAGGCCGGGCTGCCGCTGGAGCCAGCGGATCGCTCCCCGGACCGTTTCCAGGTCGTCGAGGGCCCCGCCGTCCCCGTCGTGACGGATGGTGCTCACCAGCTCCATCACGGGCCGCTGCGCCACTGCCCGCTCCCTCCGCCGCCTCTTGAACGTCCGCGGCCGCCTCTTGAACGTCCGCGCCTCCCACCCTAGAGTCCTAACGGAAGAATGGAAATAAACGTTAGACGGGGGAGTGCTGCTCATGTTGCTTGCTCAGATCAGCGATCTGCACCTGGACGGCAGTGACCGCGCGACCCGGCGGACCGCCCGCGTCATGGACCATCTGCGGGCCCTGCCGCACCCGGTCGACGCGCTGCTGGTCACCGGGGACCTCGCCGACCACGCGACCGAGGCCGAGTACGAGGAGGCCGTACGCCTGCTCGACGCGCCGTTTCCCGTGCTCGCCTGCCCGGGCAACCACGACGCCCGGCCCGCCTACCGCAAGGCGTTCCTCGGGGAAGCCCCCGACACCGCACCCGTCAACCGGGTCCACCGCATCGCCGGGTGCGCCGTCCTGATGTGCGACTCCACGATCCCCGGCCGCGACGAGGGGCGCCTCGCCCCGGAGACGCTGGCCTGGATCGACGCCACGCTCGACGGGCTGCCCGACGACGTCCCCGCGCTGATCGCCTTCCACCAGCCGCCCGTCGAACTCCACCACCCGCTGCCGGACTCCGGGATGCTCCAGGAGCCCGAGCGGCTCGCCGCCCTGCTCGCCGCCCACCCGCGGGTCGTCGCCGTCCTCACCGGGCACGCCCACACGGCCGCCGCCTCGGTCTTCGGGGGCCGCCCGCTGATCGTCGGCCCCGCCGTCACCTGGACCCTGCGCATGCCCTGGGAGGGAGACCGCCCGGCGGACCGGGACCAGCCGCCGGGGCTGGCGTTCCACGTCCTGGGCGAGGACCGGCGGCTGACCACGCACTTCCGCGTCGTCCCCTGACGCCTCCGGATCCCGGAACTCCGCCTCACGTCGGCGGTTAATCCCCAACTCCCCAGGTGATCGTGTGCGATGATTTGCGCGCCCCCCGGTCATCGGCAGTCCGGACCGGCCGGCGCCCGCCCCGCCCGTAGCGGCGGCACGCGGTGCGTACCACTCTTCTTGACGCACGCTCACACCGAACGCAGGCCGGCGGGGTACGGACCAAGCCGATACAGCGCTGCTCGACCCCAAGGACAGACAGCCATGACCACCGCCTCCCTGCCCCAGCACCACGGGCTCTTCCTGGAGCCCCGCTTCGCCGTGGACCTGACCGCGACGGACGAGGACGAGGACTTCGACGCCCCGTACGACGCGCCGCCCGCGCCCACCACCTCGGCCAAGGAGCCGGAGCGGACCAACCGCCGCCCCCGCCGCCGCTGATCCGGACGGGCGATCCTCGGGACGCCGTTCTTCGGGACGGCGGCCCTGCGGACGGGCGGCCCTTCCGACGGCGGCCCTCAGGACCGCGGCTCTCCGGCCCGGGAAACCGCTGGAAGCCCAGCCGCCCGGCCGGTAGCCTCCTCGTCATGACCAGCCCCGAGTCCGACAGACTCCGGCCACCGGTGCGCCGGTGGCCGTGTTCGTGCTGAGCGTCGCCGGCTGACCCACGGGTCACCGGCCCCTTCGTCACGGTTCCACGCCCCCCGGCTCACCGCGGGTACGGGCCGTTCCCTCTCGCGTACGCGCCGAAGCAGCGCCGTACGCGGAGTTCGTGCCGCCGGCCGATCCTCACCGCCGGGCACCTCTCCGTGCCCCGGCCGATCGTCACCGCCGGGCACTTCTCCGCGCCGCCCCGCCGGACCACCGGCGGGCGTCCGCGCGCCCGTATCCCCGCATCCCGGTCTGTCTGTCCACCCGACGGTTCCGTCCAAGGGGCTTTCCACCCATGCCCATCGCTGTCTACGTCCTCGGGCTCGCGGTCTTCGCCCAGGGCACCTCCGAGTTCATGCTGTCCGGGCTCGTCTCGGGCATCGCCGCCGACCTCGACGTCTCCCTCTCCGCCGCCGGCCTCCTCACCTCCGCCTTCGCCGTCGGGATGGTGGTCGGCGCGCCCCTGATGGCGCTCTCCAGCCGCGCCTGGCCCCGCCGTCGCGCCCTGCTCCTCTTCCTCGCGGTGTTCGTCGCCGTCCATGTCGTCGGCGCACTCACCCCGAGCTACGGCGTGCTCCTCGCGACCCGCTTCGTCGGGGCCCTCGCCAACGCGGGCTTCTGGGCGGTCGCGCTGACCACCGCCGTCTCGATGGTCCCGGACCGGCTGAAGGGCCGGGCCACCGCCGTGGTGGTCGGCGGCGTCACGGTCGCCTGCGTGGTCGGCGTACCGGCGGGCGCGCTGCTCGGCGAGCACTGGGGATGGCGGTCGGCCTTCTGGGCGGTCGCCCTCGTCTCGCTGCCCGCCGTCCTCGCGGTCCTGCGCTCCATCCCGGGCGGCCGGGGCACGGACACGGGCGCCGCTCCCGTACCCGTACGGGACGAACTGCGCGCGCTGACCGGCCCCCGGCTGCGGCCGGTCCTGCTCACGATGGCCCTCGTGCAGGGCGCGACCTTCTGCGCGTTCTCCTACCTGGAGCCGCTCCTCACCAGGGAGACCGGCCTGGGCGCGGGCTGGGTGCCGGTGTCCCTGGCGCTCTTCGGGGCGGGCTCGTTCGCCGGGGTCACGGTGGCGGGCCGGTTCGCCGACGCCCGCCCGGTCGCCGTCGTCGCCACGGGCATGACCGCCCTCACCCTCGGCTGGGCGGCACTCGCCCTCGCGGCGGGCAGCCCGGTGCTCGCCCTGGCGCTGGTCCCGCTGCTCGGGATGCTCGCCTTCGGTACGGGCACCGCCCTCATCACCCGGGTCCTGGGCCTCGCGTCCGGGGCCCCGACGCTGGCCGGCGCGGGCTCGACGACCGCGTTCAACCTGGGGGCGACGGTGGGCCCGTGGGCGGGCGGCCTGGCCCTGGACGCCGGGTTCGGCTACCGGGCTCCGGTCTGGGTGAGCGCCCTGCTGATGGTCCTGGCCCTGCTCGTCGCCGCGACGACGGCGAAGGGCCGCCGCCCCCGAGCGGGGGAGCGGCGGCCCTCAGAGGCTGTCGACCTCAGCGCCGGCGGGCGCTTGTGAATCAGAGAACGCGGACCGCGCCGGTCGGCCGGTCGTAGTCCATGGAGCGCTGCACCGTGCCGGTGCTGGAGTTCTGCGCACCGACGAACTCGCCGCCACCGATGTAGATCGCGACGTGGTACGCGCTGCCCGCGCCACCCCAGTAGAGGATGTCGCCGGGCTGGAGGTTGTCCAGGGAGACCTGGGTGCCGGCGGTCGACTGGGACTGCGAGACGCGCGGCAGGTCGATGCCCGCCGTGCGGTAGGCGGCCTGGACCAGACCCGAGCAGTCCCACGCGTTGGGGCCGGTGCCGCCGGACACGTAGGCGTCGCCGACCTGCGCCTTGGCGAACGCCACGATGGAGGCGGCGGAGCCGCTCACGTTCGAGGAGGAGGAGTTCGAGGAGGAGGAGGGCGCGGAGGCGGAGCTGCCCGAGTCGGAGGAGCCCGAGGAGGCGCTGAGCGTCGTGCGCTCGGAGGTCCGGGAGGCGCGCTCGGCGCGCTCCTCGGCCTCTGCCTCGGCCTTCGCCTTGGCGGCGGCTTCGGCCTTCTTCTTCGCCTCGGCCTTGCGGACGGCCTCGGCGTGCGCCTTCTTGGCCGTCTTCGCGGCCTTCTCGGCCGCGGCGTCCTCGTCGGCCTGCGTCTCCAGGTCGAGGGCGACCTGCTGCGTGGCCTGGGCGGAGGCGGCCACAGCGGTGGAGAAGCCGGACGTGATGGTGGGCATCTCGATCGTCTGGGTCACCGGCTCGGCTTGGGCCGGACCGGCGGCACCCGCGACCGCGATGGTGCTGAGGACGCCACCGGCAACTCCGGCTCGCAGTGCCGACTTCGAGGCGCGCTGGCGGGGCTTCCGGTGGCTGGGTATGTGAGCGGTGTGGGACATGGGTACTAGCGCTATCAGGGCTGTAGGGGTCCCATCAAGAAACGTGTGTTGCGACACAGTTACGTTCGGAATCTGTGAATCCGCTTTCTGAGCGCCTTTATTGACGCCGTAACGGGCAAACCGGGCGTCCGCCGTCAGGCCCGTGATCACTGCCTTTCGGTAATACGCCCGAATTGCCCGTCGCTTACCATCCGTTCACACCGATGGCCAAGCCCGGCTTTCCGGGGGGCGGGGCCGCGTGGCGCAGGTCACAGGACGACTCCGCCGGGACGGGCAACCCTCGCGCCCGTCATTCGCGTGGGCGTCCGCGGCCGGCGAGTCGACGACCGGACGGGCGGATCGGCGGACGGGTGCTCTCCGGATGCGCGATCCGGAAGTTCGTGAATGCGTGCACATGTCCACATCGGTCCTCGCCGCCCCTCCGTGCGGGCGGTGCTCGATCCCGGCCGGTGCCCTTATCACCTCGATGCATCCCACCGCCAATTTGCTTGTACGGGGCGTCGATTGATAGCGCGGCACGCCTTTGACCAGCAGTAACACCATCGAATGTCACGTCTCGTGATCACTCGGCCGCTTCGCGTACGAAGATCACCGCTCATACGACTTCATGATCCTTCGTCAGGTGGTGGAGATCACAAAGCCGTTGTCGTACCCCGTGTCGCAGATCACAGGGGGGCGGGCATAGGATGCGGGGCAGTCGGGCTTGTGAACTGCCTCACATGTACACGATCTTGGTGAGGCAGTGAGCCGGTCGCCCGATGCGGTCCACAGGTCAAGGACGACTGGAAGGAGCGAGGAGCGTGAATGCCTACGCGCCCATCCTCGTGCTCGGCGCCCTCGGGGCAGGGTTTGCGATCTTCTCCGTGGTCATGGCCACGCTTATCGGCCCCAAGCGGTACAACCGGGCAAAGCTCGAAGCGTACGAGTGCGGCATCGAACCCACCCCGACTCCCGCCGGAGGCGGCCGCTTTCCGATCAAGTACTACCTGACGGCGATGCTTTTCATCGTCTTCGACATCGAGATCGTCTTCCTCTATCCCTGGGCGGTCTCCTTCGACGCCCTGGGGATCTTCGGGCTCGTGGAGATGCTGCTCTTCGTGCTCACCGTCTTCGTCGCCTATGCGTATGTGTGGCGTCGCGGCGGCCTGGAATGGGACTGAGGGGCTGAGGGGCACACCATGGGACTCGAAGAGAAACTGCCGAGCGGCTTCGTTCTGACCACGGTCGAGCAGGCCGCGGGCTGGGTGCGGAAGTCGTCCGTCTTCCCGGCCACGTTCGGACTGGCCTGCTGCGCCATCGAGATGATGACGACCGGCGCGGGCCGCTACGACCTGGCCCGGTTCGGGATGGAGGTCTTCCGCGGATCGCCGCGGCAGGCGGACCTGATGATCGTCGCGGGACGGGTGAGCCAGAAGATGGCGCCCGTCCTGCGGCAGGTCTATGACCAGATGCCGAATCCCAAGTGGGTCATTTCCATGGGAGTTTGTGCGTCATCGGGTGGAATGTTCAACAATTACGCCATTGTGCAGGGTGTTGATCACATTGTCCCGGTAGATATCTATTTGCCGGGTTGTCCGCCACGCCCCGAGATGCTGCTGGACGCCATCCTCAAGCTCCACGAGAAGATCCAGACCTCCAAGCTCGGGGTCAACGCGGAGGAGGCCGCCCGCGAGGCGGAGGAAGCGGCCCTCAAGGCACTGCCCCTGATCGAGATGAAGGGGCTGCTGCGGTGACCGAGAACTCCGACGCGAACGGCGAGCGCGACGGCAACGCCGTACCCGCCCCGCGCGACACCGGCGGCGAGGTCATCCGCGTCCGCAAGGGCATGTTCGGCGCGAACAACGGCGGCGACACCTCCGGCTACGGCGGCCTCGTCCGCACCGTCACCCTGCCGGGAGCCGCCTCCCGGCCGTACGGCGGCTGGTTCGACGAGGTGGCCGACGAGCTGGAAGGGGCCCTGGAGGAACAGGACCTGCTCCCCTCCAACGCCATCGAGAAGACGGTCGTCGACCGCGACGAGCTGACCTTCCACATCGCCCGCGAGCACCTGGTCCAGGTCGCCCGCACCCTGCGCGACGACCCCGCCCTGCGCTTCGAACTCTGTACGGGCGTGAGCGGCGTCCACTTCCTGGGCGACAAGGGCCGCGAACTGCACGCCGTCTACCACCTGCGGTCCCTCACCCACGGCCGGGTGATCCGGCTGGAGGTGTCCGCCCCGGACAGCGACCCGCACATCCCGTCGCTCGTCGGGATCTACCCGACCAACGACTGGCACGAGCGCGAGGCGTACGACTTCTTCGGACTCGTCTTCGACGGGCACCCGGCCCTGACCCGGATCATGATGCCGGACGACTGGCAGGGCTTCCCGCAGCGCAAGGACTACCCGCTCGGCGGCATCGCCGTCGAGTACAAGGGCGCCCAGATCCCGGCTCCGGACCAGCGGAGGTCGTACTCCTGATGACCACTCCCCACGCGACACCCCGAGCGACCACCGAGGGGACCGTATATACGGTCACCGGCGGCGACTGGGACGAGGTCGTCGAATCCGCCGTGAAGTCCGACGACGAGCGCATCATCGTCAACATGGGCCCCCAGCACCCGTCCACGCACGGCGTGCTGCGCCTCATCCTGGAGATCGACGGCGAGACCGTCACCGAGGCCCGCTGCGGCATCGGCTACCTCCACACCGGCATCGAGAAGAACCTCGAATTCCGCAACTGGACGCAGGGCACCACCTTCGTCACGCGGATGGACTACCTCACGCCGTTCTTCAACGAGACGGCGTACTGCCTGGGCGTCGAGAAGCTCCTCGGCATCGAGGACCAGATCCCCGACCGGGCCACCGTCCTGCGCGTGCTGCTGATGGAGCTGAACCGGCTCTCCTCGCACCTGGTGTGCATCGCCACCGGCGGCATGGAGCTCGGCGCGACCACGATCATGATCTACGGCTTCCGCGACCGTGAACTGGTTCTCGACCTCTTCGAGCTCTTCACCGGCCTGCGGATGAACCACGCGTTCGTCCGCCCCGGCGGCCTCGCCCAGGACCTGCCCCCGGGCGCGGTCGACCGGCTGCGCGAGTTCATCAAGACCATGAAGAAGAACCTGCCGGAGTACGACAAGCTCGCCACCGGCAACCCGATCTTCAAGGCCCGTATGCAGGACGTCGGCTACCTCGACCTCACCGGCTGCATGGCGCTCGGCGCCACCGGCCCGGTGCTGCGCTCCGCCGGACTCCCGCACGACCTGCGCAAGAGCGACCCGTACTGCGGCTACGAGACCTACGACTTCGAGGTCCCGACCGCCGACACCTGCGACTCCTACGGACGCTTCCTCATCCGCCTGGAGGAGATGCGCCAGTCGCTGCGCATCATCGAGCAGTGCATCGACCGCCTGGAGCCCGGGCCGGTCATGGTCGCCGACAAGAAGATCGCCTGGCCCGCCCAGCTCGCCCTCGGCCCGGACGGACTCGGCAACTCGCTCGACCACATCCGGAACATCATGGGCACCTCCATGGAAGCCCTGATCCACCACTTCAAGCTGGTGACCGAGGGCTTCCGGGTCCCGGCCGGTCAGGTGTACACCGCCGTCGAGTCCCCCAAGGGCGAACTCGGCGTGCACGTCGTCTCCGACGGCGGCACCCGCCCCTACCGGGTCCACTTCCGCGACCCGTCCTTCACCAACCTGCAGGCCATGGCGGCGATGTGCGAAGGCGGCCAGGTCGCCGACGTCATCGTCGCCGTCGCGTCCATCGACCCCGTGATGGGAGGCGTCGACCGGTGACCACATCACGCCAAGACGTCAAGCTGGGGATGCCGCAGCTCCCCGCCACCCCCTACCCGGCCGAGGTGCGCGCCCGGCTCGACGCGGACGCGAAGGAGGTGCTCGCCCGCTACCCCGGCAGCCGCTCCGCCCTGCTGCCGCTGCTGCACCTCGTCCAGTCGGAGGAGGGCTACGTCTCCCGTACGGGCATGGCCTTCTGCGCCGAGACGCTCGACCTCACCACCGCAGAGGTCACCGCCGTCGCGACCTTCTACTCCATGTACCGGCGCAGGCCGAGCGGTGACTACCAGGTCGGCGTCTGCACCAACACCCTGTGCGCGGTCATGGGCGGCGACGCCATCTTCGACACGCTCAAGGAGCACCTCGACCTCGGCAACAACGAGACCACCGAGGACGGCAAGGTCACCCTCGAACACATCGAGTGCAACGCCGCCTGCGACTTCGCGCCCGTCGTGATGGTCAACTGGGAGTTCTTCGACAACCAGACGCCCGAGAGCGCCACGCGGCTCGTCGACGACCTGATCGCCGGCCGGACCGTCGAGCCCACCCGCGGCGCGCCCCTCTGCTCGTACAAGGAGACGGCCCGCATCCTGGCCGGCTTCCCCGACGAGCGGCCCGGCGCCGTCGAGGCGACCGGCGGCGCGGGCCCCGCCTCCCTGATCGGGCTGAAGCTCGCCAAGGGCGAGGCGCTCCCGAAGGCGCGCGTGGTCTCCCCGCGCGTCGGACAGCCCGAGGACACGAAGCCGCAGGACGCACAGCCGCACGACCCTTCGCCGACCGAGCACCTCAGCTCGCACGACGCACCGCAGCAGACCTCGGCCTCCGACCCGGAGCACCCGGCCGGGCCCGCAGCCGAGGAGGGGGAGTGATGACCTTGGCCGCCGAGATCGACCACAACGGGACGAGCCCCGAGAAGCTGCTCGCACCGGTCCTCTCCGCCTTCTGGGACCAGCCCGAATCCTGGACCCTGGACACCTACCGCCGCCACGAGGGCTACGAGGGGCTGCGCAAGGCACTCGCCATGACGCCCGACGACCTCATCGCGTACGTCAAGGACTCCGGTCTGCGCGGGCGCGGCGGCGCGGGCTTCCCCACCGGGATGAAGTGGCAGTTCATCCCGCAGGGCGACGGCAAGCCGCACTACCTGGTCGTCAACGCCGACGAGTCGGAGCCGGGGACCTGCAAGGACATCCCGCTCCTCTTCGCCAACCCGCACAGCCTCATCGAGGGCATGGTGATCGCCTGTTACGCGATCCGTTCGTCGCACGCGTTCATCTATCTGCGCGGTGAGGTCGTCCCCGTGCTGCGACGACTGCACGAGGCCGTACGAGAGGCGTACGAGGCGGGCTATCTGGGGACGAACATCCTGGGTTCAGGACTCGATCTGGAACTCACGGTGCACGCGGGCGCCGGTGCGTACATCTGTGGTGAGGAAACCGCGCTGCTCGACTCTCTCGAAGGACGACGTGGCCAGCCCCGGCTGCGGCCCCCCTTCCCTGCGGTCGCCGGTCTGTACGCCTGCCCCACTGTGGTGAACAACGTCGAGTCCATCGCCTCGGTTCCCGCGATCCTGAACAAGGGCAAGGACTGGTTCAAGTCGATGGGCAGCGAGAAGTCCCCGGGCTTCACGCTCTACTCGCTCAGCGGCCACGTCACCAGCCCCGGCCAGTACGAGGCCCCGCTCGGCATCACGCTGCGCCAGCTGCTCGACATGAGCGGCGGCATCCGGGCCGGCCACCGGCTGAAGTTCTGGACGCCGGGCGGCTCCTCCACCCCGATGTTCACCGAGGAGCACCTCGACGTCCCCCTCGACTACGAGGGAGTCGGCGCCGCCGGGTCCATGCTCGGCACCAAGGCGCTCCAGTGCTTCGACGAGACGACCTGCGTCGTGCGGGCCGTCACCCGCTGGACCGAGTTCTACGCCCACGAGTCCTGCGGCAAGTGCACACCCTGCCGCGAAGGGACCTACTGGCTCGTCCAGTTGCTCCGCGACATCGAGGCCGGCAAGGGCGAGATGGCCGACCTCGACAAGCTCAACGACATCGCCGACAACATCAACGGCAAGTCGTTCTGCGCGCTCGGCGACGGCGCGGCCTCGCCGATCTTCTCCTCGCTCAAGTACTTCCGCGAGGAGTACGAGCAGCACATCACCGGCAAGGGCTGCCCCTTCGATCCCGCCCGGTCCACGGCCTGGGCCGACGACAAGAACACCGACGGCAAGAACGCTCACCGGGGGGTGAACGCATGACAGTCACCACGAGTGCGCCCTCCGGGGGCGGCGAGGCGGCAGTGCCGCCCGAGGACCTGGTCACGCTGACCATCGACGGCATCGAGATCAGCGTCCCCAAGGGGACCCTGGTCATCCGGGCCGCCGAGCTCCTCGGCATCGAGATCCCGCGCTTCTGCGACCACCCGCTCCTCGACCCCGCCGGCGCCTGCCGCCAGTGCATCGTCGAGGTCGAGGGCCAGCGCAAGCCGATGGCCTCCTGCACCATCACCTGCACCGACGGCATGGTCGTCAAGTCGCAGATCACCTCTCCTGTCGCCGAGAAGGCGCAGAAGGGCGTGATGGAGCTGCTGCTGATCAACCATCCGCTGGACTGCCCCGTCTGCGACAAGGGCGGCGAGTGCCCGCTCCAGAACCAGGCGATGTCGCACGGCGCCGCCGACTCCCGCTTCGAGGGCAGGAAGCGCACGTTCGAGAAGCCCGTCCCGATCTCCACCCAGGTGCTGCTGGACCGCGAGCGGTGCGTGCTCTGCGCGCGCTGCACCCGGTTCTCCAACCAGGTGGCGGGCGACCCGATGATCGAGCTGATCGAGCGTGGCGCCCTCCAGCAGGTCGGCACCGGCGTGGGCGACCCCTTCGAGTCGTACTTCTCCGGAAACACCATCCAGATCTGCCCGGTCGGCGCGCTGACCTCGGCGGCGTACCGCTTCCGCTCCCGCCCCTTCGACCTGGTCTCCACGCCCTCGGTGTGCGAGCAGTGCGCGGGCGGCTGCTCGACCCGCACCGACCACCGGCGCGGCAAGGTCATGCGCCGCCTCGCGGCCAACGAGCCCGAGGTCAACGAGGAGTGGATCTGCGACAAGGGGCGGTTCGGCTTCCGCTACGCCCAGCAGCGCGACCGGCTCACCACCCCGCTGGTCCGCAACGCCGAGGGCGAGCTGGAACCGGCGAGCTGGCCCGAGGCGCTGGAAGCCGCGGCGGCCGGACTCCTCGCCGCCCGCGGCCGCACCGGCGTCCTGACCGGCGGCCGGCTGACCGTCGAGGACGCCTACGCGTACAGCAAGTTCGCCCGGGTCGCCCTCGACACCAACGACGTCGACTTCCGCTCCCGGGTCCACAGCGCCGAGGAGGCCGACTTCCTGGCCGCCCGGGTCGCCGGACGCGGCCGGGACCTCGACGGCGAGGGGGTCACGTACACCGCGCTGGAGAAGGCCCCCGCGGTCCTGCTCGTCGGGTTCGAGTCCGAGGAGGAGGCGCCCGGTGTCTTCCTGCGGCTGCGCAAGGCCCACCGCAAGAGCGGCCAGCAGACCTTCGCGCTGGCCTCGCACGCCACCCGGGGCCTGGTGAAGGCGGGCGGCACGCTGCTGCCCGCAGCGCCCGGCACCGAGACCGAATGGCTGGACGCGCTCGCGGGCGGCGTCGGCCTGGAGGCCGAAGGGGCCGCCGCGGCCGAGGCGCTCCGCGGCGAACACTCCCTGATCATCGTCGGTGAACGGCTCGCCGGAGTGCCCGGCGCCCTGTCCGCCGCAGTCCGCACCGCCACCGCCACCGGCGCACGCCTGGTGTGGATCCCGCGCCGGGCGGGCGACCGGGGCGCGGTGGAGGCGGGCGCGCTCCCCACCCTGCTGCCCGGCGGCCGACCGGCCACCGACCCGCGGGCCCGCGAGGAGGTCGCGGAGCTGTGGCGCGTGGCCGAACTGCCCACCCGCCACGGCCGCGACACCGGCCAGATCGTCGAGGCCGCGGCCACCGGCGAACTGGGCGCGCTGCTCGTCGCCGGGGTCGGCGTCGAGGACCTGCCCGACCCGAACCGCGCCATCCAGGCGCTGAACGAGGTCGGCTTCCTGGTCTCCCTGGAGCTGCGGCCGAGCGCGGTCTCCGCCCGGGCGGACGTGGTCTTCCCGGTCGCCGCCGTCGCGGAGAAGTCCGGCACCTTCCTCAACTGGGAGGGCCGGGTCCGGATGTTCCAGGCGGCGCTGAAGCCGGAGCAGATGCCCCGGACGCTCGCGCCGACGGACTCCCGGGTGCTGCACATGCTGGCCGACGCCATGGACGTGCACTTCGCCCTGCCGGACCTGACCGCCGCCCGCCGCGAGCTGGACCGGCTCGGCGGCTGGGAGGGCGGCCACGCCCAGGACCCGCGCGAGAGCGCGCAGCCGCTGCCCCGGCCCGGCGACGGCGAGGCGGTCCTCGCGGGCCACCGGATGCTGCTCGACCTCGGCCGGCTCCAGGACGGCGACACCGCGCTCGCCGGGACCCGGCACGCGGCCGTCGCCCGGCTCTCGGCGGTCACCGCCGCCGAGTCCGGCGTCAAGGACGGCGACCTGCTCGCCGTCACCGGCCCCGCCGGCACCGTCGAACTGCCCCTCGCGGTCACCGACATGCCGGACCGGGTGGTCTGGGTGCCGCTGAACTCGGTGGGACGCGGCATCCCCGCCGACACCGGCGCGAACCCCGGCGGCCTGGTGCGGATCGGCCCCGCCGCCGCTCCGGGTGCTCCCGTCGAACCATCGGAGGTACGAGCGTGACTGGCCTCGCCGCACTCACGACGGCGCCCGAGGGCGTCGTCCTCGCCGCCGAGGATCTCTCGATGTTCGGCACCGACCCCTGGTGGCTCGTCGTCATCAAGGCGGTCTTCTGCTTCGCGTTCCTGATGCTGACCGTGCTGTTCTCCATCGTGTGGGAGCGCAAGGTCGTCGCCTGGATGCAGCTGCGCATCGGCCCCAACCGCAACGGCCCCTGGGGCATGCTCCAGTCGCTCGCCGACGGCATGAAGCTCATGCTGAAGGAAGACGTCATCGTCAAGCGGGCCGACAAGGTCGTCTACATCCTGGCGCCGATCATCGCGGCGATCCCGGCGTTCATGGCGATCGCGGTCATCCCGTTCGGCCCCGCCGACAACCAGGTGTCGATCTTCGGGCACCGCACGACGATGCAGCTGACCGACCTGCCGATCGCGATGCTCTACATCCTCGCGGTCGCCTCGGTCGGCATCTACGGCCTCGTGCTGGCGGGCTGGTCCTCCGGATCGACGTACCCGCTGCTCGGCGGTCTGCGCTCCTGCGCCCAGATGATCAGCTACGAGATCGCGATGGGCGCCGCGTTCGCCTCGGTGTTCCTCTACTCCGGGTCGATGTCGACCTCGGCGATCGTGGAGGCGCAGGCCGACCGGTGGTTCGTCATCCTGCTGCCGGTCTCCTTCATCATCTACATCATCACGATGGTCGGGGAGACGAACCGGGCGCCGTTCGACATGCCGGAGTCCGAGGGCGACCTCGTCGGCGGGTTCAACACCGAGTACTCCTCGATCAAGTTCGCGATGTTCATGCTCGCCGAGTACGTCAACATGGTCACCGTCTCCGCGGTCTCCGTGACCCTCTTCCTGGGCGGCTGGCGGGCTCCTTACCCGATCAGCACCTTCTGGGAGGGCGCGAACCAGGGCTGGTGGCCGATGCTCTGGTTCGTCCTCAAGGTCCAACTGCTGCTGTTCTTCTTCATCTGGCTGCGCGGCACCCTGCCCCGGGTCCGCTACGACCAGCTGATGAAGCTCGGCTGGAAGGTCCTCATCCCGGTCTCCGTGGTCTGGCTGATGCTCGTCGCCACCGTCCGCGCCCTGCGCAACGAGGGCTACGACTTCTCCCGGATCGTGCTGTACGTCGGAGCGGCCGTGATCGCGATCCTGCTGATCTCGTTCGTCGTCGACATGTTCCGCGACCGCAGGAGCCGGGCCGAGGAGGAAGCGGCCGGACCGGAGCCCGCCTTCGACCCGATGGCGGGCGGGTTCCCGGTGCCTCCGCTGCCCGGACAGACCCTGCCGCCGGTGCCCAGGCGCACACCACGACGGGAGCGCGAGCTCGTTGTCAGTGGTGGACCGGATACTCAGAGTGACGGAAACGCGAGTGACGGAAAGGAGGCCGGCGGTGTCTGAGAAACCAGAGCTCACGGGCTCATCGGGATCCGCTGGGTCCTCGGGCCGGGCAGGGGAGCCGGGGAAGCCGGGGGAGAAGTTCCAGAACCCGGTGGCCGGCTTCGGCGTGACCTTCAAGGCCATGTTCAAGAAGCGGCTCACCGAGCAGTACCCCGAGACGCCGAAGGTGACGGCGCCCCGCTTCCACGGCCGCCACCAGCTCAACCGCCACCCGGACGGCCTGGAGAAGTGCGTCGGCTGCGAGCTGTGCGCCTGGGCCTGTCCGGCCGACGCGATCTACGTGGAGGGCGCGGACAACACCGAGGAGGAGCGCTACTCCCCGGGAGAGCGCTACGGCCGCGTCTACCAGATCAACTACGCGCGCTGCATCCTGTGCGGACTCTGCATCGAGGCCTGCCCCACCCGGGCGCTGACGATGACGAACGAGTTCGAGTTGGCCAACACCACCCGCGAGAGCCTCATCTACACCAAGGACGAGCTGCTCGCGGGCCTGGAGGAAGGCATGGTCGACAGCCCGCACGCGATCTTCCCCGGCATGGACGAGCAGGACTACTACCGGGGAGTGGTCACCGAGGCCGCCCCCGGCACGGTCCGTCAGACGGCCGTGTCCAAGGGCGAGGGCGACAAGCCCGACGAGGACCCCATCGAGTCCACGCGTGCCGCCGACGCCCGGCAGGACAAGGGGGTGGGGGCGTGAACGCGCTGGCCGCAGCCACCACCACCTCGACCGGCGAGGCCGTCCAGTTCTGGATCCTGGGCACCGTCGCCGTGATCGGCGCGCTCTCCACGGTCCTGCTGAAGAGGGCCGTGCACAGCGCGCTCTCGCTCGCCGGCACCATGATCGTCCTGGCGGTCTTCTACCTCGCCAACGGGGCGTATTTCCTCGGCATCGTCCAGATCGTCGTCTACACCGGCGCGATCATGATGCTGTTCCTCTTCGTCGTCATGCTCGTCGGCGTCACCGCCGCCGACTCCCTCAAGGAGACCCTCAAGGGCCAGCGCTGGCTGGCCCTCGGGTGCTCCCTCGGGTTCGGCATCCTGCTGATCGCGGGCATCGGCAACGCCTCGCTGTCCACGTTCAACGGACTCGGCGCCGCCAACGCCGCGCACGGCGGCAACGTCGAGGGGCTCGCCAACCTCATCTTCACCAAGTACGTCTTCGCCTTCGAGATCACCGGCGCCCTGCTGATCACCGCGACGGTCGGCGCGATGGTGCTCACGCACCGCGAGCGCACCGAACGGGCCAAGACCCAGCGGGAGATGTCCGAGGAGCGCGTGCGCGGCAAGCACCTCCCGCCGCTCCCCGCACCCGGCGTCTACGCCCGGCACAACGCGGTGGACATCCCGGGCCTGCTCCCCGACGGCACGCCGTCCGAGCTGACCGTCATGCAGACGCTGCGGCAGCGCGGCCAGATCCGTGACGTCTCGCAGCAGTCCCTCGCCGATCTCAAGGCCCTGGAGCAGCGCTCCGGGGAGCGGCTCGGCCGCGAGGACGCGGACGCCGCGGCGCGCGAAGCCCGTCCCTCGTCCGCGGCGGAGAATTCGGAGGCCGCCAAGTGAACCCGGTCAACTACCTCTATCTCGCGGCCCTGCTGTTCGCGATCGGCGCCACCGGGGTGCTGGTCCGGCGGAACGCGATCGTGGTGTTCATGTGCGTCGAGCTGATGCTCAACGCCTGCAACCTGGCGCTCGTCACCTTCTCCCGGATGCACGGCAACCTCGACGGGCAGATCGTCGCGTTCTTCACGATGGTCGTCGCCGCCGCGGAAGTCGTCGTCGGGCTCGCGATCATCGTGTCGTTGTTCCGCTCCCGCCACTCGGCCTCGGTCGACGACGCCAGCCTGATGAAGCTGTAAGGGGTCGGAAACGTGGAGAACCTGATTGCGCTGCTCGTCGCGGCGCCCCTGCTCGGAGCGGCGGTCCTGCTCTGCGGCGGACGCCGGCTGGACAAGACCGGCCACTGGCTCGGCACCCTGCTCGCCGGCGCCTCGTTCGTCGTCGGCCTGATCCTGTTCACCGACATGCTGGGGAAGGACGCCGAGGACCGGGCCCTGCACCAGCACCTGTTCAGCTGGATTCCGGTGGAGGGCTTCCAGGCCGACATCGCCTTCCAGCTCGACCAGTTGTCGATGACGTTCGTCCTGCTCATCACCGGTGTGGGCACCCTGATCCACATCTACTCCATCGGCTACATGGAGCACGACGAGCGCAGGCGCCGCTTCTTCGGCTATCTCAACCTGTTCCTCGCGGCGATGCTCATCCTGGTCATCGCCGACAACTACCTCCTGCTGTACGTCGGGTGGGAGGGCGTCGGTCTGGCGTCGTTCCTGCTCATCGGCTTCTGGCAGCACAAGCCCACCGCGGCCACCGCCGCGAAGAAGGCCTTCCTGGTCAACCGGGTCGGCGACATGGGCCTGTCGATCGCCATCATGCTGATGTTCACCACCTTCGGCACCTTCGCCTTCGGGCCGGTGCTGGACTCGGCGGACGAGACGAGCCAGGGCAAGCTGACCGCCATCGGGCTGATGCTGCTGCTGGCCGCCTGCGGCAAGTCGGCCCAGGTGCCGCTGCAGTCCTGGCTCGGCGACGCGATGGAGGGCCCGACCCCGGTCTCCGCCCTCATCCACGCCGCGACCATGGTCACCGCCGGCGTCTATCTGATCGTCCGCTCCGGCGCGATCTTCAACGCCGCCCCGGACGCGCAGCTGGTCGTCGTCATCGTCGGCGCGGTCACGCTGATCTTCGGTGCGATCGTCGGTTGCGCGAAGGACGACATCAAGAAGGCGCTCGCCGGCTCCACGATGTCGCAGATCGGCTACATGATCCTGGCCGCGGGCCTCGGCCCCATCGGCTACATCTTCGCGATCATGCACCTGGTGACGCACGGCTTCTTCAAGGCCGGTCTCTTCCTCGGCGCGGGCTCCGTCATGCACGGCATGAACGACGAGGTCGACATGCGCAAGTACGGCGGCCTGCGGAAGTACATGCCGGTCACCTTCGTCACCTTCGGCCTCGGCTATCTGGCCATCATCGGCTTCCCCGGCCTGTCCGGCTTCTTCTCCAAGGACAAGATCATCGAGGCGGCCTTCGCCAAGGGCGGCACCGAGGGCTGGATCCTCGGCTCCGTGGCCCTGCTGGGCGCCGCGATCACCGCGTTCTACATGACGCGCGTGATGCTGATGACCTTCTTCGGCGAGAAGCGCTGGCAGCCGGACGAGGAAGGCCACGAGCCGCACCCGCACGAGTCCCCGAAGTCGATGACGATCCCGATGATCGTGCTGGCCTTCGGCTCGGTCTTCGCCGGCGGGTTCTTCGCGGTCGGCGACCGGTTCGTCAACTGGCTGGAGCCCGTCACCGGTTACGACCACGGGCACTCCCCGCTGAGCGCGGCCACGGTCACCGGAGCCACCGTGGTGGCCCTGGTCGTCGGCGTCGGCATCGCCTGGGCGATGTACGGCCGCAAGCCGGTTCCGCTGGTCGCCCCGCGCGGCTCGGTCCTCACCCGGGCCGCCCGCCGCGATCTCCTCCAGGACGACTTCAACCACGTGGTCCTGGTCCGCGGCGGCGAGCACCTCACCCGCTCGCTGGTCTACGTGGACCACTCCCTGGTCGACGGCGTCGTCAACGGCACGGCCGCCTCGGTCGGCGGGCTCTCCGGCCGGCTGCGCAAGCTGCAGAACGGCTACGCCCGCACCTACGCGGTCTCGATGTTCGGCGGTACGGCGGTCGTCATCGCCGCGACCCTGCTGATGAGGGCGGTCTGATCACATGTCCTTTCCCCTCCTGACCGCGACGGCGGCGCTCCCGGCGATCGGCGCCATCGCCACCGCCGCCGTCCCCGCCGCGCGGCGCACCGCGGCCAAATGGCTCGCGCTGCTCTTCTCGCTCGGCACGCTCGTCCTGGCGGCGGTCGTCTTCCTCCGCTTCGAGCCGGGCGGCGACCGCTACCAGCTCACCGAGTCCCGGGCCTGGATCGCCGACTTCGGCGTCCGCTACGAACTGGGCGTGGACGGCATCGGGGTGGCGCTCCTCGGCCTCACCGCGCTGCTGATCCCGTTCGTCATCGTGGCCGGCTGGAACGACGCCGACCCCCTGGAGACGAAGTCCTCGCGCTGGCGTCCGACACAGGGCTTCTTCGCCCTGATCCTCATGGTCGAGGCCATGGTGATCCTGTCGTTCACCGCGACCGACGTCTTCCTCTTCTACATCCTGTTCGAAGCCATGCTCATCCCGATGTACTTTCTCATCGGCGGCTTCGGCGACCGCGCCCACGCGGGCACCGACGAGAACGCCGCGACCCAGCGGTCGTACGCGGCGGTCAAGTTCCTCCTCTACAACCTGGCCGGCGGCCTGATCATGCTGGCCGCCGTCATCGGGCTGTACGTGGTCGCGGGCAGCTTCTCGCTCTCCGAGATCGCCGAGGCCCGCGCCAACGGCTCCCTGGAGATGGCGACCAGCACCGAGCGGTGGCTGTTCCTCGGGTTCTTCTTCGCCTTCGCGGTGAAGGCCCCGCTGTGGCCGCTGCACACCTGGCTGCCCAACGCGATGGGCGAGGCCACCGCCCCGGTCGCCGTGCTGATCACCGCGATCGTCGACAAGGTCGGCACCTTCGCGATGCTCCGCTTCTGCCTCGGGCTCTTCCCGGAGGCCAGCAAGTGGGCGACGCCGGTGGTCATCACGCTGGCGCTCGTCTCCATCGTCTACGGGGCGCTGCTCGCGGTCGGCCAGCGCGACATCAAGAGGCTCATCGCCTACGCCTCGATCTCGCACTTCGGCTTCATCGTCCTGGGCATCTTCGCGATGACCAGCCAGGGCCAGTCGGGCGCCACGCTCTACATGGTCAACCACGGGATCTCGACGGCCGCGCTGCTGCTGGTCGCCGGATTCCTCATCACCCGGCGCGGATCACGGCTCATCGCGGACTACGGCGGGGTGCAGAAGGTCGCCCCCGTGCTGGCCGGGACGTTCCTCATCGGCGGGCTCGCCACCCTGTCGCTGCCCGGACTCGCCCCGTTCGTCAGTGAGTTCCTGGTCCTCGTCGGCACGTTCAGCGCGTATCCGGTGGCCGGCATCATCGCCACCTCCGGCATCGTGCTCGCCGCGCTCTACGTCCTGGTCCTCTACCAGCGCACGATGACCGGCCCGGTGCGGGAATCGGTCCGGTCCATGCCGGACCTCCGGGCCCGGGAGCTGGCGGTCGCGCTTCCGCTGATCGCCGTGCTGATCTTCCTGGGCGTCTTCCCGAAGCCGCTCACCGAGGTCGTCAACCCGGCGGTGGAGCACACCATGTCCGACGTACAGAAGAAGGACCCCCAGCCCGAGGTGGAGGCCGCCAAGTGAGCGCAACAGCTGTCCACAGTCTGTGGACGACGGCGAGCGGGGTGACATCGGCGGCACCGGGCAACTCGTTCACGGCGCCGAAGATCGAGTACACCCAGCTGCTGCCGGTCCTGATCATCGTGGTCGCCGCCGTCCTGGGCATCCTGGTGGAGGCCTTCGTGCCGCGCCGGGCCCGCTACCACGCCCAGCTCCTCCTGACCGTGGTGGCGGTCGCCGGCTCGTTCGCCGCGATCGTCGGCCTCGCGGCCGGCGGATACGGCACCACGGACGCCGGGATCGTGGCCATGGGCGCCATCGCGATCGACGGCCCCACCCTGTTCCTCCAGGGCACCATTCTCCTGGTCGCCATGGTGGCGGTGTTCACCTTCGCCGAGCGCCGGCTCGACCCGAGCAGCAACGGCAACCGGGTCGACTCGTTCGCCGCGCAGGCCGGTTCCGTGCCGGGCGGCGAGGGCGAGAAGGCCGCGGTGCGGGCCGGGTTCACCACCACCGAGGTCTTCCCGCTCCTGCTCTTCTCGGTGGCGGGGCTGCTGGTCTTCCCGGCCGCCAACGACCTGCTGACCCTCTTCATCGCGCTGGAAGTCTTCTCGCTCCCGCTCTACCTCCTGTGCGCCGTCGCCCGCCGCAAGCGGCTGATGTCGCAGGAGGCGGCCGTGAAGTACTTCCTGCTCGGAGCGTTCTCCTCGGCGTTCCTGCTCTTCGGGATCGCCCTCCTCTACGGCTACGCGGGCTCCCTCGGGTACGCGGAGATCGCCAACGTCGTCGACGGCTCGGTCCTGGAGATCGACCCGGCCCTCGCCGACACCATGGGCAACGACGCACTGCTGCTCATCGGCGGCGCGATGATCCTGACCGGCCTGCTCTTCAAGGTCGGCGCGGTCCCGTTCCACATGTGGACCCCGGACGTCTACCAGGGCGCCCCGACCCCGGTGACCGGCTTCATGGCCGCCGCGACGAAGGTCGCCGCGTTCGGCGCGCTGCTGCGCCTGCTGTACGTGGCGCTCCCGGGCCTCGCCTGGGACCTGCGGCCGGTCATGTGGGCGGTGGCCATCGTCACGATGCTGGGCGGCGCGATCGTCGCGATCACCCAGACCGACATCAAGCGACTGCTGGCCTACTCCTCGATCGCACACGCGGGCTTCATCCTCGCGGGTGTCATCGCGGCCAGCCCGGAGGGCATCTCCTCGGTCCTCTTCTACCTGCTGGCCTACTCCTTCGTGACGGTCGGCGCGTTCGCCGTCGTCACCCTGGTGCGGGACGCGGGCGGCGAGGCCACCCACCTGTCGAAGTGGGCCGGGCTCGGCCGCCGCTCGCCGCTGGTCGCCGCGGTCTTCGCGGTGTTCCTGCTGGCCTTCGCGGGCATCCCGCTGACCTCAGGGTTCTCCGGGAAGTTCGCGGTGTTCAAGGCGGCCGCCGAGGGCGGGGCCGGCGCGCTGGTCGTCGTCGGTGTGCTCTCCTCGGCCGTCGCGGCGTTCTTCTACATCCGCGTGATCGTCCTGATGTTCTTCAGCGAGCCGAAGGCGGACGGCCCCACGGTCGCCGTCCCGTCCCCGCTGACCATGACGACGATCGCGGTCGGCGTCGCCGTCACCCTGGTGCTGGGCCTGGCCCCGCAGTACTTCCTGGACCTGGCGAGCCAGGCGGGAGTGTTCGTGCGGTAGCCCGCGCGGTACGCGGTTCAGCAGCGCCGGACGGTCGGATATCCACAGACCGTCCGGCGTTGTCGTTGCCTCCGCCTATCGTGGACGGGGACGAGCAGGACGGACAGGGCCGGGCGTGCGGACCCTCGGGGGACAGAGCATTGGGTGTGACCATGGATGAGACCACCGGGACGGTGACCGGGACCGGCACCGACGCGGGCGGCGAGAGCGAGGCGCGGCGGACGCTGCACCGCGTCTTCGGGTACGAGTCGTTCCGCGGCGAGCAGGGCGCGATCATCGAGCACGTGGTGGCGGGCGGCGACGCGGTCGTGCTCATGCCCACCGGCGGTGGGAAATCCCTCTGCTACCAGATCCCGTCCCTGGTCCGGCGGGGCACCGGCGTCGTCGTCTCCCCGCTGATCGCCCTCATGCAGGACCAGGTCGACGCCCTGCGGGCGCTCGGCGTCCGGGCCGGCTTCATGAACTCCACGCAGGACTTCGACGAGCGCCGCTCGATGGAGGCGCAGTTCCTCGCGGGCGAGCTGGACGTGCTCTACCTGGCGCCGGAGCGGCTCCGCCTGGACTCCACCCTCTCCCTGCTGGCCCGGGGCGAGATCTCCGTCTTCGCGATCGACGAGGCGCACTGTGTCGCCCAGTGGGGCCACGACTTCCGCCCCGACTACCTGGCCCTGTCCGTGCTCGGCGAGCGCTGGCCGGACGTGCCGCGCATCGCCCTGACGGCGACCGCGACGAACGCCACGCACGAGGAGATCACCCGCCGCCTCGGCATGCCGGACGCGAAGCACTTCGTCGCGAGCTTCGACCGGCCGAACATCCAGTACCGGATCGTGCCGAAGTCCGAGCCCAAGAAGCAACTGCTCTCCTTCCTCAAGGAGGAGCACGCCGGGGACGCGGGCATCGTCTACTGCCTCTCGCGCAACTCCACGGAGAAGATCGCGGAGTACCTCTGCCACAACGGCGTGGAGGCCGTGCCGTACCACGCGGGCCTGGACGCCTCCACGCGCGCCACCCACCAGGCGCGCTTCCTCCGCGAGGAGGGGCTCGTCGTCGTCGCGACGATCGCGTTCGGCATGGGCATCGACAAGCCGGACGTCCGCTTCGTCGCCCACGTCGACCTCCCCAAGTCCGTCGAGGGGTACTACCAGGAGACCGGCCGCGCGGGCCGTGACGGGGAGCCGTCGACGGCCTGGATGGCGTACGGGCTCCAGGACGTCGTCCAGCAGCGCAAGCTCATCCAGGGCGGCGAGGGCGACGAGGCGTTCCGCCGCCGGGCCGCCTCCCACCTGGACTCGATGCTGGCCCTGTGCGAGACGGTCCAGTGCCGGCGGGCCCAGCTGCTGACCTACTTCGGCCAGGAGCCCACAGCACCCGCCTGCGGCAACTGCGACACCTGCCTGGCCCCGCCGGAGACCTGGGACGGCACGGTCGTCTCGCAGAAGCTGCTCTCCACGGTGGTGCGGCTGAAGCGCGAACGGAACCAGAAGTTCGGCGCGGGACAGATCATCGACATCCTGCTGGGCCGCAAGACCGCCAAGGTCATCCAGTTCGACCACGACCAGCTCTCCGTCTTCGGCATCGGCGAGGAGCTGGCGGAGGCGGAGTGGCGCGGAGTGGTGCGCCAGCTGCTGGCGCAGGGGCTGCTCGCGGTCGAGGGGGAGTACGGCACGCTGGTCCTGACCGACGAGAGCGCGACGGTCCTCGGCCGGGAGCGGGACGTGCTGCTCCGCAAGGAGCCGAAGAAGCCGACGACCCGGTCGTCGTCCTCCGCCGGCGGAGGACGGGGCGCCAAGGGCAAGGCGGCCGCGGCCGACCTCCCCGAGTCCGCCGTCCCGGTCTTCGAGGCGCTGCGCGCCTGGCGCGGGGTGACGGCGAAGGAGCAGGGCGTCCCGGCGTACGTCATCTTCCACGACGCCACGCTGAGGGAGATCGCGACGCTGCACCCGAGCTCGCTCGCGGAGCTGGGCGGCGTCAGCGGCCTGGGCGAGAAGAAGCTCGCGACCTACGGGGAGGGCGTGCTGGAGGTCCTGGCGCAGACGCCCCCGGGGGCGTCGACGGAGACTCCCGCACCCGCGACCCCGGCTCCCGCACCACGCACGGCGGCCCCGGCCCCGGCCCGTGCGCAAGCCCCGGCCCCGCAGCACGGCGACCCCGAGTTCGGCTGGGACGAGGAACCGCCCGAGTACGAGTGAGGCGCGTACCGGGCGGTGGGGGAGGGGCGGCGGGACCTATCCCAGGTCCGCCGCCCGGCGGCGGGGCGTGATCGCCGTGAGGTCAAGGTCGACGGTGAAGGGCACCGACACCTTCATCCGGTCGTGGAAGATCCCCGTCGAGGTGTACGCACCGGTGGCCGGCTCCCGCTCGAAGACGTACACCACGGCACGCCCGTCGTGGTTCTCCACCCGCCAGTAGTGGGGGATCGCCGCCCGGGCGTACTTCACGGGCTTGGTCTCCCGGTCGCGGGACCGGGACTCGGGCGAGACGACCTCGATGGCCAGGCGCACCGACTCGGCGGGGAACCGGGTCTGGTCCGGGTCCTGGATGATGTCACCGTCGATGACGATCACATCGGGCTCGGGCCGGTTGTAGCGGTCGATGTCGATGGTGAACTCGCGCACGACCTCCAGCTCGGGCGGAGCCAAGGACTGCAACTGCCAGTTGAAGAAGTCGACCGCTCGCGAATGGAAAAGGGTCTGCGGACTCACGAAAACGAGGCTCCCGTCGATCAGCTCCGTGTGCGGAGGCAGATTCGGGAGTGTGTCCAGGTCATCGGCGGTCCAGCCGCCCTCGGGCGGGACCGCCCACCGCGGCTCGGAGGCCTCGGGTTCGATGCTCATCATTGCTCCCATGGGGAGGAGTCTCGCGGGCCCGACCAGCGTATCCGCCCGGAAGCGCATGGGGCTCCCCCGAACGTGTGAACGCCTCGCGCACCGCTGACCGGCCCGCTCTTCTAGGGCGTGTTTCGAAAGTAGCGCCGTCCGCCCGGAGGGCGGGCTCGGCGGCGTCTGGTGCGTGCGATCGCAAGGCGGAGGGTCGCCCCGATACTGGATGTATCGGGGTGATCCCGACAACGCGGCGAGCGTGCGTGCCAGGCGTCGCCGAGCAGGCGGGACTTTCGAAACACGCCCTAGTCCCCGTCGCCGCCTCCTCCGCTGTAGCCGCTCCAGCCGTTGCCGGTCTCGTTCTGCTTCACGTTGTAGCGGACGGCCACGGCGGTCCACTCGGAGCGGCGCATGACCTTCATGACCGTCCGGCCCGTGCGGCCGAGGCGGGTCAGGTCGCCGGCCAGGCCGATGGCGGAGGCCAGGGAGGCCAGCACCCGGTCGCGGTGGTCCGGATACCCCGCCGCCTCGGCCGCCGCGAACCGGTCGAGGACGCCCCGCGAGAGGTCCGGCACGCCCGGGAAGTGGCGGTGGTACGGCATGACGCCGAGGAAGCGGTGGGTCCTCCGGGACAGGATGGAGCGTTCGACCAGGGAGTCCAGGTACTTCTCCTGTACGTACCGGTCGTAGTCGCCCACCCAGCGCCGGGCGCGGATCCCCGGGCGGCGGCGGCCCTTGGCCGGCGGGTCCAGGGTCCGGAGCATGGCGGCGAGGAGCGGGTCGGCCGGGTCCAGCGGGTTCACCACGTGGACCCGGCCGCCCTCCTCCCGGATCCGGCCCTGGATCTCCAGCTCCGCGAGGACGGCGCCGGCGGTCCCGTACGCCAGATCGCGGGCGTTGCACGTCGGCTTTCCCCGGTCCGGGTCCAGGGCGAGCAGGATCAGCTCCTCGGGCAGCGCCAGCGCGGGGGCGTCGTGCGTCATCGTGCGGTGACGATCCTTCCGGTCACGTCGCCGAGGCCCACGCGGGTGCCGTGCGGACCGGGGGCCCAGGCGGTCAGCGTGACCGTGTCGCCGTCCTCCAGGAACGTCCGCTTGCCCTCGGGGAGTTCGAGCGCGTCGCGGCCGTTCCAGGTCAGCTCCAGGAGCGAGCCGCGCTGGGCGGGCTCGGGGCCGCTGACGGTGCCGGAGCCGTAGAGGTCGCCGGTGCGCAGCGACGCGCCGTTCACCGTCATGTGGGCGAGCTGCTGGGCGGCCGTCCAGTACATCGAGGCGAACGGCGGCTCGGCGACGGCCTGGCCGTTGATCTCGACGGTGATGCGGATGTCGAAGCCGCCCGGCTCCTCGTCCTCGGCGTCGTCGAGGTAGGGCAGGAGCGGGAAGTCGCGGGCCGGGGGTGCGGTGCGCGCGGCGTCCAGGGCCTCCAGCGGGGTGACCCAGGCGGAGACGGAGGTGGCGAAGGACTTGCCGAGGAACGGGCCGAGTGGCACGTACTCCCAGGCCTGGAGGTCGCGGGCGGACCAGTCGTTGAGGAGCGAGAGGCCGAAGACGCGCTCGCGGAAGTCGGCCAGCGGGACCGGTGTGCCGTGCGCGGAGGGGACGCCGACGACGAAGCCGACCTCGGCCTCGATGTCGAGTTTCACCGAGGGCCCGAAGACGGGGGCCGGGTCGGCGGGGGCCTTGCGCTGGCCGCTGGGGCGCACCACGTCGGTGCCGGAGACCACGACGGTGCCGGAGCGGCCGTGGTAGCCGATCGGCAGGTGCTTCCAGTTGGGGGTGAGCGCGTCGCCGTCCGGCCGGAAGATCCGGCCGACGTTGGTGGCGTGGTGCTCGCTGGCGTAGAAGTCGACGTAGTCCGCGACCTCGTACGGCAGGTGCAGGGTCACCGCGTCCACCGGGTGCAGCAGCGGTTCGATGTCCGCGCGGTGGGCGGGGACCGTCAGCCAGGCGGTGAGCGCGCGGCGCACGTCCCGCCAGGCGGTGCGGCCCGCCGCGAGCAGCGGCGTCAGGCTCGGCTGCGCGAGCAGCCCCGCGTAGGGGGAGCCCAGCGCGTGGGCGGCGGCCCCGGCGTCCAGGACGTGGTTGCCGATGCGGACGCCGACCCGGCGGTCGTCGGGGTGGTCGGGGGTGGAGAACACACCGTACGGAAGGTTGTGCGGGCCGAAGGGGTCGCCCTCGGCCAGATCGAGCGGGCTGCTCTGCTCGGGCATGTGGTGCTGCCTCGCTTTCCAGGTCGCGTTGAGGACACGTTACGTCGGTGCTCCTACCCAGCGGCAGTGCCCTGACTATCCCCAACTGTGCGCATTGCCCGGAAAGTTCGTCGGGTCCCCCGGAAATCCGGGGGACCCGAGCGCGGGGCGGGAGGCCGCTCAGCCCGCCGTGCGCGGGATGCGCTTCTCCCAGGTGCGGTGGAAGGCGATCTCCCCGCCCTCCTTGCAGATCACCTCGTTGGAGGTGATGAAGTCCTGCTCGTCGGCGGCGATCTCGGAGCGGGTCTCGATCTCCACGTCCCAGGCCATCTCCGGGCGGTGCAGCCGGATCCGCCAGTCGGAGCGGGTCCGCGCGGAGAGCGGGTCGTCCTGCTGGATCGTGTACGTCTCCAGGGCGTCCTCGGTGAATTCGAGGCCGTCGGGGTAGACCCGCGTACCGCCGTAGCGGGGGTCGACCTCCATGCGCCATTCGCCCTTGGCGACATCGCGGACGACGAGGCGTTCGGGGCGGGGCTCCTCCAGGGTGACCGGGTAGACCACGCCGAGCGGTTCGGACTGCTCGGGCTCCCCGAAGGTGATCGCCGGGTCCTCGGTGTGGCGGCGCACCGGGAGTTCGACGAAGCTGCCGTCGGCGTCCAGGGTGAAGCCCGCCGAGCCGGCCTGCGGCCAGATCCAGGGCCAGTACGAGGAGGAGACGGCGAGCCGGATGCGGTGGCCGGGCGGGAAGGTGTGCCCGATGCCGTTGAGGTCGAAGACCACGTCCTCGGTCTCGCCCGGGGGCCAGTCGTCGGTGCGGTCGCGGCCGTGCCGGGCGGCGAGGTTGAGGACGCCCCGGGTGACCAGGGTGGAGGAGCCGTCGGGCGCGACGTCGCAGAGCCGGGCGATGGCCTGGCCGCGCGGGACGTCCATCCGGAGGCGGAGCTTCACCCGGGGGCGGCCGAGGATCTCGATCGGCGCGTCCTCGACGGGGAATTCGAACGACACCGACTTCGCGTCCTCGTCCCGCTGGTCCGGCGGCAGGTCCGCGTCGTTGCCGAACGGGAAGAAGCGGCCCGCGTCCACGCCGGTCTGCTGCGGCGAGGCGACGATCCGCTCGCCGCCCTGGAGGGCGTACGCCACCGGGGAGACGTTCTCCGAGGGCCAGCTGGCGTCCCCGACCCAGCGGCCCGGCAGCGTCTCGTACACCGTGGCGGGCGGGTGCGAGCCGCTGATCCAGGACCGCAGCAGCGGCTCCCGCATCACGCCCGTCTCCTGGCCCTTGAGGTGCTGGTCCCACCAGCGCAGCGTCTCCTGGAGGAAGCCGATCCCGGGTCCCGGCGGCAGCCCCCGGTCGGGGTACTGGTGCGACCAGGGGCCGATCAGCCCGCGCACCTGCTCCGGGTCCAGGTGCTCCACGAGCCGCAGCACGGTGTCCCGGTACGGGTCGTGCCAGCCGCCGACCGCGAGGACCTTCGCCTTGATCGCGCCGTAGTCCTCGCAGACGCTGCCGTGCTTCCAGTAGTCGTCGCGGCTCTGGTGGGCCAGCCAGGTGTGGATGAAGGGGTCGACGGCCTCCAGCCGCTTCAGCCACATCTCCTTCCAGTCCTCGCCGACCTGCGCCGGGTCCGGCGGGCGGCAGACGAAGGCGAGCATGGTGGCGGCCCAGGCGTGCATGTCCACGGCGAGGACGGAGCCGCCCATGTAGTGGACGTCGTTGTCGTAGCGGTCGTCGGCCGAGCAGACGGTGACGATCGCCTTCAGCGGCTCGGGGGCGAGCGCGGCGATCTGGAGCGAGTTGAAGCCGCCCCAGGAGATGCCGAACATCCCCACCCGGCCGGAGCACCACTCCTGCTGGGCCAGCCAGTGGATGACGGCGACGCCGTCCTGAAGCTCCTGCGCGTCGTACTCGTCGCCCGGCAGGCCCTCGCTGTTGCCGTGGCCGCGGACGTCGACCCGTACGGAGGCGTAGCCGTGGCCCGCGTACCAGGGGTGGCGCTGCCAGTCGCGGGGCGCGGTCCAGTCGCCGAGCCGGTAGGGCAGGTACTCCAGCAGGGCCGGGACCGGTTCGTCGGTCAGCGGCCGCCAGATCCGGGCGTAGAGCCGGGTGCCGTCGGGCAGCGGGATGGAGACGTCCTCGCGGGTGGTCTCGTACGGAAACTCGGTCGTGATGTTCATGGGTCACCTCGATGGACGGCGACGGGGTGCGAAGGCGCACTCAGTGGACGGGGTGCATGGTGCGTTTCAGCCACGGGGCGGCGGCGATCATCGCCACACCCGCCGCCACGGCGATCGCGCCGTTGACGCCGAAGTAGGCGGGGTTGGAGACCTCGCCGTACAGCTTCACGATCTGCGCCTGGATGCCGTTGGCCAGGGCGAGCGAGAGGAACCACAGGGCCATCGTCTGGCTGGCGAACGCCTTGGGGGCGAGCTTGGTGGTGGCGGACATGCCGGAGGTCTCCAGCAGGATGTCGCCGAGCCCGAGGAGCAGGTACGAGCCGACGATCCACCAGGCCGCCATGCGGTAGGTGTCGTCGGCGTGCCCGGAGGTCGGCAGGACCATCAGCAGGAAGGAGAGCCCGCCGAGGATCACCCCGAAGGCGATCTTGTTGGAGGCGTGCGGCTGGCGGGGGCCCATCTTCGCCCAGACCGCGGCGACGACCGGGGCGAGCGCGACCTCGAAGGCGCCGAGGGCGGAGGCGTACCAGCTGGCCGGGAAGGCGAAGCCGAGGATCTCGGTCCGGGCGTTCGTCGACGCGAGCAGCATCATCGTCGAGTACGCCTGGAAGAGGATGAAGTTGAAGACGACGGACCCGAGGAAGAGGACGACGTAGGGCCGGAGCCTGCCGCGCTCCTCCGCGGTGACCCGGGGGGAGCGGAACATCACCACGAAGTAGACGATCGGCGCGATCACCGAGATGACGGTGAGGACGTCGACGAACCGGTCCATCGTCAGCCAGCCCGCCAGGGCCAGGGCGGTGGCCACCGCGGCGACCACGACGGCCCCGCCGATGATCAGCCGGACCGCGCGGCGCATCGCGTCGGGGGCCAGCGCGAATTCGGCGGCGTGCTTACGCCCGGCCAGGTGACGGCGGCCCGCGACGTACTGGATCAGGCCGAGGGTCATGCCGACCGCGGCGGCCGAGAAGCCCCAGTGCCAGCTGACGTGCTCGCCGAGCCAGCCGGTGATCAGCGGTCCGGCGAACGCGCCGATGTTGATGCCCATGTAGTAGAGGGCGAAGCCGGCGTCGCGCCGCTCGTCGTCGGTGCGGTAGAGCTTGCCGACCATGGAGGCCACGTTGGGCTTGAGCAGGCCCGTTCCGGCGCTGATCAGGCCGAGGCCCACCCAGGTCATGGCGTCGGTGGGAACGGCCATGCTGTAGTGGCCGCAGGCGATGAGGATGCCGCCGTAGAGCACGGCCCGGTACGAGCCGAGGATCCGGTCGGCCAGCCAGCCGCCCGCCACGGAGACCAGATAGACCAGCGTCCCGTAGGCGGCGGAGACGGAGGCGGCGGTTCCGGGGTCCATGTCCATGCCGCCGTTCGCCACCGTGTCGGCGAAGAACAGCACCAGGATGGCCTGCATGCCCAGGAACGAGAACCGCTCCCAGACCTCCAGACCCGACAGGGTCATCAGACCTCGTGGCTGCCCGAAGAAGGCGTGGTCGTCCTCGGGCGGAGGCTTGGCCGGCTCGGTGCCGGCGGTGCTGTGGGACAAAACGGGGACTCCTGATCGTATGAGCTGATCCCGAACATACCGGCGGTCATGGGAAGCCGCCCACGGTGATCCATTGCGGACCGGATACGCTGAAGTCGCTAGGAGAGACAGCGACACATCGACATTGCGTGTGATCGTCAGCAGACAGGAGATGCCCTCGTGACCGTCGTCGGGCCGTTCGGACTGCACGTGCGGGACCAGGCTCTTGAGGCCGATGTCCAGTCGGGCCTGGCCGCTGTCGAGGCGGGGCTGCTCGAAGCCACAAAGAGCGATGTCCCCTTCATCACGGATGCCGCCCAGCATCTGGTGCGGGCCGGGGGCAAGCGGTTCCGCCCCTTGCTGGTCATGCTCGCGTCACAATTCGGCGATCCGGGCGCGCCGGGCGTCGTCCCCGCCGCCGTCGTCGTCGAACTGACCCACCTGGCGACGCTCTACCACGACGACGTGATGGACGAGGCCGACGTGCGGCGCGGGGTCCCCAGCGCCAACACCCGCTGGGGCAACTCCGTCGCCGTCCTCACCGGCGACTTCCTCTTCGCCCGCGCCTCCCACATCCTGGCCGACCTCGGCCCCGAGGCGGTCCGCATCCAGGCGGAGGCCTTCGAACGGCTCGTCACCGGCCAGATCCTGGAGACCGCGGGCCCGCGCGACGGCCGTGACCCGGTCGACCACTACCTGGACGTGCTCAGCGGCAAGACCGGCTCGCTGGTCGCCGTGTCCGGCCGCTTCGGCGCGATGATGTCCGGCGCCGACGAGCGCACCGTGGACGTCCTCACCCAGTACGGGGAGCGGCTCGGCATCGCCTTCCAGCTCGCCGACGACGTCCTCGACATCGCCTCCGACTCCCACGAGTCCGGCAAGACCCCCGGCACCGACCTGCGCGAGGGCATCCCGACGCTCCCGGTCCTGCGGCTGCGCGCCCAGGCGGCGGCCGACGGCAAGCCCGACGACCTGGAGCTCGTCGAGCTGCTCGACGGCGACCTCGGCGACGACGACGCCCTGGACGAGGTGCTGCGCCGGCTGCGCGCCCACCCGGCTCTGGAGCAGGCCCGCCAGGACACCGTGCGCTACGCCCAGGCGGCGCGGGCCACGCTCGCACCGCTGCCCGAGGGATACGCGAAGTCGGCGCTGGAAGAGCTGTGCGACGCCGTGGTGCACCGCGCGGGCTGAGAGATCTGCCGTGCTGCGTCGCGCGGGCCGAGAGCTTCGGCGTCGTGCGCGGGCCCGCTGACGGCGCGTCATCCGGTGGGGCGTACCCCTACTGGATGGCGCACATACCCCTCCTGGTTGTCATACCGGAGCAGTACGCCGAGTTGATTCCCCGGTCTGACGCTTCGGGCCGCCTGATTTGGTCAGATGGTTAACAACGGAAGCCGCCGACCACGGAGGTAGGGCACACCATGGCACCGAACGACAGCGCAGAGACCACCGGCGAGGCCACGAGCACTGTCGTGGGCCGCCGGAAGACGGCGCGCTACATCGTCCCCGTCGCGGTCGCGGGGGTGGCGGCCGCGACCATCGGGCTCGTCCCGGCGCTCGCCAGCACCGGCGACCCGGACCTGCCGAAGATCACCGCACAGCAGCTCATCGAGAAGATCGCCGCTTCCGACGAGGAGCAGCTCTCCGGCACGTTCAAGATCAGCACCGACCTGGGCCTGCCCCTCGACGGCCTCGCGGGCTCGCTCGTCCCGGGCGGTGCGGGCGGGGACGAGGACGGCGGCGCGGCGGCCCCGCAGGACAAGCTCATGGAGCTGACGTCCGGCACGCACACGCTGCGGGTGGCCGCCGACGGCCCGGAGCGGCAGAAGCTCTCCATCCTCGGGGACGCGTCCGAGTACAGCGTCATCCACAACCAGGGCGAGGTCTGGGCGTACGACAGCACGTCGGACGAGGTCTACCACGCCGAGGCCCCCGAGGGCCGGGACGGCGGCAAGCTCGCGGAGAAGGCCCCGAAGGACCGCAAGGGCGCTCCGGCCACCCCGAAGGACTTCGCCGAGCAGGCGCTCGCGGCGGCCGGGGACACCACCTCGGTCACCGTGGACGGCACGGCGCAGGTCGCCGGGCGGGACGCGTACCAGCTGCTGATCAAGCCGAAGCAGTCCGGTTCGACGATCGGCTCGGTCCGCATCGCCGTGGACGCCGAGAACGGCGTACCGCTGAAGTTCACCCTGTCGGCGGCGAGCGGCGGCAAGGCCGTGGTCGACGCCGGGTTCACCAAGGTCGACTTCTCCAGGCCCGCCTCGTCCACCTTCGACTTCACGCCGCCCAAGGGCGCCGAGGTGACGGAGGCCGACGAGCTGGAGACCGGCAAGGACGAGCACGGCGCGGCGCAGAAGGCCCTTCCCGGGCAGCTGGCCGAGCTGGACGGCTTCGAGGGCCTCAACGTCATCGGCAAGGGCTGGACCTCGATCGCCGAGATCCGGACCCCCGGCGGCACGG
Organism: Streptomyces sp. NBC_01116; assembly: GCF_041435495.1. NCBI lineage: Bacteria > Bacillati > Actinomycetota > Actinomycetes > Kitasatosporales > Streptomycetaceae > Streptomyces > Streptomyces sp. NBC_01116. The sequence goes on from NZ_CP108644.1 coordinate 5,084,235, forward strand.
GTCTTCCGACGACCGGCTCGGGCGACCTCCCGGCCGAGGCGCAGGGCTTCCTCGACGCGGTCGGCGACAAGGTCACCGGGAAGTTCGGTTCGGGCACGGTCTTCAAGACGCGCCTGGTCAACGCCCTGCTGACGGACGACGGCAGGGTGTACGTCGGAGCGGTGACGAAGGACGCGCTGGTCCGCGCCGCCGACGCCGCCAAGTAGGACACCGCCGGCGCCCGCCGTGCCGGACGACCGGCGCCGGCGCCGGACACCCCGCCCCGTCGCACACCGTGCGGCGGGGCGGCAGCGCCCCTGCGGCGCTGCCAGCCGTGCGGACGGGAGAGGTGCGACCGGGATGACGGGGACGGGGACGGGGCCCGCCGGAGCGACCGGGACGGGCGGTGCGCGTACCGCGGGCGGTGCGCGTACGACGGGCGCGTCGGGTACGTCCGGCGCTGCGGGTGCCGTGGAGGCCGCGGAGGCCGGTCCGGGTGCCGTGCACGCGGCGGAGGCCGGTCCGGGTGCGGCGGACGCCGCGGAGGCCGGCCCGGTCATGCGCACCCGTGGCCTGACCAAGCGCTACCGGGGCGGCCGGCTCGCCGTGGACGGCCTCGACCTGACCGTGCCCGGCGGCAGCGTCTTCGGCTTCCTCGGGCCCAACGGGTCGGGGAAGACCACCACGATCCGTATGCTGATGGGCCTCATCGACCCGACGTCCGGCACCGTCGAGGTGCTCGGGCGCCCGATGCCGGGCGCCGCCCGTACGGTGCTGCCCGAGGTCGGCGCGCTGATCGAGGGGCCCGCGCTGTACGGCTTCCTGAACGGCCGGGACAACCTCCTGCGCTACGACCGGGCCGATCCCACCGCCGACCCGCGCACCCGCGGGGCCCGCGTCGACGAGGCCCTGGAGCGGGTCGGGCTCGCCGCCGCCTCCGGGAAGAAGGCCAAGGCGTACTCCCTCGGCATGAAGCAGCGCCTCGGGCTCGCCGCCGCCCTGCTCCGGCCGCGCCGGCTGCTGGTCCTGGACGAGCCGACCAACGGCCTCGACCCGCAGGGCATGCGCGAGATCCGCTCCCTGGTCCGGGAGCTGGCCGCCGAGGGCACGACGGTCTTCCTCTCCTCCCATCTGCTGGACGAGATCGAGCAGGTCTGCACGCACGCCGCGGTGATGGCCCGCGGCCGGCTGATCGTCCAGGGCCCGGTCGCCGACCTCGCCGCGGGCGCCCGGGGCCGGCTCGCCGTCACCACCCCCGACCCCGGGGACGCCGCCCGCATCCTCCGGAAACACGGGCTCACCGGCCTGAGCGCCGACGGCGACCGGCTGACCGCCGACGCCCCGCCCGCCGCCGTGGACCTCGCCGACCTCAACGCGGCGCTGGTGTCCGGCGGGGTGCGGGTGCGGTTCTTCGGCGTCGAGCGAGGCTCATTGGAGGACGCCTTCGTCGCACTCACGGGAGAGGGATTCGATGTCGCAGGCTGAGACACCGCCGCAGACCGGGACGGCACCCCGGGCCGGGACACCGCCCCGGACCGGGACAGCACCGCAGGCCCGGGCAACACCGCAGGCCGGGCCGGCGGAACCCGGCGATCCGGCGGGACCCGGCGATCCGGCGGGCCCTCGCGGTCCCGATCCCGTGCGGGTGCGTCCCCGCGATCCGGTCCGTCCCCGCGGCCCCTTGTGGACGCTGGGCCTTCTCCGGTCCGAGATCACCACGCTGCTCCGCCGCCACCGCACCTTCGCCCTGCTCGGCGTGCTCGCCGCCGTACCCGTACTCATCGGGATCGCGGTCCGGATCGAGACGGGCGGCGGCGGTGGCGGGTCGGGCGGCCCGGACGGCGGGGCGGGCCCGGCGTTCCTCGCCCAGGTCACCAACAACGGCCTCTTCCTCGTCTTCGCCGCCCTCGCCGCGACGCTGCCGGTCTTCCTGCCGATGGCCGTCGGCGTCGTCGCGGGCGACGCGATCGCGGGCGAGGCGAGCAGCGGCACCCTGCGCTATCTGCTGGTCGCCCCGGCGGGCCGGACCCGGCTGCTGCTCGTGAAGTACGCCTCCGTCCTCGCCTTCTGCCTGGTCGCGACCCTGGTCGTGGCGGCGTCGGCGCTGGCGGTCGGTGCGCTGCTGTTTCCGGTGGGCGAGGTCACCACGATCTCCGGGACCCGGATCAGCTTCGGCGAGGGGCTGGTGCGGGCGGCGCTGACGGCGCTGGTCGTCGCGGTCTCCCTGACCGGATTCGCCGCACTGGGACTGTTCGTCTCGACGCTCACCGGCAGCGGGATCGGGGCGATGGCGGCCACGGTCGGGTTGCTGATCACGGTGCAGATCCTGGACAGCATTCCGCAGCTGAGCGGCGTGCACCCGTACCTGTTCGCGCACCACTGGATGTCCTTCGCGGACGTCCTGCGCGAGCCCGTCCACTGGGACGACCTGATCAAGAACGTCCAACTGCAGGGGCTGTACGTCGCGGTGTTCGGCTCGGCGGCCTGGGCGCGCTTCACGGCCAAGGACATCACGGCCTGACGAGAGACGGTCCGGGAGAGGCCGTAAGGGATGGCATTCCGGGAGCCGCGACTCCGCGAGCGCGCCTCTCCTGGCTTGATCGGATCGGCGGGAGGCCGTCCGCGCCGTCGGCCGGGCGAGCCGTCCCCCGATCGGCTCGTCGCGGCACGAACGGCACGAACGGTGCGGAGACAGGGAACGACACGACACGGTACGTTCCGTTTCCGCCTGGGTATTGTTCGGTCTTTGGCGACGAGATGTCAACAAGAGATTGGCTGGAACCCCCCTATGCTCACCGAATGATCACATCGCCGAGCAGTGTGCGCCGCAGCGAAAGGTCACGCCGCGCGATCCTGCGGTCCGCTCTCGATCTCTGTACGGAGCGGGGGTACGGGCACGTCACGATAGAGGCCATCGCGGCCGATGCCGGGGTCAGCAAGAAGACGATCTACCGCTGGTGGCCGTCGAAGGGCGCGGTGCTGCTGGAGGCGTTCACGGACGCCCTGATCGACGCCACGCCGTTCGTGGACACCGGCGACATCGGCGCCGACCTGCGCGCCCATGTCGCCGGCGCGGTGAGACTGCTCTCGGTCCCGCCGTTCGGCCCCGCCTACGCGGGCATCCTCTCCGAGCTGCACCACGACGACCTGCTGGCCCGGCAGCTGCGGGAGGAGCTGGTCGATCCGCGCGTCGAGGAAGCGATCGGCCGGCTGCGCAGCGCCCAGGAGCAGGGCCAGATCCCGCCGGGCGCGGACCTCCCGCTGGCCGTGGAGATGCTGTACGGGCCCGTCTACTACCGCCATGTGCTGCGCAAGCCCGTCCAGGACGAGGAGATGATCGCCACCCTGGTCGACCACGTACTGCGCTCGCTGCGCGCGCCGGGGTACTGAGGCGCCGGAAGAACATCCCGGCCCGGTACGAGCCCCGGTACGAGCCCGTACCGGACCCTGCCCCGGAAGTGTGATGTCACCTCCATCATGACAGGTCAGAGGGCATTTCCGTAGGAGTAACGGCACAGCTGGACAGCCTTGTTGGGCCCCTGCCGGGGCCCCCACAATTCCCGCTATGAATCACTCGCGGAAAGTCGATCAGGACGACATCGTCCGAGCGCGGAACGTGCTGCTCGCGTCGGGACGCCGCACTCCGGGCGAGGAGGTCGACGCCTACCGGGTGCTCGCCCGGGTCAGCCCCGCATCGTATCTACCGCTCCTGGCCAGGGCGCTTCAACGTCTCTGCTACGACACCGGGTCCGGCACCCGGCACGCGTCCGCCCCGGAGCTGTGCGAGGAGGCGGTGGCCGTGGCGCGGCGCATCGATCCGGCCGAACCCGCCCGAGCCGATGTCCTCTACCAGGCACTCGACAGCCACCGCAGGGAGCTGTACCGCCTGGGCCGACGCACGGAGGGCCTTGCCCGGTGCGCCGAGATGCTCGACATCAGCCGCGCCCGGGCCGCGTCGGCCGGCGCTCCGGTAATCAAGGGGCTCGACGAGTGGGCTGCCGGACTTGCCGAGGAAGGCTGGTACGCCGAGGCCGCCGACGCCATGGACGAGTTGGTCGCGGCGCTCCTGCCCCAGGGGCCCCGCGGCGGGGCCCTCGCTTGGACGCTCCTGGACCGGATCGCCGCTCTCCTCGACGCCGGCCGCGTCGACGACGCGCTCGCCGCGTTCGAGGCGGCCGTCACCATGGAGGCGGCCGACGCAGCGGCGGACCGCGGCCCGATGGTCTGCCACCTCTACGCGCTCGTCGGGTACGCCCGGCTGCTCGACACCCACGGTCGGGACGAGCGAGCGGCCCTGGCACGGCACGAAGCACTCGCCGTGCTGACGGAGTTGGCCGACACCGGTGAGCGGAAGACCTGGAGCGGTTACCAACGGAGCTTCTGGGCGGCGCTGGTGACCCTCTCCGGTGCCTACGGCGACCGGTCGCCCGCGCCCGGTGAACCGCGTCCGCCTTCGGACACGGCGCCGATGCGAGGGTCGCCCCGGGCCCAGTGGCACGACGTCGACAGCCGGCAGGCCCTGCGGGCCCAGGTGGACGCCCTCGTTCCACGGGCCGCCGAGGACCCGGACCGGCACCTGGCCGATCTGGTCCGCCTGCATCGGGCCCTCACCCTCCGCACCGCCGTCTTCCAGGAGACGCGCGTGCGTCTGATCGCGGACGACGTGCGTTCCCTGTACGACGAGGGAGTGGACCTGGCCCGTCGGCTGGCTCGGCACGACCCGGCAAAGGGCCCGCGAGCGCTGGCCGGAAGACTGATCGACCGGTCGACCCTGCACGCCGTCGACCACGCTTTCGGCCCGGCCCTCGACGACTTCCGCCAAGCCCTGACGTGCCTGGGGGAGCCCGCCTGAACCCGAGCCGGTCGGCGAGATCAAGAGACGAGGCGCATCAGAGACGAGACGCATGACGCCAGAGACGAGGTGCAGGAGACGAGGCGCAGGAGACGAGGTGTAAGAGGCTCCACCGGTCCGCCGTCCCTGCCGCCGGACCCGTCGTTCACGCCTCTGCCCTTCACCGGTGGCCGGGCCCGGGTCGGCGGGTGATGCTGGTCCGGCGCGTGCCGGCTCCGATGCACCGGTGCGCCGGAGCCGGAGGGCGGGTGGAGTCGTGGCGGACGCCGAGACCCCGGCCGGGCCCGGAACGCCCCGGGGCGTTCCGGACCAGCTGGACGCGGACCAGCTGGACGCGGACCAGCTGGACGCGGACCAGCTGGACGCGGACCAGCTGGACGCGGACCAGCTGGACGCGGACCAGCTGGACGCGGACCAGCTGGACGCGGACCAGCTGGACGCGGACCAGCTGGACGAGGCACTGCTGGACGCGGAACTGCTGGACGAGGCACTGCTGGCGACCCTGTTCACCCAGTCGGCCGTCGGCCTGGTCGTGCTCGACCCGCAGCTCCGTCTCGTACGGGCCAACTCGCTCTTCGACGGCGTGGACACGGGGCAGTACATCGGCCGCCGGTTCACCGAGGCCTTCCGGCTCGAAGACCCGGACGGCTCCGAGCAGCTCATGAAGCGGGTGCTCGCCGGCGAAGGCCCGGTGCGCGACCGCCTCGTGCGCGGCCGGCTCCGCGAGATCCCCGGCGACCGGGAGTTCCTGGTCTCCTCCTACCGGCTCGACGGCCCCGGCGGCCCCGGCGCACCCGCCCGCGGCCTGCTGACCGCGGTCGTCGACGTCACCGAGCGCCAACGGGCCCGCGGCCGGGAAGCCGCGCTCGCCGCCGTGCGGGAGGCGGTCGGCGGCTCTCTCGACGTCGCCACCACCTGCCGCGCCTTCGCGGACGCCCTGGTGCCCGGATTCGCCGACCTCGCCGTCGTCGAGGTGGTGGACGACGTCCTGCGCGGCGCCGACCCGCCGGTGGGCCCGCTGCCGCCCGGCACCCCGCTGCGCCGCGCCGCGAGCGGCCGGTGCGACTCCGTGCGGGACACGGCGCCGGGCGAGGGGGAGGGCGGGGGCCGGGCGCGCTCGGCGGGGGCGACCCGCCACCTCCTCGCCCGTACGCCGTACGCGCTCGCCACCACCGATCTGCGGGCCCGGCTCGTCCCGCTCGGGCCCGGCACCCCGTGGCCGGCCACCGACCCCGACGGGGCGCGCGCCGTCGCGGAGACCGGCGCGCACTCCCTGGTCGTCGTGCCCCTCACCCTGCGGGGCGCGGTCCTCGGCCTGCTCAGCCTCTACCGCTGCGGAGCATCCGAGCCCTTCGACGACGACGACCTCTCCCTCGCCGTCTCGGCGGCCACCCGGGCGTCCCTCGGCATCGACAACGCCCGCCGCTACGAGCGCGAGCACGTCATCGCCTCGACGGTCCAGCGGAGGCTGCTCCCGCAGGCCGAACGGCAGCAGGCCGCCGTCGACACCGCCCACGTCCTGCTGCCCGGCCGGGACAGCGGCTGCTGGTTCGACACCATCGCCCTGTCCGGCGCCCGAACCGCGCTCGTCGTGGGCGGCGTCCCGGGCGAGGGCCTCCAGTCCGCCATCGCCATGGGCCAGCTGCGTACGGTCATCCAGGCGCTGGCGGGTCTCGACCTGGAGCCGGAGGAGGTCCTCGCCCGGCTCAAGGACACCGCCGACCGCCTCGCCCACGAACGCGCCTCCCTGCCGCCGGCCGACGCCCTCCACGACGAACCCCTCAGCGCGGGCTGCGTGTACGGGGTCTACGACCCGTTCACCCGGACCTGCACCGTCGCGCGGGCCGGGTATCCCGCGCCGCTGATCGTCGGCCCCGACGGGCGGGCCGTCGCCCTCGACGTGCCGGAGGGGCCCGGGCTCTTCTCCACCGACAGCGCTCTCTTCGCCCCCGCCACCGTCACCCTGGAGGTGGGCAGCCTCCTCGCGTTCTGCACCGCCGACCTGCTCTCCGGCGACCACGCGGCCGAACGCATCACCGAGACCCTCGCCCGGCCGGGCCGAAGCCTCCAGCAACTGGGCGACGACATCGTGTACGCGCTGCCGGACGACACCCGCTCCGCCGGCGCGGCCCTGCTCCTGGCCCGTACGGGTACGGTCTCCGACCACCTGGTCGCCACCTGGGACCTGGCCCAGGACCGCACGACGCCCGCCACGGCCCGGGAGCTCGTGCGCGACCGGCTCCAGGGCTGGGGGCTGGACGAGGACACCGTCGAGGCGACGGAGCTGATCGTCAGCGAGCTGGTCACCAACGCCGTCCGCTACGGCACCCCGCCGCTGCGGCTGCGCCTCCTGCTGGACTCCACGCTGACCTGCGAGGTCCACGACGGCTCCACGGCCTCCCCGCACCTGCGGCACGCCCGGACCGTCGACGAGGGCGGCCGGGGCCTGTTCATCGTCTCCCGGCTCGCCTCCCACTGGGGAGCCCGCCACGGGCCGGACGGCAAGGTGCTGTGGACCGAGCAGGAACTGCCGAGCGGCGGTTCCTGACCGCTCCCGCCCCCGCCCCGGCCGGTCCGATTCCGCCACCGGGCACCCGGTGAGCGCGCCGATCGCGCAGAGTGGTCCGTATGACGAACCCCGCGGAGCCGCTGCGCTCCTTCGCCCGTACCCGTGCTTCCCTCGACGGCGAGGAGGTCACGTACTGGTGGTCCGGGGACGTGTACTCCTGGGCCCCAGACGAGCCCTACCGGCGGATCTTCGGTTTCGAGGGCCTCAACGTCTCCCGTCTGGTCCAGGACCCGGAGGCCGGGCCGGACGCGTACCGACTGCTCACCCGTGAGGCCGCGTTCTATCTGGACCCCGTCAGCCGCGAGATCCTGGAGACCTGGCAGGACCTGCCGGTGGTGCACGTCTGGAACGATCCGGCGAACCAGAAGTGGCGTCCCTTCCCGATCCCGACGACCGACCTCGGGGATCAGGTCTGCTTCAGCCTGGAGATCCCGCTCGCCTACCCGTCGCCGCTGCCGGTGGCCGAGTACCCGGTGCATTCGGCGGGCGACACGTACAAGGCCCTGGAGCTCTTCCAGTTCTTCGCCGACCGCGCCGACCTGGCGGGCCCGTCGCCCAGTGTCCCGGCCACCATGTCGTGGAGCCGGATGTCCCCGTGGCTCCCGTGGATGGCCCGGGGGCAGCGGCCCGGCGGTCTCACCTTCCACTGCCGGGGCCGCAAGCTCGGCGCGTACGCCGAGGTCCCCGAGCGCACCCGCGCCCACATCGCCGCCCACCACCCGGAGTTCTCCCACGCCCCGGAGAAGTGGAGCGAGCCGAACGAGACCAGCTGGACCTACTTCCGCAGGCTCGACCCGCCCCGGGGCTGAGGGTCACGGGGCGCCCCGTGACCCCCGGCGCCGCCTACCGGAGAACGATGTTCCGGCCGGGGCCGCCGTCGACGCTGTCCTTGCCGGGGCCTCCGACGATCAGGTCGTTCCCGTCCTCGCCGTGCACCATGTCGTCGCCGGTGCCGCCGAGCAGGATGTCGTCGCCCTCGCCGCCCATGACGTGGTCGTCGCCCGCGCCCGCGTACACGACGTCGTTGCCGTCGTACGCCTCGATCATGTCGTCGCCCCGTCCGCCCCACAGCCGCTGGTCGCCGTCGACGGCCATCAGGTGGTCCATGCCGTCGCCGCCGTCCAGGACCACGCGTCCCATGACCATGTCGTTCCCCGCGTCGCCCCGCACCGTGTGCGCGGTGTGCGCGTGCAGCATGTCGTCGCCGGGGCCGCCGCTGACGGTCGCGACCCCGGGGTCGCTGGTGGCGATCTCGTCGTCGCCGTCGCCGAGGAAGACGTCGATCCGGTCCGGCCGGGAGCTGTCGGTGGGCAGTTCGCAGACGACGTAGGTCTCGTCGCCGGGGGTGAGGTAGGTGCAGTGGTCGCCGGGTACGAGCGGGACCGCGTCGCGGAAGCCGATCCGCCGTACTCCGTCGCCCCGGTCCATGGGCACCACGTGGAGGTCGTTCACCTGGCCCGCGCCCGCGGTGAAGGTGATCGACTGCTTCGCCCAGTCGGCGCCGACGCGGGACTTCGCCGCGGTGCCCGTGGGGCCGCCGATCGCCGTGGGGCCGCCGATCGCCGGGGAGGCGGCGAGTGCCGGGGAGGCGGCGAGGCCGGTGGTGAGCAGGGCCACGGCGGCCGCGCGGGCGGTGAGTCGGTGTCGGATCATGGGACCTCATCTCGATGGGCGGCCGGTGGGTCGGCCTGCTGGCGGGGGCCTGCCCGGGGCGCCGGCGACCGCGGTCGCGAGGGCGGCTTCCTCGCGGCCGCGACCGGCGCGCTCCGGTACCCCGGACAGGCTCTGTTCGTCCCGGCGGGGCCGGGCGGGTGCGGTACCGCGTCAGCTCACGTGCACGCGGTACCGCGTCAGCTCCACGTTCGCGTGGTGCCGTGTCAGCTCCACGTCCACGCGGTGCCGCGTCAGCTCACGTTCACGTCCACGCAGGCGTAGAAGGCGTTGGCCGTGTCGGCGATGTTCCACACGGCCAGGACCTTCTGCTTGCCGGACAGGCTGCCGAAGCTGACCTGGTGGGTGACGGTCTCGCCCGGCCGGGCGCCGCCGTCGTTGAACTCCGCGATCTTGCGGCCGCCCGCGTAGTACTGCCAGGTGCTGGTGGCGTGCCGTGCCGTCAGCCGCCAGTTGAAGCTGGTCGTCCGGCCGACCGGGGTGACCTTCCAGCCCTTGCTGTCATTGTTGAGCTCGGCGAAGCCGGCGTTCCCTCCGCTGCAACTCGACAGCCCCTTGGGGCCCTCGACGCTCTGCGGCTCGTACTTGATGGCGCCGCAGGAGACCGTTCCGGCGGCGCACTGGGCCTGTCGGCTGGGGGGCGACGAGATGTAGCCGTGTGCGCTCGCGTTGCCCGCGGGCAACGTGACGGCCAGGAGCGGGGCGATGCCCGCGCCGATGGCGACGGCTAAGAGCCTCTTGCTTTTCATGACAACTCCTCTGTGGGGGTCCGTGCTCGCCCGCACGAGACGGGGCAAGCATGCGCATGTCAAGCAGCTATGCCGTGACGGTGGGGCTGTCGCGGCTAGCGACGGAAGCGTACCGCGCTTGGTCTAGACCAAGCTAGTGCCCGGGTGCGATCCCCGTACCCGGCTACCGGGCGTCCGCCGTGCCGAACAGCCGCTCCAGGACCACCGCGACCCCGTCCTCCGCGTTCGACAGGGTCACCTCGTCGGCCGCCGCGCGCAGCTCCGGATGCGCGTTGCCCATGGCCACCCGGTGGCCCGAACCGGCGAACATCGGCAGGTCGTTGGGCATGTCGCCGAACGCGACGATCCGCTCCGCCCCGATCCCCAGCAGCCCGGCGGCCACCGCCAGCCCCGTGCCCTTGTCCACTCCGCGCGGGGCCAGCTCCACCGTCCCGGGACCCGCCATCGTCACCGACGCCAGATCACCCACGGCCCCGCGCGCCGCCGAGGCCAGCGCGTCGTCGCCCAGGTCGGGGTGGCGCACCAGCACCTTGATCACGGGCCGCTCCCACAACGCGGCCCGCGAGTCCACGCGTTGGGCGGGAAGCGTCGGGTTCGGCATCCGGTACCCGGCCTCGATCAGCGTCACCCCGTCCACGCCGTCCTGGTCCACGGCGGCGAACACGGCCCCGACCTCGGCCTCGATCTTCCCGAGCGCGGTGTCGGCGGCCTCCCGGTCCAGGGCGACGGACCGCAGCAGCCGCCCGCCGCCCGCCCCGGCCTCGTACAGCTGGGTGCCCTGCCCGCAGACGACGAGCCCGGTGTACGCCAGATCGGCGAGCAACGCCCGTATCCCGGGCACGGGCCGCCCGGTGACGACCAGGTGGCGGGCTCCGGCGGAGGCGGCGAGGGCGAGCGCGCGTCGGGACCGGGCGCTCACGGTGTCGTCCGGACGCAGAAGGGTGCCGTCCAGGTCCGTGGCGACGAGGGCATGGGCGGGGGGCGTGCCGGTGGCGTATGCGGGTGGCGTGGGCATGGGCCCCAGCCTAGAAGGCCCCGAACGGCCGCTTGCCCACCGGAGACGGATCGGGTATGGGTGCCCCTCGTCGCGAGGTTGATGCCCCCTCCGCGAGGGTCGGCGAGAGGGGACGGCAACGGGAAGGCGAGCCGAGATGCGGGAGCCGTGGCCGTGTGAACAATCGGACGAGGGGGGTGTAACGAGAGGCGACGCTCACCGCCGCGCTCCGGCCGGCGGTGGGACGGAGAGCCTCCTGGCCCGCCGTGCCGCGGTCGGGCTGCCGCACATCCGAAGAGTCTCGGAGAGGTACGCCATGCCGGTCATCACCACCCGTGACGGTGTCGACATCTTCTACAAGGACTGGGGCCGTGGCCGGCCCGTGGTCTTCATCCACGGCTGGCCGCTGAACGGCGACGCCTGGCAGGACCAGCTCAAAGCCGTCGCCGACGCGGGCTACCGCGGGATCGCCCACGACCGCCGCGGTCACGGCCGCTCCACGCCGGTGTACGACGGGTACGACTTCGACACCTTCGCGGACGACCTTAACGACCTGATCACCCAGCTCGACCTGCGGGACGTGACCCTGGTGGCCCACTCGATGGGCGGTGGTGAGCTGGCCCGCTACATCGGCCGCCACGGCACCGGCCGGATCGCGTCGGCCGTCCTGCTGTCCGCGATCCCCCCGCTGATGCTCCAGGGCCCCGACAGCCCCGAGGGGGTGCCGCAGTCGGTCTTCGACGGCATCAAGGACGGCATCCTCACCGAACGCTCGCAGTTCTGGAAGGACACCGCGGTCGGCTTCTTCGGCGCCAACCGGGACGGCAACAAGGTCACGCAGGGCAACAAGGACGCCTTCTGGTACATGGCCATGGCCCAGACCATCGAGGGCGGCGTCGACTGCGTGGACGCCTTCGCGTCGACGGATTTCCACGAGGACCTGAAGAAGTTCGACGTGCCGACCCTGGTGGTGCACGGCGACGACGATCAGGTCGTCCCGATCGACGCGACCGGCCGCAAGTCCGCGAAGCTCATCCCGAACGCCACGCTCAAGGTGTACGAGGGCGGCTCCCACGGTATCGCCCTGGTGCCCGGCGACAAGGAGAGGTTCAACCAGGATCTGCTGGACTTCCTCAAGGGCTGATCCCGGCAGCTCCTGTCCCGCCTGCCCGCGGGGTACGAGTCCGGGCGACGACCCCACCGTGCCCGCACGGTGGGGTCGTCGCCGCTCGGGGTGGCCCGGACGGCGTTCTCGGGCCCGGGGCGCCCTTGCCGAGGAGGAGGACGATCGCGCCCCGCGGGCGAGGGGGCGAGGGGGCGAGGGGGCGTCAGCGGAAGACGCCGCTGTAGGCGTTGAGCGCGGGCTGACCACCGAGGTGCGCGTACAGGACGTTGGAGCTCCCGGGGATCTCGCCGCCGCGCACCAGATCGATGAGCCCGGCCATGGACTTGCCCTCGTAGACCGGGTCGATGATCATGCCTTCGAGCCGGCCGGTGAGCTTGATGGCGTCCACCGTGGACGCCACGGGTACGCCGTAGAGGTCTCCGGCCCAGCCTTCCAGCACGGTGATCTCGGCGTCTTCCAGCTCTCGTCCCAGGCCGATGAGTCCGGCGGTGTCACGGGCGATCCTCGCCACCTGGTCGCGGGTCTCGGTGAGCTTCGCCGACGCGTCGATGCCCAGGACCCGCCGCGGCCGGTCCTGACCCGCGAACCCGGCGATCATGCCGGCCTGGGTGCTGCCCGTGACGCTGCACACCACGACGGTGTCGAAGAAGACGCCCAACTCCTGCTCCTGCCACTCCACTTCGCGCGCCCAGTTCGCGAACCCGAGGCCGCCGAGCGGATGGTCCGACCCACCGGCCGGAATGGCGTACGGAGTGCCGCCCGCGGCCCGTACGTCGTCCAGCGCCTGACGCCAGCTGTCCTTGACGCCGATCCCGAAGCCCGCCTGCACCAGCCGCACGTCGGCGCCCATGATGCGGGACAGCAGGATGTTGCCGACCTTGTCGTTGACCGCGTCGGGCCAGTCCACCCAGCTCTCCTGGATCAGGACCGCCTTCAGACCGGCGTGGGCGGCGACGGCCGCCACCTGTCGCGTGTGGTTGGACTGCACGCCGCCGATGCTGACGAGCGTGTCCGCGCCCTGTCGGAGAGCGTCGGGCAGCAGGTACTCCAGCTTGCGGGTCTTGTTGCCGCCGTAGGCGAGGCCGGCGTTGCAGTCCTCGCGCTTGGCCCAGATGCGCGCACCGCCGAGGTGGTCGCTGAGCCGGTCCAGCGGATGCACCGGGCTGGGGCCGAACAGCAGGGGATAACGCTCGAAGTCGTCAAGGGACATCGCGGGCTCCTCATGGGCGTGGATGGGTCCGGCACGGCGGCCCGGCGACGGGACGCGTGGTGGAGATCGTTCAGGGCCAGGGCCTCTCGTTCGGATCAGGTCGGGCTCGCGGGGCCCGGCACGCGCACCTGCGGCGTTGTCGCCGGTCGCCACTGCTCCGCGGTGACTCCGTCCTCCGCCTTGCCGTCGCACGCACCGGACCCCGCTCCCTGATCCACCGGGAATTGCGGGACAGCCCTTAGGCGTCGAGCAACGGCAGCAGCGTCCGCCAGTTCGCCCGGGTCGCGGAAACGGCCCCCTCGACGTCCCCGGCCGCGCACAGCGCGATGATCCGGTCGTGCTGGGCGACCGACCCGCGCCCGCTCAACGAGGAGAAGCGCAGCCGCTCCAGGCGTCGCAGCACGGGCGTGAACTGATCGAGGACGGTGGCGACGGCGGCGTTGGCGCAGGCGGTCACGGCAACGCGGTGGAAGGCGTCGTCGGCCTCCAGCGCCGCCTCGGCGTCGTTGTGCCGCAAGGCGTCCGCGAACCGGGCGTTCGCCTCGCGCATGGCGTCGAGCTCGACCGCGTCCAGCTGCGGAACCGCCTCCCGTACGGCGAGTTCGTGCATGGCGGAGGTGACCGACTGCGCGGCCCGCACGGCGCGGACGTCGAGCGGACTCACGATGGTGTACCGGCCGGGCTTCGTCTGCACCAGCCCTGCCTGCTCCAGCCGTGCCAGCGCTTCGCGCACCGGCGTACGGCTGACTCCGAGCCAGGCGACCAGGTCGCCGTCGTTGAGGCGTTCACCGGGCGCGAGGGTGCCGTCGACGATGGCGTCACGGATGGCCCGGTAGGCGCTCTCACGGAGGAGCGACCGGGAGACGAGACCTCGGTTCTGCGGAACTGGCATGCAATATATTGCATGCTGCCGAGGTGGAGACTGTCAAGGGCCCTGCACGCGACGGATGTTGGACCGTCTCCGGCGGCGGAGGTTCCGAACGGGCGGCTCCAGGAGGAAGAGCGTCTTCTCGGCCGTCATGCTGCGCCCGTACCTGCCGTAGCCATCCGGGCGGCCGTCCGGCTTCAGGATTTCGCATCGGAAAATCACCCCGGACGAAAAGGCCCCACGCGCCTGCACCGCCGGGTGCGCTTAAACAGTTCCCCCGACGTTCTGTAAAAACTTCGCGCCGTCAACCACCTTGATGGCCCGTGGTCGTTGGGCCACAGTTCTTTTCGCGGCGAGCCTCGCTCCCGCCGCCGGGCAAGGACTCACTCCCGGCGATACGCGCTGACGTATCGCCGCACCAACCCCCCTCGCGAGTTCTGGCCTGCCATTCGGAAGGAATCAGCATGCGTAATTCCCGCAATTCCAGCAAATACAGATTCGCCTTCGTGGTCGCTGCGCTCTCGGCCTCCATGGTCATGGGAACCCAGGCCACCGCCCAGGCCCAGGACGCCGCTCCCGTCGGGGACTCGTCCGCCCCGCTCTACCAGCCCGAGATGGTGCGGGCGCTCGCCGCGTCACTCGGCGTGGACGAGAAGGCGGCGACCGAACGCCTGGACCGGCAGGACGCCCAGCAGAAGCGGCTCGCCGAGCTCCGCAAGGGCGGACTGTCCGACGGCGGCGCGTTCTTCGACGCCTCCGGCGACCTGACCGTCAACGCCGAGAACCGGGTCGACGTCGCCCGGTTCGAGCGGGCCGGACTCGAAGCCCGGCTGCCCGCGCGCGGCGAGGACACTCTGGACCGGATCAAGGCGCAGCTCGACGCCTCCGCCGCGAAGAGCGCCCCCGCCGGAGTGGTGGCCTGGTCGGTGGACCTCGCCGCCGACCGGGTCGTCGTCAAGGTGAACAGCGACCGCTCGGCCCCCGCCAAGGCGTTCCTCGCCGCTGCGGCGAAGCACGGCTCCGCCGTCGAGATCGTGCGCGGTGAGGAGAAGGTCGCGCCCCAGGCCGCGATATACCCCGGCAGCAAGATGACGATCAACAACACCACCGGCTGGTGTTCCGTCGGCTACGGCGCCCGCGACCGGTCCGGCAACCAGTACCTGGTCACCGCCGGCCACTGCGTCGCCAACCTCCCGACCCTGCGCTACGACGGCACCGCCTTCGCCAAGGGGACCAAGACCCGCTACGCGCTCGGCACCCGCAGCGTCGACATGGGTATCGCCTCCATCAACTCCGGCCACTCCATCACCACCAGCGTCGGCACCTGGGGCAACACCAACCCCATCGCCGTCCGGGGCAGCAGCCGGGCCGCCTCCGGCGCCTCGCTCTGCAAGTCCGGTGCCACCACCGGCTGGACCTGTGGCACGGTCGGCTCCTACAACGTCTCGGTCACCTACGTCGACCTCAACGGCGGGCCCGACACCGTCGTCACCGGCCTCGCCACCTCCAGCGTCTGCACGGAGGGCGGCGACAGCGGCGGCGCGTACATCTCCGGCAACCAGGCCCAGGGCATGACCTCCGGCGGTCCCACCAACCAGCGCTGCACCGGCGGAGTCAACTCCCGCGGCTCCTCCTACTTCCAGCCGCTCGACGACACCCTCGCCCACTACGGACTGACCCTCAACACCAACTGACCTGCGGCAGAAGGGCTGACCAGGGGCCGTCCACCGGGCTAGGGTGGGCGGCCCCCCGCCGGTGCCCGCAGACCGTTGAGAGACGCCATGCCGCACATCCTCAATCTCGAAGATCACGAAGATCACGAAGATCTCGAAGGGACCGACGCGACGTTCGCGGCCGTGTTCCGTCACGCCCTGCGCCGACGCGGACTGCCGCTGGAACGCATCCGCGACCACCTGCGGGCGCAGCAGATATCCGTCAGCCTCGCCACCCTCAGCCACTGGCAGCGCGGCCGCAGCCAGCCCGAGAAGGCCCAGTCGCTGCGTGCCGTCGACGCCCTGGAGTCCCTCCTGGACCTGCCGACCGGCGCTCTGCGTTCGCTGCTCGGACCGCACCGCCCCCGTGGCGGGGCCCGCCCGCCCGACCCGGCCACCGCCCGCGGCGTCTTCGGTGAGGACTCCGACGTCGAGCAGGCCCTCGGCGACGCCTTCGCCCACTTCAACGCGGGCCTGCGCGCGCTGACCGTCCAGGAGACGGTCTGCCTGGACGATCGCCGGGCCATCCGGGAGACCTCGGTGACCACCGTGGTGCAGGCGGTTCACGACGGGGTCGACCACCTCAGCGTCGTCCACTTCCTCGACCGCCCGAAAGCGGGGACGGCCGTCCTCACCGTCCCCGGACGCCCCGCACCCCGCATCCGCTTCCTGGAAGAGCTGGGCTGTGTGGCGGCCGACATCCCGCTCGGCCGCCGACTGGCCCGTACGGAGACGGCGGTCATCGCCTACACCCTCCGAGCGGACGGAGAGGTCTCCTGGCAGCACGAGCGCCGCGTCACCGTGCCCCTGCGCGCGTACCTGCTGCATGTGCGCTTCGACCCCCGGGCGGTGCCCACCCACTGCTGGGGATACCGCCGCGAGCGGATCGGCGCCGACCCCTGCCACCGCCGGCGCACGGCCCTGGACGACTTCCACACGACGCACTTCGTGCCGACGCGGTGCGTACCGGGCGTGTACGGGATCGAGTGGACCTGGCCGGACTGAGCGACGCGGGGCCGCGTGTGCGTGCGCCCGCGGTGGGTGGGACGGTCACCGGGCAGGGCAGGGCAGACCGGGGGTGGAGCGGTTCGGGGAGCAGGTGACGAGGGCGACCGAGTGGAAGAGCGTGCCGCGCAGGTAGTGGCCGAGGGACACGTCTCCGCCTTCCGTGAGCCGTTCGACGGCCGCTTCGACGAGCAGCGGCAGCCTGGTGGCTTCACGGTCCTGCGGCGAGGCGAACCGCGCTGCGAGGTCCGTGAGTTGCAGGCTCAGCCACGCTCCGGCTTCCTCGGGCTCCTCCCAGGTGCCTCGAATCGTCGAGGAAGGCTTCATGAGCCAGTGGGCTGTCTGGATCGGCGGCACACCGGAGGACGGGAACGCGGCTACGGCTTCCCGGTACCGGTGGTGCACCTCCTGCTCGCTGGTCGCCGTCGGGGCCTCGCCGGGCGGCCTGCGGATGCTCTCCTTGTCGAACATCGCCTTCTCGCCGACCCAGGCGTAACCGTGATGGCGCCGCCGCATGCCTTCGCGAACTCGGCTGTGTCGATGGGGAGTCGGTAAAGGTCGTTCACTGTGGGTGCCCTTCTGATATGCCGAACAGGGGTGTGCCGGTCCGGCGCGGTCGCTTGATGCGTTAGCGCCACGCACCCTCCGATGCCGGCTCGGCGACACGAGCCATAGTCGGTCGACCAACAGGGCGATGGGTCGATTTTTCGTGTGGCGGAATAAAGATCATGAGCGGAATAGATTCGCCCATGCGGTGAGGGTGCGCCTTGCTTCTTCGCCGAAGGGAGCGAGGCGTTCGTACGTCTCGAAAATTCTCACGTGCTCGGAAATGTCACGGGCATCCTGGAAGACTATGCGCCCCGTGAAGGTTTCGACCGTGGCGAGACGTTGATCGTAGACCGTGAACGTGTTCATGAGGCCCCGGCTCGTGGCTGACCCCGTCGGAAGCAGTCCGATGCGCACGTTCGGCAGATGAGAAAGCGAAACCAGGCGGTCGATCTGTACGGCGATGGCGGCTCGATGAAGTACGGGCCATCGCACCGCCTGCTCCGTCAGCAGGAAAGTGAACGACTTGGCGGTGTCGTAAAGAATGGCCTGCCTTTCCAGCTTTCTGGCGATAGTCACCGACTTGTCTCCCGGTGATCCACTGAGGCTGGCGCTCACGTATTCGGGCGTGGCGAGGAGGCCGGTCACCATGGCGGGCAGAAAGTAGCGGAGAACCCTGGCCTCGGACTCCAGGCCGGCCAGCTCTGCTTGACGCTTCTCCAGGCCCCTGCGCCGCGACGCCCGTTTACCCTGCCACTCCGTATGTGCGAGACGGGCCAGCGTCATCACTTCGGCTGTGACGCTCGGTGAGGCCTCAAGTGCCCTCAGAATCGGCTCCACATCGACGAGGTTCGGGCTTACCCGGCCGGTCTCGATGTTGCTGAGTTTCGTCTGTGACATGGCGCAGCGTTGAGCGAGCCGGATCTGGGAGAGTCCGGCTCGCTTGCGCAGGTCGCGAAGTGACCGGGCCAGATCGGCCGCGGACCTGATCAGTTGCTCAGGTTGGAAGGTCAAGGCCCTTCACTTACTCCCCGAACGGAACAGACCGTTCCAGAGCGATCCGCTTCCATTCCCGATAGGGCGCGGGGTCCCCTTTGTATGCCTCGCGGTTGATCTGCGTACCGTCGGGGCGGAAGTTGAGGTGAGCGATGCGGCTGTCGTCGAACATCCACCAGTCGCAACCGGTGAGAGGCAGGCCGAGGTCGTCGTGTGTAACGTCCAGTATGCGGATGTCCTCGCCGGCCTCGATATTTCCCGGAATTCCCCAGGAGAACTGGTAGCGCTGGTATTCGGTGCGAGGTCGGCGTACTACGCGTACGCGCCCGATGGTCCGCCCCGCATCCCTGTGCGCCTGGACTCGCTCGTGCCAGCGTGAGTTGTGACCGAACGGTTTGTCCTCACCTCTCAGGAACCGGGCGATGTTCTCCCGTTCCCTGGGCATGGTGTAGGTGGGTTGTGCCTCGAACCGCCATGCCTCTCGCTCGAAGGCGTCGAAGAATTCACGCCAGGCATCACCATCCAAGAGCACGAACGGCCTCCCTGAGGACGTTCTCGGGAATCTTCACCAGCGCCTCACCGGCCGGAGGCTGGAACGAGGAACACTGGTTCCCTTGCACCACGATTCCGCCGTCTGCGGTATCCACGTAGACGTTCGGGCAGTCGTCATCGTCGCAGTTGGGCCCACCGTTTCTTCCCGTGAGGCGGTGCAGACCGCTTCGCGCCATGTTGTCTCCGCTTTGATTCAGTGCCGATTCCTGTCAAAGATGACGCTAGAGCGGAGTGGCAATGTCCGTCTACCGAACAAGGCGGATATTCGCGTTGTCGGGTAGACCTGGCTTGTTCCGTGCACGCCGAGGCCCCACCGTGGTCGCACGGTGGGGCCTCGGCTCTGCTGGCTCGGGTGGTTCAGACGGTGCCGAGGTCTCCGGCCCGGACGCCGGCCACGAAGGCGGTGAACGCGGTGGCGGGGATGGTCAGGGTCGGGCCGCTCACGTTCTTGGAGTCGCGGACGGGGACGATGCCGTGCGGGGTGGCGAGGTTGGTGGCGACCTCGACGCACTGGCCACCGTTTTCGCTGTACGAGGACATGAACCAACGGGGGGTCTTGGTTGTCACGGGGAGCCCTTTCGCAACTGCCTGAACATGTCTACGGACGCCGCTTGGGAGGGCGCTACCGCCTGCATCTGATGGTAGGCCGTCAGATGCGGGACAACCGAGCCACTTTCACGCTCCAAATAGCCCTGCTGCGCCGATTCCGCGTACGACATGAGCGAGCGGTCAGGCATCGTCAGGATGGTGATCGGCAGGCTGAACGGGCGGTGCTCTCCCATGGTGAACGGCACCACCTGGAGCACCGTGTTGGGCTGTTCGGCGAACTCGATGAGCCTGTCCAGCTGCGCCTTCATGACTTCCGGCCCGCCAACCGGCCTGCGGAGGCAGCTTTCGTCCAGCAACGCGAAGACCAGTGGCGGCCTCTCCCGGGCCAGGGCCGCCTGGCGTTCTGCTACCAGCGCGACGCGCTCCTGCGCCTGGTCGGCAGTGATCGCCTGTCGCCTGACGACACTGTCGGCCAGGACCCTGGCGTACTCCGGGGTCTGGAGCAGTCCTGGAATGACGCCGACCTCGTACAGCCGGATCTCCGCCGCCCGGCGCTCGTAGCCGAGGAACTCCGGGAAGCCCTCCAGCAGGCTGCCGTGCTTGATCTGGCCCAGTTCGCGCTCGAACGACGCTTCGGTTCCCGTGAGCCTCAGCACCCTGTCCGTACTACGCGAAAAGCGCAAGGTCGCGAGTTTGCGACCAGTTTCCACCGACGAGATGTGCGTGCTGGAGTAGCCGTTGTGGTCGCCCAGCTCCTCCTGCGTCCAGCCCCGCTTCTCGCGTAAGCCGCGCAGACGTGCACCGTAGGCCGCCTGAGCGGAGCTTTCCGGGTTCAACTCCTTGATGTTCACGGACCCCGCCCCGATCTTCCATGCCGAATAGGCAAGTTGAATGGCTCCTCACGGTAGGTCACGCTGAATCGCCCCGGTAGTCAAACGGCTACAGAGAGGAGCGATAGGTGTACGGCGAGAACGTTTGCCCGAACGCGCAGCAGCCTCCCGAACCCCCGGCCCCCGGCACGCTCATGGTGGACACCGGCCGCGGTGACCGTGTGGGTGAGTTCCGCGGGGTCGCCGGCCCCTACTGGTCGCTGCGGCCCGTCGGAGGCGGGACCGAGTGGGAGGCAGAGCCGCACCGGCTCCGGCCCGCGCTTCTCATGGAGCAGCTCCGGGCCAGGACCGCACGGCTCAACGCCCGCAGTCGGGGCGAGGTCCTGTGAACGTCCAGCGCCAGCGCGTGACTTGGTACGTCGCCGAGAGTCACGGCGGCGACGCGGCACGGTCCGTCCGGCTCGGCGGGATCCTCGCGCCGACACGACGGCTGGCCCTCCGCTGGCTGCGGCGGCAGGCCCGGCGCTTCGCGGACGCGCTCGACCCGGACCCGTACGCCCCCTGGGTCCCGGCCCATGCGCTGTACCCGGTCCCCGCGGGCGGCCGTCGCGACGCACCGGCCGAACTCCGTTCCTGGGCGGACAGCTTCCGCGAGCACGACTACGCGCTGGGGCGGCTCGCGGACGGGCTGCCGTACGAGTTCGTCGCCCGGGACGCCGCTTCCTGGTACGGGCTCGTCATGCGCCCCCTGGCCGTTGCCGCCCGTACCCCTGCCCCTCCCACTCCTCTCCGGCAAGGATGAGCGCCATGTTGCAGTGCACCGCCTTCACCGAACTCCCCGAGATGGGTGCGCGCGTAGCGCTCATGGGCCTGGAGGGCGGGCCCGGCGCGGCGCCGGAAGCGCCCGATCCGGACGAGTTCCTGCTCTGCGAACTCGGCGAGCACGACGAGGAGGTCGAGCACGCGGCCCAGCTCTGGTCGGCCTCGGCCCGGGCCGGGCGGGACCTGTGGATGTTCTGGACCGACGCCGATCAGCGCCGGACGTTCCGGTTCACGGAACTGCTGCCGTGCCCGGCCGTCATCCACCGGCTGTCCGTCAGGGAGGGGGATGCCTGTGTGCTGTACGACCGGCACCCGGCCGCGCACTCCTGGGACGTGAAGGACCCGCTCGCCGATCTCATGGCGGAGCGGATCCGGGAAGAGGTGCGGCGCGACCGCGACGGGGGCGGCGGGCTGGGGGCCCCGGCCGAGGGGGTCTAGGGCGTGTTTCGAAAGTAGCGCCGTCCGCCCGGAGGGCGAGCAGGCGGGACTTTCGAAACACGCCCTAGGTGGCTCCTGCGGCCGGCAGCGTTCCGCAGGCCGACGTCATCGAGGGCGGTTCCCACGGCGCGGAGATCTGCCGATCGGCAGATGTGCGGAAGCGCCCCGCCCGGAAGCCTTGATCCCCGGCACCGGACACCGGTCCGCGTGCGAGCCGGGACCAGGGGGCCACCATGCCGAACAACGTCACCGAAACGCCGCCCGGAGGGGGGACCTTCCCGCAGGCCGGCGTGGACCGGCACCGCCGGCGCCGGTGGTCCGGCCGGCCGGTCTGGTCCGGCTGCCTGGCGGTCGTGTGGTCGGCGCTCTACGGGGCGGCGGCGCTGTACTGGGCGCTCGGCGGAGACGGCTTCCCCTTCGAGCGGGTCCACGAGGACCGGTCCTCC
Organism: Streptomyces sp. NBC_01116; assembly: GCF_041435495.1. Lineage (NCBI taxonomy): Bacteria > Bacillati > Actinomycetota > Actinomycetes > Kitasatosporales > Streptomycetaceae > Streptomyces > Streptomyces sp. NBC_01116. Next base: position 5,106,149 of record NZ_CP108644.1, read on the forward strand.
GGATCGATCCTGGAGCCGAGCCGGGCCGAGCTCGTCGCCCCGGTGCTGGCCCTGTTCTGCGCCCTCGGGGTGGTCGCCGGTGTCCTGATGCTGAAGAACCTCGGGACCGGCCGGGTCCGCAAGGCCCTCCTCGTCTACGGGTGGGCGGCCGGTATCGCCCTGGCCCTCCTGATCAACGACTACTCGCTGCTCGGGCTGCTGGCGTTCTCGCCGGCCCTGCTCGTGTTCGTCTTCACCGGGGTGCCGGGTCCGCAGGACATGGGCGACATCCTGTACTGGCACCGCGGAAACCTGATGATCCTCTTCGTCGGCGGGCTGCTCTGGGTCGCCACGACACTCGCGTACCAGCGGCGCACCAACGGGCAGTGCGTGTACTGCGGCCGGTCCCCGCACGGGCCCGGGCGCTGGGCCGACGGCATCGGGCTGCGCACCTGGGGGCGGCGGGCGGTCTGGCTGGCCGTGCTCTCGACCCTCCCGTACGACATCACCCGTATCGCCTGGTACTTCGGTTGGCCGCTCGGCATCACCGACGAGTTCCTGAAGGAGATGCAGGACACGCCCGGCATGCTGGAGATGGGGCTCGCGCTGGGAGTGGTGTCGACGCTGGGCAGCCTGCTGATGCACGGGCTGATCGCGAGGTGGGGCGAGGTGTGGCCGCGCTGGGTGTGGTGGAAGAAGGGGCGGACGATCCATCCGGCGACCGCCGTCGTACCGGCCGGGATCGTCGCGCTCGCGCTCGTTCCGGGCGGCCTGATGGCGGTGCGCGGCTTCGAGTCGACCTCGTGGGGGATCACCGGTCCCGCGATCCTGTGGGCGGTCTGGGGTGTTGCCCTGGGAGCCGCCACCTACCTGTACTACCTGCGTCGCCGGGGTGTCTGCCGCAGTTGCGGGCAGGGCTGACGGGCAGGGCGCTGACGGGCAGGGCTGACGGGCAGGGCGCTGACGGGCAGGGCTGACGGGCAGGGCGCTGACGGGCAGGGCTGACCGGCGGGCATCGCGGGTGGGTGTCGCCGACGGGTGCCCACCTGCCCGCGACGCCCGCCGCAGGTCAGCTCAGGCAGAACTCGTTGTCCTCGGGGTCCGCCATGAGGACCCAGCTCCCGCCCTGCTCGTCGTACGTGCGCACCGCCCGCGCGCCCAGCCCCACCAGCCGTTCCTCCTCCGCGTCGCGCTGTCCCGGCGCGGAGTGCACGTCGATGTGGAGGCGGTTCTTCACCGTCTTCGGCTCCGGTACCCGCTGGAACAGCAGCCGCCGCCCCTGCCCCGTACCGCTGACCTCGTCGTACGGGTCGTCCGGATGCCGGGCCGCCGCGAGGTCGAGCCAGGCGCGGCGGCCGTGGGCGTGGGTCGTGATGGCCTCCGGTACGGCTCCGGCCGCGAGCAACTGCTCGACCAGCGGGCTGTTGTCCTCCACGAGATAGCCCAGGGCCGCCGCCCAGAATCCGGCCTGCGCGTGCGGGTCGGCGCTGTCGATCACGAGCTTCCAGGACAGTGTCTGCGTCATGGAAACCGTTTATAGTGGTTACATGAGTGAGAGGGCAACGGACACGCCGGACCGATCTCCGCGATCCCCGCGGGCCGAACGGTCCGAGCGGCCGGGGCGCTCCGGGCGGCCGGGGGGACAGGGGGCTGCCGGGCTGCTGCTGCGGCATCCGGACGGCAGTTCCTTCCGGTTCGATCCGGGCGCGCTCTGTCTGGAGCTGCTGCCGACCGGAGGTCCGGGCCCGCTGGCGTACTTCGAGGTGCTGCACGAGCCGGCCGACCTGGTGCGCTGGGCGGAGGGGAGCCGGCTGCCGGACGGGCTCGGGCCGAAGGCCGCGTCCGGGGCTGGGCCTGGGTCCGGGGCCGGGTCCGGAGTGGGTTCAGGTCGGGGCCCCGCGCTCGTCGTGAGCGCGGCGGAGGTGGCGGACGCGCGTGCTCTGCGCGATGCGCTGTGGCGGCTGGCGGAGGGCCATGTGGCGGAGGTGTCGCCCGGTCCGGACGACCTCGCCACCCTCAACGACGCGGCGGCGCACCCGCCCCTGACGGCCCGGCTGGCACCGGACGGGAACCGGGAGTGGGCGCCCGGGGGCACCGGGGCCGGGCTGCTGTCCACCGTCGCCCGCGACGCGGTCGACCTGTTCACCGGGGCGTACGCCCACCGGATCCGTACCTGCGGCGCGCACGGCTGCCGCCTGCTCTTCGTCGACACCTCCCGCCCCGGTCGGCGCCGCTGGTGCTCGATGGAGCGCTGCGGCAACCGCCACAAGGTCCGGGTCCACCGTGCCCGGCTCGCCGCCGCCGACGAGTGAAGAGGGCCTGTGGGCTCTCAGTGGTCGGTGGCGACTATCTCGGTGCAGGGGTCACGGAAATCTGTGTTCGCCAGAGTAGACATTGGGCGGTGCTGTGGATATGGTTTCTCTCGTAGCCCAAAGAGACAGCAGGGCCCGGCAGATACGAACTGCCGGGCGGCAGTGCAAGCAGTTGCCGTTCGAAGGACGGTGCGGTGGCGGAGTTTCGAAGCCAGGGTTGTCGCAGGACGGCGACGGGGCTGGCGACCGCATCGGGTGGCCCGCAGTGATCAGGGGCCGCCGTCAGCAGGTACCGCGTTTCACGCGGGAGCAGTACCCAGCAGTAGGCAAGTGATTCATTCCAGAGGGAAGAACGGAGGAGCGAGGCGCCATCAGGATCGCCCGGGCTGAGTAGTGAGTCCGGGTACCGCAGGACATCGATAGTGAGGTGGTCTCCGGTCAAGCAACCGCGATCCCCGCAACCCCGGCGAGTCCCAGGCCGGATCAGCGGAAACAGAAGGCCGGCGCAGTAACCAGGGCCGGCGGATGGTGTGAGCAGTTCCTTCGGGGCCCGAGTGCCGTACGGCACTCGGGCCCCTCGACGCGTTCCACAGAGAGGTGCAAATGACAGCAGGCGACTCGTTCGGGCGTCTCGACGACGACGACTATCCCGCCTACACGATGGGCCGGGCCGCCGAGATGCTCGGTACCACGCAGGGCTTTCTCCGAGCTGTCGGAGAAGCCCGTCTCATCACCCCGCTGCGTTCCGAGGGCGGGCATCGCCGCTATTCCCGCTACCAGCTGCGCATCGCCGCGCGCGCTCGGGAGCTGGTCGACCAGGGCACCTCCGTCGAGGCCGCCTGCCGCATCGTCATCCTCGAAGACCAACTCGAAGAAGCCCAGCGCATCAACGCCGAATACCGCAAAGCCGCCGCACCGGAGAACCCGACGACAGCAGGCTGAGGCGGCGTCGACCTTCCGCCCGGCGGCTCGCTGCCGTGCCGCTCGTCGATGAGCGGCAGCGCCCGCCGGCAGGAAACGGTGTGGCCCGAGCGGCGGGCGCCGGTCGGGCCCGCCGCGGGCAGGTTTCCGTCAGAGCACAGTGACGTATCTCAGTGGTCGGAGTAACTGAAGTCGCCCATGGTCCAGGCGCTGACGTCCTCGATCGCCACGCGGTACATCCCGCCCGTGTCCGGGATCCCCACCGTTCCCTGCAGGATCCGCGCCACATGGAAGTGCAGATGCGTGGGCGCTTCCTCCACAGGCGTGGATGCGGTGAAGACGGCGGAGAATTCGCTCAGGCGGGCCGAGTCGGCCAGGACCTCCGACACCCGCTGCCTCCAGACCGCTTCGGGAGCCAGCCGACCGGTGATGACAGCACCCCCGGCGACCACGGTCAGAGTCATCTGATTGCTGTGCCCGGACTCCACCAGGGCAGCGATATCAACAAGCAGTTCGTCAGGCTTCGACATGGGGCCAACTCTATGCACCGCCGTCCGGCCGGTTCGAGGGGTGTGCCGTCACCGGCTTCTACGATGCCGGGTCAGTGCACCCGTGCCTCGCGCGAGAGGAGGCCGGCGCAGGCCGGGCAGGTGTGCCGGTCGATCGCGGCCAGCAGACGCGTGGCCGCCGCGCGAACGGTCCGCGCCGGGTCAGGGCCCCCGGCCTCGGGCGTGGCGGGCGCGGCGGCCAGCCGGGCGGCCGTGGCGCGGCCCGCCGCCACCGCGTCGTGCGCGGCGCGGGTCCACGCCGGGTGCTCGGTGTTCCCGGCGGCCAGGATCGTGGCGAGCAGATCCAGGACGCCCGCCCGGTCCCTGACCGTGTCCGTCGCCGCCAGCTCCCAGAGGAACGGCACCGTCGCCGCCGTCGAGTCGAAGACCGGCGGAGTGCCGATCCAGCGTTCCAGATCGCTCAGCGCCTCGTCCGAGGTCGGCGCGTCGCCCCAGGCGATCCGCGACAGCACACCGGGAACCTGGGACGCGGAGCCGTACGCGTGCTGCAACTCGTGCCACCGCACGTTTCTCATGGCCCCCAGGACAGTCCCCATCCGGGCACTCAATCAGCCTTTACCGCGCGGCGTCCACCGTGCCGGGGGACCGTTCCGCGGACCGGCCCGTTCCGCCCGTTCCGTGGAGCCGGCGCAGATACTCCCGTACGGAGCGGGCGTCGTCCGCCGGGGCGACGACACCCACGTGGTGGTCGGGGCGGACGACCACGACGGTGCCCGTGCCCGTACGGCCGGAGGCTCCGGTTCCGTACGCCGCGGCCGCGTGGCCCGCGTGGTCGACCACCGCTCCCGGCTCCGCCGCACCGGCCCGGTCCTCGTGCGCCGCGTACACCCGGCAGCTCCGCACCCCGGCGTCGCCGAACACCTCCGCCGCCTCGCGCAGGACCGCCGCGCTCCCGGGGCCGAAGCCGAGGACCGTCGTGCCGGGGCCCGCGAAGACGCGGTGCAGCCGGGTCCGTGCCCCGGTCGCGGCGTCGGCGCAGGGCGCGTCCGGGGCGCGGTCCCCGGCGGCCAAGGTCGCGGGCGCGCCCGCGTGGTGGGTGGCCAGGGAGCTCCAGCGGTAGCCGACGCCCAGGCCGGTGGTGTCAGCGGTGATCGCCGCGTCCAGACCGCCGCCGGGGCGGCGGATCGCCTCCAGGGTGGCCCGCAGCCGCTCCGAGGTGAGGTCCAGGGTCCGGGCGGCCACCGGGAGGCGCTCCTCCTCATAGGTGTCCAGCAGCCTCGCGTCCGCGTGACCGGCGAGCACCAGCCCCAGCTTCCACCCCAGATTGAACGCGTCCTGGATACCGGTGTTCATCCCGAGGCCGCCCGCGACGGCGTGCACGTGCGCCGCGTCGCCCGCGAGGAGGACCCGCCCGGCGCGGAAGCGGTCCGCCATCCGTACGTTGACCCGGTACGTCGACAGCAGCTCCGCCCGCGTCAGGTCGTGGCCGGGCAGAGCCGTGTGGCGGGCGAGCAGCCGCCGGAACCCGTCGGCGGTGGGCGCGAGCGGCCGCCCCCGCCCGTCCCGCTCCGGTCCGGCCTGGAACCACCAGCCCGTCCGTGTGCCGGGGATCGGGCAGAGCATCACCGCGCCGTCCTCGTCGAACCACTGGTGCCAGCGGGTGCGGTCCAGGGCGTCCTCGGCCAGGTCGACATCGCCGCAGACCATCACCTGGTCCTCGTCGGTGGTTCCCTCGAACCCGATCCCGAGCAGCTTCCGTACGGAGCTGTGGGCGCCGTCGCAGCCGACGACATACCGTGCCCGTCCGCCCGGCCCATCGGCGTACGTGACGTCGACATGGCCCCCGTCGCCGCCGTTCTCCCCGTCGCCGGGACCTTCGCCGTCGCCTTCGCCGCCCGTGGCTTCGGACACACCCGCGCTCTGTGCCAGGCCCACGACCTCGCGGCCCAGCTCGACGCGGACGCCGTACCCGGCCAGCCGGTCGCGGAGGATTCCCTCCAGCCGCCACTGGGCGATCAGCCATCCGCGGTCGTAGCGGGCATCCGGGGACGGCGCGCAGTCCGCCCACGGATCGGCCTCCGCGACCGGGCGGCGGTCGCGGTACTTGAGCATCGGCAGCGGGGCCGAACCGGCGGCGAGCACCTCCTCGGCCACTCCGAGATCGTCCAGGATCTCCAGCGACCGGGGGTTGGGGCCCTTGGCGCGCGAGGTGCGCGGCGGGGCGGGGGACCGGTCCACGATCCGTACGGCCGCGCCGCGCCGGGCCAGGTCGCAGGCCAGCACCAGCCCGGTGGGTCCCGCTCCCACGATGAGTACGTCGGTCATGCCCATGCCTCTCCTTCGGTCATGCTTCCCCGTCCGTCCTGGCCGTCCAGGCCATCCAGGATCAGAAAAACGCAACCGAGTCAGAAAAGCAACTAGGTAATCTTTTGTTGTGCGGGGTCCGGGTCCGGGGCCGTGGACGCGGGTGCGCCGGCCGCCGTCGCCAGCAGCTTCAGCGCCAGCAGCCGGTTGCGGCGGGCGGTCCGCAGCGCGTCCCAGGTCAGCAGTGACAGCGCCAGCCAGACCAGGGCGAACCCGGCCCACCGCTCGGGCGGCATCGACTCGTTGAAGTACAGGACGCCCAGACCGAACTGGAAGACCGGGGCCAGATACTGGAGCAGCCCCAGCGTGGACAGCGGCACCCGGACCGCCGCCGCGCCGAAGCAGATCAGCGGCACCGCCGTGACGATGCCCGTCGCGGCCAGCAGGAACCCGTGCCCCGCGCCCCCGGCCGTGAACGTCGACTCTCCGGAGGCGGCGAGCCAGAGCAGGAAGCCGAGCGCGGGCACGAAGAGCACGGCGGTCTCGGCGGCGAGGGACTCCAGGCCGCCCATGTTCACCTTCTTCTTCGCCAGGCCGTACGTGGCGAAGGAGAACGCCAGCACCAGCGAGACCCAGGGCGGCTTCCCGTAACCGATCGCCAGGACGAGGACGGCGACCAGCCCCGTGGCGACCGCCGCCCACTGGACCGGCCGCAGCCGTTCGCCCAGCAGCAGGACGCCCATGGCGATGGTGACCAGCGGATTGATGAAGTAGCCGAGCGAGGCCTCGACGACCTGGCCGTTGTTCACGGCCCAGATGTAGAGGCCCCAGTTGACCGTGATGGTCGCCGCCGCGACCGATATCAGGCCCAGCTTGCGCCGGTCGCGGACCAGTTCGCCGATCCAGGCCCAGCGGCGTACGACCAGCAGGGCGACGGCGACGACGCCGAGCGACCAGACCATCCGGTGGGCGAGGATCTCGATCGCCCCGGACGGCTTGAGCAGCGGCCAGAACAGTGGGACCAGGCCCCACATCCCGTACGCGCCGATTCCGTACAGCAGGCCTGCCCGCTGTTCGTTCTTCCCCTCCACGTGCCCTCCCGGCCCGCCCGCGCCGGCGGATCCGCCGACGGCATGACGGTAGCGCCGGAAGGGCTTCGTGTCATAGCCGTCTCACGGAAACACTCATGACACGGTCCTGCGTGATGAGGTGGGGCGGGTGGCGCGGGAGCGTGTCGAGGCTCAGGCTGCGGGCAGGGCGGCGCGCACGGTCTCGGCGAGCGGCGTCGTCGGGCGGCCGATGAGCCGGGCGAGGTCGCCGCTCGTGCCCGCCAGCCGTCCCCGGCCGATCGCCTCGTCCACGTCCACGAGGATCGCGGCGAAGCTCTCGGGCAGTCCCGCGCCGACCAGGACCTCCTGGTGCGCGGCGGCCGGGACGTTCTTGTACGTGATCTCCTCGCCGGTCAGCTCGGACAGCAGCGCGGCGTACTCGGCGAGCGACCAGGCGGTGTCCCCGCTCAGCTCGTAGGCGGTGTTCAGATGGCCGTCGCCGGTCAGCACGGCGGCCGCGGCGGCGGCGTAGTCGGTTCGGGCGGCGGAGGCGACGCGCCCGTCGCCCGCGTTGGCGAGCACCGCTCGGTGCTCCAGGACCGGTGCCAGGTTGGCGGTGTAGTTCTCCGTGTACCAGCCGTTCCGCAGGAACGTGTACGGCAGCCCGGAGTCCAGGATCAGCCGCTCGGTGGCCTTGTGCTCGTCGGCCAGCGTGAAGTCCGCGTCCGGCCCGCCGAGCACGCCGGTGTACGCGAGCTGTGCGACGCCCGCCGCCTTCGCGGCTTCGATGACCGCGGTGTGCTGCGGCACGCGCTTGCCCACCTCGCTGCCGGAGATCAGCAGCACGCGGTCGCCGGGCCGGAAGGCTCCGGCGAGGGACTCGGGGCGGTCGTAGTCCGCGATGCGCAGTTCCACGCCCCGGGCGGCGAGCGCGGCGGCCTTCTCCTTGTCGCGCACGACCGCGACGACCTCGTCGGCCGGGGCCTGGGCCAGCAGGGCGTCCACGACGAGGCGGCCGAGTGCGCCGGTGGCTCCGGTGACAACGATGCTCATGAGGGTCTCCGATTTCGGTGGTTCGGTCCGCTTTCGGTCCGGGTTCGTTCACGACCCTACGGGTGGCGCTAACTGAAGGAAAGTACCCACTTTGAAGTAAGGTACCGGTATGGCAGAGAGTGGTAGGGCGGAGAGCGACAGGAGTGCAGAGGGCGCGGACGGGAGCACGGGGCGTCCGGCCTCGGGTCCGGGCTCGGGCTCGGCGCCTGGCTCGGGCTCGGTGCCGGCCTCGGGTTCGGGCTCGGGCTCGGCGCCGGCCTCGGCCCTGTCCTCGCTCCTGGCCTGGGACGTCAACCAGCCCATGTGTCCGTCCCGGCTGATCCTGGAGCATGTGACGAGTCGCTGGGGCGTCCTCGTACTGGCGGCGCTGCTGGAGCGTTCGTACCGCTTCAGCGAACTGCGCCGCGCGGTGGGCGGCGTCAGCGAGAAGATGCTGGCCCAGACCCTCCGGACGCTGGAGCGCGACGGCTTCGTCCACCGGGACGCGAAGCCGGTGATCCCGCCGCGGGTGGACTACACGCTCACCCCGCTCGGCATCGAGGCCGCCGAGCAGGTGTGGGCGCTCGCCCGGTGGACCGAACGCCGGGTGGACGCGGTGCGGGCGGCGCGCGAGGCGTACGACGGGGCCCGGACCTGATCCCCGTGGGGGATCGGGCCCGGGCCCCGGGCGGCGCGCGTACGGTACTGGACCGGCCTCAGCCCACGACGGTCCAGGTGTCGTTGCCGGCGAGGAGCGAGCCGAGGTCGCCCTTGCCGTTCTGTTCGACGGCGGCGTCTAGCTGGTCGGACATCAGGGTGTCGTAGACGGGCCGTTCGACGCTGCGCAGCACCCCGATGGGGGTGTGGTGCAGGGTGTCCGCGTCGGCGATCCGGGACAGCGCGAACGCCGTCGTGGGCGATTCCGCGTGGGCGTCGTGGACGAGGACCTGCGAGCGGTTCTCCTCCGTGACGGCCACGACCTTCAGATCGCCGGTGGCCGGATCGCGGACGACGCCCTTGGGCTCCTGGGAGCCGAAGAGGATCGGTTGGCCGTGTTCGAGACGGATGACGGCCTCGGCGGCCTGCTCCTTGTCCTTGAGGACCTCGAAAGCGCCGTCGTTGAAGATGTTGCAGTTCTGGTAGATCTCCACCAGCGCGGTGCCCGAGTGCTCGGCGGCCGCGCGCAGCACGCTCGTGAGGTGCTTGCGGTCGGAGTCGACCGTGCGCGCCACGAACGTGGCCTCCGCGCCGATCGCGAGCGACACCGGATTGAACGGCGCGTCGAGCGACCCCATCGGCGTCGACTTGGTGATCTTGCCCAGCTCGGAGGTGGGGCTGTACTGGCCCTTCGTCAGTCCGTAGATCCGGTTGTTGAAGAGCAGGATCTTGAGGTTGACGTTGCGGCGCAGGGCGTGGATGAGGTGGTTGCCGCCGATGGAGAGGGCGTCGCCGTCGCCGGTCACGACCCAGACCGACAGGTCGCGGCGCGAGGTGGCGAGTCCGGTCGCGATGGAGGGGGCGCGGCCGTGGATGGAGTGCATCCCGTAGGTGTTCATGTAGTACGGGAAGCGGGAGGAGCAGCCGATGCCGGAGACGAAGGTGATGTTCTCCTTCGCGAGGCCCAGCTCCGGCATGAAGCCCTGGACGGCGGCGAGGACGGCGTAGTCGCCGCAGCCGGGGCACCAGCGCACTTCCTGGTCGGACTTGAAGTCCTTCATGGACTGCTTCGCCTCGGCCTTGGGCACCAGTTGCAGCAGCTCGTTGTGGAGCAGTTCGTCGGTCTCAGGCATCGATGGCCTCCTTGAGGGCCGTGGCGAGCTGCTCCGCCTTGAACGGCATTCCGTTGACCTGGTTGTAGCTGTGGGCGTCCACCAGGTACTTCGCCCTGAGCAGCATCGCGAGCTGGCCGAGGTTCATCTCCGGGACGACGACCTTGTCGTAGCCCTTCAGCACCTCGCCGAGGTTCTTCGGGAAGGGGTTGAGGTGGCGCAGGTGGGCCTGGGCGATGGACGACCCGGCGGCCCGCAGCCGGCGTACCGCCGCGGTGATCGGCCCGTACGTCGATCCCCAGCCGAGCACCAGGGTGCGGGCCCCGGCGGGGTCGTCGACCTGGAGATCGGGGACCTCGATGCCGTCGATCTTGGCCTGCCGGGTGCGGACCATGAAGTCGTGGTTGGCCGGGTCGTAGGAGATGTTGCCCGTGCCGTCCTGCTTCTCGATCCCGCCGATACGGTGCTCCAGACCGGCCGTCCCCGGGACCGCCCACGGGCGGGCCAGCGTCTGCGGGTCGCGCTTGTAGGGCCAGAACACCTCCGTCCCGTCCGCCAGCGTGTGGTTCGGGCCCGTGGCGAAGGGGGTCTTCAGGTCGGGCAGGGTCGCCGTGTCCGGGATCCGCCACGGCTCGGAGCCGTTGGCGAGGTAGCCGTCGGAGAGCAGGAGGACCGGGGTGCGGTAGGTCAGGGCGATCCGGGCCGCGTCGATCGCGGCGTCGAAGCAGTCGGCCGGAGTCTGCGGGGCCACGATCGGAACCGGGGCCTCACCGTTCCTGCCGAACATCGCCTGCAGCAGATCGGCCTGCTCGGTCTTGGTCGGCAGCCCGGTCGACGGCCCGCCCCGCTGGATGTCGATGATCAGCAGCGGCAGCTCCAGGGAGACCGCCAGCCCGATCGTCTCCGACTTCAGCGCCACCCCCGGACCGGAGGTCGTCGTGACGCCCAGCGCCCCGCCGAACGCCGCCCCCAGCGCCGCGCCGATCCCGGCGATCTCGTCCTCCGCCTGGAACGTCCGCACACCGAAGTTCTTGTGCCGCGACAGCTCGTGCAGGATGTCCGACGCCGGAGTGATCGGATACGACCCCAGATACAACGGCAGGTCCGCCAGCTGCCCGGCCGCGATCAGCCCGTAGGACAGGGCGAGGTTTCCCGAGATGTTGCGGTAGGTGCCGGTGGGGAAGGCCTGCGAGGCCGGGGCGACCTCGTAGGAGACCGCGAAGTCCTCGGTCGTCTCACCGAAATTCCAGCCCGCGCGGAAGGCCGCCACGTTCGCCTCGGCGATCTGCGGCTTCTTCGCGAACTTCTGCCGCAGGAACGTCTCGGTCCCCTCGGTCGGCCGGTGGTACATCCACGACAGCAGGCCCAGCGCGAACATGTTCTTCGACCGCTCCGCCTCCTTACGAGGCAGCCCGAACTCCTTCAACGCCTCCAGTGTCAACGTCGTCAACGGCACCGGATGAACGTTGTAGGCCTCCAGCGAACCGTCCTCCAGCGGATTGGTCGCATACCCGACCTTCGCCATCGGCCGCTTCGTGAACTCATCGGTGTTCACAATGATCTCCGCGCCACGCGGAACATCGTCGATGTTCGCCTTCAGCGCGGCCGGGTTCATCGCGACCAGGACGTTGGGCGCGTCACCCGGGGTCAGAATGTCATGATCGGCAAAGTGCAGCTGGAAGGAGGAGACCCCCGGCAGGGTGCCTGCGGGGGCGCGGATCTCGGCCGGGAAGTTGGGCAGCGTGGAGAGATCGTTGCCGAAGGAAGCGGTCTCCGAGGTGAACCGGTCACCCGTGAGCTGCATACCGTCACCCGAGTCGCCCGCGAAACGGATGATCACCCGGTCCAGGCGACGGACTTCCTTACCGTCGCCGCCCGTGGTTCCCGTCGTACCTGACAGGGGGGCTCGCTGACCCCCGAGGACGGCGTCGTTGGCCTCATCGGCCTTCTCTGCCGCGCTACTGACCTGGCTCGTCACTGAACTGGACCTCCCTTGGGGCGGCGGTTCGGAACCGTCCGGCCAGCCGGCGATCCCAGAGGCCACCCTACGTCCGCGTAGGTGGCCCTCCAGGGACCGATCATATGGTGGACGCTATTTTGAGACACCCTTTGATAAAGGTTTGTCACCTTTTGCAACCCCCCGGTCATGGGATGAAGGCGGCCGCCTCCTGGGTCTTTCGTCCTAGGTCCTCCCCGGTTGCCCGAGCCTTCGGCGGCCCTTTCTTGATCAGAGGTGCCCGTCCGGCACCCGCCGGACACCCCTGGGCCCGCGCAGTGCCCCCGGAATGCCCCGGAGCGCTCCTGGAGTGCCCCGGAGCGCTCCCGGGGCGCTCCCGCGGCGCTCCGGGATGTGGCCGTCGGTGGCCCGAGCTCCACCTCCACCGATAACTGACAGGGTGTCGGATCCCTAGGAGTTCAGGTAGGTCAGCACGGCGAGGACGCGCCGGTGGTCCCCGTCGCTGGGCGAGAGCCCCAGCTTCAGGAAGATATTGCTGACGTGCTTCTCGACCGCCCCGTCGCTCACCACGAGCTGCCGGGCGATCGCGGAATTCGTCCGGCCCTCGGCCATCAGACCCAGGACCTCCCGCTCGCGCGGCGTCAGCCCGGCCAGCACGTCCTGCTTGCGGCTGCGGCCCAGCAACTGCGCCACGACCTCCGGGTCCAGCGCTGTCCCGCCCTGGGCCACCCGGACGACGGCGTCCACGAACTCGCGCACCTCGGCCACCCGGTCCTTCAGCAGATACCCCACCCCGCGGCTGCTGCCCGCCAGCAGCTCGGTGGCGTACTGCTCCTCCACGTACTGGGAGAGGACCAGCACCCCGATGTCCGGGTAGTCCTTCCGCAGCCGCACCGCCGCGCGCACGCCCTCGTCGGTGTGCGTCGGCGGCATCCGCACATCGGCGACCACCACATCGGGAAGCGCCTGCTGGGCGTCGAGGTCCGCCACGGTCTTGAGCAGCGCCTCCGCGTCCCCGACCCCCGCCACCACGTCGTGCCCGAGATCGGTGAGCAGACGGGTGAGCCCCTCCCGGAGCAGGACCGAATCCTCGGCGATGACCACGCGCACCCTGTTCTCCACGTTCTCCACGACTACGAGTCCCCCACTGTTCTGAATATGCCGCATATGTCGCGTTCCCCGCGACCTTGCACGGGCCACGCCCGACCACCGCGCACCACGCCCCTGCCGCCCAAGCATCCCAGGCCCCGGACACGGATGGGGGGCCTGTGGATAACCCGCACGGACCGGCAGCACGGGCCTCTACGACCTGGGCGCGGACGGCCCCTACACCCCGGGCACGGACGGCCGTACGCCCCGCGACGACTACGGCCGTACGGCCGGGCGATCGCGCCCGTACGCCCCGCCGCCGGACCGGGAGGCCGGGCGAAGGGGCGTACGGGCGCGGAGTGGGCGAAGGGGATACGGCGATACGCGGGGACGAGGGTGAAGGCGATAGAGGGAAGCGAGAGATCGAGAAGCGGGGGAGCAGGCAGCGCGGGAGTGGGGAAAGTCGGGAGCGGGGCGAGTGGCTCCGCGTTCGGGTCAGCCGCGCCAGGGCAGCTCGGCGGTGACCGTCGTCGGGCCACCGGCCGGGGAGTCGACCACAAGGACCCCGTCCACCGCGTCCAGCCGTTCCGTCAGCCCCGCGAGGCCGCCGCCCGAGGCCGGTGACGCCCCGCCCCGGCCGTTGTCGGTGACCTGGAGCATCAGCCGGTCGGCCGCCCGCCACACGTCGACCGTGGCCCGGGTCGCCCGGGCGTGCTTGCTGATGTTCTGGAGGAGCTCCGAGACGGTGAAGTACGCGATGCCCTCGATCGCCTGCGCGGGCCGCGCGTCCAGGTCCACCTCGACCGTCACGGGCACGGTGCAGCGGGAGGCTATCGCGGAGAGCGCGGCGTCCAGGCCCCGGTCGGTGAGGACGGCGGGGTGGATCCCGCGGGCCAGGTCGCGCAGCTCCTGGAGGGCCACCTTCACCTCGCCGTGGGCTTCGTCGACCATGCGGGCGGCGGCCTCGGGGTCGTCGGTGAGCTTCTCCTTCGCCAGGCCCAGATCCATGGCGAGGGCGACCAGGCGGGCCTGTGCCCCGTCGTGCAGGTCGCGCTCGATCCTCCGCAGGTCGGCGGCGGCGGTGTCCACGACCACGCCCCGGTCCGACTCCAGCTCCGACACCCGGGTGGCCAGCCGGGACGGACCCAGCAGACCGGTGACCATCAGCCGGTCCACGGAGAGCAGACCCCGCACGATCCACGGCGCGGCCAGCACCAGCGCCAGGCCGATCGCCCCCGTCACCGCCAGCTCGCCCGGCGAGTCCAGATACTCCTGGTGGGTGCGGTCCCCGTACAGCTGGAGGCCGCCCTGCCCGCCGAAGACCGGGAAGAGCCAGAACCACAGCGGATACGTCAGCGCCGCCAGGCCGTACGTCCAGAACGTGATCGCGACGACGAACGTGAACGTGGCCCACGGGAAGTGGAGCAGCGTGTACACCAGGTGCCGCCAGGACACCCCGCTCTTGAGGACCGCGCCCATCCAGGACAACGGGCCGCCGGTCTTCCCCCGCACCCGCTCCGGATCCGCGACCTCCACCCGCAGCAGCCCGCGTGCCCGGTGCCGCTCCAGCGCACCGAAGCCCCGGCAGACGGCGAGACCGGCGGCGAGAACCGGTATCCCGATGAAGGTGACCAGCAGGCCCGCGCTCAGCGACGTCATGGTGACCGCGAAGACGAACGCCGCCGTGGCGAGCGGAAAGCTCAGCAGCGCGTAGAGCAGCTCGCGCCAGGTGCGGGCCTCCAGGGGCGCACGCAGCGGCGCGGGGAGAAAGTGCTTCGCCGGGGTCTTCGCCGGGGTGTTCGCCGGGGTGTTCGCCCCGAAGCCGGGGCCGGAACCCTGATGCTCCCGGTCCCGCGTGTCCGGTCCGTATGCCGTGGCCATGAGTCCCGTCCGTTCCGTCTCTGTCTGAAGTCTCTCAGGGGGCTGTGCGTGGGGCACTGGGCTGTGCGTGGGGCCTGCGCCGTGATGGCGTCGGCGGCGGCCCGTCACCTCGGACCGTTCTCCCTCAAGGGTGCTGGCCGGCGGCCTTCCGCACCATGAGGTCCCTCTCCGTATCCACCCGGGGGTTTTCCCCACCCCCGGCCGCCCGGGGGTGGGGAAAACCCCCGGCCGGGCGGTCAGGCGGCCGGCCGGGCTGCGGTCCGGTCGCGCCAGGGCAGCTCGGCGGTGACGGTCGTCGGCCCGCCCTCCGGCGAGTCCAGGACGAGCACCCCGTCGACCGCGTCGAGCCGCTCGGCGAGCCCCGCGAGACCCGTACCGCCGTCCATCCGGGCCCCGCCCCCGCCGTCGTCCGTGACCTGGAGCATCAGCCGGTCCCCCGAACGCCACACGTCGACGGAGGCCGACCGTGCCCCGCTGTGCTTGCTGACGTTCTGGAGGAGCTCCGAGACGGTGAAGTACGCGATGCCCTCGATCGCCTCCGCCGGACGACCCCGCAGCCCCACCGACACCTTGACCGGAACCGTGCAGCGGGAGGCGATGGCGGAGAGCGCGGCGTCCAGGCCCCGGTCGGTGAGGACGGCGGGGTGGATCCCGCGGGCCAGGTCGCGCAGCTCCTGGAGGGCCACCTTGATCTCGCCGTGGGCCTCGTCGACCATGCGGGCGGCGGCCTCGGGGTCGTCGGTGAGCTTCTCCTTCGCCAGACCGAGCCCCATGGCGAGGGCGACCAGGCGGGCCTGTGCCCCGTCGTGCAGGTCGCGCTCGATCCGGCGCAGGTCGGCGGCGGCGGTGTCCACGACCACGCCCCGGTCCGACTCCAGCTCGGCGATGCGCCGCTCCAACTCGTCCGAGGGCGCCAACAGCCCCCGCGCCATCGCCCGGTCCACCGTCGTCAGCCCCCGCGTGATGAACGGCAGCACCGGCCACAGGACGAACAGGCTCACCAGCGTCACCGCGAACGTCAGCACTCCCCACGGCAGTCGGACGAACCCGTACAGCAACGCCCGCCAGCCCACCGGGTCCTTGAGCCCCGCCCACAGCCGGACGAAGAACCCCTGCCCCCGGTGGCCGCGCGCCGGCGGACTCGGCTCCTCGACCCGCACACCGAGCATCCGCCGCGCCCGCCACCGCTCCAGCCGGCCCAGCAGCCGGGAGCCCTGGAGCCCGCCGACCAGCAGCGGCAGCCCGATCACGGTGACGGAGAGCCCGGCGCCGACGGCGATCACGACCACCGTGTAGACGAACCCGACGACGGCCAACGGCAGATTGGCGAGCAGATACCCGACCTCCCGCCAGGTCCACCGGTCGAGGGCGAAGCGGGCGGGCGGCGGCAGGTCGGGATCCGGCACGGAAGGGCTCATGGTCATACCCCCAGCCTGCCGGGCCGCACGCGCGCCCACCATGGGGCTCATGGGTGGGGTGAAGTAGGGATAACCCCACCTGATGCCCGACGCGGCTGCTTACGCTCCGTTTACCAGGCCCTAGACTCCCGTGCGTACAGAAGCAGGTGCGCGGGACAGATGCGGACGATGAGGGAGCGAGGGGCGGACGTGGCCGACGTTACGGACGTGACCGGCGTGGCGGACGCCGTGGGCATGACCGGCGCGCCCGGCGCATCCGGTGTGCCCGGTGTGCCCGGTGCGCCCGGAGGGTCAGGCGTTCCGGTGGACGGGGCCACCGCACTCGCCTCGGAGTACTTCCAGAACTATTCGGTCATCGGCCTGCTCGCCCTGGTCGGCGTCCTGTTCGTCGCCGTGGCCTTCGGGGCGGGACGCCTGCTGCGCCCCGTCGTCCCCACCCCGGAGAAGCTCCTCACCTACGAATGCGGCGTCGACCCGGTCGGCGAGGGCTGGGCGCACACCCAGGTCCGCTACTACGTCTACGCGTTCCTGTACGTGATCTTCGCCGTCGACTCCATCTTCCTGTTCCCGTGGGCCACGGTGTTCGCGGCGCCCGGATACGGCGCGACGACCCTGATCGAAATGTTCATCTTCCTCGGCTTCCTGGCCGTGGGACTGCTCTACGCATGGAAGAAGGGCGTCCTCGCATGGGCCTGACGAGCCGGCCGACCCCCGCATCGCAGCAGCCCGCGCCCCCGCCGCCACCGTCCGACCCGGTCCTCCTTCCCGAGCCCAAGCGGCTCGGAGTGCTCTCCCGGCTCGCACCGGAGCCCATGAAGGTCGTCCTCAACTGGGGCCGTCGCTACAGCCTCTGGGTCTTCAACTTCGGACTCGCCTGCTGCGCCATCGAATTCATCGCCGCGTCCATGGCGCGCCACGACTTCATCCGGCTCGGCGTGATCCCCTTCGCCCCCGGCCCCCGTCAGGCCGACCTCATGATCGTGTCCGGCACGGTGACGGACAAGATGGCCCCGGCCGTGAAGCGGCTGTACGAGCAGATGCCCGAACCGAAGTACGTCATCTCCTTCGGCGCCTGCTCCAACTGCGGCGGCCCCTACTGGGACTCGTACTCCGTGACCAAGGGCGTCGACCAGATCATCCCCGTCGATGTGTACGTACCCGGCTGCCCGCCCCGGCCCGAGGCGCTGCTCCAGGGCATTCTCAAGCTCCAGGAGAAGATCGCGCGCGAATCGCTCGCCGAGCGGTACGCCACCGGGGTCGCCGAGGCCAAGGGCGGGGGCCCGTCCACCGAGGCCCTGCGCAGCGGCCTGGTGTCCGCTCCCACGGCACCGGCCGCGGCACCCGCTCCGACGTCGGGCCCGACGGAGGAGCGGCGATGAGCGACGGCGACCGGCACACGGAATCCGCGGCCGAGGCCGCCTACGGTCGGCTGCCGGACGCGGTCACCGACCTGTTCGGCGACGAGGCCACGGCGGAGTCCGCGTACGACCTGCTGACCGTCGACGTCCCCGCCGCCGGCTGGCTCACCGCGCTGCGGACCGCCCGCGACGGACTCGGGTGCACCTACTTCGACTGGCTCAGCGCCGTGGACGAACCGGGCGTCGGCTTCCGGGTCAGTGCCCATGTCGCGGCCGTGGGCACGGGTACGGTGCGGCGGCTGATGGTACGCACGACCGTGCCGCACGACGCGGCGGTCCTGCCCAGCGCCATCGACGTCTACGCGGGCGCGGCCTGGCACGAGCGCGAGACGCACGAGATGTTCGGCGTCTCCTTCGAGGGCCACCCCCATCTCGTACCGCTGCTCCTGCCGGAAGGCTTCGAGGGCCATCCGTTGCGCAAGGACTTCGTCCTGGCCGCGCGCGTCGCCAAGGCCTGGCCCGGGGCCAAGGAACCTGGGGAGCCGGCGGAGGGACACACCGGCCCCAAGCGTCGCGCGATGCTCCCGCCCGGCGTCCCCGACCCGAACGAATGGGGCCCCCTGAAGGGCCAACTCCCCCCGGCCGCCGCCCGCCCGGGCCGCGCCGCCCGACCCGCGGCCGACCGCCCGCCCCGCCGTACCCGCACCGCGGGCGAGGGCTCGGCGGCACAACGCCCCACGGCGAGCGGACCGGACACCGCCTCGGCTGCCGGAACGGGGCCCTCCGCGCCTCAGGACGCGTCCGCGCCCCCGGAGACGCCTACGACGACCACGCAGCCGACTGCCACCACGCCCCCGCAGGAGCCTCCGACGACCACCCGTCCGCGCCGTTCCCGGTCGGCGTCCGAGGGCTCGGCGAGCCAACAGCCGTCCCCGGACGCCCCCGCGGCACCCCCGGCCGCTCCGGCGCGCCGCTCCCGGTCGGCGTCGGGCGGCTCGGCCAGTCAGCGCCCGGGGTCGGACGGGCCCGCGCCCGGGGAGACCTCAGGGCCTCCGCCCCGGGTGCGCAGCACGGACGCCCCGTGGCACGACGCCCAACCGGCTTTCCGTGAACCGGCCTCCGACGAACGGCCCTCCGACGAACGGCCCTCCGGAGACCGGCCCTCCGGAGAACAGGAGAGCCCGGAATCCGGTTCTCCGGACGCGTCTGCTCAGCCGCTCCGGCGGGCCGCCGAGTCCGAAGGCGAGCCCGCACCCACGGACGAACCCACCCCCGCCTCCGACGAAGCCGCTCCCGACGAAGCCGCCCCTGACGAGGCAGCCCCCGCCCCGGACAAGCCCGCCCCGGACAAGCCCGCCCCGGACAAGCCCGCCCCGGGCCACTCCGCCCCAGACCACCCCGCCGGAGGCGATCCCGAGTGAACGACGTGTCCGACGTCGCCCTCCGACTGGCCATCGTCTTCGTCGTGTTCCTGGTCGCCCCCCTCCTCGTGGGCCAGACGGAACACAAGGTGATGGCCCACATGCAGGGCCGCCTGGGCCCCATGTACGCAGGCGGCTTCCACGGCTGGGCCCAGCTCGTCGCGGACGGCGTGAAGTTCGCGCAGAAGGAGGACGTGGTCCCGGCCGCCGCCGACCGCCGCGTCTTCCAGCTCGCCCCCGCCGTCGCCCTCCTCCCGTACCTCCTCGTCCTCGTGGTCATCCCCGTCGGCCCCGGCGCGGTCGGCCAGGCCGTCGACGCGGGCATCTTCTTCGTGCTCGCCGTGATGGGCATCGGCGTCCTCGGCTCGCTCATGGCGGGCTGGGCCTCCGCCAACAAGTTCTCCCTCCTCGGCGGTCTCCGTACCGCCGCGCAGCTCCTCTCCTACGAGCTGCCCATGCTCCTGGCCGCCGCCTCCGTGGCCATGGCGGCCGGGACGGTCTCGCTGACCGGCATCCTCGACGCCTTCGCGTGGTGGTGGCTGCCCTGGCAGATCGTCGGCGCCCTGGTCTTCTTCGTCGCCGGTCTCGCCGAGCTGCAGCGTCCGCCGTTCGACATGCCGGTGGCCGACTCCGAGATCATCTTCGGCGCGTACACCGAGTACACCGGTCTGCGCTTCGCCCTGTTCCTGCTCGCCGAGTACGCCGGCATCGTCGTCCTGTGCGCGCTGACCACCGTCCTGTTCCTCGGCGGCTGGCACGGACCGTTCGGCGCCGACGGGCTCGGCTGGCTCTGGACCGTCCTCAAGACCGCCCTCCTCGCGTTCGTCGTCATCTGGCTGCGCGTCAGCTATCCGCGCCTGCGTGAGGACCAGTTGCAGAGGCTCGCCTGGACCACCCTCGTCCCGCTCGCCCTCGCGCAGATCGCGCTCACCGGCATCGTGAAGGTGGCGATCAACTGATGTCCCCGATCCCCGGATCCGGCCTGGCCAAGGGCCTTGCCGTCACCCTGCGCACGATGACGAGGAAGACCGTCACCGCGCAGTACCCGGACACCCAGCCCGAACTCCCGCCCCGCTCCCGCGGTGTCATCGGGCTGTTCGAGGAGAACTGCACGGTCTGCATGCTCTGCGCCCGTGAGTGCCCCGACTGGTGCATCTACATCGACTCCCACAAGGAGACGTCGCCGCCCGCCGCCCCCGGCGGCCGTGAGCGCAGCCGGAACGTCCTCGACCGCTTCGCCATCGACTTCTCCCTCTGCATGTACTGCGGTATCTGCATCGAGGTGTGCCCCTTCGACGCGCTGTTCTGGTCACCCGAGTTCGAGTACGCGGAAACGGACATCCACGAACTCACCCACGAGCGCGACAAGCTCCGCGAGTGGATGTGGACCGTGCCGGAGCCGCCCGCCCTCGACCCCGGTGCCGAGGAGCCGAAGGAGGTCGCCGCCGCCCGCAAGGCGGCGGACAAGCTCGCCGCCCAACGCGCCCAGGAGCAGCAGGAGCAGCGGAACCAGCAGGAACAGGCAGAAGAGAAGGGAGGGACCCCGTGATGCTGCTCAACGCCACCGCCACCGTGGGCGCCACCGCCACCGCTGCCGCAGGCGACCATCCCGGCTTCCTCTCCCCGTCCGGCGTCGAGATCGCGTTCCTCCTCGTCGGCCTCGCCACCCTCGGCGCCGCCGTCATCACCGTCACGACCAAGCAACTGGTGCACGCCGCGCTCTGGCTCGTCGTGGCGCTCGGCGGACTGGCCGTCGAGTACCTCCTGCTCACCGCGGAGTTCATCGCCTGGGTGCAGGTACTGATCTACGTCGGTTCCGTCGTCGTCCTCCTCCTCTTCGGCCTGATGCTCACCCGGGCCCCCATCGGCCGCTCCCCGGACGCCGATTCGGGCAACCGGTGGGTCGCCCTCGGGGTGGCCGCCACCGCGGCGGCGGCCCTCGTCTGGGTCGTGGTCGACGCCTTCCGCACCACCTGGATCGACCTCGACGGGCCGGCCCAGGGCTCCACCGAGGTCACCGGCGCCTTCCTGTTCCGGAACTGGGTGCTGCCCTTCGAGGCGCTCTCCGTCCTGCTTCTCGCCGCCCTCGTAGGCGCGATCGTCCTGTCCCGCAAGCGCGACACGGACACCACGGTCCGCCCCGCCACCAACGGCACGGCCAAGGCCCGCACGGTGAAGCCGGGAACACCCGGTACACCCGCCTCGCCCGCCACACCCGGACGGGAGGAGCGGAGCTGATGCATCTCGCCTATCCCGCCGTGCTCGCCGCCCTCCTCTTCTGCGTCGGCCTCTACGGCGTCCTCGCCCGCCGCAACGCGATCCTGGTCCTGATGTCCGTCGAGCTGATGCTCAACGCCGTCAACCTCAACCTCGTCGCCTTCGACGTCTGGCTCCGCGACGCCCTCCACTCCGGCCAGGCACTCACGCTCTTCACCATCGCCATCGCCGCCGCCGAGATCGGCATCGGTCTCGCGATCGTCCTGGCCGTCTACCGCAACCGGGGCACCTCCGACATCGACCGGCTCCGAGACACCGCCGAGACCGACGACGCCGAGACGCTCCCCGACACCGCAGAGACCGCCGGTACCGACAGCGCCGACGCAGGCGCCGACGGCACCGAGCCGACCTCCGGCCGGGCGGACGGGACGACAGGGAAGACGAAGAAGGCAGAGGCCACCACGTGACCACCACGACCCTCGCCGCCCTCGTCCCCCTCCTGCCGTTCCTCGGGGCCATCGCCGGGCTCGCCGTCGGCCGCACCGCCCCCGGTTTCGTCCGTCCGCTGGCGATCCTCCCGACCCTCACCGCGGCCGTTCTCGCCGTGGTCGTCGCCGTCCGCCAGGGCGGCGGCCCGGCCATCGACGCCGCGACCCGGCTCACGCCCACCGGCTCGGTCCCGATCGACCTGGCGCTGCACCTCGACGGCTTCGCCGTTCTGGTCGCCGTCCTCGTCACCGTCGTCGCCACCTGCGTACAGCTCTACTCCACGGCCTACCTCCGCGACGACGCCCGCTACCCCTCCTACGCGGCCCTCGTCTCCCTCTTCACCTCCGCGATGCTGCTGGTCGTCTACTCGGGCGACCTGATGGTGCTCCTGGTCGGCTGGGAGATCATGGGCATCTGCTCGTACTTCCTCGTCGGCCACTACTGGGAGACGCCCGAGGCCCGGGCCGCCTCCCTCAAGGCCTTCCTGGTCACCAAGCTCGGCGACGTCCCCTTCCTGATCGGTCTGTTCGCGCTCGCCGCCGACACCGGCAGCTTCCGGATCACCAAGATCCTCGCCGCCGTCGGCAACGGCGGACTCGACCACCCCACGGTCATCGCCCTGCTGCTCCTCGCGGGCGTCGCGGGCAAGTCGGCCCAATTCCCCCTGCACACCTGGCTGCCCGACGCGATGGCCGGCCCCACCCCCGTCTCCGCGCTCATCCACGCCGCGACGATGGTCGCCGCCGGCATCTACTTCGTGGCCCGTCTGCTGCCCGTCTTCGCGGCCTCCGGCGCGGCGCTCGTCGTCCTCGCCGTGATGGCCGCCGTCACGATGATCGGGTCCGGACTCGCCGCCCTCGCCCAGGACGACATCAAACGCGTCCTCGCCTACTCGACCATCGGCCAGCTCGGCTACATGTCGGGCGCCCTGGCCGTCGGCGACCGGGGCGCGGCGGTCTTCCACCTGATCTCGCACGGTGCGTTCAAAGCGGTCCTCTTCCTCGCCGCGGGCGTCGTCATCCACGCGGCGGGCACCAACTCGCTCGCCGCCATGTCCCGGATGGGAGGCCTCGCCCGCCGTATCCCGGACGCCTTCTGGACGATGACCGTCGCGCTCCTCGCGCTGGCCGCCATCCCGCCGTTCGCCGGCTTCTTCTCCAAGGAAGCCGTCCTCGTCGCCGCCGAGCACACCGCCCTCGGGGACCGGAGCGTCGCCCCGGCCGCCGCGGGCTGGACGATCCTGGTCGCCGGGCTCCTCGCCGCCGTCCTGACCGCCGCCTACGCCGCACGCCTCTGGCTCCTCGCCTTCCGCGGGCGCGGCGCGGAAGTCCCCGACCACGGCAAGCAGCCCGCCGCCATGACCTCCGTCCTGTGGATCCTGGCCGTCCCCACCATCGGCTTCGGCGTCACCGTCGGCATGATCGGGGACTGGTTCGACGGGCACGACCTCACGCCGTCCCTCACCACCGCCGTCCTCTCCACCGGCGTCACGCTCGTCGGCGGCCTCGTCACCTACGGCGCGTGGCGCCACACCACCGCCCTCGCCGCCCGCACCCCCATCGGCGCCGTCACCGCCCACCCCGGTGTCGAACCCGCCCTCGTCGAAGCCGAGGCCATGACGTCCCACACCGCCGTCTACGGCACCATCGCGGGCGCTCCCGACCCGGCCGACCCCGGCAGGCTGCTCCTCGGGCGGCTGCACCGCCACGCGGTCACCGGCTTCCACCTCGACGCCCTGTACACGATGCTGTTCGTCCGGCCCGTCCAGGGAGCAGCCCGGCTCGTCCGCTTCCTGGACCGCGAGGTCGTCGACACCTACGTCAACGGATCGGGCGCCGTCACGCGCCTCCTCGGCACCGCCGTCCGCCGGGCCCAGACCGGCAACGTGCAGACCTACGTCAGCGCCCTGCTCGCCGGGTCCCTCGTCCTGGCGATCGCCGCCGTCGTCTTCGCCAACGTCAACGCGGGGTCGTGACCGTGATCGATATCAGTGCGTCCGTGATGCAGTTCCTTCTGGCGTTCGTCGTCGTCGCCCCGCTCCTCGGCGCCGTCGCGGCCCTGCTCCCCGCCCCGCCCGGACTCAAGGGGAAGAACCCCGACCAGGCCGTGCTCCGCCACGGTGTGACCGTCACCGGCGCCGTCCTCGTCGCCACGATCGTCCTGGCCGTCGGCTTCGACCACGACCACCCCGCCACGATGCAGGCGACCACCGACATCAGCTGGATCCCGGCGCTCGACGTCCGCATCCACCTCGGCATCGACGGCATCTCGCTCCCCCTCCTGCTCCTGACCGCGCTGCTGACCTTCCTCTGCGCGCTGTACAGCTACTTCAAGCTGCCCGCGGGCCCCTCACCGAAGGCCTTCGTCGCCCTCGTCCTCGTCCTGGAGTCCGGCACCCTCGCCACCTTCGCCGTCCTCGACCTGCTGCTCTTCTTCCTCGCCTTCGAGATGGTCCTCATCCCGATGTACTTCCTCATCGCCCGCTGGGGCGCCGGCCAGCGGCAGGCGGCCGCCTGGAAGTTCATCCTCTACACGCTGCTCGGCTCGGTCGTCATGCTGCTGGGCATCCTCCTCATCGGGCTGAAGAGCGGCACCTTCGACATGGTGGCACTCGCCACTGACAACGGCCGGGGCCTCACCACATCCGTGCAGGTCATCGCCGTACTCGCGATCGGTCTCGGCCTCGCCGTGAAGACCCCGATGTGGCCCCTGCACAGCTGGCTCCCCGACGCCCACACCGCCGCACCCACCGTCGGGTCCGTGCTCCTCGCGGGCGTCCTGCTGAAGATGGGAACGTACGGATTCGTCCGGATTTTGCTCCCCATCGCCCCCGACGGCATGCGGACCTTCGCGCCCTACCTCGCGGCGTTCGCCGTCGTCGGCATCGTCTACGGCTCCCTCGCCTGCCTGGCCCTGGCCCGTACCGGCGCCAGGGGCGATCTCAAGCGCCTCATCGCCTACTCCTCCGTCGGACACATGGGCTTCGTCCTGCTCGGCATCGCCACCATGACCCCCACCGGAGTCAACGGCGCGCTCTTCGCCAACATCGCCCACGGCCTCATCACCGGCCTGCTGTTCTTCCTGGTCGGCGCCATCAAGGACCGCTACGGCACCGCCGACCTCGACACCCTCGCCGGAGCGACCGGGGCCGCCCTCTACGGCCGGGCGCCCCGCCTCGGCGCCCTGCTCGCCTTCGCCGCCATCGCCTCGCTCGGCCTCCCCGGGCTCGCCGGATTCTGGGGCGAGATGCTCACCCTGTTCGGCGCGTACAGCCCCGCCGAAGGACTCAGCCGCCCCGCGTTCCGCACCTTCATGGCCATCGGGGCGTTCGGCACCCTGCTCACCGCCGCGTACATGCTCATCGTCGTCCGCCGCGTCTGCATGGGCGAACACCCGCCGCAGGCCCGGCTGTCGCCCGACGACCGGGCCGAACAGGCGGCGGACGGCCCGAAAGCGGCGGACGGCGGCCCCCAGCCGTCCGGAGCCGCCGGAGCGTGGCCCGTCACCTCCACCACCCCGCAGCTCGCCGACATCCAGACGTACGAAGCCGCCGCCTGGACCCCGCTCGCCGCGCTCACCGTCCTCGCCGGTCTCTGGCCCGCGGTCCTCCTCGGCCTCACCGACCCGGCCGTGCAGAAGCTCCTCGCAGGAGGCAAGTCGTGACCGCGGACCTCAGTACATCCCCGGGCCCGACCGCCCCCGGCACCGGCGAAGCCGCCGGAAGCCTCGCCGCGGCCGACGCCCCCAGCCTCGTCCAGTCCATCGACTGGCTCGCCATCGCGCCCCCCACCCTCACCGCGCTGGCCGCCCTGATCGTCCTGGTCGCCGACCTGTTCCTGCCCGCGCACCGCAAGCGGCTCCTCGGCTACGGAGCCCTCACGGCCCTCGCCGCCGCCCTGGCGCTCCTGATCCCCCTGCGCGCCGGGGACCGGGCCACCTTCTGCGTCACCACCGGCGCCCAGGCGTGCAGCTACACCGCCGACCACTTCACCCTCGTCATCCAGGCCCTCGTCCTCGGCGGCGCCTTCCTCACCGTCCTGCTCTCGCTCGACGACACCCGCAGACTGCCGGCGGGGGAGTACTGGTTCCTGCTCCTGGCCTCCGCCTCCGGCGCCGCACTGCTGCCCGCCGCCCGCGACCTCGCCACGCTCGTCGTCGCCCTCGAAGTCGCCTCGCTGCCCGCGTTCGCCCTCGTCGGCATCGTCCGCGGCGACCGGCGCTCCTCCGAGGCCGCCTGGAAGTTCTTCCTCTCCTCCGTCGTCGCCACCGCCGTCATGCTGCTCGGCGTCAGCTTCGTGTACGCGACCACCGGCACCCTGCACCTCACCGAGATCGCCGTCCGCCTCGACGACGTGCCCCCGGTGCTCGACACCCTCGCCAAGACCGGTGTCGCCCTCACCCTCGTCGGCTTCGCCTTCAAGACGGCCGCCGCGCCGTTCCACTTCTGGGTCCCCGACACCTACGTCGGCGCGCCCCTCCCCATCGCCGCCTACCTCTCCGTCGTGGGGAAAGCCGTCGGATTCTCGGGGCTCATTCTGGTCACCGTCATCGCGTTCCCCTCCTACGCCGACGTCTGGGGGCCCGCACTCGCCGTCCTCGCCGCGCTCACCATGACCGTCGGCAACGTCGCGGCCCTCCGCCAGAACGCCGACCGCGCCCGCAGCGCCGTCCGCCTCCTCGCCTGGTCCTCGGTCGCCCAGGCCGGCTACCTCCTGGTCCCGATCGCCGCCGCCGCGTACTCCAGCGACGACCAGATCGGCTCCACCGTGGCGTACGCCCTCATGTACGCCGTCGTGAACCTGGGCGCGTTCGCGGTCGCCGCCGTCGTCGCCCGTACCCACCCCGGCAACCGGCTCTCCGACTACCGGGGCCTGTACGCCACCCGCCCGCTCGCCGCCCTGGCCCTCGGCTTCTTCCTGCTCTGCCTGGCCGGACTGCCGCCCGGCATCATCGGGCTCTTCGCGAAGGTCACCGTCTTCTCCGCGGCCGTCGACGCGGGCCTCGGCTGGCTCGCCGTCGTCATGGCCGTCAACGTGGTGATCGCTCTCTACTACTACCTTCAGTGGACCGCGATCCTCTTCAGGGCACCCGACGGCACCCCGGGAACCACCGGGGCCACCACCGGAACCACGACCTCCGCTCCACCGCGCCGATTCCGGACCCCCACCCCGCTCACCACGGCGATCGCCCTCACCGCCACCGCCGGAATCCTGCTCTCCGGGCTCCCGCAGACCGTCCTGCGCGTCGCCTCCGTCAGCCTTTTCTGAGGTCTCCCCGCCCCGGAAGACCGGTTTGCCCACGGCCCCCGCCACAGGGCATGGTCTTGGCTGCATACGTCACGTAACCGGCGTGGACGTGCCGGGAGCAAGAGGAAAGAGAGAGCAGTGCTGAACGGGTTCAAGGACTTCATCCTGCGCGGGAACGTCATCTCGATGGCGATCGGCCTCGCGGTCGGGGCGGCCTTCACCGCCGTCGTCACGGGCTTCAGCAATGCCTTCATCACGCCGCTGATCGGCCTCGCCACGCGGGGCACCGGAGACTTCAGCAAGGCCACCTACGAAGTCGACGGCGTCGTGTTCCCGTACGGCCTCTTCATCGCCGCCGCGATCGCCTTCCTGATCACCGCGGCGGTGCTGTACTTCTGCGTCGTCGTCCCCATGGCCAAGGTGCAGAACCGCTTCGCCAAGGAAGAGGAGGAGCAGGCCGTCGACATCAAGGCAGCCCTCCGCGACTGCCCGCGCTGCTTCAGCGAGATCCCCGCCGTCGCCTCCCGCTGCGGCCACTGCACCAGCGAGGTCGAGCCCGACCCCGAGGCGCTCTCCCTCGCCAAGCTCCCCGCACAGCAGCACTGACCGCACGGCGGCACCGGCCGCCGTACGTCGGTACCGACCGCCGCAGAGCGGCAGCGACCGCACAGCGACGCGTGCGCACAGCGACGCATGCCCACCCGTAGGACCGTCGCACCACGAGCAGCCCCGCCACCCGTACGGCTCAGCGCCACTCCGTACGGGGCCGGGCGCCCGACCGGCGCGAACACGCGGCACAGCCCCCGCCCTCCGGCCGCACGCACAAGGGAACTAGCTCCTCTCGCCTGGCGTTGACCAGTACAGGAGGCTCCACTGGGGAGTGGAGCACCACCATGCAAAGGGTTCCCCTGCTGCACCACTTGGAGGGCGTACCGTGCACCGCCGGCACAACGGGCTGAAGACCGCCGTACTCCTCGGGGGACTGTCCGCACTCATCATCGTCATCGGCAGCTTCTTCGGACGTACAGGCCTCGTCGTCGCGCTCCTGGTAGCCGTCGGCACCAACGCCTACGCCTACTGGAACAGCGACAAGCTCGCCCTGCGGGCCATGCGCGCCCGACCCGTCAGCGAGTTCGAGGCGCCGCAGCTCTACCGCATCGTCCGCGAGCTCTCCACGGCGGCCCGCCAGCCCATGCCGCGCCTCTACATCTCCCCGACGCAGGCGCCCAACGCGTTCGCCACCGGCCGCAACCCGCGCAACGCCGCCGTCTGCTGCACCGAAGGCATCCTCCAGATCCTCGACGAACGCGAGCTGCGGGGCGTCCTCGGCCACGAGCTGAGCCATGTCTACAACCGGGACATCCTCATCTCGTCCGTCGCCGGAGCCCTCGCCTCCGTCGTGATGTTCCTGGTCAACTTCGCCTGGCTCATCCCGGTGGGCCGCTCCAACGACGACGAGGGGCCCGGGCTCCTCGGCATGCTCCTGATCATGATCCTGGGGCCGCTCGCCGCCTCCGTCATCCAGCTCGCCGTCAGCCGCTCCCGGGAGTACGAGGCCGACGCCTCCGGGGCCCAGCTCACCGGCGACCCGCTGGCCCTCGCCAGCGCCCTGCGCAAGCTCGACGCAGGAACGAAACAGCTCCCGCTGCCGCCCGAGCCCAGGATCGAGACCGCGAGCCACATGATGATCGCGAACCCGTTCCGCCCCGGCCAGGGAATGGCGAAGATGTTCTCCACCCACCCGCCCATGGCGGAGCGGATCGCCCGACTAGAACAGATGGCAGGTCATCGCCCGTGAAAACCGTCCTGAACGTCATTTGGCTGGTCCTCTGCGGATTCTGGATGTTCCTCGGCTACCTGCTCGCGGGACTCCTGCTCTGCATCACCATCATCGGCATCCCCTTCGGGCTCGCCGCCTTCAGGATCGGCGTCTACGCCCTCTGGCCGTTCGGCTACACCGTCGTCGACCGCCGGGACGCGGGCTCGCCCTCCTGCGTGGGGAACGTCCTCTGGCTGGTCCTCGCCGGATGGTGGCTCGCCCTCGGCCACATCACCACCGGCATCGCGCTGTGCATCACGATCATCGGCATCCCCCTGGGCATCGCCAACTTCAAGCTGATCCCCGTCTCCCTCATGCCCTTCGGCAAGGAGATCGTCCGCACGGACCAGCCCTTCGCCGCCCGGTAGTCCGCCGCGCCGCCCACCGGACCCGGGGTGTCCGTCCCGACCCCGACGGACACGCCCCGGGCAACCGAACGCAGGCCCCCGACGTCTTGGGTTTCAGGACGAAGCAAGGGGTAGGTGCAGCCACATGGGCATCATCAGTTGGATCATTCTCGGGCTGCTCGCCGGAGTCATAGCGAAAATCCTCCTCCCGGGACGCGACCCGGGCGGCATCATCGGCACCACGCTCATCGGCGTCGCCGGGGCCTTCGTCGGAGGCTGGCTCTCCAGCAAGTTCCTCGACCGCCCCATCAGCAACGACTTCTACGACACCGCGACCTGGATCGCCGCCATCGCCGGTTCACTGGTCCTGCTCATCGCCTACCGGCTGCTGTTCGGCAACTCCCGCGAACGCCGCTGACCCGGGGACGGACACCGGGGCCTGTGAACGCCCGTCGCACAACGCCCTACCGCGCGTCCCCTGACGCCATCCCGGTCTCCCGCAGCGTCAGGTTCAACCGGCCGGCCCGCAGCCCCGCGGCCGGGTCGGCCGGTCCCGCGTACACCTTCGGCACCCCGTGGAACGCGAAACGCGACGGCCCGCCGAAGACGAACAGATCCCCCGACGCCAACTCCACATCCGTGTAGGGCCGCCCGCGTCCCTCCGTGTTCCCGAAGCGGAACACGCACGTCGCCCCGATGCTCAACGACACCACAGGAGCGCTCGACCGCTCCTCCTTGTCCTGATGCATGCCCATCCGCGCGGTGTCGTCGTAGAAGTTGATCAGCGCGGTATCCGGTGCGAACGCCTCCGCCGCACCCTCGTCCCCGTACGCCTCGGCCACCGCCGCCCGCCCCAGGTCGCCCAGCCAGTCCGGGAACGCGGCCACCCGGGCGCCGTTCACGTCGTCAGCCGTACGGACGTAGCGGTACGGCTGCCAGTGCCATCCCAGGCACACCGTCCGCACCGACATCACCCCACCGCCCGGCAGCACCGTGTGCCGCAACGGGACCGGCCCCCGCGCCCACTGCCGGCACGCCGCCACCAACTCCGCCCGCCGCTCCACCGGCAGCCACTCCGGGACATGGACGGCCCCCGGCGCGACCACTCTCCGCTCCCGCCGGAACAGGCCGTCCGAGGACGGCGGAAGCCCTGGCACCACGGCTCAGCCCGCCCCGCCCTCGATCCCCAGCAGCAGCTTCTTCCGCTCCAGACCGCCCGCGTACCCGCGCAACGCCCCGTCCGCCCCGATCACCCGGTGGCACGGCCGCACGACCAGCAACGGATTGCGCCCGATCGCGGTGCCCACCGCCCGCACTCCCGCCCCCGAGGACCCGACCCGCGCCGCGACCTCCCCGTACGACACCGTGCTCCCGTACGGGATCGACTCCAGCGCGGCCCAGACCCGCCGCTGGAACTCCGTGCCCGCGCCCTCCGCCAACGGCACGTCGAACCGTGTCGACCGCCCCGCGAAGTACGCCTCCAACTGCCGGCCGACCTCCGCGAACGCCTCGGGGGCGTGCCGCCAGCCGTCCTGGACGGCCGCGCCGCCCTTCTGGCCGGGCATCGACAACGAACGCAGCCGGACCCCGGCCGCCCCGCCCGCACCGGCCGCGTGCGGCCCGTCCGCCACCGTCTCGCCGACCAGCAGCAGCTCACCCAACGGGCTCTCCACCCGCGCGTACACCGTCGTCGTCATGCCTTCTCACTTCCCCGGTCGGTACCGCCAGTCTGCGCCCGCCCGCCGCACCCTCGCTGGCGGTATTCGGACACCGCACCCGCCCCCCGGGGCCGCCCGGCACACGAAGAGGCACGCCGTCGAGGTCGGCCTCGGCGGTGTGCCCCCGTCGCGCTCGGCTCAGTACGTCGTGCTCGGCCCGGCCCGGCCGTCCTGGCCCAGCCCTCCCGGCCCGGTCGGTCGTGCCGGCCCGGCCCGGTTCGGCTCAAGTGATCCGGCAACGCCCGTACGGATCTCAGCGCTTGATCACCGGTAGTTCACGAACTGCACCGCGAAGTCGAAGTCCTGCCCCTTCAGCAGCGCCTGCACGGCCTGCAGGTCGTCCCGGCTCTTCGAGCTGACCCGCAGCTCGTCACCCTGGACCTGCGCCTTGACGCCCTTGGGACCCTCGTCGCGGATGATCTTCGCCACCTTCTTGGCGTTGTCCTGGGAGATGCCTTCCTCGATCGTGGCGAAGATCTTGTACTCCTTGCCGGAGAGCTGCGGCTCACCGGCGTCCAGCGACTTCAGCGAGATGCCGCGCTTGATCAGCTTGGACTGGAAGATGTCGAGGATGGCCTTGACGCGCTCCTCGCCGTTCGCCTCCATCAGGATCTTCTCGCCCGACCACGAGATCGAGGCGCCCGTGCCCTTGAAGTCGTAACGCTGGGAGATCTCCTTGGCGGCCTGGTTGAGGGCGTTGTCGACCTCCTGCCGCTCGACCTTCGAGACGATGTCGAAACTGGAGTCGGCCATGACGTGTGGCTCCTTGCGTCGAATGCTGGGGGATACAGCGCAAGCCTAGCCACCGCCGCACCCTCCGGCGGCTGATCAATGAGGTGGCGGAGCACCCCTGGCCATCAGGTATTGTTTACGTCGTCGCCAAGGAGCTCACCACGAGATCCAACGCGTCGTTCGAGGCGGTGTGCCCGAGTGGCCAAAGGGAGCAGACTGTAAATCTGCCGGCTCAGCCTACCCAGGTTCGAACCCTGGCGCCGCCACAGGACGGGAAACCCCGTCCGATCTGCTTTAACCGCAGGTCGGGCGGGGTTTCTGCATGTGTGCAAGTGTGACAACGGGCATCGTCAATTTTGGCCCGTCTGTCTCACCTTGTCTCGCCCGAATCCCACCTTTGATCAGCCTGTGTGGGGCAGGCGTGGGGCACGGTTGGGCCCTACTGACCGGCCCGCAATGTTGCTTCAATCCGGGCGTTCGCGGTCGCCGCTGCACCGTCCAGACACTTGGCGTAGACGCGGAACAGTACGGCCACGCTGTGGCCGGCGCGCTGGGCAACCACCTGAGGCTCCACCCCTGAACTGAGCCAAGTCGACACTGCCGCGTGACGTAGGTCATACGGTCGTTTGGCCAGGGCCGAACTCCGCTGGGCAGGCGTCAGGGCTCGTGTGCGGGCCTCTGCCCACACCTCGCCGTATCCGGTGTCCTGGATCAACCCACCGCGTTGGGTGCGGAAGATCCGTCCGTCCGGGGCCGCGCCGTAGGCGATGAGATGCCATCGAAGCAGAGCGACCAGGTCAGGCGGGATCGGCACGGTACGCACTGCTCTCCGCGGGCGGTGCTTAAGCCCTCGGCGGTCGTGCGCGGTGCCGCTGTCGGTCCAGGCTGATCCGGAGCGGGGGCGGGTTTCGCGTAGCTGCAGAATGCCCCAGCCGCGTCGGGGAAGCTCGCAGTCTTTGACGCACAGGCCGACTACTTCGGCCGGCCGCGCTGCCGCGTAGTACATGCACCCGAAGAACGCGACCAGGTGGCGGCCCCGGGCGCTCTGCGTCCGGACGGCATCCAGGAGGGCGAGAGCCTGCCGAGGGTCCGGGACGGTTGCAGGGTCCAACTCTTCCTCTACCTGCTCGGGCGCCTTCCACTGGACTTGTGGCAGGGGATTCTGAGACAGGAGTCCGGCGTCGACGGCGTATCCAAGGGCATTGTGGAAAATCGCTCGTTTCCGCCGGATGGTTGATGCGGCAGCCGTGGTGCCGTCCAGCTTCTTGGTGAGGGCGTC
This sequence comes from Streptomyces sp. NBC_01116, assembly GCF_041435495.1. NCBI lineage: Bacteria > Bacillati > Actinomycetota > Actinomycetes > Kitasatosporales > Streptomycetaceae > Streptomyces > Streptomyces sp. NBC_01116. The sequence continues at coordinate 5,138,995 of NZ_CP108644.1, forward strand.
AAGCGCGGCACGGACGTGCATGCGGTCGGCCAGGGCCGACGCCGGCAGCGACTTTCGCTCGAACCAGGCCAGTACCTTGACTACTTCGGCCGGAGGCTCCTCGGAACGCCGATTCATGTTGAAGGCCCAGCCGTAAAGAGCGGTGCGTACCGCTCTGGGGTCAGGCATGCCCTTGGTGTCCGTGACCAGGGCGGGCGCGATAGTCGCCATCGCCTCGGAGAGAGTGCGCCGTGTCGAGCCGGGGGAGTGCGGCCACTTCATCTCGATGTAGTTGCGTGCGTGCTGATACCAACCCACCTCCTTGCGCTGACGTAGTTCTCTGAGAGGTACGCCGGTCGCTTCGTCGAAGGGCTCTCCGGCATGGACGGCCCGGAGCAGCTCCGCCCGCCGGCCGTCAGCGAGCGTCTTGGTGCGGAAGGTCTGCGAGTGCGGTGTCGCACCTGTCTTCCACCGGAGTTCTGCGGAACTCTGTCCGCGGTCCTTTCGCTGTCGTACTGCCCAGATCCGCACGTCGTACGTGTGCATGTTGCTCCCGTGAGAAAGGGGCCCGTCGATGCGACGGGCCCCTGCGGTCGATGGCGGTGACTATGCGGCGCGCTCCTCGCAGCGCTCCCACCACGCGTCCAGATCGTTACGGCTCACGCGTAGGTGGCCGTTGGGGAGCTTCTGAAGGCGGGGGGCCTGGCCGCGAGCGCGCATCCGATAGAAGGCAGCGCGGCTCATCTGGATCTCGGTGAGGACTTCGGGGAGTTTGAGCATCTGGGGGCGGGCCACGTTGTGACTCCTCTTCGAGGTGGTCTCTCGTCTTCGCTCTGGGGGATCCGCAACATCCGCCACGCCGCAACATTGCTGGTCAGCGGCTTGGATCTGTGGCGGATGCTGTTTCTGTTGCGGATAGGTGCCGCCGCACGTGGGTGCGGCGGCACCTATCGGGTGGGTGGTGTCAGACCACGCTGCGGAGGGTGGGTGTGGCGGTTTCCGCGAACATGTGGCGGGTCCCGGAAGGGTCTTCCGCCACAGATTCACCCTCGTTGACCTGCGGTGTTGCGGATGTTGCGGATGTTGCGGATTCCTGGGGGGCGGGGCGGCAGTAGCGGTTCCACGCGTCGGTGAGGTCTTCGGCGTAGTAGCCCTTGGGGGTGGTGCTGCCGACCCGGATCCCCTTGGGCTTGATCGGACTGTTGTCGGGCCGCACGTACTGGCTCAGGAGCTTGGAGAGCCGCCGGGCGGTGAGCGGCTTGATGGCCTGCCCGTCCTCGCTCAGGTCGGCCCACGGGGAGTCGTCGAGGGACAGGAGGACTTCGAGGATGGCGGCGGTGGGCATCTTGTCGACGCCGCAGAACACCTTGTCGCGCAGGTCGGTCAGCAGCCGCACACCGAGGGAGGCTTCGTCGTTGCTGGCCGCGGACTTGATGAGCTCGATGCACGCCGCGCGGGCCCGGGACGGCCAGTGCCCGCCGGCCGCGTCCGCGACCGCGAGGAGCGGTTCCCACACGTCGGCGGGCCGGTCGGTGACGCCTTCGGGCATCTCGGGCCAGGCTTCGGCTACCTGGTCGTGGAGGGTGGCGGTCCAGTCGGCGAGCCGGTCGCGCAGGAGGTGGCCCTGCTTCTCGTGGACGCGGCGCCGGTAGGGCTCGCACTTCTCGTTGGGGGCCTTCTTCCGCATGCGGATGATGACGGACCTGGTCAGGATCGTGTCGGGCAGGGAGCCGAGTCCGGCCATGGCGACCGCGCAGAACGAGGGGAAGAACGCTGCTTTCTGTTCGGAGCCGTCTCCGACGCAGCGTAGGGACTTGGCTCCGCGCCGGTAGCCGGAGTTGAGGAAGCCGCGGACTTCCTCGTTCCCGCCCGCCTTCGGGCCGAAGACGGTGTCGATCTCGTCGAAGAGGAGGGTGGGTGTGCCCTCGTCTGCGGAGACGAGCCGGAACAGGGCGTTCGCGGAGGCGTTGACGGTCGTCGCAGCGCGCGGCGTGAGCGTCTCGATGATCTCCAGCGCACGTGACTTCCCGGAGCCCGGTTCGGGGCTGAGGAAGGCGATGCGGGCGGTGCCGTCGAGGGCTTCCATCAGGTGTGCGTGCGCGTCCCACAATGCGACGGCGACGTAGGCGTGTTCGGTGGGGAAGACGTTGAACCGGCGGTGGAAGGCTTCCACCTCGTCGAGGAGGGCGGCACCGTCGATGGGCGCGGTGGTCGGTGTCGCGTTCATGCGGCAGCGCCTTCCTGGTCGGCACGGAGCGGGCAGCGGGTCTTGTGGTCGATGTGGTCAGCGATCAGGGCCAGGGCTTTGTGGTGGCCGGCGGCGAAGAGGTTGCGCCCGCACTGGCAGATGCTGGTGGCGGTGGGGGTCGCACCGCGGGGTGCGGTGATGGTGAGCCAGGCGATGGGGTGACGGCCGTCTCCGGTCTGCTGGTCAGGGCGAACAGCAGTGGGGACGCCTTCGGCGACGACCTTCGGCGCACCACTGCCGGATACGGCGGGGGCCGGTTCGGCGAGCCTGAGCCTGGACGTGGGCGGATGGCCTTCCAAGGGGGAGCGGGGCGGGGTGCTCATGCCGTTTCCCGGGGGCGGGCGGTGCGGATGGAGGCGTCCAGGGCGCTGCGGATCGTGGCGCGGCACTCGGCAGCGGTGAGCCCCCGGGCCTCTCCCGCCCCTTGGAAGGCCTCCTCAACCTCGTGCCGGGCGAGGTCGCCCCACGCGACGAAGCGCCCCACCTTGAACGCGCTGTGATTCAGCGTGTTGTTGCCACGCCTCTCCGGCGCCGCGACAACCCGCTGGCATTCGCGCTCCAGGGCGGCCCTTGCGGCGCGGCTGCCGCTGATGACCGGGATGGCCAGCGGCCCGACCGGGCTGCGGGGTGCGGGCTGGAGCAGGGTGAGGAGCCAGTTGGGCAGCGGCATGATGGGGGCCGGGTCGGTGACCTCGTAGGGTCCGGCCGGTGTGGTGCTGCCCGGGGCGACGACGTATCCGCCCCATGCCCGGGTGTCCACCAGGGGGGCCAGGGTGCCTGCGGTGTTGCCCAGCCGGATGCCGGTCGGGGCGGTGAAGTAGAGGTGGTGTCCGCCGCTCGGGGTCCGGGTGCGGTAGGTGGTGGGGACGGGCTGTCCGGCGCGCTCGCAGAGCGCCTCAAAGGTCGTCACGCCGGAAGGCGTGTCCGTGCTGCTGTTGGGCTTGGGCAAGTCGAGGTCCACCACGACCAGCCCGGAGGGGCCGGTGGCGATCCCGATGTTGAACCGGCCGTGGGACCAGGCCCGGCGGATGCGGTCCGGGTCGGTGGTGGCCCGGTCCTCCCACTTGTGGTGACCGCCCGCGCAGTCCCCGGTCAGCGGGCAGACGGCTTCACCGTGGAGGGCGGGGCGCTTGTCCGCGGGGCGGAGCGGGAAAACGTGCCAGCCGCGCTCAGCTGTGTCCAGGGCGACGGTGAGAAGTCGGGTGCTCATGCTGCGGCCGTCCTTTCGTGGGTGAGGAACTGGTGGCCGATCCACTGGGTGTAGGCGGGGGGCACGGCCTGGCGAGCTTCGACGTTGGTCATCCAGGTGCAGCCCATGGCGTCCGCGTAGGCCCGCTCGCCCTTGTGCTCGAAGGCCAGCAGTCCCTTGTGGTGCCAGCAGGGCGAGAGCAGGTCACCGCCGCCGCCCCATGAGGTCTCGAAGACGCGGTGGCGGCGGACGTTGATCCCGAACTGGGAGCCGCACAGCAGGTAGTCGGGGCGCAGGGTGCCGTCCCAGGAGGCTTCGGGAACGTTCTCGATGAGCCAGGGCCTGCCGCAGGCGGCCTGGAGTTCGCGGCCGGGGGTGATCAGGTCGGGGTGGTCGTCGCGGCTGCCGCGCCAGGCGGTGACGCGGGCCTTGTTCTGGCAGGGCCAGGAGGCGTGGACCAGGTCGTACCGTTCGATCTCCCCGGTGGCCGTGATGGTGGCGAGGTAGTCGAGGGCGTCGGCCTGGTGGAAGGTGAAGGGGTAGTTCGGCATGGGGTGCAGGTCGACGCCAGTGACGTCGTATCCGGCGAGGTAGTAGCCCATCGAGAGGCCACCGGCCCCGCAGCACAGGTCAAGCACCCGCAGCCCGTTCGGCTTGCGCAGCGGCAGCACACGCGCGTTCACGCGGCCACCCCCAGACCAGCCGCCGCGAGGAACGCGAGTGCGGCTGTGCCGATGTGGTGGGTGTAGGCCGGCGGGATGCATTCGCGGATGCCGTCGCGGTTCATCCAGGGGACACCCATGACGTTGCGGGCGTGCTGGACGCCGGAGAAGTTGCCGACGAACTGGCCGTAGTGGCCGGGCGGGATGGGGCGGCCCATCTTCGCCTGCGGGACCAGGTGCGGGGGGTGATGGGGCTGAGGGAGGGTGAGACCGCCGCCGGTCTCGAAGTACCGGTGCCGGTAAGTCTCCACCCCGAACATGGACCCGCACAGCATCACCGGCTGTTCTAGCTTCGGCACCGCGCCGCGTACGTTCTCCAGCACCCACGGCCGCCCGGTCGCCTGGAGGGCGGTGCGGGTGGGGGCGATGAGGTCGGGGTGGGTGTTGCCCTGGAGGCGCTGGCAGTCGCTGTCGTGCTGGCACGGCGGCGACGCGTGGATGGCGTCGAACTCCGCCCCGTGCTCCAGCACGTAGGCGACCGCTTCGGCCTGGACGAAGGCGAAGGGGTAGCGGGACTGGGGGTGAATGTCGACGCCGGTCACGTCGAACCCGGCGTCCGCGTAGCCCTTGGCCGCGCCGCCCTGGCAGCAGAACAGGTCGAGTAACCGCGGCTTGGGCCTTGTTCGGGCCCGGGTGTCAGTGGGGTACGGCATCCTGGTGTTCTCCAGTTCTGTTGAGTGGGCTGGGGGTGTGGGGCAGCCGCGTTTTCTTTGGCGAGATGGGCGGCTGCCCCGGCTCATCGGCACGTAAAGGGGGCGCAGTGACGACGGCATGGCTGGTGCTGGCTGTGGGCGACGAGGACCGGCAGCACGGGGGCAATGACGGGTATGACGACGACCCGTCGCAGCACTACAGCTGGGACGACACGGTCCCCAACCACGCGCGTATCGCTGTGGGGGACGTGATCGCGCTGTGGGACAAGAAGCAGCTGCTCGGCCTCGGAGTGATTTCCGGGATCGAGACCGGGAGCGAGATCAAGACGCTCTACTTCTGCCCGGAGTGCAAGAAGGCCGACTTCAAGCGGCGCAAGCGGCTGAAGCCGACGTGGCGCTGCAACAAGTGCCCCGCCATGTTCGAGGAACCCGGCAGCAAGAAAAAGCGGGTGGTCACCTACAGGTCCCGTCACGGCGAAGCATGGATGGACGGCCGGGGCCTGCTTGACGGCAAGCAGCTGCGGGCCCTGTGTGACTCGCCCGACTCCCAGCTGAGCATGCGCCCCGCCCGCTGGGAAAGGCTGCGCGATGCCCTCCTCGCGCTCGACGGAGTCGACTTCAGCGACCTGGACCTGGACGACGACGAGAACGAAGGCGACCGCGGGAACCCGGCAGGCGGCAGGGAACGCAGGAAGATCGCGGGCGGGCACCGCATCTCGGAGGTCCGCGCCCGCGTGGGCCAGAAGCCCTTCCGGCAGCAGCTGCTGGACGACCACGGCCAGGTGTGCGCGTTCACCGGACCCGCACCGGCCGGGGCTCTCCAGGCGGCACACCTGTACAGCTATGCCGACGAGAAAGAGCACCACGACTGGGGCGGCCTGCTCCTGCGCAACGACGTCCACAGCCTCTTCGACCGCGGCCAGATCGGCGTCAACCCCGAAACCGGATGCATCGAAGTCGACGACGAACTCCAGGGCTACCCGGCGTACGCCGAACTGCACGGCAAGGTTCCCCTGGTCAGCCTGCGGCCTGAGCACGAGGTATGGCTCGCTGCCCACTGGCGCCAGCACTGGACCGCGCGCGCGACCATTCCCGCCAGCCGCGTCCCGGCAGCCGCCTCCTAACAGGGAGGGGGCGCCTGTTGTGGCATCGGCGTGAGGCGCCCACGGCCTCCATTCGTCAGGTGTAGGTGGTGGTGATGGCGTCGTGGCCGGGCTGGGTGCTCGGCCACGACGCAGCGGGCGGCCACAGAAGCTCCTCAGCGGTTGATGGTTCCGTTGGCTTTGCCGAACATGCCGCTGGCGGTGATGTTCTGGGTGATGTGCGTCGAGGCCTTGCCGGTGGTGGTTCGGCCGATGCGGAGGAGCATGGGGACGCCGATGGCTGCGGCGGCGATGAGGGCGACGGCGGCCCAGAGGGCGTCGGTCATGGCGATCAGTCCCGGGGCTGCGTAGGAGAGTCCGATCCCGGCGGTGGCGATGCCTCCGCCGATCGTCGGGGTGAGCAGGGCGGTGGTCTTGGCCCACGTCGGGATCGGCTGCGCGACCGGGACCGGCGGCGCGGGCGGAGCCTGCTGCGGCGTGTAAGCGAGGGTCCGCATGCCGCCGGGGAGGGTGACCATCTGGACGCCGGGCGGGATCTCGGTGGGCAGCAGGCCGGGGTTCGGGGCGGGCTGGTGGGGGGTGAGGGTGGTGATCTGGTACGCGGTTTCATGCACGACGGGGCTCCTTCAGCAGCACGGCCCACACCCCTGGTTGGGTGGGGGTGTGGGCCGTGCTGGCTTGTCGTGTCGCTTGTCGTGTGCCTTGTCGTGTGCCTTGTCTTGTCGCTTGTCGCCTTGCAGGTCACAAGCCGTTTCCGGCCCTCACAAGGCCGTCCAGGGCGCTTCTTGGGCCGGTGGCGACAAGTGACAAGCGCTCACCCCTCGGCAGGGTTGCCGGGGGCGTGATTGCGGTGGACGTAGCGGGTCTTCGTGCCGGTGCCGACGCGGACCGCGGTGCCGTCCTCCGACCATGTCTTGAGCCAGCCGACGACGGTCTGACGGGTCGTTCCGTGCTCGTCCGCGAGGCCGCGGGCGATGGCCGACGCTCCGGTGCCGTCGAGGCCAGCGGCGAGGAGCAGGGCGAGGGCGGCTTGCCGGGCGGCGTTGTCCTCGGGCTGGAGGGCGGACAGGTTCAGCCTGGGCGGCGCGGGCCGCTCGGTGTCGGGCTCCCCGGCGGCTGCGGGCTGGTTGAAGGTGGCGAACTGGGCGTCGATCTGCTCCCGGAACTTCCGCGCCAACGCCTCCTCCGCCGACTCCCCCCGCAGCGCGGAGAGGTTCAGCCCACCCCCAGCAGCGGCGGGCTGGTCGGCCGGCCGGGTGTCGGGGGTGTGGTTGGTGTCGCGCATCCATGCGGTGCGGTCCGGGTCCCACCGGGTCGCGTAGGCGGGTCCGGCGGCCTTGCTGCTGATGTCGTCGAGGGTGGGGTGGATGTCGGTGGTGGCGTGGACGATGTCGCGGATCTGGTTCGGGAGGATCCGCCAGACCTTGAACAGGGCCGCCACGGATTCGGGGGTGCCCATGAACCCGGCCCCCTTGTACGGGGCCTGGTCGGGACGGAGCCCGCGGGCGCCGGGGAAGACCTTGGACAGGTCCATGCCCTCCGTCTCCCCGCCGGTGAGGCAGACCCGGGCCTTGGCCTCGCGCCGGATCATCAGATTCCCCAGCACAGAGCCGGTGGCCCCCAGGGCGGTGAGGACGGTTCGGACGCCCATGGCCCGCAGCATCCGGATGACCTCAAGGATCTTCTTGGCGAGGTCTTTCATGCGCCGGTCGGTGCTGGTCAGGATCTCCGCACCCTCATCAACCACCAGCATGATCTGCGGAATCTTCGCGCTGATCGGCAACAGGTCCGTGTTCGCCCTGGCCATCAGGTCCTGGTAGGCGACCTTCCGCCTCAGACCCACGGCCAGCGCCGCATCCAGCATCAGCACCGCCTCTTCGTAGGTCGAGGCGAGCCAGTCGACTCCCGGCCGGACCCCGTCAACCGGGGCTCCGTTGGTGTCGAGTGCGGGGCGGACCCAGGGGAGGCCGGCGGATCCGGCGTTGAGGTCGATCACCCAGGTCAGGACGTCGGTGGCGCGGGCGAACCCGGCGAGGATGACGTGGACCATGTTCGTCTTGCCCGACCCGGTGGGGCCGACGACGAGCGCGCACTGCTCGCGCAGGAACACGCAGATCTCTTCGGCGTTGGTGCGGTACCCCCACGGGATGCCCGTGTAGAGGGACAGCGGGGTGTAGTCGGAGGGGTAGGTGCGTTCCTCCGCGAGGACGTTGACCGTGGTCACGTCGATGAGCACCCGCCCCTGGTCGATGCCCTGGGAGGCGACGGCGGTGCAGCCGTGGGGCAGCCTCGCGTCGGCGGAGAGGGCGGCGGAGTGCTGGGCGATGCGGTCGTAGGTGATTCCGCCGGCGGGGAGTTCGGCGTCGATCGTGAACCCGGTGCCGGTGGGCCACGCTTCGACGGCGACGATCCGCAGGGTGATGCGGCAGACCCGCTGGACCCGGTCCACCCACTCCGCGGCGATCGCCCGACGCTCCGCAGACAGTTCGCGGGCGACCTGGCGCTCGTCGGCGGCGATGGCCTCCAGCTCCCGGGCCTCTTCGTGGAGGAGGGCGGTGCGGGCGGCGGCCCCGATCCCGACGCCGATCGTGGCGAGGGAGCCGAGAGCGGCCCAGGTGAGGGGGCCGCTGGTCATGGCCCAGGTGGTCCATCCGGCGCCGACGAGCCAGGAGGCGGAGCGCATCGCGATGGTGCGGGCGGAGAGGCGGTCGCGCAGGCTGCTGACCGTGTGGCCGATGGCCCCGGCGGCGCCGACGGTGAGGGCCCAGGCGGGGGGCATGCCGGTGGCGGCCCCGGTGGTGGCGACGGCCAGGCATCCGGTGGTGGCGGACAGAGCGCCGGTCACGGGTCCGTGACCGGCCGCCCAGTCCCACACCGGACCACCCGTGGCGTTCTCGTCCTTCTTGGTGGTGGTGGTGTTGGTGGTCATGGTCAGACGTTCCAGCCCTTCTCGGCCTCGACCCCGTTGCGGGGGTCCTCGTGGCGGGCGATGTCCTGCTCGTGGGCCTGGCGGAACAGCGGCCCCATGTCCTCCGCGACCGCGACGGCGGCCATGAGCGCCCCGTAGATGTCGTTGAAGCCGTCCGCGACCTGCTTCTCCAGCGGGAACTCGAAGTCGGCCCGCTCGGCCAGGATCTGCATCACGTTCGCCACGCTCGCCAGCGCCGCAGGGAGCCCTTCGACCATGGCGAGGATCTCCATGGCGTTCTCGGGGTCGTACTGCTGGGCTGCCGCTTCCATCTCCGCGGCGTACTCCTCGAACCGGAAACCAGACACGATCTCTCCCTCAAACGGAGTGGTGGTGGGTGCTGCCGGCGTCGGCCCCTGAGGCCGCTCCGCCGTGTCGCCGATCTCCTCGCTGTCCTCGGCCGCCTCCGCATCCGCAGCGGCCTCCGCCTCGCCAAGGGCGGTGATAGCGATCTCGTCGCGCAGTCGGCGCTGCTCCTCGGCGGTGTGCATCAGCCGGGCGTACAGACGACGCCCGGGGTACATGAGCCAGGCCCAGCCGAGCTTCCGGCCCAACGGCGTGGACACCAGCCCGACCAGCCCCAACGCCCCCGCCAGCACAGCGGCGAGCAAGCGACGGCCCTGAAACCGCATCGCAGAGCGCCGCAGCGCCTTCCGCGCGGCCTTACGGGCAGGGGCCTTACGGACCGCATCCCGCTCGGAAGCGACCGTGCCCGCGGCCTTACGGTCACGGGCCTTGCGGCTCCGCTCCACAGCGGCACCCTTGGCGGCGCTGATCCGGCCCGCGGCCTTCCCCACCGCCCGCCCCAACGCACCCTTCCTCTTCAGGGAACCGGTGCGGGCGGTGTCCTTCGCGTTCCTGCGGGCGTCCGCGACCGAGCGACGGGCACCGGCCGTCTCCGACCGGCGCGCAGCCCGGGACGGCGAGGAGGCACGGGCCGAGTCCCGCAGCGCCTTGACCTGCCCCACACGACCGCCGGACTTCCCCGCACCAGCCCCCGCCCCGGCCGATCCGTGCTTGCCCGGGGTCTTACGGGTGGGGGTCGTGCTGTTCTTCGGTCGGCTCGCTGCTCCGGAGTTCAGCGCCGAACCAGCGCTGCCTCGACCAGACTTGCCCCGTCCGTGACCAGTGCTCTTACCGGTGCCGGCGTTCCCGTTACGGGCCTGTCCGGGTACCCGGCCGGAGCCACTGCCCCGGCCGGTCGATCCGAGGCCGGTCGCGGTGCGGGACGTGCGGTTGGTGGTGGTCTTGCGGGGCTTCTTCTTGTCGCGGTACTTGCGGGCGACGGCGACGGTGCCGAGCACGGCGGCGCCGGTCGCGGCGACCGCGAGAGCGGCCGGACCGCCCCCGACCAGCGCGGCGGCGGCGACCAGGGACGTGCCGGTGTTGGTGCCGGTCACGGCGAGCGGCACGACCGGCCACCCGCCCGGCGTGTGCTCCACCGACGGGGTGGTGGGTGCGGGCTGTTGTTCGGGCGGTGCCGGTGTCGGTGGCGGGATGTCGGGTGTGGCCTCGGGGGCCACTACCGGAGTGATCGTGGTGTCCGTCATGCTGTGCGCACTCCCTTGCGGAGTAGGAGGGCCCGGCCGAATCTGTCCAGGAGTGGGCCGGGCCCTGCGTTTGTGTGCGGCACGTACGTTGAGCGGGTCTCCCGGGTCAGGCCGCGGTGAGTGCGAGAGCGGCGAGGACCAGGGCGAGGATGTGCGCGGTCTGGTCGACGTGCGCGGCACCGCCGTTGGCGGCCCAGGAGGCCTGGCCGGTGCGGGTCATCCACCACTGCACCGGCCACCGCCGGTCGATGAACGCGTGACTTCCGCCGATCCACCCCAGCGCCACCAGGGCGACCGGGAGAGACAGAGTCACGTCGTCCAGGACGGCCACGCCCAGGGCGAGCGCGGCCCCGCAGGTGGCCACGTGAGTCGCGACGTGGGTGGCGTTGGCGGCCCAGCCCCTCGCGCACCGGTCGGCCTTGTGAGCGGCCTGGTGATCGGTCTGCAGCGGGTAGTCCGCCAGCAGATGACCGAGGTAGAGCAGGACAAAGAGCGAAGCGAACACAACAGCCCCCAGATGGTGGTCAGGCCCGGCGGGCGGTGCCGATGGCCCGGCCGCAGGCGAGGTGCTGTCGTCGGGCGGTGGCTACGATCTGCCCGTGGTCGAACGCTATCGCCCCGGGGGCGTCCAGGGGCACCCACCGGACAACCGCGGCGTCGTCCCCCGCGTGGGCGGCGGTGCCCTCGGGGACGGTGACCACGTAGACGGCGGTGACGTACCGACCGCGGGGGTCGCGACCCGGGGCGTCCCACACCCCGACCAGCATCAGATCAGAGGCGTCGACCTGAACACCGGTCTCCTCCAGCAGTTCACGGGCAGCGGCGGCACGGGAGGACTCACCCGGGTCGACGTGACCACCGGGCAGCGCGTTCATGCCCTTGTGCGGGTCCCAGCCCCGCTCGATGACCAGCACATCGGCACCGCGAATGCAGACCACATCGGCGGTGTAGCGGATGGTCTCGAACGTCTCCGTGTGGTCCGACCCGGTGTGTGCGCCGGCCGTCTCGGAGGTGGCGGCGGCGATGGCGAGCTGGGCGAAGATCTCGGCCTTGCGGAGATCGTCGGGGTGGATGCCCCCGAAGCGGTACGTGTCCCTGCTGACGATGAGTTCGGCGGCGGCGCGGTACTCGGCGGCGTTCATGAGGGGGTGTCCTCTCGGTTCAGCGGAAGGTCGTGGCAGGTGTTGCACATGCCGAGCGAGCGCGGGATGCAGTACCCGGCATCGGATCGGCAGGTGGGGCAGGTGCGGCGGGCGAGCATCGCCGCGGCCAGCGCAGCTCGGCGGGCAGGGGTCATCGGGCGGACCGGCTTGGCCCGGTCGACGCGGTAGAGGAAGGCGACCAGCGGAGCCCGCCGGCGGCGCGGGCGGTGGAGTTCAGCGACGACGTCCTGACCACCCGGCCGCAGCCCCAGCGTGCGGAGCTGACGGCGGGTGGCCAGCCCCTCGGGGGCGAGGTGCCACCGGTAGGTGGGCAAGGCGCTCACTTCGCGGCCTCAAGGACGAGTCCGGCCGCATCCCGGTGTTCCTGGTAGCGGGCGGTCACCCAGCCGACCGACCAGCCGCACAGCTCGGCGGCCTGCCGGATAGGCAGCCCGGCCTCGAACGCGGCCCGGACCGTGGCCCGCGCCCGCTCCTCGCCCTGCTTCTCCAGGGCGGGGCCGACGGCCAGCAATGCCTGGCGTTCACGCTCGGCCTGCTGCTGTTCACGCTCGCGTTCGCGGCGCTCACGGGCCTCCCGTTCCCGGGCCTCCAGCTCGCGGCGCTGGGCGGCTTCGCGTTCGAGGCGTTCACGCTCGGCCTGCTGCTGTTCACGCTCGCGCTCCCGGCGTTCACGGGCCTCCCGCTCGGCCCGCTCCTTCGCCTCGGCCCGCTCGCGTTCCTCACGCCGCGCGGCTTCTTCCCGGGCGGTCTGTTCACGGGTGATCAGGGCTTCGTGCTCGCGCTGTTCACGGACCAACTGGGCCGCGTGCTCCCGCTCCTCACGCCGCCGCCGCTCATCGGCTTCACGGCGCTCGTCGGCGGCCTGCTCCCGCTCCGTGCGCTCGGCCTTGAGCTGCGCTTCGCGGGCGGTGTGGGCGGCGGTGATGGCCCGCCGGTAGGCGAGACCGGTCTCCGCCGTGACGATCAGCAGCAGCGGGGCCACCGCGTGGACCGCGACCCCGACCAGCTCTTTCTTCAAAGCGGAGTCCGCGATGTTCAGGGCGAGGGTCATCGCTCCGGTCATCCACCGCAGAGCGATGGGCCACCGGCCCCCGTCCCCGCCCAGGGCCGCCAGCACCGAGTCCAGACGGACCACGATCACGACCGCGGCATCAACCACGAGCGGCAGGATCGGGGCCGTCCACTCCCACCCCTTCGGGCTGTGCCGCTCCATCAGCGGGGTCACCGTGAGGATCGAGAACAGCATCGCGCCGCCCACGATCAGCCACGTCCCGACCGACAGCGCCTTCTCCGCTGAACGGATCTGAACACTGTTCACGACAGGCCCCCGTCCCGTGAACACACCCGGACCGAGGCCAGCAGCCGGACCGGCGACGTGTCGTCGTCCGGCCCCTCCGGGTACTCCTGCCACACCCACTCGGCCCCGTCCGTGAACACGAACCCGAGATCGGTGAGCGCTCGTGAACGCTCCGCCGGGGTCGGCACCACCTCGGTGCCGAAGCCGTGCTCCGGCCACTGCGAGACCGGAACACCCAGTAGAGCGACGTACAGGGTCCACCTGCCGGTGCGGATGGACAGTTGCGCGGTGTGCTCGCTCATGCGGCCACCGCCGTACCCTCGTGCAGCGGGCGCCGGGCGGTGCGGCGGGCGCGCCGGCCGCTGGGGTGGGGCTGCTTGAGCGGGAGGGCCCGCATCAGGCTCTCGGCGTAGGCCGCGGTCTCCGGGTCGCTCTCCCTCAGGTCCGCGAGGACCTCACGGGCGACGTCCAGACGGGCCGCCCGGTCCATCACGGACTCGGTGGGCAAACCGGTGAACAGCTCCAGGTCGATGCCCAGAGCCAGCTCAACGAACTCGGTCGCGGTAACGGGCTCGCGACCTGCAACGATGGTCTTCATGAGTCGTTCTCTCCCTGTGAAGGTGTGACGGCTCAACAGCGGCCCCGGGGTGCATCCCGGGGCCGTGCTGCGTCGTGGGGTGGTGGGGGTGTCAGGCGGTGGCGGCGGCGCGGACGAGTTCGTCCGCGGCCTCGATCGCGGCCCGGCGGTAGAAGTCGAGGAGTTCGCGGTTCTCGGTGTTCCGCAGGGCGTACGTCGCACCGGCCGCTTCCTGAGCGACCCCGGCAAGTTCGGGGGCCAGGATCGCCAGCGTGGTCAGCGGCGCGGTCAGAGCGGAGCGGGTGTTGTGACTGGCCGTACGGGCTGCCTGGTAGTCGGCGTCCGAAGCGCCGGACAGCCGCAGGTCCTCACGGACCCACATCGACCGGCGGTGATCAGCCAGCGCCACCGTGAGCGCGGTGACGGCCGCGATCCGGTCCCGCCGCTCCTCGTGCCGGCGGACATCCGCACGGTCGGTGCGGGCGGTGCGCTGCTGGAGCATGTAGGCGGTCACCGAACCCAGCAGGGTTCCCAGTACCGCGATCACGCTTCCCCACGTCGTGGGCCCCTCTCGTTGGATGAAACCGGGATCGTCCAGCTCCCCTCAGCCCCGCCCGTACGGCACCACCACAGGGGCAGTCCGGACGGGCGGGGGAGGCAACCGGCCGCAGCGTGAGCTGCGGAGGGTGGGGCGCCATCTCTCTGCCTGGCGCTCAGCAGGGCAGCTCACTGCGGGTGGCACCGTGGTGTTCTCCAGGGCCGCAGGATCGTGCGTACTGCGCCGACGCGCCGTACTGCTGCCGACGACTCACCCGGCCGTCACGGGAGCGGGGGCTCTCACCCCGCTTTCGTTCACTGTTCAGTTCAGAAGGACCAGCAGTTCCCTGATGAGCGCGGTAACCCCTGACGGGGCTCCCGCCGGAGCGGGACTCACCAAGCACTGACGCATGTCGTTCCTGTGCTGTGCAGGCAGCCCAAAGAGGACGTAGACGTCTGCTGTCCTAGGACTGCGAGGCGTCTGTGGTGACAATGACGCACAGTCCTGGGACTGTCAACAGTCCTGGGACTGTGTTTGACTGGAGGTCGTTGAGAGGAGTGGGCGTGGCACCCAAGTGGCGGGAACTGGCCGACAAACTGGCCGAGCAGATCAAGAGTGGTGAGCTGCCCCCTGGTCGGCAGCTGCCGCATATCCGTGACCTGGTCAAGGGCGGCGAGGGGTCGAAGTCCACAGTTCACGCTGCCTACAAGGCGCTGGAGGCCGAAGGCCTGGTGACCTCCTCCCGAGGTCACGGCACCGTGGTGCGGAGCCGGGCGCCACTAAAGCGGCTCGGCATCGCTCGTTACGACAAGGCCAAATGGCGTGACGGGGACGAGGTTGCGTTCATTGCTGACCGCGTGGCTTCGGGGCGAGCACACAAGCGCGGCGAGCAGACGCAGAGCGTTAGCCGTGTGCCGGCCACGCCAACCGTGGCTGCTGCACACGGTCTCCCGGAAGGTTCCGATGTGTACGCGCGCGCCCGCCTTGTGAGGGAGGGGAACCAGCCAACGCACACCCTGACCAGCTACTACCGTCCGGAGCACGTCGAGGGAACACGGCTTGTCGACCCGACGCCGGGTCCGGCCGGCAAAGGCGGCGGGTATCGCGTGCTGTACGACGCGGGGTACGAGATTGATCACATCCGGGAGGAACTATTTGCGCGTGCCGCAGCTTCGGAGGAAGCCGCACTCCTCCAGCTCACGCCCGGCGAGTGGGTGGTGGAACTACATCGGACCACGTACACGGCTGACGGGACTGTGGTGGAGTTCGCCATCGGCATTCACGCAGCGACCCGTTTTGCTTGGGCGTACGACTTCAAGGTTCCCGACTCGGCGGAAGGTGAGGCTCAGTGATCTCCGTGCAGACGTGGTCTGACGCCCAGCGGCTCTGGGATTTCCAGCAGATGCACCACGAACTGCGGCCCTGCTCGGTCGGCGTCGGCCTTGGTAGTCACGACTTGGGCGTGGCTGATGTGACCGTGAATCTGTATCAGCGCGGCATGTTCCCGCTGATCGTCTTCACAGGAGCGACCAGCGGGACAACACGCGATCGAATGCCCCGGGGAGAAGCCGAGCACTATCGGGAAAGGGCGCTGGAACTGGGCGTTCCTGCATCAGCGATCCTCGTTGAGCCGAAGGCGCGGAACACAGGAGAGAACATCAACTTCGCACGCGAACTGCTCACCAGGGGAGGCATCGATGTGTCATCCGTGATGCTCGTGAGCAAGCCGTACGAGGAGCGGCGGGCCTACGCGACGGCCCGCAAACTCTGGCCGGGAGTCGAGATCGTCAGCGCGTCGGCCCCTATGACGCTCGCGGAGTACGTCGACTCCATGAAAGACCCGCGTCTAGTGCTAGACATGCTCGTGGGGGCCCAACAGCGTCTGCTCATCTACCCGCACCAAGGCTTCATGATCAGGCAAGAAGTGCCGGACTCTGTTACTGCGGCCTACGAGCATCTGTGCTCCGAAGGGTTCACGAGCCGCTTGGTGCTCACGGATTAGCGCCCCTGTGGGCCATGTGGGGCCGGGCGTCGTCGCATGGGCTCGCTATAGGGCGGCAGCTAAGCAGGCCAGAGGGCCAGTGCTGAACTCAGCACTGGCCCTCTGGCTTTGAGCTTGTCTATCTGCATAACTACCGGGCCGGGGGTAGGCAGACCAACTGTCACGCACTCCACGGCTACCAAAGTGCAACGGAGGAGCTGCTACAGACTTCTCTGCATCATCAGGACCGGCGCGCGGCGCGGGCACGGGCCGCCTTAGTCTCCCGGCCTGCCTTCCGTCTACGCCCGGCTGGCCGGGCCCGGCGGCCCGCTCGCGTGCTCGGTGGGCGAAGATGAAGAAGCTTTTGCGGCTGGGGCGGTGGGCTCCACGGCTCTAGACAGCCACGCTGGGGTGAGCCTCTACGATCACGGCCAAACGTTGTCTTCTACGGGCAGGTCTACAGACTGCCCGACTCGTCATCAACTTAACGGGCCATGATCACTCGCTCCAAAGCGGCTCCGGCCCAATCCGCTCCGCCGACCTTGGTGGCTAATCCAATCCTCAGTATTGGAAAGGATCCGCCACACCGTGAAGCCGAAGCTCAACGTGCGCAGAGAGGAAGGCGCAACAACGTTCGTAGAGGTCCAAAAGTCCCCTACTGTCAAGCCGATCTCGAAGAATATCGTACAGGTCAAGAAGCTTGACCACGTCCATGACCGCGTATTCGACTTGCTGCTGAGTGAGATCGTCCGCAAGCCAGTCCGTGAACCGGACGGACTTATCGAGCTCCAGCTCAAAGTTCTTGGCCATCAAGTGCTTGAGTGAGTGCTCGCCCCTGGCAGCACCAGGGGTGAGGAGCTTTGACGCGATTTTTGTGCAAGCAACCCGCTCAGCCCTCACGTTCCACGCCGCTGCCATGAAGGATAGATCGAAGGGAGCGTGGTGAAATACCTTGAGCACCCTTTTATTCATCAATAGGCGACGCATGTTTGGCGGAACCTCACCAGCAAGGCCAGTGACAATAATTGTTCCCACCGTGGGAGCTGAGAGTTGGCAAGTCCCGATCTGTGCCGCCTTCGGATCGAGTCCATTCGTTTCGATGTCCCAAGCCAGTCGACCGGCTGCGACAATGCCTCGATAGATCTCGGAAGGAATGTCACCTGTCAAGACCTGGACATCATCAGCCGTAGTCATGCTACGGGTAGAGTTTGACGCTGGCATCTAGGACCCCTTCGAGATCAGCGCTGAAGAATTCGTAAAGCGAACCGCCTTCTCGGCAGCTGAGGGCAGGAACAGAACCGCTACGGCTGTCCTTGTGGTGGTAGAGGCTAACGATGAACACGTCATCAACTCGGTACGCGGTGAAAGCTCTGAACGCAGTAGACACATAGATCTCAACGCGCCCAGTGCTAGCTCTCCCGTCGAGGTCTTTATACCCATCGACCGCCTCCGTAAGCTTGCTCCGCACGCGGTCCTCGGACATGTGGAAGCGCGTTGCGAGGATCTTGACGCAGTCCGCGTCGTTGGGATCCGGAAGACATACCCGAACTTTGGAGTCGGGGCGGGAGGCGATCCGAGCGAGACGCACCTGATGTGTGTTGCGCCACGTTGTGGCCCATGCGGCGAAGATATCTAGCTTCTTTGCGCTAGCGAGGCGATTCTCCCAGTCGACCACCTTTGAGTAGTCAGTTCCGATCGCATCCAGTCCCGCAGATTCCACGTCATTTTTCAGACGCAGAACTTCCAGCATCTCCTGAAAGAAGGATCGTCGACCAACCAGTTCCCACAGGAGAGCTAGAGCGACGGACGCAATCACCAGCCCACCGAATTGATTGGCGAGCGTTCCGATTGACTCGTGCCGTTTAAACCAACCCAGGCCTGACGCATACAGGAAGCAGATCCCGACGATCAGCGAAATCACTGAGACCAGCCAATACTTCAGGCTGGTCACGCGACGGTACGGGTTGTTCGTCACCTGTTACCCCTCCTCCACAGATGCGACGGTATCCCGAGCCACTGACAATGAGATGCCGTCGGTGTCGTACGGGGACTGTAGCGACCTTCGTGAAGTCCTGAGCTTCCGTGTCACCGCGCCTTGGTCTACGGATCAGAAGAGTGGCCGCCTCTCAACGCTCGGACGCCCTCCCGGACCGTCCTGAAGCCGTGAAAGGACGCTTGTTGGTGACCAGCGCTGACGCCTGGCGACGGCTGCGACGCGGTTCAGAGCGATGATCGCGTAGGCCGGCCACAGGCCACAGCTATTGGTGATCAGTGAGGGGGCGACGCGCGACATGCAGGCGGCAGCGCGGTTGACCTGGCCACCATTCGACTGCGTCCACAAGCCGGGCCGTGCCGGTGACCGACTCCACGAGCGCTATCCCGTACGTGCTCAGGCGATGAATGGCTGGGTCCCGTGCTCCCGCCCCTACCTCTCCGCGCTAACCAGCCCCCGAGTCGACGGGAGACTGCAACGATGGGCTCATGCCAATGACGCCTGGAATGCCGCTCCCCGCTGCGCTGGTACCTGACTGCACTTCAGAGGAAGCCCATCGCAGGGCTTACAAGAAGGCGAAGGCCGACAGTTCCATCTTCGTGTGCATCACCCGCCAGGGGGCGCAGTGGAGCGTGGTGCTCGATGTCATCAGCAGGCCACTCGTCACTGACGAGGCAGCCAAGGTTCTGAGGTCCGCTGTTGAGGAGCTGGTGGCCACTGGTGCCGCAGCAGGCGGAGCCAACTTCAGCACCGAGTACATCTCGATGCACCAGATCGGGAGCGAGGGGCGGGCCCGCGAGATCGCCGCCGCATTCCACGCCGCTATCTATGGCCTCCAGCAGCTGCAAGTCGCCGTGCCGATTCCACGGCAGAGTCCATGAGCGGCCAACTGCGGGCCGTCACGACGCTTGGTGGGGTCTGCGTGGGGCGAGTACGCAGGGGATGGAGAAAGAGCCTGATCAGAGCTGGGCCGAGGCGCGGTCTGTAAATCTGCCGGCTCAGCCTACCCAGGTTCGAACCCTGGCGCCGCCACGCGAACGAAGCCCCCGACCGGTTCTTCCGGTCGGGGGCTTCCTCGTTGTCCGGGCGCGGAGTTCAGCGGGGAGTCCCGCCCCGGATCAGTTGCCCGCGACGTCCTTCACGGCCACCGTCACCGGCACGTTCCCGGAGATCGCCTCAAGGGTCAGGCCCGCCGTCGCCGGGGTGTCCAGCAGCTCCAGCAGCGTGGCCGCCACGTCGTCGCGGGGGATCGGGCCGCGGCCCGTCGAGGCGGCCAGGAGGACCTGTCCGGTGCCCGCGTCGTTGGTCAGCATGCCGGGGCGCAGGATCGTCCAGTCCAGCGCGGTGCGGGAGCGTACGTCGGCGTCGGCGGCGCCCTTGGCCCTCAGGTACACGTCGAAGACCTCGTCGCCGGGGTGGTCGGGGTCGGCTCCCATCGAGGAGACGACGAGATAGCGGCGGACGCCCGCCGCCTCGGCCGCGTCGGCGAACAGCACGGCCGCGTCGCGGTCGACGGTGTCCTTGCGGGCGACACCGCTGTCCGGCCCCGCGCCCGCGGCGAAGACGGCCGCGTCCGCGCCGCGCAGCACCTCCGCGGTCTGCTCCACGGTGGCCGATTCGAGGTCCAGCACGGCGGGTTGGGCGCCGGCTTCGGTCAGGTCCTGACTCTGTTGGGGGTTGCGGATGATCCCTACGGCTTCATCCCCGCGTGCGGCGAGGAGCCGCTCCAGCCGCAGTGCGATCTGTCCGTGTCCACCTGCGATGACAATGCGCATACCACCGACCGTACGCCCGGGGGCCGGGTCGTGCTCAGTTCCGCGGCCCCGCGCCGGAGTCGGGCCTGCCCTGGCGCGGCAGTCCGCCGAGCCCCGCGGCGGCGTCTCCGTCGGAGTCGCAGTACTCGCGCACGGCGCTGGTGCGGGCGACGATCCGGCCGCCGTGGATGACGATGCGGCTGTAGGCGAGGGAGAGCACCGCGGAGAGGTGCTCGCCGCGTACGGCGAGGAGTTCGGCGGGGAATCCCGCCTCGACGCGCACGTCGGGCAGGCCGAGGGCCGCGCGGGCGGCCGTGGAGACCAGGGCGTACGCCTGTTCGGCGCGCAGCCCCGCCTGGGAGGCGAGGAGGTAGGCGGCTTCGAGCGGATCGCCGCGACCGACCGGGTTGGCCGTGTCCCGCAGCGCACCGCTGCCCGCCGCGACGCGTACGCCCGCGGAGCGCAGCAGGCGTACGGGGGCGGTCGTACGGCGCTCCGCGCCGGCGCAGCCGCCCTGGGGCAGGCAGACCACGGTGATCCCGGCGGCGGCGAGCCGGTCGGCGGCCCGGGCCGCGGCGTCCAGGGGCAGGTGGGCCAGGCCGCCGCACGGGCCGAGGGTGACGCCGGGGCGCAGTCCGGCGGCCATCGCGGCGAGCCGGGCCAGGCGGGCGGGGTCGTCGCCGTCGGTGTGCAGGTCCACGGGGCAGCCGTGCTCGGCGGCGATCTCCAGGACGGCCTCGGTGTAGCCCGTGGGGTCGGGGTCGAGGTCGGGGCAGCCGCCGACGACGGCCGCGCCCATCTTCACCGCGTCCCGGAGCATCGCGAGGCTGTCCGCCCCGGCGATGCCGGTGAGGAGCCGGGGGACCGCGACGGGCATGACGTCGGCGAGGCCGCGCAGGGCGCGCCGGGTCCCCAGGACGGCTTCGAGCGGGGCGAGGCCCTGGACGTCGCCGACGCGGACGTGGGTGCGCAGGGCGGTGGCGCCGTGGCCGAGCTGGAGGAGGGCGGCCTCGGTGGCGCGGCGCTGGATGTCCTCGGTGCGGTGGGAGGCGGGGCCGGGGCTGTCGGGGCCCGCGCTGTCGGCGGTGAGGGCGGTGTCGCTGTGGGCGTGGGGTTCGGCCGGGGCGGGGAGCAGGAGGTAGCCGCGGAGGTCGATGCGGGGGCCACGGGCGGTGAGGCTGCCCGCGGTGCCGACGGCCTCGATCCGGCTGCCGCTCAGACGTACGTCGACGGCCCGACCGTCGGCGAGGCGGGCGCCGCCGAGGACGAGGGCGGGGTGCTCGGCGGTGGTGGCCGCGTCGGCGCTGTCGGGCGCGTTGTCGTCGGGCCGCCGTGGCTGGCTGTCGGGCATCGCGCTCCTGGGAGGGGTTCAAGATCACACGGAGTGACCACACCCTAGGGGCGTACGGGGGCCGCGTCCGGGAGGGGCGGAATAGTCGTACCGGTGCGCCTGCGCCGGCCGTCGGACGGGCCCGTTCCGGAGTCGGACGCGGCCTGGATCAAGACCTGATCAGGGGGTGTGGGCGGCCCTGGACGGAGGGCCGGAGAGGGCGGCGCAAACGGATTTGGGCAACCGGCGGGGGACCGTGTAATGTCTTCATCGCTCGCCCCAATAGCTCAGTCGGTAGAGCGTCTCCATGGTAAGGAGAAGGTCTGCGGTTCGATTCCGCATTGGGGCTCTGGTGATCGGGAAACCCCGCTTCGGCGGGGGGACTCATCATCAAAGCGGTGTAGCTCAGTCGGTAGAGCAAGCGGCTCATAATCGCTGTGTCACCGGTTCAAGTCCGGTCACCGCTACTAACGGTAGCCGATTGCTGGGTCGGTCCTTCGATCGGCTACCCTTTTATGCGTTCATCCGTCCACCGTCCGTCCAAGGAGCACTCACGTGGCTGCCACCGACGTCCGCCCGAAGATCACGCTGGCCTGCGTGGAGTGCAAGGAGCGGAACTACATCACCAAGAAGAACCGGCGTAACAACCCGGACCGTCTTGAGATGAAGAAGCACTGCCCGCGCTGCAACTCGCACACCGCGCACCGCGAAACGCGCTGAATCAGGCTCGTACACGAGGCCGTCCCCTCTGGGGGCGGCCTCGTGTCGTTGTAGGGGCCGTTCCCGCACAGGGCGTGCCCTTGTTCGTCTTTCACCAGGTTTCTCAGGAGGTAGCGAGCTCATGGCGCTCGACCAGTCCTTCGTGGGGCGGACCTATCCGCCCACTCCGGCGTACGAGGTCGGCCGCGAGAAGATCCGCGAGTTCGCCGAGGCGGTGGGCGACGCCCATCCGGCGTACGTCGACGTGGAGGCGGCCCGCGCCCTCGGTCACGCCGATGTGATCGCGCCGCCCACGTTCGTCTTCTCGATCACCTACCGGGCCGCCGGAGACGTGGTGCGGGACCCGCAGCTGGGTCTGGACTACAGCCGGGTCGTCCACGGCGACCAGAAGTTCAGCTATGTGCGTCCGGTGCGGGCGGGTGACCGCCTGACGGTCACGTCCACGATCGAGGCCATCAAGTCCCTCGCGGGCAACGACGTCCTGGACATCCGGGGGGATGTGCACGACGAGGCCGGCGACCTGGTGGTCACGGCGCTCACGAAGCTGGTGGCGCGCGCCGCCGAGGAGGCGTGATGACGGCGAAGGTCTCTTACGGGTCGGTCGAGGTCGGTACGGAGCTGCCCGCGCAGTCGTTCCCGGTGACGCGGGCCACGCTCGTGCAGTACGCCGGTGCGTCGGGCGACTTCAACCCGATCCACTGGAACGAGAAGTTCGCGGTGGAGGTCGGGCTGCCGGACGTGATCGCGCACGGCATGTTCACGATGGCCGAGGCGATCCGGGTGGTCACGGACTGGGTCGGCGACCCGGGCGCGGTCGTCGACTACGGGGTGCGCTTCACGAAGCCGGTCGTCGTGCCCAACGACGACAAGGGCGCGCTGATCGAGGTCAGCGGCAAGGTCGCGGTGAAGCTGGACGACAACCTGGTCCGGGTGGACCTGATCGCCCTGTGCGACGGCAAGAAGGTGCTGGGGATGTCGCGGGCCGTGGTCCGGCTCGCCTGAGGCGGACCGGCGCGGCAGCCGAGGTGAGGGGCGTTTCTCCGGCGGAGGGGCGCCCCTCACCGCGTGCTCGCCCTCGCCCCGCCGGCCCTTCCGGCCGGGCACCGCGTCCGGCCGGGGTTCCACGACTCGGTCCGGGCGCGCCCGGTGAGCGGGGAGGTGGGCGGGGCCCTCGGGGCCGCCGGACACTCCCCGGCCCCGGCGTCCGGCCCATGGCCCCGCACGAGCGGCGGGGGCGTGGAACGTACTCTTGTCCCCGTGCAGGAACTCCACGACGCCCCCCTCGCCCCCCTGACCACCTTCCGGCTCGGAGGCCCCGCGGCCCGGCTGCTGACCGCCACGAGCGACGCCGAGGTGATCGCCGCCGTGCGCGAGGCCGACGCGAGCGGCACCCCGCTGCTGGTGATCGGCGGCGGCTCCAACCTGGTCATCGGCGACAAGGGCTTCGACGGCACCGCCCTGCGGATCGCCACGCAGGGCTTCGCGCTGTCGGGGACGTCCCTGGAGCTGGCGGCCGGCGAGGTGTGGACCGACGCCGTCGCCCGGACCGTCGAGGCGGGCCTCGCGGGCATCGAGTGTCTGGCCGGCATCCCCGGATCCGCGGGCGCGACGCCCATCCAGAACGTCGGCGCGTACGGACAGGAGGTGTCCACCACCATCACGGAGGTCGTCGCCTACGACCGGCGCACCGAGGAGACGGTGACGATTCCGAACGCGGAGTGCGCGTTCTCGTACCGTCACAGCCGCTTCAAGGCCGAACCCGACCGCTTCGTGGTGCTGCGTGTCCGATTCGAGCTGGAAGAGGCGGCCGGGCTCTCCGCGCCCCTGAAGTACCCCGAAACGGCCAGGGCCATGGGCGTCGAGCAGGGCGACCGCGTCCCGCTGCCGGCCGCCCGCGAGACCGTGCTGCGGCTGCGCGCCGGCAAGGGCATGGTGCTGGACCCGGAGGACCACGACACCTGGTCGGCGGGGTCCTTCTTCACCAACCCGATCCTCGGACCGGCCGCTTTCCAGGACTTCCTCGCCCGGGTCGGCGAGCGCCTCGGCCCGGACGTGGCACCTCCCGCCTTCCCGGCCGGGGACGGACGCACCAAGACCTCGGCGGCCTGGCTGATCGACCGGGCCGGATTCACCAAGGGCTACGGCAGCGGCCCCGCCCGGATCTCCACCAAGCACACCCTCGCCCTCACCAACCGGGGCGCGGCCACCACCGAGGACCTGCTCGCCCTGGCCCGCGAGGTCGTCGACGGAGTGCACGCGGCCTTCGGCGTCACCCTGGTCAACGAGCCGGTGACGGTCGGCGTCAGCCTGTAGGGCCTCCAGGTCCTGTCGTCGGACTGCCGCCTGCCCGGTGCCGTGCACGCGCTCTCGCCGCACCGGGCACAGGCCCGAGTACGTCCCGTGCGAGGACCCGCACCCGGCACACCGGGAGCACGCACCCGACCCCGCAGGGCCGCCCTCCGGGCGACGACGGCCGTCCGACGACAGGACCTGGCCCCGGGCGGCGTACGGGGTCAGTACGCGACGCCCACGCCCTGCTTCACGGCCGCCGGGTCCCCGACCAGCGCGAGCATCGCGTGGGCCACATCGGCCCGGGAGATGGACCGGCTGCTGCGCGGCGTACCGCCCACGACCTGCCGGTAGACGCCCGTACGCGGCCCGTCCGTCAGCTTCGGCGGCCGCACCGCGGTCCAGTCCGTCGCGCTGCGGTCCAGCGCCGCCTCCATCCGCGTGAGATCGGCGTACAGCTCCGCGAGGACCGCCCCGACCGCCTTGCGCATCAGCCGGTCCACCAGGGGATCGTCCGCCGGCTCCGGCCCCACGGGCACCGCGCTCACCACCACCAGCCGCCGGACGCCCTCGGCCTCCATCGCCGTCAGGATCCGCCCGGTCAGCCGTTCGGCGACGCCGTTGGCCTTCCGGCCGCGCGAACCCAGCCCCGACAGGACCGCGTCCCGCCCCGCCACCGCCGCCCGCACGGCCGCCGGATCGTCCAGCCGGACGGCGGCGTGCAGCGCCGCGCGATCCAGCCGCTCCGGGAGCCGGTCCGGGTCGCGGACCACGACCGTCACCTCGTGGCCCGCCGCGAGGGCCTGCCCGACGATCTCCCGACCGACGCCGCCGGTCGCCCCGAACACGGTGATTCTCATGGTGCGCCCCCTGGTGGGTGAGTGTTCACTAACCTCTAGAGTGAGTGGCTCCCCACCCGGTCGTCAAGATTTCCGGGTCCCGGCCTGTTGGAGCACGCATGGACCAGAAGCCCGCCCGCGTCCGGATCGTCGACGCGGCGCACGAGCTGATGCTCTCCATCGGCCTCGCCAGGACCACCACCAAGGAGATCGCCCGGGCCGCCGGCTGCTCGGAGGCGGCGCTCTACAAGTACTTCTCCGGCAAGGAGGAGCTGTTCGTCACCGTCCTCGCCGAGCGGCTGCCCCGGCTCGGAAACCTGCTCGGCGAACTGACCGCCGGCCAGGGCACGGTCGAGGGCAACCTCACCGAGATCGCCCGGGTGGCCGCGCTGTTCTACGAGCAGACCTTCCCCATGGCCGCGTCCCTGTACGCCGAACCCCAGCTCAAGCGCCGCCACGAGGAGGGCGTGGGAGGGCTGGAAGCCGGGCCCCACCTGCCGATCCGGCAGCTCGACGCCTATCTGCGCGCCGAACAGGGCGCGGGCCGGGTCCGGGCCGACGCGGACACCTACGCCGCGGCCTCCCTGCTGATGGGCGCCTGCGCCCAACGGGCCTTCGCCTACGCCGCGCTCCCCGGCGGCACGCCCCCGCAGTCCCTGGACGCGTTCGCCGCCTCCCTGGCGCGCACGCTGCTGGGCGGGATCAGCTAGCCAGCCAGTCGTCGATCCCGGCGAGCAGCTTCCGCGTCACGTCCACGGGGGCCGCCGATCCGCGCACCGACTGGCGGGCCAGCTCGGCCAGCTCCTCGTCGGTGAAGCCGTGGTGGCGGCGCACCAGCTCGTACTGGGCGGCCAGCCGCGAACCGAACAGCAGCGGGTCGTCCGCTCCGAGCGCCATCGGCACGCCCGCGTCGAACAGAGTGCGCAGGGGGACGTCGGCGGGCTTCTCGTAGACGCCGAGCGCCACGTTGGACGACGGGCAGACCTCACAGGTGACCCCGCGCTCGGCGAGCTTCCGCAGCAGCCGGGGGTCCTCGGCGGCCCGGACGCCGTGGCCGATGCGCGAGGCGTCCAGGTCGTCCAGGCAGTCGCGCACGCTGGAGGGCCCGGCCAGCTCCCCGCCGTGCGGAGCCGCCAGCAGGCCGCCCTCGCGGGCGATGGCGAAGGCCCGGTCGAAGTCGCGGGCCATGCCCCGCCGCTCGTCGTTGGAGAGCCCGAAGCCGACGACGCCCCGGTCCGCGTAACGGACGGCGAGCCGGGCCAGGGTGCGGGCGTCCAGCGGGTGCTTCATCCGGTTGGCGGCGATCACCACGCGCATCCCCAGGCCGGTGTCCCGGGCCGCGCTGTCCACGGCGTCGAGGATGATCTCGATGGCCGGGATCAGCCCGCCGAGCAGCGGGGCGTACGAGGTGGGGTCGACCTGGATCTCCAGCCAGCCGGAGCCGTCCGCGACGTCCTCCTGGGCGCTCTCGCGCACCAGGCGGTGAATGTCCTCCGGGGACCGCAGGCACGACCGGGCGATGTCGTACAGCCGCTGGAAACGGAACCAGCCGCGCTCGTCGGTCGCCCGTAGTTTCGGCGGCTCGCCGCCGGTCAGGGCGTCGGGGAGATGGACCCCGTACTTGTCGGCGAGTTCGAGCAGGGTGGTTGGCC
Source organism: Streptomyces sp. NBC_01116 (assembly GCF_041435495.1). Classification (NCBI taxonomy): domain Bacteria; kingdom Bacillati; phylum Actinomycetota; class Actinomycetes; order Kitasatosporales; family Streptomycetaceae; genus Streptomyces; species Streptomyces sp. NBC_01116. Next base: position 5,165,540 of record NZ_CP108644.1, read on the forward strand.
GCATCGACCCGGTGAAGTGCAGGTGCAGGTGGGCCTTGGGCAACAGACGTACATCACGCTCCATTGGAAGATCCTGCCGCACGGGTGGGCCGGAGCGGTAGCCGCTTTCCCGTTTAGGGGGGCAGCTCGAACAAAAAGCGCCCCCGGCCGGTGGGGGATCCCAGCGGCCGGGGGCGCCTTTCGTTCGAGCGGTGACGCGACGGGTCAGGCCTTGGCCTCGCCCAGCAGCTTCTGGATCCGCGAGACACCCTCGATCAGGTCCTCGTCGCCCAGGGCGTAGGACAGGCGCAGGTAGCCCGGGGTGCCGAAGGCCTCGCCCGGGACCACGGCGACCTCGGCCTCGTCCAGGATGAGCGCGGCCAGCTCGACCGTGGTGGCCGGACGCTTGCCGCGGATCTCCTTGCCGAGCAGGTCCTTCACCGCCGGGTAGGCGTAGAACGCGCCCTCGGGCTCCGGGCAGAACACGCCGTCGATCTCGTTGAGCATCCGTACGACGATCCCCCGGCGGCGGTCGAAGGCGGTGCGCATCTCGGCGACGGCGTCCAGCGGGCCGGAGACGGCCGCGAGCGCGGCGATCTGGGCGACGTTGGAGACGTTGGAGGTGGCGTGCGACTGGAGGTTGGTCGCGGCCTTGACGACGTCCTTCGGGCCGATGATCCAGCCCACGCGCCAGCCGGTCATCGCGTACGTCTTGGCGACGCCGTTGACGACGATGCACTTGTCGCGCAGCTCGGGGACGATCGCCGGGAGCGAGGTGAAGGTGGCGTCGCCGTAGACGAGGTGCTCGTAGATCTCGTCGGTCATCACCCACAGGCCGTGCTCGACGGCCCAGCGGCCGATGGCCTCGGCGTCGGCCTCGCTGTAGACGGCGCCGGTCGGGTTGGACGGCGAGACGAACAGGACGACCTTGGTCTTCTCGGTGCGCGCGGCCTCCAGCTGCTCGACGGAGACCCGGTAGCCGGTGGTCTCGTCGGCGACGACCTCGACCGGGACACCGCCGGCGAGCCGGATCGACTCGGGGTAGGTGGTCCAGTAGGGGGCGGGGACGATGACCTCGTCGCCCGGGTCGAGGATCGCGGCGAAGGCCTCGTAGATGGCCTGCTTGCCGCCGTTGGTCACCAGGATCTGGCTGGCGTCGACCTCGTAGCCGGAGTCGCGCAGCGTCTTCTCCGCGATGGCGGCCTTGAGCTCGGGGAGCCCGCCTGCCGGGGTGTAGCGGTGGTACTTCGGGTTGCGGCAGGCCTCGACCGCGGCGTCGACGATGTAGTCGGGCGTCGGGAAGTCGGGCTCGCCGGCCCCGAAGCCGATCACCGGACGGCCGGCGGCCTTGAGGGCCTTGGCCTTGGCGTCGACGGCGAGGGTCGCGGACTCGGAGATCGCACCGATGCGGGCCGAAACCCGGCGCTCGGACGGTGAAGTTGCAGCGCTCATGGGTCCATGCTCCCAGACCGTGAAAGCCGTCGGCACAGGGGTTTCAGGGACCGGACAGGACCCGGGCGGCATGCGGGCAGGACCGGTCGGTTGTTGTCTGTTCGACGCGGCGGCCCTGAACACGTACACTCACCTGTCGTTGGCCTTCACCAGCCGCACCGTACCCGCACCCGGTCACCGGGAAAGATGCGGTAGGTTGGTGGAAACCACAAAGGGTCGTAGCTCAATTGGTAGAGCACTGGTCTCCAAAACCAGCGGTTGGGGGTTCAAGTCCCTCCGGCCCTGCTACACACTCCTTCGCCAGGATGTGTGCGCATGTACGTACTTCATTGCACAGCCGTGCGGCTCCACCGGGCGCGGCACGGCCACGACCCGGAATCAGGTGAGTAGCGTGACGGACGCCGTGGGCTCCATCGACATGCCTGATGCTGAGGACGAAGCTCCCGAGTCGAAGAAGAAGTCTCGGAAGGGCGGCAAGCGCGGCAAGAAGGGCCCTCTGGGTCGGCTCGCGCTGTTCTACCGCCAGATCGTCGCCGAACTCCGTAAGGTTGTCTGGCCGACCCGTAGCCAGCTGACGACGTACACCTCCGTGGTGATCGTGTTCGTCGTCGTCATGATCGGTCTTGTTACGGTTCTCGACATGGGCTTCGCCCGGGTCATCAAGTACGTCTTCGGCTGATCTCGCGGAAGGCGTCCGACCCGGCGCCCCTTTCGCACGTTCCACCCTTTGTATCCAGGAAGAAGCAGCCATCGTGTCTGACCCGAACCTGAACGACGCCGTCGAGCCCGAGGCTGGCGCCTTCGAGTCCGCCAAGGACGAGCTCGACATCGTTGAGGCTGCTGACTCCGTGGACCCGGACCAGGCCGAGGCCGCCGACCTCGCCGCGGGCGAGCCCGCCGAGCAGGCCGCCGTGAACGTCGAGGCCGAGGAGTCCGACGAGGACGCCGCCGAGTCGGTCGAGGACGAGGCCGCTGAGGACGAGGCAGACGACGAGAGCGCCGACGAGGAGGAGGCCGAGCCGGCCGCCCCCGTCGACCCCGTCGCCGCCCTGCGCGAAGAGCTCCGCACGCTCCCCGGCGAGTGGTACGTCATCCACACGTACGCCGGTTACGAGAAGCGCGTGAAGGCCAACCTGGAGCAGCGCGCCGTCTCGCTGAACGTGGAGGAGTTCGTCTATCAGGCCGAGGTGCCCGAAGAGGAAATCGTCCAGATCAAGAACGGCGAGCGCAAGAACGTCCGGCAGAACAAGCTCCCCGGCTACGTGCTGGTGCGCATGGACCTGACGAACGAGTCCTGGGGCGTCGTGCGGAACACGCCGGGCGTCACCGGCTTCGTGGGCAACGCCTACGACCCGTACCCGCTGACCCTGGACGAGATCGTCAAGATGCTCGCCCCGGAGGCCGAGGAGAAGGCCGCCCGCGAGGCCGCCGAGGCCGAGGGCAAGCCGGCTCCGTCCCGCAAGGTCGAGGTCCAGGTGCTGGACTTCGAGGTCGGCGACTCGGTCACCGTCACGGACGGCCCCTTCGCCACGCTGCAGGCCACGATCAACGAGATCAACGCCGACTCGAAGAAGGTCAAGGGCCTCGTCGAGATCTTCGGCCGCGAGACCCCGGTCGAGCTCAGCTTCGACCAGATCCAGAAGAACTAGCTCTTCCCGCCGGTTTCTGGACACATGCCTACCCAGCAGGTCAGAGGGGCTTCACAGTCGCTCTGACCTGCTGGGTTTTTGGTCGCACAGCTATACCCGTTATCGTTGTGCGGTATGCCTCCATCCGGATGACCGGAATCGGCGGCGAAACACTCTCATAGGACCCGGAGAGAGCAATGCCTCCCAAGAAGAAGAAGGTCACGGGGCTTATCAAGCTCCAGATCAACGCCGGTGCGGCGAACCCGGCCCCGCCGGTCGGCCCCGCGCTCGGTCAGCACGGCGTCAACATCATGGAGTTCTGCAAGGCCTACAACGCCGCGACCGAGTCGCAGCGTGGCATGGTCGTGCCGGTGGAGATCACGGTCTACGAGGACCGCTCCTTCACCTTCATCACGAAGACTCCGCCGGCCGCCAAGCTGATCCTCAAGGCCGCGGGTGTGGACAAGGGCTCCGGCGAGCCGCACAAGACCAAGGTTGCCAAGCTGACGGCCGCCCAGGTCCGCGAGATCGCCACGACGAAGCTCCCCGACCTGAACGCCAATGACCTCGACGCCGCGTCGAAGATCATTGCCGGCACCGCCCGTTCCATGGGCATCACGGTCGAAGGCTGATTCAGCCCCGTAACCCCCAGTGGTAGGACCAAGCGCTGGTCCGCACCACGACTCCATACTCGGAAACCACAGGAGTAGAAGTGAAGCGCAGCAAGAACCTCCGCGCTGCGGACGCCAAGATCGACCGGGAGCGCAACTACGCCCCGCTCGAGGCCGTCCGTATCGCCAAGGACACCGCCTCCACGAAGTTCGACAGCACCGTCGAGGTCGCCTTTGCCCTGGGTGTCGACCCGCGCAAGGCCGACCAGATGGTCCGTGGCACCGTGAACCTCCCGCACGGCACCGGCAAGACCGCCCGGGTCCTGGTCTTCGCGACCGGTGACCGTGCTGCGGCCGCGGAAGCCGCTGGAGCCGACATCGTCGGCGCCGACGAGCTCATCGACGAGGTGGCGAAGGGCCGTCTGGACTTCGACGCCGTCGTCGCGACCCCGGACCTCATGGGCAAGGTCGGCCGCCTGGGCCGCGTGCTCGGTCCGCGTGGTCTGATGCCGAACCCGAAGACCGGCACCGTCACCCCCGATGTCGTGAAGGCTGTCAACGACATCAAGGGCGGCAAGATCGAGTTCCGCGTCGACAAGCACTCGAACCTGCACTTCATCATCGGCAAGACCTCGTTCGACGAGACCAAGCTGGTGGAGAACTACGCAGCGGCGCTGGACGAGATCCTCCGTCTGAAGCCGTCCGCCGCCAAGGGCCGCTACATCAAGAAGGCCACGCTGGCCACCACGATGGGCCCCGGCATCCCGCTGGACGCCAACCGCACCCGCAACCTCCTCGTCGAGGAGGACCCGGCCGCCGTCTGAGCCTCCGTGCTCACCCGGTAGCCGCGTCCTACGCGTGCACTGTGTGAACGGGCCCCGCAACCTTTCGAGGTGCGGGGCCCGTCCTCGTATCCGTAAGGAGCCATGTCTGTCAGTGCCCTGTGCCACTGTGTGGTGCAAGGGACGACGGACGACACGAGGGGTGGACGGGTAGATGAGGACGAGCACGGCACGACGCATGGGCACGGCGCTGGCCGCCGCGGCGGCACTGACGTCGATAGCGGCCTGCAGTGGCTCCGACGGCTCGAAGGGCTCCGACGGCGCCGGTGAGGGCAAGGCGGGCGCCGTGTCCAAGGCGAGCCCCGTTGCCGCGCTGAAGCAGGTGCAGCAGAAGACCGGAGGCGCCCAGTCGGCGAAGGTCGAGGGCACCACCGAGATGGGCAGCGCCATGTCCATGAAGCAGTCCGGGGCCATCGGCTGGGCCGACGGCCTCTCGGGCGCGCTGACCATCACGTACACCGGCGGCACCATGGGCGACGCCCTGAAGCAGGCCGGCGGCGACGGATCGGTCGAGGCGCGCTATTTCAAGGACGAGTACTACGCCAACATGGGCGACGCCATGGCGGCCAACACCGGCGGCAAGCACTGGATCCGGTATTCCTACCAGGACCTCGCGGAGCTGGGCGGGGCCTCCGGCGACGTCATGAAGGACCAGATCCAGAACAGCACGCCCGAGCAGGGCGTGAAGGCGCTCCTGGCCTCCGGCGACGTGAAGAAGGTCGGCCGGGAGGACGTCCGCGGGGTCGACGCGACGCACTACTCCGGCACGGTCGACGTGGCCGGCCTGACCGCGAAGAACAGCAACCTGGACGCGGAGCAGCTGGCCGCGTTCAAGGAGCAGCTCGCCCTGGCCGGGGTGACCACCCAGACCGTCGACATCTGGGTCGACGAGAACGACCTGCTGGTGAAGAAGACCGAGCGCGGCGAGATGAAGACCGGCACGTTCAACACGACGCTCTTCTACAGCGACTACGGCACCGAGGTCCCCTCCGAGAAGCCGGCGGCCTCGGACACCGTGGACTTCAAGGAGATGCTGAAGCAGGGCGGTACCCCGGGCGGCGCCTCCTGACACCTCCCGCGAGGGACGAACGGGGACGGATTTGCTCGTCCCGCATCCGGTCGCGTAGTCTCACCAAGAAGCCAAAGACCGCTGGTCGTCGCTGTGCCTCGTCAGAGGGACGGTGACCGAAGGTTCCGCTAGACCGGACGACCTGCGCAGGTGACTGTGGAACGCTCCCGGACTCTGTTCGGTCGAGCCGCGCCCTGGCACTTGTGCTGGGGCGTTTCGTCTTTCCCGGCCCCTTCTGAGCGGTCCTCATCACCCGGAAGGAGGCCGACGCTCATGGCAAGGCCCGACAAGGCTGCCGCGGTAGCCGAGCTGACGGACCAGTTCCGCAGCTCGAACGCCGCCGTGCTGACCGAGTACCGGGGTCTCACCGTGGCACAGCTCAAGGAGCTGCGCCGTTCGCTCGGTGAGAACGCCCAGTACGCCGTGGTGAAGAACACGCTGACCAAGATTGCGGCCAACGAGGCCGGGATCGACACGCTGGACGACCTGTTCTCGGGTCCGACGGCGGTTGCCTTCGTCACCGGTGACCCGGTGGAGTCGGCGAAGGGTCTTCGTGACTTCGCCAAGGACAACCCCAACCTCATCATCAAGGGCGGTGTCCTTGACGGTAAGGCGCTGTCCGCCGATGAGATCAAGAAGCTCGCGGACCTCGAGTCCCGCGAGGTTCTGCTCTCCAAGCTGGCCGGTGCTTTCAAGGGCAAGCAGACTCAGGCTGCGCAGCTCTTCCAGGCACTGCCGTCGAAGTTCGTCCGCACCGCGGAAGCGCTTCGCGCCAAGAAGGAAGAGCAGGGCGGTGCCGGTACTCCGGCTCCCGCCGAGGCCGCCGAGTAATTTCGCTCAGCGGTCCAGCGGGCTCCACGTACGCCCGCCGACATATACATCCGGCACCTGCCGAATAGTGGAAGGACGCCTATCATGGCGAAGCTGTCCCAGGACGACCTGCTCGCGCAGTTCGAAGGCATGACCCTCATCGAGCTCTCCGAGTTCGTCAAGGCGTTCGAGGAGAAGTTCGACGTCACCGCCGCCGCGGCCGTCGCCGTCGCCGGTCCGGCCGGCCCGGGCGCCGTGGCCGAGGCCGCTGAGGAGCAGGACGAGTTCGACGTCATCCTCACCGGTGCCGGCGAGAAGAAGATCCAGGTCATCAAGACCGTGCGCGAGCTGACCTCGCTGGGTCTGAAGGAGGCCAAGGACCTCGTCGACGGCACCCCGAAGCCGGTCCTCGAGAAGGTCGCGAAGGACGTCGCCGAGAAGGCTGCCGAGTCCCTCAAGGCCGCCGGCGCCTCCGTCGAGGTCAAGTAACACCTCGGGGGTCCTCCGGACTCCCAGGGCACCGTCAGGTGCCCGCGCCAAGGGCGATCACCCATCCGGGTGGTCGCCCTTCGGCGTGCCCGTGGCGGGTGCCTTGCCCTTCGGCCGACGGCGAGTAGGGTGATCTTCGCCGTGCGCCTCTCGCGGGCCCCTCAGGGGCGTCCTGCGGGCATCCCGGAGGTGGCCGGTGAAGGCCCCCGGAGGCCCGATCGGACCGGTGGGCCTTGACGAACCGGACGCGGCGCGCAATTCTCAGGACGCGTCATCACTTCGATCCGTATCCGAGGCATGGATCGAGAGTGAAGAGGGCAGTAAAGAAGAGCGCACCCCGCGCGAGGGTCAGGGCTAGACATAGGTGTTGAGAACAGCTGTTGAGAGCAACGTGGGTCTCTGAGAACCCCGACTGGACATCAGTGTGCCGCTTGGCTACACTGACCCTTTGCGCTGCCTGTTAGCTGCCTCCTGCCCGTCACCAGGGGCATGCCCACGCTGAAGCACCGATGGCCGACCCCCTCCGACCTGGTCGTTTTGCGACCGATTCGGAATGGTCTGTCTTTGTGTCCAGGGTGGGACCGGTACGCGCGTAGTGAGTCCGAGCCCTCGGAAGGACCCCCTCTTGGCCGCCTCGCGCAACGCCTCGACCGCGAATACGAACAACGGTGCCAGCACCGCCCCGCTGCGCATCTCCTTTGCAAAGATCAAGGAGCCCCTCGAGGTTCCGAACCTCCTCGCGCTGCAGACCGAGAGCTTTGACTGGCTCCTCGGCAACGCCGCCTGGAAGGCTCGCGTCGAGGCTGCTCTGGACAGTGGACAAGACGTCCCCACCAAGTCCGGCCTGGAGGAGATCTTCGAGGAGATCTCACCGATCGAGGACTTCTCCGGGTCGATGTCGCTTACGTTCCGCGACCACCGCTTCGAGCCCCCGAAGAACTCGATCGACGAGTGCAAGGAGCGCGACTTCACGTTCGCCGCGCCGCTCTTCGTCACGGCAGAGTTCACCAACAACGAGACCGGCGAGATCAAGTCCCAGACGGTCTTCATGGGCGACTTCCCGCTCATGACCAACAAGGGCACCTTCGTCATCAACGGCACCGAGCGTGTCGTCGTGTCGCAGCTGGTCCGCTCGCCGGGTGTCTACTTCGACTCCTCCATCGACAAGACGTCCGACAAGGACATCTTCTCCGCCAAGATCATCCCCTCCCGGGGTGCCTGGCTGGAGATGGAGATCGACAAGCGCGACATGGTCGGTGTCCGCATCGACCGCAAGCGCAAGCAGTCCGTCACCGTCCTCCTCAAGGCTCTCGGCTGGACGACCGAGCAGATCCTCGAAGAGTTCGGCGAGTACGAGTCGATGCGCGCCACCCTGGAGAAGGACCACACCCAGGGCCAGGACGACGCGCTGCTCGACATCTACCGCAAGCTGCGTCCGGGCGAGCCGCCGACCCGCGAGGCCGCTCAGACGCTGCTCGAGAACCTCTACTTCAACCCGAAGCGCTACGACCTCGCGAAGGTCGGCCGCTACAAGGTGAACAAGAAGCTCGGCGCCGATGAGCCGCTGGACGCCGGGGTGCTCACCACCGACGACGTCATCGCGACCATCAAGTACCTGGTCAAGCTGCACGCCGGTGAGACCGAGACGACCGGTGAGTCGGGTCGCGAGATCGTCGTCGAGACCGACGACATCGACCACTTCGGCAACCGTCGTCTGCGCAACGTCGGCGAGCTCATCCAGAACCAGGTCCGTACGGGCCTGGCGCGGATGGAGCGCGTCGTGCGTGAGCGCATGACCACCCAGGACGTCGAGGCGATCACGCCGCAGACCCTGATCAACATCCGGCCGGTCGTCGCCTCCATCAAGGAGTTCTTCGGCACCAGCCAGCTGTCGCAGTTCATGGACCAGAACAACCCGCTGTCGGGTCTCACCCACAAGCGCCGCCTGTCGGCTCTCGGCCCGGGTGGTCTCTCCCGTGAGCGGGCCGGCTTCGAGGTCCGCGACGTGCACCCGTCCCACTACGGACGCATGTGCCCGATCGAGACCCCCGAAGGCCCGAACATCGGTCTGATCGGTTCGCTCGCCTCGTACGGCCGCGTCAACGCGTTCGGCTTCATCGAGACGCCGTACCGCAAGGTCGTCGACGGCCAGGTCACCGACGACGTCGACTACATCACGGCCGACGAGGAGGACCGCTTCGTCATCGCCCAGGCGAACGCGACGCTCTCCGACGAGCTGCGCTTCACCGAGCCCCGCGTCCTGGTCCGCCGTCGTGGCGGAGAGGTCGACTACGTGCCCGGCACGGACGTCGACTACATGGACGTCTCGCCGCGCCAGATGGTGTCCGTCGCCACCGCGATGATCCCCTTCCTGGAGCACGACGACGCCAACCGTGCCCTCATGGGCGCGAACATGATGCGCCAGGCGGTGCCGCTCATCAAGTCCGAGGCCCCGCTGGTCGGCACCGGCATGGAGTACCGCTGCGCCACCGACGCCGGTGACGTCCTCAAGGCGGAGAAGGACGGTGTGGTCCAGGAGGTCTCCGCGGACTACATCACCGTCACGAACGACGACGGCACGTACACCACGTACCGCATCGCCAAGTTCATGCGCTCCAACCAGGGCACCTCGGTCAACCAGAAGGTCGTCGTCTCCGAGGGCGACCGGATCGTCGCCGACCAGGTGCTCGCCGACGGACCGGCCACCGAGAACGGTGAGATGGCCCTCGGCAAGAACCTGCTCGTGGCGTTCATGCCGTGGGAGGGTCACAACTACGAGGACGCGATCATCCTGTCGCAGCGCCTCGTGCAGGACGACGTCCTCTCCTCGATCCACATCGAGGAGCACGAGGTCGACGCCCGTGACACCAAGCTCGGCCCGGAGGAGATCACCCGGGACATCCCGAACGTCTCCGAAGAGGTCCTCGCCGACCTCGACGAGCGCGGCATCATCCGGATCGGTGCCGAGGTCGTCGCCGGCGACATCCTCGTCGGCAAGGTCACGCCCAAGGGCGAGACCGAGCTGACCCCCGAGGAGCGCCTGCTCCGCGCGATCTTCGGTGAGAAGGCGCGCGAAGTGCGCGACACCTCGCTGAAGGTGCCGCACGGTGAGATCGGCAAGGTCATCGGCGTCCGCGTCTTCGACCGCGAAGAGGGCGACGAGCTGCCGCCGGGCGTGAACCAGCTGGTCCGCGTCTACGTCGCGCAGAAGCGCAAGATCACCGATGGTGACAAGCTCGCCGGCCGTCACGGCAACAAGGGCGTCATCTCCAAGATCCTGCCGATCGAGGACATGCCGTTCCTGGAGGACGGCACCCCGGTCGACATCATCCTCAACCCGCTGGGTGTCCCGTCCCGAATGAACCCGGGACAGGTCCTGGAGATCCACCTCGGCTGGCTCGCCAGCCGCGGCTGGGACGTCTCCGGCCTCGGTGACGAGTGGGCCCAGCGCCTGCAGGCCATCGGCGCCGACCAGGTCGCCCCCGGCACCAACGTCGCCACGCCCGTCTTCGACGGTGCGCGCGAGGACGAGATCACCGGCCTCTTCCAGGCCACGATCCCCAACCGCGACGGCGACCGCCTGGTCCAGCCCTCCGGCAAGGCCCAGCTCTACGACGGCCGCTCCGGCGAGCCGTTCCCGGACCCGGTCTCGGTCGGGTTCATGTACATCCTCAAGCTGCACCACCTGGTCGACGACAAGCTGCACGCGCGTTCGACCGGCCCGTACTCCATGATCACCCAGCAGCCGCTGGGTGGTAAGGCACAGTTCGGTGGTCAGCGCTTCGGTGAGATGGAGGTGTGGGCCCTTGAGGCTTACGGCGCCGCATACGCCCTCCAGGAGCTCCTGACGATCAAGTCCGACGACGTGACCGGCCGCGTGAAGGTCTACGAGGCCATCGTCAAGGGCGAGAACATCCCCGAGCCCGGCATTCCCGAGTCCTTCAAGGTGCTCATCAAGGAAATGCAGTCGCTCTGCCTCAACGTGGAGGTGCTGTCCTCGGACGGCATGTCCATCGAGATGCGCGACACGGACGAGGACGTCTTCCGCGCGGCGGAGGAACTCGGTATCGACCTGTCCCGGCGCGAGCCGAGCAGCGTCGAAGAGGTCTGACGGGCCGGCCGGCCGCCTCATCCCGAGGCGGCCGGCCCTCCCCGGACCCGTTCAGACCATTGATTGAGACGAGACCCCGAAAGAGGGATTGACGACAAGTGCTCGACGTCAACTTCTTCGACGAGCTGCGGATCGGCCTTGCCACCGCGGACGACATCCGGACCTGGTCGCACGGCGAAGTGAAGAAGCCGGAGACCATCAACTACCGCACGCTCAAGCCCGAGAAGGACGGACTCTTCTGCGAGAAGATCTTCGGTCCGACCCGGGACTGGGAGTGCTACTGCGGCAAGTACAAGCGTGTCCGCTTCAAGGGCATCATCTGCGAGCGCTGCGGCGTCGAGGTCACTCGCGCCAAGGTGCGTCGTGAGCGGATGGGCCACATCGAGCTTGCCGCTCCCGTCACCCACATCTGGTACTTCAAGGGCGTTCCCTCGCGCCTCGGATACCTGCTGGACCTCGCGCCGAAGGACCTGGAAAAGGTCATCTACTTCGCCGCGTACATGATCACGTTCGTGGACGAGGAGCGTCGTACCCGCGACCTGCCGTCCCTGGAGGCCCACGTCTCCGTCGAGCGCCAGCAGACCGAGAACCGCCGTGACTCCGACCTGGAGGCCCGCGCCAAGAAGCTCGAGACCGACCTGGCCGAGCTGGAGGCCGAGGGCGCCAAGGCCGACGTGCGCCGCAAGGTGCGCGAAGGCGCCGAGCGTGAGATGAAGCAGCTGCGCGACCGTGCGCAGCGCGAGATCGACCGCCTCGACGAGGTGTGGAGCCGCTTCAAGAACCTCAAGGTCCAGGACCTGGAGGGCGACGAGCTGCTCTACCGCGAGCTGCGTGACCGCTTCGGCACGTACTTCGACGGCTGCATGGGCGCCGCGGCGCTCCAGAAGCGCCTGGAGTCCTTCGACCTCGACGAGGAGGCCGAGCGCCTCCGCGAGATCATCCGCACCGGCAAGGGCCAGAAGAAGACCCGTGCGCTCAAGCGCCTCAAGGTCGTCTCCGCGTTCCTGCAGACCAGCAACAAGCCCAAGGGCATGGTGCTCGACTGCGTGCCGGTCATCCCGCCGGACCTGCGTCCGATGGTGCAGCTGGACGGTGGCCGCTTCGCGACCTCCGACCTGAACGACCTGTACCGCCGTGTGATCAACCGCAACAACCGCCTCAAGCGTCTCCTCGACCTCGGCGCCCCCGAGATCATCGTGAACAACGAGAAGCGGATGCTGCAGGAGGCCGTCGACGCGCTGTTCGACAACGGCCGCCGCGGTCGCCCGGTCACCGGTCCCGGTAACCGTCCCCTGAAGTCCCTCAGCGACATGCTGAAGGGCAAGCAGGGTCGTTTCCGTCAGAACCTCCTCGGCAAGCGCGTGGACTACTCCGCGCGTTCCGTGATCGTCGTCGGTCCGCAGCTCAAGCTGCACCAGTGCGGTCTGCCGAAGGCGATGGCGCTGGAGCTCTTCAAGCCGTTCGTGATGAAGCGCCTGGTGGACCTGAACCACGCGCAGAACATCAAGTCGGCCAAGCGCATGGTCGAGCGCGGCCGCACCGTCGTGTACGACGTCCTCGAAGAGGTCATCGCCGAGCACCCGGTGCTGCTGAACCGTGCGCCCACCCTGCACCGCCTGGGCATCCAGGCCTTCGAGCCGCAGCTGGTCGAGGGCAAGGCCATCCAGATCCACCCGCTCGTCTGCACCGCGTTCAACGCGGACTTCGACGGTGACCAGATGGCCGTGCACCTGCCGCTCTCCGCGGAGGCGCAGGCCGAGGCCCGCATCCTGATGCTGTCCTCGAACAACATCCTGAAGCCGGCCGACGGTCGTCCCGTCACCATGCCGACCCAGGACATGGTGCTGGGTCTCTTCTTCCTCACCACGGACGAAGAGGGTCGCAACGTCAAGGGCACGGACCGCGCGTTCGGCTCCACGGCCGAGGCCACCATGGCCTTCGACGCCCGCGAGCTGTCGCTCCAGGCGAAGGTCGACATCCGATTCCCGGTCGGCACCATGCCGCCGCGTGGCTGGGTGCCGCCGGTCGCCGAGGAGGGCGAGCCGGAGTACCAGCCCGGTGACACCTTCCGGCTGCGGACCAGCCTGGGCCGCGCGCTCTTCAACGAGCTGCTGCCCGAGGACTACCCGTTCGTCGACTACTCGGTGGGCAAGAAGCAGCTCTCCGAGATCGTCAACGACCTGGCCGAGCGCTACCCCAAGGTCATCGTGGCGGCGACGCTCGACAACCTGAAGGCGGCGGGCTTCCACTGGGCGACCCGTTCGGGCGTCACCGTGGCCATCTCCGACGTCGTCGTGCCCGAGGCCAAGAAGGCCATCGTCAAGGGCTACGAGGAGCAGGACGAGAAGGTCCAGAAGCAGTACGAGCGCGGTCTGATCACCAAGGACGAGCGCACGCAGGAGCTCATCGCGATCTGGACCAAGGCGACCAACGAGGTCGCCGAGGCGATGAACGCGAACTTCCCGAAGACGAACCCCATCTTCATGATGGTCGACTCGGGCGCCCGAGGAAACATGATGCAGATGCGTCAGATCGCGGGTATGCGTGGTCTGGTGTCGAACGCCAAGAACGAGACGATTCCCCGTCCCATCAAGGCGTCCTTCCGCGAGGGCCTCACCGTTCTGGAGTACTTCATCTCCACGCACGGTGCCCGTAAGGGTCTGGCGGACACCGCCCTGCGTACCGCCGACTCGGGTTACCTGACCCGTCGTCTGGTGGACGTCTCGCAGGACGTGATCATCCGCGAGGAGGACTGCGGCACCGACCGCGGCCTCAAGCTGAAGATCGCGGTCAAGGGCGCCGACGGCGTGCTCCGCAAGACGGAGGACGTCGAGACCTCGGTCTACGCCCGCATGCTCGCCGAGGACGTCGTGGTGGACGGCAAGGTCATCGCGCCTGCCAACGTCGACCTCGGTGACGTCCTGATCGACGCCCTGGTGGGCGCCGGCGTCGAGGAGGTCAAGACCCGCTCGGTCCTGACCTGTGAGTCCGCGGTCGGCACCTGTGCCTTCTGCTACGGACGCTCGCTCGCCACCGGCAAGCTGGTCGACATCGGTGAGGCGGTCGGCATCATCGCCGCCCAGTCCATCGGTGAGCCCGGCACCCAGCTGACGATGCGTACCTTCCACACCGGTGGTGTGGCCGGTGACGACATCACCCAGGGTCTGCCCCGAGTCGTCGAGCTCTTCGAGGCCCGTACGCCCAAGGGTGTCGCCCCGATCTCCGAGGCCAAGGGCCGCGTGCGGATCGAGGAGACCGAGAAGACCAAGAAGCTCGTCGTCACCCCGGACGACGGCAGCGACGAGACGGCGTTCCCGATCTCGAAGCGTGCCCGTCTGCTCGTGGGCGAGGGCGACCCGGTCGAGGTGGGCCAGAAGCTCACCGTCGGTGCGACCAACCCGCACGACGTGCTGCGCATCCTCGGCCAGCGTGCGGTCCAGGTCCACCTGGTCGGCGAAGTCCAGAAGGTCTACAACTCGCAGGGCGTGTCGATCCACGACAAGCACATCGAGATCATCATCCGGCAGATGCTCCGCCGCGTGACGATCATCGAGTCCGGCGACGCGGAGCTGCTTCCGGGCGAGCTGGTCGAGCGGTCGAAGTTCGAGACCGAGAACCGTCGTGTGGTCACCGAGGGCGGTCACCCCGCCTCCGGCCGTCCGCAGCTGATGGGTATCACCAAGGCCTCGCTCGCCACCGAGTCGTGGCTGTCGGCGGCGTCCTTCCAGGAGACGACCAGGGTCCTCACCGACGCGGCGATCAACGCCAAGTCGGACTCCCTGATCGGCCTCAAGGAGAACGTCATCATCGGTAAGCTCATCCCGGCCGGTACGGGTCTGTCCCGCTACCGCAACATCCGGGTCGAGCCGACCGAGGAGGCCAAGGCCGCGATGTACTCGGCCGTCGGCTACGACGACATCGACTACTCGCCGTTCGGCACCGGCTCCGGCCAGGCCGTCCCGCTGGAGGACTACGACTACGGTCCGTACAACCAGTAGGCGCGTGCTCGTCGCAGAGACGACCTGAGGGCGGTCACCCCGTACACAACGGGGTGGCCGCCCTCCGGCGTGTGCGGGGGCGGGCCGTTCAGCGGATCGTCTCCCACACGGCGATGGCGACCCCGGCGGTCGCGGTGAGCGCGGCGATGCTCGCCAGGGGCCAGCGGGACCGCTCCAGCAGGTCGAGGCGGGCCTCGTGGTCGGCGAGCTGCTTGTCGGTCTGGTCGCTGCGCTGCACCAGGAGGGCGAGCTGCCCGTCGGCGCGGGCGAAGCCGGCCTCCAGGCTGCCGCGCATCCGCTCCAGCTCCAGGGCGACGGCCACCGGGTTGTTCGGGTCGGTATCGGTCATGGGCGGCCCTCCGGCGGTTCGGTGCGCAGCCAGGCCGGCAGCAGGTTCTGGACGCCCGGCAGGGCCATCACCCGGGTCACCGCCCCCGCGACGGCCAGGGCCCCGGCGACCCGGGGCAGGGTCGCGGGGACACCGGACGCGTCCACGAGTGCGGGCAGGAGCACGGCAAGGGCGAGGGCCGTCTGCAGGACGGTACGGGCGGTACGCCGGGCGGCGTCGGACATGGCAGGCTCCTCAACTCGGTTACGGCGCCTTCGTGGTGTACGGGACCTTCAGCGCGTTCCAGGACGTGCGGCCCGGCCAGCCGTCGGCCTCCGCGCCGCGGAAGCCGAGCTTGCGCTGCCACGCGGCGTACGAGCGGCGGTCGGCCTCGGTCCAGCGGGGGCCGGGGCCGACGGCGTACGTGGCGCACCCCTCGGCGGCCAGCCGACGGCCCATCGCGGTGACCACGGGGGAGCTGGGGCGGGCGGTGAAGAAGGAGGCCCCGGGGAAGGGCTGGTAGCGGGAGGTGGCGGGGACACCGGGCTTCGAGGGCGGGGCGGTGGGCCCGGTCGGGGTGCCGCCGGCCGGGGCGGCCAGGCGGGTGCTGACGCGGGTGCGCATCGACGGCATGGTGAAGCCGCGCGGGTCGATCTTCGCCGCCGACCACTCCGCGTGGCCGATGACGGAGCGGGCGCTCCAGCCGTGGGCCCGGCAGATCGCGGCCGACGCGCGTTCGATCGCGTCGAGCTGGGCGGCGGGCCAGGGGTCCCGGCCGTCGCCGAGGTTGACGCACTCGAAGCCGTAGAAGCGGGCGTTGCCGTCGACGGCTCCCGCGCTGCCGTCATGGGCGCGCGGGGCGGGCGGCCGGTCGCCGTAGCCCTCCGCGACGACGCGCCGGAGCACGTCCGGGTCGCCGCCGCCCGCGTGGTTGGCGCGGCCGGCCGAGATCAGGTGGACCGTGCCCGCCTTGTCGATGACGCCGTGGCAGAGCGGGCCGGGCAGCGAGGCGTAGCCGTCGCGGCAGAGGGCGACGGAGGCGGCGCTCCCGCTGCTCACGGTGTGGTGGATCATCACCCCGTTCACGGGGCCCCAGGCGCCCATGTGGTTGCGGTCGTGGGTGCGCCAGCCCGGGTGCTCGACGACGGTGACGCCTTCGGCGTGCAGCGCGGCGAGCAGCCGGTCGGCGGTGAGTGGTGTGGCCACGGGTGGCGGTCCTTCCGGTGTGCGGGAACGGGTACGGGGCCGGACCCGCCGAGCCCCGTACCGGGTGGTGCGGGGTCGGTACGGGGCTCGGCGGGCGGGCCCGGGGTGTGGGGTCAGGACAGGGCGGCCCAGATGGCGTTGGAGTCGGCGACGACGGTGTTCTGGACGCTCGGGTTGAAGCTGGTGGGCAGTGAGGTCTGGCCGGTGACGCCGAGGCGGCCGTGCCGGACGAAGAACCCCGGCATCCGGGCGCTGCCGCCCGGGGCCTGGCCCACGCTGGCGCCGCGCAGGAAGGCGGGGCCGGCGTTGGCGGGGTTGGGGCCGTTGATCACCAGGCCCACCCAGTAGTTGCCCGGGGCCGCGTTGTACTGGACGGTGAGCGGGCAGATCACCGTCTGGCCCTCGGTCTTGGGGATCAGCGTGTTCAGCGAGGCGGTCACTCCGACGCGGACCCCGGCGCTCGTGTAGAGCCCCGCGTAGGAGGCGGCCCCCAGGGTGTTGCCTCCGTACCCCGGGACGTAGAAGGCGATGTTCTTCACCAGCTTGGGTGCGTGCAGCGGGATGCCGATGAGGTAGACCCAGCCGTTGATGCAGTACTGCGGGGTGGAGGCGGAACCGCACGCGGGGTCGAAGGCCCACCCGGCGAACCCGACGGCGGACGGGGACCAGGTCCCGGCCGGGGCGACCGTGTCCACGTAGCCCCGGCGGGTGAGGTGGTCGTCGGTGGCGGGGGCGGCCTTCGTGGCAGGCGGCGCGACGAAGGTCTTCGCGCCGGCGATGCTCTGGTCGCCGGTGAGCAGCACCGCGTCGCCGCTCGCCACGGCCGAGACGTCGGACGCGGTCAGTACGACCGGGCCGGTGCGTCCGTTGACCGAGGTGACGGGGGAGCCGTCGATGGCCAGATAGCGGGCGTCGCCCGCCGCCTGGGACAGGGCGCCCACGTCGGTTGCGGCGAGGAGCACGTCGCCGGTCTGGCCGTTGACCGAGGCCACGGTGCCGCCGCCGGCCGGGAGCTGGGCGGCCGGGACCAGGCCGTCGGCGCCGAGGGCCGCGACACCGCCGGGGGCGCCGACGCGGTCGGCGGCGACGGCGGAGACGTCGGCGGCGTTCAGGACGATGTCCGGGACGGCCTTCCCGTTGACGGAGTGGACGGTTCCGGCGGGGCCGGCCGGACCCTGCGGGCCCAGCTCGCCCGGCGGCCCCGCGGGGCCGGGTACGGCGACGTACTGCGGGGTGGCCGGGTCGGCCGGGGCGATGTCGGCGAGGTCCACGGTGGGATGGCCGGCGCTCAGCGCGATCTGGTAGCCACGGCTGCCGCGGCCGAGGCCGGAGAGCCGCTCGGTGACGGTGTACGTCCACACCGCCGGGTTCCAGCCGGGGCCGTCGGTGGCGGGCAGCACGACCTGGAGCCGGCCCTCGGCGTCGAGGGTGGCGCGGGTGGGGCCGCCCAGGAAGAGGTCCTCCCCGGCGTGGGTGAGCAGCGCGGGCGGACGGAAGTCGACGGTGCCGCTCATGGGGCGGCCGTCGGGGGTGAGGTAGCGGGCGGTGACGGTGACGGTCGGGATGCTCGGTGGCAGCACGGGGGCTCCTTGGGTGAGGTGGGCGGCCCGTCCGGCTGGGCGTGACGGGTGTCCGGCCGGGGGCGGGCGTGGTTCGGTGGGGCGGATGCGGTTCGGGGAGGGGTCAGGACTCCAGGCCGTACAGCGCCAGGGGGCGGCAGCGGATCGTGGTGCCGGGGGTGGTGACCCTGGCCTGGATCTCGAACGTCACCGTCGCCCCGTAGTCCGCCGTCATCCGTTCCGTGATCACCAGCCCCGCCCCCGGCCCGCCGACCGGGCCCACCTGGTCGCCGTCCACGAGGAGCCGTACCTCGCCGCCCGCGCCGCCCTCCGCGGCGATCCGGCAGTGCAGCCGGGGGTGCTGGACGAGGCCGGGGCCCCGGTGGAGCGTGGTCCAGTCGGTGGCGCCGGTGGACTCCCAGCGGGCCGTGTCGACGGGGGCCGGGAGCGCGAACGGGATGTAGGGGCGGGCGAGGCCGCCCCGTACGGTGTCGTCGGCGACGACCACGTTGCCCCGGCGGTCCAGGATCTGCACCGCCTGGACCGGCAGCGTGTCGGGCGCCCCGGTCCAGACGGTCAGCGCCAGCGACCCGTCGTCGCGGCGGACGACCAGCCCCTGCTGCGGGGTGTCCTTGTCCCGGTCGGGCTGGACCCGGCCCAGGTACAGGAGGTCCTGGTCGCCCGCGGTGCGCACCCGCAGCCGGCCGCGCTCGCCGATGACCACCTCGCCGCCCACGATGCTGTTCTGCGCCGGAGTGGTGTTGGCGCTGCCCATCAACTCCCTGACCTGGCGTTCCAGGGCGCGTATGCGGTCGAGCAGATCGGTGGGGATGATCGCCACGGGTCAGGCTCCTTCCAGGTAGAGGACGGCTGTCTCCTGCTTGGTGCGCTGCGGCGGGGTGACGGCCATGCCGACGATCCGGTAGTGCGCGTCGAGGCCCTCGTGGTGCCACAGGTCGTGGACGCGCAGCCGGATGCGGGCTCCGAGCAGCGCCGGGGTGAGGTGACCGTCCAGCCGTACGGTCAGCTCCGGGATGACCTCGGGCCGGCGTTGCCGGGACAGCTCGGCGCGGGCCAGCGAGCGCAGGGTCGCCGTGTCGCTCACCCCGTTGTGGTCGGAGGTGAGTTCCAGCCGGGGCCAGCCCTGGTCGAGCTCGGCGGGGAGTGCCTCGGCGACCGTCAGCGGCTCGGACTCCTGGGACTGGTCGGTGTTGGCCGACTCGCCCCGGGCCACCCAGACGTTCGCCTGGACGGTCGAGTCGGTGGGCAGGCTGTAGGTGAGGACGGGCCCGGGATGGTCCAGCACGATGTCGCTGTGGCCGGTCCTGATCTGCGGATGGCCGAGCTGGAGGCGCTTGACCCGGTTGCCGGCCGCGTCCCGGTAGCAGTGGATGCGCCACTCGAAGCCGTCGTTCAACTGCCCGAGCTTGTCGAGGAGTTCACGGACACGGGCGAGCGCTGAATAGGTGTGGGCGTAGTCCCGTACGATTCCCGACCGTTCGTGGCCGAGGCTGATGCCGATGTCACCGCCCGGCTGCTCCTGGGCGTGGGCGACGAGCGTGCGGGCGATGTCGAACTGGTCGAGCCCGGTGCCGGTCAGGTCCTGGCTCAGGATGCGGTGGTCCAGGTAGGAGTCGAAGGTCCCGGCCTGGAACTGCACGGTGAGCCGGCCCTGTTCGTCGGAGACCGGGGTGCAGGTCCACAGGATGCCGCCCCACCAGATGTCGCCGTCCCGCTCCAGCCAGACCGCGGTGCGGCCGGGCTGGAGCGCGGCCCGGGCCCGGGCCGCGAGCGCCCCCTCGGGGAGGGGGACGGTGGCGGTGAGGGAGCCCGGTTTGCCGATGAAGTCGTCGAACTTGGTCTCGGTCAGGGGCAGGACGTCCAGCAGGCGGTCGGTGCGCAGATCGCAGAAGAGGGCCCGGTAGACGGGGTCGGGGGAGGTACGGCTCATCGGCTGCCTCACAGGACCGGGTCGACGCGGATGAAGCGGTTGTCGAACCAGCCCCGGTTGCTGGTCGCGGAGGTGCAGTAGGCGGAGACGGCCGTGTGGACGGCGCCCGGCTGGAGGCCCGCGACGCGGTAGCTGGTCGACACCGACGACAGCGCCTTGGAGCCGACGGTCGCCGAACGGGTCTCGTCGGCGGACGAGACGAGGACGCCGTCCTTGCGGATGTTGACGCCCATCCGGCACCACTGGCCGTCGACCCCCGTGTTCCCCAGGAAGCCGACCGTCACGAGGACCGCGCCGGAGACCGGGGCGGTGAACGTCGCCGTGATGGTGGGGCCCACGGTGTCGGTGACGGCTTCCACCCAGGCGGTGGAGGCGCAGTAGCCGCCGTCGCTGTTGCTCGCCCAGGCGGAGGCGGTGACGGCGGGCCGCCAGACGGTGCCGTCCCAGCGCTGGAGCCGCCCGCCCTCGTCGCGGTACTGCCCGGTGTACTCCCCGGTCGCGAGCGCGCCCTGAGGGGCGATGCCGCCGATCTGGCGCGGGTAGCCGGTCCAGCGGGTGCCGTCCCAGCGCTGGTACTCCGTCACGGTGTCGCGGTACTGGCCGACGTAACCGCCGGGGACGTCGCGGGCCCAGGACTCCGGGAGGATGCCGCCGACGGCCACCGTGGGGACCCGCAGGTCGTAGACGGCGTTGGCCCAGTCGATGCCGCCGGTCCCGGCGGAGGCGCCGGCCGGGATCCGGACCTGGGCGAGGGGGAGGGAGGCCGGCGGGAGGGCCGGCGGCTCCGGGGAGGCGGCGGCCTCGCCCTGGACGACCTCCAGAACGGCTTCGGTACGGCCGTCCTCGCTGTCGAACTGGGCGTCGTGGACCCGCAGGACCACCAGGTCGATCCGGGGGTTGGCGGCGTTGCCGTCGACGAAACCGACGTCGGTGTAGTCGGTGAGGACGACCGGGTAGGCCCCGGCCGGCCCCCGGCCCTGGATCACGGCGCGCCCCGGGGCGACGGTGGCCCGCATGCCCGCGGTCTCGCCGTACACGTACAGCGCGGACATCAGGTACGCGCCGTTGTCGGAGCCGGGGATGACGCCCCCGGCGCTGGTCAGAGCCCCGCTCGGGGCCATGGTGCCGACCGGGGAGAGGCGGGTGTCGGCCCGGGACTGGCCGGATTCGGTCTCGGTGCGGTTGATCAGCCAGGCGCTGCGTACGGGCATGGAGGTCCTCCTGGGAGAAAGGAACGGGTGGGGTGTCTCGGCGGGGCCGGAGCCCCTGGGGTCACCAGTGGGCGTCGCGCCACCGGACGGTGACGGAGGCCCGCGGGTCGGGGGTGGTGTCGTCGGAGCGGAACGCCAGCTCCGTCGCGCCCGGGGCCAGCCCGAACAGCTGCTCGGGGGCGGAGGCCGGGGCCGCGGTGTAGAGGCGGGAGGCGTTCCCGTTGAGCAGGACGGTGCCGGCCTCGGTGTCGACGCCCAGGACGTCCTGGGGGCCGAGCACGATGTCGTACTGGAGCTGCTTGCCGTCGGTGAGCCGGGTCAGGGTCGGGCGCCGGACCGGCCCCCGGAACTCGATCAGCGGGTGGGAGGTCGCGGATCCTCCGTTGACCGCGGTGCAGCTGCCCGTGGCGTTGCCGCCGACCCCGTCGGCCGGGTCCGGGGCGCCCCAGTCCAGCGGCCAGCGCAGGCCGAGCCCGGCCTCGGCCCCCTCCGGCCAGAGCAGCCCTGGTTCGGCCTGCGGCAGGAGGGCGCGGGCCTCGCGGAGCGCGGAGCCGAAGCGGCGCGGGTCGGTCGCGGTCCACTGGAGACTGGCCTTCGAGGTGCCGTGCACCACGAAGGAACGGTCCTGCGGAACGACCCGCCGGCTGACCCGGGCCCGTACGGCGAGGGTCTCCCCGTGCAGCCGCACGGCCAGCCAGTCCTCGCCGCCGTCCGCGCCGGTCGCGTCCCGGAAGCCGGCGGCCACGCCCCGGGCGTCCCGGGTGGTGCGGGGCAGCAGCCAGACGGTCGCCCCGACGAGCCGGGGCTGCGCCCACTGCGCGCCGGGCCAGGCGCCGTGCCGGTCGGGGCGGGAGACATCACCGGTGTCGAGCACCGGCAGGTCGTCCCAGCCCGTGACGCCGGTGCGGTCGATCTCGTACGGGGTACCGGGGCCCATCAGCAGTCCGGCCCACTGGATCTGCCCGTCGCGGGTGATCAGTGAGCCGGGTGCGGTCTCGTACGCGTATGCGGTTGTGGTCGCGGCCATGAGGGGCCGTCACCTCGCTTCATTCGTCGGGTGGATGGGTGCTCATGCCGCCGCTCGGTGCAGGAACAGCAGATCGGAGGCGATGGCGAGGGCTCCGCCCCGCCCGGCCGCGTGGTAGGTGTGCAGCCGGGCCCGCTCCGGAGCGGGCGGGCCGGAGGAGCGCCCGGCCGCCGGGGTCTCCTCGGCGGGGCGCAGCCGGTCCAGCGCCGACAGCGGGCGGACGGTCGAGGGGCCCCCGCCCGGCTGGACCACGCCCCCCTCGGCGAGCTGCGGGATCTTGGGCAGGTCGACGCCGAACTTCTTGCCGAGGATGGAGAAGCTCAGCCCGTTGAGGCCGTCGATCACCCAGTTGGCGAACGAGATCAGGGCCTTGACCGGCCCGGTGACGGCGGCCATGACGCCCTGCATGCCGGTGGACAGGAAGTCACCGATGGCGCCCAGAGCGGCGGAGGTGGCGTTCTTGACCCGGGTGAACATCTCGGGGATGCGCCGGGTGATCCAGTCCAAGGTGGGCTGGATCGCCTTCCTGAAGCCGTTCCAGGTCCGGCTGATCAGCCCGGTGACCGCGCGGGTCGCCGAGGAGACCGCGCTACGGGCGCCGTCGAAGCCGCGGGTCAGGGCCGTGCCGACGCCCCTGACGACCGCCGTGACGATCGTGCGTACGGCCTTGAACTGCGCCGAGACCACGGTGAGGTACGCCCGGACGACCGGCCCGAGGAACGTGCCGATCGTCCGGAAGACCGTCAGCACCTGGTCGAAGACCTGCTTCATGATCTTCTGGCCGGTCTGTGAGCTGAGCGCGTACTCGATGAGGAAGCCCGCGAGCGGCACGATCAGACCGAGGACGAACCCGAACGGATTGGCCCGCATCGCCACATTGACGGCCGTCATCGCGCCGGCGCCGACGGTGAGGGCGCCGCCGAGGAACCCCATCAGCCCGGAGACCGTGCCGACGCCCTTGCCCAGGATTCCGGCGGGCCCTCCGAAGACGCCGGAGCCGGAGGAGACGGCGCCGAGCGAGGCGGCGGCGGGTCGGACCCTGCCGCCGGCGGCGCGGAGCCGGGTCGCCGTGACCCCGGCGGCGCGGCCGGTGCCGGTCAGCGACCTCCCCGCCGCGTCCGCCCCGGTCCTCACCTGCCGTGCGGCCGGTGAGGCGGCGGTCGCACCGGCCCTGATCCCGTCGGCGGCGGCTCCGGCCCGGCCCGCGTCGCGCAGCGCCGCCGCCAGCGACGTGCCCGCCGCGCCCAGCCGCGTGCGGAAGCCGGAGAGCGCACCGGCCACGCCCGCGAAAGGATCGGCGCCCGCCCTGATCGCCGCGGCGCTCATCCGCGCGCCTTGGAGAGGAACAGCAGGGCGGTGGCGGTCTCCCGGAGATCGGCGGAGGACGCCTCGTAGTAGTTCTCGATCTGGAAGCCGGCGACCGCTCCGGCCGTGGAGTTGGCGGAGTCCGCCCGCGAGCGGCGCGCGGTGTGGCGCAGCAGCCGGTCCAGCTTGGAGAGCGGCAGGACGGCCTCGGCCTCACCGGCCTCGGCGACGATGGCGTGCACCCCTCCGTTGCGCGGCTGCACGATGCCGCCCGCCGCGAGCTGCGGGATCTTCGGCAGGCTGATGCCGAAGCTCTTGCCGCCGACGCCGGGGACCCAGCCCGGGATGGAGACCTTGATGCGGTTGAGGCTGCCGATCGCGGAGTTGATCAGCCGGATCACCGCGTTGATGGGGCCCTTCACCGCTCCCGTGATCCGGCCGAAGGCCCGGCTCGCGATGGACTGGAGGCCGCCCCAGATGCTGGAGAGCCGTTCCTTGACCCGGCTGAAGGCGGCCGGGACGGTGTTCCGGATCCAGTTGACGACCGGGGTGATGATCTTCTTGATCCCGTTCCAGACACTGGAGATCACGCCCCGGATGGCGTTCATCACCGTCGTGATGAGCTTGCGCCAGGCGTTGAAGTGGGACGTGATGACGCCGGCGACGGCCTTGATGACCACCGTGACGGCCTTCTTGATGCCGTTCCAGACCGACTTCATCAGGGCGCCGGCCTTGGTCATGATCGGCCCGACGGCCTTCATGACCCCGCTGATGACCTTCTTGATCGCGTCGAAGGCGACCTTCAGGACCTTCTGCATGGTCTTGGAACGGGCCGCCATGTCGACGACCTTCTCGATGAGCGGGGCGAGCAGCGACAGCAGCTGCCCGACGATGTTTCCCCGCATCGACTTGTTGAGGCCGTTCATGCCCTTGGACGCCTTGTCGGCGCCGGACTTGAACGTGCCGATCTGCGTGCCGCTCTTCTGACCGGTGGTGCCGGCCTTGGTGAGGGACCGGCCGGCCTTGTCGGCGGCGCGCTGGATGGCGGTCAGCTCGCGGGCGGAGGTCCGGGCGGAGGATTTGATCCCGGCCAGGCCCCGGGCCGCGGTGGTGGAGTTGCGGCCGAGGCCCGCGGTCGAGCGGGCCACGACGTCGGACGAGGAGCGAAACTGCTGCAGCGCGCTCGACCCGCGTTTGAGTGATTGCACGAGTGACAAGGGAAACCCCTCATGGTGTCCGTCGGGTGGCGGCGGGGCCTCGGGCGGCCTGCCGGAGATCACTGCTCCCTTCGCGGCGGAGCGGTGGCCCCGGCCGGATCACCCGATGGCCGCGGCCAGTTGGTCGACCCGCCGGTGCAACTCGTTGAGGTCGGCGGCTGCGGGGCGGGTGGCGGGGATGGTTCCGGGGGATCGCTGGACGTTGTTCCGCACCTGGTGGCCGGTGGTGTTCCGGGCCCGGGTGTTCGCGGCGACGCGCCTGTCCAGAGCGTCGATCCGCTTGTTCAGCTTCTTCACGGCGGCCTTGATCCTCAGGGTGAGCCGCTGGTCGAGGTTGTGGAAACGCCGGTTGAGGTCCAGCTCCGCGTTGTGCTGGTTGGTGCGGAACTGCTTCTCCCACTCGGTGCGTCTGAGAGCGAGATTGGCCAGCCGGAGAACCGCGCGGTTCACCCGCTCCGTCAGATCGAGCACGGTGAAGTCGTACTTTATGAAGGTCATCCCGATCGTTGCGGCGGCGGCGCCCACGGCGCCGGCGGTCAGCGCGGTGACGAGGCCCATGAATTCCGGCGTCTTGAAGCGCCGGGCATCCGGCGTCCATACGGAAGCGCCCGCCGCTTCGACCTCATCTGCGATCAGCTTCTTGAGCGACGCTTCGAAGGTCTTGTTCTTCTCCGCCGCCCCGGCATCCTTCTTCTTTTCCTCCTGCGCGAGAAAAGAGAATTGATCCTTGTCCAGCTTCCTCTGAATTTCTCCGGTGAGCCGGGAATCCCGTGCGCTCAGATCTGCTTTGAGCTGTTGTATCTGTTCCTCGGGACTTGCCATCTCGTTCCTCGCTCTTCTGGTAGCGTCCGTCGGGTGAGCGAATCAGTTGACATGGATGTAAGAGGCGACGCGCTGAGCGGGTCCCTGCTGTTCCGTCACGTAGTGGCTTTTGTCGCCACATTCCTCATCTTCTGGGGAGTCACGCTCCTCGTGGAGCTGTTCAGCAGGGTGGGGGACGGCGGAGCGTGCGGTCGCCTGGCCGGAGTGCCGTGCGAAGAGGGTTCGGCGCTGCTCGCGCTCGGCGCTCCGGCGTTCATCATCGGAATTCTTCTGCTCGACGGACTCGACCGGCGGGAGGGATGGACGGGGCCCGCCTACATATTCGCCTTTCATTCCTACTTCTATGCTGCGGGTGGAATCGGGCTCGCTTTCGCGTGGAACGTGGTCGACTCGGACAGTGTGCTGTGGTCCGTGTTTTCCGGCGCGATCGCTCTTGCTCTGCTGTGGCTGTGCGCGGTGCTGGCGAAGGGGTATTTCAAGGGTTTCCGCGAGAAGGGCGGAAAGCAGTGGGCCCGGGAGACGTTCTGGATTCTGGAGAACCTGCCGCAGTCGAAGAAGAAACGCCGTCGGATGCTGCGTTCGAGAGGACAGGAAGGCCGCCGAGCGCACAACGGCCACTTGATCCCCGAAACGAGCAGGGAGAAAAGGCACTGGGCCCTGTTCGCCGGGGAATCCCTGGTGGCCCTGCTCGGCGGCGTGATCGCCGCGGTGCTCTTCGTCCAGTACGTGTCGGGGAGCTGACCGGTCGGGCGGTGGCGGCCGTAGGGCCTTCGCGGGGCCTTCGCCGGGCTTTCCCACCGCTTCCCGCCGCTTGCCACCGCCTCTCACCGTCCGACGGCTCGTGCGCGACCCGTCAGGAGAAGAAGCGGGCGAGGTCGCTCGGACGGAGAGGTTCCGCCGGCTCCTCCGTCTCGGCCTCGTCGCCCGGTCTGGGCACCGGCACCGGCGCTTCCGGCGGATCGGCGTCCTCGTCGGTGTTGACCGAGGCGAACATCCAGTTGGCGGCGGCGAGATGGTCCACGGCCGCGGCGAGCAGATAGTCGGAGACGCCCCATTCCGACGCCTCGCCGTGGATCTCCTGGGCGACGGCGCTGTCTCGTGGCATGTGCTTGACCAGCACCGCGAGCCGGCGGGAGGTCAGCCGGCCGCGGTGCCAGTCCAGCAGGTCCACGCCGTAGTGCCGCAGCAGGTCGGCTTCCAGCGCCTCGGCGTGTTCTTCGGCGAACGCGTCGAGGCTCAGCCTTCCCCCAGGCCGAGCCCGGTCTCCCTGCCGTACGCCTCCAGGATCGCGGCGAGGTCCTGCATGGTGGTCTCGTGCCGTGCGAAACGGCCGAACTGCTCCTCGCCGAGCAGCAGCCGCAGCAGCCCGTCCACGTCGTTGTCGTCCAGCGAGCGCAGCGAGGCCGCGGTGGCGCGGGTCAGCTCGGTGGGCAGTTCGAAGGTGTCGTCGTCCAGGGTGAACGACCAGGTGCGGCCGAGCACCTCCAGGCGCTGGGCGCGCGCCGCGTTCACGTCGAAGGTTGCCATGCGGGATTCTCCGTTTCGGGTGTAGGGGGGAGGGGAGTGCGGGGCGGGGCCGGCGCCAACCGGCCCCGCCCCTGGGGTGTTACGGCGCCGGAACCGTCGGGACCGTGTAGGCCGCGTCCTTCATGACGAAGGTGGCCAGCGCGGAGCCGTCGCCCGGCGACAGGGCGGTGAAGGTGACGCCGAGCTGCGCGGCGGCCTTCCGGGCGAGCTTGATGTCGTCGGTGGCGGTCACCTGGCCGCGCGGGATGACGAAGCGGTACGTGACCTCCGCGCCGTCCGTGAACTCCAGCCCGAGGGCCCGCTCGTCGAAGGTCGGTCCGTCCGGAACGTCGAACTGGAAGACGCTCGCGGCGGCGTCCTTGCGGATGTCCGTGGACTTGCCGCCGAGGAAGAACGGCAGCGTGTCCTCGTTGAACTGGAGCATCGCGAACTTCAGCGTCAGGTCGCGGTCCGCGTAGACGAACCGGGCCGGGCTGATGGACTGCCACGTCTCGACCGGGTCCAGCTTGTCCTTCTTCGCGAAGGTCACGCCCTCCGTGGAGGTGTAGCCGAGGTCGGTCCAGGCCGACCCCCAGTCGGCCGCCGGGTTGTCGGAGAAGGCGTCCGGAAGGGGAGCGCCGATCTCGGCGACGAGGATGCGACCGGTTCCGGCCACGCGGATCTCGGAGGCGTTGTTGCCTGCCATGGATGACTCCTTGAGGTGGTTGGTCCCTGAATGGGTGACTGGGCGGGTGCTGGTGGTGCGTGCCGTCACGGGTACGGCAAAGGCCCCGCCGGACGGCAGGGCCTGGTCTGTGGGGCGTACGGGACGTGCCCGTACGGCGATGGGCGCGTACGGCCTCGGAGGCTGTACGGGATCGGCTCTGCGGCGTCAGCCGATGCGCAGGGAGACGCGCAGGACGCAGAGGTAGCGGTTGGCCGCGGGATGCAGGTACTCCGGCAGCCAGCGCGGACCGTCGGCCTCGACGACATCGCTGATCACGATGTCCGTTCCGTACCGCCGGCCCACCGCGCCGAGCAGTTCGGCCCGGGCGGAGTTGGCCAGGCGGTGCGCCGTCGCCTTGTCCGGCCCGTAGGCCTCCAGTTCGATCAGCGGCTGGTCGAGGTGGAGGTCGTCGACCCAGGCGCCACCGCGCCGGGAGACGATCACCGCCTTCTGCGTGCCGTCGAAGCCGGGCGGCGGAGTCTCGTCCACCACCGCGTCCGCCAGATCGGCGCGGTCGGAGAGGAGCTCCACGACGATGGCCTCCACGTCGGGGAAGGTGCTCGGAGGTGAAGTCATGACAGGGCGATCACTCCTGTTCGCGGAAGGGTGAGGTGCGGATGCGCGGACGGCGGAGCCGCGCCCGGAGGGTGGGCGCAGCTCCGCCGCTGCACCTATTGTGACTGAGATCGTGCGAGCGCGCAACCTGTTGGCGCGAAGGCGCAACGTCCGTGGTTCCGCTTCCGGGGCTGTCCATGCCCGGCGGCGCGCGGGTGGGGCCTGTTCTGGCCTCCCGCACTCCCGTGCCCGGTGCGTTATTCTGCGGTTATCGAACAGGCTTTCGAGAGTTGGCGGTTCTCAGTGGAGGAAGCGCCCTGACGAGCGTGCGGAGCGAGGAAACGGGGGAGCGGGTGGACGGGAGCGAGCCGGTGATCGGTGCCCAGGAGCGGCTGGCCGATGTCGTGGCCGCCGCGGTCGAGGTGGCCGCGGAGTCGGGGGAGTCGGGTACGTACACGGCGGAGGTCGCCCGCACGCTCACCGCCGTCGTCGGCAAGGTCGGGGCGAGAGTCGCGGTCGAGGCGGAGACGCGGGGGTTCCGCAGCGGCTGGGGCGAGGCGATCGCGCTGGCGTCCGGGGGCGCCGACGGCGGGGCCCAGGTCTTCCGCATGGCCGCCGCGCCCGAGAAGTAGCCGGGGGGACAGACAGGAAGGGGCGGCCCGAACGGGCCGCCCCTTCCTGTCTGTTCACACGCGCCTCACGGCCGGCGCCGGGTCTCCGGGGTCTTCCGCCGGGCCGCCCGTTCCGCCGCGAAGACGTCCTCCAGGCGGAACACGTGCGCACGGCCCTGCCGGCCGGCAGGGCTGAGGTGGCCCAGCTGGACCCACTTGCGGATCGTCGCCGGGGTCACGCCCGCCTCGTGCGCGGCCAGTGCTCCGGTCAGCAGGGTCGCGGCCGTCATCGCCCGCCCTCCCGCCGCGGGGTGTCCGCGGTCGCGCCGGTCAGCTCCGTGAGATCGCCGCCGGACTCCGCGGCGAGCCGCACCCAGGCGCCCTCGCTCCACGCGTGCCGGTGCGCCGGATCCGTACGGCAGTCGCAGGCGCGGTCCGTACAGCGGCAGGCCGGGTTGACGCAGAGCACCGCCCGGCGCGCGGGGAAGGCCCGCAGCGAGACCGAGTCGCACCAGGGGCAGCGGCCGCCCACTCGTACCACCGGTTCGGCGCCGCCCAGGGCCCGGGTGCAGCGGCGGGCCATCCGCCGGACCTCGTCCCTGATGTGTTCGAGGAGGACGTCGTCGGCGGCGGCCCGGTCGAGCAGCCCCGCGACGCGCAGCAGTCGCCCGGACACCCGCTCGCGGCGGGGGCGGGGCATCCGGAGCCGGTCGTGCACGGCCTCGTCCAGCTCGATCACGCCATCCGTGATGTCGCGTACGGCGTCGGAGATGTGGAGCCGCACGGGGGAGGTGCGGGAGCCGGACGGCGTGAGCCCGTGGGCCTGCTCGGCCCGCAGGGCCTCCTCCCGCTCGGCGCGGGTCGGGCCCGCCGGGGCCGGGCCGCGCCCGGAAGGGGCCGCCCGCGGGGCGGAGGGGGAGCGGTAGGAGGGAGCGAGTTCGACGAGCAGTTCCGGGAACTGGTGCAGCAGCAGCTCGATCCAGAGCACGGCGTCCGCGGCCGTGCTGTCGCTCCTGCTGCCGCTGCCGCTGCCGCTGCCGCCGTTGCCGTTGCCGTTGCCGTGCCCGGGATCCGGTGCGGTGGCGTGCGTTCCGGAGGGCTGCGGTGTGATCGGCGTGTTCGATGTGGAGGTGTTCGGTGTGGTCATGGCGATCCCTTCTCCCCGCGCAGAGATGTTGCGGGTCCGCACACTGACATGTTGCGTGCTCGCACGCAAGGGGGATTCGGGGGCTACGGGGCCTTTATCTCCACAGATTTTGCCCAAATGGTAGGGGTGCGCGGGGTAATTCCTTGCGCGCAAGCGCGATAGTCTGGACATCGCTTCGGAGGGAGGCGAGTGCCCCATGACCACGGGCGAACTCGACAGCTTCGCGACCTGGATCGAGGAACTGATCCGTCGGCGCGGCTTCGACATCGACAGTCCACGCGGCGGTGGCAAGTCCCGTCTCGCCGACGAGGCCGGGGTCCACCGGGCCGCCATCACCCGCCTTCTGCAGCGGCAGAGCATGCCCGACCTGGAGACCACCCGGCGTCTCGCCCAGGTGCTCCAGGTCCCGGTGCGCGACATGCTCATCCGCTCCGGGCGCCTCACCGAGGAGGACCTGCCGCTGCCGTCCGCCCCGGCGGGCGGGACCGTGGCCGGAGGCCGTCCGCTCACCCTGGAGGAGGCCGCTGTCGCCCTGGGTGTGCCGACCGACCAGCGTGAGATGTTCGTCCGGGTCGCGGGCCAGTTCCTCCCCGACCAGGCGGCCGCCGCCGTCGCCGGAAGCCGGGCGCCGCGCGCCTCCGACTGACGCCCGTCCCGCTGCCCGACCGCGTCGGCACGCGTCGGACCGGATCGGGGTGGCGCGGCAGGGCGTGGAGGCCGCCGCCGGACCGGCGACGGCCCGGGCGGGCCGCCTCCGCCTCCGGCCCGTAGGATGTCGTGGCCTGTCCCCCCGCCCCTGCAGGTCCAAGAACAGCGAGCACGGACGTACCCCGCCGGGTGCGCGCCGGGCGGAGCGAGCGTTCGATCGCCGTGAGCGCGTTCCGTGCCCCGCGCGGTCCGGAGCGTCTCGCGTGGACGGCAAGGAGGGGTACATGGCCGAGCGGGAGGACCGCGCCCGATCCGCGGCTCAGGACCCCCCGCCGTCGGGGCCCGGGACGGCCGGCGCCGCCCCGCCGGCCGGAGATCCGGGACCGGAGACGTACGCGGCCCTCCTGGCCGAACTCGGCGAACTGCTCGACGCCCATGAACCGCACGAGGTCGTCGTCCTGCTGCGGGCGGAGCTGGAGCGGCGGGAGCTGCGCGCGTACTCCCACGGCTGGCGTGACGCCGCCGACCACTTCGAGCCCGCCGTCGAGGCGGCGAGGGCCGCGAGCCTGCGCACGTTACGGCTGGTGGGGCGCACCCCGGGCCGGGCGGCCGTGATCCCCTTCCGGTCGGAGGGCCGCAACGGCGAACCCCATGGCACCGGTCGTGGGGACGGCCTGCCCGCCGAGGGTGAGCGCGGCGACGGCGTGCCGGACGGCGGCCGGAGCGACGGCGAGGAGCCCCGCCGCGACCGGCCCCGGGCGGCCGACCGGAATCAGGCGGCAGACCGGCCCCAGTCCGACCGGCCCCAGTCCGACCGGCCCGCCGGTGCGCCCCGGCCGTCCCGGCCGCCGCGCACCGGCGGTGGGCCCGAGCCCGCGCTCGTACCCAAGAGCCGCAACTCCCGGGTCCCGACGATTCCCACCCTCCCGGCGTCGCGGCTGCGTCTGCCGGGCAGGCCGTCGGCCGAGGGCGGGGGCTCCGCCACTCCCGACGACGGAGCGCGCTGAGGGCGGCCGAGGGCGCGGGCGGACCCGGCCGCCGGCCGCCCCGTCCGTACGCCGGCGGCCGGGGCGGTCCCGGCGTGTCGGCGTGGACAGCATTTGTTTTGACCCAGCTCCGTGAGGTAGGTACGCTCAAGCCTTGTGCCTGGGGTGTGCCTGGGCTCGTGTGCGTGTCCTCAACCGCATCGCGAGTCCGTCAGTAGCCACCGCAATCTGCGCCCTGCTGCCCTTGGGGCGGAAGTCCGCAGTATTCGACACACCCGACCGCGTGGGTCGGCGATGTTCCAGGTTAGTTTCACGAACGGCACACAGAAACCGGAGAAGTAGTGCCTACGATCCAGCAGCTGGTCCGGAAGGGCCGGCAGGACAAGGTCGAGAAGAACAAGACGCCCGCGCTCGAGGGTTCGCCCCAGCGTCGCGGTGTCTGCACGCGTGTGTTCACGACCACCCCGAAGAAGCCGAACTCGGCGCTCCGTAAGGTCGCGCGTGTGCGTCTGACCTCCGGCATCGAGGTCACGGCCTACATCCCGGGTGAGGGACACAACCTGCAGGAGCACTCCATCGTGCTCGTGCGTGGTGGCCGTGTGAAGGACCTGCCGGGTGTTCGTTACAAGATCATCCGCGGCTCCCTTGACACCCAGGGTGTCAAGAACCGCAAGCAGGCCCGCAGCCGCTACGGCGCCAAGAAGGAGAAGTAAGAATGCCTCGTAAGGGCCCCGCCCCGAAGCGCCCGGTCATCATCGACCCGGTCTACAGCTCTCCTCTTGTCACCTCGCTGATCAACAAGATCCTCCTCGACGGCAAGCGTTCCACCGCCGAGCGGATCGTGTACGGCGCCATGGAAGGCCTCCGCGAGAAGACCGGCAACGACCCGGTCATCACGCTGAAGCGCGCGCTTGAGAACGTCAAGCCCTCGCTCGAGGTCAAGTCCCGCCGTGTCGGTGGCGCCACCTACCAGGTGCCGATCGAGGTCAAGCCCGGTCGTGCCTCCACCCTCGCTCTGCGCTGGCTCGTCGGTTACTCCCGCGCCCGCCGCGAGAAGACCATGACCGAGCGCCTCATGAACGAACTGCTCGACGCCTCCAACGGCCTCGGCGCTTCGGTCAAGAAGCGTGAGGACACCCACAAGATGGCCGAGTCCAACAAGGCCTTCGCGCACTACCGCTGGTAGTCGCTACCCCCATCGAGACCGAGAGAAGATTGAGCCTTATGGCCACCACTTCGCTTGACCTGGCCAAGGTCCGCAACATTGGGATCATGGCCCACATCGACGCGGGGAAGACGACCACCACTGAGCGGATCCTCTTCTACACCGGTGTGAGCTACAAGATCGGTGAAGTCCACGACGGCGCTGCCACGATGGACTGGATGGAGCAGGAGCAGGAGCGCGGCATCACGATCACGTCCGCCGCGACGACCTGCCACTGGCCGCTCAACGATGTTGACCACACCATCAACATCATCGACACCCCGGGTCACGTCGACTTCACCGTCGAGGTGGAGCGTTCGCTCCGCGTCCTCGACGGCGCCGTCACCGTGTTCGACGGTGTGGCCGGCGTCGAGCCGCAGTCCGAGACCGTCTGGCGTCAGGCGGACCGCTACGGCGTTCCGCGTATCTGCTTCGTCAACAAGCTCGACCGCACCGGTGCCGACTTCTTCCGTTGCGTCCAGATGATCGTGGACCGCCTCGGCGCGACCCCGATCGTCATGCAGCTCCCCATTGGCGCCGAGGCGGACTTCACCGGCGTCGTCGACCTCGTGTCGATGAAGGCCTTCGTGTACCCCGAAGAGGCCGCCAAGGGCGAGATGTACAACACCGTCGAGATCCCGGACAACCTCAAGGAGTCGGCCGCCGAGTGGCGCGGCAAGCTCCTGGAGGCCGTGGCCGAGAACGACGACGACATGATGGAGCTGTACCTGGAGGGCACCGAGCCCACCCAGGAGCAGCTGCACGAGGCGATCCGTCGCATCACGCTGGCGTCGAAGGGCAGTGCCGACTCCGTCACCGTCACCCCGGTGTTCTGTGGCACCGCGTTCAAGAACAAGGGTGTCCAGCCCCTGCTCGACGCGGTCGTGCGCTACCTGCCTTCCCCCCTGGACGTCGAGGCCATCGAGGGCCACGACGTGAAGGACCCGGAGAAGGTCATCCAGCGCAAGCCCTCGGACGACGAGCCGTTCTCCGGCCTGGCGTTCAAGATCGCGAGCGACCCGCACCTGGGCAAGCTCACCTTCGTCCGGATCTACTCCGGTCGCCTGGAGGCCGGCACCGCGGTGCTGAACTCCGTCAAGGGCAAGAAGGAGCGCATCGGCAAGATCTACCGCATGCACGCGAACAAGCGTGAGGAGATCGCATCGGTGGGCGCGGGCGACATCATCGCCGTCATGGGTCTCAAGCAGACCACCACCGGTGAGACGCTGTGCGACGACAAGAACCCGGTCATCCTGGAGTCCATGGACTTCCCGGCGCCGGTCATTCAGGTCGCCATCGAGCCGAAGTCCAAGGGTGACCAGGAGAAGCTGGGTGTCGCCATCCAGCGCCTCTCGGAGGAGGACCCCTCCTTCCAGGTGCACTCCGACGAGGAGACCGGCCAGACCATCATCGGTGGTATGGGCGAGCTTCACCTCGAGGTGCTCGTCGACCGCATGAAGCGCGAGTTCCGCGTCGAGGCGAACGTCGGCAAGCCCCAGGTCGCGTACCGCGAGACGATCCGCAAGGCCGTCGAGCGCATCGACTTCACGCACAAGAAGCAGACTGGTGGTACCGGCCAGTTCGCGAAGGTGCAGATCGCCCTCGAGCCCATCGAGGGTGGCGACGCCTCCTACGAGTTCGTCAACAAGGTCACCGGTGGCCGCATCCCCCGTGAGTACATTCCCTCGGTGGACGCGGGTGCTCAGGAAGCCATGCAGTTCGGCATCCTGGCCGGTTACGAGATGGTCGGCGTCCGCGTCACCCTTCTCGACGGTGGTTACCACGAGGTCGACTCCTCGGAGCTCGCCTTCAAGATCGCCGGTTCGCAGGCGTTCAAGGAGGGTGCCCGCAAGGCCTCTCCCGTGCTCCTTGAGCCGATGATGGCCGTCGAGGTCACCACGCCCGAGGACTACATGGGCGATGTCATCGGCGACCTCAACTCCCGCCGTGGCCAGATCCAGGCCATGGAGGAGCGCAGCGGCGCTCGCGTCGTGAAGGGCCTCGTGCCCCTCTCGGAGATGTTCGGCTACGTCGGAGACCTCCGCAGCAAGACCTCGGGTCGCGCAAGCTACTCGATGCAGTTCGACTCCTACGCCGAGGTTCCGCGGAACGTCGCCGAGGAGATCATCGCGAAGGCCAAGGGCGAGTAACTCTCCCGAGCTCACGCTTTAGGCTTGTCACCGGAGCCTGGTGGGCATCGGGCACAGCGCGCGAGCACTGTGCCCGATGCCCCCGGCGCCGGCACCCCAGCAAAGATCACCTGGCGCCGATGAAGCAAGGCGTACAGAACCACTCAGGAGGACCCCAGTGGCGAAGGCAAAGTTCGAGCGGACTAAGCCCCACGTCAACATCGGCACCATCGGTCACATCGACCACGGTAAGACGACCCTCACGGCCGCCATTACCAAGGTGCTGCACGACGCGTACCCGGACCTGAACGAGGCCTCGGCCTTTGACCAGATCGACAAGGCTCCCGAAGAGCGCCAGCGCGGTATCACCATCTCCATCGCGCACGTCGAGTACCAGACGGAGTCGCGTCACTACGCGCACGTCGACTGCCCCGGTCACGCGGACTACATCAAGAACATGATCACGGGTGCGGCGCAGATGGACGGCGCCATCCTCGTGGTCGCGGCCACCGACGGCCCGATGCCGCAGACGAAGGAGCACGTCCTCCTGGCCCGCCAGGTCGGCGTCCCCTACATCGTCGTCGCGCTGAACAAGGCCGACATGGTGGACGACGAGGAGATCCTGGAGCTCGTCGAGCTCGAGGTCCGTGAGCTCCTCTCCGAGTACGAGTTCCCGGGCGACGACCTTCCGGTCGTCAAGGTCTCGGCGCTCAAGGCCCTTGAGGGCGACAAGGAGTGGGGCCAGACCGTCCTCGACCTGATGAAGGCCGTCGACGAGTCCATCCCGCAGCCCGAGCGTGACGTCGAGAAGCCGTTCCTCATGCCGATCGAGGACGTCTTCACGATCACCGGTCGCGGTACGGTCGTCACCGGCCGCATCGAGCGTGGTGTCCTGAAGGTCAACGAGACCGTCGACATCGTCGGTATCAAGACCGAGAAGACCACCACCACGGTCACCGGCATCGAGATGTTCCGCAAGCTGCTCGACGAGGGCCAGGCCGGTGAGAACGTCGGTCTGCTCCTCCGTGGCATCAAGCGCGAGGACGTCGAGCGCGGCCAGGTCATCATCAAGCCCGGCTCGGTCACGCCGCACACCGAGTTCCAGGCGCAGTCCTACATCCTGTCGAAGGACGAGGGTGGCCGTCACACCCCGTTCTTCAACAACTACCGCCCGCAGTTCTACTTCCGTACCACGGACGTGACGGGCGTTGTGACCCTTCCCGAGGGCACCGAGATGGTCATGCCGGGTGACAACACCCTCATGGACGTGTCGCTGATCCAGCCCGTCGCCATGGAAGAGGGCCTGAAGTTCGCCATCCGTGAGGGTGGCCGGACCGTGGGCGCCGGCCAGGTCACCAAGATCATCAAGTAGTTTCTGCTTGGTCCTTGGACCTGGTGGCTCACCGAGCCGCAAGAAGGGCCCCGCACCTCGGAAGAGGTGCGGGGCCCTTCGCTATGGTCGGACGGGCAGGGGCCGAGGAGCGGAGTGCGGGGGCGGGTACGGGCATGACCGAAGAGGCACGTGGAGCGCGGATCGCCGACCGGGTGGCCCACGCGGCCGTCGCCGCCTGGATCGTGTGGGTGGTGAACGCCAGTGCCGCGGCCGTCAGGGGCATCGGCTTGGCCGAGCAGTTCACCGAACACGTCGCCTGGTGGCAGTACGCGCTCTTCGCCGGGCTCATCGTGGTCCGCCCGGTCGCGGCGCGCAGCCTCACGCCCGTGCTCGTCGGACCGGACCTCGACCTGCGGCCCACCGGGGCGGCGGCACGGCTGGGGGCGCTGCTGGCGGTGCTCGCGGCGACCGTCGTCGCCGTCGGCCTGCTGACCCTCGCGGCAGGCACTCTCGTCGAGGGCGACCATCCCTCCCGGCTGCTCTCCGCCGCCGGCGACCACCTGACCGGGGCCCCCTCCCTGGTCCTGGCCGGAGCGATGGCCGCTTTCGCGCTCCTGTCGCCCGCGGTGTGGCCCGTGGTGCCGCTCGGCAGGCGCGGAGGGACCAGCCGCGGAACGCGATGACGCACGGCGGATGGCGAGGGTGCGTCGCTGCGGCCCAGAAATGGGTGTAGGGCCCCGGTACCTCAGGGCGGCGAGGTAAGGGGGCCCTACGGTTCACGGGGCGGCGGGTCCGTCAGGTGCCCGCAGCCCCGGGCGGTGGGGTCGGTCAGACGCCCGCGATCGACTGGATCCAGGACCGGTACGCGGTGACGTTCGTGTACGCGGTCGTGGTCTGCCGGTCGCTGGTGGAGGCGACGCCGACCTGGATGCCGTTCGCCGTCATCGGGCCGCCGGAGTCGCCGCCGGCGGTGATGCCGTTGCCGCGGCGGGCGCAGATCGCCGAGCCGCCGTACGCGTCACCGCAGCCGCCGGTGACCGTCACGTTGGCGACCTTCAGGTAGCGGGACTGGCAGTTGGCCTCGGAGCCGCACTGCGAGGTGGCGCCCCAGCCCCAGACCTGGACGCTCTGCCCGACGCTCACCGAGCCGGGCGAGCCGAGCCGGGAGTAGGTCGCCTGCACGGAACGGTCCAGGCGCACCAGCGCCAGGTCCGAGCTGTGGGTGTAGGTCTGGGCGCCGTTGGCGACCACACCGCCGCTGTGCTGGTCGAGGCTGCCGATGCGGAACGACAGACCGCCGCCGGTGACGCAGTGCTTGGCGGTGAGGATCCAGGTCGGCGCGATGATCGTCGCCGAACAGGTCTCTCTGCCGTTCGAGAAGAGGCGGGCGGCCCAGGGGGCGTTGGACGCCTGGCCGCCGCCGATGATCTGGGTGGTCGGGGGCGGGGAGTCCTGGAGCGGTGCCTCGGGAGCGGCCGAGGCGGACGGTGCGAAGAGGGCGAGGACACAGGCCGCTGCGGCGGCGGCAGCGGGCACGAGCCTGGATATACGCATGATTCCTCGTTTCGCGCGACACGCCGGGGTGTGCGTGTCCGTGGGGGATGGTGGGCAACAGGGTGCCGGAGCGCGACGAGGCGGGGGTACTAGCGTTTGGGTATAACTCGGCGTTATGGGGCGGCGGTTGGGCCGGACGCGTCCGCTCCCGCGGTCGCCGGTCGCCACACCCAGGGCACGGCGTCCGGCCCGAACCCCACGACGGACGGCCGCCCGCCCACCGCGCCGAGGTGGAGGGCGACACCGTCCAGGGCGACCGGTCCCCGGGACCGCACGGCGGTGCCCGAGGCGGTACGCAGCTGGATCCGCCCCTCCGCGGTACGGCCGAGCAGGACCGGGCCGCCCGGTGAGGCGGCGGCGGTCACCGGACCGTACCCGCCGAAACGGGGCGCGGGTGCGCCGTCGGCCCGCACGGCGACGAGCCGTTCCCGCGCGGCCGGCCGGTAGTACAGCTCCACGGACCCGTCGGGCGCGGGGAGTGCGCCGGGCGCGTGCGCCGGAACGGGGACCTCGGCGAGCTGGGTACGGGCGGTGACGTCCGAGCCCGGGGCGTCCTGGGCCCAGTGGTGCACGGCACCGTGCCCGGCCGCGTACACATGGACGCGCCCCGCCGTGTCCACGACCGCCGTCAGCCCGTCCTGCACCTCGCCGCCGCCCAGATCCCGCCACCCGCTCCAACGCCCGGTGCCCGCGTCCCGGACCCGGGTGCTCAGCCCCTTCTCCGCGTTCCGTACGAAGAGGTGGACGCGGCCGCCCGGGGCGGCCACGGCGACGGGCGTGCCGACGCGGCGCCCGTGGTCGCCGGTGGTGGCGGGGTTGCCCAGCCCCCGCCAGGCACGGAAGGGGCCGTCCGGCGAGCGCTGCTCCAGCAGCACGATCTCGCGCTCGTTGCCCGAGCCGTGCCCCGAGAGCTCCGCGAACCGCAGCCCGAACAGCAGGTGCCGGCCGTCCGCCGTCGTCGCCGAGCCCAGCACCGGGGAGAGCGGACCGCCGCCGAGGTCGTCCGGCGCGTCCAGGGTCCCGCTGCCGGGCGCGCTCTCGCGCCACCGGACGGCACGCAGCCCCAGCACCCCGTAGACGGTGAGCCGGCCGTCCGGCCCGGAAGCGGCCTGGGCGCGGGGGCCCGGGTAGCGGTGGTGGGTGGAGCGGACCCAGCCCTTGCGGCTGGCCAGGGGCCGGTCTCCGCCGATGTTGTAGTCGCCGCAGCCCGACGGGTGGCCGCACTCCCAGTCGGGCGCGCCGCCGTACGGGACGAGGTGGGCGGCCTTGCGCTCCAGCACCTCGGGCGGCAGGTTCTTGGGCCAGTGGTGGTTGTAGTACCCCCGGTACGCCGCGACGACGAACCCGGGCACCGGCTCCCCGCGGCGCGTCGTCGCCGCCACCCAGTGGATCAGGGCCGCCCAGGCGAAGCACCCGGCCGGGGTGTGGTCCGCGTGGTCGGAGTACCCGCGCTGCTCACTGTCCCGGAGGCGTTCGCCCTCGCTGCTGTCCCGGAGGTCGGGGTCCGGGTCGAGCGTGTGCACGACGGTCGGCCGGTACTCCTCCAGCAACCCGACGAGGACGTCGATCAGGGACTCGTACGTATACGAACCGGCCTTCTGCAAGGGGGAGTCGTCGGCGACGACGGTACGCAGCACCAGCCGCCGGTCCTCCCAGAGGCCGGGCAGCCCGAGGCGGCCGCGCCCGGTGTGCATCGCGGTGTTGAGGAAGATCAGCTCGACCCGGCGGGCCCCGGCGGCCAGGACGTTCCGCTCGGCCCGGTGGCCGCCGCGCAGGGTGAGCACCGATCTCTGCCAGGGGGTGAACCGGTCGAGCCCGAGCAGCTCGGCGTACGCCTGGCGCAGGCCCTGCTGCCGGGCGGAGGAGTACGCGGCATGGTCGGGCTTCGGGCGCGGGGCCCCGGGGACCTTGTTGAGGCCGTCGGCATCGCCCGCGCTCAGGTAGACGCAGACCACCGGGGTCCCGGCGTCGAGGGCCTCACGGGTGTCGGGGTTCATCAGGTACAGGTCGTCGTCGGGGTGGGCCAGCACCTGCATCAGCCGCGCCCGCCTGCCGCTCGCTATGGCCAGGCCGGGGGCCGGGTCCGGCATCGGACCGCGGCGCCGCGGAGCCGTTACGGCACATCCGGCGGTGGCGGCGGTGGCGGCGGTCGCGAGGAGGAGGGCGCGCCGGGGTATCCGTATCCGGGACAGGACAGATCGATCCACCACGTCGCGCACCCCGTCCGCTCCCGCTTCCCCCGCAGCGGGCGAACGGCCGCCCTGTCCTGCGCACTGCCCGGCTCTGTCGCGGGCCACCGGCCGGTCGATCCGTGCCCGCGGGGGAGTAGACGGGGATCGGGGCGGAAGGGTTGCGCGCTCGGGGCGCGGGCTCGCGCTCCGGAACCCGTCGGCGGGGCCTTTGTCCGGGTCCCGGCACCGCCGGATGCGCGCCCGCGTTTGAGCACTCGCTCGCACGGGGTAGTATTCCCGACTCGATTGGCCAGGCCCGCGCCCCGTATGGCACACTGACCAGGTTGCTCGGTTGAGTGTCAATGCTGCGCGCCTCCCGCCGGGAGGACCGGAAGCGAGTCCCACAGTACTCGTCGGCCCCCAGGGCCGGACGTACGGGAATCTTTCGGGAAGCAACGCAGGGCGCCGGCCAGGCACCCGGTGGGTGTTCCGCCCCCGGTTCCGCGGTCTCAGGGTCCGCACCCCCTTGGTTGGGATCTCCTTCGGGAGATTTTCGTAGAGGGGATGCGACACGCCCGACCGCGTGGGTCGGAGGGGGAGTCCAGAGAACCCCCGGGTTCCAGAGCGTTACGAGAGACAGGACTACTAGTAGCCATGGCGGGACAGAAGATCCGCATCCGGCTCAAGGCCTACGACCACGAGGTCATCGACTCCTCGGCGAAGAAGATCGTCGAGACGGTGACCCGCACTGGTGCGTCGGTCGCGGGCCCGGTGCCGCTGCCCACTGAGAAGAACGTGTACTGCGTCATCAAGTCGCCGCACAAGTACAAGGACTCTCGCGAGCACTTCGAGATGCGCACCCACAAGCGCCTCATCGACATCCTCGACCCCACGCCGAAGACGGTTGACTCGCTGATGCGCCTCGACCTCCCGGCGGGCGTCGACATCGAGATCAAGCTCTGAGGGGACGGGCCGAGATGAGCAAGAACATCAAGGGCGTCCTGGGCGAGAAGCTCGGCATGACCCAGGTCTGGGACGAGAACAACCGGGTTGTCCCGGTGACCGTCGTCAAGGCCGGTCCGTGCGTCGTGACGCAGGTTCGCACCAACGACAGCGACGGCTACGAAGCGGTCCAGATCGCCTTCGGCGAGATCGACCCGCGCAAGGTGAACAAGCCCCTCAAGGGTCACTTCGCCAAGGCCGACGTCACCCCGCGCCGCCACCTGGTGGAGCTCCGCACCCCTGACGCCAGCGAGTACACGCTGGGCCAGGAGGTCACTGCCGAGGTGTTCGAGTCCGGCGTCAAGGTCGACGTCACGGGCAAGAGCAAGGGCAAGGGCTTCGCCGGTGTCATGAAGCGTCACAACTTCAAGGGCCTCGGCGCCGGGCACGGCACCCAGCGCAAGCACCGTTCCCCCGGTTCCATCGGTGGCTGCGCCACCCCTGGGCGTGTCTTCAAGGGCATGCGCATGGCGGGCCGTATGGGTAACGAGCGCGTCACCACCCAGAACCTGACCATCCACGCGGTTGACGCGGAGAAGGGTCTGCTCCTCATCAAGGGTGCGGTCCCCGGTCCGAACGGCGGCCTCGTCCTGGTCCGTACCGCGGCCAAGGGGGCTTGAGGTAATGAGCACCATTGACATCCTTTCGCCGGCAGGCGACAAGGCCGGTACCGTCGACCTCCCCGCGGAGATCTTCGACGCGAAGACCAGCGTTCCGCTGATCCACCAGGTCGTTGTCGCTCAGCTGGCGGCTGCCCGTCAGGGCACGCACAAGACCAAGCGCCGCGGCGAAGTCCGCGGTGGTGGCAAGAAGCCTTACCGCCAGAAGGGCACCGGCCGCGCCCGTCAGGGTTCGACCCGCGCCCCGCAGTTCGCCGGTGGTGGCGTCGTCCACGGCCCGCAGCCGCGTGACTACTCGCAGCGGACCCCGAAGAAGATGAAGGCCGCCGCCCTGCGCGGTGCCCTCTCGGACCGGGCCCGTCACTCCCGTATCCACGTCGTCACCGGCGTGGTCGAGGGTGCCGCCTCCACGAAGGCCGCCAAGACGCTGCTCGGCAAGATCTCGGAGCGCCAGAACCTGCTCCTGGTCGTCGACCGCGCCGACGAGGCCGCGTGGCTGTCCGCGCGCAACCTGCCCCAGGTGCACATCCTGGAGCCGGGCCAGCTCAACACGTACGACGTGATCGTCTCTGACGACGTGGTCTTCACCCAGGCCGCTTTCGAGTCCTTCGTGTCTGGCCCCCAGACCGCTGAGACCGAAGGGAGCGACGCCTGATGAGCGAGGCGACCGTAACCAGCAAGACGTACTCGGACCCGCGTGACGTTCTCGTCAAGCCCGTGGTCTCCGAGAAGAGCTACGCGCTGCTCGACGAGAACAAGTACACGTTCATCGTCGCGCCCGGCTCCAACAAGACCCAGATCAAGCAGGCCGTGGAAGCGGTCTTCTCGGTCAAGGTCACCGGGGTCAACACGATCAACCGGCAGGGCAAGCGCAAGCGCACCAAGACCGGCTTCGGCAAGCGCTCCGACACGAAGCGCGCCATCGTGACCCTCGCCGAGGGCGACCGTATCGACATCTTCGGCGGCCCGACCTCCTAACGGAGGTCGAGTCGTCCGGAATCGGACGAGGACTGAGAAATGGGTATCCGCAAGTACAAGCCGACGACCCCGGGCCGTCGTGGCTCCAGCGTCGCCGACTTTGTCGAGATCACGCGGTCCACGCCGGAGAAGTCGCTGGTCCGCCCCCTGCACAGCAAGGGCGGCCGTAACAACGCCGGTCGTGTGACCGTTCGCCACCAGGGTGGTGGCCACAAGCGCGCCTACCGCGTGATCGACTTCCGTCGTCACGACAAGGACGGCGTGCCGGCCAAGGTCGCGCACATCGAGTACGACCCGAACCGCACCGCGCGCATCGCGCTGCTGCACTACGCGGACGGCGAGAAGCGTTACATCGTCGCTCCCCGTGGCCTGTCGCAGGGTGACCGTGTCGAGAACGGTCCGACCGCCGACATCAAGCCCGGCAACAACCTGGCGCTGCGCAACATCCCGGTCGGTACGACCATCCACGCCATCGAGCTGCGGCCCGGCGGCGGCGCGAAGTTCGCCCGTTCCGCGGGTGCCTCCGTGCAGCTGCTGGCGAAGGAGGGCACCATGGCCCACCTTCGTATGCCGTCGGGTGAGATCCGTCTGGTCGACGCGCGCTGCCGCGCGACGATCGGCGAGGTCGGCAACGCCGAGCAGTCGAACATCAACTGGGGCAAGGCCGGCCGTATGCGCTGGAAGGGCGTTCGCCCGACCGTCCGCGGTGTCGCGATGAACCCGGTTGACCACCCGCACGGTGGTGGTGAAGGCAAGACCTCCGGTGGTCGTCACCCGGTCTCGCCGTGGGGTCAGAAGGAGGGTCGTACTCGTTCTCCCAAGAAGGCGAGCAACAAGTACATCGTCCGCCGCCGCAAGACGAACAAGAAGCGCTAGGAGCGGGTTTAGATGCCGCGCAGTCTCAAGAAGGGGCCCTTCGTCGACGGCCACCTCATCAAGAAGGTGGACGTACAGAACGAGGCAGGCACCAAGAACGTCATCAAGACCTGGTCCCGTCGCTCGATGATCGTCCCGGCCATGCTGGGTCACACCATCGCGGTGCACAACGGCAAGATCCACGTCCCGGTGTTCGTCACCGAGTCGATGGTCGGCCACAAGCTCGGCGAGTTCTCGCCGACTCGCACCTTCCGCGGCCACGTCAAGGACGACCGGAAGTCGAAGCGCCGCTAGCGCGGGGTGGAAACGACTATGACTTACACCGAAGGGACAACCATGGAAGCCAGGGCCCAGGCGCGGTACATCCGCGT
The DNA here is from genome assembly GCF_041435495.1 of Streptomyces sp. NBC_01116. NCBI lineage: Bacteria > Bacillati > Actinomycetota > Actinomycetes > Kitasatosporales > Streptomycetaceae > Streptomyces > Streptomyces sp. NBC_01116. Next base: position 5,209,573 of record NZ_CP108644.1, read on the forward strand.
CACGCCCATGAAGGCCCGCCGAGTGGTGGACCTCATCCGTGGCATGGATGCCACGGAGGCTCAGGCGGTCCTGCGTTTCGCCCCGCAGGCCGCGAGCGTGCCGGTTGGCAAGGTGCTGGACAGCGCCATTGCCAACGCTGCACACAACTACGACCACACCGACGCCTCTTCGCTGGTCATCAGCGAGGCGTACGTGGACGAGGGCCCGACCCTGAAGCGGTTCCGTCCGCGTGCTCAGGGCCGTGCCTACCGGATCCGTAAGCGGACCAGCCACATCACCGTGGTCGTCAGCAGCAAGGAAGGAACCCGGTAATGGGCCAGAAGGTAAACCCGCACGGGTTCCGGCTCGGCATCACCACGGACTTCAAGTCCCGCTGGTACGCCGACAAGCTGTACAAGGACTACGTCAAGGAAGACGTCGCCATTCGTCGCATGATGACGAAGGGCATGGAGCGGGCCGGCATCTCGAAGGTCGAGATCGAGCGCACCCGCGACCGCGTCCGCGTTGACATCCACACCGCCCGTCCGGGCATCGTCATCGGTCGCCGCGGCGCCGAGGCCGATCGCATCCGCGGCGAGCTGGAGAAGCTGACCGGCAAGCAGGTCCAGCTGAACATCCTCGAGGTCAAGAACCCCGAGGTGGACGCTCAGCTGGTGGCCCAGGCCGTCGCCGAGCAGCTCTCCTCCCGCGTCTCCTTCCGTCGGGCCATGCGCAAGAGCATGCAGTCCTCGATGAAGGCCGGCGCCAAGGGCATCAAGATCCAGTGCGGCGGTCGCCTCGGCGGCGCCGAGATGTCCCGCTCGGAGTTCTACCGCGAGGGCCGTGTGCCCCTGCACACGCTCCGTGCGAACGTCGACTACGGCTTCTTCGAGGCCAAGACGACCTTCGGCCGCATCGGCGTGAAGGTCTGGATCTACAAGGGCGACGTCAAGAACATCGCCGAGGTTCGCGCCGAGAACGCCGCGGCCCGCGCCGGCAACCGTCCGGCTCGTGGCGGCGCTGACCGCCCGGCCGGCCGCGGTGGCCGTGGTGGCGAGCGTGGCGGTCGCGGCCGTAAGCCGCAGCAGTCGCCGGCAGCCGAGGCCCCCAAGGCCGACGCTCCCGCCGCCGCTGCTCCGGCTGCTGAGAGCACCGGAACGGAGGCCTGACCGAAATGCTGATCCCCCGTAGGGTCAAGCACCGCAAGCAGCACCACCCGAAGCGCAGCGGTATGTCCAAGGGTGGCACGCAGGTTGCGTTCGGCGAGTACGGCATCCAGGCGCTGACCCCGGCGTACGTGACGAACCGTCAGATCGAGTCCGCTCGTATCGCGATGACCCGTCACATCAAGCGTGGCGGCAAGGTCTGGATCAACATCTACCCGGACCGTCCCCTGACGAAGAAGCCCGCCGAGACCCGCATGGGTTCCGGTAAGGGTTCTCCCGAGTGGTGGATCGCGAACGTCAAGCCGGGTCGGGTGATGTTCGAGCTGTCCTACCCGAACGAGAAGATTGCTCGTGAGGCGCTCACCCGCGCTGCTCACAAGCTTCCGATGAAGTGCCGGATCGTTCGGCGCGAGGCAGGTGAGTCGTGATGTCGGCCGGTACCAAGGCGTCCGAGCTGCGCGAGCTGGGCGACGAGGAGCTCCTCAACAAGCTCCGCGAAGCCAAGGAAGAGCTGTTCAACCTCCGCTTCCAGGCGGCGACGGGCCAGCTCGAGAACCACGGCCGGCTCAAGTCCGTCCGTAAGGACATCGCCCGGATCTACACCCTGATGCGTGAGCGCGAGCTGGGCATCGAGACGGTGGAGAGCGCCTGATGAGCGAGAAGACTGTGACTGAGACGAACACCGACCGCGGTTTCCGCAAGACCCGTGAGGGTCTGGTCGTCAGCGACAAGATGGACAAGACCGTCGTCGTCGCTGTCGAGGACCGCGTGAAGCACGCGCTGTACGGCAAGGTCATCCGCCGTACGAACAAGCTCAAGGCCCACGACGAGCAGAACAGTGCCGGCGTCGGCGACCGCGTCATCATCATGGAGACGCGTCCGCTGTCCGCCTCGAAGCGCTGGCGCATCGTCGAGATCCTCGAGAAGGCCAAGTAATTCCTGAGGGTTTCTCCCCTCGGGTCAGTTCCGCCAGGCTCGGTGGGGTGCCTCTCCCGTAACGGAGAGGCACCCGCCGGGAACCGGCAGACGATCAGGAGATAGACGTGATCCAGCAGGAGTCGCGACTGCGCGTCGCCGACAACACGGGTGCGAAGGAAATTCTCACCATTCGTGTTCTCGGTGGCTCGGGTCGTCGCTACGCGGGTATCGGTGACGTCATCGTCGCCACCGTCAAGGACGCGATCCCCGGTGGCAACGTGAAGAAGGGTGACGTCGTCAAGGCCGTCATCGTTCGCACCGTCAAGGAGCGTCGTCGTCAGGATGGCTCGTACATCCGCTTCGACGAGAACGCCGCCGTCATTCTGAAGAACGACGGCGACCCCCGCGGCACCCGCATCTTCGGCCCGGTGGGCCGGGAGCTGCGCGAGAAGAAGTTCATGAAGATCATCTCGCTCGCGCCGGAGGTGCTGTAAGCATGAAGATCAAGAAGGGCGACCTGGTTCAGGTCATCACCGGTAAGGACAAGGGCAAGCAGGGCAAGGTCATCGTGGCCTACCCCGCTCAGGACCGCGTCCTCGTCGAGGGTGTCAACCGGGTCAAGAAGCACACCAAGGCCGGTCAGACGGCTCGCGGTTCGCAGACGGGTGGCATTGTCACCACCGAGGCCCCGATCCACATCAGCAACGTTCAGCTGGTCGTGGAGAAGGACGGCAACAAGGTTGTCACCCGCGTCGGCTACCGCTTTGACGACGAGGGCAACAAGATCCGCGTTGCCAAGCGGACCGGTGAGGACATCTGATGACTGCCACCACTGCGCCGCGTCTCAAGACGCGCTACCGCGAGGAAATCGCCGGCAAGCTGCGTGAGGAGTTCTCGTACGAGAACGTCATGCAGGTTCCCGGTCTGGTCAAGATCGTGGTCAACATGGGTGTGGGCGACGCCGCCCGCGACTCCAAGCTGATCGACGGTGCCGTCAAGGACCTCACCACGATCACCGGCCAGAAGCCGGCCGTCACCAAGGCCCGCAAGTCCATCGCGCAGTTCAAGCTGCGCGAGGGCCAGCCGATCGGCTGCCACGTCACCCTTCGTGGTGACCGGATGTGGGAGTTCCTGGACCGTACGCTGTCGCTCGCGCTTCCGCGTATCCGTGACTTCCGTGGCCTGTCGCCGAAGCAGTTCGACGGCCGTGGCAACTACACCTTCGGTCTCACGGAGCAGGTCATGTTCCACGAGATCGACCAGGACAAGATCGACCGGGTCCGGGGCATGGACATCACCGTGGTCACCACGGCGACCAACGACGACGAGGGTCGTGCCCTCCTTCGTCACCTCGGCTTCCCGTTCAAGGAGAACTGACCGTGGCGAAGAAGGCTCTGATCGCTAAGGCCGCCCGTAAGCCGAAGTTCGGCGTGCGCGGGTACACCCGCTGCCAGCGCTGCGGCCGGCCCCACTCCGTCTACCGCAAGTTCGGCCTGTGCCGCGTGTGCCTTCGTGAGATGGCTCACCGTGGCGAGCTGCCGGGCGTGACCAAGAGCTCCTGGTAACTCCCCTCTGCCCTCGGGCAAAGGGAAGTTCCGGAGACTCTCGGTAAGCATCTGGGTCGGCAGGAGCCCCTCCTTTCATGCCGTAGGCTTGAAGGGTTGGGCGCCTGCCGCCCACGACCGACTTACTACGCCGTAGGTCCCCGCACCGCACCCGTCCCGCCACTGAGTGGGGAGAGGGATGGCGCATACAGGAAACCCCGGCGAGAGAGGCCGAAGGCCAACTCATGACCATGACTGATCCCATCGCAGACATGCTCACGCGTCTGCGTAACGCGAACTCGGCATATCACGACGATGTCTCGATGCCGCACAGCAAGATCAAGTCGCACATCGCGGAGATCCTCCAGCAGGAGGGCTTCATCACCGGCTGGAAGGTCGAGGACGCCGAGGTCGGCAAGAACCTCGTCCTCGAGCTGAAGTTCGGCCCGAACCGCGAGCGCTCGATCGCCGGCATCAAGCGGATTTCGAAGCCGGGTCTGCGTGTATACGCAAAGTCCACCAACCTGCCGAAGGTTCTCGGCGGCCTGGGCGTGGCGATCATCTCCACGTCCCACGGTCTCCTGACCGGCCAGCAGGCAGGCAAGAAGGGCGTAGGTGGGGAAGTCCTCGCCTACGTCTGGTAGTCGGGAAAGGAAGGAAAGCTCATGTCGCGAATCGGCAAGCTCCCCATCCAGGTTCCCGCCGGTGTGGACGTCACCATCGATGGCCGCACGGTCGCGGTGAAGGGCCCCAAGGGTTCCCTCACGCACACCGTTGCCGCGCCGATCGAGGTCTCCAAGGGTGAGGACGGCGTGCTCAACGTCTCCCGCCCGAACGACGAGCGTCAGAACAAGGCCCTCCACGGCCTGTCCCGCACGCTGGTGGCGAACATGATCACCGGCGTGACCGCGGGTTACTCCAAGGCGCTCGAGATCAGCGGTGTCGGTTACCGCGTCCAGGCGAAGGGCTCCAACCTGGAGTTCGCCCTGGGCTACAGCCACCCGATCCTCATCGAGGCTCCGGAAGGCATCACCTTCAAGGTCGAGTCGCCCACGAAGCTCAGCGTCGAGGGCATCGACAAGCAGAAGGTCGGCGAGGTAGCCGCCAACATCCGCAAGCTGCGGAAGCCCGACCCGTACAAGGCCAAGGGCGTCAAGTACGCGGGCGAGGTCATCCGCCGCAAGGTCGGAAAGGCTGGTAAGTAGCCATGGCATACGGTGTGAAGATCGCCAAGGGCGACGCGTACAAGCGTGCCGCCCTCAAGCGCCGCCACATCCGCGTCCGCAAGCACATCTCCGGTTCGCCGGAGCGTCCTCGCTTGGTCGTGACGCGTTCCAACCGCCACATCGTGGCCCAGGTCATCGACGACATCGCGGGCCACACGCTCGCGTCGGCGTCGACCCTGGACACCTCGATCCGTGGTGGCGAGGGTGACAAGAGCGCCCAGGCCCAGCAGGTCGGCGCCCTGGTCGCCGAGCGTGCCAAGGCCGCAGGCGTCGAGGCCGTCGTGTTTGACCGCGGTGGTAACCAGTACGCCGGGCGGATTGCCGCTCTGGCTGACGCCGCCCGTGAAGCCGGGCTGAAGTTCTAAGCCCCGGTTCCTACGCACAGCGGACGTAACAGAGAGAGGTAAATCCAATGGCTGGACCCCAGCGCCGCGGAAGCGGTGCCGGTGGCGGCGAGCGGCGGGACCGGAAGGGCCGTGACGGTGGCGCCAGCGCCGCCGAGAAGACCGCGTACGTCGAGCGCGTCGTCGCGATCAACCGCGTCGCCAAGGTTGTGAAGGGTGGTCGTCGCTTCAGCTTCACCGCGCTGGTCGTGGTGGGCGATGGTGACGGCACCGTCGGTGTCGGATACGGCAAGGCCAAGGAAGTTCCCGCGGCCATCGCCAAGGGTGTCGAAGAGGCCAAGAAGAACTTCTTCAAGGTCCCGCGCATCCAGGGCACCATCCCTCACCCGATCACGGGCGAGAAGGCTGCGGGCGTCGTCCTGCTCAAGCCGGCGTCCCCCGGTACCGGTGTTATCGCCGGTGGCCCGGTGCGTGCCGTGCTCGAGTGCGCCGGCGTTCACGACATCCTGTCGAAGTCGCTTGGCTCGTCCAACGCGATCAACATCGTGCACGCGACCGTGGCGGCCCTCCAGGGCCTGCAGCGTCCCGAGGAGATCGCGGCCCGCCGCGGTCTGCCCCTCGAGGACGTCGCCCCCGCGGCTCTGCTTCGTGCACGTGCGGGAGCGGGTGCGTAATGGCTCGCCTCAAGATCACGCAGACGAAGTCGTACATCGGCAGCAAGCAGAACCACCGCGACACCCTGCGTTCGCTCGGGCTCAAGCGCCTGAACGACTCGGTTGTCAAGGAGGACCGCCCCGAGTTCCGCGGAATGGTGCACACCGTCCGCCACCTCGTGACGGTTGAGGAGGTTGACTGACATGGCGGAGAACAGCCCGCTGAAGGCCCACAACCTCCGGCCTGCCCCGGGCGCCAAGACCGCCAAGACCCGTGTGGGTCGTGGTGAGGCGTCCAAGGGTAAGACCGCAGGCCGTGGTACCAAGGGTACGAAGGCTCGTTACCAGGTTCCGGAGCGCTTCGAGGGTGGCCAGATGCCCCTCCACATGCGTCTCCCGAAGCTCAAGGGCTTCAAGAACCCGTTCCGCACGGAGTACCAGGTCGTGAACCTGGACAAGCTCGCGACGCTCTACCCCGAGGGTGGAGAGGTCACGGTGGCCGACCTGGTCGCCAAGGGCGCCGTGCGCAACAACCACCTCGTCAAGGTCCTCGGACAGGGCGAGATCTCCGTGGCGCTGCAGGTTTCGGTTGACGCCGTCTCCGGCTCCGCCAAGGAGAAGATCACCGCCGCCGGCGGTACGGTCACCGAGCTCGTCTGAGCCGCGGGACAGAACTGAGCCTGGCCGGCTGCCTCTTCGGAGGTGGCCGGCCAGGCTTTTCTGTGTTTGTGCCGCTGTACGGGAACCGTAAAGGCTCGGGAAAGGTTGAACGGGTGTCCACCGCACCGGCGGTGGGGGAGCGGAGGGGCGTTCACGTCCCAAATGGTGCGGCTTGGCCGGTCTTTCGCGGCGCGGGCCGGGAAGCGGGCCGTGCACCGGTGTGCGGCGCGTGTTTCCGGCTCAGTCCTGGGCCGGGTAGGGTGGCGCCGTTAATCTTTTGTGGCCTCCTTACGATGTAGGGCTGCCTTGTATCCGATCCCGTCCAGTCCCATCCAGACCCGTCGCCTCTGACGCATAGCGCGGGGGTCGCAGGAGGCACCGTGTTCACCGCGTTCGCCCGAGCGTTCAAGACGCCCGACCTGCGCAAGAAGCTGCTCTTCACGCTCGGCATCATCGTGATCTATCGGCTCGGGGCGCACGTCCCGGCCCCCGGCGTCGACTACGCGAAGGTGCAGCAGTGCATCGACCAGGCCGACTCGGGTGGCCTCCTCGGTCTGATGCAGATGTTCAGCGGTGGCGCCCTGCTGCAGATCACCATCTTCGCGCTCGGCATCATGCCGTACATCACGGCGAGCATCATTCTCCAGCTGCTGACCGTGGTCATCCCACGGCTGGAAGCCCTGAAGAAGGAGGGGCAGTCCGGCACGGCGAAGATCACGCAGTACACGCGTTATCTGACGGTCGCGCTGGCCATCCTCCAGGGCACCGGCCTGGTCGCGACCGCCCGTAGCGGTGCGCTCTTCCAGAACTGCTCCGTGGGAAGCCAGATCGTCGCGGACAAGTCGATCTTCACCACGGTCATCATGGTCCTCACGATGACCGCCGGTACGGCCGCCGTCATGTGGCTCGGTGAGCTGATCACCGACCGCGGCATCGGCAACGGCATGTCGATCCTCATGTTCATCTCGATCGCCGCCACGTTCCCCGGCGCCCTGTGGGCCATCAAGGAGAGCGGCAAGCTGGCGGACGGCTGGATCGAGTTCGGCACCGTCATCCTCATCGGCTTCGTGATGGTCGGCCTCGTCGTCTTCGTCGAGCAGGCCCAGCGCCGCATTCCGGTGCAGTACGCGAAGCGCATGATCGGGCGCCGGTCCTACGGCGGTACGTCCACGTACATCCCGCTGAAGGTGAACCAGGCGGGTGTGATTCCGGTCATCTTCGCCTCGTCGCTGCTCTACATCCCCGCGTTGATCGTTCAGTTCTCCGGGTCGAGCGGAGGCTGGGCCACCTGGATCCAGGACCACTTCGTGGACGGTACGCACCCGTACTACATCGCGACGTACTTCGTTCTCATCGTGTTCTTCGCCTTCTTCTACGTGGCCATTTCGTTCAACCCCGACGAAGTCGCCGACAACATGAAGAAGTATGGTGGCTTCATCCCGGGTATCCGGGCAGGTCGACCTACTGCCGAGTACCTGAGCTACGTGCTCAACAGGATCACTTGGCCGGGCTCGCTGTATCTGGGCCTGATCGCTCTGGTGCCGACGATGGCGTTGGCAGGCTTCGGCGGTGCTAGCCAGAACTTCCCCTTCGGAGGGACGAGCATCCTCATCATCGTGGGTGTGGGTCTGGAGACCGTGAAGCAGATCGAGAGTCAGCTCCAGCAGCGCAATTACGAAGGGTTCCTCCGCTGATGCGAATCGTCCTCGTCGGGCCTCCGGGTGCCGGCAAGGGAACGCAGGCTGCGTACCTTGCTCAGAACCTCTCGATTCCGCACATCGCCACGGGCGACCTCTTCCGCGCCAACATCAGCCAGGGCACCGACCTTGGCAAGCAGGCCCGCGCCTACATGGACGCGGGGCAGCTGGTGCCGGACGAGGTCACCATCGGGATGGCCAAGGACCGTATGGCCCAGTCGGACGCCGCGGGCGGCTTCCTGCTGGACGGCTTCCCGCGGAACGTGGGCCAGGCCGAAGCCCTTGACGTGATGCTCAAGGACGAGGGCGTGAAGCTGGACGCGGTCCTCGATCTCGAGGTCCCCGAGGACGAGGTCGTGAAGCGGATCGCGGGTCGCCGCGTCTGCCGCAACGACAGCGCGCACGTCTTCCACCTGACGTACAACCCGCCGAAGACCGAGGGCGTCTGCGACGCCTGCGGCGGCGAGCTGTACCAGCGGGACGACGACAGCGAGGAGACGGTCCGCACCCGGCTGGAGGTCTACCACACGCAGACCGAGCCGATCATCGACTACTACCGGGCCCAGGGCCTGGTGGTGACCATCTCCGCGCTGGGCAAGGTCGCGGACGTGACCGCCCGCGCCATGGAGGCGCTGAAGGCCTCCGACGAGGGCTGAGCGTCACCCCGCACCACCCGTAGTGCAAGCCGGCCGCGGCGCCTCCCATGGCGCCGCGGCCGACTGCTTGCGCCCCGTATCGTTGAACACGCCGAGCCGTACCCGTCACCGTCGATGCAGAGAGGCGCCGAGCAATGGTGCAGATCAAGACCCCCGAGCAGATCGCGAAGATGCGCGAGGCGGGCCTGGTGGTCGCTGCCATTCACGCCGCCACCCGTGAGGCGGCCGTTCCCGGGGCCACCACGCACGACCTGGACCAGGTCGCCCGCAAGGTGATCGCCGACCACGGAGCCAAGTCGAACTTCCTCGGCTACGGCGGGTTCCCCGCGACCATCTGCACCTCGGTCAACGAGGTCGTCGTCCACGGCATCCCGGACGAGAAGACGGTCCTGAAGGACGGCGACATCATCTCGATCGACGCCGGCGCGATCGTCGACGGCTGGCACGGCGACGCGGCCTACACGGCCTTCGTGGGCACCGGTCACGCTCCGGAGCTGATCGAGCTCTCCCGGGTGACCGAGGAGTCGATGTGGGCCGGGATCGCCGCGATGAAGGTGAACAACCGCCTCGTCGACATCTCCCGGTCGATCGAGTCCTACATCCGCCGCCAGCCCCGGCCGGCGACCGGGAAGTACGGGATCATCGAGGACTTCGGCGGCCACGGCATCGGCACCGAGATGCACATGGACCCGCATCTGCTGAACTACGTCTCCCGCAAGCGCGGCAAGGGCATCAAGCTGGTCCCGGGCGTCTGCCTGGCGATCGAGCCCATGGTGTCGCTCGGTACGGCGCGCACGGAGACCCTGAGCGACGACTGGACGGTCATCACGACGGACGGCACCTGGTCCTCGCACTGGGAGCACTCCATCGCGCTGACCGAACAGGGCCCCCTGGTCCTGACCGCCCCGGACTGCGGCAGGGCGAAGCTCGCGGAGTACGGAGTGGAAGCGGCCCCCGACCCTCTGGGGTGATGTGACCCCTCCGGGAGGTCTAAGGATCACTCCGGCTGGGCAAACTTGACGGATTCGTCTTTTGGAGTCCGCTGACGTAGACTGACTCGTCGGCTCTCGTGCATCAGTGTGCCCGCATATCAGCGCACCGATGAGCAGGAGCCGATCAAGGTAGCCGATTCGAAAGGCGAAGCGTGGCCAAGAAGCAAGGTGCCATCGAGATTGAGGGCACCGTGATCGAGTCCCTCCCGAACGCAATGTTCAAGGTGGAGCTCCAGAACGGTCACAAGGTCCTGGCGCACATCAGCGGCAAGATGCGGATGCACTACATCCGCATCCTCCCGGATGACCGGGTCGTGGTGGAGCTCTCTCCGTACGACCTGACGCGTGGCCGGATCGTCTACCGCTACAAGTAGATCTTGCCGGCATCCCGTTTCGGCGGGTGATGGCACTGACCCGGAGAACCTGACATCCCATGAAGGTCAAGCCGAGCGTCAAGAAGATCTGCGACAAGTGCAAGGTGATCCGCCGTCACGGTCGGGTCATGGTCATCTGCGACAACCTGCGCCACAAGCAGCGCCAGGGCTGACGCACGACCGCCTGCATCTCGCAGTTCTTCGCGCGACGCACGTAATTCGTACATACGCAGAGCCCGTCCAAGCCACGGCTGACGACACCTCCGGCGGGGGCCGGGGACCCGGACGTACCACCGCTCCTCGTGAGCGGTCGGCGGTCGGGAGTGGCACTGCGGAAGACCCCCGATCTAACAACTGGAGCCATTGAATGGCACGCGTTTCAGGTGTTGACATCCCGCGCGAAAAGCGCGTGGAGGTTGCCCTCACCTACGTCTTCGGCATCGGGCGCACCCGGTCCAAGGAGATCCTCGCCTCCACCGGCGTGAACCCGGACGCCCGCGTCCGCGACCTTGCCGAGGAAGACCTCGTCAAGATCCGCGAGTACGTGGACGCCAACCTCCGCACCGAGGGTGACCTCCGCCGCGAGGTCCAGGGCGACATCCGCCGCAAGATCGAGATCGGCTGCTACCAGGGCATTCGTCACCGCCGCGGTCTGCCGGTCCACGGTCAGCGCACCAGCACGAACGCGCGTACCCGCAAGGGCCCGCGTCGCGCCATCGCCGGTAAGAAGAAGCCGGGCAAGAAGTAGTCCTCAGCGGACGCACTGCGGACCTCCGGTTCTCCGGAACCCGCAGCAACCAGCGGTCTTCGCTGTAGGACCGATCACCTCCCCTCTCCATCTGGAGTCAAGACATGCCCCCCAAGGGTCGTCAGGGCGCAGCCAAGAAGGTGCGTCGCAAGGAAAAGAAGAACGTCGCTCACGGCCACGCGCACATCAAGAGCACGTTCAACAACACCATCGTCTCGATCACGGACCCCTCGGGCAACGTGATCTCCTGGGCCTCCGCCGGCCACGTCGGCTTCAAGGGCTCGCGCAAGTCCACCCCCTTCGCCGCGCAGATGGCCGCCGAGTCGGCCGCCCGCCGCGCGCAGGAGCACGGCATGCGCAAGGTCGACGTCTTCGTCAAGGGTCCCGGCTCCGGCCGTGAGACCGCGATCCGCTCGCTCCAGGCCACCGGCCTGGAGGTCGGTTCGATCCAGGACGTCACCCCGACGCCGCACAACGGCTGCCGTCCGCCGAAGCGTCGCCGCGTCTGATGCGTCACGGCCGGTGACGGCCGTGCGTCAGTAGCGTTCGGTCCGGGCGGTACACCTCTTACGGGGCGTACCGCCCGTACCCTTGTTACATCTGTCGGGCATCAAATAGTGGGTGCCCACGACTGAAGGATCACCGCATGCTTATCGCTCAGCGTCCGTCGCTGACCGAAGAGGTCGTCGACGAGTTCCGCTCCCGGTTCGTGATCGAGCCGCTGGAGCCGGGCTTCGGTTACACCCTCGGCAACTCCCTCCGCCGCACCCTCCTCTCCTCGATCCCCGGTGCCGCTGTCACCAGCATCCGGATCGACGGGGTCCTGCACGAGTTCACCACCGTGCCGGGCGTCAAGGAGGACGTCACCGACCTCATCCTCAACATCAAGCAGCTGGTCGTCTCCTCGGAGCACGACGAGCCCGTCGTGATGTACCTGCGCAAGCAGGGCCCGGGTCTGGTCACCGCCGCCGACATCGCGCCCCCGGCCGGTGTCGAGGTGCACAACCCCGACCTCGTTCTCGCCACGCTCAACGGCAAGGGCAAGCTGGAGATGGAGCTGACCGTCGAGCGCGGTCGCGGCTACGTCTCCGCCGTCCAGAACAAGCAGGTCGGCCAGGAGATCGGCCGCATCCCGGTCGACTCCATCTACTCGCCGGTGCTCAAGGTCACGTACAAGGTCGAGGCGACCCGTGTCGAGCAGCGCACCGACTTCGACAAGCTGATCGTCGACGTCGAGACCAAGCAGGCCATGCGTCCCCGTGACGCCATGGCGTCGGCCGGTAAGACCCTGGTCGAACTGTTCGGTCTGGCGCGCGAGCTCAACATCGACGCCGAGGGCATCGACATGGGCCCGTCGCCGACGGACGCCGCGCTCGCCGCCGATCTCGCCCTGCCGATCGAGGAGCTGGAGCTCACCGTTCGGTCGTACAACTGCCTCAAGCGCGAGGGCATCCACTCCGTGGGTGAGCTCGTGGCCCGTTCCGAGGCGGACCTGCTCGACATCCGCAACTTCGGCGCCAAGTCGATCGACGAGGTCAAGGCGAAGCTGGCCGGTATGGGCCTCGCGCTCAAGGACTCGCCTCCCGGCTTCGACCCGACCGCCGCCGCCGACGCCTTCGGCGCCGACGACGACGCGGACGCCGGTTTCGTGGAGACCGAGCAGTACTGAGTCACCTCCCGGCCGGGGCGCCCGATTCCGAAGGCGCCCCGGGCCCGGGCCGAGGCCTCGTCCTCAATCGCCGGACGGGCTGACACATCGGCCCGAACGGCCGCTTTCACTTCCGGGAGGCGTCCGCCTCACGGGAACTGACACCGGTACCTGATACGGCCGGTGCAGCACACAAGGAGAATCACCATGCCGCGTCCCGCAAAGGGTGCCCGTCTGGGCGGCAGCGCCGCGCACGAGCGTCTGCTCCTCGCCAACCTGGCGAAGTCGCTGTTCGAGCACGGCCGCATCACGACGACCGAGGCCAAGGCCCGTCGCCTGCGTCCGGTCGCCGAGCGCCTCGTCACCAAGGCGAAGAAGGGCGACATCCACAACCGTCGCCTGGTGCTCCAGACGATCACGGACAAGAGCATCGTCCACACGCTCTTCACCGAGATCGCTCCCCGGTACGAGAACCGCCCCGGTGGTTACACCCGTATCACCAAGATCGGCAACCGTCGTGGCGACAACGCCCCGATGGCGGTCATCGAGCTGGTCGAGGCGCTGACCGTGGCCCAGCAGGCCACCGGTGAGGCCGAGGCCGCGACGAAGCGTGCGGTCAAGGAAGACGCCCTCAAGAAGGACGAGGCCCCCGCGGCCGAGTCCGTCGAGGACGCCAAGCCGGCCGACGACGCGGAGTCGAAGGACGCCTGAGCGTTCTGAGACGGACCACGGAACGGGCCCGCATCACCCTTCGGGGCGGTGCGGGCCCGTTTCGCTGACCAGGGGTGGGGGAGAGGGAGACACGGTGAGTGACGAGGCGGAGCCCGGGTTCGTACGGGTGCGGCTGGACCTGGCGTACGACGGCAAGGACTTCTCCGGCTGGGCGAAGCAGACCAGCCGGCGCACGGTGCAGGGCGAGATCGAGGACGCGCTGCGGACCGTGACCCGCTCCGCCGTGACGTACGACCTGACGGTGGCCGGCCGGACGGACGCCGGGGTGCACGCGCGCGGCCAGGTGGCCCATGTGGACCTGCCGGAGGCGGTCTGGGCCGAGCACGAGGAGAAGCTGCTGAGGCGGCTGGCGGGCCGGCTGCCACTGGACGTACGGATCTGGCGCGCGGCCCCCGCGCCGGCCGGGTTCAACGCCCGGTTCTCCGCGCTGTGGCGGCGGTACGCCTACCGGGTGGGGGACCGGCCCGGCGGCGTCGATCCGCTGATCCGGGGTCATGTGCTGTGGCACGACCGGCCGTTGGACGTGGACGCGATGAACGAGGCGGCAGCGCTGATGGTGGGCGAGCACGACTTCGCGGCGTACTGCAAGAAGCGAGAGGGCGCGACGACCATCCGTACGCTCCAGAAGCTGAGTTGGGTGCGGGACCCGGCGTCCGGGGTGCTGACCGCGACCGTGCAGGCGGACGCGTTCTGCCACAACATGGTGCGGGCCCTGATCGGGGCGGCGTTGTTCGTCGGCGACGGGCGGCGGCCGGCCGGCTGGCCCGCCGAGGTGCTCGCCGCGAAGGTGCGCGACCCCGGGGTGCACGTGGTGCGCCCGCACGGGCTGACGCTGGAGGAAGTGGCGTACCCGGCGGACGAGTTGCTGGCGGCCCGTGCCGTGGAGGCACGGAACGTCAGGACGTTGCCGGGGGCGGGGTGCTGCTGAGGGCGTACGCGCTCAGCGGTCGCGGCTGCGGTGGGCCTCGCTCCTGAAGTGGCGTACGAGGGCGAGGACGCCCCACACGATCAGGACGTTGGCCAGCGCCCCGGCCCCCTGGAACAGGGGCGTGAGGAGGCTGAACCCGGTCTCCTCCGTCCCGGAGCTGTCGCCGAGCAGCATGACCAGCGGATAGACCAAGGCGACCAGCACCAGGACGGTGCCCGGGAAGGACATCAGGGCCGTCGTCGCGTCGAGGGCCGACGGGCGGCCGGCGAGCTCGTAGGCCAGGGCGATGGCCAGGACCAGGCCGATGTAGCCGACGGCGAAGCGGCGGGCCTTCCTCCGGGGCCCGGGGGCGCTCCAGGCTCTGGCCTCGGTCGGGGCTGCCGGGTTGCTCATGGGAGTCGTCCTTCGCACGTGCCTCGGCGTGCGGAGGGCCCGCGCCCCCCGGCGGGGGCAGGGGCCCTCGCGTGTCCATTATTGAACACGTTCAGCTTCGGTGGGGGTGCGCGGTGCCCTGGGACCTGGGACCTGGAGTTCTGAGCCTCTGAGCCTCTGAGCCTCTGAGCCTCTGAGCCTCGTGCGTGATCCTGCCGGGGTGGCCCGGCTACGAACCGGCCTGCACCGCCTGCGAGGCCTGGAGCTGGCCCCGGCGGTGGATCTGGCGGAACGTGAAGTTCGTCAGGTCCTTGTTGACCGCGTAGACGCCCTTGTCGGCCGCCGTGACCCGCTTGCCGTCGAGGAAGCCGCCGACGGTGAAGTAGGCATAGCGGCCGTAGGAGTTGGCGGTGCGCAGGCAGACCGTGCCGCCCCGGCAGAAGGTGTCGATGCCTCCGCCGCTGAGGGAGGCGAGGCCGCCCGAGCTCTGGTCGACGGCCTTCTTCGCGCGGGCCTCGGTCTCGAAGACGGCGACGCCGACCGTGACGGCCACCCCGTCCTTGCGGTAGGTGGCCCGGATGAGCCGGTCGCAGCCGTTGTTCACGAGGACCGAGCCGAGGGCGCCCTGCGTGCCCGTCGCGCACTTCGCGGTGTCGCTCGTCGCGCCCTTGAGGTGGACGCGGCCGCCCATGGTGAGCCGCTTGCCGGGGAAGAACCCGTCGGCGGTGATCGGCGCCCTGTCCTTCTTGGCGCTGGAGATGTACTCCTTGGGGTCCGGCGGGGGCGGCGGTGCGACCGAGGAGAACGAGGGCGCGGGCGCCGACGTGTCCTCCGGGAGGTCGGCGGGCGCGGGCAGCCGGCTCGCGTTCTTGTCCGCCTTGCCCGTGCCGCCGCCGTTCGACGTGACCACGGCCGTGGTCACGATCGCGCCTATCGCCACGGTGGCCAGTGCGCCACCGCCGATCATCATCAGCTTCTTCCGGCGGGCGCGCGCCGCGGATTCCTCCGCCAGCGCCGCCCAGTCCGGAGTCCCGTCGCCCCCGGGCCCCCAGGAGGCCCCCCCTTGCCCAAAGCTCATGCGCGCAGTTTAGACCGACCGGCAATTGGGGGGTGGGAGAAGGAGCGTGCCCAGCCCCGCGACGCCGCCCCTCGATTGCCGGTCGGTCTCAGGGGGTGACGTAAACCGGTTGGGCCAGGAGTTCGCGGACCGTGACAATGCTCTGTATGGGACATCTCGAAGCAGGCCACCTGGAGTACTACCTACCGGACGGGCGGGTGCTGCTCGGCGACGCCTCGTTCCGGGTGGCCGACGGGGCCGTCGTCGCGCTCGTCGGGGCGAACGGCGCGGGGAAGACGACCTTGCTGCGGCTGCTCGCCGGTGAGCTCCAGCCGCACGGCGGCACGGTGTCGGTGAGCGGCGGGCTCGGCGTCATGCCGCAGTTCGTGGGCTCGGTGCGGGACGAGCGGACCGTACGGGACCTCCTGGTGTCCGTGGCGCAGCCTCGGATCAGGGAGGCCGCCAAGGCCGTCGACGCGGCCGAGGAGCGCATCCTCACCGTCGACGACGAGGCCGCGCAGATGGCGTACGCCCAGGCGCTGAGCGACTGGGCGGAGGCGCGGGGCTACGAGGCCGAGACGGTCTGGGACATGTGCACCATGGCCGCGCTGGGCGTCCCGTACGAGAAGGCGCAGTGGCGCGAGGTCCGCACGCTCAGCGGCGGCGAGCAGAAGCGGCTGGTGCTGGAGGCGTTGCTGCGCGGGCCCGACGAGGTCCTGCTGCTGGACGAGCCGGACAACTATCTGGACGTGCCGGGCAAGCGGTGGCTGGAGGGGAAGCTGAAGGAGACCCGCAAGACGGTCCTCTTCGTCTCCCACGACCGGGAGCTGCTGTCCCGTGCCGCCGAGAAGATCGTCAGTGTCGAGCCGAGTCCGGCGGGCAGCGACGTATGGGTGCACGGCGGCGGCTTCGCCACGTACCACGACGCGCGCAAGGAGCGCTTCGCCCGCTTCGAGGAGCTGCTGCGGCGCTGGCAGGAGGAGCACGCCCGGCTGAAGGCGCTCGTCCTGCGGATGCGGCAGCAGGCGGCGAACAGCCCCGACATGGCGAACCGCTACCACGCGATGCAGACCCGCTTCAAGAAGTTCGAGGAGGCCGGCCCGCCGCCGGAGCCGCCGCGCGAGCAGGACATCAGGATGCGGCTGCGCGGCGGCCGGACCGGGGTGCGGGCGGTGACCTGCAAGGGCCTGGAGCTGACCGGGCTGATGAAGCCGTTCGACCTGGAGATCTACTACGGGGAGCGGGTCGCGGTCCTCGGCTCCAACGGGTCGGGCAAGTCCCACTTCCTGCGGCTGCTGGCGGGGGAGCCGGTGGCGCACACGGGGGAGTGGAAGCTCGGGGCGCGGGTCGTGCCCGGGCACTTCGCCCAGACGCACGCGCATCCGGAGCTGCTCGGCAAGACGCTGGTGGAGATCCTCTGGTCCGAGCACGCCAAGGACCGGGGCGGGGCGATGTCGGTGCTGCGGCGCTACGAGCTGGAGCGGCAGGGGGACCAGCCGTTCGAGAAGCTGTCCGGCGGGCAGCAGGCGCGGTTCCAGATCCTGCTCCTGGAGCTGGCCGGCACGACGGCGCTGCTGCTGGACGAGCCGACGGACAACCTGGACCTGGAGTCGGCGGAGGCGTTGCAGGACGGTCTTGAGGTGTACGACGGCACGGTGATGGCCGTCACGCACGACCGGTGGTTCGCGAAGTCCTTCGACCGGTATCTGGTCTTCGGGTCGGACGGCGTCGTGCGGGAGACGGCGGAGCCGGTGTGGGACGAGCGGAGGGTGGAGCGGGTGCGGTGACCTTGGCGGTCGGCGGCGGGGAGTCGGGGTGGGTGCGGGTGCGGGGGGCCGTGCGGCGTCGTTGCGGGGGCGCTGCCCCCGGGCCCCCGCGCCTCAAGCGCCGGCGGGGCTGGGAACGTCGCCTCAAGCGCCGGCGGGGCTGGGAACGGTCGCCTCAAGCGCCGGCGGGGCTGGGAACGTCGCCTCAAGCGCCGGCGGGGCTGGGAACGGTCGCCTCAAGCGCCGGCGGGGCTGGAGGGGTGCGGCGGAGCTGGGAGGGTGCGGCGGGGCTGAGGAAGGGCGCCTCGGGCGTCGGCCGGGCCGGGAGGGGTGCGGCGGGGCTGGGAACGTCGCCTCGGGCTTCGGCGGGGCCGGGAGGGTGCGGCGAAGCCGAGTGAGGGCGGCGGGGGCCGGTTCAGCGGGGTCGTTTTGACCCGTGCGGGGGCTCCCCGGTAGGCTCTCCGTTTGTTATACGTATTGGCTTCGTCGTTCTCACGCGAAGGGCCTTACGTAGGTTCCCTGGAGCAGTTACCAGTGGCTCGCATACGGGCAGCGTCCCCGGCATTGTGAGCCCCAGCTGCATATCGCTTCAGAGGTGCCGTGTGTCTGGATCCCATCCACTGAAGAAGCGAAGGCTGCGAAGTGCGTACGTACAGCCCCAAGCCCGGCGATGTCACGCGCCAGTGGCACATCATTGACGCTCAGGACATCGTCCTGGGCCGTCTGGCCACCACGGCTGCGAACCTCCTCCGAGGCAAGCACAAGGCGATCTACGCCCCCCACATGGACATGGGCGACTTCGTCATCATCATCAACGCCGACAAGGTTCACCTGTCCGGCAACAAGAAGACCCAGAAGATGGCGTACCGCCACTCCGGCTTCCCGGGCGGTCTCCGTTCGGTGCGCTACGACGAGCTGCTCTCGAAGAACCCCGAGAAGGCCGTCGAGAAGGCCATCAAGGGCATGATCCCCAAGAACACCCTGGGCCGTCAGATGCTCTCGAAGCTCAAGGTCTACGCGGGCGACCAGCACCCGCACGCTGCTCAGCAGCCGGTCCCGTTCGAGATCACCCAGGTCGCGCAGTAGTTCCGGCCACCCCCTAAGACATACAGAAAGATCTGAGGAGAATCGTGGCCGAGACCACTGTTGAGACCCCCGTCGAGGGCACCGAGGGCGAGGAGACCTTCGCCGAGGTGACCACCTTCGAGTCCGAGGTCCCCGTCGAGGGTGAGTACACCTCCGAGTCGCTCGCGGGCCGCTTCGGCGACCCGCAGCCCGCGGCCGGCCTTGGCCGTCGCAAGAACGCCATCGCCCGCGTCCGGATCATCCCGGGCACCGGCAAGTGGAAGATCAACGGTCGCACCCTTGAGGACTACTTCCCCAACAAGGTGCACCAGCAGGAAGTCAACGAGCCCTTCAAGGTTCTCGAGCTCGACGGTCGCTACGACGTCGTGGCCCGCATCTCGGGTGGCGGTGTCTCCGGCCAGGCCGGCGCGCTGCGCCTCGGTGTGGCCCGCTCGCTGAACGAGGCGGACGTGGACAACAACCGCGCCACGCTGAAGAAGGCCGGCTTCCTCTCCCGCGACGACCGTGCGGTCGAGCGCAAGAAGGCCGGTCTCAAGAAGGCCCGTAAGGCCCCGCAGTACAGCAAGCGCTAAACATCGCCTGCTCGACTGCCACGTTCGCCCCGGCGGCACACTCCGTGCCGCTGGGGCGTTCGTTTATCGGCGCTCGCGGGCGTATAACGGCATAAGGCGTTCATCGGACCGGGGCTGGGCCGGACTGGACTGGAACTGGGCCGGACTGGACAGGACGGGACGGGACCGCGACGGACCGCGACCCCGGTGAGCGCTGTCGCGCATCGGCAGGTCGGTCGCGCCACGCCGCCCGACGTGCCTCTTCGCGGTTGTTCGCCGCTTGTCCTGCAAGCGTTGCTCGCGTTGATTGCGTTGCTTGCATGGTTCGGTTGCTCAGTTCGTTTGCTGTGCAGTGGTTTGTGGTTTCGGAGCACTTCGGAGGACACCAGTGGGACGACTCTTCGGTACGGATGGAGTACGCGGTGTCGCCAACGCCGATCTGACGGCCGAGCTCGCGCTCGGCCTCTCGGTCGCGGCGGCGCACGTACTCGCCGAGGCGGGCACCTTCGCGGGCCATCGCCCGACCGCCGTGGTCGGACGTGATCCGCGGGCCTCCGGAGAGTTCCTGGAGGCCGCCGTCGTGGCGGGCCTGGCCAGCGCCGGTGTGGACGTGCTGCGCGTCGGCGTCCTGCCGACGCCCGCCGTGGCGTATCTGACCGGCTCGCTCGGCGCGGACATCGGCGTGATGCTCTCCGCCAGCCACAACGCGATGCCCGACAACGGCGTCAAGTTCTTCGCGCGCGGCGGTCACAAGCTCGCCGACGAGCTGGAGGACCGCATCGAGACGGTCTACGAGCAGCACCGCACGGGTGAGCCGTGGAACCGCCCGACCGGCGCCGGCGTCGGCCGGGTCACCGACTACACGGAGGGCTTCGACCGGTACGTCGCCCACCTCATCGGCGTCCTTCCCAACCGGCTCGACGGTCTCAAGGTCGTCCTGGACGAGGCGCACGGCGCCGCCGCCCGGGTCTCGCCCGAGGCGTTCGCGCGGGCCGGGGCCGAGGTCGTCACCATCGGGGCGGACCCGGACGGCCTGAACATCAACGACGGCTGCGGCTCCACCCACCTGGAGCTGCTGCGCGCCGCCGTCGTCGAGCACGGGGCCGACCTCGGCATCGCGCACGACGGCGACGCCGACCGCTGCCTCGCAGTGGACGCTTCGGGCGAGGAGGTCGACGGCGACCAGATCCTCGCCGTGCTGGCCCTCGCGATGCGGGACGCCGGTCAGCTCCGCAAGGACACCGTCGTCGGCACCGTGATGTCGAACCTCGGCTTCAAGCTGGCCATGGAGCGCGAGGGCATCCGGCTCGTCCAGACGGCGGTCGGCGACCGGTACGTCCTGGAGTCGATGAAGGCCGAGGGCTTCGCGCTCGGCGGCGAGCAGTCCGGGCACGTCATCGTCCTGGACCACGCCACGACCGGCGACGGCACGCTGACGGGCCTGATGCTGGCGGCCCGCCTCGCCGCCACCGGCCGGAGCCTCGCCGAGCTGGCCGGGGTCATGCAGCGTCTGCCGCAGGTCCTCATCAACGTCCCCGACGTCGACAAGACCCGGGTGAACACCTCCTCCGAGCTGGCCACCGCGGTCGTCGAGGCGGAACGCGAGCTGGGCGAGACCGGGCGCGTACTGCTGCGCCAGTCGGGCACGGAGCCGCTGGTGCGGGTCATGGTCGAGGCCGCCGACATCGAGCAGGCGCGGGCCGTCGCGGGCCGGCTGGCCGATGTGGTGAAGTCCGCGCTGGGCTGAGCTGCGACGCCCCTTCGCGCCGCGTGCGGAAGGCCCCCGGCGACCACGGGAATCCATGTGGTCGCCGGGGGCCTTCGCGTACGGTGCCGGGTGGTCGCGCGGTGCGGTGCGGCGTTGTTCGGTGTGATGTCGCGTGGTCACGTCCCTGGTAGCGAGGGGCGGGTGACGACGACCATGGCGGCGTCGTCGTTCAGGTGGCCGCCGACGTGGCGCAGCAGGTCGTGCCGGAAGCGGGTGAGGAAGGCGTCGGGGTCGCTCTCGCTCCAGCCGGTGATGCGGTCGGTGAGCGGGTAGAAGGCGCCGGTGGCGTCGCGGGCCTCGGTGACGCCGTCCGTGTGCACCAGCAGGAGGTCTCCCGGCTCGAACGGGAAGCTGTCGACGTGGTACCGGGGGGAGGTCAGTTCGCCCAGGCCCAGCGGGGGCGCGGGGCGACGGACGTCGATCGTCGTCGGCCGGCCGTCGTGCAGGATCACCGGCGGCGGGTGCCCGCAGGAGATCATCCGGACCGGGCCGTTCCGGTCGGGGATGTCCATGACGGTGGCGGTGATGAACGTTTCTCCGTAGCGGCTCGTCTCGCCCGGTTCCGTCAGGTCCCAGCACACGCTCCGGTCGAGGTAGGTCATCAGCTCGTCGAGGGCGGCCTCGCGGTGGGCGGCGACGCGGAACGCTCCGAGCAGCAGGGCGGCGTCGTTGACCGCGGTCATCCCCTTGCCCTGCACATCGCCGACGATCAGCCGGGTTCCGGAGGTGGTGCGCGCCGCCGCGTACAGGTCCCCGCCGATCCGGGCCTCGGCGGCGAGGTAGAGGGCGGAGGCGCGCAGGGGGCCGAGCTTCCCGGGCAGCGGCGGCAGGACCACGCGCTGGGCGACCTCGGACACGTACCGCACCTGCGTCAGCTCCTCCGCGCGACGCTCCCGCAGGACGCAGAAGACCACCAGGCTCGTGCCGACCAGGATCAGGGCGATGATCTGTGCCTCGTGGTTGGCCGAGAGAAGATCGTCAGGATCGCGGATGACCCCGATGAGCGTCTGCGCGACGACCGCCAGCGCCGCGACCAGGCCCACGGTCCGGGGCCCGCCGAACGACGGCGTGATCGCCGGGGCCGCGACGAGCAGCGGACCGAGATGGATGTCGGGCGGGGCGAGCACGTCGATCACGGACACCGCGACGATCCAGGCGATCGGGATGGCGACCAGCGCCCACCGGGGGCGGGGTCCTGTGCGGCGCTGGGACATGCCTCCTCTCTACACCGGCCCCGCACGGTTCGCACCGGCAGGAGCAGGCGGCCCGGCGCACGGTCAGGTGCGCACGGAAGTCCCTGGTGTGCTGGGTGAGGGCTTCCGCGCGCGCCGGAACCTCAGCAGGGCCTTCTGGAGCAGCAGCGTCAGCGTGCCCGCGAGGATGATCCCGCCGAGGTTGGCGAGCAGCTGCTGCCCGGATCCGACGGTCTGCTGGTAGTCGGAGTAGCTGAACGCGACGGCCGCGTTGGCGGCGGCCGGGACGGTCGTCACCGAGATCGCCACCCCGATCAGCGCCCCGGACTTCGCGGAGGTGAGCGAGAGCGTCCCGGCGACGCCCGCGAGGAACGCCACGACGAACGACATCCAGTCCGGGTGCCAGATGAACCCGGTGTTGGGCCGGGGCTTGTCGATCATCCCGCTGTTGAAGAGGCCGAAGGCGTCCATCAGCCAGGCGAAGCCCGCGGTGATCAGCATCGCCAGGGCGAAGCCGCCGACCAGGGCCCACAGTGACCGCGCCACCAGGCGCGGGGCGCGCTGCACGAGGGCCGTGGAGATCCCGGCCAGCGGACCGAACTCCGGGCCGACCGCCATCGCGCCCACGATCAGCACCGCGTTGTCGAGCATCACCCCGCAGGCGGCGAGCATCGTGGCGAGGGCGAGGAAGGAGACGTAGGTGATGGAGAACGTCGACTCCTCGTGCGTCGCCTCCGTCAGCTCCTCCCACAGCACCGCGTCGGCACCATCGCCGGGCGCCTCCTCCTCCGCCCGGTCGGCGTGGTCGGAGAGCGTCAGCTCCATGTTCTCCATGGTGATCGACCCGGTCCGGTCGATGCCGAGGCGGCGCAGCGCACCGATCAGCTCGTCGCCGGCCTCGCGCGCCACGTCGCACATCACCACGTCGCCGGCGGGGGAGCGGGCGGCGCCCGGCAGGACCACCAGATGGGCGGTGCCGACGGTCGACTCCAGCAGGGACACGACCTCGTCCGTGGTGTCGGCGGGCACGATCAGACGCAGGTGCAGCACGTGGGCGGCCTCCCCAGGGCGAAGCGGTCGGAGCTGGCTCAGAGCTTGCGCAGGGACAGCTTCTGGACCTTGTGGTCCGGGCCCTTGCGGAGCACCAGGGTGGCACGGCCGCGCGTCGGCGCGACGTTCTCCAGCAGATTCGGTTTGTTGATGGTCCGCCACATGGTGCGCGCGTAGTCCAGTGCCTCGTCCTCGGAGACCTGGGTGTACTTGCGGAAGTACGAGGACGGGTCCTGGAACGCGGTGGCGCGCAGCTTGCGGAAGCGGTTCAGGTACCAGGTCTCGATGTCCTCGGCGCGGGCGTCCACGTACACGCTGAAGTCGAAGTAGTCGGCGAGCCCGACCCTGGTGCGGCCGTCGCTGCCGGGCAGCGCGGGCTGGAGGACGTTGAGGCCCTCGACGATGAGGATGTCGGGGCGGCGCACGGTGAGCCGTTCGCCGGGGACGATGTCGTAGATCAGGTGCGAGTAGACGGGTGCGGTCACCTCGTCCTTGCCCGCCTTGATGTCGGCGACGAAGCGGGTCAGGGCGCGCCGGTCGTAGGACTCCGGGAACCCTTTGCGGGAGGTCAGCCCGCGCGCCTTGAGCTCCTTCATCGGCAGCAGGAACCCGTCCGTGGTCACCAGCTCGACGCGCGGGTGCTCGGGCCAGCGGGCCAGCAGCGCCTGGAGGATACGGGCGCTGGTGGACTTGCCTACGGCGACACTGCCCGCGACCCCTATGACGAACGGGGTGCCGCGCTGCGCCCCGTGCCCGTTCCCGGCGTCCCCGAGGAAGGTGTTCAGCGCGCCGCGCAGCCCGGAGGTGGCCTGGACGTACAGGTTGAGCAGCCGGGAGAGCGGCAGGTAGACGTCCCGCACCTCGTCCAGGTCGATGACGTCCCCGAGCCCCCGCAGCCGCTCCACCTCGTCGGCGGTCAGCGGCAGCGGTGTCTTGTCCCGCAGTGCGCTCCACTCGTCGCGCGAGAGGTCGACGTAGGGGGTCGGCGCGTGCTCGGTGCGACGGTGGGGGCTCCGTGCGGGTGAGGTGATCACCTGTTCATTGTTGCGGGAGTTTTAACGGTGTGGGGGGTGGGCTCGGTCACGTGGGTGGTGGGGCGGGGGCGGCCGATGGCCGCGGGCCCGGTGTCCGCTCCCCTGTGCCGGACACCGGGCCCGCGCCCGTGGACGGTGCGAGCGAGCGGTACGGTCAGGGCTTCTGGCCCTTGGCGTCGACGACGGCCGCCTTGACCCTCGCGACGTCCATCAGGACGTCGCCGCGCCGGTAGACCATGGCAATGGGGTCATCGGGGGCGGAGACCTCGTGGGTCCTGGTGACCACGTCGCGCATTCCCGCGTAGCTGTAGTCGACGGGGTCGATGAGGATCTCGCGCCGGGTGTCACCTCCGTCGTGTTCGCGGGTCACGGCGATGACCTGGCGGCCGGAGGCGTCCCGGATCAGGTGGTCGGTCACCTTTACGTCGCCGACCGTGGCCATCGCCCGGTAGATGCGGGCCAGAGCGTCGGGCGGGATCGGGTAGGACTCCAGCAGGACGTGCAGGGCGCGGAAGCTGTGCTCGTCCTTGGCCTCGGGGGGTCCGTCGGGTCCGCTGCCGGTGGGGAAGACCTTCCGCAGTGCCGCGAGGAGGGCCTCGGGTTCCTCCGGGAGATCCGCGGCGATCTCGTAGGACTCGCGGGCGGTCCGGTAGTCCGTGTCGGACTCGTCGTTCTCCGCGGCCTTGTCGTCGTACGGGATCCAGGAGGGCTCGGGATCCGGCACTTCGAAGGTGCCCTTCACTTCGGGCTCCGACCCGTCCTTCCTGGTCGGCTGGGCCGGCACTCCGCCGACCTGCCAGAGGTAGATCCACTGGTCGGTCCTCGGCTCCGGGGGCACCTCCTGCCGCTCCAGGAAGTCGGCGGCCCGCCCCAGGGCGGCCTCCGGGCCGGACAGGTCGAGGTCGCCCGCCACGGTCGCCGGGGCCGAGGGCCGGGGCGCGGGGGTGTCCACGAGCTGGGTGATGAACAGCGCCGCCGCGGTGATCGCCACCACCGCGCCGAGGGAGGCGAACCGCCAGTCGGCCCGCAGCCCGCGGGCGCGGCGGTTCCGGCCCGCGATGGCGTCGGTCAGGCGTGCGCGGCCGGGGGCGAGGGCGGCGCGGTCGGGTACGGGGGCGTCTGCGCGCAGCTCCCGCAGCCGGGTCAGTTCGTCCATGACGGGTTCAGCTCCTGTTCGGCCGAGGTGAACGCGGGATCGGTGCTGAGGGCCTCGCGGACCTTGCGGCGGGCCCGGTTCAGCCGGGATCTGACCGTGCCCAGCGGTATCCGCAGCGCGTCGGCCACCTCCTGGTAGCCGAGGTCCGCCCAGGCGACGAGCAGCAGGACGTGCCGGTCGCCGGTGGAGAGCGAGGCGAGTGCCCCCGCCAGGGGGGCCTGGACGGTCAGCCGGTCGTCCGAGCGGTCGCTCCAGGACGCGGCCACCGGGTCGTGGCCGGTGCGGGCCAGCGCCTTCAGCGCGCGGACCTCGGTACGGCGGTGCTTGCCGATCAGGTTGGCGGCGATGCCGTACAGCCAGGGCCGGGCCAGCCGGTGGGCGGTGTCGTAGCGGCTCCGCGTGCGGAACGCGATGAGGAACGTCTCCGCCGTGATGTCGTCCGCCGCGCCCTCGCCGAGGCGGCGGGCGGCGTAGCGGTGGATGTCCGGGGCATGCCGGTCGTACAGCCCGGCGAACAGTTCGGGTTCGTCGAGGGACTGCGCGATGACGTCCGCGTCGTCTCTCGCCCGGCCCTCGCCCTCGTGCTCGGTGTCGGGGCGGGCCGGAGGTGGTCCGGTCACTGCGCCTCCAGGGGTGCGTCGGTCGGTGTGACTGTCACCCCTGTTGTCCGCAGCGGCCGGAAAGGTTCACGGCCGGCATGGTGCCGGGCGGAAAGGCGCACAGGCACCGTCACCGGCCGCAGCCGGGCGGCGGCGGGCCTGCCGGCACGGGCCCGCCGCCTTTCCGTGTTCCGCCCTTCCGTGCTCCGTGTTCCGCGCGGCCTGTCAGCCGCGCCCCGGCCGCAGGGAGCGCAGCATCCCCAGCGCCCGGCCCTTCAGCACGCCGCGTCGCGCGGGGGGCTGCGGGACCTCGTCCGGGTCGCGTGCGGGCATGGGGACCGCGGCCCCGGCCGGGACCTCCGCGTCGATGACCGCGATCCGGTCCGGGGTGAGCTTCGCGTACAGCGTCGGCTCCACCTCCACCACGAACGCGTCGAAGCCGATGAGGTGCCGGGCCCCGTCCGGGAAGACGCGCATCGCGGCGCACGCGTCGTACCGCACGGTGATCTGCCCGGCGGGTGTGGCCAGGGTGACGGCCTCCGGTCCGACGGCCAGGCTCACGTTGTGGTCGGCCCGTGACCGGTGCACGGTGCTCGCCGGGGCGGGGTCCACCGGGGTCGACCACTGCGGAGCCTCGGTGAAGCCCGCCCAGTCCACGGGCCGCCCCGGTACCTGGATCAGGGCGGAGGCGTGCAGTTCGCGGGCCACGTCGCGCAGGTCCTCGACGGTGACGGCGGCCAGTTCGGCGCGCTGTTCCTCGGGGGTGAGGTTGGCGTGTCCCGTCAGTACGTTCAGTGCGTGCGAGGGCAGAGAGGCCGCGCCGAGGTCCGGGGTCTCGTACTGCTTGAGGCGTTTCGACCGGGCCGAGTCCAGCTCGGCCTGCCCGATCGTTCCGGCGCACAGCCGTGCCAGTACGTCGATGAAACCGCCCACCACCGCGTCCTGCTTCTGCGGGAGCGCGTCCGCGTAGGCGGTGATGGTCGCGTGGTCGTTGTCGCGCGGGTGGTAGCCGCAGTCGGCGGTGTAGGAGTAGCCGCCCTTCTGCCGCAGGTCCGTGTAGAGCGCCCGGCCCAGCACGTCCGCGAAGAGGGACGCCGCCGAACTGCGCCGCACGATGCCGTCCAGCACCACTCCGCCGCTGCCGCCCGTGATGTACGCAGGGGTGACGGGCAGGGCCGAGGACGGTGCGGGCAGCGGCTGCCGCCGGCCCGCCGGCAGGGTCAGGTCCAGCCCCTCGGGCACGGTGTCGCCGGTGATCCACAGGGTCGCGTTGTCCCGGGTGAACCAGGTCCTGGCCCAGTCGCGCACCGCGTCGGCCGTCAGGTGCAGCGTGCCGTACTCCGGGTAGGTGACGAGCCCGTAGCCCCGGGCCCCGTAACGCCACAGCGGCAGGGAGTGGTTGGGGCCCCGGCCGCGGCCCGCCTGCTCGGTCCGCAGGATCTCCCGCTCGGTGGCGAGCCGTTCGACCGGCAGGTCCCGCAGGGAGGCACAGACCCCGTTGAGGTAGGTGACGACCTCCTCGATGGTCCCGGACACCACGAAGTGGGTGTGGGTGGCGGCGGTGGAGCCGTTGTAGTGGAGGTCCGAGACACCGTGCCGGTGCAGCGCCAGGTGCTCCACGAGGTGGGTGAGGCCGGCCGTGGCGAGCGTCTCGTCCGCCGCCCCGACCCGGAAGTACAGCCCGGCGGTGACCGGGCCGCCGGACGTGGGAGCCAGCAGGGTCGGGATGTGGTCGACCTCGGTGGCGGTGATGAGCCCGCGTTCCGGGGAAGCGGGGGCGCTCGTGGGCTGTGCGGGCTGCGCGGTGGCGGCGGGCCCGTCGGTCTGCTGTGTCATCGTCGGTCAGCCCTTCGCCATGGCGCGTCTGCGGTGCTTGAGGAACTGCACTTCCCGGTCGCCCCAGTAACCCCACGGGGTCTCGGTCGCCTTGTCCCCGAGCGTGCGGAAGTACGGGGCCGCCTCCCGGTAGTGACCGCCCAGGCTCAGGGCCCCGGCGAAGTCGTTGTGGTCGCCCACCCAGTGGAAGCCCGGCCGGTAGTCCGGGTGCCGTACGGACCGGTCGGCGGCCGCGAGGATGTCGTCGCGCACCTCGGCCGGGCGCAGGTAGTCGCCCGGCCCGGTGTCACTGCCGTCCAGCCAGCGTTCCAGATGCGCCTGCGCCACCAGCCGTCCCGCGTGGCTTCCCGCGGGAGCCGCGTCCATGCACGCCCGCGCGAAGCCGAACGCGTCTTCCCACCGGCCGCCCCACTTGGGGCACAGCTGCTGGAGCAGCAGGATCTGCGCCTGGATGTGGTGCGGGTGATGCTCCGCCAGCCGGTCGTACCGCCGGCGCACCTCGCTCGCCCCGAGTTCCAGTCCCCGGGCGGTCGTCAGCCGGGACGTCCAGGCGAGGGCGTACGCCGGCTCGTCGGCGCACACGCCGATCAGCAGTTGTTCGGCACGCCGCAGCCAGGCGTGGAACGCCTGGAACTGATCCCGCGACACGTGCTCCGCCGTGTACGAGCCACGGATGTCCCAGCCCACCATGATGTAGCGCGCGGCGAGCAGCGTCCGGGCCAGGGGGGACCCGTGGTCGGCCGCGGCGCGTTCCAGGAAGCGTTCGGAGGAACTGAGGTCGGCGACGACGTTCGCGGCCACGGCACGCTCGTCCTCGTCGTCCAGGAAGTCGAAGTACGCCTCCACGGTGTTCCAGTCGTTCCCGCGTACGGCGGTGCGGAGGTCCACGAGGGAGGGGATCTGGCGGCAGAGATCGAACTCCGCGCGTATCAGGTCGGGGTCGGTCGGAGACACGTCGGTCCTCGGGCTCTGGCGGCGGACGCGACCGGTGGGGGGCCTGGCGCACGAAGCGCGTGGCGTGTCGGCGAACGGGCGGCTGACGATGATCGGAACGGGAGGCTAGCACCCGGTGAGCCGGGCGCGCCGGGGAGTTTCCCACAACGGCCGGGCCCTGTGCGGGCCCGGCCGCTGGTACGGCGGCCGGGCCGGGACCCGCGCCGGCCCGACTGCCCGGATTCCCGCCTCCGCTCCACGTTCCCCTACGCCGAGGACGAGGTGGCCGAGAAGTCGTCGGCCCACACGACCGGCGTTGCGGGCAGGGCTCAGGTCTGTGAGGCGTACGTGACGAAGGCCGCCCAGGCGGCCGGGGCGAAGCCGAGGTGCGGGCCGTCGGCGGGGAGTTGTTTGGTGTCGCGTACGTGGATGGTGGAGGGGGCGGCGGCGACCTCGATGCACTGAGGGCCGTCGTTGGTGCTGTAACTGCTCTTGAACCAGCTCAGCTCGGTGCTGTTCATGTCTCTCCCAGCAGTTTCTCGATGAATTCCCGTGACAGCCGAGGAGTGAGGGCCTGTGACCGGATCAGGTTGTACCGCATCTCCAGGATCTGCACCTCACGCGGGTTGGTGATCAGCCCGCTGATGAGCTGGACCTCGTTGTGCCCGACCGTCTTTCCGTCCTTGAGCTTAATCACCTCGTGTGAACCGCCCAGGCCCGCGTGCTCCTCCGCCTCCATCGGCATGACCTGGATCTCGACATGCCGCAACTGGCTCAGCTCAAGCAGGTGTTCGAGCTGGCGACGCAGGACCATTCTGCCTCCGGTCCGCCTGCGCAGGGTCGACTCCTCCTGGACAAAGGTCAGCAGCGGCGCGGGCCGTCGGTCGAAGACCACCTGCCGGGCCATGCGGGCCGTCACCAGACGCTCGATGTCTTCCTCGCTGTACGCGGGGCGTCGCTCGCGGTACAGAGCGCGCGCATACTCCTCGGTCTGGAGCAGCCCGTCGATCACTCCATTCGCGTACGAACCGATCTCGACGGCCTCCGCCTCCAGTTTCGTCAGGTCGCGGACCTTCTTCGGATACCGCGCCTCCTCCACGTCCTTCTTCATCGCCGCGATCTTGCCGCCCGCGCCCACGACGTCATCGGTCCGGTCCAGGAACTCCGGCTTCGGGATGCGCCGCCCGCCCTCGACCTTGAAGACCAGGTTCTCGCTGTAACCGATGGCCGTGCCCAGCTCGGCCGCCCGCAGTCCGGCCGCCTCGCGCCAGAGCTTGATCTGCCGGCCGACCGCCGCGATGACCGCGCCGGAGTCGTCCTCCAGGCCGAAGTCCCGGTCCTCGTCGTCCCCGTCGAGCGCCGTGCGGTCCTCGCGGTCCTGGTTGTTCATGTCAGTCATGCGGCAGGAGCCTCCACCCGTATGCGTGTGCCGGACGTGTACGGCGGGGACGGGGCCCGGCGCACCGGGGACAGTCACTGTCCGTACTCACGTCAGTGCTTCTCAGAGTAGATACGCCCGGACACTCTGAGTGACATGAACCAGAGAATCACCCAACCGAGGGCACGCACGGGACAGTTCGCCGTCCAGCTCTCCGCCACCCGCCGGGGGGCTCGCCTCGCCCGGCTGCTCGCCACCGAACAACTGCGCACCTGGGGGCTGCCGCTGGAGGACGCGAGCCTGGTGATCGGTGAACTGGCGACCAACGCGGCCCTGCACGGGTACGTCCCGGGGCGAGACTTCCGGATTCTGCTCAGCGTGTACGACGACATCCTGCGCATCGAGGTCGTCGACACCCGGGGTGAGCGCCTCCCGGAGAAGCAGGCCCCGGCCGCCGACTCCGAGAGCGGGCGCGGGCTGTTGCTCGTCGAGGCGTTGTCGGTGCGGTGGGGCACGGAGCACGGGCCGTTCCCGCGCAAGACGGTCTGGGCGGAGGTGGCGCTCACCGGATCGTGACTGCCGCGCGCTCACCGGATCGTGACTGCCGCGACCCGGTGAACCGCGACCCGGTGAGCCGGGATGTGCTTGGCCGCGACGTGGTGGACCGCGTCGCGGTCGCCCGCGACGTAAAAGCTTTTGAGTACTGCTTTTAAGTACTGGGGAAATAACCCAACCCCACCCTGATCCGGCCAGTGGCCACCGCCGGGCGCGCGGGCGCGTAAGCGCGCGAGGGCGTCATCACTCGCATGGGTGAAGTGTGCCAACCGGGCTGGATTTATGACCTGTTGGCGGGCATATGCTCACGCTGACCACCACCCCAGACATGAGACGGCCCCCGGCCGGGACTGGCATCCCGATCGAGGACCTGACCACCGAGGAAGCAGGAGCCTTCCCGATGGATACCCAGCAGATTAGCGTGCCCTCGCGCGTCCCGTCCTCCGGTGTCGTACACATCAACATCCGGCTCACCGACGGGTACTCGATCATCTCCAACCGGCTCTCCCAGCACCGCGACATGTCCCTGCTGGCCATCGGCCTCGGCACCCACATCCAGTCGCTGCCCGCCGGGAGGCGCATCGGCGTCAAGGCGCTCGCCGCGGTCTTCCCGGAGAGCGAGGCCCGCATCGCCGCCGCGTTGCGGGAGTTGGAGCGCCACGGGTTCCTGCGCCGCATCCGCGAACGCGTCCAGGGCGGGCGGATGGCCACACGTACGGAGTCGTACAACCACCCGGAG
This sequence comes from Streptomyces sp. NBC_01116, assembly GCF_041435495.1. NCBI lineage: Bacteria > Bacillati > Actinomycetota > Actinomycetes > Kitasatosporales > Streptomycetaceae > Streptomyces > Streptomyces sp. NBC_01116. The sequence goes on from NZ_CP108644.1 coordinate 5,240,912, forward strand.
GCTGCTGCCCGGCGGGCCGGGGCCGCCTCTGCGCCCTCTGCGCCCTCTGCGCCCTCTGCGCCCTCTGTGGCCTCTGTGGCGACTTCAGCCCGCGCCTGCGCCGCCGTCCCCGCCACCGTGTCCGTCCCCGCCTCCGCACCCGCCCCCGTAGGTGCACCTGAGCGGGAGCCCGCTCCCGCTCCCGTACCGGATGCCGCCGCTCCCTCGTCCTCGCCCGCGCCCCGGCTCGTGCCGGCGCCCACCGCGTCCAAGCCGCCGCCCCCGCCGTTGCCCTTCCCCCGCAGGCCCAGCGCCGCGTTGTTCGACGAGGCCGCCCGCCTGCTCGCCGGGCTCCAGGTCTCCGCGCCCCTGTTCGTCCTCTCCGAGGCGGACGTGGAGCGGCTCACCCCCGGAGTCGCCGCCTGGCTGGAGCGTGGCGTGCGGCCTGATGCCGTGCGGGTCGCGCTCACCGATGACCCGCCCGTGCCCCTCCGGCATCCGGCGAAGCTGGTGCGGCACCGGCTCGTCGCGCTGCTTCCGCCGCCCCTGCCCGCCGCCGTGCCCGTCGTCCCCCTCCAGAACTGCGACGACTGCGACCGGGCCTTCCGGTCGTCCGTGCCGGGGTGCTGCGGGGAATGCCGCGAGGGCTGGGCGTATGCCGCCGAGCCGTGCCTGCTCGGCGCGTGAGCAGTCCAGAGGCCGGAGGCCGGGACCGCCTGACTCCGCAGCATGCGTCAAGGCGCTCACCAAAGGCTCACCACGGCGGGGCCGGGGAGCACGTGCGGGCAGTAGTGGCGGTCCGTGCTTGCTTCCCGCGGTCCCTGCGGCGCGTTCAGCCGTGGTCGCCGCGGTGATGATCCACGAGGCGGTTGAGCAGGTCGATCAGGTTCCGCCGGTCGGCCGCGGGCAACGGGGCGAGGAACTCGTCCTGCGCGGCGGCCAGCAGCCGGTCGAGGCGGGTGAGTTCTCTCCGGCCCGGCGGGGTGATGGTGATGACGTTGCGCCTGCGGTCCTCCGGGTCGGGCGCGCGCTCCAGGAGCCGCCGTTCGGCGAGGTCGTTGACCGTTGCCACCATGTCGCTGCGGTCGATGCCCGTACGGCGCCCGAGGTCGGCCTGGCTCGACGGGCCGTACTCCTCGGCAGCCGCCAGCAGGGCGTAGTGGTAGCGCCGGGCGCCGGCCCGGGCCAGCTCGTGATCCACGATCCGGTTCGCGGCCAGCGCCGCCTGGTTGACCAGCCTGCTCGACAGCGCGCGCAGCCGCTGCGGCGTCCCGTGTTCCGTTTCCACGGACGCAATGTAACAACTTGTTGGCCCCACCCACGATCAGGCATAGGGTGGGTCCAGCCAACGTTGGCTGGACCAACGATATGGAGCCGGCGTCATGGAACAAGCCGACCGTCCGGAGATCGCCACCTCATAGCCTTGGAGCCACCACCATGATCAAGTCGTTCCGCATCGACGTTCCCCAGTCCGACCTCGACGACCTGAACGTCCGGCTCGCCCGCACCCGCTGGCCCAACGAGATCGCCGACGCGGGGTGGGACTACGGCTTCCCGCTGGCACGGCTCAGGGAACTGGCCGACCTCTGGCGCACCGGGTACGACTGGCGCGAGCACGAGGCCGTGCTCAACGAACTTCCGCACTTCACCACCGAGATCGACGGCCAGAACGTTCACTTCGTCCACGTCCGGTGCCCGAGACCGGACGCACTCGCGCTGATACTCACCCACGGCTGGCCCGGGTCCTTCCTGGAGTTCCTCGACGTGATCGAGCCGCTGGCGCGCGACTTCCACCTGGTGATCCCGTCCATCCCGGGCTACGGCTTCTCCGGACCGACCCGCGAGCGCGGCTGGGACATGGTCCGGATCGCACGGGCCTGGGCCGAGCTCATGCGCCGGCTCGGGTACGAGCGTTACGGCGCGCAGGGCGGCGACTTCGGCTCGGGCATCTCGACGGCTCTCGGCGCGCTGGCCCCCGAGCAGGTGGTCGGCGTGCACGTCAACTACCTGCCGACCCGGCCGGACCCGGACGCCGGCGTCGACCTGTCCGAGGAGGACGAGGCCCGGCTGGACAAGGTCAGGCGGATGATGGCGAACCGCCCCCCGTACCAGGCTCTCCAGGCCGCCACCCCGCAGACCATCGGCTACGCGCTGACCGACTCGCCCGTCGGTCAGCTGGCCTGGATCGCCGAGCGCTTCGCCCAGTGGACCGACCCCCGTACGCCGATCGGCGACGAGCGGATGCTCACCGACGTATCGCTGTACTGGCTGACCGCCACCGCGGCCTCCTCGGCCCGGCTGCACCGCGAGGCGGCGCGGCGGACGGAGCCGTGCCCGGTGCCGGTCGGCGTGGCGGTGTTCGCGCACGACATCACGCAGTCGGTGCGGCCGCTGGCCGAGCGGTTGTACGACATCAGGCACTGGTCGGAATTCGACCGCGGCGGTCACTTCGCGGCGATGGAGGTGCCGGAGCTGTTCGCCGAGGACGTCCGGGCCTTCTTCCTCGGCAGCCTGTCGGGGCGCACGTAGCGACCGGGCTTCTTCCTCGTTCGCTTCACCTGGCGATCGTCGGGGCGTCGGAGGGGTCGCCCGGTTGCCGTGAGTCGCGAGAAGTCGCGGGGGACGTCGTGAAAAATGTTCGGGCGGCGTGTCGATCGGGCCCGGTCCCGTTCGTCGTCATCGTGTAGGGCGACCCGCACGGCGGGCGCGACACACAGGCGAGAAGGAGCCGACCATGAAGTACATGCTGCTGATCCACAGCGGAGCCGTCGACGAGCAGGGCGGCGCGCCCCAGTGCACCGTCGAGGACTGGATGGCCTACGACAAGGACGTACGCGACGCGGGCATCCACGTCTCCGGGGAGTCGCTGGCCGATCTGGTGACCGCGACCACCGTGCGGGTCTCGCCGGCCGGGGAGCGGACCGTGACGGACGGGCCGTTCGCCGAGACGCGGGAGCTGCTGGGCGGGTTCCTCGTGATCGACGTGCCCGACCTCGACGCCGCCCTCGACTGGGCCGCGCGCTGTCCCGGCTCGCGGGACGGCGGCTCGGTCGTCGTCCGGCCGGTCGCGGACTTCGGGGCCTGAGAGCCGTGCCGGGCGAGGAGGAGCCCCCGGGCGAGGGCGAGGGCCTGGGGAAGGGCGTGCCCCCGCGCGGGGGCCGGGTGGCCGCCGAAGCCGTCGAGGCGGTGTTCCGGGAGGAGCGCGGGCTGCTGCTCGCCTCCCTCGTCCGCAGGTTCGGGGATCTCGACCTGGCCGAGGAGGTGACGTCCGAGGCGATCGAGGCCGCGCTGCGGCACTGGCCCGCCGAGGGCGTCCCCGCCCGGCCCGGGGCCTGGCTGCTGACCACCGCCCGGCGTCGGGCGGTGGACCGGCTGCGGCGCGACCAGGCGTACGCCGCCCGGCTCGCCGTCCTCGCCGCCGACGCGGAACGCGCCGAGCCCGCCCCCGCTCCGGACCTGCCCCGGGCCGGGGACGGCGAACTGCCGGACGAACGGCTCCAGTTGTTCTTCACCTGCACCCATCCCGCCCTCGCCGCCGAGGACCGCACCGCCCTGACCCTGCGGTGCCTCGCCGGGCTCACCACACCGGAGGTGGCGCGGGCGTTCCTCGTGCCGACGGCGACCATGGCCCAGCGCATCGTGCGGGCCAAGAAGAAGATCCGCGAGGCCCGTATCCCGTTCCGGGTGCCCGGCCCCGACGAACTGCCCCAGCGGCTGCCCGGAGTCCTCCAGGTCGTCTACTCGGTCTTCACGGAGGGGTACGCGGCCAGCTCCGGACCCCGTCTCCAGCGGCTCGACCTGGCCGAGGAGGCGATCCGGCTGGCCCGGATACTGCACCGCCTGCTGCCCGCCGAGCGGGAGTGCGCCGGGCTCCTCGCGCTGCTGCTCCTCGTCCACGCCCGGCGCGACGCGCGGACCGGGCCGGAGGGCGAGCCGGTGCTCCTGGAGGACCAGGACCGGGGGCTCTGGGACCGGCCGATGATCGGGGAGGGCCGCGCCCTGGTCGTCGGCGCGCTGACCGGCGGACCGGCCGGGCCGTACGGGGTGCAGGCCGCCATCGCCGCCCTGCACGACGAGGCGGCGGACGTGGCGGCCACGGACTGGCCGCAGATCGTGGCCCTGTACGACGTGCTCCTCACGCTCACCCCGTCCCCCGTGGTGGCGTTGAACCGCGCCGTGGCGGTGGCGATGCGGGACGGGCCGGCGGCCGGTCTGGCGCTGCTCGACGCGTTGGCGGGGGAGCCCCGGCTGCGGGCGTACCCGCCGTACGTCGTGGCGCGGGGGGACCTGCTCGGCCGGCTGGGGCGGGACGGGGAGGCCGCCGACGCGTACCGGGAGGCGCTGATGCTCCCGGTCACCGAGCCGGAGCGGGCCGCGCTGCGCCGGAAGCTGGGGGAGTAGCCGTGCTGTGCCGGAAGCCGGAAGCCGGAAGCCGGAAGCCTGGGGCAGGGGGCAGGGGGCAGGGAGCAGGGAGCAGGGGGCAGGGGGCAGGGAAGTACGGGAGCGGGGTAGCGGCAGGTCCCCGTTTCCCCTTCCCCAGCAAGGTTCCCCGCAACTACAGCGGGGGCCCCGCGGCTACAGCAGCAGGAACACCACGACCACCGCGAACGCCACCACCAGCACCCCGTAGAGGTTGATCCTCCACTTCGGGACCTCGTAGGTCTCACCGGTCAGGGCACTCGCCCGGATCTTCTCCATGTCCGGCCGTATGGCCACGACCAGCAGGGCCAGCGAGAGCAGCGAGACGGAGAAGATGACCAGCGCCTCCATCTCCGAGTGCCCGTGTGTGCCGTCGAACCCCAGGACGGTGCCCGCTCCGAGGACGGGCGCGATCACCGAGTAGACCGTCGCCCTCCGGTTCCTGAAGCAGAAGTGGACCGCCGCCAGGAACGACACGGACGCGGCCACCGCCACGATCCACCACTGACCCGTCGTCAGACTCTCCGCCGACACCCGTTGTCTCCCCACCGTTCCGTGTGCCGCCTCGTCCCGAAGCGGCCCCCGGAGCCATTCTCCTGTCGATTCCCGTTCGGCCAAACAGCAGGGGATGGCCGGAATCCTTGCCTTGACCCGCTCATGACATGAGTTCATCCTGTGCCCGTCGCACAGCTCCACCCCCCCTCACCCCGACGGACCCAGGAGATGCCAGCATGCGACTCGTCACCGCACGGAGATCCCGGCCGACGAAGCCCCGGCGCAACGCCGCCCTGACCATCCTGCTCGCCCTCGCCCTCGCCGCTCCCGCCACCGCCGTGGCGACCGCCGGGGCCTCGGCCCCGAACGCGGCCGTCGCCGCGGACGAGCGGACGCTCCAGTACGAGATCACCGGGCGCACCACCCCTGCCGCCCGCACCGACATCGCCCGCGCGGGCGTCTCGATCGACGAGGTCCACGACCACGGCGTCGTGATCACCGCGGACGCGGCCCAGGCCCGGAAGCTCCGGGCGCGCGGCCACGTCCTGGAGGCCCTGCCCGCCCCGGACGCCGGGCCGGGCGCGGCGGACGGCGTGGGCGCCCTCGACTTCCCGCCCGCCGACTCCCGCTACCACAACTACGCCGAGATGAACGCGGCGATCGACGCGCGCATCGCCGCGAACCCCTCGATCATGAGCAAGCGCGTCATCGGCAAGACCTACCAGGGCCGGGACGTCATCGCGGTCAAGGTCAGCGACAACGTCGCCGCCGACGAGGCCGAACCCGAGGTCCTGTTCACCGCCCACCAGCACGCCCGCGAGCACCTGACCGTCGAGATGGCGCTCTACCTGCTCCGCGAACTGGGCCAGGGCTACGGCTCCGACTCCCGGATCAAGCAGGCGGTCGACGGCCGCGAGCTGTGGATCGTGCCGGACATGAACCCGGACGGCGGGGAGTACGACATCGCCTCCGGCTCGTACCGCAGCTGGCGCAAGAACCGGCAGCCCAACTCCGGTTCCAGCGCGGTCGGCACCGACCTCAACCGCAACTGGGCCTACAAGTGGGGCTGCTGCGGCGGATCCTCCACCAGCCCGTCGTCGGAGACCTACCGCGGGCCGGCCGCCGAGTCGGCCCCCGAGACGAAGATCGTGGCGGACTTCGTGCGCAGCCGGGTGATCGGCGGGAAGCAGCAGATCACGGCGGCCATCGACTTCCACACGTACAGCGAACTGGTGCTGTGGCCCTTCGGCTACACGTACAACGACACCGCCCCCGGCATGACCGCCGACGACCGCAACGCGTTCGCGGCGGTGGGCCGGAAGATGGCGGCGAGCAACGGCTACACCGCCGAGCAGTCCAGCGACCTGTACATCACCGACGGGTCGATCGACGACTGGCTGTGGGGCTCGCAGAAGATCTTCGGCTACACCTTCGAGATGTACCCCCGCTCGGCGTCCGGCGGCGGCTTCTACCCGCCCGACGAGGTCATCGAGCGCGAGACCTCCCGCAACCGGGACGCGGTGCTCCAGCTGATCGAGAACGCGGACTGCATGTACCGGTCGATCGGCAAGGAGGCGCAGTACTGCTCGTGACGGGGGTCCAGTGCTCCTGATGGGCTGATCCCGCTCCGGTGCGGAACTCCGCACGGGCCCGCACCGGAGCCTCAGGCCAGGTCGTGCACGCTGTGTTCGCCCAGGTCGGGAGCGTGCCGGGCGACCGTGCGGTAGTCGAGGTCGTCATGAAGGACCGTCAGACCGTGGTGGGCCGCGGTGGCGGCGACGACGAGGTCCACGGCGGAGGCGCTGCGGTGCTGCCCGGCGCGTGCCATGCGGTGCTGGACCGAGGCGACCCAGCGTCCCGCGCTCTTCGGTACGGAGACGTCCGGGTAGAGGTCGGTGAACATCTCCACGATCTCGTCGTACTCGCGTGCATTCCGGGCGCCGTACAGGAACTCCGCTCGCTGCGGGTAGCAGGAGGCGATCGTTCCGGCCTCGATCGCCTCGGACCACGCCGACTGCAGAGAGGCATCGGAGAGCAGCCGGACGAGGCCCGAGGTGTCGAGCAGATAGATCACCGGCCGTCCTTCTCCGCCCGATGCCGCCGCTCGGCGTCCTCGACCGCGGCCCAGTCGCGCGCGCGCTCGAAGTGGCGGCCGATCCGCGCCGCACGCTCCTGCTGTTCCGCGTAGAAGCGCAGGGCGAGGTTGACCGTCTCCTTCTTCGTCCGGGCCTTGGACAGGGCCATCGCCCGCTCCAGGGCTTCATCGTCTATGTCGATCTGGGTCACTGACATGCCCGGCCGCCCTTCGTGTGGGTCATGTACAAGAAATTGTATGCGACCAACATTCCTCTCGCGAGGCGCTTCCGGCCTTAGGGTGCCGCTATGTGCGGAATCGTGGGTTATGTCGGGATGCAGTCGGCGCAGGACGTCGTCGTCGCAGGACTCAAGCGCCTCGAATACCGGGGCTACGACTCGGCGGGCGTCGCCGTTCTCGCGGACGGCGGGCTCGCCGCCGCGAAGAAGGCGGGCAAGCTCGTCAATCTGGAGAAGGAGCTGGGGAGCCGGCCGCTGCCGGCCGGGCGGACCGGCATCGGGCACACCCGCTGGGCGACGCACGGAGCGCCCACCGACACCAACGCCCACCCGCACCTGGACAACGCGGGCCGGGTCGCCGTCGTGCACAACGGGATCATCGAGAACTTCGCGGCCCTGCGCCGCGAGCTGACCGGGCGCGGCCACGCCCTGGAGTCGGAGACGGACACCGAGGTCGTCGCGCATCTGCTGGCCGAGGCGTTCTCGGCCGGCGGGGACCTCGCGGAGGCCATGCGCCAGGTGTGCCGGCGGCTGGAGGGGGCCTTCACCCTGGTCGCCGTGCACGCGGACCAGCCGGACGTCGTCGTCGGCGCCCGGCGCAACTCCCCGCTCGTCGTCGGCGTGGGGCAGGACGAGTGGTTCCTCGCCTCGGACGTCGCCGCCTTCATCGCGCACACCCGGTCCGCCGTCGAGCTGGGCCAGGACCAGGTCGTCGAGCTGAGCCGCGAGGGCGTCGTCGTCACCGGGTTCGACGGCGAGCCCGCCGAGGTGCGCGAGTACCACGTCGACTGGGACGCCTCCGCCGCCGAGAAGGGCGGCTACGCCTCCTTCATGCTCAAGGAGATCGCCGACCAGCCCCGGGCCGTCGCCGACACCCTCCTCGGCCGGGTCGACGGGGAGGGCACGCTCCACCTCGACGAGGTGCGCATCCCGGCCGCCGAGCTGCGGGAGGTCGACAAGGTCGTCATCGTCGCCTGCGGAACCGCCTTCCACGCCGGGATGATCGCCAAGTACGCCATCGAGCACTGGACCCGGCTGCCCTGCGAGACCGAACTCGCCAGCGAGTTCCGCTACCGGGACCCGATCCTGGACCAGCGCACCCTCGTCGTCGCCATCTCCCAGTCCGGCGAGACCATGGACACCCTGATGGCGCTGCGGCACGCCCGCGAACAGGGTGCGAAGGTGCTCGCCATCTGCAACACGAACGGCTCGACGATCCCGCGCGAGTCCGACGCCGTCCTCTACACGCACGCCGGGCCCGAGGTCGCCGTCGCCTCCACCAAGGCCTTCCTCACCCAGCTCGTCGCCTGCTACCTCGTGGCGCTCTACCTCGGGCAGGTGCGCGGCACCAAGTGGGGCGACGAGATCCGTACGGTGGTGCGCCAGCTCTCCGCGATCTCCGGCGAGGTCGACCGCGTCCTCACGACGATGGAGCCCGTGCGCGAACTGGCCCGGTCCCTCGCCCACCACGACACCGTCCTGTTCGTCGGCCGGCACGTCGGCTATCCGGTCGCCCTCGAAGGCGCGCTCAAGCTCAAGGAACTCGCCTACATGCACGCCGAGGGCTTCGCGGCCGGCGAGCTGAAGCACGGGCCGATCGCGCTCATCGAGGAGGGCCTCCCGGTCGTCGTCATCGTCCCCTCGCCGCGCGGCCGTTCCGTGCTCCACGACAAGATCGTGTCCAACATCCAGGAGATCCGGGCCCGGGGCGCGCGCACCATCGTCGTCGCCGAGGAGGGCGACGAGGCCGTCGTCCCGTACGCCGACCACCTCATCACGGTCCCCGCAACGCCTACGCTGCTTCAGCCGCTGGTCGCCACCGTGCCGCTCCAGGTCTTCGCCTGCGAACTCGCGACGGCCCGCGGCAACGAAGTGGACCAGCCGCGCAACCTGGCGAAGTCCGTGACCGTGGAGTGAGCGAGCGGCCCGGGGCGTCCGGGGCGCGAGCGCGACAGGAACAGCGAGGGTGGGGTCGTGATCATCGGGGTCGGGATCGATGTGGCCGAGATCGAGCGGTTCGGCGCGGCGCTGGAGCGTACGCCCCAGCTGGCCGACCGGCTCTTCGTCGACAGCGAGTTGACGCTGCCCAGCGGCGAGCGGCGCGGCATCGCCTCGCTCGCCGCCCGGTTCGCCGCGAAGGAGGCCCTGGCCAAGGCGCTCGGCGCACCCGGCGGGCTGCTCTGGAGCGACGCGGAGGTCTGGGTCGAGGCGAGCGGGCAGCCCCGGCTGCGGGTGCGCGGCACGGTCGCCGCCCGCGCCGCCGAACTGGGCGTGCGCGGCTGGCACGTCTCGCTCAGCCATGACGCGGGCGTGGCGTCGGCCGTGGTCATCGCGGAGGGGTGAACCCCGCCCGGCCGGACGACCCGCGGGGGTGAGACCGCCGCACGCGCGGCGGGCCCACGGGGTCGGGCGTACGGGGTCGGGCGTACGGGGGTGGCGTCGGCCCCCGTGATCGCGGAGGGTGGGACCCATGCGACGTGCCTACAGCGTGGAGACCGTACGGGCCGCCGAGGCCGCCCTCATGCAGCGGCTGCCGGAGGGCGCCCTGATGCAGCGCGCCGCCGCCGGGCTCGCCGTGGCCTGCGGCGATCTGCTGCGGCGCAACGGCCGGGTGTACGGGGCCCGGGTCCTGCTCCTGGTCGGCAGCGGCGACAACGGCGGCGACGCGCTGTACGCGGGCGCCCGCCTGGCCCGCCGGGGCGCGGGCGTCCGGGCCCTGCTGCTCGCCCCCGACCGGGCCCACCCCGGCGGCCTCGCCGCGCTGCTGGCGGCCGGGGGACAGGTCGTCGACGGGCCGGACGGGCTCGGCGTGCTCGACCTCGTCGTGGACGGCATCACCGGCATCGGCGGGCGCGGCGGGCTGCGCGAGGACGCCACCGGGCTGCTCCACACGGTGACCCGGGACCGTACCCCGGTCCTCTCCGTCGACCTGCCGAGCGGGGTGGAGGCCGACACCGGGGAGGTGCACGGCGACGCGGTCCGCGCGGACGCGACGGTCACCTTCGGCACGTACAAGCCCGGCCTCCTGATCGACCCGGCCGCCGAACACGCCGGGGCCCTGCGGCTGGTGGACATCGGGCTCGGCCCGGACCTGCCCGAGCCGCCGGACCTGGAGGCCCTCCAGTACGCGGACGTCGCCGCGCTGCTCCCGGCCCCCGGCCCGGAGAGCGACAAGTACCGGCGCGGGGTCGTCGGCGTCGTCGCCGGGTCCGTGCGCTACCCGGGCGCGGCCGTCCTCGCGGTCGCGGGCGCGCTGCGCGGCGGGGCCGGGGCCGTGCGGTACGTCGGACCGGGCGCGGACGCGGTGATCGCCCGCTACCCGGAGGCGCTGGTGCACGCCGGGCCGCCGTCGAAGGCCGGGCGGGTGCAGGCCTGGGTGGTCGGTCCCGGGCTCGGCGACGGGCGGAGCGCGGAGGCGGCCGTCGCCGACGTCCTGGCCGCCGACGTCCCCGTGCTCGTCGACGCGGACGGGCTGCGGCTGCTGGACGCGGAGACCGTGCGGACCCGGACCGCCCCCACCGTCCTCACCCCGCACGCGGGGGAGGCCGCGGCCCTGCTCGGCACGGCCCGCGAGGAGGTGGAGGCCGGGCGGCTCGCCGCGGTGCGCGAGCTGGCCGCCCGCTACCGCGCCACCGTGCTCCTCAAGGGCTCCACGACCCTGGTCGCGGAGGCCCGCGACACCCCCGTACGGGTCAACCCGACCGGCACGTCCTGGCTCGCCACGGCGGGCAGCGGCGACGTGCTCTCCGGTCTCACGGGGTCCCTGCTCGCGGCCGGACTCGCCCCGCGCGACGCCGCGTCCGTGGGCGCGTATCTCCACGGGCTCGCCGCCCGGCACGGCTCGGACGGGGCCCCGGTCTCCGCGCAGGACGTCGCGGACGGCATCCAGGCCGCCTGGCGCGACGTGCGGGCGGGCTGAGCGGGGGCGAGGGTGGAGGCCCGGAAGAGGAAGGGCGGCCGGACATGGCGAGCGGCAGCGAACCCGTACGCGTACGCAGGGTCTACGACCCGCCGGAGGACGGCGACGGCACCCGGGTCCTCGTCGACCGGCTCTGGCCCCGGGGCGTCTCCAAGGAGCGGGCCGCGATCGACGTATGGCTGAAGGACGTCACCCCCTCCGACGAACTGCGCTCCTGGTACCACCAGGACCGCTCCGGCGCACGCCACGACGCCTTCGTCGAGCGCTACCGCACCGAACTGGACGACCCGGCGCACACGGAGGCCGTCGAGCGGCTCGTCGGCCTGGTGCGCGAGGGCGGCCCCGTCACCCTGATCACCGCCGTCAAGGACGTGGCCGACAGCCATGTCCCGGTCCTGGTCGACCACCTGAAGCATGTGATGAAACGTACATAAGGCTGGATATCGGCGTGCACCGCCTCGGAGGCGACCGACGCCTCTGAGAGACTGGGCGCGATGAACGAGACAGCGTCCCTGAGAGCCCGAGCCGAGATCGACCTCGCCGCGCTGCGCGCCAACGTGCGCGTCCTGCGCGAGCGTGCGGCCGGGGCACAGCTCATGGCCGTGGTGAAGTCCGACGGATACGGGCACGGGGCCGTGCCCTGCGCACGGGCCGCCCGCGAGGCCGGGGCCACCTGGCTGGGCACCGCGACCCCGCAGGAGGCGTTCGCCCTGCGCGCGGCCGGACTCGACGGCCGGATCATGTGCTGGCTGTGGACGCCCGGGGGCCCCTGGCGCGAGGCGATCGACGCCGACATCGACGTGTCGGTCAGCGGCATGTGGGCGCTGCGCGAGGTCGTCGCGGCCGCCGCCGGGGCCGGCCGCCCGGCCAGGATCCAGCTCAAGGCCGACACCGGCCTCGGCCGCGGCGGCTGCCAGCCCGCCGACTGGCCCGAGCTGGTCACCGAGGCGCTGGCCGCCGAGCGGACCGGACACGTCCGGATCACCGGCCTGTGGTCCCACTTCGCCTGCGCCGACGAGCCCGGCCACCCCTCGATCGCCGCCCAGCTCGGCGTCTACCGCGACATGCTGGCGTACGCGGAGAAGGAGGGCGTGGAGCCCGAGGTGCGGCACCTGGCCAACTCCCCGGCCACGCTCACGATCCCCGAGGCGCACTTCGACCTCGTGCGGACCGGCATCGCGATGTACGGCATCTCGCCCGCCCCCGAGCTGGGCACGTCCGCCGACCTCGGGCTCCGGCCCGTGATGACGCTCGCCGCGTCCGTCGCCCTGGTCAAGGACGCCCCGGCCGGACACGGCGTCAGCTACGGCCACCACTACACGACGACCGCCGGGACGACCCTCGGCCTGATCCCCGTCGGCTACGCGGACGGCGTCCCGCGCCACGCGTCGGGCACCGGCCCCGTCCTGGTCGGCGGGAAGGTGCGCACCGTCGCGGGCCGGATCGCCATGGACCAGTTCGTCGTCGACCTCGGCGGCGACCGGCCGGAGGCGGGCGCGGAAGCGGTGCTGTTCGGACCGGGCGACCGGGGCGAGCCGACCGCGCAGGACTGGGCGGAGGCCGCCGGGACCATCGCGTACGAGATCGTCACCCGCATCGGCTCCCGGGTGCCGAGGGTGCACGTGAACGGGACCGCCGATCCGAGCGGGCCGACCGGGGGCGTGCAGCGGTGAGCGAGAGCAGCGCGGGGGAGGTGGTGGCCGCGACCGCGGCCGGTGCGGCCGGCTGGCGCCGGGCCGGGATCGCCGGGGCCGCCATAGGAGTGCTCGCCGCCGGCGCGGCCGCCGGGGTCGCCGTCGAGCGGCTCACCGTCGGGCGCGGCATGCGCAAGAAGGCCCGCCTCGCCCTGGACGCCACCGGGCCCTACGGGTCGCTGCGCGGCACGCCGGGCCGGGCCGTCGCCGACGACGGCACCGAGCTGCACTACGAGATCGAGGAGGCGGAGGAGGCTCCGCTCCCGGGCGAGGAGGGAACCGGCTCCTCCGGCACCCGCCGCCGCAGGCTCTTCGGGCGCAAGGCGCCCGCCCCGGTCACCGTCGTCTTCAGCCACGGCTACTGCCTCGGCCAGGACTCCTGGCACTTCCAGCGGGCCGCCCTGCGCGGCCTCGTACGCGCCGTGTACTGGGACCAGCGCAGCCACGGGCGCTCCGGGCGGGGCCGGGCTCAGGCGGACGGGGTGCCGCTCGGCATCGACCAGCTCGGCCGCGACCTGAAGGCGGTCATCGACGCGGCGGCGCCCGAGGGCCCGCTGGTGCTGGTCGGGCACTCCATGGGCGGCATGACGATGATGGCGCTCGCCGACCAGTACCCGGCCCTGATCCGCGACCGGGTCGCCGCCGTGGCCCTGATCGGCACCTCCAGCGGCAAGCTCGGCGAGGTCGACTTCGGGCTGCCGGTGGCGGGCGTGAACGCGGTGCGCCGGGTGCTGCCCGGGGTGCTGAAGGCGCTCGGCTCGCAGACGGAGCTGGTGGAGAAGGGGCGGCGCGCCACCGCGGACCTCTTCGCCGGGCTGATCAAGCGGTACTCGTTCGGTTCGCGGGACGTGGACCCGGCGGTCGCCCGGTTCGCGGAACGGCTGATCGAGTCCACCCCGATCGATGTGGTCGCCGAGTTCTACCCGGCCTTCACCGAGCACGACAAGAGCGGTGCGCTGCCCGCGTTCCGGGACGTGCCCGTGCTGATCCTGGCCGGGGAGAAGGACCTGGTCACCCCCAGCTCGCACAGCGAGGCCATCGCGGACGTCCTGCCCGACGCCGAGCTGGTGATCGTGCCGGACGCGGGGCACCTGGTGATGCTGGAGCACCCGGAGACGGTCACCGACCGGCTGGCCGACCTGCTCGTACGCAGCGGCACGGTGCCGGGCGCTAACGTTGGCGGACATGGAAGCACCGCACAGCGGCCCGGCCGCTGAGACCGTTCCGGAGACAGCGGGGACGACCGCTCCCGAGCCCGCCGGGGCCCTCCCCGAGGCCGTGACGGTGACGCTCACCGTCACCTCGCCCGAACAGATGCAGGGCCTGGGCCGCCGGCTCGCCCGGGTGCTGGCCCCCGGCGACCTGGTCATGCTCACCGGGGAGCTGGGCGCCGGGAAGACGACGCTGACCCGGGGCCTCGGTGAGGGCCTCGGCGTGCGCGGCGCGGTCACCTCGCCCACCTTCGTCATCGCCCGCGTCCACCCCTCGCTGACCGGGGGCCCCGCCCTGGTCCACGTCGACGCGTACCGCCTGGGCGGCGGGCTCGACGAGATGGAGGACCTGGACCTCGACGTGTCGCTGCCGGAGTCGGTGGTGGTCGTGGAGTGGGGCGACGGCAAGGTCGAGGAGCTGGCCGACGACCGCCTGCGGGTCCTCATCGACCGCGCGACGGGCGACACCGAGGACGAGCGGCGCGAGGTGACCCTGGTCGGCATCGGTGCGCGCTGGGCGGGGCTGCGGGCGGACCTGGAGTGAGGCTCCGGGAGTAGCCTTCCCGACAAGGCGTCGGTAAATTGTTGCGTCCGGACCCGTGGTCGTGGTCACATGGGTACGAGGTGTGGTTAGGCTTACCTAACCACGCCCTCCACCGGAGCATCAAGGAGGCATCCATGCCGACGCCCGAGCGCGCAGCGCAGCCGCGACCGACTCCGTCCGCCCTGTCGATGAAAGCCCTGCTGGCCTCGTGTGCCGCGGCCACCGCGATCTCCACCCCGCCGAACGACGAGGCGGCGGAGGAGGACGGCACGGACGCCCGCGCCGTGGTTCCCCCGCCGGCCAGGCGCGGCCCCAGGGCCGCCTGAGGGCCGAAAGCCCCGGGACCGAGGCGGCAAGGCCCCGGTCCGAGGAGGAAGGCCCCGGCCCGAGGCCCTACGGGACGGCGACGGGCCCTACGGGACGACGACGACCTTCGCGCCGACCGTCGCGAAGGTCCACATCGCGTTGCCGTCCGCGCGCTTCATCCGGACGCCGCCGGTCTTCGACGTCGGGTCCGGGCTGGCCATCGAGCCGTCCTGCGCCGCGCTGAAGCCGATCGCCACCTCGTCCACGTTCGCGAAGCGGACCACGTGCTCGATCGGGACGCCGTCCGAGCCCTGGACCGTGCCCGAGCGCGAGGTGACCTTGTGGACCCCGGGCGGCGGGCTGACCGGGCTCGGCATCACGGTGAAGGTGCGGATCGCCTCGTTGCCCTCGTCGACCAGCCACACCCGGCGGTCCTTCAGCGCGTAGACCACGCGCTCGCCCCTGCCGGACGCGGCCGGGACCGCCAGCGGGTCGGCCTCGGGCTTCGGCTTGGCGGAGGGCTGGGCCGAGGCGGAGGCGGAGGGCTTCTTGCTCGGCGTGGACGCCACCGAGGCGGGTGCGTTCGCCGAGGCCTGGTAGGCGAGGAAGGCGACCGCGGCGACCGCCGCCGCAGTGAGCCCGGCCACGATTCCCGAGCTTCCCCTAGCCACCGTGAAATCCCCTTTCGACTGCCGTTGCCGCATGTCGTACAAGCGTTTACGTCGTACCCGCGGATACCCGGTGACGGTAGCAGCAGGGAGCGGGCGGGCCGGGACGCCGTACGGACGCCGTAACGCCGTCGGCGGAGCCGTAGGCTGTTTGCGTGCTCTTGCTCGCCATGGATACCGCCACGCCCGCCGTCACCGTCGCCCTGCACGACGGCACGTCCGTCATCGCCTCCTCCGGGCAGGTCGACGCCCGCAGGCACGGGGAGCTGCTGCTCCCCGCCGTCGACCGGGTCCTCGCCGAGGCCGGGACGGGGCTCGACGCCGTGACGGACGTGGTCGTGGGCGTCGGCCCCGGCCCGTACACCGGCCTGCGGGTCGGCCTGGTCACCGCCGCCACCTTCGGCTCCGCCCTCTCCGTGCCGGTCCACGGCCTGTGCACCCTGGACGGCCTCGCGTACGCCGCCGGACTGGAGGGCCTCCAGGGGCCGTTCGCCGTGGCGACCGACGCGCGCCGCAAGGAGGTCTACTGGGCGCGGTACGAGGACGCCCGCACCCGTTCGGGCGAACCTGCCGTCGACCGGCCCGCCGACATCGCCGGGGCGCTCGCCGGGCTCCCCGTGGTCGGCGCGGGCGCGGTGCTCTACCCGGACGCCTTCCCGGACGCGCGCGGCCCCGAGCACGTATCCGCCGGGGCGCTCGCCGGGCTCGCCGCCGAACGCCTCGCCGCCGGACAGGAGCTCCTGGAGCCCCGGCCGCTCTATCTGCGCAGGCCCGACGCGCAGGTCCCGAAGAACTACAAGGTGGTCACCCCCACGTGAGCACCGCCACCGCCGCCGTACTGCGCGAGATGCGCTGGTGGGACATCGCGCCGGTGCTCGAACTCGAACACGCGCTGTTCCCGGACGACGCCTGGTCGCCCGGCATGTTCTGGTCCGAGCTGGCCCACGCGCGCGGCCCCGGCGCCACCCGCCACTACGTCGTCGCCGAGGACCCCGCCGGGCGGATCGTCGGCTACGCCGGGCTCGCCGCCCTCGGCGACCTGGCCGACGTCCAGACGATCGCGGTCAGCCGCGAGGCGTGGGGCACCGGCCTCGGCTCCGAACTCCTCGCCGACCTGCTGAAGGCCGCCACCGCCTTCGAGTGCGCCACGGTCCTCCTGGAGGTCCGCGTGGACAACACGCGGGCGCAGAAGCTGTACGAGCGCTTCGGCTTCGAACCGATCGGCTTCCGGCGCGGCTACTACCAGCCGGGGAACATCGACGCCCTGGTCATGCGCCTCACCATGCAAGAGCAAGCAGTGCACGAGCACCCAGCAGAGACCGGGACTGAATGATGGCTGCCGACGAACCCCTCGTACTCGGCATCGAGACCTCCTGCGACGAGACCGGCGTGGGCATCGTGCGCGGCACGACCCTGCTCGCGGACGCCGTCGCCTCCAGCGTCGACACCCACGCCCGCTTCGGCGGCGTCGTCCCGGAGATCGCCTCCCGCGCCCACCTGGAGGCGATGGTCCCCACCATCGAACGCGCCCTGAAGGAGGCCGGGATCAGCGCCCGCGACCTCGACGGGATCGCCGTCACCTCGGGCCCCGGGCTCGCTGGAGCGCTGCTCGTCGGCGTCTCGGCCGCGAAGGCGTACGCGTACGCGCTGGGCAAGCCGCTCTACGGTGTCAACCACCTCGCCTCGCACATCTGCGTCGACCAGCTGGAGCACGGCCCGCTGCCCGAGCCGACGATGGCCCTGCTGGTCAGCGGCGGCCACTCCTCGCTCCTGCTGGCCCCCGACATCACCAGCGACGTCCGCCCGCTCGGCGCGACGATCGACGACGCGGCTGGCGAGGCCTTCGACAAGATCGCCCGCGTGCTGAACCTCGGCTTCCCCGGCGGCCCGGTCATCGACCGGCTCGCGAAGGAGGGCGACCCGGCGTCGATCGCGTTCCCGCGCGGTCTGACCGGCCCGCGCGACGCCCCGTACGACTTCTCCTTCTCCGGGCTCAAGACCTCCGTCGCCCGCTGGATCGAGGCGAAGCGCGCGGCGGGCGAGGAGGTGCCGGTACGGGACGTGGCGGCGTCCTTCCAGGAGGCCGTGGTGGACGTGCTCACCCGCAAGGCGGTCCGGGCCTGCAAGGACGAGGGCGTCGACCACCTGATGATCGGCGGCGGCGTCGCGGCCAACTCCCGGCTGCGCGCGCTGGCCCAGGAGCGCTGCGAGCGGGCCGGCATCCGGCTGCGGGTGCCGCGCCCCGGGCTCTGCACCGACAACGGGGCGATGGTCGCGGCGCTCGGCGCGGAGATGGTCGCCCGCAATCGCCGCCCCTCCGACCTGGAGCTGTCCGCGGACTCCTCGCTGCCGGTGACCGAGCCGCACGTGCCGGGCGCCGACCACGGTCACGGAGACCCGCACGGACACGGACACGCGCACGATCACGACCACGTGCACGAGATCAGCAAGGACAACCTGTACTCATGAGCGCCGGGACCATCGTCCTGATGTGGGAGGCCCGCGCCACCGAGGGGCGCGGCGGCGAACTCCTGGAGTGGGCGCGGGTGCGGGCCGCCGAGCTGGCCCGCGAGCCCGACCGCGGCGAACTGCTGCGCGCCCCGCAGGACCGGGTGCTGGTGATGACGTGGTGGAGGGGCGCCTCGTACGGCGACGACCTCCCCGAACTCCCCGAGCCCGACGCCGCCCTGATCACCCGTCCGGTGCACCGGTGGCGCTTCGAGGCGGTGGGCTGAGGGGCGGCCCGGGCCCCTGAGACCTTCGCGCCCCGGCCCCGAGACCTTCGCGCCCCTGCTCCTGAGGCCTTCGAGCCCGGCTCCTGAGGCCTTCGCGCCCGGGCCCGGTCAGCCCTTCGCGCCCCGCGTTCCGCGCCTGAGCAGGCCGTCCACGATCGCGTCGAGCTCCTCGACGGTCTCGTAGTCGGCCGCGTACTCCCGCCAGCGGTCCTTGACCCCGGTGAGCCGGGGCAGCTCCGCCGCGTCCTGCTCGGTGATCATCTCCGGGAAGAACTCCCGGCGCGACGGGTTCTCCGCCCGGCGGTCCGCCGCCCTGCGGAAGACCAGGTCCCCGTAGACGTAACTCCAGATCGTCCGGTACGCCCGGACCGAGCGGGCCGGGGAGAGTCCGCAGGCGAGAGCGCAGTCGATGATCTCCTCCACCATCCACAGGGCGTTGCGGTCGGTCAGCTCGCCGAGCGCCAGGATGTCCAGCACCCAGGGGATCCTGCCGATGATGTCGTGCATGTGCGCGGCCACCGCCACCAGCCGCTCGCGCGGGTCCTCGGGCAGCTCCGGGCGCGGGAACGCCGCCGCCGTGCCGGACAGGGTCAGCATCAGCAGCTCGTCCTTGTCCTGCACGTAGTGGTAGAGCGCCATGGGCGTGCTGCCCAGCTCCTTCGCCACCCGCCGCATGGACAGGGCGGCCACGCCCTCCTCCTCGACGATGCGGCGCGCGGTGGCGACCATCACGTCCGGGTCCAGCCGGCGGGGCCGGCCCACGGGCCGTCCCGCGGGCCGGCCGACCGTGCCCGGTTTGCCGCCCGCCGCCGGATCTTTCATCTTCTTCGCCTTCTCGGTCTTCTCGGTGCCTGACACCTGGGCATTCTCTCCTTCCGGGGCTCCGCTCCGGTCCGCCGCGGGGCCCTCCCGGTGCTCCGGCGCTTATTTTCTATACGTGTATGGTAATTCTCGACCGGGAGAAGCGCGAAGGGAAGGGGACGTCATGGACGGCGCGGGAGAGAGCGGGACGGGAAGAGCGGCCGGGAGCGGGGCGGCGCGCGCGCCGGGCGCGGGGGAGCGGCACGCGCGGTGGCTGCTGGTGGTCGCGCTCACGGTGCAGTTCCTGGTGTCCCTGGACATGTCCGTGGTGAACGTCGCGCTGCCCGACATCCGCAGCGACCTCGGCTTCGGCGGGGACGGCCTGCTGTGGGTCGTGAACGCCTACGCCCTCGCCTTCGGCGGGCTCCTCATGCTCGGCGGCCGGCTCGCCGATCTGGTCGGCCCGCGCCGCGTCCTGACGGCGGGTCTGGTGCTCTTCGGTCTGGCCAGCCTGGCCGGCGGGCTCGCCTGGTCGCCCGGGTCGCTGGTGGCGGCGCGGGCCGTCCAGGGCGTCGGCGCGGCGGCCCTCGCCCCGGTGGCGTTCGCCCTGATCACCCTCGCCTTCCCGGCCGGGCCCGCCCGGTCCCGGGCGCTCGGGCTGTGGGGCATGGCGGGCGCGGCGGGCGGCGCGGTCGGGGTGCTGGCGGGCGGGGTGCTCACCGACGCGACGGGCTGGCGGTCCGTGATGCTCGTCAACGTGCCGATCGTCGCCTTCGCGCTGGCCGCCGCCGCGCGCACCGGACCCGTCGGCGGGGGGCGCCGGGCCGGGGCGCGGCTGGACGTGGCCGGGGCGCTGCTGGTCACGGCCGGGACGACGCTGCTCGTCCTCGGGCTGGTGCGGGCCTCGGACCACGGCTGGGGCTCGGCGGTCACGCTCGCCTCCCTCGGCGCCGCGGTGATCCTGCTGGCGGCCTTCGTCGCCGTCGAGCTGCGGACCGCCTCCCCGCTGCTCCGGCCCGGCCTGCTGCGGGGGCGGCCGGTGCTGACCGCGAACCTGTTCTGTCTGCTGCTGGCCTCGGCCCAGTTCGGCGCGTTCTACTTCGTCTCGCTCTACATGCAGCTGGTCCTCGGGTTCGGGGCGACCGCCGCCGGGTTCGCGTTCCTGCCGTTCTGCGTGGGCGTCGTCGCGGGCTCGGTCCTCGCTGCCCGCGCGGTCGCCGTGCTCGGCCTCCGGCGGCTGATGACGGTGGGCGCGACGCTCGCCGCGCTCGGCATGGCCTGGTTCGCGGCGACCGCCACGGTCGACGGCGGCTTCCTCGTCTCCATCCTCGGCCCCTCGCTGGTCTGCTCCTTCGGCATAGGGCTCTGCTTCGTGCCGCTCGGCACGGCCGCGACGACCGACGTGGCCCCCGGCGAGACCGGCATGGCCTCCGGGCTGCTCAACAGCTCGCGGCAGGTCGGCGGCTCGCTCGGCCTCGCGGTCCTGGTCACCGTCGCCGCCCAGGTCACGGGCGGCTCCACCGGGCTCGCCGAGTTGTCCTCGGGGTACGAGGCCGCGTTCTGGGCGGCGGCGGGACTCCTGGCGCTGGCCGCGCTGGCCGCGTACGTCCTGCTCCCGGCGGAGCGGAAGGCCCCCGGCGGGCCGGCGGCCGCGGAGCGGGGCCGGGGAGCCGAGCGGGAGGGCGACGCCGCCCCCCGCTGAGCCCGTGCGGGTGGGGGCGGCGGGGCCGGGGCGTGTCCGATGAGTTCGGGCGGGCGGCCGGGTCTACCTTCCACGACGTCCGGACCGCCCGGCCCGGACGCGCGGACGGCCCGAAGAGGACCCGAAGAGGGCCCGAAGAAGGAGAAGACCATGCAGAAGATCACCCCCTGTCTCTGGTACGACGGCAAGGCCCGGGAGGCGGCCGAGACGTACGTCGCGATCTTCGGCGGGGACTCCCGCATCCTGGACGTCACCTACTACGGCGAGTCGGCCCCGGGCGAGACGGGCTCCGTGCTCACCGTCGGGTTCCGGCTCGCGGGCCAGGACTACACGGGACTCAACGGCGGCCCGCAGTTCCCCTTCACCGAGGCGATCTCGCTCTCCGTGGACTGCGCCGACCAGGCCGAGGTGGACCGGTTCTGGGACGCGCTCTCCGAGGGCGGTGAGGAGGGGCAGTGCGGCTGGCTCAAGGACAGGTTCGGCGTCTCCTGGCAGATCGTGCCGAACGAGCTGCCGCGCCTGCTGGCCGACCCGGACCCGGCGAAGGCGGACCGGACCATGAAGGCGATGCTCGGCATGGCCAAGCTGGACGTCCAGGCGCTGCGCGACGCCTGAACGGGCGTGCGGTCGCGGAGGCTCGAGCCACCACGCGCTCGCGGGAACCTGAACCGGAGCGCGGCCGGAGGAGCCTCGGCCGGTGCGCGGCAGTGCGTGGCCTGGCGGGCCCGAAACGCGCGCGCGGGCCCCGCGACCCGGTCGGTACTGTTCTGCGCATGCCACGCCGTGCCACGCTCCCACCGCCTCCGCCGCCGGTCGAGATCCGCTCCTGGCCCGACCGCGAGACGATGCTCGCCGACCGGTCGGTGGTCCTGGCCGAACTCGTGAAGACGCACGTGGGGGCGGGGCGGCTCGGGCTGTTGTGGATGTGGGCGGGGATCGCCGCGATCGGCTGGAGCCTGGTGGGCTCCGCGATCGTCATGTTCGAACAGGCGATTGACCTGGCCGACTTCGTCAGCGTCATCGGCGGAATCGTCAGCCTGGTCGTCGGCGCGGCGGTGCTGATCCCGGCCGTCGTCTTCTGCTGCCTCGGTGTCGCGCGGGACCGGAAGGTCCGCACGCTGCTCACCGCCTGGGGCGCGCTGGACCGGGACCCGGAGCGCGACCGGCTGCTGCGGATGCCCGGGACGAGCCTCGTCTGGCTGCTGCTGTCGTTCGTCGTGGGCGCGGCGGGGCTCGCCCTCTGCGTGATCGGGCCCGCGAGCGCGCGGCCCGGCCGGGAGACGTACGGGCTGGTCGCCCTGATGATGGGCCTCGGCATGGTGGCCTGGCTGACCGCGCTGACCGGCGCGGTCACGGCCCTGGCGCACCGCCGCTGGGTGGTGGGCGTCCTGATGGGACCCGCCGGGCGGGTCAGCCCAGCGGATGGCCGATCAGCATCGTCGGAGCCCCCGCCACCCGGGTCAGGAACACCGTCGCCGCGTGCGGACCGCTCAGCTTCATCCGGCGACGCAGTTCCTCCGGCTCGACCGCCGAACCGCGCTTCTTGACCGTCAGTACGCCGACCTCCCGCTCCCGCAGCAGTGCCTTCAGCCTCTTCACGCCGAACGGCAGCCGGTCGGTGATCTCGTACCCGGAGACGTACGGCGAGGAGTACCGCGTATCGCTCGTGACGTACGCGATCGTCTCGTCCACCAGCCGCCCGCCGCACCGCTCCACGATGTCGGCGACCAGATGCGCCCGGATCACCGCGCCGTCCGGCTCGTACAGATAGCGCCCGACCGGGCCCACGGGCGGGGCGGGCAGCGGGGCCGGGGCGGTCAGGGTCGCCCCGGAGGGCAGCAGCGTGGCCCGGAACGCACCGGGCGCGAAGCCCTCCCCGTACCAGAGCACCGCCTCCTTCACGTCGCCGCCGTCCGAGATCCACTCGGCCTCCGCCTCCGGGCCGATCGCCTCGTGCGGGACGCCCGGCGCGATCTTCAACGCCGCCCTCGGGGCCTTCAGCGCGGCGGCCGCCGCCCAGGACAGCGGCGGTGAGTACGCCTCCGGATCGAAGATCCTGCCCCGTCCGCCCCGCCGTGCCGGGTCCACGAAGACCGCGTCGTACGGGGCGGTGTCGATCTCCGTGACGTCGGCGCACCGCACCTCGATCAGGCCCGCCAGGCCGAGCGCCTCGGCGTTGGCGCGGGCCACCTCGGCCGTCAGCGGGTCGCGGTCCACGGCCAGGACGGAGATCCCGGCGCGGGCCAGGGCGAGGGCGTCGCCGCCGATGCCGCAGCACAGGTCGGCCACGCTCCGCACGCCGAGCCCGGCGAACCGCGCGGCGCGGTGGGCGGCGACCGAGGTGCGGGTGGCCTGCTCGACCCCGTTGGGCGTGAAGTACATCCGGTGGGCGTCCTCGGCCCCGAACTTGGCCACCGCCCGCTGCCGCAGCCGGGCCTGGCCCAGCGCAGCCGACACCAGCTCCGCCGGGTGCGCGCGGCGCAGCCGGGTCGCGGTGGCCAGCTCGTCGGCGGGGTCGTGGTCGCGCAGCTCGGCCAGCAGCTGCTCGCCCTCGGGGGTGCGCAGCGCCGCGAAGGCGGCGCGGGCGGGGTCGTCGTCCGGGGCGGAGGAGGTCGTCGCGTTCACCCGGTCCATTGTGGCCGGTGCGCGGGGCGCCGCCGCCCGCGCCGCCGGAGGCCGCTGTGGGCCGGCCGGGGGACGGCGCCGGTCCGCTCGCGGTGTCGGGGCGGGAGGCGGGCCGACGGCTGGCAGGATGCGGCGCCATGCAGCTAGTACGACAAAACGAAAAATCAGTCATGAAGCGGCACAGGCCGGGCGTCGTGCTGGCGGCCCTGCTGGCCGCCGCTGTCGCCTCCGGGTGCGCGGAGGAGCCGGGCGGCGGCGCGGGTGCTCCCGGCGGGCCCGCGAAGCCGGCCGCCGGCCAGCCGGGCGAGGCCGCTCCGAAGGCCGGGCCCGCCCGGGCCCTGGACACCTACGCCGAGGCGCTCACGAGGAAGCAGGCCGCGCGGGCCGTCGCCGCGAAGAAGTGGGGGCTCGCCAGGACCCCGCTCGCGGCCCCCGAGCCGCCGGAGGTGAAGCCGCGCATCACCACCCGCAAGGGCTTC
Source organism: Streptomyces sp. NBC_01116 (assembly GCF_041435495.1). Classification (NCBI taxonomy): domain Bacteria; kingdom Bacillati; phylum Actinomycetota; class Actinomycetes; order Kitasatosporales; family Streptomycetaceae; genus Streptomyces; species Streptomyces sp. NBC_01116. Next base: position 5,264,802 of record NZ_CP108644.1, read on the forward strand.
GAGGTCCGGGACGATGCCGGGCTGCCGCCCGTCTTCACCACCGTCCCGACCAAGGAGAAGATCGTCTTCCTGACGATGGACGACGGCGCCGAGAAGGACCCCGAGCTGCTGCGGATGATGACCGAACTCGACATCCCGTACAGCGCGTTCCTCAGTGACTACGTCACCAACGACGACTACGGCTATTTCCAGAAGATGCAGAAGCGCGGGGTGACGATCAGCAACCACACCCTCAACCACCGTTATCTGCCCGGCCTCTCCCGCGCCGAGCAGAAGCAGGAGATCTGCGGCCAGCAGGAGAAGATCCTCAAGCACTTCGGGAAGCGGCCCACCCTCTTCCGGCCGCCCTACGGCAACTACAACCGCGACACCCTCGTCGTCGCCAAGTCCTGCGGGATCACCGCCGTGCCCCTGTGGTCCTCCGAGGCCTTCCCCGACCACATGGAGTGGCGCGAGTGGGACCGGGACCTGCACCCCGGCGACATCGTCCTCACCCACTTCCGGGGCGAGGAGGACTGGAAGGGCTCGATGCCCGACATGATCCGCCAGGTCATGAAGACCATCACCGACAAGGGGTACGCGGTGGCGAAGCTGGAGGACTACGTCTGATCCGCGCCCATCCCCGTATCCGGCCGCACATGCGCGCTCAGCCCCCGCTGCGCGCGCATGCGCCGTTGTCGCCCCCGCCGCGGCAGGGCGGGGAGTCCCCCGCGGAGGACAGGCTGATCGTGGGGGCGGGGCCGCGGTCCGCCCAGGGGTCCGGGGCCGAGGACCGCGAAGTGTCCCTCTCGGGCGGTCCTCCCGGCAGGCGGCTCTCGGGAGGCGTCATCCGCGTAGCGTCGTACGGAACGTCACGCTCCATCCCGACGTTGTCCGGACGGTGATCCGATGGAGCCCCGATCGAGACGGCGCGAGGGTGGTGAATTGGCACTCCGCTTGACCGAGTGCTAATCGCGGTCATAGTCTCGGTGCTGGCACTCCCCCCTGGAGAGTGCCAGCAGCACTCTGCGCGACAGGACAGGTCCGGCACCCGCGACGACGGGCCGGTCAGGTCGCCGCCCACAGACTGTTAAACCCCGTGAGATCTCCGAAGGGGGAGACCGGATCGTGTCGACCACCAGCTCCAAGGTTGCGATCAAGCCGCTCGAGGACCGCATTGTGGTCCAGCCGCTCGACGCCGAGCAGACCACGGCTTCCGGCCTGGTCATTCCGGACACCGCGAAGGAGAAGCCCCAGGAGGGCGTCGTCCTCGCCGTGGGCCCGGGCCGCTTCGAGAACGGCGAGCGGCTTCCGCTCGACGTCAAGACCGGCGACGTCGTCCTGTACAGCAAGTACGGCGGCACCGAGGTGAAGTACAACGGCGAGGAGTACCTCGTCCTCTCGGCCCGCGACGTTCTCGCGATCGTCGAGAAGTAATTCACCCACGTTTGCTTGTGTTCTGCGCCCCTGGCCCCCTGCGAAATAACTAGCCGGGCGGCGAGGGGCGCAGTTCATTTTGAGAGGGAACACAGCCCATGGCGAAGATTCTGAAGTTCGACGAGGACGCCCGTCGCGCCCTTGAGCGCGGCGTCAACAAGCTTGCCGACACGGTCAAGGTGACGATCGGCCCCAAGGGCCGCAACGTCGTCATCGACAAGAAGTTCGGCGCTCCCACCATCACCAACGACGGTGTCACCATCGCGCGTGAGGTCGAGCTCGACGACCCGTACGAGAACCTCGGCGCCCAGCTCGTCAAGGAGGTGGCGACCAAGACCAACGACGTAGCGGGTGACGGCACCACCACCGCGACCGTGCTGGCCCAGGCGCTCGTCCGCGAGGGCCTGCGCAACGTCGCCGCCGGCGCCTCCCCGGCCGCCCTGAAGAAGGGCATCGACGCCGCGGTCAAGGCCGTGTCCGAGGAGCTCCTCGCGACCGCCCGCCCGATCGACGACAAGTCCGACATCGCCGCCGTGGCCGCGCTCTCCGCGCAGGACACCCAGGTCGGCGAGCTCATCGCGGACGCGATGGACAAGGTCGGCAAGGACGGTGTCATCACCGTCGAGGAGTCCAACACCTTCGGTCTGGACCTGGAGTTCACCGAGGGCATGGCCTTCGACAAGGGCTACCTGTCCCCGTACATGGTGTCCGACCAGGAGCGTATGGAGGCCGTCCTCGACGACCCGTACATCCTGATCCACCAGGGCAAGATCGGCTCCATCCAGGAGCTGCTCCCGCTGCTGGAGAAGGTCATCCAGGCCGGCGCCTCCAAGCCGCTCCTGATCATCGCCGAGGACGTCGAGGGCGAGGCGCTCTCCACCCTCGTCGTCAACAAGATCCGTGGCACCTTCAACGCCGTCGCGGTGAAGGCCCCGGGCTTCGGCGACCGCCGCAAGGCCATGCTCGGTGACATCGCCACCCTCACCGGTGCGACCGTCATCGCCGAGGAGGTCGGCCTCAAGCTCGACGGCGCCGGTCTCGACGTGCTGGGCACCGCCCGCCGCGTCACCGTCTCCAAGGACGACACGACCATCGTCGACGGCGGGGGCAACTCCGAGGACGTCAAGGGCCGCGTCAACCAGATCAAGGCCGAGATCGAGTCCACGGACTCCGACTGGGACCGCGAGAAGCTCCAGGAGCGCCTCGCGAAGCTGGCCGGCGGCGTGTGCGTGATCCGCGTCGGCGCCGCCACCGAGGTGGAGCTCAAGGAGAAGAAGCACCGCCTCGAGGACGCCATCTCGGCGACCCGCGCCGCTGTCGAGGAGGGCATCGTCTCCGGCGGTGGCTCCGCCCTCGTCCACGCGGTGAAGGTCCTGGAGGGCAACCTCGGCAAGACCGGCGACGAGGCCACCGGTGTCGCGGTCGTCCGCCGCGCCGCCGTCGAGCCGCTGCGCTGGATCGCCGAGAACGCGGGCCTGGAGGGTTACGTCATCACCTCCAAGGTCTCCGAGCTCGACAAGGGCCAGGGCTTCAACGCCGCCACCGGCGAGTACGGCGACCTGGTCAAGGCCGGCGTCATCGACCCGGTCAAGGTCACCCGCTCCGCCCTGGAGAACGCCGCGTCCATCGCGTCGCTGCTGCTCACGACCGAGACCCTGGTCGTCGAGAAGCCGGCCGAGGAAGAGGCCGACGCCGGTCACGGCGGCCACGGCCACTCCCACTAGTACGGCCCGCACCGTTCGGTACGCCGTCCGGTACGACTGAGGCCCGGCACCCCCGTCACGGGGGTGCCGGGCCTCAGTGCGTTCCGGCGGCCGAGCCAGGTCCCGCGGCCCGACAGGGGCTCAGAGAGCCCGGCCCGTCCGAACACCGGTCCCCCCACCAGCCGGCCCGCCCCCGCGGACCGCCGTCCGCGGCCCTCGCTCCCGCATCGGCGTTCAACGCGTTCACGCCTTCGACCGCTCGCGGACTCGTATCGCGTCGCCCCGCGGCGATACGACAGGAAGCACACGACGGAGAACGACCCCTCGTGTCCCTGCCGGGCGTCCTCCGCGGACGACCGCGCACGCGACACGCGAGAGCGAGGAGATGACGGTGGATTCCCAGTTCGACACAGCGGTAGCGGCGTACGAGAGCAGCATGGAGGAGATGCCCTTCCGGGAGCACGTCGAGGCGTACAGCTTCCTGAACGCGGTCGGTGACGTCGTCGGCCGGGACGTGCTCGACATCGGGTGCGGCAGCGGGCTGTACGCCCGTCGCCTGCGCCGTTCCGGGGCGGCCCGTGCGGTGGGGATGGACGAGTCGGCCGCCATGGTGGAGCACGCGCGGCGGCGGGAGGAGCGCGAGGGGCTCGGGGTGGAGTACCTGGCGGCGAACGCCGCCGACCCCGCCGCCGTGCCGCAGGACATCACCGGATCATTCGACGTGGTCACGGCGGTGTACGTGCTGCCCTACGCGTCCAGCCGGCAAGAGCTGGAGGGGTTCTGCGTGACGGCGCGGCGAGCGCTGCGCGACACGGGCGGACGGTTCGTCGCCGCGGTCCTCAACCCCGAGTTCTCCACGGACCCGCAGTGGTACCGGCACTACGGCATGCTCCTGAGCGCACAGCAGGCACCGGAGGAGGGCACGCCGGGGCACCTTCGGGCCTGGGTCGGTCCGGAGGTGCTGGACCTGGACTTCTTCCGCTGGTCCGCGACAGCGCACGAGCAGGCTCTCAAGGCCGCCGGATTCGACCGCGTCTCATGGATTCGCCCGACCGTCTCCGGAGAGGGCCGGGCGAGGTACGGGGAGGCGTTCTGGGCGAACTACCTCGACTGTCCCCACGCACTGATCATCGACGCGCAGGTCGGCCCCGCGGCTGTGGTCGACAGCCCCGCCGACCCGGCCGGGAGCACCGCGGCGGCCCCGCCGGAGTGAGCACTCCTCCCGCCCCGCGCGCCACTCCGCCCCGACCGACGAGAGAAGCAAGGCCACTTCCATGAACCGACTCCGTACAGCCTCACCATCCACCAACGACACGGACGGCACGACGGAACAGGATCCCTCAGTGCCCAGCGGCTTCCGGGTGGAGGGACTCGATCTCCACAACCGCGGCCTGGCCGAACGGTACGGCACCATGGTGCTGGGCCTGTCACCGTTCAACTCCTTCTACTCCACGCAGACCGTGACCGCTCTGTGCCAGAGCGCCGCCGCGTCCTTCTCCGACGTGCACGTGGTCCTCCCGGGAGCGCCCGAATCCGCGCTGCGCTACATCACCGCCGGCAAGGAGCCTCGCCACGCGGTCCAGCGCTCCAAGCGCGTCATCCACAACATGCGCAACGTCGCACGTCGCACCCTGGCCGACTGCGGGGTGCCCGACACGGACGCGCGGGTCCATGTGATGACCCGCTTCGCGTCCCACCCGCGCTACCAGAGGAGCAGGGCCCGCATCGAGAGCGCCTACCGCACGCAGGCTCCGATGCGGGAGGCGGTGCACGCGATGACCCGTACAGCCCTGGCCACTTCCACCGACTCCGATCCCACACCGGACCAGATCGAGCTCAACACCCGCTACATCTTCGCCGAGGCTCCGCTGCTGCTGGACGCGGCCGGAATGCTCGCGCGACCCAGCACCCTGTTCGTCTACCACCGCAGGGTGCCCATCTACGACGTAGTGGCCTCCGGCCAGGTCCCCGGCCTCACCGTCGGGGCGGGCCACGCCCTGTCCGTGCTCACCGACGAGAGGAACGACCGTGGCAACGACGATCCCCGATGAACTGACCTGGCCCGACTCCTTCCCCACCCGCGGACACGGCCTGCCCCCCGAGATGTTCGACCTCCTGCGGCGCGAGCGGCCGGTGGCCCCGGTGACCTTCCCCTCCGGCCACCGCGCCTGGCTGGTGACCCGCCGCGACGACATCACCGCGATCGGATCGAGCCGCGGTTTCTCCCGCGACCTCACCTGCCCCGGCGGTCAGCGCATCGCCGGAGACGACTTCAACAGCGTGCCGGGCGGCATCTTCAACCTCGACCCGCCCGAGCACACCACCGTACGGCGCGTGGTCCAGCCGTTCTTCAGCCCGGCCGCCGCGACGGCCCTCCGACCGGCCATCGCCCTGGCCGCCTCCGACCTGGCGACGGCACTGCGCGACGGCCCCAACCCCGCGGACCTGCACCGCGCCTACGCACACCCTCTCGCGGCGACCCTGGCCTGCGACCTCATGCGGGTGGCCCCACGCCAGCGCCGCAAGATCGTGCCCCGGCTGCGCTCACAGGTCGACTACGCCACACCCGCCGCGAAGATCGACACCTCCACCCGGTGGATGCTCGACTTCGCCGACGAGGTCATCGAAGCCAAGAGGGCCGACTACCGGGACGAACGCGAACCGCGCGACCCGGTCGAGGCGCTGATCCGCGCCCACCAGCAGGGGACCATCACTTCGGAGCATCTGCACGCCACGGTGATGTACCTGTTCGTCACCTCCGCGGAACCCGTGACCGGCCCGGTCACCACCGGCGTCTACACCCTGCTGCGGCACGGTGACCAACTCGCCCGCATACTGCGCGATCCCGGGCTGTGGCCCACCGCGGTGGCTGAACTGCTGCGCATGCACCACAACGGCATGACGTCCATGCCCCGCATGGCCCTGACCGACACCGAACTGCACGGGGTGCGCATCCGGGCCGGTGACGCTGTCGTCACCCCCTGGGTCGCCGCGACCTGGGACCCCGAGCACTACAAACAGCCGGAGCGATTCCGCCTCGACCGCAGCGCGCGGGAGGACCCGGCCATCACGTTCGGCACCGGCCCCCACTTCTGCCTCGGTGTCAACATCGCCCGCACCTATCTGCACACGGCGCTCTCGACCCTCTTCACCCACCTGCCGGACCTGGCCCTGGCGGCCAAGCACGAGGACATCGCCTGGGAACCGGACACCTACCTGTTCACCCGGCCCACGGAATTGCCCGTCACGTGGTCTTGAGACCCCCAGGACCGCACTCCGCACAACCGGCCCCGCCCGTGGGTGCTCGGCACGCGCCCGGCCTCACGGGCCGGGGCCGGCCCCCATGCGGCGGCGGAAGGCCGCCATGGACCGGCGCAGTTCCGCCACGTTCGTGTGGGTGGGCACGGAGGAGACGGCCCGCGCGGCGGCGAAGGCCGCGTGGGCGTGGGGGAGTGCCTGGTCCCACTGCCCCGTGTGGAGCAGGGCGAGCGCGATCCGGCTGTGCGTGATGGCCAGGGCCTTGTGATGGTCGACCGGTCGTGTCCTCAGGGATTCGAGAAGAGCCTGGAGGTGGTCGGGGCCTGCTCCCAGGGCCCCGAGAACGAGGGCGCGCTGGTATTGGAGGGAAGCCAGGGAGTAGGTGTCGAAGGGGCTCGTCGCCTGATCGCCCTCCGGATGTATCCGTACGGCGGTGGAGAGGGCGCGGAGCGCCCCGGGGCGGTCGCCTGCCCGGGCCAGGGCGAGGGCGCGACCGGAGTGGAGGAAGCTCCGGACCGCAGGGGCCGCGTTCGGTCCTGCGATCTCGATGGCGCGGCTGGTGAGCTTCAGGCCGAGGGCACTTTCGCCGACGCTGTCCGCCAGGGTGGCCAGAGCGCGCAGAGTGATGGCGAAGTCGGTCCGGGATCCGGCCCGTCGGGAAAGTCTCAGCGCGTGCTGGTAGTAGCCCTGGGCGAGCCCCGGACGGCCGCTGTCGCCGGCTATGGCGGCTTGGACGTAGCTGAGCCGGGCGAGGGCGGTGAGGAATTCCGGTCTGTCGGTCTCGGTGCTGCGTACGAGGAGAAGGCGAGGTGTTTCATCGGCTATGTAGCGTGACAGGGTGCTTCCGAGCGTGAGACCCCCATAGCGCTGGACGTGCTCGAAGAAGAAGCTGCTGAGGTGTTCGAGGCGCTGAGCGGTGGACGAGCCGAGGCTGTCGGAGTTCCGCAGCCGGAGCCCTGCCGCTGTGCTGAGTTCGGTTTCGATCTCCTGACCGGAAAAGAGTCGTTCAGGGTCGCCCTGTCGCCCGAAGTCGACGTGCTCGACGGCGAATTCAGCGAGTGCGAGGACCGGGTGCGTGGTGGAGGAAGGGGTCGCGCGTTGGCGGGGGGACAATCCGGTCCACTCGGAGGTCACCAGCCGGCCCAGGCGACGGCTGAGGACTTCGGCCACCAGCGCCGGTACGGGAGGGCGCGGGCGCGACCCGGACAGCCAGTGCGCGACCGCTGTCCGGTCGTAGGCCAGGTGCAGGCCATGGAGAGTGCCGAGCCGGTTGACCTCCCGGGCCAGCTCCCCGTTGGTCCACCGTGCCTCCCGCTGAAGAGCGGCCAGGCGAGTGTTACGCGTCCCCTTGGGCACGGCTTCCCCTGTCGGCCGGCCCCGGTGTGACCCTGGCCGAGGGTGGAAACGGCGGCCACGATGCCGGCGACTTCCACCCTAGGACCGTCGGCTGTCCACGTCCCCGCGAATTCCGGTCAGGTCTGTGGAGTTCAGGAGGGCTTTGTCCGGTCCTTTCCTCGTGATCCCGAGGAGCGGGATCACTTCGGGCCTGTCACCGGTCCTTCCTTCTCCGGCCCCTGACCGAGGTCGGCTGGATCGGCGACCGTCTCCCCGGCCTCGCAAGGGCGGAGAGCGGACGAAGAAGGCGGAAACGCCGGTGAATCGCTCGGCACCGGGAGGGGGCAGAGCGCGAAAGGGTCTGTCATGGTCCATCGCTATCGCGTTCGTCCACGGTGGCGAGCCATCCCAGCACGCGACGCGAGCCGTGACACGCAAGGGAACGATTCTGTAGCCCCCAACGGCCGACTGCGAGCAGCCGCCACCGCCGTTGCCGGACCCACCGCCGCAGCCTGACCCAACACCGCATCGGTCGCAGCAACCCCCAGGTCGCCTCACGACAACCGACCACCCCGCGGACAGCCCCGCTGCCGGTCGGCGCGTCCGGCCGGGCGCGTCCGGCATGGAGCGTCCGGCATGGAGCGTCCCGCCCGGACGGCCGGCCCGGGCGCGGGCCGCCCGCGGGAGCCCCGCACCCGCAGCGCCGGCCGCGGCGCCACATGCCGCCGGGCGCCGGCCCGTCCCCGCCCGGTTCCCTGATCCCGGGGCCCGGACGGCCGCTCCACCAGCAGCTCCGCGTACCGCGAACCGCCTACTGGGGGCCGTACTTGCGCCCCGTCCGCGACGTGACCCCGCCGAGCAGCCCGCGCGGGGCGACCTTCACCAGCCCCATCAGCGCCTTGTAGCGCGGGTCCGGGATCGACACCGTCTTCCCCCGGGCCAGGTCCGTCAACGCCGACGCCACCAGCTTGTCCGCGTCGAGCCACATCCAGCCCGGGATGTTGTCCGTGCCCATCCCGGCCCGCTCGTGGAACTCCGTCCGCACGAACCCGGGGCACAGCACCATCAGCCGCACCCCCGAACCGGCCAGATCCCGTGCCGCGCCCTGGGTGAACTGCACGACCCACGCCTTGGACGCCCCGTACGTACCGCGCGGCACGAACGCCGCGACGGACGCCACGTTGACGACCCCGCCCCGGCCCCGTTCCTTCATCCCGGTGACGGCCGCCGAGGTCAGCCGCAGCACCGCCTCGCAGTGCACCTTCAGCATCGTCAGCTCATCGGTCATCGACACTTCCAGGAAGCGCCCCTTGTTGCCGAACCCGGCGTTGTTGACCAGCAGATCGACCGGGTGCGTGCGGTCCGCGAGCCGCTTCTCCACCGCTTCGATCCCGTCCTCCGTGGACAGGTCGGCGCTCAGGACCTCGGCCTCGATGCCGTGCCGGTCGTGCAGTTCGGTGGCCTGCTCGCGCAGCCGCGCGGTGTCCCGCGCCACCAGCACCAGGTTGTGCCCCTGGGCCGCGAGCCGCCGCGCGAACGCGGCCCCGATGCCCGCCGTCGCGCCCGTGATCAGTGCAGTCGTCATACGCGGCACGTTAACGCCCCGCGTGATCCGGGACCTCACCCGCCCGCTTCCCGTCCACGTCCAGGACCCGGAACCGCACCTCGTGCACAGGGAAGTCGTGGGTGGGTGGGGGCGGGGACGGTCAGGGCGCGGCGGGGGCGAAGGACAGCATGCGGGCCTCGCGCACGGGTTTGCGGTTCTCGTCGCCGCTCACGATCGTCGGCGTCAGGACGAGCCGCCCGTCGACGTAGGCCGTGTGCCCCAGGGACATCTCGTACTCCCACCGGGCGGTCGCCACCGGGTGCTTCACGATGTCCTTCTCCGTGCCGGCGCCGCGCGGGCCCATGAGGAAGGTCCGGCCGGGGCGGCTCGACGTGGCGGCCTCGTAGATGAGCATCGACCTGCCGTCCTCGGCGCGCAGCGGATACAGCCTGCGCAGCTCCTCGGACTTGATGCCCCACAGGAACTTCCCGGTCTTCAGGTCGTACGCGCCGACCTGTTCGGTGCCGCCCAGCATGATGAGGCCCTTGCCGACCCCGGCGCCCCGGCAGGGCTGGATGTTTCCGCCGGCCCCCTCGCCGCCGCAGTGCTCGAAGCCCTTGTCCCGGGCGTCGAACGTGGTGCGGTGCTTGCCTCGGGGGTCCAGGACCGTGACCCGCCAGTCCCGGGCGGTGTCCTCGTTGTTGTAGGTGGTGAAGACGACCGGGTCCATGGAGATCAGACTGCCGAAGCTCCAGCCGGTCTTCATCCGGTAGCGCCACAGGACCTTGCCGGTACGCGGGTCGAGCTCGCGCACCTGGCCGTAGTTCCTGCTCCGGTCGATGGCGATCATGCAGTCGGAGGTCACCAGGAGCCGGGAGACGCCGCCCGCCACGTCATCGGGGACGCACTTGTCCCTGTTCTCCCGGGGGATCTCGTAGAGCTTGCTCCCGTCGTCCATCCGGTAGGTGACGGCCTGCATGTTCCGGGCGACGGACAGGATGTCGCCGCTGATGGCGCTGTAGACGATGAACGTGTTGTCCCGGTCACCGGGCTCGTCGAGCTCTTTGTGCCAGCCCTGCTTCCCGGTCCTCAGATCGATCATCCGCATCTGGTTGCACTGGTTGCCCCGCTCGTTGTCCGGCCGCTCGTGATGGAGGACCACGACCCTGCCGTCGGGTGTCGGGTTGGCCGGCGTCTCGCAGACGGAGGAGGGCAGGTCGACGTTCCAGACCTCGGCGCCGTCCGAGAGCCGGTAGGCGGTGACCTTCCGGTGCAGGGCCTGGACGGCGGTGTCACCCACGATCCACAGGTCGTGGACCTTGTTGATCTGCTTGGGCAGGTCGGTCCTGTCGTCGGCGATCCACGCCGCCGACTCGGCCGGCTTCCGGGCTGCGGCGACTTCCTTCGTCGTCGGAATGTGGCTCGGCTCCGGGCCGCCCGCCGCAGGGGTACGGGACGGGGAGGCCGGTCCGGAGGGGCCGGGCGACTCCTTCGCCACGGGCTTCGCGGGCTCGTCCCGCCACTGGTCGGAGAGCGCGTACGCCCCTCCCGCCACGGCCACGAGCACCAGCGCGACGACCGCGGCGACGACCGGCCCCCGGCCGAACCGGCGACGCGGCGGCGGTGTCGGCACGATCGGCGGCCCGAAACCCCGCGGCCCGCCGCCCTCCGAGGCGTACGGGTTGCCGGGAACGGGCTGCTGCGGCGGGCCCTGGGCGTACCAGGGCTGCTGCGGGTCGGGCATGGTCTTCCCCCTGAGACGCGCTGCTCGGCTCGAAGACTCCTCCTCGGGCACAGGTCACTGGTGGTGGACGCGCCCCGCACCGATCCAGTTCCCGCCGCAACGCCCCCGGAACTCGCGCCGGATGACGCCGCGTCACCTGACCGGACCGCCGCTTTCCCGTGCGCACCGGACGGCCGGCTCCCCCTTCGTACCGGACGGCCGCCTCCCCCTTCGTACCGGACCGCCGGTCCCTCCGTACGGGACCGCCGGCCCGCCCCCTCCTCTCCTCCTCAGCCCTGCCGCGCGGCGTACTCCCGCGCCTTGCGCAGCGCCTCGGGGTGCAGTGCCTCCCCGGCGGCCAGCAGCGCGGGCAGCAGAGTGCGTTCGGTCGTGACCGCCCGGAACTGCATTGCGGCGGTGACCTCGTGGTCCGGGCGGTGCACGATCGCGATGGGGTCCCCGGCGCGGACGGCGCCCGGTTCGATCACCCGCAGATACGCGCCGGCGGCGCCCTGCCGGGTGAACCGCCGGACCCACCCCCGCTCCCCGAGGTGGTCGGCGAAGGTCCGGCACGGGACGCGGCCCGAGGTCACCTCCAGCACGAGGTCCGTCCCCACCCGCCAGCGCGCGCCTATCCGCGCGCCGCTGACGTCGAGGCCGAGGGTCGTGAAGTTCTCGCCGAACACCCCGTTGGCCAGCTTCCGGCCGCCCAGCTCCCGCTCCCAGGCGTCCAGCTCCTCCCGGGCGAAGGCGTACACCGCCTGGTCGCTGCCGCCGTGATGGCGCAGGTCGCACACCGCGTCCCCGGCCAGCCCGCTGCCGCCGCGGCCCCTGGGCCCGGGGTCGAGGACCTCGACCGGACCGTCCACCGGCCGCTTGTCGATCCCGGTGACGCCACCCGGGCCGTCGGTCTGCGCGGAGGGGCGAGGTTGTCCGATGTTCACGGTCAGCAGCTTCATGCGGTCACGCTAGCCTCCTTGATCCCAAAGATTCCCCTCATTAATTCGCCCTGTCTCCAAGAATTTCTTATGATGGCGGGGTGATCGAAGCTCGCCACCTCCGTGTCCTGCGCGCCGTGTCCACCACCGGCTCGTTCTCCGCCGCAGCCCGCGAACTCGGCTGCACCCAGCCCGCCGTCAGCCAGCAGATGAAGGCCCTGGAGTCCTCCGCGGGCACCACGCTGCTGATCCGCACCGGACGCGAGATGCGCCTCACCCAGGCCGGCGAGGCGCTGGTGCGGCACGCCTCCGGCATCCTCGCGGGGCTGACCGCCGCCGAGGAGGAGGTCGCCGCCATCGCCGGACTGCGGGCCGGCCGGGTCCGGCTGGTCTCCTTCCCCAGCGGCAGCTCCACCCTGGTCCCGGGGGCGCTGGCCGCGCTGCGCGCCGAACACCCCGGCACCCGGGTGTCGCTCGTCGAGGCCGAGCCGCCGCGCTCGGTGGACCTGCTGCGCGAGGGCGACTGCGACATCGCGCTGGCGTTCCGTTACGGGAGCACCGGCGGCGAATGGGACGACCTGGTGGTCCGGCCGCTGCTCACCGACCGGCTGATCGGCCTGGTCCCGGAGGGGCACCGGCTGGCGGAGGCCTCCAGCGTGTCCATCGGCGAACTGGCCGACGAGTCGTGGATCGCGGGCTGCCCGCGGTGCCGCCGGCAGCTGGTCGAGGTCTGCGAGGAGTCCGGTTTCGCCCCGCGCATCGACTTCGCCACGGACGACTACCCGGCGGTGATGGGGCTCGTCGGAGCCGGGCTCGGGGTGGCGGTGCTGCCGGAGCTGGCCGTCGAGTCGGTACGCCCCAAGGGGGCCAGGGCCGTGCCGGTCGAGCCCGCGATCGAGCGGGAGATCGTCGCGCTGACCCTGCCGGACCTGGCCCGGGTCCCGGCGGTGGCGGCCACCCTGGACCAGCTGTCGCGCACGGCCGCCCGCTGAGGCCGGACGGGGCCCGGTGCCCGCCGGGCCCCGCGCCCCAGGGGCGGTGAGAAGGCCGTTCCCGCCGGCGGCCGGCTGCGGGCCGGATGGCTGAAGGTGACGCAGAAACGTTTCTGCGGACGGTTGCGGCGTACGGGTGTCAGGTGGTGCCGGGGCCCGGTCCCGCGGCGGGCGCCGCGGTGATCAGCCGGGTTCTGGCCCGGCCCATCAGCTCTTCGCGCTCGTCCTCCGTCAGGCCGCCCCACACTCCGTAGGGCTCTCTCACGGCCAGGGCGTGCGCTGCGCACTCGGCACGTACCGGGCAGCGCATGCAGACCTCCTTGGCGGAGGTCTCGCGGGCACTCCGGGCCGCGCCGCGCTCCCCCTCGGGGTGGAAGAACAGGGAACTGTCCACGCCTCGGCAGGCGGCGAGCAGCTGCCAGTCCCACAGGTCTGCGTTGGGTCCGGGAAGGCGGGAGAAATCTGCCATTGCTTGTCCCCTCGGAGCTGTGCTGCGTCGGAAGCGGCATCCTCGACCGTCTGTGATCGACGGCCTGCTGTGATCGGACCGTCTGTGATCGGTGTGACCGAAGTCTCGACCGTACATCTACGGTGCTAGTAGATGTAAATATGACTGATTGCGAATCTAGCCACAGACACCCCTAAAAGGGAAGAAATAGCGCCAAAAAGGGCATGCCAACGAGTGAAGATTCAGTTGACGGGTGAATCACCCGCGTCGTTCTCCTCCGTAAACGGGCCTTCACGTAGAGTGCCGAACCCGACCGCCCGACCCGTAACTCTTTCGAGTGACCGTCGTTAAAGGAACGGATGCGGTTGACGGATATCCGGCTCGGGCACATGTCCGAGGGGGTCAACCGCACAGGTGACGACTTGTATCAGCCTGGAGGCTCAAGGTGACGCGCATCAGCTGCGGAGGACGGTCATGACATCCGTCCTCGTCTGCGACGACTCCCCGCTTGCCCGAGAAGCGCTCCGTCGCGCGGTGGCCACCGTGCCCGGCGTCGAGCGCGTGACGACGGCGGCCAACGGCGAGGAAGTCCTCCGCCGCTGGGGTGCCGATCGTTCGGATCTGATTCTGATGGACGTACGCATGCCCGGTCTGGGAGGTGTGGAGACGGTCCGTCGACTGCTCTCCGCCGACCCCGGGGCCCGGATCATCATGCTGACCGTCGCCGAGGACCTCGACGGCGTCGCGCTCGCGGTCGCCGCGGGCGCCCGCGGCTATCTGCACAAGGACGCCTCGCGCGCCGAGCTGCGGGCCACCGTCACCCAGGCGCTGGCCGACCCGACCTGGCGGCTCGCCCCGCGCCGTCTGCGGTCCGCCGAGATGGGGGCGGCCCCCACGCTCACCGCGCGGGAGATCCAGGTGCTCGAAGGCATGAGCCACGGCCGCTCCAACGCGGAGATCGGCCGTGAGCTGTTCCTCTCCGAGGACACGGTCAAGACCCACGCCCGGCGCCTGTTCAAGAAGCTCGGGGCCTCGGACCGCGCGCACGCGGTCGCCCTCGGATTCCGCTGGGGCCTGGTCCGCTGACGACCGGCCCGGCCGCGCCCCTTCCGCAGACCGGCGGACGGGGGCACGGAGCGGGCCACCGGCTCCACACCCCGTATCCGGGCGCCCGTCCAGCGGCGCCATGTGACGCTTCCCGGCCGATGACGCATCCTTGAGTCGTGGAGTTCCTCAGGAACGATTCGGTCGAGCGGAAGGGGAGGGCGCAGGACATGACATCCGGCGCACCCGCTCATAACGCTTCGGTGCACAACTCGGGACGCGGTGGAGCGGACCGGGTGGCCGCAGGGCACCATGGTTTGATGCGTGACGACGAAACCACGGTGATCGGTGCCCTCGTGCACCGGGCCGTCGACGGCGACGCGCAGGCCACCCATGATCTGCTGGCCCATGTCCACCCCCTCGCCCTGCGCTACTGCCGCTCCCGGCTGAACCGCCTCCCCGGTGATGCTCGCCACTTCGTGGAGGACCTGGCGCAGGAGGTCTGCGTCGCCGTGCTGATGGCGCTCCCGCGCTACAAGGACACCGGCAGGCCCTTCGAGGCCTTCGTCTTCGCGATCGCCGGACACAAGGTCGCCGACCTCCAGCGCGCCGCGATGCGCCACCCGGGATCGACCGCCGTCCCCTCCGACGAGATGCCCGAGCGGCCCGACGACTCCCTCGGCCCCGAGGAGCGCGCCCTGCTCAGCAGCGACGCCGCCTGGGCCAAGAAGCTCCTCGCCAACCTCCCGGACAATCAGCGCGAGCTGCTCGTCCTGCGCGTCGCGGTCGGGCTGACCGCGGAGGAGACCGGCCAGATGCTCGGGATGTCCCCGGGCGCGGTCCGGGTCGCCCAGCACCGCGCGCTCAGCAGGCTGCGGGCGCTCGCCGAGCAGTAGGGCGCCCGCGCCGGCCCTCGTCGGCGGCGCTGTAGGAAGCTACAGATCAGCCAAGTGATCTTGATCGTGGAATGAGACGCCCGTGGAGCCCGTTAGCATGGACATCCGCACCGATCAAGGCCATTTGGGGAAGGTGTCATGACTGCAAACGTCGACGGAGTGCCCGAGAAGTTCGCGACGCTCGGGCTGACCTACGACGACGTGCTGCTGTTGCCCGGCGCGTCCGAGGTCCTGCCCAACGCGGTGGACACGTCCACGCTCATCTCGCGCAACGTCCGGGTGAACATCCCCCTGCTCTCCGCCGCCATGGACAAGGTGACCGAGTCCCGCATGGCGATCGCCATGGCCCGTCAGGGCGGCGTCGGCGTGCTGCACCGCAATCTCTCGATCGAGGACCAGGTCAACCAGGTCGACCTGGTCAAGCGGTCCGAGTCGGGCATGGTCACCGACCCGATCACCGTGCACCCCGACGCCACGCTCGGCGAGGCGGACGCGCTCTGCGCGAAGTTCCGCATCAGCGGCGTGCCGGTCACCGACGCCGCGGGCAAGCTGCTGGGCATCGTCACCAACCGCGACATGGCCTTCGAGTCGGACCGCTCCCGCCAGGTGCGCGAGGTCATGACGCCGATGCCGCTCGTCACCGGGCGGGTCGGGATCTCCGGCGTCGAGGCCATGGAGCTGCTGCGCCGCCACAAGATCGAGAAGCTGCCGCTGGTCGACGAGGCGGGCATCCTCAAGGGCCTCATCACGGTCAAGGACTTCAAGAAGGCCGAGCAGTACCCGAACGCCGCCAAGGACGCCGAAGGCCGTCTGCTGGTCGGCGCGGCCGTCGGGGCCAGCCCCGAGGCGCTGGAGCGCGCGCAGGCGCTCGCGTCCGCCGGGGTCGACTTCCTGATCGTCGACACCTCGCACGGACACAACAGCAACGCCCTCGCCTGGATGGCGAAGATCAAGTCGAGCGTCGGCGTCGACGTCATCGGCGGCAACGTCGCCACCCGCGACGGCGCACAGGCCCTGATCGACGCCGGAGTCGACGGCGTGAAGGTCGGCGTCGGCCCGGGCTCGATCTGTACGACCCGCGTGGTCGCCGGTATCGGCGTCCCGCAGGTCACCGCGATCTACGAGGCCGCGCTCGCCGCTCGTGCCGCGGGTGTCCCCGTGATCGGCGACGGCGGCCTCCAGTACAGCGGCGACATCGGCAAGGCGCTGGCCGCCGGCGCCGACAGCGTGATGCTGGGCAGCCTCCTCGCGGGCTGCGAGGAGTCCCCGGGCGAGCTGATGTTCATCAACGGCAAGCAGTTCAAGTCCTACCGCGGCATGGGCTCGCTGGGCGCGATGCAGTCCCGGGGCCAGGGCCGGTCCTACTCCAAGGACCGCTACTTCCAGGCCGAGGTGTCCTCCGACGACAAGCTCGTCCCCGAGGGCATCGAGGGCCAGGTGCCCTACCGCGGCCCGCTGGCCAACGTCCTCCACCAGCTCGTCGGCGGTCTCCGCCAGACCATGGGCTACGTCGGCGCCGCGTCCGTCGACCAGATGGAGAGCAAGGGCCGGTTCGTCCGGATCACCTCGGCGGGCCTCAAGGAGAGCCACCCGCACGACATCCAGATGACGGTGGAAGCGCCGAACTACAGCAGGAAGTAACGCGGGAAGTAACGCATCACCGCAGGTGAGGGGCGGACCGGAGTTCCCGGTACCGCCCCTCACGTGTGCGTCGGGGATACTGGTCAGCGCAGACGTAGAGGGAAAGGCCACACATCGTGACTGAGATCGAGATCGGGCGCGGCAAGCGCGGCCGCCGGGCTTACGCATTCGACGACATCGCCGTCGTTCCGAGCCGCCGCACCCGGGACCCGAAGGAGGTCTCGATCGCCTGGCAGATCGACGCCTACCGCTTCGAGCTGCCGTTCCTGGCCGCTCCCATGGACTCCGTGGTCTCCCCGCAGCACGCCATCCGCATCGGTGAGCTGGGCGGCCTGGGCGTGCTGAACCTGGAAGGCCTGTGGACCCGGCACGCCGACCCGCAGCCGCTGCTGGACGAGATCGCCGAGATGCCGGTCGAGTCCGCGACCCGCCGGCTCCAGGAGATCTACTCCGCCCCCATCCAGGAGGAGCTGATCGGGCAGCGCATCAAGGAGGTGCGCGACGCGGGCGTCGTCACCGCCGCCGCGCTCTCCCCGCAGCGCACCGCCCAGTTCTCCAAGGCGGTCGTCGACGCGGGCGTCGACATCTTCGTCATCCGCGGTACGACGGTCTCCGCCGAGCACGTGTCGGGCGCGGCCGAGCCGCTGAACCTGAAGCAGTTCATCTACGAGCTGGACGTCCCGGTCATCGTCGGCGGCTGCGCCACCTACACCGCCGCCCTGCACCTGATGCGGACCGGCGCGGCCGGTGTCCTCGTCGGCTTCGGCGGCGGCGCGGCGCACACCACGCGCAACGTCTTCGGCATCCAGGTCCCGATGGCCACCGCCGTCGCGGACGTCGCCGGGGCCCGCCGCGACTACATGGACGAGTCCGGCGGCCGGTACGTGCACGTCATCGCCGACGGCGGCGTCGGCTGGTCCGGCGACCTGCCGAAGGCCGTCGCCTGCGGTGCGGACGCCGTGATGATGGGCTCCCCGCTGGCCCGCGCCACGGACGCGCCGGGCCGCGGCCGCCACTGGGGCATGGAGGCCGTCCACGAGGACGTGCCGCGCGGCAAGCTGGTCGACCTCGGTTCGGTCGGGACGACGGAGGAGGTCCTCACCGGTCCTTCGCACACCCCGGACGGCTCGATGAACATCTTCGGCGCCCTGCGCCGCGCGATGGCCACCACCGGCTACAGCGACCTCAAGGAGTTCCAGCGCGTCGAGGTGACGGTGGCGGACTCGCAGCACCGCCGCTGATCTCCCGCACGCACGCGGAGGGGCCCGGACCGTCGTCGGTCCGGGCCCCTCCGCGTGCGTGCGCGCGTTCCGCTGGGTGTCAGCCGGCCTTCTTGGCGCCACCGACGGCGGCGACCGCGCCGAGTGCGAGGAAGAGGTAGGTCATGAAGTCGGCCTCCTGGGACCAGGCTTCCGTCACGGTGCCGAAGTGGTCGCCGACGACCTCGGAGAAGGGGATCTGCGCCAGGTCGGAGAGGACCATCGAGATGCCGACGAGCTGCCCGAGGTAGACGGCGCCGATCGAGAAGACGGCCGCGGCGCCGATGACCGCCGGGTTGGAGCCGCCGACCTTGCTCGACGCGAAGCCGACCAGGAAGCCGACGCCGACCGCCGCGTAGCCGACCTCGCGCTCGATGGAGCCCGCGATCACGCCGTACAGGATGCCCGCGACGACGGCCGCGCCCAGGGCGACCAGCACGCCGAGCAGGATGTTGTTGCGGGCCGGCGGCGCCGGGGCGAAGGGCGCGCCGCCGCCGAACGGGGCGCTCTGGCCGGGCTGCTGGCCCGCGAACGGGTTGCCGGTCGAGGCCGGGGGCTGGCCGTACGGGTTGCCCGTCGGGGCCGTCGGGGGCTGCTGGCCGTACGGGTTGCCGGTCGGGGCGGCGGGGGTGGGCTGGCCGGCGTACGGGTTGCCGTCGACGGGCTGACCGCCGTAGGGCTGCTGGGGCTGGTTCGGCGGCTGCACGGGCTGACTCACGGTGGGGCTCCCCCTGGGATGACTGCGCACGAGTGTGCTGATGCGCACATCTGTGCGCGTTGTGACGCCGCAGGGTAGCAGTACGCACCGGATCCGGTCACCGGTAATCCTTTTCGGCCTTCCGCACCGTCCTCAGAGCCGGTGCGCGGCCCCCGCCGGAGTGGCTCCCCGGGTGTCCAGGAGCAGTTGGGCCTTGACCGCGAGGCCCTGGAGGTCGTAGGTGCGGTGCTGCTGGAGCAGTACGGTCAGGTCGGCCGCGGCCGCCGCCTCGTACAGCGAGTCGGCGCGCGGGACGGGGCGTTCGCGCACCCGCCAGTCCAGGACGTGCGGGTCGTGGAAGCCGATCTGGGCGCCCATGTCCATCAGCCGGGTGGCGATCTCGCGGGCGGGGGCGGCCTCCTGGTCGGCGCTGTCCGGCTTGTAGGTGACGCCGAGCAGCAGCACGCGCGCGCCCCGGACGGACTTGCCGTGCTCGTTCAGCAGGGTGGCGCAGCGCTGGATGACGTAGCTGGGCATCCGGTCGTTGATCTCCTGCGCCAGCGAGACCATCCGCAGCGGGTTTCCGGGGGAGCGGGGGCTGTGGGGCAGGCAGCCCGGGTCCACCGGGGCGCCGTGCCCGCCGACGCCGGGCCCCGGCCGGAAGGGCTGGAAGCCGAACGGCTTGGTCTCGGCGCACCGGATGACGTCCCAGAAGTCGACGCCGAGGTCGTGGCAGAGCACCGCCATCTCGTTGACCAGCGCGATGTTGACGTGCCGGAAGTTGGTCTCCAGCACCTTCGTCATCTCCGCCTCGCGCGGGCCCCGGGCCCGGACGACCTTGTCGGTGAGCCGTCCGTAGAAGGCGGCGGCCGACTCGGTGCAGGCGGGGGTGAGGCCGCCGATGACCTTGGGTGTGTTGGCCAGGGTGTGGGTGCGGTTGCCGGGGTCGAGCCGGCTCGGCGAGCAGGCGAGGTGGAAGTCCCGTCCGGCGACGAGCCCGGAGCCCTCCTCCAGCAGGGGGCGCAGGACGTTCTCCGTGGTGCCGGGCGGCACGGCGGACTCCAGCAGCACGGTGGTGTGCGGGCGCAGCCGGGCCGCCAGCGCGCGGGCGGCGTCGCGGAGCGCGGTGAGGTCGGTCCCCCCGTCGGGGCCGAGCGGGGTGGGGGAGCAGATCACGGCGGTACGGACCCGGCCCAGCTCGGCGGCGTCGGTGGTGGGCCGGAAGCCGCCGGAGAGCATGCGGCGGATCTCGGACGCGGTGAGGGTGCCCTCGACGGGGCTGCGCCCGGCTCTGAGCTCCGCGTAGGGGCGTGGGTCGGGGTCGTAGCCGACGGTGTCGATCCCGGCGGTCACGGCGGCCCGGGCGAGGGGCAGGCCGAGGTGACCGAGTCCGATGACGGCGAGGTCTGCGGGCATACAGGAAGACCCCCTAAGTGCGGAGAGCGAAGATCGCAACTGCTGTGGACAGCGCAATGTCAGACTAGGCGTAAATATGACCTATATGTCGCATTGTGCGGCTCCGGTCGCCCGGGTGTTGTCCACAGGCGGTGGCTGAACTCGGGGAGCGCGGACAGAATCGAGGGGTGGACACGGGCGACCGGCCCCGCGGCCGGTTCGCACTCCCGTGTCCGACCACCCCGATCCACCGGGAGGCAGCAGTGAGGACAGCGACACTGGGACCCGCCGAGCGCACCGCCGCGCTCGCCGCCATGGCCGAGCGCGAACTGGACGTGCTGGTCGTGGGGGCGGGCGTGGTCGGCGCGGGCACGGCGCTGGACGCCGCCACCAGAGGCCTCTCGACCGGCCTGGTCGAGGCGCGCGACTGGGCGTCCGGCACATCGAGCAGGTCGAGCAAGCTGATCCACGGCGGCCTGCGCTATCTGGAGATGCTCGACTTCGCCCTGGTCCGGGAGGCGCTCAAGGAGCGAGGACTCCTCCTGGAACGGCTGGCCCCGCATCTGGTGAAGCCCGTGCCCTTCCTCTACCCCTTGCAGCACAAGGGGTGGGAGCGGCTCTACGCCGGCTCCGGCGTCGCGCTGTACGACGCGATGTCGGTCTCCTCGGGCCACGGCCGGGGCCTCCCCGTCCACCGCCACCTCTCCCGCAAGCACGCCCTGCGGGTCGCCCCCGCGCTGAAGAAGGACGCCCTGGTCGGCGCCCTCCAGTACTACGACGCCCAGATGGACGACGCCCGCTTCGTCACCGAGCTGGTGCGCACCGCGGCGTCCTACGGGGCCCACGTGGCGAACGCGGCCCGGGTGACCGGCTTCCTCCGTGAGGGCGAGCGGGTCGTGGGCGCGCTGGTCAGCGACGTCGAGGGCGGTGCGGAGTACGAGATCCGGGCCAAGCAGGTGGTCAACGCGACCGGCGTGTGGACCGACGACACCCAGGGCCTCATCGGCGAGCGCGGGCAGTTCCACGTCCGGGCCTCCAAGGGCATCCACCTGGTCGTCCCCAAGGACCGCATCCACTCCTCCACCGGCCTCATCCTGCGTACCGAGAAGTCCGTCCTCTTCGTCATCCCCTGGGGCCGGCACTGGATCATCGGCACCACGGACACCGACTGGGACCTGGACAAGGCGCACCCGGCCGCCTCCAGCGCCGATATCGACTACCTCCTCCAGCACGTCAACTCCGTCCTGAACACCCCGCTGACCAGGGACGACGTCCAGGGCGTCTATGCCGGACTGCGACCGCTGCTGGCCGGCGAGTCGGATGCCACCAGCAAGCTGTCGCGCGAGCACACGGTGGCCCACCCCGCCCCCGGCCTGGTCGTCGTGGCGGGCGGCAAGTACACGACGTACCGGGTCATGGCCAAGGACGCGGTGGACGAGGCGGTGCACGGACTCGACCAGCGGGTCGCCGCCTGCGTCACCGAGGACACCCCGCTCCTGGGGGCCGAGGGATACAAGGCCCTGTGGAACGCGCGGGCCCGGATCGCGGCCCGGACCGGCCTCCATGTCGCCCGGGTGGAGCATCTGCTCAACCGGTACGGCTCAATGACGGAGGAAGTTCTGGAACTGGTCCTCGCCGACCCCACCCTCGGCGAGGCCCTGCCCGCCGCCGACGACTATCTGCGCGCCGAGATCGTCTACGCGGCCTCCCACGAGGGCGCCCGCCACCTGGACGACGTGCTGACCCGCCGCACCCGGATCTCCATCGAGACCTTCGACCGGGGCACCCGCAGCGCCCGGCTCTGCGCGGAGCTGATGGCGCCGGTGCTGGGCTGGGACGAGGAACGGATCGACCGGGAGGTCCAGCACTACGAGAAGCGGGTGGAGGCGGAGCGCGAATCGCAGCGGCAGCCCGACGACCTCACGGCGGACGCGGCCCGGCTCGGCGCACCGGACATTGTGCCGATCTAGGACACGTCCTCCCGCGGTCCGCGCGTCCCTGTGCCGCGGTCACCGCCCGCCTTCACCGGGCCAGTTGGGGGCCGCGGGCCCGGTGGAGCCGCGGCGGTGGCCCGGACCGGCCTGGACGGGGAGCCCGGGTTGGTAGCAGGCTGTGGGGGCTTCCCTCTTCGGGCCCAGGGCCCGTCGTCAAGCTGCCGTCCGCCGGGCGACGCATGGCACGCACGCTCGCGGCGTTGCCGAAATGGCCAAGTAGCTCCGCTACGAGACCATTCCGGCGCCTTGCGATCGTACGCACCATGCGTCGCCCGGCCGCCCTCCGGGCGACGACGGCAGCCTGACGACAGGCCCTGGCGCGCCGGACCCCGGACCCGGCACCAGGACCGGTCCCGGGGTGAGGGACAATGAACGCTCTGCCAGGGCGGGTTGATCGCAGAGGGGACGCATGTCGGAGGCGGAGCAGGCACGGGAGCCCCAACGGGACAAGAACGGTCGTCTCCTCGCGGGGCGCTACCGGCTCGGTGAGGTGCTCGGCCGAGGCGGCATGGGTACGGTCTGGCGCGCCGAGGACGAGACGCTCGGCCGCACGGTCGCGGTCAAGGAACTGCGGTTCCCCTCGGCGATCGACGAGGACGAGAAGCGCCGGCTGATCACGCGCACCCTGCGTGAGGCCAAGGCGATCGCACGGATCCGCAACAACAGCGCGGTGACCGTCTACGACGTGGTCGACGAGGACGACCGCCCGTGGATCGTCATGGAGCTGATCGAGGGCAAGTCGCTCGCCGAGGCGATCCGCGAGGACGGCACGCTCACACCGAGGCGGGCCGCCGAGGTCGGGCTCGCCATCCTCGACGTGCTGCGCTCGGCGCACCGCGAGGGCATCCTGCACCGCGACGTGAAGCCGTCCAACGTGCTGATCTCCGAGGACGGGCGCGTCGTGCTCACCGACTTCGGCATCGCCCAGGTCGAGGGCGACCCGTCGGTCACCTCCACCGGGATGCTCGTCGGCGCCCCCTCGTACATCTCGCCGGAACGGGCCCGCGGTCACAAGCCGGGCCCGCCCGCGGACCTGTGGTCGCTCGGCGGACTGCTGTACGCGAGCGTCGAGGGCTGTCCGCCGTACGACAAGGGCTCGGCCATCGCCACCCTCACGGCCGTGATGACCGAACCGCTCGACCCGCCGAAGAACGCCGGTCCGCTCACCGACGTCATCTACGGGCTGCTCGCCCGGGACCCCGACCAGCGCCTCGACGACGCCGGGGCAAGGGCATTGCTCAACGACGTCATCAACGCCCCCGACGCCCCCGCGCCGGCCCCCGCGGACTCCACCCGGATCATGGCGCTGCCGCCGACGCCCGCCGCCGACCCCCTCGTCAAGCGGACGCCGAAGCAGCCCAAGGCGCCGAAGCCGCCGAAGCAGTCCACCGGCTCTGGCGAGTCCGGCGAGGGCGCCCGCGACCGGCTGCGCGGAGCCCTGCGCTCCGTGCGCAACGCGAAGACCCCTGCGGCGGCGGCGGGTGCCGCGGCGGGCGTGGCCGCGGCGTCGGCGAGCTCTCCGGCCGCCGCTGCCGGCGGCTCGCCCGCCGCCCCGCCCAAGCCGCCGTCGCCGCCCGGGACCCCGACCCCCGCTTCCGGTGCGAAGTCCCGAGCGGGCGCCGCGTCCGCCCCGGCGACGGCGAAGGGAGCCGCCTCGGCCCCCGCCGGAGCCCCGGAGTCCGCGGCGGCGAGTGCTTCCGTCCCCGGGCAGCGACCGCCGTCCTCGATCGCGTCCACGCGCGCCTCGATCACCGACGTGGTGCCCCGCCGCACCCTCGCGATCATCGCGGCCGTCGTGGCGCTGGCCGTTCTCGGCACGGTCCTCGCGCTCACTCTCGGCGGCGACGACGCGGACAAGGGCGGCAAGGGCGACACGGCCGCCTCGGCCGGAGCCGCGTCCGGCGGCGCCGACGACAAGGGCGGCGACACCGGCGGCGGTTCGGCCGGCGAGAAGGGCGGCGGCCAGAAGGAGGGCCAGGGCACGGACGACGGCCGCGCCACCGAGGACCCGCCCGCCGACGACGCGGACGACGCCGACGACTCCGGTTCCGGCGATTCCGAGGACGACGGGGCGGACCCGGGCGACGCACTGCCCGCCGGGTACGAGGAGGTCACCGACACCCGGTTCCACTTCACCATGGCGATGCCCGAGGGCTTCCGGCGCACCGCCATCGCGGGCAGCAACTCCGGCGGCATCTACAACGCCGAGCGGAGCAGTTTCCCCCGCGTCCAGGTCGACTTCAACAGCTCGCCCAAGAACGACGCGGCGGCCGCCTGGCGCGGGGCGGTCGGAAGCGTCAAGGTCCTCAGCGACGGCTACCAGCACGGCAGCATAAAGAAGGTCGAGTACAACGGCTATCCGACCGTCGCGGACTGGACGTTCGAACGCAACCACAACGGCGTCCGGGTCAAGGTGCTCAACCGGGGCTTCAAGGTGGACGCCAAGCGCGGCTACTCGATCATGATCAGCTGCAAGGTGGACGAGTGGGGGGACGACGAGTGCCGGACGCTGCGCGAAACGGCGTTCTCCACGTTCACGCCCACGGGCTGACCTTCCGGCACCAGCCCACGGGCCGGCCGCCGGGCGCCTCCCCGGACCGGCTCTCCGGCAGGCCCGCGGGCCGGTCGGGCGCCCGGAACGGGCCGATGGGAAACGTTTGTGCAGGCCGGGTTGGCGCGACCCGGCCCGTCGACTTGCGTTGCCACGTATCGTAGGAGGCCGGAGACCGTAAGCAGCCGGAACGGCGGGCCAATTGGCCACCGAACGACCGTGACCGACGGATACGTGCATCTCCGATGGCCGGGGGAAGAGCGCGCTCTGGGGAGGCGTCGTGGACGACTATGCGGGTCGGGTGCTTGCCGACCGCTACCGCCTTCCGCTGCCCCCGTCCGACGGGTACGAACTGGCGGAGACCCGGGCGTTCGACACCTACAGCGGACAGGAAGTCCTGGTCCGCCAGGTGCCGTTGCCGGAGATCGTGGACGCGGAGGTCCTCGACGCCGACGGGTACCCCTCGGCGTCCGGACGCGCCACCGGGCGCGCGGTACGCCGCAGCACGGACCCCGCGGTCCGGAGGGCGATCGAGGC
This sequence comes from Streptomyces sp. NBC_01116, assembly GCF_041435495.1. NCBI lineage: Bacteria > Bacillati > Actinomycetota > Actinomycetes > Kitasatosporales > Streptomycetaceae > Streptomyces > Streptomyces sp. NBC_01116. The sequence goes on from NZ_CP108644.1 coordinate 5,290,175, forward strand.
CGCGCAGGCCGCCGCACAGGTGCCCGACCACCCCCGGCTCGACCAGGTCTTCGACGTGTTCGCCGAAGCGGGCTCGCTGTGGATAGTGAGCGAGCTCGTCCCCGCCCGTCCGCTCGCCGCCCTGCTCGCCGAACGCCCCCTCAACCCCTACCGGGCGGCCGAGATCGGCTCCGACGTGCTCACCGCCCTGCGGGTGCTGCACGCCCACGGCTGGACCCACCGCAACATCACCGTGCGCACGGTCCTGGTGTGCGACGACGGCCGCGTCATGCTCACCGGTCTCGCGGCGGGCGCCGCCGAGGAGGCGCTCTGCGGGTACGCCCCCGGACCGGTGCCCGACACCGATCCGGTGGCCGGCCCCACGACGTACGGCATCCCGGCCGGCGAGCCCGCACCGCCGGGTGAGCCGGACGGCGCCTACGCGCTCCCGCCGGCCAGGGGCGAGACGGAGTACGCGCCGGTCGGGGGCTACGGGCCCGTCGACGACGGCGAGGGCTCCGCGGACGTCGAGGAGTACGCGGAGTACGCGGAAGCGGACGTCCAGGAGTACGCCGATGACGACGGCGACGTCCGTTCGGACCGGGCGCACCGGGCGGACCAGGGGTTTTCCGTTCCGTCGCTGCCGCGGGGATACGCACCGCGCCGGCCCGACGACCGTGATGACGAGCGACCCGACGACGGGTATGACGATCAGCACGACGACCGGTACGACCTGCCGCCGGGCGGCCCGGAAGCCGCGCCCTTCGCGTCGCCCGCCGGGCAGGAGATCGTCCCCCGCCCCGCCGCCCCCGCCGTCCCGTACACCGCCGTGCCGCCCCCCGCCGAGCCCGGAGCCGCGAGCGCCGCCCAGCTGCGGGCCGCGCGCGCCGGAGCCATCGCCGCCTACCGGGCGGGCGCACGGGCCGCCGCCCGGGTCACCGAGGACCGGCACCAGACCGACCGCGCACCGGCCGACCTCACGAAGTCGCCGCCGGAAGGGCGCGCGCCCGCCCCGGGCACCGGCGGCATCACCGGAGCCGACGCGGACGCCGACACCGGCATCCTCCCGCCCCAGCGCCCGGCTCCCGGTGCCCCGGCCCCGGGAGCCCCCACGCCCCCCGGGCTGACCTCGCCCTGGGGCATCCCCGCCGAGGACCCCTACGACGACGAGGACGAGGACGACGAGGACGGCCCCCGCACGCCCGGCCGCCGCGTCCACCTCGCCGGGACCTGGGACGACGGGCCCGGTGCGCGACCCGTCTCCGCGGGCGGCTCCGGCGAGGACGCGTTGCGCGCCGACTCCCGGCGGCCCGGAGCGTCGGCCCCGTCCCCGGGACAGCTCGCCCGCACCGCGCCGTCCCGGGACGGGCGGACCGCCCCCCGGGCCTGGGAGGAGGCCGTCGCGGGCGGCGACGAGCCCGCCGTCTACCGGGGCCCCGCCACCCCGCTCGCCGCCGAACGAGCCCGCCAGGCACGGATCGCCGTCGTCGGAGCCGTCACCGAGCGCTGGGCCCCCGAGCAGGCGGGCCCGGTCCACGACAACTGGCAGCTCGCGCCGCCCATCGGCCCCTCCACCGACCTGTGGGCGCTCGGCGCTCTGCTCTACCGCGCCGTCCAGGGCCACGCCCCCTACCCCGAGGAGAACGCGGCCGAGCTCGTCCAGATGGTGTGCGGGGAGCCGCCCGCCTTCGCGGAGGAGTGCGGTCCGCTCCGGCCCGTCGTCGAGTCGCTGCTGCGCCAGGACCCCACGGAGCGGCCCGACTTCGAGGAGCTGCGCGGCTGGCTGCGCTCGCTGGTGCGCTCCGCGCCGGAGCCGGAGGCGGGCGCCGACGTCGTGCCGCTGCCCGCGCCCGACGCCACCAGGCTCCCCGTCGTACGCCGCCGGGGCGAGCTGGTCCGCCGGCGCCGGGGCCGTTTCGGCGGCGGCTCGGCGCAGGGCAGGCACCGCCAGGGGAAGCGTCAGCAACCGCCGAAGCAGCGCGGTGGCGGCGACCGGCGGGACCTTCAGGAGTCGCTGCTGCCGCCCGACCGTTCCGTGGGGATGCCCGTGGAGACCTGGGAGGAGGAGCGCCCGGCCCGCGCCCCCCGTGCGCCCAAGGGGCCCCGGGTGCTGCGGGAACCGCCGCGCCGGGGCGAGGAGCCCTCCTCCCCGCGCAGGCTCGGCCGGCTGCTGCTCGTCCTCATCCTGCTGCTGATGGCCGCCGCCGTCGTGTACGCCGTGATGTTCATGCCGAAGCAGGAACCGGGCAAGGACGGCGGAGCGCCGACGTCGCCCGCCGGTTCCGCCGCGCCGCCCGCCGCCTCGGGGGAGCCCGGTCCTTCCGCCTCGGCGGACGGGTCCGCCGATGATCCCGGCTCCCAGCAGCCGCAGACCAGCCGGTCGGCCGTCGCGCTCGCCCCCGGCTACGCGCTCCGCAAGGACGCGGAGGGCTTCGAGGTCGGCGTACCGAAGGACTGGCAGCGCAGCCCCGCCAACGCGGACCGGCAGATCCGCTACGGCAGCGACGGGTTCACCCTGCTCGTCGTGCCCGGCCGGGACACCGTCAAGGCGGGAGGCGGCGATCCGCTGGACTACCAGCGGGACAAGGAGCCCGAGCTCCAGCCGTTCCGGGACTCCAGCTGGTCCTCCTCGTCCGGCCTGCGCCGCGTCGATGTCGGGCGACAGGCCATGGCCGAGGGGCAGTTCACCTGGCAGGAGAGCGGCGGGCGCGAGGTGTACGTCCGTAATCTCGCCATGATCGTCGAGGGCAGGTACCACGTCATCCAGGTCATCGGGCCCGAGAGCGACCGGGACAAGGTCACCGAGATCTACGAGCAGGCCATCGCCTCGTACCGGGTCACCTGACCGCCGGTCACACCCGGCCGCGCGCACGTGGCTGTCCGTGATCCGACACCTGACCGCACGTCATCGCCACCGCTCCGCCAGGGGCGTTGTGCGGTGCCGACAACCATCACAGTGCGGTCTCGTGGGCGATCCCCGGTTCCGCCTCCCCGCCCTGCCTCCGTAATCTGGCCATTCGAGGAACGGGGCGGGGACATCACGTGGATCGATCACAGAGCACGGAAGCCGGACTGGTGCTGGCGGGACGCTACCGGCTGGGCGACGTCCTCGGCCGGGGCGGCATGGGCAAGGTCTGGCGCGCCCACGACGAGGTGCTGCACCGCACGGTCGCCGTCAAGGAGTTGACCGCCGGGCTGTACGTCGCCGAGGCCGACCGGCTCGTCCTGCACGCCAGGACGCAGAAGGAGGCGCGGGCGGCGGCGCGCATCACGCACCCCGGCGTCGTCACCGTCCACGACGTGATCGAGTACGACCACCGTCCCTGGATCGTCATGCAGTACGTCGACGGGCCCTCACTCGCCGACTCCGCCAAGGAGAGCGGCGAGGTCGCCCCGCGCGAGGCGGCCCGGATCGGGCTGCACGTGCTGAGCGCCCTGCGCGCCGCGCACGCGGCCGGGGTGCTGCACCGTGACGTCAAGCCCGGCAACGTCCTGCTGGCCCGCGACGGGCAGGTGCTGCTGACCGACTTCGGCATCGCCGCGATCGAGGGCGACTCCACCATCACCCGTACCGGCGAACTGGTCGGCTCCATCGACTACCTGGCCCCGGAACGGGTACGCGGGGGCGACCCCGGACCGGCCTCCGATCTCTGGTCCCTGGGCGCGACGCTGTACACGGCGGTCGAGGGGACCTCGCCGTTCCGCCGTACTTCCCCGATCTCCACCATGCAGGCCGTCGTCACCGAGGAGCCGCCCGCCCCGGTCAACGCCGGTCCGCTCGGCGCCGTGATCACCGCGCTGCTCCGCAAGGACCCGGACGACCGGCCCACGGCGGCCCAGACCGAGCAGATGCTGCTGGACGCGATGGACGGCCGCGAACCCCGCGCCGCCCAGGCGCACGTGCCGACCCAGCGCCTCCCCGAGGACGCCCGGTACGGCTACCAGGACGCGAGCGGCCCCGGCGGCCCGGACGGAGCCGACGGTTCCGACGGCGCCACCGCCCGGCTGCCCGGCGCGGCCTCCTCCGCGACGGCGCCCCCCGCCCCGGGCCCGGACACCACAGCCCCGGTCACCGGCCCCGCCTCCGCCCCGGTGACCCGGCGCACCGGCTCCCGCCGGCGCACGGTGCTCGTCGTGGTCGTCGCCGCCGCCGTCCTGGGGGGCGCGGCCGGGCTGTTCGCGATGAAGTACGGGGAGGGCCCGGACGCCCCCGGCACCACGGGCGGCGGCACGGTCGCCGCCGGCACGCCGTCCCCGGGGCGGACCTCCTCGGAGCAGACCTCCCCGGATCCGGCCGTCTCCTCGAAGGGGATACCGGAGATACCCGACGGCTGGCACCGGGTCGACGATCCGGCGGGGTTCAGCCTGGTGGTGCCGGTGGACTGGACCCGGCAGGTCCAGGACGGCCAGATCGACTACACGCCGGACGGCGGGGCCCACCGGATCCGCATCAGCGTCGACCCGGACCCGGACTTCGACCATCCGTATCTGCACATGGAGAACATGGAGGAGCAGCTCTCCGAGCGGCTGCCGGGCTACCAGCGGATCGGGATGGAGAAGAACACCTTCCGCGACCGGCCGGGCGCCCGCTGGGAGTTCACCTGGAACGAGACCAAGGACCACCCGGGACCCCGGCACGGCATCGACCAGATGTACTACGGCGGTCCCGGCGGCCCGGAGTACGCGCTGTATCTGACCGCCCCGCAGGAGGGCTGGGAGGCCAGCCGCGAGAAGTTCGACATCATGCTGCGCAGCTGGAGCGCCCCGAAGCCGCAGTGAGCCCCCCCCAAGACGCAGGGCCTCCGGAGACGCGGCGAAGGACGGCGACGCGATCTTCACCGGGGCGAGGTCACCGAGGGGCTGAAGATTCGCGCCTCCTGAGTGCCGAGGGTAGGCCGCCGAGGGTCGGCCGGTCGCATAGCCACTGATCAGCGGTTATGTCGCCAGCGATCACTGGCTGGTTCGAGGAGGGGGTCCGGCAGGGGTGGCGGGTCCTGTGAAAAACTGTTACCCACGGGTACCCAAAGGCTCCGGCTGGACATACTCTCGGCCTCATGACGGACTCGCAGGCCCCTGACGCCCCTCTCGGTACGAACCCCGTGGCGGCCGTGCCCGCCGGTGTGCGTACCGCCGCCGACGTGGTCACCCCCGAGGTGATCGCCCAGCTGACCCGCGGTGTCGTCGGGTCGGGCCGCACGGCCAACCACACCCCCTTCACCGGGGAGAAGCTGGCCGACCTGCCCGAGTCCACCCCCGAGGACGTCGCCACCGCCTTCGACCGGGCCCGCGCCGCCCAGACCGTCTGGGCCGCCGCCCCCGTCCGGCAGCGGGCCGCCGTCCTGCTGCGCTTCCACGACCTCGTGCTCAACCGCCAGTCCGAGGTCCTCGACCTCATCCAGCTGGAGACCGGCAAGGCCCGCCTGCACGCCCACGAGGAGGTGCTGGCCGTCGCCGTCGCCGCCCGCCACTACGGGCGCAAGGCCGTCTCCTACCTCAAGCCCCGCCGCCACACCGGCGTCGTCCCGACGCTCACCAAGGTCACCGAACTGCGCCAGCCGCGCGGCGTCGTCGGCCAGATCGCCCCTTGGAACTACCCGCTCGAACTCTCCGTGGGCGACGCGCTGCCCGCGTTCGTCTCCGGCAACGCCGTCGTGATGAAGCCCGACACGGAGACCGCGCTCACCGCCCTGTGGGCCCGCGACCTGCTGATCGAGGCCGGACTGCCCGCCGAGGTCTTCCAGGTCGTCCTCGGGGAGGGACCCGTCGTCGGCCCCGAGGTCGTCAGCCGCGCCGACTACGTCTCCTTCACCGGCTCCACCCGCACCGGCCGCGAGGTCGCGGTCGGCGCCGCGTCCCGGCTGGTCGGCGTCTCCCTGGAGCTCGGCGGCAAGAACGCCATGCTCGTGCTGGAGGACGCCGACGTCGAGAAGGCCGCCGCCGGAGCCGTCCGCGCCTGCTTCTCCTCGGCCGGACAGCTCTGCATCTCCATCGAGCGGCTGTACGTCCACGAGTCGATCGCCGACGACTTCGTGGAGCGCTTCGCCACCCGGACGAAGGCCATGCGGCTCGGCAGCGCCCTCGCGTACGGGGCCGACATGGGCTCCCTCGTCGGCGAACGCCAGCTGGAGACCGTGACGCAGCACGTCGACGAGGCCGTCGAGAAGGGCGCGAAGCTCATCGCCGGCGGCGTCGCGCGCCCCGACATCGGCCCGCTGTTCTACGAGCCGACCATCCTCGACGGGGTGGAGGCGCCGATGACCGTCTGCTCCGAGGAGACCTTCGGGCCGGTCGTCTCGATCTACCGCTTCAGCGACGAGGACGAGGTGATCGCGCTGGCCAACGCCACCCCGTACGGCCTCAACTCCAGCGTCTGGACCACCGACTCCCGGCGCGGCCACCGGGTCGCCGCCCGGCTGCGCACCGGCACCGTCAACATCAACGAGGGGTACGCCCCCGCCTACGGCAGCGTCCAGTCCCCGATGGGCGGCATGAAGGAGTCCGGCCTCGGCCGACGGCACGGCTCCGAGGGCATCCTCAAGTACACCGAGGCCCAGACCGTCGCCCAGCAGCGGCTGATCCCGCTCGCGCCCTCCTTCGGGATGGACGACGAGAAGTACGCCGCGTTCATGACCCGCAGCCTCAGGGCGATGAAGGCGTTCCGGCTGCGCTGACCGCCCGGGGGCCGCGGCGAGGTCCGCCCTTTTCGTACCGATCCCGTTCCGAGGAGTGCCATGTCCCAGGACAGCCCTGCCCAGAAACAGGCCGCGAGCCCTGCCCCGGTGAGCCGGGTCCCGGCCGAGGACGACGCCGCGTACGACTACGACGTCCTGGTCGTCGGATCGGGCTTCGGGGGAGCGGTGTCGGCGCTCCGGCTGACCGAGAAGGGATACCGGGTCGGGGTCCTGGAGGCGGGCCGCCGCTTCACCCCCGGCACCCTCCCCAAGACCTCCTGGGACCTGAGGAACTACCTCTGGGCCCCCGCGCTGGGCCTCTTCGGCATCCAGCGCGTCCACCTCCTCGGCAACGTCATGGTGCTCGCCGGGGCCGGGGTCGGCGGCGGATCGCTCAACTACGCCAACACGCTGTACGTGCCGCCCGCCCCGTTCTTCGAGGACCGCCAGTGGGCCTCGATCACCGACTGGCAGGACGAGCTGAAGCCGTACTACGACCAAGCCCGCCGCATGCTCGGGGTCCGCCTCAACCCGACCATGACCCCCTCCGACGTCCACCTCAAGGCCGCCGCCGAGGCCATGGGCGTCGGCGACACCTTCCACCTGGCCCCGGTCGGCGTCTTCTTCGGCGACGGCAAGGACGCCGACGGCACCGCGAAGGCCCGGCCCGGCGGCACCGTCCCCGACCCGTACTTCGGCGGCGCGGGCCCCGCACGCAAGGCGTGCACCGAGTGCGGAGAGTGCATGACGGGCTGCCGCCACGGCGCCAAGAACACCCTCAACGAGAACTACCTCCACCTCGCCGAGAAGGCCGGAGCGGTCATCCACCCGATGACGTCCGTCGTCGCGGTCACCGACGACCCCGAGGGCGGCTACCGGGTCCTCACCGTCCCCACCGACCGCCGCCGCCGGGCGAAGCCCACGAAGCTGCGCGCCCGCAAGGTCGTCGTCGCCGCCGGCACGTACGGCACCCAGACCCTGCTGCACACCATGAAGGACCGGGGCCTGCTGCCCCGGCTCTCCGCGAGGCTCGGCGAGCTGACCCGCACCAACTCCGAGGCACTGGTCGGCTCCCAGACCAGCGACCGCCGCTACCGCAAGAAGCACGGCACCGCGAAGGCCGACTTCTCGCAGGGCGTCGCGATCACCTCCTCGATCCACCCCGACGGCAACACCCACATCGAGCCCGTCCGCTACGGCAAGGGCTCCAACGCCATGGGCGCGATGTCGATCCTCCAGGTCCCCTACGGGGCCCACCGGGTCCGCGGCTGGCTCGCCAACATGGTCAAGCACCCGACCCTCGCCGCCCGGTCGCTCTCCAACCACCACTGGTCGGAACGCACCATCATCGGCCTGGTCATGCAGTCGCTGGACAACTCCCTGACGACGTACCGCAAAGCGGGCGGCGTCGGCAAGGGCCTGCTCACCGCCCGCCAGGGCCACGGCGCCCCCAACCCGACCCAGATTCCCGAGGCCACCCGCAGCGCCACTCTGCTGGCCGAGGAGATCAACGGCTTCGCCGGCTCCAACGTCGGCGAGCTGATGGGCACCCCGCTCACCGCCCACTTCCTCGGCGGCTGCCCGATCGGCGCGAGCGCCGACGAAGGCGTCATCGACCCGTACCACCGCCTCTACGGCCACCCCGGCATCAGCGTCGTCGACGGCTCCGCGGTCTCCGCCAACCTCGGCGTCAACCCCTCGCTGACCATCACCGCCCAGGCCGAACGCGCGATGTCCTTCTGGCCCAACAAGGGCGAGGCGGACCCTCGCCCGGAACAGGGCGAGTCCTACGAGCGGCTCACGCCCGTGGAGCCGCTCGCGCCGGCCGTGCCGAAGGAGGCGTTCGGCGCGCTGAAGCTGCCGTTCCTGGGCCTCCCCGTGGTGCCGCCGAAGGGGACGGCGGAGGCCGGGGCGGGCATCGAGGGCGTCGGGAACACCCCCGTACCCAATCCGTGATCTTCCTCCGGGCAACTCTTCGGTGAGCTGCGCGGTCGAACCCGTACCGCGGTGACCGTCACAGCGGTCACACAGCTTCCGCCGAGTCCCCGAGGTCCCCGATGACACCCTTCTCCCCGAGGTCAGCGCTGCGCCGTGCGGCGGTCTCCCTCGCCGCCGGCGGCCTGCTGGCCGCGGCCCCGCTCGCCGGGGCGGCCGCTCCGGCGGCGGCCGCGGACCTCCCGGTGTTCGCCCTCGGCGGCCCCGCCGGGACGGGGCTGAACCCGTACCCGGAGAGCGGCGAGCCGCGGCACTCCACGGTCGGGATCACCGTCGGCAACCCGAGCCAGGACGAGGAGAACGGCGGCTACGCGGGCGACTTCACGCTCACCTTCGACCTCAGCGGCATCGACGGCGTCGCCGACGTGGCGTTCGACGGCGAGTCCGGCGGCGCGGACTGCGAGGTCACCGGCGCGAAGGCGGTCTGCGAGGACCGGGGCATCCGGCCGGGCGGCCGGCCCGTCGCCGACCTCCTGGTCACCGCCGCCGAGGGCAGCGAGGACGGGGCCACGGGCACGATCAGGGTGACCGGTGAGGCGGAGGGCGCGACCTTCACCCCGTTCACCACCCGGCTCACGGTCGGCGGCACCGACCTGGTCATGGAGCGGCTCCCCTTCGACCAGGAGCTGGACCCGGGCGACGAGCAGCAGGCCCCGATCACCTTCACCAACCGGGGCAGCCGGGACGCCGACGGCGTGCTGCTCACCCTCATGTACACCCGCGGCCTCGATATTCCGCAGCGCTACGCCAACTGCGAGTACACCGTGGACGGCCCGGACGTCCCGGGCATCGGCTGGACCACGGCCCTCTGCTCCGTCGAGGGCGCCTTCGAGGCGGGCGGGACGTACACCCTGGCGACGCCGCTGACCATCGAGGCCACCACCCGCGCCTACGACGACACCTTCGTCTACCGCATCCACGAGGACGGCGCCGCCCAGCGCACCGCCCTGCGTGCGGGCGCCCCCTTCGCGCGGGGCGCGGGCCCCGTGCTGAGGGCGGTCCCGGCGAGGGCCTCCCAGCAGGGCGCGACCGCCCGGGGCGGCGACCTCAATCCGGAGGACAACCAGCAGGAGGCCGACTTCCGTACGAAGAACACGGCCGACTTCGCGGCGTACGGCGACGAGGCGTCCGGAGCCGCCGGGACCACGGTGAGGGCCGACATCGGCTTCCGCAACGAGGGCCCGGCCTGGATCGGCCACCTCCGTTCCGGCGAGCCCGTCGCCACCGTCGACTTCACCGTCCCGCAGGGCGCGTCGGTCACCGCGAAGCCGGACCGCTGCCGTGCGGTGACCGCGGACGGGAAGTACCGCGAGGACCAGAGGAGCCCCGCGCCGCGCTATGTCTGCGACACCTCGATGACCGTGTGGGACGGGGCCGACCTCGGGCTGTCCTTCGAGCTGCGGATCGACAGGGCCCTGATCGGCGCGAGCGGCGAGGTGACCGTCCGCGGCACCTGGCCGCAGAACCCGGCGCTGCCGTTCGACCCGAAGCCGTCCGACAACACCGCGTTCCTCGTCCTGAACGGCGAGGGCGGCGGCGACTCCGGCGGCACGACGGGCGGCGCCGGCGAACCGCCCACCCCGCCGACCTCGGCCCCGGACCCGGAGGAGAGCCCGTCCGGCACCTCCGGACCCTCGGCCTCCGCCACGTCCGGCGGCGGCTCGGCGGGGGCGGCCGGGGGCTCCGGCGGCGGAGGCGGCCTGGCCTCGACGGGATCGACCGCCCTGATCGCCTCGGGCGCGGCGGCCGCGGCGCTGGCGGCGGGCCTGGTGCTGTTCACGGCGGCGCGGCGACGGGCCGGGCGGCACGTCTGACGGGCGGCACGTCTGACGGGCGGCACGTCAGACGGGCGGAGGCCGACGGAGAACGGCAGGAGGAGAAGAGCAAGAGGAGAGCGGCGGAGGAGGGAGCCGGCCTCCGCCCGGAACATTCCGATCCGTGCATGTCTGATCAGGAACGTTCCGATGCGGCCGACCCGGGCGTCCCCGGGTCCGGCCGCATATGGGGTGACCGGGCTGCTGTCCCCTGCGGACCGGTCACTTACGCCGGGACGTGGTCCCACGACGTACCTGCAGTACGTCACACGTCCCGGCGGAGCCACGCGTGGTTTCCTACCGATGCCGCCCCTGGTTGGCACGGACATCAGGCTCAACGAAGGCACCGCGCTCCCGGTCACGCGCCGTACGGGTGAGACGGGCCCCGAACGCAGATACGGCCCCTGTCCGGCAAGCGGAGAACCGTTCCGTCCCGGGGCGCTCACCAGCTATCACACCCGGCCGCGGCACAGCTCCAGGAGCGTCATCGCCAGCGCGGTGCCCGGCTTGCCCAGCGCGTCCCTGTAGTGGCCGAGCACGGCCGTCTCCCGGGAGAGGTTGACCCGCCGGCCGCCGGAGGTGATCCGGGCCTCCTGGATCACCGCCGAGACGGCCATCCGTTCCTGGACGAGGCCGATGATCCGGTCGTCGAGGGCGTCGATGCGCTCCCGGGCGCCGCCGATCAGGGCGGCGGCCTCGTCGGTGCGGGCGCCGGTCAGCTCGGCGGGGGTGACAGCGGTGGTGCCGGTGGTGCCGGTGGTGCTGCTCATGGTGGTGACTCCCGGTGGGGTGACGGCCCCCCGGGGCGAGAAGGCCCGGACACGCGAGACGCCCCGGGCCTGCTGGCCCGGGGCGCCTGGAACGTTGCTTGTCAGTAGATCAAGCAGCACGACCATGGCAGCCGGCGGGCCGGATGCCATAGGTAAAGACGAAGGTCGTGTGCTGACGCATGGGCACAGTATGGCCCCGGCCCGGCGGCCTCCACAAAACGGGGCCCGGATCCTGAGACGCGACGCGCGGCGGTCCCGAGACGCCACGTGCACCGATCGTGAGGCGCCCGCCCCGTCCCCGGCCCGGCGGAGGGGTCGCGCACGGCCGGTAGAATCGGAAGAACCGACCCCCTTCACCACCGCCGGAAGGCCGCCCCCGTGCCAGCAGCACCCCCCGCCGCCCCCGACGCCACGGCCGACGTGGTCCTCGTCGTCGACTTCGGCGCGCAGTACGCCCAGCTCATCGCCCGCCGTGTCCGTGAGGCCCGGGTCTACAGCGAGATCGTCCCGTCCACCATGCCGGTGGCCGAGATGCTGGCGAAGAACCCGCGCGCGATCATCCTCTCCGGCGGCCCCTCGTCGGTGTACGCGGAGGGCGCGCCGTCCCTGGACCGCTCGCTCTTCGAGGCCGGGGTGCCCGTCTTCGGCATGTGCTACGGCTTCCAGCTGATGGCCACCACGCTCGGCGGCACGGTCGACGACAACGGGGCCCGTGAGTACGGCCGTACCCCGCTGCACGTCAGCAAGGCGGGCTCGACTCTCTTCGAGGGCACGCCCACCGAGCAGCCGGTGTGGATGTCGCACGGCGACGCCTGCTCGGCGGCCCCCGAGGGCTTCACCGTCACCGCGTCCACCGACGTCGTACCGGTCGCCGCCTTCGAGAACGACGAGAAGAAGCTCTACGGCGTCCAGTACCACCCGGAGGTCATGCACTCCACCCACGGCCAGCAGGTCCTGGAGCACTTCCTCTACCGCGGCGCGGGCATCGAGCCGAACTGGACCACGACCAACGTGGTCGAGGAGCAGACCGCGCTCGTCCGCGAGCAGGTCGGCGACAAGCGCGTCATCTGCGCCCTCTCCGGCGGTGTGGACTCCGCGGTCGCCGCGGCCCTCGTCCAGAAGGCCATCGGCTCCCAGCTCACCTGCGTGTACGTCGACCACGGTCTGATGCGCAAGGGCGAGACCGAACAGGTCGAGAAGGACTTCGTGGCCGCGACCGGCGCGAAGCTCAAGGTCGTCGACGCGAAGAAGCGCTTCCTCGACGCCCTGGCCGGGGTCTCCGACCCGGAGCAGAAGCGGAAGATCATCGGCCGCGAGTTCATCCGCGTCTTCGAGCAGGCCCAGCTGGAGATCCTCCAGGAGGACGGCCCGGAGGTCGCCTTCCTCGTCCAGGGCACGCTCTACCCGGACGTCGTCGAGTCCGGCGGCGGCACCGGCACCGCCAACATCAAGTCCCACCACAACGTCGGCGGTCTCCCCGACGACATCGAGTTCCAGCTCGTCGAGCCGCTGCGCCAGCTGTTCAAGGACGAGGTCCGCATGGTCGGCCAGGAGCTGGGCCTCCCCGAGGAGATCGTCCAGCGCCAGCCCTTCCCCGGCCCCGGCCTCGGCATCCGCATCGTCGGCGAGGTCACCGAGGAGCGCCTGGACCTGCTCCGCGAGGCCGACGCCATCGCCCGCGAGGAGCTGACGGCGGCCGGCCTGGACCGCGACATCTGGCAGTGCCCGGTGGTCCTCCTCGCCGACGTCCGCTCGGTCGGCGTCCAGGGCGACGGCCGCACCTACGGCCACCCGATCGTGCTGCGCCCGGTCTCCTCCGAGGACGCCATGACGGCCGACTGGTCGCGTCTGCCGTACGAGACGCTGGCGAAGATCTCCACCCGCATCACCAACGAGGTCGCCGACGTCAACCGCGTCGTCCTCGACGTGACGAGCAAGCCCCCGGGGACCATCGAGTGGGAGTGACCTTCCCCGCTCTCTGAGCCCCCACGTCAACGCCGGTGCCGTCGCTCATTCGTTTGGGCGGCGGCATTGTCGTATCGGATGGGTACGCTGAGTGAAGAGACGAGACTTCGGCGTATGGGAGTAACTATGAGCGCCGCACCCGAGGACGGGCTTGAGCAGCAGCCGAACCGGTGGCCGGTCCCGCCGGAGGGCGGCTGGACGGCGGACGACCTCGACCGGATTCCGGGCCTCCCGCCCCACACCGAGCTGATCGACGGGAGTCTCGTCTTCATGAGTCCGCAGACCGCCTTTCACGGGCGTGCCATGCGTCTGTTCGAGAACGCGCTTCTGGACCAGGCGCCTGCTCATCTGGACGTCCTGCGCGAGATGACGATCAAACTGGACGAGAAGAACAGGCCTGAGCCGGACGTGCTCGTGTTCCCCGTCGAGGCGAACACGGGCCACCGTCAGACCTGGTTCCGGCCCGAGGACGTCGTGCTGGCCGTCGAGGTGGTATCGGACGATTCGGTGGAGCGTGATCGGGAGGTAAAGCCACGCAAGTACGCCGCTGCCGGGGTGCGGCACTTCTGGCGTGTGGAGGCGGACGACGTGGGGGTGCCGATCGTGTACGTCTACGAACTCGATCCCTCTCTGGAGGTGTACGTGCCCACCGGCATCCACCGCGACAAGCTCACCCTCACCGCTCCGTTCCCTCTGACCATCGATCTCACCGCGATCAACCGGCGCCGTCCGTAGGAAATCCCTGGCGCGGGCCTCGCCGCCCGTGCCAGGCTCCTCCACCATGTCCGCCGAAGAAGTCCGCGCCATCGTGTCCGCCGCCGGCAATGACCGCCTCACCTGGAACACCCCGCTCTCCGAGGAGCACGCGGCCCGGCTGATCGCCGCCTGCGCCCCCGCCCCCGGTTCCCGGATCGTCGACCTCGGTTCCGGCTGGGGCGAACTGCTGATGCGGCTCGTCGAGTCCGCGCCCGGGGCCAGCGGGGACGGCGTCGAGACCGACCCCGACGCCGTGGCGCGCGGGCGGAAGCTCGCCGGGCAGCGCGGGCTCGGTGACCGCGTGCGGTTCCACGAGGTGCCCGCCGCCGAGTGGGCCGGGGACGGATACGACCTCGCCGTCTCCATCGGCTCCTCGCACGCCTGGCCCGGCACGACCCGGGAGGCCCTCACCTCCCTCGCCGCCACCGTGCGCCCCGGCGGACGGGTCCTGTTCGGCGAGGGGATCTGGCTGAAGGAGCCGACCCGAGCCGCGCTGGAGGGCGTCGGCGCCGAGCCGGGCGACTTCGGGTCGCTGCTGGAGCTGATCCGGCTGGCGGAGTCCGTCGGGCTGCGCGCGCTCCAGGTCACCGTCGCCGACGAGCGCGAATGGGACCTCTTCGAGTCCGAGGGGCCGATCGGCCGCGGCCAGCGCTGGGCCCTGGAACACCCGGACCATCCCCTGCACGCCGAGGTGACGGCCGAGATCGACGCCCGCCGCACCGGCTACTACGGCGGCTACCGCTCGTACCTCACGCTCGCCTACCTGGTGCTCAGCACCTGACAGACGCCCGGGAGGCCTTGTCGCACCTCTGGCCACCTGACCCACCCGGCGGTAGCTTCCGGTCCCGAACGCCCAGGGAACCCGAGGAGCCGCCATGTCCGAGCCGGTCGCCGTGCCCGCCCCCGCCCCGATCCCCGTCGAGCAGCTCCAGTTCGCGATGCCGCCCGTGCACGCCTCGCCGGACGAGGAGCGCGCGTACCGCAGGGAGCGGCTGGCGGGCGCGCTGCGGCTGTTCGGGCAGCTCGGATACGAGGACGGGGTCTCCGGGCACATCAGCGCCCGCGATCCCGAGCTGGCGGACTGCTTCTGGGTCAACCCGTTCGGCGCGCCCTTCGCCGACATCGCCCCGCAGGACCTGATCCTCGTCAACGGCGACGGCCAGGTGCTCCGGGGCCGCTTCCACGTCAACCAGGCCGCGTTCGCCGTGCACGCCGCGGTGCACCGGGCCCGCCCCGACACCGTGGCCGTCGCGCACACCCACTCCACCCACGGGCGGGCGCTCGCCGCGCTCGGGGAGCCGATCGAGCCGATCACCCAGGAATCCTGCGCCTTCTACGAGGACCACGCGCTGTACGACGCCTACTCCGGGGTCGTCGTGGACGAGGACGAGGGGCGGCGGATCGCCGCCGCGCTCGGGCCGCACAAGGCGGTGATCCTGCGCAACCACGGGCTGCTGACCGTCGGTGACTCGGTGGACGCGGCGGCCTGGTGGTTCCTCACCATGGAGCGCGCCTGCCAGGTGCAGCTGCTGGCGCGGGCCGCCGGGAAGCCCGTGCTCATCTCGCACCGGGACGCCGTCACCACCCGCGAGCACCTCGGCGGCGACCTGGTGGCCTGGATCAACTACCAGCCCCTGTGGCAGCGGATCGCTCGAACATTCTGACGACCCCCGCCCGCGGTCCGCCCCGATGCGGGCAACGCCCGCCCGGTACGGCACAATTCGCAGATATCGCAAGTGAGTTGGCTGTACCGGGCCGGGAAAGGGCGTAATCCTCCGTGGCGTTGGACGAATCCAGGACGAGCGGCATGCACAGCGGCGGCTGTACGTGCGGCGACTGCCCGCACGGAGCCCGCCACGGACACCGGCGCGCCGTCGCCGCGTTCCTGGCCAAACGGGACGAACTGGCGGCGGGCAAGGGGCTTCCCGCCGGGGTCGCCCAGTCCGCCTCCGCTTCCCGGCAGTGGGTGTCCGACGAGCTGACCGGGTCCGCCCGAACCGTCGCCGAACGGGCCCGGGAAGCCGGTGACGCCTGGCTCCACCAGGTCTGGCGGGGGACGCTGTTCGCCGTCTGGGGGGCGGCCGGCGCCCTCCTCGTCGGCGCGAGCCTCACCGCGATCGGGGCCGGCTGGTCCACCGCCCGTACCGCCGGACTGATCGCCGCCCTCATCACCGCCGGGCTGCTCACCGCCGCCGCCCGCTTCCACCGCGCCCGGGGCGGCCTCCTCGCCCCGCTGATCGGGGAGGACAACCGGCTCTCCACCTCCCGCACGGTCGCCGGGGCCTGGGTGCTGCTCGCCGTCTTCGCCGTCCTCGTCCTCGCGCTGCAACTGGCCGGGGCCTCCGACCCGGACGAGCGGGACGCGCTGATCGAGGGGCTCGACCTCGTGCGCTCCGCCGGCGTCGTGGCCGTGCTGGCGCTCGTGTGCGCGGTCGCCGTCGTCGTGCGCCGCGTGGTGACCGTACGGGTGCTGGGCCAGCGGCTCCAGAAGCTCCGCGCGGACCGGCCGCGCGCCGCCGACCTGCTCACCGACGACTCGGGGCGCGGCTCCTTCACCGATGTGCAGTACGTGCTGGTCAGCGCCGTCGCCGTGCTGTTCGCCGCGGTCCGCCTGGCCCGCCGCCCCGAGCAGTTGCCCGACCTGCCGTGGGGGCTCGCGCTGCTGGTGGCGGTCTCGGCGGCGACCTACTTCGCCGGGAAGTACGCGGAGGGCGGCCGGCCCGTCGTACTGTCCGTCGTGCGGGCCCGCGAGGCCGGGGACCTGGACGCCCCGATCCGGACCGGCGACGACATCGAGATCCGGGGCGCCGGCTTCGTACCGCCCGGCGCGGGCACCCCCGACCGGCTGGCCCGGCTCGTCGTGCGGATCGGCACGGTCCACGTCCACGTACCGCTGATCCCGGTCGCCGGAGGCTTCGCCAACCCGACCGACACCGTCCTGACCGTGCCCGTCCCGGTCGAGGTCGAGCCGGGGACCGTGGACGTCCAGGTCGTCACCGCCGCCGGGGTGGAGACCAACCGCTGCCCGATCGACGTCACGGACTGACCCGCACCGGACCCCCGGGCGGATTTCCGCCGCCGATCGCGTCCCAGCCCTGGTGAGCAGCGCGCCCAGGGCGTACGTATGGTCGAGGTGACGGGACTTCGGGAAGCAGGGCAGCGGTGATGAACGGTTACGGCGGCGGATCGTACGGTCTGGGCGAGCGCAGGACACTGAGGGAGCAGGCGGGCACGTACGCCCTGCTGCCGCTGCGGATCTTCCTCGGCGTCACCTTCGTCTACGCGGGCCTCGACAAGCTCACGGACAGCGTGTTCCTGTCCGCGACCGGCACCGGCTCCATCGGCGAGATGATGCGCGGGGTGCGCGACTCCTCCGCGATCCCCGCCCTCGTCGACCTGGCGCTGAAGAGCCCCGAGGGCTTCGGCTACGCCATCGCGATCGGCGAACTCCTCGTCGGCCTCGGCACCCTCGTCGGCCTCTGGGCCCGGCTCGCGGCGCTCGGCGGCGCGCTGATCTCCCTGAGCCTCTGGCTGACCGTGAGCTGGCAGGCCACCCCGTACTACTACGGCAACGACCTGCCCTACCTGATGGCGTGGCTGCCGCTGGTGCTCGCGGGCGCCACCGTGTTCTCCGCGGACGCCTTCCTCGCCTCGCGCCGCCGCCGCAGCATGTAGGCGGCCCACGTCACCGCCGCGGCGAGCCACAGCCCGCCGAGGTACAGCGGCAGGAAGAACGTCCACGGGACCTCCCAGGCCCCTGCGGCATCGGCCGCGTACCCGCCGGCCAGGCCCAGCATCACCAGGCCCGCCACCGCGCGGCCGGGCCGGAACTCATGACGCAGCACGGGTGACCTCCACCTGTCCGATGCCGACTTCCAGCATCAGTTCGATCGTTCCGGCGGGCTTCGTGCCCGCCGGCGGCGGCAGCGTACGCCGCTTCGCCTCGTCGCTGTTGATCCGGACCTGGACCCGCTGCCCCTCCTCCAGCCGGATCTCCCCGAGCCCCGCCTCGGCGCGCACCTTCACCGTCACGTTCTCCGGGACGACGACGGCCGCCCGCCCCGCCGCCACGTCGAGCCCCGTGCGCACGGTCTCGCCCTCGGCCACCTTCAGCCCGGACAGGTCCAGCCGGGCGTCGCCCGTACGCAGCGCGTAGTGCGGGGCGACGGCGGACACCGAGGCGGGCCGCCACTCCTGGCGCGCCCACGAGGTGTCGATGTCCTTCGGGAGCACCGCCGCACCCGCCAGCAGGCCCGCCGTGACCATCGCCATCAGGACCGTGCCGAAACCGGTCCGCCCCAGCGACGAGGCGATCAGCAGGCCGAGCCCGAACACGGCGAGAGCGGCGACCAGGCCGATCTGGAGGGCGGTGCCCAGCGGCTGCTGCTCCCAGCTCAGGCCGGTGCCCAGACCGCCCGCCACCAGCGCCGCCACGAAGACCGGACCGCCGATGGAACGCGGCCCGCGCTCCACGGGCGACGGCTGCGGCCTCAGGAACGGGGCGTCCGCAGTGGGCCGCCCGGCCTTCGCCCCGGCGTGCACCGTGCCGGCGTCGGTGTCCGGCGGACCCCACAGATAGCCGGACCCGGCCGGCCCGGTGGTCCCGTCCTTGACGATCGGGTCCCGCCACCACGACGGCCCGCCCGGCGTCGGCGGCGCCTTCACCTCCGGCGGCGGCGTGCCGAGCCCGCCGGTGTGCACGGGGCCGGGCGGGGCCGCCGACGTGCCGGGCGGCGCCGCCGGGTCCTCCGGGGCCCCCGCCGCCCGCCGGGACTGCGTCCACACGGAGAACCCGACGACGGCCAGCGTCAGCAGCGCGGCGAACGCCAGCATGCCCCGGTTGTGCAGCATCGACAGGAACAGCCCGCAGCCGATCAGCGCCAGCAGCAGCGCCACCAGGGACGCTCCGTCGACCCGTCCCGACAGCAGTTTGCGCGCCTCGTTCTCGTCGTCGCCGTCGGCGGGCAGCAGCAGCCAGGCGAAGCCGTAGAAGATCAGACCGATGCCTCCGGTCGCCGACAGCACACCGAGCACGATCCGGAAGATCACCGGATCCACGTCGCAGTACCGGCCGAGTCCGCCGCACACCCCGGCGACCACCTTCTGTCGCGGGGTGCGCCGCAGCGTCGGCTTCGGCGCTTCGGGGGGCGCGACGCCGGGAGTGGCGTCCGAGGGAGCGGTCATGCCTCCATGGTGACGGTCCGGACCGCCCGCCGGGACCCGCGCCGACCCTGGACGGTCCCTGATATTGCCCGCGTACGCCCCTGAAGGGCCGGGGCGCGCACGCCGGGCGGAGCAGGGGAGGGGAGCTGCCGTCAGGCGTGCGCTGGGGAGAGCATCAGGGTCACTTCGGGGGCCTACCCTGATGCCGCCCCGCGTCCGCGCGTGTGACGATCGGGGTATGCCAGCCGCCACCGCCCGAGCCGCCAGCTCCCTCGCCGCCGACCCGGAGGAGCCCGCGCCGCGCAAGCTCTACCGCAGCGCCGACGGCCGGCTGCTCGGCGGCGTCGCGCGCGGCCTCGCCGGACACCTCGGGCTGCCCGTCGCCTGGGTGCGGTTCCTCTTCCTCGGGCTGTTCTTCACCGACGGCCTCGGCGCGGTGCTCTACGCGGTGTTCTGGATCGTCGTGCCGCTCGGCGTCGGCGGCGTCGACGCCCCGCGCTCGGTGTTCGAGACGTCGGCGGACGGCCGCCGCAAGCTCCGCAAGCCGGACAAGGGCCAGGTCTTCGCGCTGGTCGCCCTGACCGTCGGAGCCGTCGTGTTCGTGGCCAACGTCGACATGGGCAGCGGGGCCGACCGCTACATCTGGCCCACCCTCCTGATCGGCGCGGGCTCCGTCCTGGTCTGGCGGCAGGCGGACAACGCCCGCCGCGCCCGCTGGATGGAGACCGGCCGCAACCGCAAGCTGCTGCACCTGGCCCGCGGCCTCGCCGGAGTCGCCCTCGTCGGCCTCGGCCTCGCCGTGTTCATGGTGGTGCGCGGCTCGGCCGCCCAGCTCGGCAACGTGCTCACCGCCGCCATCGCCGTGCTCACCGGCATCGCCCTGCTCGCCGGCCCCTACCTGGTGCGGATGACCCAGGACCTCTCCGAGGAGCGCCTGATGCGCATCCGCGCCCAGGAGCGGGCCGAGGTCGCCGCCCACGTCCACGACTCCGTGCTGCACACCCTCACCCTGATCCAGCGCAACGCCGACGACGGCGGCGAGGTCAGACGCCTCGCCCGCGCCCAGGAGCGCGAGCTGCGCAACTGGCTCTACAACCCCGAGGGCACCGGCAAGGACGAGGACGACGAGCCGGAGACCCTGGCCGAGGCGGTCAAGCGGGCCGCCGCCGAGGTCGAGGACAAGCACGGCGTCCCGCTGGAGGTCGTCGTGGTCGGGGACTGCCCGCTCGACGACAAGCTGACCGCGCAGATGCAGGCCGCGCGCGAGGCGATGGTCAACGCCGCCAAGTACGGTGGCGAGGGCGGCGCCGTCCAGGTCTTCGCGGAGGTCGAGGGCCGCACGGTCTTCGTGTCCGTACGGGACCGGGGTCCGGGCTTCGACCTCGACGAGGTTCCCGGGGACAGGATGGGCGTACGAGAATCAATCATCGGCCGGATGCAGCGCAACGGCGGCAGCGCCCGGCTGCGTTCGGTGCCCGGCGGGGGCACCGAGGTCGAGCTGGAGATGGAGAGGGCGAGCGAATGACCGAGAACACCGAAGCCACCGGGGGCCCGGAGCGACGGGTACGGGTCGTGCTCGTCGACGACCACCGGATGTTCCGCACCGGGGTGCAGGCCGAGATCGGCCGCACCGAGGAGACCGGCGTCGAGGTGGTCGGCGAGGCCGCCGACGTCGACCAGGCGGTCACCGTCATCACGGCGACCCGCCCCGAGGTCGTCCTCCTGGACGTCCACCTCCCGGGCGGCGGCGGCGTCGAGGTGCTCCGCCGCTGCGCCCCCATGATGGGCACGGCCGAGAACCCGGTCCGCTTCCTCGCGCTGTCCGTGTCGGACGCCGCTGAGGACGTCATCGGCGTCATCCGGGGCGGCGCGCGCGGCTACGTCACCAAGACGATCACCGGCACCGACCTGGTGAACTCGGTCTTCCGGGTCCAGGAGGGCGACGCGGTCTTCTCGCCGCGGCTGGCCGGCTTCGTCCTGGACGCCTTCGCCTCCACGGACGCCCCGCCGGTCGACGAGGACCTGGACCGCCTCACCCAGCGCGAGCGCGAGGTGCTGCGGCTGATCGCGCGCGGCTACGCGTACAAGGAGATCGCCAAGCAGCTGTTCATCTCGGTGAAGACGGTCGAGTCGCACGTCTCGGCGGTCCTCAGGAAGCTCCAGCTCTCCAACCGGCACGAGCTGACCCGGTGGGCGACGGCCCGACGGCTGGTCTGAGCCGGGCTGGGGCAGGCGGACGCACCGGCACACCGTTATTCTGTGCGCCACGAGAGGAGGGCCGCATGCTGCTGGGTTTCCGCACGGCGAACGTCCGGTCGCTACGTGATGAGCAGGAGCTTTCGTTCGTCGTACCGCCGGGCGAGGAATCCGACGTCGCGAGGACGGTCGCGCTCTCCGACGGGAAACAGCTTCAGGTCTATCCGCTGCTCGGCATCTTCGGCGCGAACGCGTCCGGCAAGTCCAACGTCATCTTCGCCCTGAAGAAGATGCGTGAGGCTGTTCTCAACTCGTACGGCGGTTGGGCTTCGTACCAGGGGATTCCCCGCGATGTGTTCGCCCTTGACCCGAAGGCGGTCGAAGACAGCTCTTTCTACGAAGCCGACTTCGTGTTGGAGGACGGTGTCCGCTGGACCTATGGCTTCGAGCTCGGCGCACAACGTGTGGAATCCGAATGGCTGCATGCCTACCCCAAGGGCCGAAGGCAGGTGTGGTTCGACCGCGATGCGACCCGGGAGAAGATCTTCGACTTTCCCGGTGATCGCGTCCACGACCGTGCTCTGCTCGCCCGGATGACCCGTGCGGATGCCTTGCTGCTCTCCCGCGCGGCCAACGACAACCACCAGCAACTCACCCGTATCTTCGACTGGTTCAAGCGAAACCTGTGGGACATCACCCCGGAGACCGAGATCGCGCAGCGCGAGGCCTTCACCGCCCGCCAGCTGCTGGACGAGCGGTCGCGGGAGCGCATCGAGGAGCTGTTGCGCGTAGCGGACCTGGGCATCAGCGGAGCCGAGGTGGAGCAGCGGCCCGGCCAGGACCTGTCGTTCAGGCTGTTGCACGGGGGCGGAAGCGAAGGGCCCGTGGCGTTCGACTGGAAGCACGAGTCGTTCGGGACACGCTCCTGGTTCGCGCTGATCGGACCGCTTCTGCTTGCTCTGGACGAAGGTGCGGTGCTGCTGGTCGACGAACTGGACGCCAGCCTGCATCCACGCTTCGCGGCGGAGGTCGTGCGGCTCTTCCAGGCTCCCTGGGCCAACACCAGGGGCGCCCAGCTCGTCTTCACCTCGCACGACCCCTCGCTGCTGAGTTCGCCCCGGGGCGGTCGTCAACTGGAACCGGGCCAGATCTGGCTCACCCAGAAGGACCGGGACGGGGCCACTCAGATCTACCCGCTGAGTGACGTGGAACCGGGGGAGGACGAGGACCTCACGGATTCCTATCTGGCGGGAGCCTTCGGGGGGGTACCCAAGGTGACGGCGGGGCAGATCGGGCGCACCGTGCTGGCAGTGCGGGCAGGGGAGGCTGAGGGTTCCTGATGGCGAGGGACAGGGGGCGGGACACTCCGGGGCGCAAGAGGAAAGAGCCACCGGAGCTGCGCCCGCGCGAGGTGTACGTCCTGATGGAAGGCGAAGTCACGGAACGTGATTTCGTCGAGTACGTACGGCTCCACGGCACACGGAGGGAGCCGGGCCGGAGAGTGGAAATCCTCTACAAGAACTTGAACGCGCCGTCCAAGCGCCGGAAGCCGCTACCACTGGTGGAGGAGGCCATTCCCTTCGTTGCGTCGGCGGAGCGAGCGGCCCGAAAGGCTGGGATCGAGGAGGATGCCTGGAACTGGCCGCAGGTGTGGTGCCTCTTCGATCGTGACCAGCACGAGGACATTCCCTCCGCTTTCGCCAGGGCCAAGAAGGCAGGCGTGCGGATCGCCTATTCGCACCCCTGCTTCGAGCTGTGGCGCCTTTTTCACTACCAGAACTACACGAGTACCTTCGGGGGCGTCTGCGACAGCGCGGCCGACCGCCTCAAGCAGCAGCCGGGCTTCGTGCAGACGTACGGTCCGAACATGCTGCGCGTCTCCCCGGAGGCAGCGAAGCACGTGATGCCGGAGCAGCTCCGGGGCAGATACGAAAAGGCACGGAAGTTCGCGGAACAGAATGCGAGGAACGCCCGGCGGCCGGACCAGACCCAGTGGGACCCCTATACGGACGTATGGCGTTTCGTGGAGGAGGGGCTCGGTGTCCGCGACTACTGAGGGGGAGCACACCCATGCCCCTGCTCGTTTCCACGTCGTAGGCTTCCCGATGACCGCGATGTCACTGTAGGACGCAGAGGGAGTGCCGTACGTGGCCAGGCTCACGCTCGCCCAGTTGGAACGACATCTCGTCGGTGCCATGGACATTCTGCGCGGGAGTATGGACGCGGCCGAATGCCGTGACCTCGTTTCCGCCCTGCTTCTCCTCAAGCGGTTCAACGACGCGTTCGAAGCCACGCGTGACGCGATCATCGCAGAGGCGCTGGCGACGGGGCGCTCGCACGAGGAGGCGCTGGAGAGCGCCGAGGCCCACGAGAGCTATCGGACCCGTGGCGTCTTCTACGTACCTGAAGAGGCTCGCTGGGAGCGACTGGCCGGGGCGGCGGCGGACGGCGTGGTCGGCAGATATGTGTATGCGGCGCTCGACAGTCTGGAGATCCGCCAGGGCAACGAGGAGCTGCGAGGCCTCTTCGACCACGTCGACTTCAGCAGAGGTCATGCGGCCCGGGGCTCCACGGCGGGGCACGTCGTGGACCAGCGGGTGGCCGCGCTGGTGAAGAGCCTGGGAACCCTCCGGCTGACCGATGAGGACCTCGGGTTCCCCGGCACGATCGGCGCCGCGTACGAATACCTGATCAAGGAGTCCGCGGACGCGGCGGGCAGTAGGGGCGGCGAGTTCTACACCCCGCGAGCAGTCAGCCGGATGATGGTCGAGCTGGCCCGCCCGACGGCAGGGATGCGCGTCTACGACCCGTGCGTGGGATCCGGTGGCATGCTGATCCATGCCAAGGAGTATGTCGACGATCACAGCGGAGACTCCAGCGACCTGCTGCTCGCCGGCCAGGACGTCAACGGCGGCTCCTGGGCCATGGCGACCATGAACATGCTGTTCCACGGTGTCGAGCGCTTCTCGCTGGAGGTGGGTGACACCCTCACCGACCCACGGCACCGGGGCGGTGATTTCGATCTGGTGCTGAGCAACCCCTCGTTCTCCATGGACTACAGCCGGGCCGAGGTGCCGGACCTGAAGGAGCGCATGCCGTACGGGGAGGCGCCCGAGAAGGGCAAGTCCGACCTGATGTTCCTTCAGCACATGCTGCACATGGTCCGGGGGCGTGGCGGATCCGTGTTCACCGTCCTGCCTCATGGCGTTCTCTTCCGAGGCGGTGAGGAACAGCGGGTGCGCTCCGGGCTGCTGGACGCCCGGATGGTCGAGGCGGTGATCGGGCTTCCGCCCAACCTGTTCCACGGCACCGGCATACCTGCCTGTGTAATGGTGCTGCGGGAGCCGGAGGCACGGTCGGAGGAGATGCGCGACACCGTGCTTTTCATCGACGGCTCGCGTGACTTCCGGGCTACCCGGGCGCGAAACGTCCTTCTGCCCGAACACGTGGAGCGGATTGTCTCGGCCTTCCACGCGCGGACGGACGTCGAGGGCTTCGCGCGACTCGTGGGCCGCGACGAGATCGCGGGGGCCCGCGACAGCCTGGCCGTCCAGCGCTACGTGGACGGCCCGCCGCCGGAGCCGCAGGACCTCCGGGCGCACCTGGTCGGCGGGGTGCCCGTGGCTGAGATCCGGTCGAAGGAGTCGCTGCTGGACGCCTACGGTGTCACCACGCCGTGGCTGTTCGCCGGGCGCCCCGACGATGACGCGTACGTCGACCACCCCACCGGCCGAGAAGAGTCTCAGGCCGAAAGGCTGACACGGCTCACGGTGGAGCGGGAGACGGATTTCCGGAGGACGTTCGAGGAATGGTGGCCCGGTCGCGCCGCGGACGTCGACGCGTTGGCACGGCAGCGGGGAGAACGGGCTCGCTCCGGTCCGTTTCCGGGGGACCTCCGGGCCGGCTTGTTCGCCTCCGCGCGACACGGTCTCGTCCCGGTGGGGCCTCTCGACCGGGACGCGGTCGGGAGTGCCCTGGCCGATTGGTGGCAGGCCACCGGGACCGACCTGAAGATCCTTGCCCACCATGGCTTCGGAGGTCTCGTGGACCACTGGGTCGGCGATGTCCTCATGGAGGGACGAGGGCAGGCAGGGCTTTCCGCCGCGGAGCGCCGGCAGGTGTACCAGCACGAGGTGGTCTCAGCCATCCTGCCCACTTTCGTGGACGAACTGGCCGCTGCGGAGCAGGCCTTGGCGGATCTGAAGGAGCTGAGGCCCACTGCTGACCTCAGACGTGACCAGACGAGAGCCAAGCGCGCTGTCCGCGTTGTGGAGAACAGCTTCTGGGGGTCCGCACCGGGCAGGAGGTCCGGCGACGGGACGCCCGCGTCGATGCCGCGGCTGGCGCGGGCGCGGGCAGCTCTGGACGCCCAGGGCGATCGTGCCGTCGTGCTGGGGATCCTGGGTCGCAGGCTTGCGGACCGACTGGACGCGCAGCTTCTCCGGAGGCGGCGGGAGCTGTTGGGATCCTACGAGAACTGGGAAAGCAAGTACCGGCTCTCGTTTCGCGAGATCGAACGCCAACTCTCCGGGAAACCAGAGGCGTTCATCGAGAACAACCCCTGGTCGCAGGAGTCTCCTTGGAGTTTCGACAGCATCGTGCCGGTGCCGGGCGGCACCCGCCACAAGGTGGCCCGCCGTCTCCACGAGATCATCGACACGGAGAAGGCAGTCGAAGCCGCGACGGCGAAGCTGGACATCGACCTGCACATGCTGCTGATTCCGCTCTTCGCCCCCCGCGCGGAAAGCGGGGAAACCTCGGCGAGCTGCCCCCTTCGCGATGTCGTGAGCGTGGCATGGCAGGGCAACTACACGCGCCCTGCCGCCGAAGGAGAGGGTGACGGGCTTCCGGCGGTACGGGGCAGCGCACTGGTTGACGACGGCATCGCACTCTCAAGGATGTCCCGCACCAGCTCGGTCGTCTCCTCCGATCATCTTCTGCGCGATGGTGACGTGCTCTTCACTCTCGGCCTCGCCCAGCCGCACGAGCCCCACCGGGCGGCCGTCTGGCGGAAGGTCCTGCCCGAAGCGACGGTCTCCCAGGGTGTCCTGTGCCTCACACCGGATCATGACCGGCTGGACAGTGACTATCTGGTGGCCTGGCTCCGTCACCCGATGGCACAGGTCCGGCTGCGGTCCGAGGCGATCGCCGAGTCGGACGCCTCGTTCGTGACCGGTCGGGGACAGCTGTCCGTCAGCAGGATGCTCGACGTCGAGATCGAGTTGCCGCCGGTTTCGAAGCAGCGACAGCTCGCCGAATCCTGCGCGGTGTTGCTTGGCCAGCGTGCGCGACGCCGTAAGCAGCTGGCCAAGCTCCGGCTCATCAAAGAGACGATGATGAACGATCTCGTTGCGGATCAGATCTCCGTGAGTTACCTCTAGCCATTCACCGCCGGCCGTCTGGGGCGGAGCCATGCCTCAGACGGCGGTCGGCTCCAGCGAGATGTTGACCTTCTCGCCGATCCGGCGGTAGCCGATGCCCGCGTAGACGCGTTCGACGTCGGCGTCGCCCGGCTCCAGCCAGACCGCCCGGCAGCCCTGGCCGAAGGCCCGTTCCGTCAGCCAGGCGGAGAGCGCGGCGCCCACGCCCCGGCGGCGGCAGCGGGCGGCGACGGCGAGCCCGGCCAGCTCGCTCAGGCCGTCGATCGCGGGCGAGCAGCCGCCCGCCCCGGCCGGCGTGCCGTCGAGGACGGCCAGTGCGGCGACCCCGTCGCCGGAGGCCGCCGCCCGCAGCCAGTCGGTCATTCCCGGCTCGGGGTCGCCCTCGCCGCCGAAGCCGCGGTGCTGGACGCGGGCGGCCTCGGTGAACTCCGCCTCGGTGACCGGTGTGCCGATGCGCAGCCCGTCCACCGGCTTCGGCGGCCGAAGGTCCTCGCGGCCGCAGGCGAGCAGCGGGGCGCGGTTCTCCACGGTGAAACCGTAGGCCAGCAGGGCCGGTTCGACGGCCGGTGCCCAGGCGGGCAGGAACTCCAGGCGAGGAAGCCGTCCGTGCTTCCCGAAGGCGTCGACCAAGGCGGCCACGTCGTCCGCCGTGGGTTCCGCGCCCCGGTTGGGGATGGCGTAGTTGGCGTACTTCAGCTCCCAGCCCGGGTTGTGCCGGACGGTGAACGGGCCCACCCGGTAGTGATCCGGGGAGCCCAGCGCGAGTGCCCGGGCGTAGTCCTGGACGGCGTTCGCCATCGACGTCATACGGGAGTTCCTCCGGCGGGGGTCGGGACCGGCCGCAGGTTCCGGTTCTCGGTTGTCGGCCGGTGTCCGTACTACCTGGGGATCCCGCGTGTTGTCCAGGCTTCCTGTCGGGTCCTGGTCCGGGTGAACCGCCAACGGTGAGTTGAGTGCGCTTTCGGCCAAGAGGTGCGGAGGCGAGCTCCTCCGAACAACTGTCCTGCTTCGGGTCCGGTACCACGACCCCGCGGCTGCCGTCGGTGCTGGCCATGTCATGCGCGGCGGCCTGTGTGGCGGTCATCGCCCGTCGGTTGGCCGGGCAGTCGGCCTGACGGCGGGGCTGGCGTTCGGCCTGCTTCCGGCTGTGGCCGTGGCCTTGGCCTTGGCCGACGGCGCCGATGGGCGGCATACGGTGGCACGGTGCTGCTGTGCGCGCTGCTGAACCGGCTCTCCCTGCTGATTCTTGTCGGCGGTGCGGGACGAGGCGAAGCTGTCGGCGCTGCGGGCGTCCTGCACGGTGGTGGCGGATCGGCAGGTTCTCGGACGACGAGTGACGGTGTACGAGCGGCGCTCGTAACGTGTCACATGGGCGTACCGGGCATCTCTGTTCGGAACCGGCACCCGCCCGGCGGACTATGCCACCCGGGTCGCTCCGGCGAAAGGCATCTGATCGACGGGCGCGATGCGGACCGGTGCTCCGGGGCGCGGGGCGTGGATCATCTGGCCGCCGCCGATGTAGAGGCCGACATGGCTGATCCCGGAGTAGAAGAACACCAGGTCGCCGGGGGCCAGTTCGGAGCGGGGGACCCGGGCCCCGGCGTTGATCTGGGTGTAGGTGGTGCGCGGCAGGCTCACGCCCGCCGCCTTCCAGGCCGCCTGGGTCAGGCCCGAGCAGTCGAAGGCGTTCGGGCCCGTCGCGCCCCAGACGTACGGCTTCCCGATCGCGCCGTGCGCGAAGGCGATGGCCCGGGCGGCGCGGGAGCCGGCGGTTGGGGCCTGAGCGCCGCGAACGGCCGAGCGGTCGGCGTGGGCCGGGCCGCCGCCGTGCCGGGCGTCGGCGCCGCGTTCGTACGCGGCGCGCTCGTCGGCGGTCAGGGTGTCCAGCAGCCTGCGGGCGTCGGCCAGCTTGGCGCGGATCGCGGTGCGGTGTTCGCGCAGCTCGGCGCGGCGGGCCGCGAGGCGTTCGGTCTCCCGGTCGGCGCGGGCCTTGACGCGGGTGATCTGGGAGACCTGCCGCCGGATGCCGTGCAGCAGGCCGCTCTGCCGGTCGCCCGCCCGGTCGAGGTAGGAGGCGCGTTGCAGAAAGGCGTCGGGGTCGGAGGAGAGCGCCAGTTGCAGGGCCGGGTCCAGGGTGCCGCTGCGGTACTGCGCGGTGGCCAGTGAACCGAGGGCGTGCCGGGCGGTGTTGAGGCGGGCGGTGCGGCGGGCGGCCTCGTCGGTCAGGGCGTCGACGGTGCGGGTGGCGGTGGCCGCCTTCTCCTTCGCCCCGTTGTACTTCTCGGTGGCGACCTCGGCGTCGTGGTACAGCCGGTCGGCCTTCGCCCTGACCTGCGTGGCGGTGGGGGCCGGTTCGGCGGGGGCCGCGCCCGCTCCGGTGACCGAGCCGGCGGTGGCCGCCCCGGCGAGCGCCAGGGTGGCGGCGGTGCGGGCAGCAGAGCCGGTGAGCGGGCGCTGCTTGGGTTTTCGGTGGGCTGACCTGCGGTGCGCTGCCACGGGGGCGGCATCCTTCCTGCCGGCTGCCCGCCGGGGGATACCGGCGGGTCCGTGAAGGACGCTAATCCTGGTGGCGGGAAAAGAGTCGCCATGACTGCTATTGCCCCGATGTGACCTTTCCGTGGCCTTGGTTGATCACTGATACCTCCGTGCATCGGGGCAATGCGTGACAATGCGGTCAATTCCGGAGGAGGTGCGCAAGGAAGGCTTGCCTCACTGAAAGGTAAAACCTTGGCCATGGTTAGGCTCCGGAGCCATGGACGTACTCATCAATGTCTTCGTCGCCCTGCACATCATCGGCATCGCCTCCCTGCTGGGCGGCTTCCTGACGCAGATGAAGGCCATGGGAGCGGGCACCGCCCGCTTCACCCCCGCCATGCTGCACGGCGCGCTGACCATGCTCGTCACCGGCGTCGCCCTGGTCGGACTCAACCAGGCCGACGACCAGGCCGTGAACAACGTCAAGATCGGCATCAAGCTCGCGCTGCTGGTCGTGATCCTCGCCCTCGTCTACGTCAAGCGGGACGACGAGACGGTGGACAAGGGCGCGTTCGCCGCCGTCGGCGGACTGACGGCCGCCAACATCTTCATCGCCACTGTCTGGACCTGAGACGTTCCGGGGGCGGCCGCCGGGAAGCCGCCCCCCGGACGCGCACTACGCCGGGCGCACGCTTCCGTAGATCGGCATGGAGTAGATCGACTCCTCGCGCACGTTCGCACCCGGCTTCGGTGCGTGGATCATCATCCCGTCGCCCTTGTAGACGCCCACATGGCTGATGTCGTCGTAGAAGAAGACCAGGTCGCCCGGCTTCAGGTCGGACGTGGCGACCCGGGTCCCGACCTCCACCTGGTCCCAGGTCGTCCGGGGCAGGGTCACGCCCGCCTCCCGCCACGCCGCCTGCGTCAGCCCCGAGCAGTCGTAACTGGAGGGGCCCGACGCGCCCCACACGTACGGCTTCCCGATCTGCGCGCGGGCGAAGGCCAGCACCTTCTCCGCCTTGGCGGCATAGCCGCTGCCCGTACCGGAACCGGTGCCGGAGCCGGGGTCCGTGCCCGTACCGGAACCGGAACCCGTGCCCGAGCCGCCGCCGGGCTCCTTCGCGGCCTCCTCGCGGGCCTTCTCCTCGGCCTCGGCCCTCTCCTTCGCCTCGGCGGCCTGCCGGGCGGCCAGCCTGGCCGCCTTCTCCTTCGCCTCGGCCTCCTGCCGGCGCTCCAGCTCCGCCAGCCGCGCCTTCTCCTCGGCGGTCAGCCTCGACAGCAGGCCCCGGGCCTCGGTGAGCTTGGTCTGCACGTCCTTCTTGCTGGAGGCGAGCGTGGCCTGCGTCTCGGTGAGGGTCTCCAGGCTCTTCACCGCCTCCGCGCGCTTCTTCGCCGCCGAGGCCTGCTGCGTACGGAAATCGGAGACGGCCTTCTGCTGCCGCTCCGTCGCCCGGTCCATCAGCCGGCTCTGGTCGAAGTACCCCTGCGGGTCGTCCGCCAGGAAGAACGTCGCCGTGGGCGCGATGCCGCCGCTGCGGTACTGGGCCGCCGCGTAGGAGCCCAGCGCCCTGCGTGCCTCGTTGATCTTCTCGGTCCGCTTCGCCACGTCGGAGAGCAGCGTGTCGACCTTCGTCCGCTGGGACGCGGAGGCGGCCTTGGCCCGGTTGTACTCCTGGGTCGCGGTGCCCGCCTGCCGGTACAGGGCGTCGACCTTCTGCTGGACTTCCTCGATGGCGGGCTTCGGCTCCGCGGGCGCGGCCGTGGCGCTCTGCGTGGAGAGCAGCGTCACGGAGGCCAGCGCGGCCGTCGTCAGACCGACGGCGGGGGTGGTGGTGCGCACCTTCGTGCGCGGCTTGCGATGCGATGCCAAGACCGGCATCTCCTTCCGTGGACCGCCTACCGGGTTAGCTGTCGGGTTCGGACGGAACGGAAGGCTGTCCTACGGTCCGGATGCGAGGGCACGGACCGATTCACCCCGGTGCTGCGTGTGGGTCCCCGGTTCCGGACTGCCCGGGTGGCAGGACGGATTCGGCGGAGGCGCCCGTCGGGCGTGGTTCGCCCCAGGGAGGTACGGGTCACCTGACCGAGCACGCTAGCCAACCGGCCCCGCCGCTGGGAAGGACGATGAGCGATATGCCCGATACATTTTCGTGACCTTTCCGGATCGGGGCTCCGGCACCCCCTCCGACCGGGCGATCCTTCACGGAACGTCGACGTCCGGTCCCCGTGCGTACGGGTGACGGTGGGGTGCGGGCGGCCCCTTCCCGCCTTCGGCGGAGAGTTGTCAGTCCGGCCGCCTAGACTCGGGAGGCGATGAGCAGCCTCTTTGACGACAGTTTCCTGACCGGCCTCCAGCCCGCGGAGGACGGCCCCCCGCCGCCTCCCGAGGACCACGCGCCCGAAGCGGTGCCGGAGGACCTCTTCGAGGGCGTCTACGACGCGCCCCCGCCGCCCCGGGACGGGTATTACCGGGACGGCCACCCGCGCCCGGCGATCGACTCCGCCGCGCTGCTCGACGGGCTGAACACCGAGCAGCGCGCCGCCGTCGTGCACGCCGGTTCCCCGCTGCTCATCGTCGCCGGGGCAGGCTCCGGCAAGACCCGGGTCCTCACCCACCGCATCGCCCATCTGCTGGCCGAGCGCGGGACGCACCCCGGGCAGATCCTCGCGATCACCTTCACCAACAAGGCCGCGGGCGAGATGAAGGAGCGCGTCGAGCAGCTCGTCGGCCCCCGCGCCAACGCCATGTGGGTCATGACCTTCCACAGTGCGTGCGTCCGCATCCTGCGCCGCGAGTCGAAGAAGCTCGGCTTCACCTCGTCGTTCTCGATCTACGACGCCGCCGACTCCAAGCGCCTGATGGCCCTGGTCTGCCGCGACCTCGACCTGGACCCGAAGCAGTTCCCGCCGAAGTCCTTCACCGCCAAGGTCTCCAACCTCAAGAACGAGCTCATCGACGAGGAGACCTTCGCCGGGCAGGCGACGGACGGTTTCGAGAAGACCCTGGCCCAGGCGTACGCGCTCTACCAGGCCCGCCTGCGCGAGGCCAACGCCCTGGACTTCGACGACATCATCATGACGACGGTCCACCTGCTCCAGGCCTTCCCGGACGTCGCCGAGCACTACCGCCGCCGCTTCCGGCACGTCCTCGTCGACGAGTACCAGGACACCAACCACGCCCAGTACACGCTGGTACGGGAGCTGGTCGGCCCGGCCGGGGAGGCCGACGCCCCCGCCGAGCTGTGCGTGGTGGGCGACGCGGACCAGTCGATCTACGCCTTCCGGGGCGCGACCATCCGCAACATCCTCCAGTTCGAGGAGGACTACCCGAGCGCGACGACGATCCTGCTGGAGCAGAACTACCGCTCCACGCAGACGATCCTCTCCGCCGCCAACGCCGTCATCGAGCGCAACGAGAGCCGCCGCCCCAAGAACCTCTGGACCAACGCCGGCAGCGGCGCCCGCATCACCGGCTACGTCGCCGACACCGAGCACGACGAGGCGCAGTTCGTCGCCGACGAGATCGACCGGCTCACCGACGCGGGCGACGCCAGGGCGGGCGACGTCGCCGTCTTCTACCGGACCAACGCCCAGTCCCGCGTCTTCGAAGAGATCTTCATCCGCGTCGGCCTGCCCTACAAGGTCGTCGGCGGTGTGCGCTTCTACGAGCGCAAGGAGGTCCGGGACGTCCTGGCCTACCTCCGGGTCCTCGCCAACCCCGAGGACACCGTTCCGCTGCGCCGCATCCTCAACGTCCCCAAGCGCGGCATCGGCGACCGTGCCGAAGCGATGATCGACGCCCTGTCGATGCGCGAGAAGATCTCCTTCCCGCAGGCGCTGCGCCGCGTCGACGAGGCGTACGGCATGGCCGCCCGCTCGTCCAACGCCGTCAAGCGCTTCAACACGCTGATGGAGGAGCTGCGCACGATCGTCGAGTCCGGCGCCGGGCCCGCCGTCGTGCTGGAGGCGGTCCTGGAGCGCACGGGCTATCTCGCCGAGCTCCAGGCCTCCACCGACCCGCAGGACGAGACCCGCATCGAGAACCTCCAGGAACTCGCCGCCGTCGCCCTCGAATTCGAGCAGGAGCGCGGCGACGAGGAAGGCGCGGGCACGCTCGCGGAGTTCCTGGAGAAGGTCGCGCTCGTCGCCGACTCCGACCAGATCCCCGACGAGGACGAGGACGGCTCCGGCGTCATCACGCTGATGACCCTGCACACGGCGAAGGGCCTGGAGTTCCCGGTCGTCTTCCTCACGGGCATGGAGGACGGCGTCTTCCCGCACATGCGGGCCCTCGGCCAGACCAAGGAGCTGGAGGAGGAGCGCCGCCTCGCGTACGTCGGCATCACCCGCGCCCGCGAACGGCTCTATCTGACCCGGGCCGCGATGCGCAGCGCCTGGGGCCAGCCCTCGTACAACCCGCCCTCGCGGTTCCTGGAGGAGATCCCGGAAGCGCACCTGGACTGGCGGCGCAAGGGCCCGATGGCCGCCCCCGCCGGGCCCACCTCCGGCATCACGTCCTCGCTGTCCTCGTCCCGTTCCCGCTCCGGCCCTTCGGGGTTCGCGACCCGGCGAGGCGGCGCGGAGAAGCCGACGGTCACCCTGGTGGCCGGGGACCGGGTCACGCACGACCAGTTCGGGCTCGGCACGGTGACGGCCGTCGAGGGCTTCGGCGACCAGGCCAAGGCGACGGTCGACTTCGGCGACGAACGCCCGAAGAAGCTGCTGCTGCGGTACGCGCCGGTCGAGAAGCTGTAGTCGGTCGGGCGGGACAGGGCCGGACGGACGGAAGCGGGAGGAGGGCCTCGGCCCTCCTCCCGCTTCGCTTTCCGCCCGGTGTTCCCGTGGTTCCGTCTCAGCTCGGGTCGAGGCCCTTGCCGCGCAGCCACGCCAGCGGGTCGATCGCCGCGCCGCCGGCGGGCCGGACCTCGAAGTGCAGGTGCGGACCGGTGGAGTTGCCCGAGTTCCCGGCGTACGCGATGACGTCGCCGGCCTTCACCGGGCCCGAGCGG
This sequence comes from Streptomyces sp. NBC_01116, assembly GCF_041435495.1. NCBI lineage: Bacteria > Bacillati > Actinomycetota > Actinomycetes > Kitasatosporales > Streptomycetaceae > Streptomyces > Streptomyces sp. NBC_01116. The sequence goes on from NZ_CP108644.1 coordinate 5,324,349, forward strand.
ATCTTGGTGCTGCTGAGGTGGCAGTACCAGGTCTCGGTGCCGTCGGCCGCGGTCACGATCGCCATGACCCCGTAGGCGCTGTTCAGCTGGGTGCGCACGGTGCCGTCGGTCGCGGCCATCACCGGAGTGCCGTACGAGACGGGGAAGTCGATGCCCGAGTGCACGGACATCCAGTTGACGCCCGCCTGACCGTAGTAGGCGCTGAGCCCGTGCTGCTTGACCGGCAGGACGAACTTGGGGCGCAGCGCCTCGCGGCGTGCGGCCTCCTCCTCGCGCTTCTTCTTCTCCGCCGCCTGCCGCTCCCGCAGGTCGATGCGCTCCTGGGTGCGGCTCGCGCGCTCACGGAAGTCGTCGCTGCCCTCGGAGAGCTGCTCCAGCTGGCTGTCGAGCCGGTTGTTCGCGGCGACCGGCTTGACCGTGCTGGGGTCGGCGACCGCCAGCGAGGTGGTCGTCTCCTCCGGCTTCTCCTCGCCACCGGGCATCCCGCCGACCGAGGCGGCGGCGATGCCCGCGACGCTCATCACGCAGGCGGAGGGCACCGCGACGGTGAGCAGGGCGGAACGCTTGGCGGGGGTACGCCGACGGGCGCGGTTGCGGGGCGCGGGAGGACGGACGGCGGTGCGGTTCACGGAGTACGGGGCGGGGGAGTCGTCCCCGGCGTCCGGCTCCGGCGCGGCGTCCGGTGCGAGGGCGGCGAACGCGGCGGTGGAGGAGAGGCCGGTGTCCTGCTCGTCCGCCGTCCCGTCCTGCTCGGCCGTCGCCCCGGGCGTGGCGGCGTCGGCCGGCTGCTGTTCGTACAGCGAGTGCGACGTCTGTTCGGGTTCGTACGCGGTGTCCCCGGGCGTGGCGCCGGAGTTCCACGCGGTGGCGTCGTAGGCGCCCGTGTCGTACGCGCCCGTGCCGTACGCGACCGCGCTGTAGGCGCCGGTTTCGTGGGCGCCGAGGTCGTAGGTGCCGAGGTCGTACGCCCCGGTGTCATGCGAGCCGGTGCCGTGCACCCCGGTGTCATGTGCGCCCGTGTCGAACGTCCCGGTGGTGAACGCGGTGGTGGCGTACGTCCCGGTGTCGGCGGCGGCGGCCGCCGTGCCGTACGCGCCGGTCGGATACGAACCGGTCTCGTAGGCGTCGGCGCCGTGGGCGCCGCCGGTTCCGTACGCGGTGCCGGCCGGGTACGAACCGGTGTCCGCCGGGTACGAACCGGTCTCGTAGGCGGCCGTCCCGTACGCCCCGGTGCCGTAGGCCTCCGTGGCGTACGCGGTGTCCGTGCCGTACGGGGCGGCGGGGAAGCCGGTGGTGGGGAACGCGCCGGTGTCGGCGGTCGCCCACTGGCCGGTCAGGTCCTGCTCGGCGATCTGTTGCCAGGCACCGGAGGTGTCCCACTGCTGCGGGGACTGCTCCTGGGCGGCGTAGCCGTCGTAGGCGGGCGTCTGGTGCGCACCGGTGTCGGTGTTCCACGCGGAGGAGTCGTACGGGCCGCTGTGGTCCGGCTGCCCGGTCGCGTAGGTCGTGTCGTAGCCGGCGCCGTAGGCGCTGTCGCCGTATCCGGTGGCGGGGTGCCCCGCGTCGTAGCCGGTTTCGTGGCCGCCCGAAAGGGAGCCGAAGAGCGGGTCGGTGTCGAAGCCGCCGGTCGATCGGTCGTCGTACCCGACATGCCCGGCGTGGGGGTGCTGGTCGTTCACCAACTTCTCTCTCGCCTCGGCAGCAGGACTGTTCGGGGTCCCGGTCAGGGGAGTCCCAGGGGGAAGCAGTGGCCGCGACTGTACCCGGCAGTATGTGAGGACGACAATCTTCGACAGGTTTTACGTTCGCAGGAAACGGGCAATCGGCCGTCTTTCGGTGGACGGCAGACGCAGCCTTGGCTCTACGTTCGAGTGGTGTTCTATTTCAGGCCGCGGAAGTCGCTCCGGGGGAGGATCCGGCGGCGTTGGCGGTGTGCTCTGCCGTGTCCTCCGGGGTGTCCTCTGTGGCTTCCGGCGCCTCAAGGGCCTCACGGATCGCTGCGGCCACCGTCGGGTGCACGGGCAGGGCGAGGTGTCCGATGCCGGTGACGCGCACGTTCACCGCGTCGAGATCGGGATGATCGACGCACGCGGTTCCGACGGGGACCATCACCTGGTCCCACTCGCTCCAGAAGCTCACGAACCGGGTCCGACAGCCGGGAGCGGGGCCGCGCAGTTCCTCGATCACGGAGGAACCGCCGCGCATCTGACGCACGATGGGGTGAATGCCCGCCCCGGGGGCGACGGCGGTTCCCCCGTGCGGGGTTCCGAGCGTCACCAGGGTGCGCACCCGCCGGTCGCCGCCGAGTCGCTGGACGTAGTACCGGGCGATCAGGCCGCCCAGGCTGTGCCCGACGACGTCGACCCGGCTGTGCCCGGTGCGCGCGCAGATCTCCTCCACATGCAGCCCGAACAGCTCGGCGGCCGTGCGGATGTCGCGTGTCAGCGGTGAGTAGTTGAGGGATTCCAGGTGGCGATGGCCGCGCCGGGTCAGCGCGCGCCGCAGGACGACGAACACGGAACGGTTGTCGATGAAGCCGTGCAGCAGGACGACCGGCGGCGCGACGGCGGTCGCGACCGGCAGCGCGGTGGCCGGATGCGCCTCGCCCCGGGCGGTGGCCGCGTGGACGGCCGCCTCGCTCTCGTCCGGCCCGTCGGCGCCGGCGCCCCCCGGTGGGGCGGGGGAGCGGGGCGGTGGGCGGCGCTCCGGGCGCTCCGGGGTGAGGCCGAAGGGGTAGGCGATCAGGTGCCCGGCGAGGACGGCCAGCTCCAGCGCGGTGGCGGCGAGCAGTGCGGAGGACATCCGGGGGCCCGGCAGCCGGGGGAGGCGGGGCAGTGGGAGAAGGGGAAGGGTGAGGGCGAGCTTCACGGCCGGCCTCCTGCACTGGCGTACGGGGAGGCGGCTCCCGTCCCCGTACGCCCTCACGGGGCGTCGGCACGAGGTCGCGCGGCCGGTGGCGTCCCGGGCGGCGCCGGGAGCCGTACCACCGTGCCGTGCGGCTGGCGGCGCGGTGGTACGGCAACCTCGTAGCGGCTCCCCTTGCGCCGGACCCCGCGCGGCCGGAACACCGCGTGGAACGGGGGACGACGCCTGGCGAACATGTCCCACATGTGATTTCCCCCTCCCCGCCTGCCGCGAAACAGCGCCTTGCGGGATGCTGTGGATAACGTTCGTTCACATCCCCGGCCCTTCAGGCGCGGGAGACCAGGTGGAGGCAGTGATGGGTGTGACCGGTCCGATCCGTGTGGTGGTGGCCAAGCCGGGACTCGACGGCCACGACCGCGGGGCCAAAGTCATCGCGCGGGCGTTGCGGGACGCCGGCATGGAGGTGATCTACACGGGGCTCCACCAGACGCCCGAGCAGATCGTCGACACGGCGATCCAGGAGGACGCCGACGCCATCGGCCTCTCGATCCTCTCCGGGGCGCACAACACGCTGTTCGCCAAGGTGATCGAGCTGCTGAAGGACCGGGACGCGGAGGACATCAAGGTGTTCGGCGGCGGCATCATCCCGGAGGACGACATCGCACCGCTGAAGGAACTGGGCGTCGCGGAGCTGTTCACCCCGGGGGCGACGACGACCGAGATCGTCACGTGGGTCAACGCCAACGTCCGGCAGGCCGCCCAGGCCTGACACCGGCCCCGGAGCGGGCCCGCTGTGCACGGGGCCCGCGCGGGCGGCGGTGATTCCGGCGTCGCCGCGGGCCGCGGCGGCCTCGCCTTGCCCCCGTAGCGGCGGACAGACCGGCTGCCGTCTCCCCGAACGGCGCCGTCAGGAGTTCGACTCCGCCGTTATGACGTCGGCTTCGCCTCCAGGGCGTCGGCTCCGCCTTCGTCGCGGCATCAGGGCATCAGTTCCGCCTCCATGGCGGCGCGCAGCCGCAGGGTGGAGACCAGGCGCTGGAAGGCCTCCGACCAGTAGCCACCCGCTCCGGGTGACGCTCCCTCCTGCTCGTCCTGTGCGGCCGTCAGGACTTCCAGCCGGTCCGCCTCGGCCGGATCCAGACAGCGTTCCGCGAGGCCCATCACTCCGCTGAAGCTCCACGGATAGCTCCCGCCGTCCCGCGCGATGTCGAGAGCGTCGACCACTGCGCGCCCGAGTGGTCCGGCCCAGGGAACCGTGCAGACCCCGAGCAGCTGGAACGCCTCCGAGAGGCCGTGCGCTGCTATGAACTCGGCCACCCAGGAGGCGCGTTCCGCCTGGTCCAGGATGGCGAGGAGCTTCGAGCGCTCGGCGATCGAGGCCGTCCCGGGGCCGCTCGCCGGGGGTGCCGAGGGGCGTCCGAGCAGGGCCCGGGCCCACTGCGGATTCCGCTGCCGCACGGCCGCCCGGCACCAGGCGGCGTGCAGCTCGCCGGCCCAGTCGTCGGCGACCGGCAGGGCCACGATCTCCTCGGCCGACCGGCCGCCGAACCGCTCCTCCCAGACGCCCAGCGGGGCGGCCTCCACCAACTGGCCGAGCCACCACGAGCGTTCACCTCGGCCGGCCGGCGGGATCGCCGCGACGCCGTCGCGCTGCATCGCCGCGTCGCACTCGTGCGGAGCCTCCACGGCGATGGAGGCGACGTCCCCCGTACGGTCCGGGTTCACGCAGGAAGCCGCGCGGGCCGCCATCCGTCCGGCGAGCGCCGACTCGGGCAGCGCGGACAGCAGTTCGGCGGCGGTGGCGCGGACGTTGCGGCTGCGGTCGGACAGGGCCTGCTCCAGGAACGGCTCGTCGTCGGCCCCGAGCCCGGACCTCAGGGAGTCCAGGAACATCAGCCGGTCCTCGGCCCGCTCGGCCGACCAGGTGGTGGCGAGCAGCGTGAGACCGGCGGGCGGGTCCTGCGCCCGTACGGAGTCGAGCAACGCGACCCGCTCCGCGAACAGCCCCTCCTCCCACAACCGGCCCACCGCTTCCGGGTCCGTGATGTCGAGGTGGGGCGCGCCGCTGGCCGCGCCCCGCAGGGCGAACTTCCAGTCGGGATTCAGCCCGGCCAGCCACAGCCCGCGCGGCCCCGCGAACGCGAGCGCCTGCGGGCGCAGGTCCGTACGGGCGCGGGCGGCGTCCAGCAGCGGCGGCAGCAGGGCCGCCGGGGCGCGGAAGCCCTGCCGGTTGGCGGTGGCCAGCCACTGCGGGATCAGCTCGGTGAGGTCGGGGGCGGCCCCGCGCCGACCGCCGCCCGAGGGCGCGGCACGGTCGGCCAGCAGGTGGGCGAGCCGGTGCCGGGCGGCGTCGGGGAGCGCCGGGCGGGGATCCGGGGCGGCCGGCTCGGGCCGGGCCGCCGGCACGGCCGGCAGCAGTCCGGCCCGCTGCCGCACGGTGTGCAGCGCGGCGGCGTCCAGCAGGGCCGCGGGAGCATCGGCCGGCGCGGGGCCGCCGCGTGGTGTCGGGGGGCGGCGGTCGGTGCCCAGGAGCGCCGAGGTGACCAGCTCCTCCCAGGGGTGGCAGCCTGCGGAGGCGCGAGCGGTGGCAGCGGTGCTACCGGTACCGGTCCCGTTGCTGGCAGTGGCAGTGGCAGTGGCATTGGTGATGGCGGTACCGGTGGTGACGGCGGTGGGACTGGTCGTGCGAGGCATCTTTCCCCTCCAGCGGCAGAAATGCGCGGATGTCGTACGGGGACAGCGGACTGGGGGCGGGCAGGACGGTGCTGAGGTGGCGGCGGCAGTGAGCGGGCGACGGGCCGGAGTTCGCTGCGGGCGGGCTGACGTACCGGCGGGCGGGCGGACGTACGGGCAGTTGGGCGGACGTACGGGCAGGTGGAGCGGGGCGCCGGGGTGCCGGGGTGCGCCGGGCGGGTCGGCCGGTCGCGCGGGTCAGACCAGTTGGACGACCGAGCCGTCCGTGGTGCGTCCGTCCTCCTCCGCCTCGCTCGGGTCCCAGGCCGCGAGCGGGTCGAAGCCGCGGTGGCCGATCTCGCCGAACACGGTGACCGGGCCGCCGCCGGACAGGGCGACGAGCTTCCACAGACCCGGCCGGGACAGCGCTGCCGGGGCGATCGGCAGGGCTGAGTCGGTGTGCGCGTCCACCACCTGCCAGCCGTCCTCGGACGGCGCGGGTATGACGTCGCGCAGGGTGACCGGCCAGGCGTCCAGCCAGGGGTCCTCCCGCAGGGCGTCGCCGTAGACGGCCGGCGCGGACGCCGCGGCGATTCCCGGCGGAGGTCCGGCCGGGGCCAGGGCACTGAACTGCTCGCCCAGCTCCGCACGGAGCTGCCCGCCGCCCGGATACGGCGTCAGCTCCGCATCGACCGTCGCGCCCACCGGCAGCGCCTGCGCCGGGGCCCGGCCCGCCGCGCCGAACGAGAGCAGCAGAGCCGTACGGCCCGACTCCCGCCCGTACAGCCAGATCCGGCGGGTGACGATCTTGCCGTCCGGGGTGTCGTACTGCGCGAGGACCAGCCAGTGGTCACGGACCGGGGGGCCCTCGGCGGACACGGGCAGCCCCATCCTCGTGCGCACGGTCGCGGCCAGCGGGTCCGGCAGCCGCTCCCGGCCGAGCCAGGCGGTGTCCAGCAGGTGGAGCAGAGCACACTCCTCCAGCAGGCGGACCGGCCAGCCCGGACCGGATCCGCTGATCGCGCCCAGCTCCCTCACCCGGGCCGCTAGCCCGGGGGCCTGGGCGTCGACCATGCGGGCGGCGGTCTCCTCCCACAGGCCGTACCCCGAGCGGTCGGTCGCGGCGAGTCCGCCGCGCAGCAGGTCGGCCAGTCGCTGTTCCAGCTCCTGGGCCCCGCCCGTGACGCGCTCGGCCCGGCGCTCCGCCCGCTTCAGTGCGGCGGCGGTGTCGGCGGGGGCCCGTGCGGTGTCGCCGCCCGCGGCGGTCCCGCCCTTCTCCGCCGCCCGTCCGCGCCGGGCCTCGATCCACGCCGCGGCCCAGTCGGCAGGCTCGCCCGGCCGGAACGCGGCGTCGTCGGACGCCCGGAACAGCAACAGCCCCAGCGCGTGCTTGCACGGGAACTTCCGGCTCGGGCAACTACAGGAGTAGGCCGGGCCGGTGGTGTCGACCACCGTCCGGTACGGCGTGCTCCCGCTCCCCTTGCACAGGCCCCACAGCGCGCCCGCGGCATCGCGGCCCGTGCCCGTCCACGGGCCGGCCGCGCCGAGCCGCGTACCCGCCTTGCGTGAAGCATCGTCAGGAGCCAGCGCCAGCACCTGTTCCACCGACCAGCGCGCCACCGGTCCACCGGTGGGCGAGGGCTCTCCCCCGTGAGATAGCAGCATGTCCCCGACGGTAGGGGGCACCACTGACAATCCCCTCCGACCTGCGAAGCAGTCGCTCCGAGCGGGATTTGACTTTGCCATTCCCTTACGTTTCCCTGCGATCTCCGCGTACGGAACAGATCCGTGCCCGGTCCGATCCAGGGGGGATCCCGGAATGAACCGCACCATCCGCACCGCACGCACCACCACCAGAGCCACCCGCACCGCACGCACCACCACCAGAGCCACCCGCACCGCACGCACCACCACCAGAGCCACCCGCCCCGTACGCGCCGCTGCCCACGCCCTCGCCGTCGCCGGTCTCGTGCTCGGTCTCGGCGCCTGCTCGGCGGAGTCGGTCGACGACGCGGTCGGCAAGGCGGTCGACACGGCCGTGGACGAGAAGTACGAGGTCACGTACGAGGTCACCGGCAAGAGCGTCGACGAGATCAGCTACCACGGGGGCGGCGGGGAGGCCATGGAGCCCAAGCTGGAGACCGTCACCTCGCCGACCCTGCCGTGGAAGAAGACCGTCGAACTGCGCGGCATCATGCCGCCCGCCGTCATGCCGTTGGCCGTGGACGCGGGCGGCGCCGACGTCACCTGCACCATCACGTACAAGGGCAAGGTCATCAAGGAGGCGAAGGGGGAGGGCATGCTCACGGCAGGCGGCTGCGTCGCGGTATCGCCGATCGTGGGCTGACCGGCCGACCGGCTGACCGGCCGACCGGCTGACCGGCTGACCGGCTGACCGGCTGACCGGCTGACCGGCTGACCGGCTGACCGGCTGACCGGCCGACCGGCCGACCGGCCGACCGGCCGAGCGAGGTCCGGCGGGGGCTGCCGAGCCCGGTGCCGAGCGCCGACAACGGGCCCTGACCTGGGGTCAGGGCCCGTTGTCAGTGGCATGGTGCACGGTGGGAACCACATCAGGTCGACCGATCTGGAGGGGGACCCATGACCGTGTCCGAAACCAACGCCGCCGTCGCGCCGGAGGCGGGCGCCGAGGTGCTGCGCCCGCACGCCGAGGACGCGTTCGCCGACGAGCTGAAGGCGCTCGAAGCCGCCGACGACCGCCCGAGGCCCGCCCGTTGGCGGCTTTCGCCCTGGGCCGTCGCCACGTATCTGCAGGGCGGGACCCTGCCGGACGGCACGGTGATCACACCGAAGTACGTGGGCCCGCGCCGCCTGGTCGAAGTGGCCGTGACCACGCTTGCCACCGACCGGGCCCTGCTCCTGCTCGGCGTCCCCGGCACGGCCAAGACCTGGGTGTCCGAGCATCTCGCCGCCGCCGTCAGCGGTGACTCGACGCTGCTCGTGCAGGGCACGGCGGGGACGCCCGAGGAAGCCGTCCGCTACGGGTGGAACTACGCCCAGCTGCTCGCCCACGGCCCCAGCCGCGACGCCCTGGTGCCCAGTCCGCTGATGCGGGCGATGTCCGAGGGCATGACCGCCCGGGTCGAGGAGCTGACCCGCATTCCGGCCGACGTGCAGGACTCGCTCATCACGATCCTGTCCGAGAAGACGCTCCCCGTTCCCGAGCTGGGGCAGGAGGTCCAGGCCGTCCGCGGCTTCAACCTCATCGCCACGGCCAACGACCGGGACCGCGGCGTCAACGAGCTGTCCAGCGCGCTGCGCCGCCGGTTCAACACCGTCGTGCTGCCCCTGCCCGCCACCCCGGAAGCCGAGGTCGACATCGTGTCCCGGCGGGTCGACCAGATCGGCCGCTCGCTCGACCTGCCCGCGGCGCCGGAGGGCCTGACCGAGATCCGGCGCGTGGTGACGGTCTTCCGCGAACTGCGCGACGGGATGACCACCGACGGGCGCACCAAGCTCAAGTCGCCCTCCGGCACGCTCTCCACCGCGGAGGCGATCTCCGTCGTCACGAACGGCCTCGCGCTCGCCGCCCACTTCGGCGACGGTGTCCTGCGCCCCGGCGACGTCGCGGCCGGCATCCTCGGCGCGGTCGTCCGGGACCCGGCGGCGGACCGGGTGGTCTGGCAGGAGTATCTGGAGACCGTTGTCCGGGAGCGGGACGGCTGGAAGGACTTCTACCGCGCCTGCCGCGAGGTATCCGCATGACGGGCCCCGCCGGGACGACGGGCCCCGCCGGGACGGCAGTGGCGACCGGGTCAGCGGCCACGATCCGGACAGCGGGTACGAGCGGCCCGGCCTCGATGACCGGCACGGCGACGGCGACCGGGACGGCGACGGAGAGGCGCGGAGCCGCCGGGCCGGGGCCCCGCGCGGGTGCCGGACCCTGGCTCCTGGGGGTGCGGCACCACGGCCCCGGGTCGGCCCGCGCGGTCCTCGCCGCGCTCGCGGCGGCCCGCCCGGCCGCTGTCCTCATCGAAGGACCGCCCGAGGGCGACGCGCTGCTGCACCTCGCCGCCGACCCGCGGATGCGTCCCCCCGTCGCACTGCTCGCCCACGCCGTGGACGACCCGGGCCTTGCCTCCTTCTGGCCGATGGCCGCGTTCTCGCCCGAGTGGGTGGCCATCCGCTGGGCTCTCGACCACGACGTCCCGGTCCGCTTCATCGATCTGCCCGCCGCCCACTCCCTCGCACTCAAGGAACCCGCGCCGGGCGTGGGGAGTGAGGAGGCGGCGGCGGGGGAGGGAGCCGGAGAAGAGGCCACACCGGTCGTCGACCCGATCCGGGTGCTCGCCGAGACCGCCGGATACGACGATCCCGAACGCTGGTGGGAGGACGTCGTCGAGCACCGCTCGACCACCGGAGCGACACCCACCGACGTCCCACCCGGGACCACGGACGACGGGAACGGCGGAGGCGACGGGAGCGACGGGAGCGACGGGAGCCAGGGTGGCGACGAGCGCCACGGGGGCGATGCGCTCGCGCCGTTCGTCGCGCTCGCGGAGGCCATGAGCGCGCTCCGCGAGGCGTACGGCGACGGCGGGCAGCCCCGGGACGCGGTGCGCGAGGCGTACATGCGGATCCAACTTCGTACCGCGCGCAAGGAATTCGGTGACGGCGTCGCCGTCGTGTGCGGGGCCTGGCACGTTCCGGCCCTCGCCGCGCGGACCACTCTCGCCGCCGACCGCGCCCTGCTCAAGGGGCTCCCGAAGGTCAAGGCCGATCTGACCTGGGTGCCGTGGACCCACCGCCGGCTCGCCCGGCACAGCGGATACGGGGCGGGGATCGACTCGCCCGGCTGGTACGGGCACCTCTTCGACGCCGCCGACCGGCCGATCGAGCGATGGATGACCAAGGTCGCCGGACTCCTGCGCGAGGAGGACCGGTTCGTCTCCACCGCCCATGTCATCGAGGCCGTGCGGCTCGCCGAGACCCTCGCCGCACTCCGGGGTCGCCCGCTGGCCGGTCTCGGCGAGACGACCGACGCGGTGCGGGCCGTCATGTGCGAGGGATCCGATGTCCCGCTCGCCCTCGTCCGGGACCGGCTGATCGTCGGCGAGACCCTCGGCGAGGTGCCGGACGCCGCCCCGGCCGTCCCGCTGCAACGGGACCTGACCCGCAGCCAGCGCACCCTCCGGCTCAAGCCGGAGGCGTCGGAACGCGAGATGGACCTCGACCTGCGCAAGGAGACCGACGCCGCCCGCAGCCGCCTCCTGCACCGGCTGCGCCTCCTCGACATCGGCTGGGGCGAACCGGTCGCGGGCCGGGGCAGCACCGGCACCTTCCGGGAGAGCTGGCGGCTGAGCTGGGAACCGGAACTGCACGTCCGGGTCGCGGAAGCGGGTGTGTGGGGCACCACCGTCCTCACCGCCGCCACCGCGAAGGCCGAGTCGGGGGCCGTGGCGGCGACCGCGCTGGCCGACGTCACCGCACTCGCCGAACACTGCCTCCTCGCAGGGCTGCCCGAGGCGCTGCCCGTCGTGATGAGGGCCCTCGCCGACCGGGCCGCACTCGACGCGGACGTCGGCCACCTCGCGGACGCGCTGCCCGCCCTGGCCCGCTCCCTGCGGTACGGGGACGTGCGCTCCACGGACACGGCGGCGCTCGCGGAGGTCGCCGCCGGACTCGCCGAGCGGATCTGTGTCGGCCTGCCGCCCGCCTGCACCGGCCTCGACGGGGACGGGGCCGAGGCGCTGCGCCGTCAGATGGAGGCCGTGCACGGTGCGATCGGGCTCCTGCTCGCCGGAGCGGCCCCGGCCGAAGGGCTGCGGGAGCGCTGGGACGCCGTCCTGCACAAGCTGGCGGCCCGGGGCACGGTCGCCGGCATCATCCGGGGCCGGGCCACCCGGCTGCTCCTGGACGAGGGGCGGCTGGCGGTGGACGAGGCGGCCCGGCTGATGGGCCTGGCGCTCTCGCCCGGGACCCCGCCCGCCGACGCCGCCGCCTGGATCGAGGGGTTCGTCGGCGGCGCGTCGGGCGGCGGCATGCTGCTGGTCCACGACGAGCGGCTGCTCGGGCTGGTCGACGCCTGGCTGACCGGCGTTCCCGCCGAGATGTTCACCGATGTGCTGCCGCTGCTGCGCCGCACGTTCTCCGCGTACGAGCCGGGCGTACGGCGCACTCTGGGCGAGCTGGTCCGGCGCGGGCCCGTGACCGGGGGCGCCCGCCGGGGCGACGCAGGCCGGGTGCCCGGGGGCTTCGGACCCGGCCTCGACCGGGCCAGGGCCGACGCCGTGGAGTCGGTGGTGAGCCTGCTGCTCGGCCGCCGGTCGGAGCCCGAGGAGGCAGCCGGATGACGAGGGCCACGACCGGCCCAAGCACGACCGGCCCGGGCACGACGGACCCGGGCGCGAGAGACATGGGCACGACGGACCCGGCAGGGGAGACGGAGACGATGGAACGGACGACGGCACAGGTCTCGGGCGCCGCGCGGCCACATGCCCCGCACGTGCCCGACGCCGAACGGCTGCGGCGCTGGCGGATGGTGCTCGGCGCGGACAGCGCCGACAGCACCGGGCGCACCCTCACCGGCCAGGACGCGGCCATGGACAGTGCCTTGGACGCGCTGTACGGCGGGGGCGCGGGGAAGAAGCCCGGCGGCCGGGGCTCCGGTGGCCGTTCGGCGGGCCTCGGCGCGTCGGCGCCCTCCGTCGCCCGCTGGCTCGGCGACATCCGGACCTACTTCCCCAGCTCCGTGGTCCAGGTCATGCAGCGCGACGCGATCGACCGGCTCGGCCTCGCGGCCCTGCTCCTCGAACCGGAGATGCTGGAGGCGGTCGAGGCGGACGTCCACCTCGTCGGCACCCTGCTCTCCCTCAACAAGGCGATGCCCGAGACGACGAAGGAGACCGCACGCGCCGTGGTCCGCAAGGTCGTCGAGGACCTGGAGAAGCGGCTGGAGAACCGCACCAGAGCCACCCTGACCGGTGCCCTGGACCGCTCGGCGCGCATCAGCCGGCCCCGCCACCGGGACATCGACTGGAACCGCACCATCCGGGCCAACCTCAAGAACCACCTCCCCGTCCCGGGGGGCGACAGCGCGCCGCCGAGGGGCACGATCGTCCCCGAGCGCCTCATCGGCTACGGGCGCGCCTCCCGGTCCGCCAGGAAGGACATCGTCCTGTGCATCGACCAGTCGGGCTCGATGGCCGCGTCGGTCGTCTACGCCTCGGTCTTCGGTGCGGTCCTCGCCTCCATGCGCACCCTCTCGACCCGGCTCGTCGTCTTCGACACGGCGGTCGTCGACCTCACGGACCAGCTCGACGACCCGGTCGACGTCCTCTTCGGCACCCAGCTCGGCGGCGGCACCGACATCAACCGGGCGCTCGCCTACTGCCAGTCGAAGATCACCCGTCCCGCGGACACCGTCGTCGTCCTCATCAGCGACCTCTACGAGGGCGGCATACGCGACGAGATGCTCAAGCGGGTCGCCGCGATGAAAGCCTCCGGCGTGCAGTTCGTGACGCTGCTCGCGCTCTCCGACGAGGGCGCGCCCGCGTACGACCACGAGCACGCGGCGGCGCTCGGGGCGCTGGGAGCACCCGCGTTCGCCTGTACTCCGGATCTCTTCCCGGACGTCATGGCTGCGGCGATCGAGAAGAGGCCACTGCCCATACAGGACATGGAGGCCCAAGAGTAGCCAGGGACTTGCGTGACCCCCACGGGCTCGTGCAAGCATCGACCCGTCGTTCACGGAGGGGCGCATTCCGCCATCCGTGAGGGATCCATGCACCAGGGATTCGTGCACCAGGATCCATGCGCCCGGGATCCAAACGCCAGAGGTCCGTGCGCCAGGGAGGAGCCACCGAGGTGACCGCAACCGCCGCTGCCCGCGCAACCGCCGCTGCCCGCGCAGCCGTCGACCCGCGCCCGGCGCGGGGTACGGCGGGGCGTCGCGCGGTACAGGCGGTGCTGTTCCTCGGCGGCCTGCTGGCTCTGGGCCTCCTCGCGGGCGGAAGCGCGGAAGCACGGGAGCGTCCCGATCCGGGCCGGCTCTCCGTCTCCGTGGCGGACACCGCGTCGGAAGGCGCAGTCACCGGGGCCGCCGCCCGCACGGCAGTCGAGCCTTCGGCCCGGCGGGTCCCGGCGCGGGACACCGAGCCGGTGGTCCAGCCGGTGGTCCAGCCGGTGGTCGGGCAGATCGACCCTGCCGCTCGGCAACCGGCCGCACAGCAGCGGGCCGTACAGAAAGGCCCTGCGGAACCCGGCGTCGAATCCGCCGCGGAACTGACCGCCGAACCCGCAGCCCCTGCCGACGCTCTTGCCTCCGCGGCTCCCACGACTTCCACCGCTTCCATGGCTCCCACCGCCTCCACGCCCGCTCGCGTCCGCGATGCCGTGGTCGTGGGTGCGGGAGACACCGTGGACCGGGTCGCCGGGGTGGTGCGGCCGTTGGCGCCGTCCGTGCCGGGGCTGCCCCCTCTTCTCTCCGTGCTCCCCTCGCCGGGTGGGCCCGGTGGCGAGCCGGACGTACCCGGTGCTCCGTCACCTTCCGTGCCGGACACCGGCCGTGACGCCGGAACCGGGCCGGCGGTGCCGGGCGATGCCGGGGCTGACACCTCTGCCGAGCCGACGGTCGGCCATGACCGAAGCAGGGGAGCACCGGGCTCCGCGTCGGTCGCGCCGGACGGTTCCGGACCGCCGGACGCCGGGCACGCACAGGGCTCCGAGCCCACGCCGGCGCCTGGTCGCGCGCCGTTCGGCCCCTGCGGCGACCTCGCGCGTACGACGGTGGCCGACGTCCAGGGGCCGCGCGGCGGCGACCTGTACGCGGTCCGGTCCCCGGGCGGTCCGCACACCGCGCTCGTCCGGGGAGCGGGCCTCCCGGCGACCTCGGCCCCGGTACCCGGCAGATCCGGCGAGATCCTCGAATTCCCCGGCTAGGGCAGGCCGTTCCCCCGCCTCGACCTGCCGCGCGGGGGCGGAACAGGTCTGCCCGCGTCCGGAGCTCTCCGGACTGCCGAACATCTTCGAAGGATCTGACACACCCATGCACAAGAACATGCGCCGATCCATAGCCGTCGCCGCCACCGCCACCGGTATGTGGGCGCTCGGCACCGCCGCGGCGAGCGCGGACGAACTGCCCGTGTCCGTACCGCTCTCCACCCCGGACCTCGCGGCCGAGGCCTCCGACGCGACCGAGACCGTCAAGGACGTCAGGGATGTCAAGGACGTCACGGACGTGAAGGCCGTCGATGACGTCACCGAAGCCAAGGGCCTCAAGGAGGTCAGGGACGCCAAGGTCCTCGAGGAGACCAGGGGCACCGACGGCATCGACGGTGCCAAGGACACGCTGACCGAGGTCGGGAGCAAGGTCGCCGGTGCAGCCGACGTACGGGACGGCCTCCCGTCGGACGGCCTCCCGTCACAGGTGCGTGCGCCGTGGGCCCCGGCGGTCGCGGAGGTCCCGGACCTCGGCGACGTACAGCAGGCGCCCGGGGCCGTGCAGCTTCCCGCTGCGCCGGCGGTCGACGAGATCGACTACCTCTTCGGGCCGATCGAACAGATCCCCGGCTACGCGCAGAACGAGGCGCCCACCGCCGTCCAGGGGACGCTGGCGGAGGCCGGGCCCGTGGTCGGGCGGACGTCCGACTCCGTGCTGCCGCCGCTCGCCGCGGGCGCGGTCGACGTCGCCGTCCCGGTCGTCGGGCAGGCGGTCGGCGACGTCGGCACGCTCGCCCGGGGAGCCGTCGCCGAGGTCACGCCGTTCGCCCGGGGAGTCGTCGGCGACGCCGCCGCCCCGTTCGTGCAGGGCGTCACGACCGAGGTCCAGCCGCTGGCGGCGGGCGTCACGGGTGCGGCCGTGCCGTTCGCCGGGGGCGTCGTGTCCGAGGTGCCGCCGCTCGCCGAGGGGCTGACCGGCGACGCGGTCGCGCCGTTCGCCCAGGGGGTCGCCACCCGGGTGCAGCCGCTGGCCGAGGGCGTCGGAGCGCAGGCCCGGCCGTTCGCGGGCGGTCTGGCGGACACGGTCCGCGAGGACGCCCGTCCCGCCGTCGCCCACGCGGGCGTCGGCGTCCAGGACGCCACCTCGGTCGCCCCGTCCTTCGCGACGGACGCGCTGCCGACGCTCTGAGAAGAGCGACGCGCTCGCGCCCCGAGCCCGGACGTGGTGCTCGCGCCGTGAGCCGGACCGGAAGCCGGACGCGGCGCTCGTGCCCTGATCCGGACGGGCCGCGCAGGCCGAGAGGCGGCGCGGTTCACCGCATCGGAGTACCCGGCCCAGGGGGACCCGGGCCGGGTACTCCGGGCCCGACCAGCCTCTTCCGGCTCCCGGCGAGCCCCGCCCGGGAGCCGGAGGGGCCACCCTCTGTGACCGTTATCACCGCTCAGGTGGGATCTGCGATTTAGGGTCACGCCGAGCGCGGGGATAACCTGCCGGATGGACATGCCGCGTACTCGGACACCGTGTACGCCTCCCTAGTGACAGCGCAGTCACGTTGCCCATCGCGGCACGCCCACGCAGAAGAACGAACCGCGATACCACTAAAAGGGACGGACGCGCGTGGACCTGTTCGAGTACCAGGCGAGGGACCTCTTCGCCAAGCACGGTGTACCGGTGCTGGCCGGTGAAGTCATCGACACGCCTGAGGCAGCCCGCGAGGCGACCGAGAAGCTGGGCGGCAAGTCTGTCGTCAAGGCGCAGGTGAAGGTCGGAGGCCGCGGCAAGGCCGGCGGCGTCAAGCTGGCGGCCGACCCCGACGAGGCGGTCGCCCGGGCGACCGACATTCTCGGCATGGACATCAAGGGCCACACGGTCCACAAGGTGATGATCGCCGAGCTGTCGCCGGAGATCGAGGCGGAGTACTACGTCTCGTACCTCCTCGACCGCACCAACCGCACCTTCCTGGCCATGGCCTCGGTGCAGGGCGGCATGGACATCGAGGAGGTCGCGGAGAAGACCCCCGAGGCCCTCGCGAAGGTCCCGGTCAACGCCGTCGACGGCGTCGACATCGTCAAGGCCCGCGAGATCGTGGCCCAGGCGAAGTTCCCGGCCGACGTGGCCGAGGGTGTCGCCGAGGCCCTGGTGACCCTGTGGGACACCTTCGTCGCCGAGGACGCGCTCCTCGTCGAGGTCAACCCGCTGGTCAAGACCAAGGACGGCCGGATCCTGGCCCTGGACGGCAAGGTGTCTCTCGACGAGAACGCCGACTTCCGCCAGCCGGACCACGAGGCTCTCGAGGACAAGGACGCAGCCAACCCGCTCGAGGCTGCCGCCAAGGCCAAGAACCTCAACTACGTCAAGCTCGACGGCGAGGTCGGCATCATCGGCAACGGCGCCGGTCTGGTCATGTCGACCCTGGACGTCGTCGCGTACGCCGGTGAGAACCACGGCAACGTGAAGCCCGCCAACTTCCTCGACATCGGTGGCGGCGCCTCCGCCGAGGTCATGGCGAACGGCCTGGAGATCATCCTCGGCGACCCGGACGTCAAGTCCGTCTTCGTCAACGTCTTCGGTGGCATCACCGCCTGCGACGAGGTCGCCAACGGCATCGTGCAGGCGCTCGCGCTGCTCGAGTCCAAGGGCGAGAAGGTCGAGAAGCCGCTGGTCGTGCGTCTCGACGGCAACAACGCGGAGCTGGGTCGCAAGATCCTTTCCGACGCCAACCACCCGCTCGTGCAGCGTGTGGACACCATGGACGGCGCGGCCGACAAGGCCGCCGAGCTCGCCGCGGCTGCGAAGTAAGGAAGAGGGACTCAGACCACCATGGCTATCTTCCTCACCAAGGACAGCAAGGTCATCGTCCAGGGGATGACCGGCGCGACGGGCATGAAGCACACCAAGCTCATGCTCGCCGACGGCACCAACATCGTCGGCGGCGTGAACCCGCGCAAGGCCGGCACCTCCGTCGACTTCGACGGCACCGAGGTACCGGTCTTCGGCTCCGTCGCCGAGGCGATGGAGAAGACCGGCGCGAACGTGTCCGTCCTCTTCGTGCCGCCGGCCTTCTCCAAGGCCGCCGTCGTCGAGGCGATCGACGCCGAGATCTCGCTCGCCGTCGTGATCACCGAGGGCATCGCCGTTCACGACTCGGCCGCCTTCTGGGCGTACGCCGGCGCTAAGGGCAACAAGACCCGGATCATCGGCCCGAACTGCCCGGGTCTCATCACCCCCGGCCAGTCCAACGCCGGCATCATCCCGGGCGACATCACCAAGCCCGGCCGCATCGGTCTCGTGTCGAAGTCCGGCACGCTGACCTACCAGATGATGTACGAGCTCCGTGACATCGGCTTCTCGTCCGCCGTCGGCATCGGTGGCGACCCGGTCATCGGCACCACGCACATCGACGCCCTCGCGGCGTTCGAGGCGGACCCGGAGACCGACCTCATCGTGATGATCGGCGAGATCGGCGGCGACGCCGAGGAGCGTGCCGCCGACTTCATCGCGAAGAACGTCACGAAGCCGGTCGTCGGTTACGTCGCGGGCTTCACCGCCCCGGAGGGCAAGACCATGGGCCACGCCGGCGCCATCGTCTCCGGCTCCTCGGGCACCGCCCAGGCGAAGAAGGAGGCCCTCGAGGCCGCCGGCGTCAAGGTCGGCAAGACGCCGACCGAGACCGCCAAGCTGGCGCGCGAGATCCTCGGCGCCTGACGCAGTCGGTCAGGCGGCGGAGACACGCTGCGAACGGCGCGGGCCCGCACCTCTGCATCACAGGGGGTGCGGGCCCGCGCCGTTCGTGTACGCGGCCGCCAGCCGGTGGCCGACGAGTGCCCGACGGCTCACCGGAGCTGCGGGATCAGCCGCTCCGGGCCGTGCGCCAGCTGCTCGCGCAGCGACTTCTGGAGCTTCAGGTCCTGCGCGGTGAGCTTCTGCGGACCACCGCGCGGCGGTACGCCCCCGACCCGCTCGGCGGGGGAGATCGGCTGCTCGTAGTGGGTGGGCGCGGTGTGGAGGGTCAGCCCGGTCACGGCGATGAGGAGCGCGACGCCCGCGATGGCGGCCCGGGTCCACATCCTGGCCCTGTCCTCGCTGCCGGTGCGCACGGCACGGGCCGGCCGCGGTACGGGGACGTGCTCGGCGCGCGCGAGCCCGCCGAGCCGGTCGTGCAGCAGGGCCGACTGCTCGGCGGGCGAGTCGACGGCCGCCAGTTCGGGGAGCCGCTCGACGACGGCGGCGCGGGCGGTCATCAGACGGCCCGCCGCCGCCGGCGTGCTGGCCTCGGTCTCGGCTGCGGTCTCCGGGAGGTCCAGGCCGACCCCGTCGTACAGGAGCAGGGTGCGCCGGTAGGCCGGGGGCAGCTCCAGCAGCGCGTCGAACAGCGCCTGCTTCCCCGGCTCCGTGGGCGGGGCGTCGGGGTGCCGGTGCGCACGGCGCAGCCGTTGCCAGGGGGACATCGCGTACTCGTACGCCGCCGCGCGCACCCAGCCCGCCGGGTCGCGGTCGACGGCCACCTCGGGCCAGCGATGCCAGGCCAGCTGGAAGGCTCGCTCGACCGACTCGCGGGCCAGGGCGCGGCGTCCGGTCAGCAGATAGGTCTGCCGGACGAGGCCGGGGGCGGTGCGGGTGTACAGCTCGTCGAATGCCTCGGCGGGTGAGGAAGGCCGCTCGTCGGCCGCCTCGGTGCCGGTGCCGGTGCCCGAGTCCGCCGCCACCACCACCGTCGCCCTCGCCGGGGCCTTCGCCACCACTGCTTTCAGCTCCGGAGCGGCCACGGGAATCGCTTCCGGAGCGGCTGCCCCAGCGGTTTCCGGGATGGGTTCCGGAGCCGGCGGAGCTGACGGAGTCGCCGGAGCTGATGGAGTCGCCGGTTTCACCGGCGTCGCGGGAGCCGGCGGATCTGCCACCGCCGTCACGGCTGTGGGCGCCGTCGTGGTGAGCGCCTCCGGTTCGGGGGCGATGAGCTTCGCGTACAGCGCGCGCTTGCGCCCGCGCGGGCTTGTGCGCCCCGTCTCCCAGGAGCGCACGGTGGCGCGCGTGACGCCGACGGCCGCCGCCACCTGCTCCTCGCTCAGCGATTTCGCCTCGCGCAGTCTGCGGCGCTCCTTGGGGGAGGGCAGCTGCGGCGCGGCGGCCTCGTCGGTCGCGCTCCGGGTCATGGGTGACTCCCGGCAGCGCCGCACTGGGTGAAAAAGTACATAAACGTATATTGAGCGACACAACGGCTGTTCGCGCGTTACGCGAAATAAGCGCGTGTCGTTGGCAGCATGGGCCGCGTGACCCAGATGACGCAACGCAACCCGAAGGCGGCGGCCGAGCGGAACCGCACGCTCGCCCTGGCCTCCGCCCTGGTGCGAGGTGCCGTCGCCGCCGGGCTCGGCCTCGGGTCCCTGACGGTGCTGGTCATGGTGGTGTGGATCAGCTCCCCGTACCCCGACAGCGGACCGGGCGGGGCGCTGCGTACGGCCGCCGGGGTCTGGCTGCTCGCGCACGGCGCGGGACTCGTGCGGCCCGAAACCCTGAGCGGCGTTCCCGCACCCGTCGGTGTGGTGCCGCTGCTGCTCGTGGTGGGTCCGGTCTGGCTGGCGCACCGCGCGGCGCGCGACGCGGCGGAGCCGGAGGAGGGGCGGCCCAGCCCTTCGCGGGCGGGCGCGTTCTGCGCGGTGACCGCGGGATACCTGCTGGTCGTGGCCGGGGCGGCGGCCTGTGCCCGGGGCGGTTCGCTGCGCCCGGACCCGGACACGCTGGTGTTCCCGGTGGCGCTGGTGGTGGCCGGTGCGGCGGCGGCCGGGGTGTGGACGGCGGCCGGGCGGCCCCTCGGGCCCCTGCCGTCCTGGTCGCCGCTGGCGCTGCACGAGGCGATCGCCCGGACGCTGTTCCGCGACCGGGCCGAGGCGGCGTGCCGGTCGGCGGCGGTGGGCGTGACCGTGCTGCTCGGAGGCGGTGCGCTGCTGGTCGCGGTGGCGCTCGGCCGGAACGCGGGGGCGGCGCAGGACGCCTTCCTGGGGCTCGCGGGCGACTGGTCGGGACGGTTCGCCGTACTCCTGCTGGCCGCCTCGCTCGCGCCGAACGCCGCGCTGTGGGGCGCGTCGTACGGGCTCGGGCCGGGCTTCTCGCTCGGTACGGGAGCCACCGCCACGCCGCTGGGCCTCCACGGGACCCCGTCGGTGCCCCACTTCCCCCTGCTGGCGGCCGTGCCGGACCAGGGGCCGGGCTCCCCGCTGAACTGGGCGGCCCTGGCGGTGCCGGTGACGGCGGCGCTGGCGGTCGCCTGGTTCACCGCCCGCAGGGCCGCGCCCGCCGACGCGCCCCGCGCTCAGGTGTGGAGCCGGCGCGAGACGGTGCGGGTGACGCTGCTCGCCGCGCTGGCGTGCGGTGCCGTGACGGGGCTGCTCACGGCGGTGGCCGGGGGGCCGCTCGGCACCGGGGCGCTGAGGGAGTTCGGCCCGGTGTGGTGGCTGGCCGGTCCGGCGGCACTGGCGTGGACCGCGGGCGTCGGCGTCCCCGCGGTCCTGCTGCTGCGTCTGTGGCGCCTGCGCACGCCGGGCTGGGCCTGGCGCAGGGACGTGCCGGGAGCGGACGTGCCGGGAGCGGACGCGCCCCCGGTGACAGCGCCGGCGCCGACCCCGACGCCGGCGAGAGCGACGGCGTCCGGGGACGGGGCAGAGGCAGCGACGGGGACGGAGGCCGGCATCGGGCGTCCGCGCCGCTGGTGGGCGCCGTGGCGTGGCCGGGGCCGGGCGGCGGACGCGTCCGGCGACGCGGCGCGGGCCGCTTCCTCCGTTCCGG
This sequence comes from Streptomyces sp. NBC_01116, assembly GCF_041435495.1. Classification (NCBI taxonomy): domain Bacteria; kingdom Bacillati; phylum Actinomycetota; class Actinomycetes; order Kitasatosporales; family Streptomycetaceae; genus Streptomyces; species Streptomyces sp. NBC_01116. The sequence goes on from NZ_CP108644.1 coordinate 5,345,569, forward strand.
GCCCGGGGGCGGCCCCCGAACCGGGCCCCGGCGCTCCGGCCGGCGCGGCGGCGGGGCGGGGCGACGCGGGGTTCGAGCCGTACGACTTCCTGCCGACCGACCCGTGGCACGGGACGACCGACCCGTGGCACGGGAAGGACTTCAGGGAGGCCCGTTGGGCCTCCCTGAAGCGGAACTCCGGCGGGCTGATGGCCGACTTCCCCGCGGAACCCGCCGCCGAGCGCACGGAGCGCACCGACCGCACCGCCCCCACTGACCCCGTCGGCCGCGCTGCCCCCACTGATCGCGCCGATCCTGCCGATCCCGCCGATCCCGTCGATTTCGCCGCGGGCCGCCCCGCGCCGGAGCCGGACCGCCCGCTGCCTACTCCTTGACGCCGAAGAACGGCTCCAGCGGCTTCGGCAACTGCTCGTTGCAGGCCAGCGCGCCGGTCTTGGTCAGGGCGTCGTTGACGCAGGTGTAGTAGTCGCGGTAGACGAGCTGCACGGTGAACGTGGTCGCCACGATGAGCAGCGCCAGCAGGCCGGTCACCAGGCCGCTCACCGCCGCCGTGGTCTGCTGCCTGCTGCTGACGCTCGGCGCCGCGGCGGGCGCGGGCGCGGTGGGCGAGGCTCCGGAGACGTCGCCCGCCGTGGCTCCCGTGCCGGTCCCGGACCCCGTGGCGGTCCCGGCCGCCCCGGTGTCGCCCGCCGAGGCGCGGTCCGTCGAGGAGGCGCCCTTCATCGGGGTGCGGAGCGCGCTGATCGCCCAGTACGTCGAGAGCGCGCCCAGCAGCAGCGCGAGCTCGGAGAGGTCGAAGAGGGCGAAGAAGAAGGCCCACATGCCGCCGAGCACCGCGTAGCGGGCGCGCCGCTGTGCGGGGTCGGTGGGGTCCCAGCGGAGTCCGCCCGGACCGCCGCGATCGGAACCGCCCTTGCCGCCCGGGCCGCCGGAGCCGTTCCCGCCGGGGCGGCCGCCGAAGCCGCCGTTGCCCCGGCCGGGCTGCTTGCTGCTCCACTGGCTGCCCCACGACGGGCGGTCCCCGGAGCCGTTCCCGTCGGACCCACCGTTCCCGTCCGAACCGTTCGACCCCTGCGACCGGTCCGACCCGTCCGACCCGGCGGGGCGGCGCGGCTGCCACGGCCGGTCCGGACGGTCCGCGGGCGGCGCGGCGAACGGGTTGTCCTCCGGCGGCTTCCCGGCGGAGCCGGATCCCGGAGTGGAACCCGATGAGGAACCCGCGGAAGAGGAACCTGAGGAAGAGGGTTCCGCAGACGTGGGTTCCGGAGACGAGGAGCCCGGCGAGGAGGGGTCCGGCGAAGAGGACTGGCGTTCCCGCATCAGCGGAGCGGGCCGCTCGGTCAGAGGGAGGCGGAAGGCGGTGCGACGGCGTCGGTCCGGCATGTGGTGAACGTCTTCCCCATCTCGTCATGTCCGCCCGTAGGACGGTTCGTCCGCCCGGTGGACGGCACGCTGTCCCCTGACGCTACCTCCCGGTCACGCCCCCGTCCCGTGGGGGCCGTCGGGTGTGCCGGTATCGTTGCTGACGGTCGGCCCGTTCGTAGGGTTCCCCGTATCGGGCGAAGCGATTCTTTCGTACGACCCTACAAAGAGCATGCCGCGCCTGCGTCATCATGCGGTCATCACGTGAGAAAGGGCCCCGACGTGGCCTCCCCGCCCCCCTCCGCCTCTCCTGCCCGGCTGGTCGTGCTGGTCTCCGGATCAGGGACGAATCTCCAGGCGCTGCTCGACGCCATCGGCGACGACCCGGCGGTGTACGGGGCGCGGATCGTCGCGGTCGGCGCGGACCGTGACGGCACCGGCGGCGTGGAGCGCGCGGAACGGGCCGGAATCCCCACGTTCGTGTGCAAGCTCAAGGACCACCCGACCCGCGCGGAGTGGGACGAGGCGCTCGCCGCGCAGGTCGCCGCACACCGCCCGGACCTCGTGGTCTCCGCCGGTTTCATGAAGATCGTCGGCCCGGCGTTCCTCGCCGCGTTCGGCGGCCGGACCGTCAACACCCACCCCGCCCTGCTCCCCAGCTTTCCCGGTGCCCACGGCGTGCGTGACGCACTCGCGTACGGCGTGAAGGTCACCGGCTGCACCGTCCACTTCGTCGACGACGGCGTCGACACCGGTCCGATCATCGCGCAGGGCGTGGTCGAGGTGACCGAGGAGGACACCCCGGAGGGTGAAGCCGCCCTCCATGAACGGATCAAGGAAGTCGAGCGCTCGCTGCTCGTCGAGGCCGTGGGGCGGATCGCCCGCGACGGCTATCGCATTGAGGGACGAAAGGTTCATCTCGGTCATGTCGGTGAATAAGCCCATCCGCCGCGCCCTGGTCAGTGTCTACGACAAGACGGGGCTCGAAGACCTCGCCCGCGGCCTGCACGAGGCGGGCGTCGAACTCGTCTCCACCGGCTCCACCGCCGGGAGGATCGCCGCCGCCGGAGTGCCGGTCACCAAGGTCGAGGAGCTCACCGGCTTCCCCGAGTGCCTGGACGGCCGGGTCAAGACGCTGCACCCCCGCGTCCACGCCGGCATCCTCGCCGATCTGCGTCTCGACGCCCACCGCGAGCAGCTCGCCGAGCTCGGCGTCGAGCCCTTCGACCTGGTCGTGGTGAACCTCTACCCGTTCAAGGAGACGGTCGCCTCGGGCGCCTCCGACGACGAGTGCGTCGAACAGATCGACATCGGCGGCCCCTCGATGGTCCGCGCCGCCGCCAAGAACCACCCCTCCGTCGCCGTCGTCACGAGCCCCGAGCGGTACGCCGACGTCCTCGCGGCCGTCACGACCGGCGGCTTCGACCTCACCGCCCGCAAGCGGCTCGCCGCCGAAGCGTTCCAGCACACCGCCGCGTACGACGTGGCCGTGGCCTCCTGGTTCGCTGCCGACTACGCCGCCGCCGACGACTCGGGCCTCCCCGAGTTCCTCGGCGACACCTTCACGCGCAAGAACGTCCTGCGCTACGGCGAGAACCCGCACCAGCCCGCCGCGCTCTACACCTCCGGCGACGGGGGTCTCGCCGAGGCCGAGCAGCTGCACGGCAAGGAGATGTCCTACAACAACTACACGGACACCGACGCCGCCCGCCGCGCCGCCTACGACCACGCCGAGCCCTGTGTCGCGATCATCAAGCACGCCAACCCGTGCGGCATCGCCATCGCCGACGACGTCGCGACCGCGCACCGCAACGCGCACGCCTGCGACCCGCTCTCCGCGTTCGGCGGCGTCATCGCCGTCAACCGTCCGGTGACCGTCGAGATGGCCGAGCAGGTCGCGGAGATCTTCACCGAGGTCATCGTCGCCCCGGCCTACGAGGACGGCGCCGTCGAGGTGCTGACCCGCAAGAAGAACATCCGCGTGCTGCGCGCCCCCGAGGCCCCGGCCTCCGCGTTCGAGGTGAAGCCGATCGACGGCGGCGCGCTGCTCCAGGCCGCCGACCGCCTCCAGGCCGACGGCGACGACCCGGCCAACTGGACGCTCGCCACCGGCGACGCGCTCTCCGAGGCCGAGCTGAAGGAGCTGGCCTTCGCCTGGAAGGCGAGCCGCGCCGTCAAGTCCAACGCGATCCTGCTCGCCAAGGGCGGCGCCTCGGTCGGCGTCGGCATGGGCCAGGTCAACCGGGTCGACTCCGCGAAGCTCGCCGTCGAGCGGGCGGGCGAGGAGCGGGCGCGCGGGGCCTACGCCGCCTCCGACGCCTTCTTCCCGTTCCCCGACGGCCTGGAGATCCTCACGGCCGCCGGCGTCAAGGCCGTCGCCCAGCCCGGCGGGTCCGTCCGCGACGAGCTGGTGATCGAGGCCGCGAAGAAGGCCGGCGTGACCATGTACTTCACGGGCACGCGCCACTTCTTCCACTGACCGGGACCTCTCCCGCGGAGTTCACCGACCCGGCCCGAGGCCGCACCCCGACACGGGTGCGGCCCCGGCCGGTCCGTCGTACGGAATCGGCTCGCCGCTCTGTTCTAATGAACGGCCGTGGAAATCCCTAGCGGGGGCAGTCACCGTGCTTGAGCTGAACAAGAGTGGAACGGACCGGTCGGGACCGGGACGCCTGCCCGCCCAGGGCCCGGGGCCGGACGCCCGTCCGGCCGAGGCCGCGCCGGGAACGGGCGGGGCCGCCGCCGTCGAACGCGTACCTCTGCGCCCGTACCTCGTCGCCGGCGCGATCCTGTGCGCCCTCTACTTCCTCTACGCGTACTTCCAGTACAGCCGCTTCGGCTCGCCCTCCTGGGACCTGGGCATCTTCGAGCAGGAGGTCCGGGCGTACGCCGGGTTCGACGCCCCGGTCGTCGACATCAAGGGCCCCGGCTACCTGATCCTCGGCGACCACTTCTCGCCGGTCGTGGCGCTGCTGGCCCCGCTGTACTGGCTCTGGCCGTCGGCCGAATCCCTGCTGTTCGCGCAGGCCGCACTGTTCGCGCTGGGCGCGGTCATCGTCGGCCGCACCACCCAGCAGCTCCTCGGCGGGCGCTCCGGACTCTGCGTCACCGTCGCGTACGGACTCTCCTGGGGCATCCAGGAAGCGGTGAAGGCCGACTTCCACGAGATCGCGTTCGCGGTGCCCCTGCTCGCCCTCGTCTGCCGTGCCCTGCTCCTGGAGCGGTACACGGCCGCGCTCCTGTGGTCGCTCCCCCTGGTCCTGGTCAAGGAGGACCTGGGCGCCACCGTGGCCGTCGTCGGCTTCCTGCTCTTCGTGTACGGCCGCCGCCTCCAGGGCGCGCTGCTCGCCGCCTTCGGGGTCGCCGCCTTCGTCGTCACGCTCATGGTCCTCATCCCGGCGGCCAGCAGCGCGGGCACCTACGACTACTGGCAGAAGATCGACAAGAACGGTGAGCAGGACGTCTCGATGCTGGACTCCGTCCTCGGCGTCCTCAACTCCTCCGTCAAGATCGAGATGCTGGTCTTCCTGATCGGCATCACCGCGTTCATGGCGCTGCGCTCCCCGCTGACGCTGCTGATCGTGCCCACGCTCGGCTGGCGGCTGCTCTCGCAGGACAGCAACCACTGGGGCATGGTCTGGCACTACAGCGCGATCCTCATGCCGGTGCTCTTCCTCGCGCTCGCCGACGGCGTCCGCCGCAGCCGCGACTCGCACCGGCCCTGGCTCGCCTCGTACGCGAAGGTCGCCGTGCCCGTCGCCGCCGCGATCGCCGTCGCGATGACGCAGCACCTGCCGCTGCGCGACCTGCTGCGCCCGGAGACCTACCGCACCGACGACGCCCGCAGCCAGGCGGCCCGGGCGGCGCTCGACGCCATCCCGGCCGGGGCGCGGGTCGAGACCGACATCACGCTGATGGCCCACCTCACCTCCGACCGCACCGTCTACTGGGTCGGCGGAGCCCCGGGCACCGCACCCGACATCGTCGCCATCAACCTGGACTTCGGCTGGTCCCGCCCGATCCAGGACCCGGTGGCCTACGCCGAGCAGCTGCACCCCGAGGCGTCCTACCGGCTCAAGCACCGGGGCGGCAGCTTCGTGGTGATGGAGCGCACGTCACCGGAGCCGGCGGAGATCCCGGGCGTCCGCGACGGCTGACAGCGGCCCCGGCCCCGGGCCCGTACGCGCGAAGGCCGCGCCCGTCGAGCGGGTGCGGCCTTCGTACGTGCGAGGTGCTGCGGTGCAGCGGATCGATCAGGTGGAACGGGTGGGTCAGTTGGCCTTGACGACCACCGACGAGCAGACCTTGTCCGCGAACGTCTGCTTCTTCGCGTCCCACAGCGGCCACAGCCAGCCGATGTAGCAGGCGAGGCTGTCCAGGAAGTGGGCCAGGCGGCGGACGAAGGCCATGCCGAAGCCCAGCGGGCGGCCGTCCGCCTCGCGCAGCAGGCGGATGCCCACGGCCTTCTTGCCGATCGTCTGGCCGGTGGTGCCCTCCTGGTACAGCTGCCAGATGGCCACGGCGAGGAGGCCGATGAAGCCGATGACGCCGAGGATCGCGCCGAACGAGTCGCCGACCGCGCCGCCGATGATGACCAGGATGTACGGGACCATCATGACGAGCCCGTCGACGATCAGTCCGCCGAAGCGCAGGCCCCAGTGGGCCAGCTCCGGCATGCCGCCGCCGTGCCCGGGCTGCTGCGGGTAACCGCCGCCGTAGGGCTGGCCGGGCTGCTGCGGGTAGCCGTAGCCCTGCGGCGGGACACCCTGCGGAGCCTGCTGCGGGTAGCCGTAACCGGGCTGCCCCTGCGGCGGGCCCTGGGGCGGCTGGCCGGGCTGCTGCCCGTACGGGTTGTTCGGGTCGCCGAAGCTCATAAGGGGTGTTCCTTCAACAGACGTGTGGGGACGAAATGGCCACACGGAGGAAGGACATCGATCAGCGGCCCGCCCCCCGTACAACCGCGGCCCTCATCGTTATAAGCGGAACATATGTTTGTCCAGTCCGGGGTCCCGGATGTTGTGCAAGTGCAATGTGCGGTACGGGGGTGGCACCGGCAATTGGTATGCGGGCGGGGTCATCCGCGAGGATGGGCGCATGACTGCCCAGATTCTCGATGGCAAGGCCACCGCTGCCGCGATCAAATCCGATCTGACCGTCCGTGTGGCGGCCCTCAAGGCCCAGGGGATCACTCCCGGCCTCGGAACCCTGCTCGTCGGGGACGACCCGGGCAGCCGGTGGTACGTCAACGGCAAGCACCGTGACTGCGCCCAGGTCGGCATCGGCTCCATCCAGCGCGAACTCCCCGACACCGCCACGCAGGAGGAGATCGAGGACGTCGTCCGGGAGCTCAACGACAATCCCGAGTGCACCGGTTACATCGTCCAGTTGCCGCTGCCCAAGGGCATCGACACCAACCGCGTCCTGGAGCTGATGGACCCGGCGAAGGACGCCGACGGGCTGCACCCGATGAGCCTCGGCCGCCTCGTCCTCAACGAGAGCGGCCCGCTGCCCTGCACCCCGCAGGGCGTCGTCCAGCTGCTGCGCGCGCACGGCGTGGAGATCAACGGGGCGCACGTCGTGGTCGTCGGACGCGGCGTCACCATCGGCCGGTCGATCCCGCTGCTGCTGACCCGCAAGTCGGAGAACGCCACGGTGACCCAGTGCCACACCGGCACCCGGGACCTCTCCTTCCACCTGCGGCAGGCCGACATCATCGTCGCCGCCGCCGGGGTGCAGCACCTGATCAAGCCGGAGGACGTGAAGCCGGGCGCCGCCGTGCTCGACGTCGGCGTCAGCCGGGACGCGGACGGCAAGATCGTCGGCGATGTGCACCCGGGCGTCCGCGAGGTGGCCGCCTGGGTCGCCCCCAACCCCGGGGGCGTCGGCCCGATGACCCGCGCGCAGTTGCTGGTCAACGTGGTCGAGGCCGCCGAGCGGGCCGCCGCCGAGGCCGCCGACGCCGCCGCAACGGGCTGACGGCCGGATCCGGAGGGAACCTCATGGGTGCTGGTAAGAGTCCGGCCGACCCCGCACCGGCCGGCCGGGCGGCGGCGGACGAGCCGCGCGAACCGGACGAGCGGGACGGGGCCGCAGAGCCCGACGGGTCCGCGGAGCCCACCGGGTCCACCGGACGGGACCCGGCCACGGACACCGGCACGGACGGAGCCGCGACCGGCGGACGGCCCCGTCGGTCGCGGCGGTTCCCGCGGTTCACGCGGGACACCGCGCGCCCCGAGGGCGGCGGCAGGGCGGCGTCCGGCGACGCGCCCGCCCCGGCGCGGCAGTGGCCGCTGCTCACCGTGCTCGGCGCGGCGGGCCTCGGACTGCTGATCGTGGTGCTCGACCCGTTCGAGCAGGCGTTCCGCGTCGGCACGATCCTGATCGGCGGCGCGCTGATCGCCGGGGCCGTGCTGCGCTGGGTGGTGCCGTCGGTCGGGATGCTGGCGGTGCGGTCCCGCTTCACCGATCTGGTCACGTACGGGCTGATGGGCACGCTGATCGTGCTGCTCGCACTGGTCGCACAGCCCGAGCCCTGGCTCGACGTCCCGATCCTGGAGGACGCGGTCCGCTTCACGATCCGCTAGCGGGCGGGCGTCCCGCCCCGATCCGGCCCGTGGTGTCCGTCCCTACCCCCGAGGAGGGACGGGCACCACGGCGGAACGGGGCGACCGGGCGAGGAGCCCCGGTACGCGGTGGGACGGGCGGCCCTGCCCCGTCCCGACCTCAGCGTCATGGACACGGAAGGCCGGGACAAGCGCTCACTGTGGCCTGTGGCACGGAAGTGACCATTCCGGCACGGTGTGATCGCCGCGCAACGATGGCAGACTGGTCCGGCGCACAGAGCGGCACGGAGCAGGCGGAGCGGTGGCCGGCGAGTGTTCGGGGCGCGGTGTCCGGGGCGCGTGAGGACACGTACCCCGTACCGAATGCCCCCGTGCGCCTCCTCGTCAGGAACTGACACCCTGGCTCCGCGCATCCTCGTGGGTAGTCCAGCCGACGGTCCGGACCGGACGGGCGGCGGACGGACCGGGGGATGTACGGGCCGGGGGCCGGCCGCAGCGGGGCTCAGCAAGTACGTCCGGGGGACATGAGGTGGGGAGAACGCGATGCCTCGTTGGAAGGCACTGCCCGAAGAGCTCGACCCGCAGATCAGGGAGTTCGCCAGCCAGCTGCGCAGGCTCGTCGACCGCAGCGGGCTGAACATCAACGCGGTGGCCGACCGCACGGGTTACAGCAAGACGTCCTGGGAGCGGTATCTCAACGGGCGGCTGCTCCCCCCGCGCGGAGCCGTCCTGGCCCTCGCCGAGGTGACAGGCACCCCGCAGCACCACCTCACGACCATGTGGGAGCTGGCGGAGCGGGCCTGGAGCCGCGCCGAGATGCGCCATGACATGACGATCGAGGCCATCCGCATCACGCAGGCCCGTGCCGCGCTCGGCGAGCTCGGCACGACGTCTCCCGACGCCCCCGCGGGCGGCCGGTCCGGCCGGTCCTCCGCCGGCGGCCGGCACAGCGCGTCCGGCGCCGGTGCGCGGGTTCCCGCCGCCGCGGGCCCGGCCGGCACGGACGCCCCGCCCCGCGACGCCCACGGCAGGGACGCGTACGGCGGCGGGGCCCACGAGCCCGCCGACGACGACACGCGCCGGCTCCTCGTCCCCACCCAGCGCGGTACCGCACCGCACCCCGACCGCCGGCAGGACCGACCGTACGACGGCGGGCGGGACCGGGGCGGGCAGCGGCCGGTGCGGAACACGGCGGAGAACACCGGCCGCGGCTCCGGCTCCGGCCGGGACAGGCGCGGCACCCGACCGGGCAGGACCACCGGCGGCCACGGGCCTGGCGCCGCCATGCTCGCCGTCGGGGCCGTCGGCGCCCTGATCGTCGTGGTCGGCGCGGTGCTGCTCGCACCGGGCGACGACGCGGCCAAGGCCGCGCCCTCCCCGTCAGCGGCCCCCACGAAGGCCGCCACGGAGCTGCCCGTGGGTGTCGAGTGCAGCGGCGCGGACTGCGCCGGGCAGGACCCCGAGGCGATGGGCTGCGGCGGTGAGTTCGCCCGTACGGTGGCCGGCGCCGTGGTCGGCGGCAGCAAGATCGAGGTCCGCTACAGCGAGGTCTGCTCCGCCTCCTGGGCCCGGCTCACCGAGGCGGCCATCGGCGACACCGTGCGGATCACCGTCGGCGAGGGCGCGCAGAGCGGCGAGGTCATGGGGGACTCCGAGGCGTACACCCCGATGGTCGCGGTGAAGAAGGCGGCCGACGCCAAGGCCTGCGCGACGCTCACCTCCGGCACGAAGGGGTGCACCGACCCGGGCGAGTGACGGCGGGTCCGGGACGGGGAAGCCAGGAGCCCCGTCGCCCGCGCGTGCGGTGGGTGACCGGTTGTGTGCGGTGCCACAGGGGGCCGGGCGGCCCGGCCCGGCCGGGTCCGATAGCCTGACCGCTGGATATCTCTTCACGTCAAGATTGGTCGCGGCGGGGAGGGTGTCCAGCACCAGGGTCCGGCACCAGGGCCTGTCGTCAAACTGCCGTCGTCGCCCGAAGGGCGGCCGGGCGGCGCATGGTGCGTGCGATCGCAAGGCGCCGGGATGGTCTTGTAGCGGAGCTACTAGGGCATTTCGGCAACGCCGCGAGCGTGCGTGCCAGGCGTCGCGCGGCAGGCGGCAGTTTGACGGCAGGCCCTGGGGGGCCGGGACCCCCACCGCCAGCTGTCTAAACGGAGACCGCCATGACCCGCACTCCCGTGAATGTCACCGTGACCGGCGCAGCCGGCCAGATCGGCTACGCGCTGCTCTTCCGCATCGCCTCCGGCCACCTGCTCGGCCCGGACGTGCCGGTCAACCTGCGCCTCCTGGAGATCCCGCAGGGCCTCAAGGCCGCCGAGGGCACCGCGATGGAGCTCGACGACTGCGCCTTCCCGCTGCTGCGCGGCATCGAGATCACCGACGACCCGAACGTCGGCTTCGCCGGTGCGAACGTCGCCCTGCTCGTCGGCGCCCGCCCGCGCACCAAGGGCATGGAGCGCGGTGACCTGCTCGCCGCCAACGGCGGCATCTTCAAGCCGCAGGGCAAGGCCATCAACGACAACGCCGCGGACGACATCAAGGTCCTCGTCGTCGGCAACCCGGCCAACACCAACGCGCTCATCGCGCAGGCCGCCGCCCCGGACGTACCGGCGGAGCGCTTCACCGCGATGACCCGTCTGGACCACAACCGCGCGATCTCGCAGCTGGCGGCCAAGACCGGCGCCGCCGTCTCCGACATCAAGAAGCTGACGATCTGGGGCAACCACTCGGCCACCCAGTACCCGGACATCTTCCACGCGGAGATCGCCGGCAAGAACGCGGCCGAGGTCGTCGACGACGAGGTGTGGCTGGCCGACACCTTCATCCCGACCGTCGCCAAGCGCGGCGCCGCGATCATCGAGGCCCGTGGCGCGTCCTCGGCCGCATCGGCCGCCAACGCCGCCATCGACCACGTGCACACCTGGGTCAACGGCACCGCCGCCGGCGACTGGACCTCGATGGGCATCCCGTCGGACGGCTCCTACGGCGTCCCCGAGGGCATCATCTCCTCCTTCCCGGTCACCACGAAGGACGGGAAGTACGAGATCGTCCAGGGCCTGGACATCAACGAGTTCTCCCGTACGCGCATCGACGCGTCGGTCAAGGAGCTCACCGAGGAGCGCGACGCGGTCCGCGAGCTCGGCCTCATCTGACCCGCGCCCGCACCACGCGAAAGCGCCCCCGGCGGCCTGTGCCGCCGGGGGCGCTTTCGCGTCCTCCCCCGCCGTGAACGTGGTCAGCTCGTGAAATCGCCGGGCGTGTAGTGCCCGGGAGTCAGCCGGCCGGACACGCCGAAGCGGTTCCAGGCGTTGATCACGGTGATGGCCGCGATCAGCTGGGCCAGCTCGGTCTCCTCGAAGTGCTCGGCCGCCTGCTCGTACACCTCGTCCGGGACGAACCCGTCGGTCAGGACGGTGACGGCCTCGGTCAGGGCGAGCGCCGCCAGCTCCTTCGCGGTGTAGAAGTGCTGCGACTCCTTCCAGGCGCTGAGCTGGACGATCCGCTCGACGGACTCGCCCGCCGCGAGCGCGTCCTTGCTGTGCATGTCCAGGCAGAACGCGCACTGGTTGAGCTGCGAGGCCCGGATCTTCACCAGCTCGACCAGGACCGGGTCCAGGCCCTTGCGGGCGGCGATGTCGAGCCGGACCATCGCCTTGTAGACGTCCGGGAGGAGCTGGGAGACGGAGAGCCGGGGCGGGTGCTCGGGGACGAGGTCGGCCGGGGCGTGGTGGTGCTCGTGCGTCGTGGTCATGAGGACGACGCTACGGCCCCGATGGCACCCCGGTAAGGTCCATTGGCATGACGGATTCCTGGGCCACTTTCGGCGCGGACCTGCATCTGGAACCGGTCGGCCAGGGGCTCCGCAGCGGGCTGATGGAGGCGCTGCGGGAGGCGGTGCGCACCGGCCGCCTGACCCCCGGCACCCGGCTGCCGTCCTCCCGGGTGCTCGCCGCCGACCTGGGCGTCGCCCGCAACACGGTCGCCGACGCCTACGCCGAACTGGTCGCCGAGGGCTGGCTCACCGCCCGGCAGGGCTCGGGGACCCGGGTCGCCCGGCGGTCCGCGCCGCGCCGCACCGACCCCGCGGCGGCCCCCTCCCGGCCGGTGCGGCCCCGGGCCGGGTACAACCTGAGGCCCGGCTCGCCGGACCTGTCCGCCTTTCCGCGCACCGCCTGGCTCAAGGCCGCCCGCAAGGCGCTCACCGCCGCACCCGACGAGGCCTTCGGCTACGGCGACCCGCACGGCCGCGTCGAACTGCGCACCGTGCTCGCCGAATACCTGGCGCGGGCGCGCGGGGTGTACGCCGATCCGGAGCGCATCGTGATCTGCTCCGGCTTCGCGCACGGGCTGACGCTGCTGGGCCGGGTGCTGCGCCGGCGCGGGGTCCGGGAGATCGCCGTCGAGTCCTACAACCTCGACCTCCACACCGGCCTCCTCACCGACGCCGGGCTGCGCACCCCGTGCCTGCCCCTGGACGAGCACGGCTCCCGGACCGGCGAGCTGACCGCGCTGCGCGGCGCGGGCGCGGTCCTGCTGACCCCGGCGCACCAGTTCCCCACCGGCGTACCGCTGCACCCGGACCGGCGGGCCGCCGCCGTCGACTGGGCCAGGTCCACCGGCGGGCTGATCCTGGAGGACGACTACGACGGGGAGTTCCGGTACGACCGGCAGCCGGTGGGGGCGCTCCAGAGCCTCGACCCGGAGCGGGTCGTCCATCTCGGCACCGCCAGCAAGTCGCTGGCCCCGGGGCTGCGCCTCGGCTGGATGGTGCTGCCCCGGAGCCTGGTGGGCGAGGTGGTGGCGGCGAAGGGCGTGTCGGACTGGATGTCCGGCTCGCCCGACCAGCTGACGCTCGCGGAGTTCATCGCCTCGGGGGCGTACGACCGGCACGTGCGCTCCATGCGGCTGCGCTACCGGCGCCGCCGCGACCAGCTCGTCGCGGCGCTCGCCGAGCGCGCGCCGGGCATCGAGGTCAGCGGGATCGCGGCCGGGCTGCACGCGGTCCTCGAACTCCCGCCGGGCGCCGAGCGTTCGGTGGTCCAGGCGGCGGCGTTCCAGGGCCTGGCGCTGGACGGCCTCGCGCGCTACCGCCACCCGGACGCCCCGGCCGCCCGCGACGCCCTGGTGATCGGCTACGGCTCGCCGTCGGAGAGCGCCTGGGCGGGCGCGCTCGACGCCCTGTGCCGGGTGCTGCCGTAAAAGCCCGGTAGAACACAGGTTTCGAACCGGCCCTACGTCGAACTAGTCTGACAAGAAGTCCGGTGACGCAAGAGGGGCGCCGGACCCGATCGTGCACCACGGGGGAGAACCGAACATGGCCGTACGAAGGCTGAGGTCGAGCACGGTCGTGCTCGGCGGCATGGGGCTGCTCGCCCTGACGATCACGTCCTGCGGCTCGGAGCCGGACAAGCGCTGCGCCGACCGCACGACGCAGAAGACCCTGCCGAGCTCCGAGTGCCGCAGCGGCGGCAACGGCTCGTACTACTACGGCGGCAAGAGCGACAGCGGCAAGGTGCAGGGCGGCAGCTTCGACAAGTCGGCCGTCGACCGCGGCGGCTTCGGCTGCTCCGGCTCCGGCGGCGGCTGACCGCCGTGGAACGCCGCACGATCGAGCCGCGCCCCGGCTGGCAGGAGACCGTCGAGGCGCAGGGCGTCGTCTACCCGCTGACCCGTTACCCGGACGACTCGCTGCGCCCGTACTGGGACGAGAGCGCCTACTACGTCTTCTCGCTGCCCGAGGTCGAGGCGCTGGAAGACGTCGTCGAGGAGCTCCACACGATGTGCCTGGCCGCCGCCGCGCACATCGTCGAGCGGGACCGTTTCGCCGACCTCGGCATCACCGACCCCCGCCTCGCCGCGCTGGTCGCCGAGTCCTGGCGCCGGCGGGACGAACTGCCGTCCGTGTACGGGCGGTTCGACCTGCGCTACGACGGCGACGGCCCGGCGAAGATGCTGGAGTACAACGCCGACACCCCGACCTCGCTGGTGGAGGCCGCGAGCGCGCAGTGGTTCTGGATGGAGGACCGGTTCCCCGGGGCCGACCAGTGGAACTCCCTGCACGAGCGGCTGGTCGACGCCTGGAAGCGGCAGGCGCCCCTGCTGCCGCCCGGACCGCTGCACTTCGCCCACTCCGACGGCGACGAGCTGGGCGAGGACCTGATGACGGTCGCGTATCTGCGCGAGACCGCCCAGCAGGCCGGGCTCGACACCCACGCCCTGTCCGTCGAGGAGATCGGCTGGGACCGGCTCTCGGGCCGGTTCGTCGACGAACGGCTGCGGTTCATCCGCAGCTGCTTCAAGCTCTACCCCTGGGAGTGGCTGGCCACCGACCGCTTCGGCCCGCAGGTGCTGGACACCCTCGACAACGGCGGCGGCTCCGGCACCACCTGCTGGATCGAGCCCGCCTGGAAGATGCTCCTCTCCAACAAGGCGCTCCTCGCGATCCTCTGGGAGCTGTACCCCGGCCACCCCAACCTGCTCCCCGCCTACCTCGACGGGCCACGCGAGCTGGCCGGACCCGGCGGGGCCGGATACGTCTCCAAGCCGCTGCTCGGCCGCGAGGGCGCGGGCGTCGAGCTGCACGGCCCGGGCTCGCCGCCCGTGCCGCGCGACGAGCCGTGCTGCTACCAGGAGGTGGCCCCGCTGCCCGACTTCGACGGCAACCGGGTGGTGCTCGGCGCGTGGGTCGTCGAGGACGAGGCGGCGGGGCTCGGCATCCGGGAGTCGGCGGGGCCGGTCACGGACGAGTACGCCCGCTTCCTGCCCCACGTCATCCTCTGAGACCGAGGGAGCCGGGACCGGCTCCCTCGGTCTCAGGTCCTCAGGCGCTCAGCACCGTCCGCAGCCGGTCCAGGCCCCAGTCCAGGTCCTCCTTGCCGATCACCAGCGGCGGGGCGATCCGGATCGTGGAACCGTGGGTGTCCTTCACCAGCACCCCCAACCCCATCAGCTTCTCGGAGATCTCCCGGCCGGTGCCCAGCGCCGGAGCGATGTCGACGCCCGCCCACAGCCCCCGGCCGCGCACCGCCTCCACCGCGCCGCCGCCCGTCAACAGGCCCAGCTCCCGGTGCAGATGATCACCGAGCTCGGCCGCCCGCTGCTGGTACTCGCCGGTCCGCAGCATCGCGATCACCTCCAGCGCCACCGCGCAGGCCAGCGGGTTCCCGCCGAACGTGGAGCCGTGCTCACCGGGCCGGAACACGCCGAGGACGTCCGCCGAGGAGACCACCGCCGACACCGGCACCACCCCGCCGCCCAGCGCCTTGCCCAGCAGGTACACGTCGGGCACGACGCCCTCGTGCTCCAGCGCGAACGTCTTCCCGGTCCGCCCCAGCCCCGACTGGATCTCGTCCGCGACGAACAGCACGTTCCGCTCGCGGGTCAGCTCCCGTACGCCGGGGAGATAGCCGGCCGGCGGCACCAGCACCCCGGCCTCGCCCTGGATCGGCTCGATCAGCACCGCCACGGTGTTCTCGGTCATCGCCTCCCGCATCGCGGTGAGGTCGCCGTACGGCACGATCTCGAAGCCGGGGGTGTACGGGCCGAAGTCGGCCCGGGCCTCCGGGTCGGTGGAGAAGCTGACGATCGTGGTCGTGCGGCCGTGGAAGTTGTCCGAGGCCACGATGATCTTCGCCATGCCGTCCGGCACGCCCTTGACCCGGTAGCCCCACTTGCGGGCGGTCTTCACCGCGGTCTCCACGGCCTCCGCCCCGGTGTTCATCGGCAGCACCGTCTCCATGCCGCACAGCGCCGCCAGCTCCGTGCAGAAGTCGGCGAACCGGTCGTGGTGGAAGGCCCGGGACGTCAGCGTCACCCGGTCCAGCTGGGCCTTGGCCGCGTCGATGAGCCGGCGGTTGCCGTGGCCGAAATTGAGTGCCGAGTACCCGGCGAGCAGATCGAGGTACCGGCGGCCCTCGACATCGGTCATCCAGGCGCCCTCCGCCGAGGCCACGACGACCGGCAACGGGTGGTAGTTGTGCGCGCTGTGCGCCTCGGCGGAGGCGATGGCAGTTTCCGTGATCGACACGGGATCTCC
The DNA here is from genome assembly GCF_041435495.1 of Streptomyces sp. NBC_01116. Lineage (NCBI taxonomy): Bacteria > Bacillati > Actinomycetota > Actinomycetes > Kitasatosporales > Streptomycetaceae > Streptomyces > Streptomyces sp. NBC_01116. The sequence goes on from NZ_CP108644.1 coordinate 5,361,529, forward strand.
GTTCGTCGTGCGGCGTGGGCGGGGGTGGTGCCCACTTTGTATCGTCGGTCGGAACCCACGCCGGGAAACCTCCGCCGCCCGGCGCGCCCGCCGTCGCACGCCGGGCGGCCGAAATGTGCGGTTCGTCTCAGGCGTGCGCTCCCGTGCTCCGGACTCCTGCGGATACGCGCCCTCTCCGCCCCGCACCGGCTGCCGGAGATCGCCCCCGTACCTGAGACAATGGGGCCATGGCCTCTGATCGCCCTTCGCTCCCCACCGACCAGCCGCAGACGGGCCGCACCGGTGCGGCCGCCCGTCCGCGCGTGCTCTCCGGGATCCAGCCCACCGCGGGCTCGTTCCACCTCGGCAACTACCTGGGCGCGGTGCGCCAGTGGGTGGCGTTGCAGGAGAGCCACGACGCCTTCTACATGGTCGTGGACCTGCACGCGATCACGATCCCGCAGGACCCCGCCGAGCTGCGGGCCAACACCCGGCTCGCCGTGGCGCAGCTGCTGGCGGCCGGTGTGGACCCGGAGCGCTGCACGCTCTTCGTCCAGAGCCATGTGCCCGAGCACGCCCAGCTCGGCTGGGTGATGAACTGCCTCACCGGCTTCGGCGAGGCCTCCCGGATGACGCAGTTCAAGGACAAGTCCGCCAAGCAGGGCGCCGACCGGGCCACCGTCGGCCTCTTCACCTACCCGGTGCTCCAGGTCGCGGACATCCTGCTCTACCAGGCCAACCAGGTCCCGGTGGGCGAGGACCAGCGCCAGCACATCGAGCTGACCCGCGACCTCGCCGAGCGGTTCAACGGCCGGTACGGCCGGACGTTCACCGTCCCCGCGCCGTACATCCTCAAGGAGACGGCGAAGATCTTCGACCTCCAGGACCCGGCGGTCAAGATGAGCAAGTCGGCCTCCACGCCGAAGGGCCTCATCAACCTGCTCGACGACCCGAAGGCCACGGCGAAGAAGGTGAAGAGCGCGGTCACCGACACCGACACGGTGATCCGCTTCGACGCCGAGAAGAAGCCGGGCGTCAGCAACCTGCTCACGATCCTCTCCACCCTCTCCGGCAGCTCCGTCGAGGACCTGGAACGGAGTTACGAGGGCAAGGGCTACGGTGCGCTGAAGACGGATCTGGCCGAGGCCATGGTGGAATTCGTCACTCCCTTCCGGGCCCGCACCCAGCAGTATCTGGACGACCCGGAGACGCTGGACGCCGTCCTGGCCAAGGGAGCGGAGAAGGCCAGGGCCGTCGCCGCGGAGACCTTGGCGCAGACGTACGACCGGATGGGCCTCCTGCCCGCGAAGCACTGAGTCCAAGGACCCTGGCGAGATCATGGCCGCAGGGGTCACACTTGCGGCGACGGAACGCGTGGGCCGGAAACCCGGCCCACGCGGCATGACCGGAAATCGACCATCGACGGTGGAGGAGAACGACGTGGGGACCGTAACGCTCGGCGTTTCGATCGCGGTCCCGGAGCCCTACGGCAGCCTGCTCCAGGATCGCCGCGCGAGCTTCGGGGACCCTGCCGCCTTCGGCATTCCCACCCACGTCACCCTCATGCCGCCGACCGAGGCGCAGTCGGCGGACCTGCCGGCGATCGAGGCGCACCTCGACAGGATCGCCACGGCCGGCCGGCCCTTCCCGATGCGGCTGTCGGGCACCGGGACCTTCCGCCCGCTGTCGCCGGTCGTCTTCGTCCAGGTCGTCGAGGGCGCGTCGGCCTGCTCCTGGCTCCAGAAGCGGGTCCGGGACGCCTCGGGCCCGCTGGTGCGCGAGCTCCAGTTCCCGTACCACCCGCACGTCACCGTGGCCCACGGCATCGCCGAGGAGGCCATGGACCGGGCCTACGAGGAGCTCGCGGAGTACGAGGCGGCCTGGACCTGCGGATCCTTCTCGCTGTACGAGCAGGGCCCGGACGCCGTCTGGCGCAAGCTCCGGGACTTCCCGTTCGGAGCGGGCGGCGGCACGCCCGCCGTCCCGGCCCAGGGCGGCTACACGATCGACGCACCGTCGGCCCCGTCGCTGCGGCCCTAGGCCGAAAGGCCCTAGACCGGCAGCCGACGGAACAGCGGGCGCGGTACGTGCCGCAGCGCCGCCATCACCACCCGGAGCGAACCGGGCACCCACACGGTCTCCGAGCGCCGCCGCAGCCCCGCGACGATCGCCACCGCGACCTCCTCCGGGCCGGTCGCGAACGGCTGCTCCGGCCGTCCCGCCGTGGCCCGGGTCCGGACGAAGCCGGGGCGGACGACCATCACCTGCACCCCGGTCCCCTGGAGCGCGTCGCCGAGCCCCTGCGCGAAGGCGTCGAGGCCCGCCTTGCTGGAGCCGTAGATGAAGTCCGCGCGCCGGGCGCGCTCCCCGGCCACCGAGGACAGCACCACCAGCGAACCGTGCCCCTGCGCCTGTAGCGCGCCGGCGCACACCAGCCCGGCGGAGACCGCCCCGGTGTAGTTGGTCTGGGCGACCCGGACCGCGGCCATCGGCTCCTCCTCGTCCCGTGCCTGGTCGCCGAGGACCCCGAACGCCATCAGCACCACGTCGATGTCGCCCTCCGCGAAGACCTTGCCGAGGACGACCTCGTGGGAGGCGGAGTCGAGTGCGTCGAAGTCGACGGTCCGCACGTCCGCACCCCGGCCGCGCAGCTCGGCGGCGGCCGACTCCAGGGCCGGGGAGGGGCGCCCGGCCAGCCAGACCCGGCGGGTGCGCAGGGCGATCAGCCGGCGCGCGGTGGCCAGGGCGATCTCGGAGGCGCCGCCGAGGACGAGCAGGGACTGCGGGGCACCGAAGGCATCCTTCACGGGAATCTCCTGATCAGAGGGGGTGGGGATCACGCAGGCACGGGCGGGTCCTACAGGCCGAGGCGGCGCGACAGGTCGGAGCGGAACGCCTCCGTCGGGTCCAGCCGTGCCCTCAGCTCGCGGAAGTCCGCCAGCCCCGGGTACATGGAGGCCGCTGTCTCCGGCCGCATCCGGGAGTCCTTCGCCAGGCAGACCCGGCCCCCGGCGGCGGCCACCTCCTCGTCGACGTCGTCGAGGAAGCGGGCCAGCCCGGGCAGGGCCGCGGGCAGGTCCAGGGCCAGGGACCAGCCGGGCGCGGCGAACGACAGTCCTCCGGGGTCCGCCGCCCCGAACCGCTGGAGCACGGCCCGCACGGCGGGGCTCCGGCGCGCCGCGATCCGCCGCACGACCCGGTGCAGGGTCTCCTCCTGGCCGTACCCGACGGCGAACCGATAGCGCACCAGGCCGCCCCGGCCGTACAGGAGGTTCGCGTCCCAGAAGGCGTCCGCGGCGTGGAAGAAGGCGGGGACCGGCCGGAGCTCACCGGTCCGCGCACGGGGTGCGCCCCGGTAGCGGACCTCGTTGTACAGGGCGGCCGATGCCGGGCCGACCAGCCCGCCCGGCACCGGCGGAAGGCCGGGGAGCCGGAACCGCCCCCGGGGCCCTCCGGACCGCGGGGAGAACAGAGTGCGCCCAGCGTGCGCCGGGCGCATATCAGGGGTCGCGTGCTCCCCCCGGGTGAGGATCCCGCGTCCGGTCGCCCGGCCCCGGGCCATCAGGTCGATCCAGGCGGAGGCGTACGGCAGCCGGTCGCCGCCCGCGGTGAAGCGGGCCAGCAGATCGTCCAGGTCCCCGGCGCGCTCGGTGGAGACGGACATCAGCCCGGTCGCCACGCGCCGCAGGCGCAGGGTGGCGCCCAGGATCACTCCGGTCAGCCCCAGGCCACCGGCGGTCGCGTCGAAGAGAGCGGTGCCCGGCAGGACCGTACGCACCTCGCCGTCGGCGGTGAGCAGTTCCAGGGCGCTCACGTGCCGGGCGAACGAGCCCGAGCGGCGGTGGTCGAGGCCGGACAGATCGGAGCCGATCGCCCCGCCGACCGTCACCCCGCCGGTCCCGGGCACGACCGGCGGGAGCCAGCCGAGCGGCAGCAGGACCCGCAGCAGCCGCTCCAGACTCACCCCGGCGTCGCAGCGCACCACGCCGGCGGCGGCGTCGACACCGCCGACCCGGGCCAGACCCGTCAGGTCGAGCACCGAGCCGCCCGCGTTCTGCGCCGCGTCCCCGGGCGACCGCCCCAGCCCGCGCGCGATGACACCCCGGGGCCCGCGCCCCCGGACGACGGCGGCCGCCTCCTCGTGGGTACGGGGGCGGAACCGCACGGCGGTCGTCGGGGCGGTGCGGCCCCAGCCGGTCAAGGACACCAGGTCGACGGACATGAGGGTGACCGTATCGCCCGGGAAATCCCCTTTGCGGCATTGGTGAATTCGCTCACCGGAACGGGTGATGGAGTGAGTGTCAGCGGAGCGTGACGGGGTTCCGCCGCACGCGTCCGGAAGAGTCCGGGGCGGGCCGTCGATGTTCCTGGCCCAGGAGGGTACGCGTGACGTCATGGACTGGCTGAAGAAACTCCCGGTGCTCGGGCCCCTGGTCGCCCGGCTGATGGAGACGCACGCGTGGCGTTCCTACGAGCGGCTGGACCGGGTCCACTGGGCCAGGCTCGCGGCGGCGATCACCTTCATCAGCTTCCTGGCCCTCTTCCCCCTGATCGCGGTCGGCGCGGCCGTCGCCGCCGCCCTGCTGAGCGACCAGCAGGTCGACACCATCAAGGACAAGCTCGCCGACCAGGTGCCGGGCATCTCCGACCAGTTGGGCATCGACGGGCTGATCGCCAACGCGGGCACGGTCGGCCTGGTGGCCGGCGCGCTGCTGCTGTTCACCGGTGTCGGCTGGGTCGGCTCGATGCGGGAGTGCCTGCGCGCGGTCTGGGAGCTGGACGAGGTCCAGGAGGCCAACCCAGTCGTCGCCAAGGTGAAGGACGCCGTGCTGCTCGTCGGCCTCGGCGGCGCGGCGCTCGCCACGCTGGCGGTCTCCACCGTCGGCTCGACGGCGGTCGGCTGGACCGCCGACCTGATCGGCATTCCCGAGGACGGGGTCGGCGGCATCCTGCTGCGGGCGGCCGCCCTCGCGGTCGCGGTCGTCGCCGACTTCCTGCTGCTGCTCTACCTGCTGACGCTGCTGCCCGGGGTGGAGCCGCCGCGCCGGCGGCTGGTGGTCGCGGCCCTGCTCGGGGCGGTCGGCTTCGAACTGCTGAAGCTGCTGCTCGGCAGCTATATGCGGGAGGTCGCGGGCAAGAGCATGTACGGCGCGTTCGGCGTGCCGATCGCGCTGCTCCTGTGGATCAACTTCACCGCGAAGCTGCTGCTGTTCTGCGCCGCCTGGACGGCGACCGGCAGCAAGGAGGAGGAGGGCGTGAACGGGTCGGAGGACGCGCCGGAGACGGGTACGGAGGACGATGCCGCCGGGACCGTGACGCACGGCGGCTCCACCCGCGCCTAAGGGCTTGCAGAGAATCAACTTGCTGTCGAACACCGTGCATGAGCTGCGGTGTCAAGAGCGCGAGTGCGCAACTTATTGTTCTGCAAGCCCTAAGGGCTGTCCCGCAATTCCCGGTGGATCGGCGCGCGGCGTCAGATGCGGTGCATCGCAAGGCGGAGGGACGTCCGCATACTGGATGTATGCGGACGTTCCGACAACGCGGCGAGGTGCCGTAGCTGTCGTCGCGCGCCCGCCGGGAATCGCGGGACAACCCTTAGGCCCTGCCGTCGAGCCGCCGCCTGCCCCGCGGCGCCGTGCACGTGCTCCCGCCGCACCGGGCACAGGCCCGAGTACGTCCCGTACGAGGACCCGCACCCGGCACACCGGGAGCACGCACCTGACCCCGCAGGGCCGCCCTCCGGGCGACGACGGCAGTCCGACGACAGGACCTAGGACTTGTCGCCCGGAGCGGCCGAGGCGGTCGGCCCGACAGGATCGGCCGGCTCGACGGGCTTGTCCGTGTCGACGGGGCCGTCCGTGTCGGCGGGTTCCGCCGGGCCCGCCGCCGGCGGTGTGCGGCGGGTCAGGCCGGCCAGCGGCCAGCGGCGGTTGACGAGGAACACCCCGCCGCCCAGGAGCACCAGCAGACCGCCGATGATCGCCAGGGCGGTGCCGACCCCGCTGGAACGGTCCCGGGCCGCCGACGCGTGCGTGGCCTCCGCCTGGCCCCCCGAACCCTGGTCGGCTCCGGCGGCGGGCTTCGCCGCGCCCTTGCCGCCGCTCCCGGTGTCCACGGACTTCGGCGGCACCAGCTCGCCGACCGGGGTCACCTTGCCGCTCGCGGCGAAGCCCCAGTCGAGCAGGTGCGCGGCCTCCTTGTAGACGGCGTGGCTCTCCTCCGCCGACGGGTTCATGACCGTGACCAGCAGGACCTTGCCATTGCGCTCGGCGACGCCGGTGAAGGTGTTGCCCGCGTGGGTGGTGTAGCCGTTCTTGACGCCCGCGATGCCCTGGTACGGGTCCACGCCGATGTCCCCGGTGATCAGCCGGTTGGTGTTCTGGATCTCGAAGGAGTCGCGCTTCTTCCCCTTCTTCTCCTCGCCGGGGAAGTCGGCCGACGCGGTCGCCGCGTACTCGCGGAAGTCCTTCTTCTGGAGACCGCTGCGGGCGATCAGGGTCAGGTCGTAGGCGCTGGAGACCTGGCTCGGTGCGTCGTACCCGTCCGGGGAGACCACCCGGGTGTCCAGGGCCTGGAGCTCCTCGGCGTGCTTCTGCATCGCGGCCACCGTCTTGGGGACGCCGCCGTACATCTCCGACAGGACGTGCACCGCGTCGTTGCCCGACCGCAGGAACACCCCGAGCCACAGGTCGTGGACCGTGTAGGTGTGGTCCTCCTTGATCCCGACCAGGCTGCTGCCCTCGCCGACCCCGGACAGCTCGCCCTCCGTCACCTTGTGGGTCAGGGTGGTGGGCTGGAGCGCGGGCAGGACGGTGTCCGCGAAGAGCATCTTCAGGGTGGAGGCGGGGGGCAGCCGCCAGTGCGAGTTGTGCGCCGCCAGGACGTCGCCGTTCTCCGCGTCCGCGACGATCCAGGACCGGCCGGTCAGCTCCTTGGGCAGCACCGGCGCGCCCGCGCCCAGGTTGACCTGGGTGCCGGCCCTGGCCAGCTGCTCCCCGCCGAGGCTGGACATCGTGCTCGGCGGCTTCGGCTGTTTGTCGTCGCTCTTGTCCTTGTCGGCCGCGGCGGCGGGACTCAGGACGAAACCGGACAACAAGGCGGCGGTGGTGACCGTGATGGCGATCTTTTTCAGAGCAGGCACGGTCGGAAACGTACAGGGCGGAGATGTGGATGCGGACCCGGACCGGCTGACCCGCCGCAGGGAACGCCGGGACGGCCCCGTTCGGACGCCACCCCGGGGGAGAGGGCCGGGAGGCGGCGGCGATACTGGACCCATGAAGCTCAGCCGCCGCATGTCCTGGTTCCTGCTCGCGTTCGGGGTGTGGAGCTGGTTCATCTGGATCACTTTCGTCAAGAACCTGTGGCAGGACGGCAGCGGGCTCGCCTTCGACGACGCGGGCGAGCCGACCGGGTACTTCTGGGTGCACCTGCTGCTCGCCATCACGTCCTTTCTTCTGGGGACGGCGGTCGGCGTGATCGGGTTGCGCGGAGTGAGGGCTTTGCGCGACGACCGCGCATGACGACGGGAACATGGGGAAGCTCGCATGGCAGCAGTGCTCTTCGCTCTGGTGGGGGTCGTGGTGCTGGCGCTGCTCGGCGCCGTGCACCGGTATCTGTGGCGCCGCTTCGTCGGTGACACGACGGCGCCGGGCAGTCCGCTGCGCCGGGCGGGCACCGTCGCGGCCTTCGTCCTGCCGCTGCTGAGCGTCGGCGCCATGACGTCCGGCCGGGCCGGAGCGCCCTTCTGGCTCCAGCAGGTGCTGGCCTGGCCGGGCTTCCTGTGGCTCGCCTGTCTGCTCTACCTGACGCTGGCGCTGCTCGTGGGCGAGGTCGTACGCCCCCTTCTCCTTCGGGTCCTCGCCCGGCGCGACGGAACGCCGGGCACGGCGGAAAGCGGAACGGCTCCCGACGTCCTCGCCGACGTCAGGGGCGAGACCCGTCCTCGTACCGAAGAGCTGGTCCCGTCCCGGTCGGGCGGCGTCCCCACCGGTTCGGAAGCCGTGACGGGTACGGCCCCGGAGCCCGTGGCGGAACCGGAAGCGGAACCCGCTTCCGACGTCTCGGCCGCCCCTGCCACCACCGCTTCCACCCTCGCCCCCGGCCCCTCCCGGCGGCTCTTCGTCTCCCGGGTCGTCGGCGGCGCCGCGGCCGCCGCCGGACTCGCCACCGTCGGCTACGGCACGTACGGCGTGCTGCGCGGGCCCAGCGTCCGGCGGATCACCGTCCCGCTGGCCCGACTGCCCCGTGCCGCCCACGGTTTCCGGATCGCCGTGGTCAGCGACATCCACATCGGGCCGATCCTCGGCCGCGCCCACACCCGCCGGATCGTCGACACGATCAACGCGACCTCGCCCGACCTGGTCGCCGTCGTCGGCGACCTCGTCGACGGCTCCGTCGCGGACCTGGGCTCCGCCGCCGAACCGCTGGCCGCCCTGCGCGCCCGGCACGGCAGCTTCTTCGTCACCGGCAACCACGAGTACTTCTCCGGCGCCGAGCAGTGGGTCGACCACGTCCGCGAACTCGGGCTGATCCCGCTGGAGAACGCCCGGGTCGAGATCGAGGGCTTCGACCTCGCCGGCGTCAACGACATCGCGGGCGAGACCGAGGGCCAGGGGCCCGACTTCGCCCGTGCGCTGGGCGACCGGGACCGCGGCCGGGCCGCCGTCCTCCTCGCCCACCAGCCCGTCGTCATCCACGACGCCGTCGAGCACGGCGTCGACCTCCAGCTCTCCGGCCACACCCACGGCGGACAGCTCTGGCCCGGCAACTTCCTCGCCGAGCTGGCCAACCCCACCGTCGACGGGCTCGAACGCTACGGCGACACCCAGCTCTTCGTCTCGCGCGGCGCGGGCGCCTGGGGTCCGCCGGTCCGGGTGGGCGCCCCCTCCGACATCACCGTCGTGGAGCTGGCCTCCCGTCAGGCGTAGCCGCGTTGCGGGTGCGACGGTCCGGAAGCTCCGGTTCCACCGTCATGGAATCCACACCGAAGGGTCACCGTCAGCTACGGAAACCCGCAGGTAGGAAGCGCGAAACAGCCTTTTCGGACAGAGGTTCGGGGGCGTGTCCAATAAAAGGCTGTGAGTGCCCCATTTACTCTTCCAGATGTGAAAATCGTGTGATTGGGTAAGCGCGAACATGCGGCGATGTGCGCGTCACAAACGCGACCGCCGAGGTGGGGCTGGTAAGGGAGAGCACGGCAATGCGGTCGGTCCGGGTGCGGATTCTCGCGATTCTCGCGGTATTGGTGATAGCGGGCGTCGGTGCCTGGCAACTGCTCCCGTCGGGGGAGGCGAAGACCGATGCGATCACGGTCGGTACATCGGACGTCGTCACCTCCCTCGACCCGGCCGGCGCGTACGACGCGGGTTCCTGGGCGATCTACAGCAACATCTACCAGTCGCTGCTGACCTTCAAGCCCGGTGCGGTCACGCCGGAACCGGACGCCGCCGAGAGCTGCGGATTCGTCGGGCAGAAGCTCCAGACGTACCAGTGCAAGCTCCGCGACGACCTGACGTTCTCCAACGGCCGCAAGATCACCGCCGAGGACGTCAAGCACTCCTTCGACCGGATCTTCACGATCAAGTCGGACGTCGGTCCCGCGGGTCTCTTCCCCACGCTCGACTCGGTCTCGACCGAGGGCAGCACGATCACGTTCAACCTCTCCGGCAGGGACGCGACCTTCCCGCAGAAGATCGCCACCGGCGCCGCCGCGATCGTCGACCCGGCCACGTACCCGAAGGACAAGCTCCGCCAGGGCAACCAGGTCGACGGCTCCGGACCGTACGTCCTGAAGTCGTACGAGTCGGGGAAGAGCGCCGAGCTGGTGCCGAACCTGAAGTACAGGGGCGCGCTCAAGAAGACCGGCGAGGCGGTGAACATCCGCTACTTCAAGACCTCCGAGGAGCTTCAGACGTCCTGGGACGCCGGAGACGTGGACGTCGCCCACCGCCAGCTCCCGTCCGAGACGCTCGCCGAGCTGAACGTGAACGACCCCGACGTGCGGGTGACCGAGGCGGCCAGCGCCGAGATCCGCAACATCATCTTCAACGTCCGCGAGGACTCGCCGTTCCGGGAGAAGAAGGTCCGCCAGGCCGTCGCCGCGCTCCTCGACCGCGGCCCCCTGGTCCGGAAGGTCTACCAGGGCACGGTCGACCCGCTGTACTCGCTGATCCCCACCGGCTACATCGGGCACAGCACCCCCTTCTTCGACGCCTACCCCTCCTCCGACCCCAAGCGCGCGGCGCAACTGCTGGAGCAGGCCGGGGTGGAGACGCCGGTCGCCGTCAAGTTCGCCTACCGCGAGGGCGACATGTACACCAAGGAGACCGCCGAGCTGCGCCGTCAGATGGAGAAGGACGGGCTGTTCAAGGTCTCGGTCGAGGCCGTGGAGTGGACGAAGTACCAGAAGGGCTACGCGGCCGGTAAGTACGAGATGTACACCGTCGGCTGGTTCCCCGACTTCCCGGACCCCGACACCTTCGGCCAGCCGCTCGTCGGCACCGGGAACGTGCTGCACAGCGGATACTCCAGCAAGAAGATGGACCAGCTGATCACGGCCACGCAGCAGTTCAGCGACCGCAGCCGGACCTCGAACGACTTCAAGGACATGCAGGCGCTGGTCGGCGAGGACGTCCCGCTGCTGCCGCTGTGGCAGAAGAAGGACTACGTCGTCGCCAAGTCCGAGGTCGCCGGCTCCCAGTACCTCTCCGACGGCACCGGCACCTGGCGCCTGTGGGAGCTCAGCTGGATCTGATCCGGACGGGTCAGTCGGACGGGTCGGACGGCCGGGGCTTCGCCCCGGCCGTCGCCGTACCCGGCAGGAACTCCACCAGCAGCGCGTGGATCTGCCGCACCAGCGGTCGCAGCACCCGGAACCGGGAGAGCGAGATGGCCCGTGCGACGATCGGCGCGGTGCGCTCGACCAGCCGGCGGCTGCGCTCGGCGCCCTCGCTGCGGTCGTACACCCAGAACAGCACCAGCCCCATCTGCATCAGCCACATCAACTGCGGCAGCAGCGGGGCCAGTTCCGGGTCGCTCTTGACGTCCGCCCCGGCGATGCAGCGCTCGTGGATGGAGATCGCCGCGTCACGGGCGGCCACCGAGTCCTCGGAGAACGGGGAGAGCGGGCTGTCCGGATCGGCGGCGTTCTTGAAGAACTGGGCGGCGAAGCGGTGGTACGGCTCCGCCACGTCCAGCCAGCCGAGCAGCACGCCCCTGACGCGTACGGTCAGATCCCTGTCGCCCTCCAGCACGGGCCGGACCGCCGCCGCGTGTTCGTCGGCGATCCGGTCGTAGAAGCCCTGGACCAGGTGCTCCTTCGAGGAGAAGTAGTAGTAGGCGTTCCCGACCGAGACGCCCGCCTCCTGGGCGATGGCCCGCATGGTCGTCCGGTCGTAGCCGCGCTCCGCGAAGAGCCGGAGCGCCGTCTCGAGAATCAGCGTGCGGGTCTGCTCGCTCTTCGCGGCCTTGGCCGGTTTGTTCGCCTGCGCGTTCTTCTCTTCCTTCACCACGGGTCCAAGGTTATCGGGGACCCCGCGGCGCTCCGGCCGGGGAGGCGCACTCGCGGCCCCGGGTGCGCAGGGCGGAAGGGCCAGGGGGCGGTCACCGGACTCACTGCCACGGCGCCGGCGCGGGAGCGGCCCACCGGCCCTGGGGCCCGGGAGGCGTCCAGGCCCCCGGCGGCACCGGCGGGGTCTGCTCGCGCTCCAGGGCGCCGCGGCGGCGGATGCGGCTGAGCACCCACACATTGCCCAGGTGCATGACGCCGAGCACCAGCAGGACCACGCCCACCTTCACCGAGAGGGCCTCGAACAGCTCGCGGGCGTTGGCGACCTGGTCGGAGCTCTTCAGGTAGAGCGTGACGAACCCGAGGTTGACCAGGTAGAAGCCGACCACCAGCAGGTGGTTGACGGCGTCGGCGAGCTTCTCGTTCCCGTGCAGCACATCGGCGAGGAAGACCCGTCCGTTGCGGCTGAGGGTGCGCGCGACCCAGACGGTGAGCGCCACGGTGATCAGCAGGTAGATGACGTACGCGACAACAGTGAGGTCCATGCCCCACCCTCCCTTGAACGCGTTCAAAAATGCTTTCGGGCATGACGATAGACCCCTTCTTGAACATGTTCAAGAAGGGGTCCGGGGAGAGGTGGGGCAGAGCGCCCCGGGCGTCAGGCGCTCAGGGAGCGGGCCTGGTTGAGCTGGCCCATGACGGCCGGGAAGGTGTGCGGACCCATGGCCGGGATCATCGTCGAGTGGTGCCGGCCGCCGCTGACGACCGTGACCTGGATGAATCCGGTGGTCCGCTTCTCCTTCATCAGCAGGAACAGCAGGCCGATCAGGCAGAACAGCGCGAAGATGATCGCCAGCACGACCGCGTGCGTCGGGATCTTCTCCTCCGTGCGCGACATGTCCGTGGCCGTCCAGACCGCGCCCTTGAGCGGCATCGTCCCGGACGGGGTGACGATCGCGTCGCTCATCACGGTGATGTCGCCGATCGACAGCATCGGCACGCCGCCCTGGCCTGGCGCTCCCTGCGGCACCGGGAGGTACTGGCCGGGCATCGTCGGCTGCGCGTGCTGGGGGTACCCGTAACCGGGGCCGGGCTGGGCGGCGTGGTCCGGCAGCGGCTGCGGATAGCCGTACGCGGGCGGGGAGCCCGTCGCCGGGTAGCCGTACCCCTGGCCGTCGGCGATGGTGGGCTGGTGGCCCGGCTGCTGCTGGGGCGGGCCCCACTTGTACGCGTCGTCCGCGTACGGATTCGGCTCGCTCACGACGATCCCCGTTCTCTTTCGGTCTTCAGCTCCGCTGAACCGTACCGCCCGTGCGGCCCCCGGCGCAGCAACAGGCCCCGCCCCGGCAGCGATGAGGCTGCGGGGACGGGGCCTGTCGACGTAACGGGTGTTACGCGAAGGTCAGAAGCGACGCGTGATGAGCGCGCGCTTCACCTCCTGGATCGCCTTGGTGACCTCGATGCCACGCGGGCAGGCGTCCGTGCAGTTGAACGTGGTGCGGCAACGCCACACGCCGTCACGGTCGTTGAGGATCTCCAGGCGCTGCTCGCCGCCCTCGTCGCGCGAGTCGAAGATGAAGCGGTGCGCGTTGACGATCGCCGCCGGGCCGAAGTACTGGCCGTCGTTCCAGAACACCGGGCACGAGGACGTGCACGCGGCGCACAGGATGCACTTGGTGGTGTCGTCGAACCGCTCGCGGTCCTCGGGGGACTGCAGGCGCTCGCGGGTCGGCTCGTTCCCCTTGGTGATGAGGAAGGGCATGACATCGTGGTACGCCTGGAAGAACGGGTCCATGTCGACCACGAGGTCCTTGAGGACCGTGAGGCCCTTGATGGCCTCGACCGTGATCGGCTTGTCCGGGTTGATGTCCTTGATCAGCGTCTTGCAGGCGAGCCTGTTCTTGCCGTTGATCCGCATCGCGTCGGAACCGCAGATGCCGTGCGCGCAGGAACGGCGGAACGTCAGGGTTCCGTCGATCTCCCACTTGATCTTGTGAAGGGCGTCGAGGACACGCTCCTTCGGGTCGATCTCGATCTGGAAGTCCTGCCACTGGACCTCGTCCGACACCTCGGGGTTGAAGCGGCGGATCCGGAACGTGGCCGTGATGAACGGCGAGTCGGCGAAGCCGGCCTCGGCGTTGTCGGTCTTGTCCAGGGTCGGGGTAGCCATCAGTACTTACGCTCCATCGGCTGGTAGCGGGTCGTCACGACCGGCTTGTAGTCGAGCCGGATCGACTCGGCGCCGTCGGCGGCCACCTCGCGGTACGCCATGGTGTGGCGCATGAAGTTGACGTCGTCGCGGTTCGGGAAGTCCTCGCGGTAGTGACCGCCGCGGGACTCCTTGCGGGCGAGCGCGGAGACCGCCATGACCTCGGCCAGGTCGAGCAGGTTGCCCAGCTCGATGGCCTCCAGCAGGTCGGTGTTGAACCGCTTGCCCTTGTCCTGGATGGACACGTTGAGGTACCGCGCGCGCAGCTCGGCGATCTTGTCGACCGCCGTCTTGATCGTCTGCTCGGTGCGGAACACCATCACGTTGGCGTCCATGCACTCCTGGAGCTCCAGGCGCAGCGTCGCGACGCGCTCGGTGCCGGTGGAGTTGCGCAGCCGCTCGACCTGGTCGGCGACCAGCTGGGCGGGGTTCTCGGGCAGCTCGACGAAGTCGGTCCTCGCCGCGTACTCGGCGGCGGCGATGCCGGAGCGCTTGCCGAAGACGTTGATGTCGAGCAGCGAGTTGGTGCCCAGGCGGTTGGCGCCGTGCACGGAGACACAGGCGACCTCGCCGGCGGCGTACAGGCCCGGGACGACGGTGGTGTTGTCGGCCAGCACCTCGCCCTCGACGTTGGTCGGGATGCCGCCCATGGCGTAGTGCGCGGTCGGCTGGATCGGGATCGGGTCCGTGTAGGGCTCGATGCCGAGGTACGTCCGCGCGAACTCGGTGATGTCCGGGAGCTTGGCGTCCAGCTGCTCCGGCGGCAGGTGCGTGAGGTCCAGGTACACGTGGTCACCGGCCGGACCGCAGCCGCGGCCCTCACGGATCTCCGTGTAGATGGAGCGCGAGACGACGTCACGGGACGCGAGGTCCTTCATGACCGGCGCGTACTTCTCCATGAAGCGCTCGCCGTCCTTGTTGCGGAGGATGCCGCCCTCACCGCGGGCGCCCTCCGTCAGCAGGATGCCCATGCGCCAGATGCCCGTCGGGTGGAACTGGAAGAACTCCATGTCCTCCAGCGGCAGGCCGCGCCGGTAGCAGGCGGCCTGGCCGTCACCGGTCAGGGTGTGCGCGTTCGACGTCACCTTGAAGAACTTGCCGGTGCCGCCCGAGGCGTAGATGACCGACTTCGCCTGGAAGACGTGGATCTCGCCGGTCGCCAGCTCGTAGGCGACGACGCCGGCGGACTTCTTGACCCCGTCGACCTCGGTGATCAGCTGGTCCAGGACGTAGAACTCGTTGAAGAACTCCACACCCTCCTTGACGCAGTTCTGGTACAGCGTCTGGAGGATCATGTGGCCGGTGCGGTCGCCCGAGTAGCAGGCGCGACGGACCGGGGCCTCACCATGGCCACGGGTGTGACCACCGAAGCGGCGCTGGTCGATCCTGCCCTCGGGCGTGCGGCCGAACGGCAGGCCCATCTTCTCCAGGTCGAGGACGGCGTCGATGGCCTCCTTCGCCAGGATCTCGGCGGCGTCCTGGTCGACCAGGTAGTCGCCGCCCTTGACCGTGTCGAAGGTGTGCCACTCCCAGTTGTCCTCCTCCACGTTGGCGAGCGCGGCGGCCATGCCGCCCTGCGCCGCGCCCGTGTGGGAGCGGGTGGGGTAGAGCTTCGTCAGCACGGCGGTACGGCTGCGCTTGGTCGACTCGATGGCCGCGCGCATGCCGGCGCCGCCGGCGCCGACGATGACGGTGTCGTACTTGTGGATCTGCATGGTTTTCCTCTGGTCCCTCTGTCCCGGCGCCTAGCGGATGTTCGGGTCGAAGGTGAAGATCACCAGCGTGCCCAGCAGGACGGTGAACACCGTGGCGGTGTACAGGAGCATCTTCAGCCAGAAGCGGGTGTTGTCCCGTTCGGCGTAGTCGTTGATGACCGTGCGCAGGCCGTTGCCGCCGTGGAGCATGGCGAGCCACAGCATGATGAGGTCCCAGGCCTGCCAGAACGGCGAGGCCCAGCGGCCCGCCACGAAGGCGAAGCCGATCTTGGAGACGCCGCCGTCGAGCACCAGCTGGATCAGCAGGTGGCCGATGACGAGGACGACCAGGACGATGCCCGACAGGCGCATGAAGAGCCAGGCGTACATCTCGAAATTGGTGCGCGAAGCCTTGGGCGTCTTGCCCGTGCGCTTGCGCGGGGGCTCGATGACCGGGGCCGGGTGGTCGGCGTCGAACAGGCTCACGCCCTCGACGTCGCCGATCGCGGCTGCGGAAGAAGTCTCGCTGGACATGGGCCTCAGCTCCCGAAGACGTCGCGTACGGCGTGACCGAGGATCGGGTACAGGGCCCCGACCATCAGCACGATCCAGATGCCCACCACGGTCCAGAGCATCTGCTTCTGGAGTCGCGGGCCCTTGGACCAGAAGTCCACGGCGATGATCCTCAGACCGTTCAGCGCGTGGAAGAGAATCGCGGCCACCAGGCCGTATTCGAGGAACGCGACAGGCCACGTCTTGTACGTGGCCACGACGTCGTCGTAGGCCTCGGGGGAAACGCGGACGAGAGCGGTGTCCAGGACATGTACGAACAGGAAGAAGAAAATGAGGACACCGGTGACTCGATGAGCCACCCACGACCACATGCCTTCCCGGCCGCGGTACAGCGTTCCAGCCGGCACGGAAGAACCCTCCGGGAGCGGGGATTGGGGTCGGCCGGCTTGACTGTCGGTCTGACCCGGCCGGGTACGGTCCACCGGCCCCGGCCATCGTAGCGACGCTTTGTCGGTTCGCGTTCGCCGGGGCCTCTGGTGTGATCAAAGTGGCAATCAAACAGGCACGGACGGGCTAGAGCGACCCCTGCCGCGGAGGGTCCGGCGTCACCAGCTCGACGATCCGGCTCCGGGCGAGCCGCCGCAGCTCCTCGGCGGTCACGGCCCGCTCCTCGTCCGTGTCGTGCGCCAGCCGGACCCGGATCCCGGCCAGCACCTGGTCCACGTGCTGGGAGGGGTGATGGGCGTCCAGGCAGATCACGAAGGCGTGGCCGAACCGGCTCTCGTACGCCGCGTGCGCGGCCCGCAGCGCCAGGTGGGCGGCGCGGGGCGCGTCATGGTGCAGGCAGGTGGCCGGCTCCGGGACCAGGGCCTCCGCGATGTCCCGGGGCGCGAGGTCGTAGCCGGCCTCGTCGGACGCGGCCAGTAGAGCGCCGAGATCCGGGTAGGGGCGGTGGGCGGCCATCCGGTGGGCCCAGCGGAGGCTGCCGCAGCACTCCAGGAAGGCCGCCTCGGCGGCGGCGAAGGGCAGGTTGTTGAAATGGGCCAGGCCGAGGGCGTGATCGACCGGCGGCGCGCCGGCGGGCGGCGCGCCCGCGACCTCGCCCGGAGTCGGGTGGTGCGGCTGCGCCGGCACGGCCGGACGGCCGGCCGGGGGCGCGGATCGCTTCGGCAGGCCGGCGGGGGGCTCGCTGGACCTGGACAGCGTGGACTCCTCGTATCAACGACGGCTATGACTCCGTGGCCCCGAAAGGAACCTTCTGCCCCTGGAAGACAGACCAGGACGTACCGAGGTTGCCCGGCGTGCGAGTGAGTTCCGCGGGGACGGGAGTGAAGGGAGGGACGAATGTGCCGCAACGCTAGCGAGATCGGTCGGCGGCCGTCCGGCGGACCGCAGAAGAATCACCCGAACGGGAGAGTTTCGGAACAAGTGATGGACGTCTGACCTGCGCCGACCTGGGTCCTGTCCGGTGCCTCGTAGTCCTCGATGGGCGAGGCCCCGGCAAAAATGCCAACCTTGCACCCTATTCACCCGTTTCCCTATCTCTTCACCCGTTTCCACCGTCCCTGACCCCCTCAACGGAGGAATCTGTCCGATGTCGCCCACGCGTGGTGCCCTCGTCACCGGCGCGGCTGTCACGGCCGCGGCCGCCGTCGCCCTCACCGTCGTCGTCTGGCCGGACGGGTCCGGCGGCGGATCGTCCGGCGACACGGCGTCGCCCTCCGGCACCTCCGCCGAGGCCGCCCCGTCGCCCTCCCGCAGCTATCCGATGTCCAGCACACCGAGCACGATCCCCGCGGTGCGCGAGCACACCCCGGCCCGCGGCCCCGGCTGGCAGCCCGGCGGGGACAGCACCGTCGTCATCGCCAAGGGCAGCGGGGTGCTCGCCGACGAGGCGGAGCTGCTCGCCAAGGAGCTGAAGATCCGCTACCGGGGCGCCGAGCCGGCGCGGACGGGAGACGTCGAGCTGGCGCTCGGCGACAAGGACGCGGGCCCCACCGAGTCGTACGCGCTCACCGTGCGCGACCGGAAGGTGAAGATCACCGGACCCGACGAGTCGGGCGTCTTCTACGGCACCCGTACGCTCAAGCAGTCCCTCAAGGCGGACGGCACCCTCCCCGAGGGCGTCGTCAACGACCGGCCCGACCGCCCGCAGCGCGGACTCAACCTCGACATCGCGCGCAAGCACTACAGCGCGGAGTGGATAGAGGACCGCATACGCGAGATGGGCGACCTCAAGCTCAACCAGCTCGGCCTGCACTTCTCCGACGACCAGGCCTTCCGGATCGAGTCGAAGTCGCACCCCGAGGTGGTCTCCGACGAGGCCCTCACCCAGGACGAGGTCCGCCGCATCGTCGCCCTCGCCAACAGCCGGCACATCGAGGTCGTCCCCGAGATCGACTCGCCCGGACACCTCGGCGCGGTGCTGGCCGCCCACCCCGACCTCCAGCTGCGCAACACCGCGGGCGTGGAGTCGAAGGGCTCCATCGACATCTCGAAGCCGGGCGCGGCCAAGCTGATCGACGAACTCCTCGACGAGTACACCGAGCTGTTCCCCGGGCGCTTCTGGCACCTGGGCGCGGACGAGTACCAGGCGCTGACCGTCCAGAACCCGGCCGCCTCCTATCCGCAGCTCCAGCGCGCGGCGGAGGAGAAGTACGGTGCCGGGGCCACGATCGAGGACCTGGCCACCGGCTGGCTGAACGACCGCGCGGACGTCGTCGTCCCGAAGGGCCGGACCGCCAAGGCCTGGAACGACGGGCTCTTCCGGGACACGAAGGTCAAGGCCGACGAGAACATCGAGATCGAGTACTGGACCGGCAAGGAGATCGGCGCCCGCCCGCCGCAGGAGTACCTCGCCGCGGGCTACAAGATGCTGAACCTCAACGACGAGTTCCTCTACTACGTGCTCGGCGAGCCCAACGAGTTCGTCTACCCGACCGGTGAGCGGATCTACGAGCAGTGGACCCCGCTGGTGCTGCGCGGCACCGAACCCGTGGCCGAGCGCTACTCGAAGCAGATCCTCGGCGGCCGGTTCGCCGTCTGGGGCGACCTGCCGAACGCACAGACCACCCAGCAGGTGGCGGACGGCATCCGGATGCCGCTGGTGGCGACCTCGCAGAAACTGTGGGACCCGCGGAAGCCCACGCTGAGCTGGGCGCAGTTCTCGGAACTGGCGGAGCGGACCGGCAGCGCGGGGTGAGGCAGGGGGCGTTCCCCGGCCGCGCGTGAGCCCGTGGACAGCGACGCCGTCCACGGGCTACGGTCCGCCGACCGCGCGCTTCTGGGGAGGGACGCGAGGTCACACACCGATGGCCTGTCCTTGGGGGGACTTCTCCATGTCCATGCTCTGTACCCGTTGTCGCATCAGAACGGCCGTGACCGACGACGGCCTGTGCACCTTCTGCTCGGGCACCCGGCCCCCGCCGCCCGACGGTGCCACGCCCCTGGTCGCCGTTTCCGGACCCGTGCCCGGAGGCTGGGGCGCCGGCACCCGGGGCGCCGGCACCTGGCCGGGGGCGCCGGTCGGCCTGTCGCGGGCGGTGATCGTCCTGCTGGCCTGCGTCATCGCGAGCGACCTGTTCGTCATCGGCGCCGGTCTGCACCTGCGCGGCCTGTGGGAGGCGCTGGCGGCGGGCGAGTACCTCGACACCTACACCGGGCCGGGCCTGCGGGCGCATGAACGGTACGACCTCGCCAGGAGGGTCCGGACGGCGGCGTTCCTGCCCACCGGCATCCTCTTCATCCTCTGGTTCCACCGGACCCGCCGGAACGCCGAGGTCTTCGCGTCCGGCGTACAGCGGATGGGACCGGGCTGGGCGGTGGGCGGCTGGTTCGTCCCGGTCGCCAACCTCTGGTTCCCCTACCGCGTCGCCGGCGGCATCTGGGAGGCGAGCGTCCTGCCCCACCCCGACGGCGGTCGACGCACGGCTCCCAGAACGGTGCTGAACCTGTGGTGGGGCGGCTGGGTCGTCTCCGTCCTCGTCTCCCGGATCGCCGTGGGCCAGTGGAACCGGGGCTGGGAGCCGGAGGAGATCGCCGACGCGGCGGCCCTCGTCGCGGCCGCCGACGCGCTGGACCTCGTGGCCGCGGTGCTCGCGATCGTCTTCGTGCGCGCCGTGACCCGGATGCAGGTCGAACGCGCCGCGTACCGCCCGGCTCCGGCGGCCCGGCCGGTCCCAGGTGCTCACCGGTGACGGGCGCACGGGCGGGCGCCCGCCGCGACGACCACCCCGTAGTGACGATTTCCGGCCATTCGGCGCAGTATCCGGTAGACCGAGGGAGACGTCGATGAGTCTGCTGGAACTGATCGAACGAGCCGACGAGCGAGCACTGGCCGCCGGGGCGCTGGCCTGCCTGGACCGATGCCTGCCGCTGCTCGCCGGGCCGGAGACGGAGCCGCTGCGCCCGCTCTGGGCGAGCTGCGAGAACGGACAGGATTGGGACATCCGGCTCGCGGCGGTGCGGACGGGGATGGAGCACGCGCCCGTCCCCGACGGCCCGGCCGCGCTCGTGCGGACCATGCTCGGCGCCGCCCCCTCCGACTTCACCGCCGGACCACTGCGGGAGTGGGCGGACGCCTGTTCGCTGGTCGCGCTCCGGATCCACGGGCGGCTCGACACCCCGGCCGGGGACCCGGCGCCGGACGAGGAGCAGCTGCTCAAGGCGGCCCGCGGCGGCGAACCGGCCGCCGTGGGCCCGCTGGTCGCCGGGGAGCTGGAACGGCAGGTCCGCATCCTGGAGATCCTGGCGGAGACCACCGGCACGGCGGGCAGCGGCGCCGGACTCCGCAAGGCGCTGGACCTGTCGACGGAGGGCCGCCGGGTCCTGCGCGCGGTGATGTCACGACGGGCCCGCGGCCTGGGCTGACCGGGCCGCGTCCAGGCGGCGGCGGTCGACGGCGTGCACCGCTCAGCGCTTCCGGTCCCGGATCATGGGCGGCAGGGTCCAGGAACCGCTGTGCGCGGCGGCGAGTTCGGCTTCGAGCGGATTCGGGGGGACCGCGAGAACGGGGCAGGCCGCGTGTGTCAGGCAGTAGCGGGTCACCGACGGGCGCAGCGCGGGCAGCCATCTGCCGCGTGAGCCCGCGCCCACGACCAGGAGGCCGTCCGCCGACGCGGCCGCCTCGACGAGAACCGCCCCGGGCTCGCCGCGCACGGCGAGCCCGGACAGGGCGACGCCCGGCCTCCTGACGGCGAACGCGCAGTCGAGGACGGTGCGCAGGTCCTCGACAGCGGCTTCCCGGCACTCCCGGAGCACGGCGTCGCCGTAGGTGGCGCGGCCACCCAGCCCGCCGCCGGGCAACTGCCAGGCCAGCACGGCGTACAGCTCCGCATGGCGTTCCCGAGCCTCTGCGGCGGCCCGGTGCAGGGCTGCCAGGCTCCCCGGGGAGCCGCTCACGCCGACCACGATTCTCTGCCGCACCGTCCGGCCTCCTGACTCGTCCTGTTCCGGAGTTCCATTGAAGGACGGGCGAGGGGCGGTGAGCGTCAGCGATCCGTATGAACCGGCCGACGCCCGTCAAAATCGCGTCAGGCGGGAGGGCCCTTCGCGCCGGGGCGGGCATAGCTTCGGCGTCGTGCGGCCGGAAGACGGCCGCGTCACGGCTCCATCCGGAGGGAACCCCATGTGCCTCTTCTCGTACGACGACGACCCCGACCCCGATGAACAGGCCCGGGCCGGGCTGCTGTACGTGCCCGTCCGGCCGGAAGCCGCCGGCCCCGCGCTGCGGATGTTCCGTACTCCGCTGGGCGAGCGCACGGCCGTCGGCTTCACCGGCCTCGCCCTGCTGACCGCGACGCTCGGCGCCGGCCAGCCCGCGATCAGGCTCGCCGAGCCCGTCCTGCGCTCCCTCACGGAGCCTCTCGGCGTCGACCGGCTCGTCGTCGACCCGGTCCTCTCCGCCCCGGCCGTCACCGCCGTGCGGGCGGACACGGCCGAAGAACCCGCGCGCGCCCTGTGACCCGCGCCTCGTCACACGCCTCCCGAGGAGACGCCGCCATGTCAGCTCCCGTTCTCACCGAGCCCCCGGCGGGACTGGACGATCTGTCCGTCTTCCCCGCCTCCGCCGTCCGGCTCCCGCACGGCGACCTGAGCGTCGGAGGGGTCTCGCTCGCCGATCTCGCCGACCGGTTCGGCACCCCCGCGTACGTCCTGGACGAGGCCGAGGTGCGGACGCGCTGCCGGACCTATCGGGCCGCCTTTCCCGAAGCCCATGTGCTGTACGCGGCCAAGGCGTTCCTGTCCCGGGCGATGGCGCGGTGGATCGAGGAGGAGGGGCTGGGGCTGGACGTCTGCTCCGTCGGCGAACTCGAACTCGCCCACGCCGCCGGGTTCCCGCCGGAGCGGATGGTGCTGCACGGCAACGCGAAGACGCCGCGCGACATCGAGACGGCGCTGCGGCTCGGGGTCGGGCGGATCGTCGTCGACAGCCCGTCGGAGATCGCCCGGATCGCCGCGCTGACCGGCCCCGCCGGGCGGCAGAAGGTGATGGTGCGGGTGGTGCCCGGGGTGTCGGCGGGCGGCCACGAGAAGATCCGTACCGGCACCGACGGCCAGAAGTTCGGCCTGTCCCTCACCGACGGGTCCGCCCAGCACGCCATCGCCCGGGTGCTCGGCCAGCCGCAGCTCGAACTGACCGGCCTGCACTGCCACATCGGCTCCCAGATCACCGACGTCAAGCCCTACCTGGTGGCCGTGCGGCGGATGGTCGGACTGATGGCCCGGATCAAGGAGAGCCACGGCGTCACGTTCTCCGAGCTCGACATGGGGGGCGGGCACGGGGTCGCCTACCGGCCCGGGGAGGCCGCCCTCGACCTGACCGCCCTCGCGCGCCGCCTGGGCGCGGAACTCGCCACCGGTTGCGCGTCGGCCGGCCTGCCCGTGCCGAGGCTGGCCGTCGAACCGGGCCGGGCGATCGCGGCCCCGGCCGGGGTGGCGCTCTACCGCGTCCTCTCCGTCAAGCACACCGGCCCGAACACGTTCGTGGCCGTCGACGGGGGCATGAGCGACAACCCCCGGCCCGCCCTGTACGGGGCCCGCTACGCGCCGCGCCTGATCGGCCGCGCCGCCACCGCCGGACCGGTCGCGGCCACGGTGGTGGGCCGGCACTGCGAGGCCGGCGACATCCTCGCGAACGACGTCCTCCTGCCCGCCGACATCCGCACCGGCGACCTGCTCGCGGTGCCCGTCGCCGGGGCCTACCAGGTCTCCATGGCCTCCGCCTACAACCTCGTCGGCCGGCCGCCGGTCGTCGCGGTGCACGAGGGCGCGGCCCGCCTGCTGATACGGCGCGAAACGCAGGAGGACCTCCGGCAGCGCGACATCGGAGGCTAAGGGCTGTCCCGCAATTCCCGGTGGATCAGCACTCCGCTGACGGTGCGCGACGCATTCCGTCAGAGCACCGTCAGGAATGCGTCACTGCGTCAATGCGTCGGGACGGCCCGAAGGTGACCGGAAACGTAGCCGGCGGATTACCGCGTCGGTGTCTCCGCGTATCGCGTGGGCGACGGTCGAGCCGTGCTCGCGGCAGCCGCTGCCAGAGGTCCGCCGGTTCCGTTTCCGGACTGACCGCCGTGACCTGGAAAGCCGGATGATCGTCGGTCGTTTCGCGTACACAACGGGAGAGCGGGCGGCCCGGCTCACGGTGGTCCGAGTGGGTCTCGACCAGTTCGACACCGGGCTTCCGCAGCTCCCCGCCTCGCCGCAGCGCCCCCAGGGCCTGCCGGCCCCCGGGTGGGTGACCGTGACCACGTGGAAGGCCGGTCGGCCGCGTCAGATCGGCGTCAAGGGTTCCCCGGTATTCGTATGGACCTCGTCAAGGTGGCTTATCGCCGGGATGAAGTCGGGGTTTGCTCGTATTGGCCAAACGGCCGATTCCATTCCTCACGTCAATCAGGAGCTCGCGATGGCCGACCTGGCCTTCGTCGCCACCACGATCGCGGTATTCGCGCTGGTGGCTCTCATCGCCCGGGGGGTGACCAAGCTGTGACCGTCGAAAATGTCGTCGGCCTCGTCGTGGCCGTGTCCCTGCTCGGATATCTCATCCTCGCTCTCCTTTACCCGGAGAGGTTCTGAGTAAGTAAATGAGTTCCCAGGTCGCTGGTCTGCTCCAGCTCATAGCCCTGATCGCCGCCCTCGCCCTCGCGTACCGCCCGCTGGGCGACTACATGGCCAGGGTCTACTCCTCCGAGAAGAACTACCGCCCGGAGAAGTGGATATACAAGGCCATCGGCGCCAACCCGGCCGCCGGGATGCGCTGGCCCGCCTATCTGCGCGGAGTCCTCGCCTTCTCCGCGGTGAGCGTTCTCTTCCTGTACCTGATGCAACGGGTGCAGGGGTCGCTGCCCGGTTCGCTGGGCTTCTCCTCGATCGACCCGGACCAGGCGTTCAACACCGCCGCGTCCTTCGTCGCCAACACCAACTGGCAGTCGTACTACGGCGAACAGGCCATGGGCCACGTCGTGCAGACCGGCGGCCTCGCGGTGCAGAACTTCCTGTCCGCCGCGGTCGGCATGGCCGTGGCGGTGGCACTCGTACGCGGCTTCGCCCGGTCGCGCACGGGTGAACTCGGCAACTTCTGGGCCGACCTGGTGCGCGGGACCGTCCGCATCCTGATCCCGATCTCGGTGATCGGCGCGATCGTCCTGGTCGCCTGCGGGGCGATCCAGAACTTCTCCGGCATCCACCAGGTCGGACAGTTCATGGGCGGTACGCAGGAGTGGAACGGCGGCGCGGTCGCCTCCCAGGAGGTCATCAAGGAGCTGGGCACCAACGGCGGCGGTTACTTCAACGCCAACTCCGCCCACCCCTTCGAGAACCCCAACCCCCTGTCGAACCTGTTCGAGGTCTTCCTCATCCTGCTGATCCCGTTCGCGCTGACGCGGACCTTCGGCCGGATGGTCGGATCGCTGAAGCAGGGGTACGCGGTCCTCGGCGCGATGGCGGTCATCTGGATCGGCTTCACGGCGCTGATGATGTGGACCGAGTTCGCCCACCGCGGACCGGCCTTCGAGATCGCGGGCGGGGCCATGGAGGGCAAGGAGACCCGCTTCGGGATCGCCGGCTCGTCGATCTTCGCGGTCGCCACGACGCTGACCTCGACCGGCGCGGTGAACTCCTTCCACTCCTCGTACACCGGCTTCGGCGGCGGCATCACCATGCTCGGCATGCAGCTCGGCGAGATCGCTCCCGGCGGTGTCGGCTCCGGCCTCTACGGCATGCTGATCATGGCGATCATCGCGGTGTTCATCGCCGGGCTGATGGTCGGACGCACCCCGGAGTACCTCGGCAAGAAGATCGGCACCCGCCAGATCAAGTTCGCGGCCTGCTACATCCTCGTCACCCCGGCCCTCGTGCTCGGCTTCACCGCCGTCGCCATGGCCCTGCCGACGCCCGCCGACTCGATGACCAACTCGGGTGCGCACGGCTTCTCCGAGATCCTGTACGCCTACACCTCCGGCGCCAACAACAACGGCTCCGCCTTCGCCGGGCTCAACGCCGACACCCAGTGGTTCAACACGACCATCGGCATCGCGATGCTGCTCGGCCGGTTCCTCCCGATGGTGTTCGTCCTGGCCCTGGCAGGCTCGCTCGCCGAGCAGAAGCCGGTGCCCGAGACCGCGGGCACGCTGCGCACCGACAAGCCCCTCTACGCGGGGCTGCTCGTCGGCACGATCCTCATCATCACCGGACTCACCTACTTCCCGGCCCTGGCGCTGGGTCCGCTTGCCGAAGGGCTCGCCTCATGAGCACCGTCACCCCCACTCGCGCTCCGCACGGAGACATACCGCCGGCCGGCGGCCACGGGGCCGCCAACCGGGTCGGCAGCGGGCTGTTCGACCCCCAGCAGCTGCTGAAGTCGTTCCCGGACGCGCTGCGCAAGCTCGACCCTCGGGTGATGGTCAAGTCGCCCGTGATGTTCGTCGTGCTGGTCGGCTCGGTGGTCACCACCGTGCTGGCGCTCACCGACCCGACCGACTGGTTCGGCTGGGCGATCACCGGCTGGCTCTGGCTGACCACGGTCTTCGCCAACCTCGCCGAGGCGGTCGCCGAAGGCCGGGGCAAGGCCCAGGCCGACACCCTGCGCAAGGCCAAGACCGGCACCGTCGCCCGCCGGGTCATCGGTCCGAACGAGGAGAGGGTCGCGGGGACCGACCTGCGCATCGGGGACCTGGTGATCTGCGAGGCCGGAGACGTCATCCCCGGCGACGGGGACGTCGTCGAGGGCGTCGCCTCCGTCGACGAGTCCGCGATCACCGGTGAATCGGCTCCGGTCATCCGCGAGTCCGGCGGCGACCGCAGCGCGGTGACCGGCGGTACGAAGGTGCTCTCCGACCGCGTCGTCATCAGGATCACGACGAAGCCCGGAGAGACCTTCATCGACCGCATGATCAACCTGGTGGAGGGCGCCTCCCGGCAGAAGACGCCCAACGAGGTCGCCCTGAACATCCTGCTGGCGTCCCTGACGATCGTCTTCCTGCTGGCCGTGGTCACCCTCAAGCCCTTCGCGATCTACGCGGGCGCGGACGACCAGACGTCGCTGATCGTGCTCGCCGCGCTGCTGGTCTGCCTGATCCCCACCACGATCGGGGCCCTGCTGTCCGCGATCGGCATCGCGGGCATGGACCGCCTGGTGCAGCGCAACGTCCTGGCCATGTCGGGGCGCGCGGTCGAGGCGGCGGGCGACGTGTCCACCCTGCTGCTCGACAAGACCGGAACCATCACCCTGGGCAACCGGCAGGCCGCCGAGTTCCTCGCGGTCAGGGGCGTCACCGAGAGCACGCTCGCGGACGCCGCGCAGCTCTCCTCGCTCGCCGACGAGACCCCGGAGGGCCGGTCGATCGTCGTGCTCGCCAAGGAGAAGTACGGGCTGCGGGAGCGCACCCAGGGGGAGCTGACGGACGCCGCGTGGGTGGAGTTCACCGCGCAGACCCGGATGTCGGGCGTCGACCTGGACGGGCGGAAGGTCCGCAAGGGCGCGACCGGTTCCGTCATCGCGTGGGTGAAGGAGCGGAACGGCAGTGTCTCCGAGGACGCGCAAGCGCTCACGGACCGGATTTCCCAGGCCGGTGGCACGCCGCTGCTGGTGGCTGTGGAAGACGCTGACGGCGCTCGGGTCCTCGGGGTCGTCCACCTGAAGGACGTGGTGAAGGAGGGCATGCGGGAGCGGTTCGACGAACTGCGCCGGATGGGCATCCGTACGGTCATGATCACGGGTGACAATCCGCTGACCGCGAAGGCGATCGCCGAGGAGGCGGGGGTCGACGACTTCCTGGCCGAGGCGACGCCCGAGGACAAGATGGCCCTCATCAAGCGGGAGCAGGCCGGGGGCAAGCTCGTCGCGATGACCGGTGACGGCACCAACGACGCACCCGCCCTGGCCCAGGCCGACGTCGGCGTCGCGATGAACACCGGAACCTCGGCCGCCAAGGAGGCCGGGAACATGGTGGACCTCGACTCCAACCCCACCAAGCTCATCGAGATCGTCGAGATCGGCAAACAACTCCTCATCACCCGAGGAGCCCTGACCACCTTCTCCATCGCCAACGACGTGGCGAAGTACTTCGCGATCATCCCCGCCATGTTCGCCGTGGCGTACCCGTCGCTGGACAAGCTCAACGTCATGGGGCTCGCCTCGCCCGAGTCCGCGATCCTGTCCGCGGTCATCTTCAACGCCCTGATCATCGTCGCGCTGGTGCCCCTGGCCCTCAAGGGCGTGCGCTACCGGCCCGCCGGCGCCGACCGGATGCTCCGCCGCAACCTGGGCGTCTACGGACTCGGCGGCATCGTCGCCCCGTTCATCGGCATCAAGATCATCGACATGCTCCTCTCCCTCATTCCCGGAATCGGCTGATCCGCCATGACCAACAACTCCGTCAGCAGCACCGTGCGCGTGCTCGGGGCCGGACTCCGCGCCCTGCTCGTCCTCACCCTGGTCTGCGGGGTCCTCTACCCGCTCGCCGTCACCGGCGTCGCCCAGGCCCTGTTCAACGACAAGGCCAACGGTTCCGAGATCAAGGACGGGAGCGGCCAGGTCGTCGGCTCCTCCCTCATCGGACAGCGGTACGACCTTCCGATCGAGGACGGCGAGGAGTCACCCGCCCCGGACCTGAAGTGGTTCCAGCCGCGCCCCTCCAACGGGCTCGGCGGCAACAGCGTCAACACGCAGTACTCCCTGATCCTCTCCGGAGCCACCAACCGATCCGGTGACAACGAGGAACTGGTCCAGTGGGTGACCGACGCCAAGGCGGCCGTGGTCAAGGACAACTCCACCTCCACGTACACGGTGAAGCCCGCGGACGTGCCCGCCGACGCCGTCACCTCCTCCGGCTCCGGCCTGGACCCCGACATCTCACCCGCGTACGCCGAACTCCAGGTCCACCGGGTCGCCGAGAAGAACGACCTCGACGTCAAGAAGGTCGAGAACCTCGTCGCCGACCACACCAGCGGCCGGCTGCTCGGCTTCATGGGGGAGCCCCGGGTGAACGTCCTGGAGCTGAACACCGCGCTCAGGAACCTGACCCAGGGCTGATGGAACCGCTTCAGGACACCGGACACCGGTGGGGTACGGAACCTCCGCACCCCACCGGTGTCCGGTTACCCCACAACCAAGGAGAGAGTGCACAGCCCATGCCCCGGGTGCTCGTGGTGGAAGACGATGTGCAGCTGGTCCGCGCCCTCAAGATCAACCTCCAGGCCCGCAGCTACGACGTCGAGGAGGCTTCCGACGGCGGTTCCGCCCTCCGGCTCGCCGCGACCTGCAAGCCGGACGTCATCGTGCTGGACCTCGGCCTGCCGGACATGGACGGCGTCGAGCTGATCACGATGATCCGGGGCTGGAGCCGGGTGCCGATCCTCGTCCTGTCCGCCCGCCACATGTCCGAGGACAAGGTGCGGGCCCTGGACGCCGGGGCCGACGACTACGTGACCAAGCCCTTCAGCATGGACGAACTGCTGGCCCGGCTGCGCGCGGCCACCCGGCGGCGGCAGGCGACCGCCGAGACGCCGGAACCGACCGTCGTCACCACGGACGGCTTCACCATCGACCTGGCGGCGAAGAAGGTCCAGCGCGACTCCGGCACCGTCCGGCTGACCCCGACCGAATGGCATCTCCTCGAAATCCTGGTCACCAGCCCCGGCCGCCTGGTGTCCCAGCGCGCGCTCCTGCGGGAGGTCTGGGGGCCCACCTACGCGGAGAACACCAACTACCTGCGGGTCTACATGGCCCAGCTGCGGCGCAAGCTCGAAGCGGACCCCGCCCACCCCCGGTATCTGATCACCGAACCGGGCATGGGCTACCGCTTCGAGCCCTGACGCCCCATCCACCACGGAAGAACGAGAAGTCATCATGGGACGCGGAAAGCTGCGGATCTACCTGGGCGCGGCGCCGGGCGTCGGCAAGACGTACGCGATGCTCTCGGAAGCCCACCGGCGGGTGGAGCGGGGCACCGACGCGGTCATCGGATTCGTGGAGCACCACAACAGGCCGCGGACCGAGGTGATGCTCCACGGTCTGGAGCTCCTGCCGCGCCGGGAGCTGGAGTACCGGGGCTCGGTGTTCACGGAGATGGATGTGGACGCGGTGCTGGAGCGTGCCCCGGCCGTGGCCCTGGTCGACGAGCTGGCCCACACCAACGTCCCCGGTTCGCGCAACGCCAAGCGCTGGCAGGACGTCGAGGAGTTGCTCAGGGCCGGGATCGACGTCATATCGACGGTCAACATCCAGCACCTGGAGTCGCTGGGCGACGTGGTGGAGTCGATCACCGGGGTCCGGCAGCGCGAGACCGTCCCCGACGAGGTGGTCCGCCGGGCCGACCAGATCGAGCTGGTCGACATGTCGCCCCAGGCGCTGCGCCGCCGGATGGCGCACGGGAACATCTACCAGCCCGACAAGATGGACGCTGCCCTCTCGAACTACTTCCGTCCCGGCAACCTCACCGCCCTGCGCGAGCTGGCCCTGCTCTGGGTCGCCGACCGGGTCGACGAGTACCTCCAGCAGTACCGGGGCGAGCACAACATCCGCACCACCTGGCAGGCCCGCGAACGCATCGTCGTCGGACTGACCGGCGGACCCGAGGGCCGCACCCTCATCCGCCGCGCCTCCCGCCTCGCGGAGAAGGGGGCCGGCGGCGAGGTGCTGGCCGTCTACATCGCGGCGAGCGACGGGCTGAAGGCGGTGTCGCCCAAGGAACTGGCCGTCCAGCGCACCCTGGTCGAGGACCTCGGCGGCACCTTCCACCACGTCATCGGCGACGACGTGCCCTCGGCCCTGCTGGAGTTCGCCCGCGGGGTCAACGCCACCCAGATCGTCCTCGGCGTCAGCCGGCGCAAGACCTGGCAGTACGCGTTCGGGCCCGGCGTCAGCGCCACCGTCGCCCGCGAGTCCGGTCCGGACCTGGACGTCCACATGGTCACCCACGACTCCGTCGCCAAGGGCCGCGGCCTGCCCGTGGGCCGCGGCGCCCGGCTCGGCCGCGCCCGCGTCGTCTGGGGCTGGCTCGTCGGCGTCACCGGGCCCGCCCTCCTCGCCCTGCTGCTCAGCACCGTCGTCCCGGACCTCGGGCTCGCCAACGACATGCTGCTGTTCCTCACCGCCACCGTCGCTGCCGCCCTGCTCGGCGGCATGCTGCCCGCCCTCGCCTCGGCGGCCTTCGGCTCCCTGCTGCTGAACTACTACTTCACCCCGCCCCTGGGCCGGTTCACGATCGCCGATCCCAAGAACATCGTCGCCATCGTGATCTTCGTCGGGGTGGCCGTGTCCGTCGCCTCCGTCGTCGACCTGGCGGCCCGCCGCACCCACCAGGCGGCCCGGCTGCGCGCCGAGTCGGAGATCCTCTCCTTCCTCGCGGGCAGCGTCCTGCGCGGCGAGACCGCCCTGGACGCCCTGCTGGAGAGGGTCCGCGAGACCTTCGCCATGGACTCCGTCGCCCTCCTGGAGCGGACGGCCGAGGTCGAACCCTGGTCCTGTACGGCGGCGGTCGGCACCCGCCCCGTCGAACGCCCAGAGGACGCCGACGTCGACATACCGGTGGGGGAGAACCTGGCACTGGTCCTGAGCGGCCGGGCGCTGCCCGCCGAGGACCGCCGGGTCCTGGGAGCCTTCGCCGCCCAGGCAGCCGTGGCGCTGGACCGCCGGCGCCTGGTCGACCAGGCCGAGGAGGCGCGCAAACTCGCCGAGGGCGACCGCTTCCGCACCGCCCTCCTCGCCGCCGTCAGCCACGACCTGCGCACCCCGCTCGCCGGCATCAAGGCCTCGGTCACCTCGCTGCGCTCCCGCGACGTCGCCTGGTCGGAGACCGACCGCGAGGCCCTGCTCGAAGGGATCGAGGACGGCGCCGACCGGCTCTCGGCCCTGATCGGCAACCTCCTGGACATGTCCCGCCTGAACACGGGCACCGTGGTCCCGCTGATCCGGGAGACGGACCTGGACGAAGTCGTCCCCATGGCGCTGGGCGGCGTCCCGGACGGGAGCGTGGAGCTGGACATCCCGGAGACGCTGCCCATGGTCGCCGTCGACCGCGGGCTGCTGGAACGCATCGTCGCCAACATCGTCGAGAACGCCGTCAAGTACAGCCCCGAGGACCGGCCCGTGCTCGTCTCCGCCAGCACACTGCGCGACCGCGTCGAACTCCGCGTCGTCGACCGCGGCCCCGGCGTCCCCGACACGGCCAAGGAGCACATATTCGAGCCGTTCCAGCGACTCGGCGACGCCCCGAGGGGCGCGGGTGTCGGGCTCGGCCTGGCCGTCGCACGGGGCTTCACCGAGGCGATACGGGCCACCCTCACCGCCGAGGACACGCCCGGGGGCGGTCTCACCATGGTCCTCACGCTGCCCCGCGGCAACACCGGCCGGACCCGCGACGCGTGAGACCGCACCTCATGAAAGCACCGGGAGCCTGAACGCCGGGGGAGAAGGCTGGAGCGACGACCGGGGCCGCCACCCCCCACAGGAGAGGCCCCGGCCGTCTTCCACGGGGTCGCAGCACGACCCCGTACTCATCTCAGCGCCATGACTGCGTTTTCTGTCACACCGGGGACCGGCCGACGAATTGTTGCGGGTTGTACAAGTCATGGACGTGGCCCCCGCCGAGCACGTAGCGTGCTGGTTCGCGCAGGGTTGCGCAGCAGTTGACCAGCTGCGATCGAGGACGGCAGAGCGGGTTGAGGGAGTGCTGGGGGACGACGCGGAGCTGACTGCCGCGGTGCTCGCGGCACAGGACGGGGACGAGGACGCCTTCCGTGCTGTGTACCGCGCGGTGCAGCCACGGTTGCTGGGCTACATACGGACGCTGGTCGGGGAGCCGGACGCCGAGGACGTGGCGTCCGAGGCGTGGCTGCAGATCGCGCGCGACCTCGGCCGCTTCAGCGGTGACGCCGACCGGTTCCGGGGCTGGGCCGCCCGGATCGCGCGCAACCGCTCGCTGGACCACCTCCGGATGCGCAGCCGCCGCCCCGCGATCGGCGGCGACGAGACCGAGCTGACCACGCGGGCCGCCGAATCCGACACCGCGGGCGACGCCATCGAGGCGCTGGACACCGACCGCACCATGTCCCTCATCGCCCAGCTGCCGCAGGACCAGGCCGAGGCCGTCGTGCTCCGGGTGGTCGTCGGGCTTGACGCGAAGAGCGCGGCGCAGACCCTGGGCAAGCGGCCCGGCGCCGTACGCACCGCCGCCCACCGCGGCCTCAAGCGACTGGCCGAACTCCTCGGCGCGGAGCATCCCGGGACGAACCGCGCCGGCGACGCGTTCCCCGTGGACGGCGCCTCCGCGGACGACGCCCCGGCTCCTGCCCCGGACCCGATTCCGGCCCCGGCCCCGGCTCCGATTCAGGCTCCGGCTCCTGCCTCGGCCCCGGTCCCTGCTCAGGGCGCCGACGACGGCGCGGGACAGGAGGCGGGCGGTGGCGCCGGGCTCGGCGCCGTGCCCGCGCAGCGCCCCGGGCGGGGCGGTCCGGCGGCGCCCGCCGGAGTCACTCCCGGTGTGACGCATTTGCGACCGTGGACGCAGAAGGACATGTGATGGCCGACGAGCACTACGAGTGGCTTGACAAGGACGCGGCGGAGAGATTGCTCCGCGGCGAACCGGTCGTCCCCGTCGGCGACGAGGCCCGCACCGACGCCATCCGGCTCTCCGAAGCGCTCGGCGCCGCCCGTGCGGAGCTGCGGCCTCCGGCAGGTGAACTCCCCGGCGAGAGCGCGGTCCTGGCCGCGTTCCGGCAGGCCGGCCACGGCGACGGCGTGGACCGGCTCGCGGGCCGTGCCGCGGGCGCGGCCGTCCCCGGCCGGCCCGGTCTGCTGCACGCCGTCCACATCGGCGCCGCCCCCGACACCCCGGTCCGCCGCCCGCGCTGGAGCAGGCCGGTCCGCTTCGGTCTGGTCGCCTCGCTGGCGGGCTGTGCGCTCGGCGGGGTGGCGGTCGCCGCCGGTACGGGCGTGTTCACCGGGACCTTCGGCGGGCAGGGTTCGCCCGTGCCGGCCACCTCCGTATCGGCCGCCGCGACCCCGGGGCCGCTGATCTCCGGCGGGGCCGCCGAGCACCCGTCGTCCCCGGCGGACCCGTCCTCGCCCGACGAGCCGGAGGCCCACTCCTCGCCCGCCACCCGGGAGTCCGACGGTTCCGAGAAGCCCGACGGGGCGCGAACCGGCGACACCGACCGGGAGCCCGGCGGGGACCGCCCGGGCAGCCCGGACCAGCCGGGCGGCGAGGGTCGCGAGGAGACGTCCGGGGGCGGTGACGGCCAGGACGAACGGCCCGGCGGCTCCGGCGACGACACGGATTCCGGCAACTGGTACGAGCAGTCCGTCAAGGCCTGCAAGGCCTTCCGCGACGGGACCCTGGACGACCGGAGCCGACAGCGGCTGATCCGGTTCGCGAAGGGCGAGAAGAACCTGGAGCGCTTCTGCGGCCGCCTCCTCGACGAGGACGGCGGAAGCGGTGGCAACGGCGGCTCCGGTGGCGGTGGCGACGACGACGATGACGACGACGACGATCAGGGCGGGCCGGGCGACGGCAACGGCGGCTTGCCGCCCGTCTCCTTCCACCCCGTTCCGCGCTCCGGCGTGGCCCCGGAGGCGAAGGCCGGGACGGACACCGGGGTCCCACCGCTCCCGAAGACCTCCGACGCGGACTCCGCGTTCGCCCGCTGACGGTCGTGCCTCGCCCGCCCGCCCGGCGGTCCGGCCGGTTCGCCGATGGCCGGAACCACCTGCTGTTGACCTGAACCGCTCGCTGGTGAACGGACCCACCCGTTGACGGCCTGAACCCCCCGCTGACCTGCGGTTCCGCGCTCCCCGTGCGCGGCCCCGGCGGTCAGGTGTGACGTTTTTCGGAGGCCGGGCGCAGTAGAGAGTGAGCCGACTGGTCATCGGCCGCGCAACGAGCCGGGGTTCCCCCCGTACCTTCGGCTCAGCGCATCGGCGCGGGCGGGACACGTTCCCCCGGTCCCGCCCGCGCCCTCTCCTCCCTCGTCCGCCGTACGCCGGATCACCGGCCGGCAGCGGGCCATCCGTTCCGGATCACCAGGAGACGACGACCTTGTCGCCGTTCTTCACCTGGTCGAACAGGGCCGCGACCTTCTTCTTGTCCCGCACGTTGACGCAGCCGTGCGAGGCGCCGCCGTAACCGTTGGCCGCGAAGTCGGCGGAGTAGTGGACCGCCTGGCCGCCGCTGAAGAACAGGGCGTACGGCATCGGGGTGTCGTAGAGCGTCGACACGTGGTCGCGGGACTTCCAGAACACCTCGAACACGCCCTCCCGGGTGGGCGTGTACTCCGAGCCGAACCGCACGTCCATCGCGGAGACGACCTCGCCGTCGTTCATCCACGCCAGGGTCCGGCTCTTCTTGCTGATGCACAGGACCCGGCCCTTCAGGCACCGTTCGTCCGGAGCGGCCACCGGCCGCTCGGTCGGCGGGTCCAGCTCGGCGGCGGTCGGCACCCGGGTCATCGCCAGCAGCCGCTGCCAGGTGACCGCGTCGGTGCTTCCGGTGACCGGCAGCCGCCGCTTGGCCTGAAAGGACCGTACGGAGTCGGCGGTGACGGAGCCGTAGTAGCCGGTGGGATTGCGCCCGAAGTGGCCGATCTGGCGGAGCCGGGCCTGGAGTTCCCGCACCTGGTCGCTCTCGGACCCCGTACGCATCAGGGCGCGCGGCGGCGGTGCGGTGCTCGGCTCCGGGGCCGGCCGGGCCGTCGTCGGGGCCGGGGCGGCGGTGGAGGACGGCGGGCTGGGCGGCGGTGCGGTGGCGGGCTTCGCGTCCTCGGTCACGGGGGCCGGGGCGGTGAGGAAGGGGCTCGGGGTCGGCGCGGCGGCCTGCGTGGCCCGCACCGGCGGCGGCACGTCCTGCGCCCCCTCGGCGGTCCCGGGCTCGCATCCCGTCGCGAGGGCGGCCAGCGCGACCAGGGAAACGGCGGCGACACGGCGCCCCTGGCCCCTTCCGCCCGCGTGCCGCCCCTCGGCCGCACCCGGCGGCCGCTGCTGCGGTCCCGGCCCCGGCCCCGGTCCCTGCCCCTGCTCCGGTCCAGGTCCCGATTCCTGCCCCTGCTCCGGTCCAGGTCCCGATTCCTGCCCCTGCTCCGGTCCAGGTCCCGATTCCTGCCCCGGTGCCGCTCCGGTGACCCGTGCCCCTCCCGTGCCCCTCGCTCCCCGGCCGTCCCACCCGCTGTCCGTGCCCGTCATGCCCGGTCCCCCTGAATCGCCCGCCGGCCGGTGCCTCCGGTACGGAATTCCCGTACGGCCCGGTCCCCGCATACTCCGCCGGACGCAAGGCGCGCGTCCAGCCCCCCCCCGAGGGGGCGCCCGGTGGATCATGGCCGGGTCCCGCCCGCCGGGCCCGCCCCCTCCCGCGTGGCGCCGGACCGGCGATATCGCCTGGTGAAACCCCCTGGACGACACCCCGTACGGGCGTGCGAGACTCCGTCCATGCTGGGTGTCACCGATCTTCCGACTTATCTCGCCGGTCTGGCGCTGATCGTTCTTCTGCCGGGGCCGAACTCGCTGTACGTGCTCTCCGTCGCCGCCCGGCGCGGGGTGCGCACCGGCTACACGGCCGCCGCGGGCGTCTGGACCGGGGACGCCATCCTGATGACGCTCTCCGCGCTCGGCGCCGCGTCCCTGCTCCAGACCACGCCCCTGCTCTTCGCGATCGTCAAGTACGCGGGCGCGGCCTATCTGACCTGGATGGCCATCGGGATGCTGCGGGCGGCCGTGTCCCTGTGGCGCGAGCGGCACCGGCGTACCGCCGAACTCGTGGAGACGGTGGACGCCGCCGGGACGGCTGACGCGGCCGGAGCCTCCGGGGCGACGGCCCCCGTGGAGCGGCCCTACCGCAGGGCCCTGGTGGTCAGCCTGGTCAACCCGAAGGCGATCCTGTTCCTGATCTCCTTCTTCGTCCAGTTCGTCGACCCGGGCTACGCCTACCCGGCGCTGTCGTTCCTGGTGCTCGGCACGCTGCTCCAGCTCGCCAGCTTCGCGTACCTCTCGGTGCTGATCTTCGGCGGCACCCGCCTGGCCGCCGCCTTCCGGCGCCGTAAGCGCCTGTCGGCGGGGGCCACTTCCGCGGCGGGTGTCCTGTTCCTCGGGTTCGCGGCCAAGCTCTCGTTCAGCAGCGTGTAGGCGCGTACGGGACGGGAGCCGGGCGCCCTCAGTGGTGCCAGGCCTTGCCCCCGACGTTGTGGATCATCCGCTGGAGCACCTTCAGCGCGGCGACGAACTCCGCCTCGGGGATGCCCTCGTGGATCTCCGCGCTCGCCCGCGTGACACGGGCGTACGCCTTCTCGCGCAGCGCCCGTCCCTCGGCCGTGATCCGCAGCCGGGCCCCGGAGTCCTCGGTGACCAGCCCCCGTTCGAGGAGGCTCCCGACGGCTTCCTCCATGCCGTCCGCCCCGGTGTCGAGGTAGCCGCTGAGCATGGTGACCAGCTCGGCCCGGCCCCGCCCCTCCTCGTCCGCGCCCTCCAGTTGGTTGAGCACCCACCAGGGAGGCTGGGTGAGTCCGTGTTCGGCCAGCGCGGACCGGATGTGGGTGACCGTCGCCTCGTGCGCGGCCCAGCTCCAGTAGCCGATCGGCTGGCGGGCGAGTCCTGCGTCGTCGTGTGAGTAGTTCATGCCTCAGAACGTAGAACCTCAAGCAAAGTCGAGGTCAAGCCCTCTCGTTCGACGCGCTCTCCGGCACGCGTGCCCGGTCATTCCGCGGACGCGCAGAGTTCACCCGCTGTCGTGGCGGGCGTCACCCGATCCTCCCGCCGTCTCACTAGGTTGTCGGGACCATGATCGAAGGCGAGGGCACGCGTGCCGAAACTGTCCGTTGTCGTACCGCTCCACAATGTCGCGCCCTATGCTCCGACCACGCTGGGCAGCCTGGCCCGCAACGCGGACCCGGACATCGAGTTCCTGCTGGTCGATGACGCGTCCACCGACGGCACGCAGGACATCGTCGACCACTGGGCCGAGCTGCTGCCGCGCGCCCGGGTGATCCGGCACGGTACGAACGTCGGCATCGCGGCCGCCCGCAACAGCGGCATCGACGCCGCCGAGGGCGACTACCTCACCTTCCTCGACGGCGACGACTGGTACGCCCCCGGCCATCTGGACCGCATGGTGCGCGCCGCCCAGGACCTCGACTGCGACTTCGCCCGCACCGACCACGTCCAGTCCACCGGCACCACCCGGGTCGTGCGGCGCGCCCCCGCGCCCCTCCGGGACACCCTGCTGGACCCCCGCGACGGGATCGGGGCGCCCGAGCGCGAGACCATGGTCGACTACCCGTTCGTCTGGGCCGGGATCTACCACCGGCGGCTCTTCGCCGACGGCGCCCAGCGCTTCACCACCGAACTGCGCACCGCCGAGGACCGGCTGTGGATCTGGCAGCTCCATCTGCGCGCCCGCACCTACGCGGCGCTCGGGCTGTACGGCATCTTCTACCGGCGCGGGGTCACCACCTCCCTGACCCAGATCAAGGACTCCCGCCAGCTCGACTTCTTCCCCGCCTACGACACGCTGCTCGACCAGCTGCGCACGGACCGGGACGCGGACGTCCTGCTGCCGAAGGCCGTGCGCACCTACTGCGCGATGATCGCCTTCCACAACGAGAAGGCCGACGACTACGAGCCCGCCACCGCCCGGCGGCTGCGCTCCGAGTCGGCCGCCGCGCTGGGCCGGATGCCGCAGGACGTGCTCGACCGCACCCTGACGATGATCGACGACAAGCGCGGCACGCTCCTCAGCCGTCTGCGCACCAAGCAGAAGGCCGCCTGACCTCATGCCCGTAGCCACGTCCCCACGCAAGCCCCCGCGCACCCAGATCTTCCAGGTGTCCACCCTGTACGGGGCGGCCACCCTCGCCGCCGCGCTCGACGCCGGACAGTTCGGCCGCGCCATCGACAGCCACCGCGTCCTGCTGGTCTCCAACAACGCCGCCGTCCCCGAGACGGCCCTGCGCCTGGAGGAGATGCGCGGCTACGGCTCCCTCGCCGCCCGCTTCGACGCCGTCGTCGACTGGAACGAGGCGATCAGCCCGCACCACCCCAGCGGCTGGGGCCCCCGTTCCGAGGAGACCGTCCTGTGGCAGCGGGCCTTCCGCCTGGCCTGGGACATCGCCCCCGACGCCCCCGTCGACCTGGCCGTGGAGTCCATCCAGGTCAACCCGGCCCGCGCGCTCGCCGCGATCTTCTCCGAGAGCGCCGTGCACGTGTACGCCGACGGCCTGATGAGCTACGGCCCCACCCGCAACCGGCTGCCCCAGTCCATCGCCTGCCGCATCCGGCGCGTCCTCCACCTCGACCTGGTCACCGGCCTGCGCCCGCTCCTCCTCGCCGAGGCCGGCGTCGAACCGGAACTCGTCCCCGACGACGCCTTCCGCGCCGTCCTCGCCGAGATCGCCGCCGCCGCCGACGGGGACAAGGGGCTCGCCGCCGCCGAAGCCGCCGCCCCCACCGCGATGCTCCTCGGCCAGTACCTCGCCGCCCTCACCATCCTCACCCCGGAAGAGGAAGAGGACCTGCACGTGCGGATGTTGCGCGGAGCCGCCCGCGCCGGGCACACCTCCATCCTCTTCAAGCCGCACCCCACCGCCCCGGCCAGCTACTCCCGGGCCCTGGACGAGGCCGCCGCCGAGGCCGGCGTACGGCTCACCACGCTGGACGGCCCGCTGCTCGCGGAGACGCTGTACGAGCGGTGCGCGCCCACCCTGGTCGTCGGCTGCTTCTCCACCGCGATGTTCACCGCCGCCGCCTACTACGGCATCCCCGTCGCCCGCGTCGGCACCCGCCTGGTCCTCGACCGGATCACCCCGTACGAGAACAGCAACCGCGTCCCGCTGACGATCACCGACCACCTGGTGCCCGACCTCGACGCGCAGGGCCCCGGGGCCGTCCCCCCGCTGCCGCGCACCGCGCCGGACACCCTCGCCCCGCTGGTGCGGACCGTCGGCTACTGCATGCAGGCCAAGCTCAACCCCGGGCTGCGCCCCGACGCCGAGGACTGGCTGCGGGAGCGGCTCGACCCCACGACCCAGCACTACTTCAAGCGCCGCCGCCTCCAGAGCCTCACCCTGCCCGGCGGCGGCCCCCGGGGTGCGGCGGTCCGGCTGCGCCGCACCGTACGGCGCACCCGCAGCACCCTGGGCCTCTGACCCGGGGCCGGGGCGCGGACCCGGGTCGGCGTCCGACCCACAGCCCGACTCACAGAACGGCGGAACGAGCATGGGCCAGACCCTCACCGGGCTGCTCACGTCAGTGCGTGCGATAGCGGGACGGCCGGGCACACCGGCCCAGGGGCGACCCGGCGGCGGACCGGACCCGGCGCTCCTGGCCGCCCTGCGGCTCTGCGGCGACCACCTCGCCGCCCTCGCCGCCGCCGGCCCCCTCACCGACGTCCGCCGCACCCGGCTCATCGCGTCGATCGGCGCCCTGACCACCGCGTGCTCCACGCCGGGCGCCGACGCGTTCGACGCGCTGCTGCGGACCGGACAACAGGCCCTGGACAGCGGGGGCGAGGACGAGGCCCGCCTCGCCCTGGCCCTCGCCGGCGAGGCGACCACCCTGCGCGCCCGCTCCAAGGGCGCCTGGCGGCTGCGCGGCAACGCCCTGGACGCGCTGGGCCGGGGCGAGGAGGCGATCACCGCGTACGGACGTCACCTCGCGCTCCAGCGGAACACCGCCGCCTCGCGCGACGTCGAACGCCGGATCGCCACCCTCCGCGCCGCCGGGGACCGCATCGACGAGGCGCTGGCGCTGTTCCGGGAGCCGACGGGGGCCGGCACGGAGGCGTCCC
Source organism: Streptomyces sp. NBC_01116 (assembly GCF_041435495.1). Taxonomy (NCBI): domain Bacteria; kingdom Bacillati; phylum Actinomycetota; class Actinomycetes; order Kitasatosporales; family Streptomycetaceae; genus Streptomyces; species Streptomyces sp. NBC_01116. Next base: position 5,401,696 of record NZ_CP108644.1, read on the forward strand.
GCGCCGCGGCCCGCCTCTCGCGCCACCTGCCCGCCGCCGAGGCCCGCGCCGCCTTCACCGACCTCGTCCGGCTCCGGACCGCCGAACACGGGGCCGGGGACCCGGCGGTGCGCCGGCTCGCCGCGCTCTACGCCGAGCACCGCCGCCTCTCGGACCGCGACCCGATGGGCGACCCGCTGCTGGGCGGGGCCGAGCCCATCGGCGTACCCGGGCTGCGCCGGCTCGTCGCGGGCCGCACGGTGTGCCTGGTCGCCGACACCCCGCGCACCGCCGAGCAGGAGCGGCTGCCCGGCAGCCCGCTGGCCGCCCTGATCGGGGGCTACGACCTCGTCGTGCGCTGCGACGAGCCGCGCCACACCGCCCCCGCCGCCCGCACCGACCTGCACGCCTGCACCCTGCGCGGCGACACCCCGTGGATGGGCCCCCGCTGGGACCGGCGGGCGGGCGCCCGGCTCGTCTTCGGCGACCCGCTCCCGCACTGGCGGCTCGCCCTGCGCAGCCGGCTCGTCCCCGGCGCCCAGGACCGCGTCGGCGACGCCACCCTGCGCCGCCCGCTGCACGACCCGGCGCTGCTGGGCGAGGAGCCCGGCGGCGCGGGACCCGCGAGCACCGCGTACACCGTGCTGCGGCTGCTCGACTTCCTGGGCACCCCGGCCCGGGTGGACCTCATCGGATTCGAGGACCCGGCGGCCCTGTCCCCGCGCGAACGGGAATGGGTCTCGACACGGACCGCGAACACGGACGACACCGCGGTGAGGATCACCCTGACATGACACACCCCGACCCCTCGACGACACCCGGCTCCTCCACGACGCCAGGCTTCTCGGCGACCTCAGACCCCTCGACGACGGCCGGCTCCGTGTCCGCGTCCCGCGCCGCATCCACCGCCACCGCTACGGCCACGGCGACCGCAGCCGCCGACGACCGCCGCGCCGTCACCGGCAAGCGCCGGATCGCCTTCGCCGCGCACCTCGGCGGCGCGGACGAACTGCCCGGTCTCCACACCCTCCTGCGCAGTCTCGCGCTGAGCGACCCGGCCCTCTGCGAGGACGTCGTCGTCCTGCACCCCGGCCTGCCGGACGACGCCTTCGAGGCCGCCCGCCGGCTGCACCCGCGGCTGATCCCGCGCCCGGCCGAAGGGCGCGACGACGTGTTCCGCCTCGACGGGTACGACACCGTGGTCGCGCTCACCCCCGCCATGGTCGTCCTCGGCCGGCTCGGAGCCCTGCTGAGACTCCGTACGGGCGTGGCCGCCGTGCCTCGCCCCGGACCCGACGGCGCGCCGGACCCGCGCGGCGGCGTCCCCGACGACGGGCTGCTGGTGATCCAGCGCCAGGACCTCGGCCCGGTGCCGCCCGTCGCCGGGGACGTCCCGGACGACCTCCTCGTACCCCTGGACCCCCGCGACGACTTCCGGGCGCTGCGGCTGACCGACGACCTGCCGGTCCCCGAGGACGTCGTCGTCCTGAACTTCGCGGGCGTTCCCGCGACCCGTACCGGGCTCGCCCCCGCCCAGGCCGCCCGGGACCGCTTCGATCTGGACGACGAGGAGTTCCGGGCCGCCTTCCTCGCCCTTCCCGGCGCCAAACACCCCGACCTGCTGCTGCACCTCGCGCTCCCGTTCCCCGGCGGGCGCCGGCCGCCGATCGACCTGGTCCGGCAGCTCGCCGAGATCCACCGGGGGAGCGGCCGGCACGACCGGGCCGTCGCCCTGCTGGGCGAGGCCGTCGCGGGCCGCCCCGACCTGCCGCGCTGCCACGAGACGCTCGGCGTCTGCCTGATGGCGCTGTCCCGGTACGAGGAGGCCGAGACGCACCTGCTCCTGGCGACCGCGTCACCGGACTTCGCGCCCCGCGCCTTCGGCCAACTGGCCCGGCTGGCCTGGCTGCTCGGCCGCACCGAGGACGCCCGCGGCTATGCGCTCGCGGGCCTGGAAACGGATCCGACCGACGCCAACTGCCGTGCCTGGTTCGCCCGTACGTCCGAGCCGGCCGCAGCCGGGCGGAAGTCCGCCGGTGCCCCGCCCGGCGAACAGCTCGCCCATGTCGCCCTGTTCGCGGAGGGCGAGGAGAACGCGGGCGACAAGGTGCTGCCCGAGGCGGTCCGCGCCTGCTTCACCGCCGACACCGGCCCGGACCGCTGGCACCAGCAGCACGCGCACCTGCTGGTCGACGAGGCCTCCCTCGAACGCCTCAACGCCCGCCGGGCGGTGATCGTGGGCGGCGGCGGGCTCTTCCTCCCCGACACCGCGCCCAACGGCAACAGCGGCTGGCAGTGGAACATCCCCGACGACGTCCTCACCCGCGTCACCGCACCCCTGGCGGTCTTCGCCGTCGGCTACAACGTCTTCGACGGCCAGCGCTACCGCCGCGAGCGGTTCGCGGCCTCCCTGCGGGCCCTGGTCGAGCGGTCCGCGTTCTTCGGACTGCGCAACCACGGCTCCGTCGCCCGGGTCAGGGAACTGCTGCCCGAGTCGCTCCGCGCGAAGGTGCGCTACCAGCCCTGCCCCACCACGGTCGCCCGCCACCTCGACCCCCGCCTCGCCGAACCGGCGGAGCGCGAGGACACCGTGCTCGTCAACTGCGCCTACGACCGGGCCGGGCTCCGCTTCGGCCACGACTACGGCCACTTCCTCGCGGAGATGGCCGCGGCGATCCGGGCCGTCTCCGCTTCGGTGGAGGTCCGTTACGCCGCGCACATGCCCGCCGACGAGCGCTTCGTCGACGACCTGCGCCGGGAGCACGGCCTCACGCTCCCCGTGGAGCCCCTGTACCTGCTCACCAACGACGCCGTTCTCGACCTCTACCGGCGCACCCGGCTGGTGATCGGGATGCGCGGGCACGCCGGGATGATCCCCTTCGGCTGCGGAACCCCCGTCATCAGCCTGGTCTCGCACCCCAAACTGGCCTACTTCCTGGCCGACATCGACCGGCCCGACTGGGGCGTCTCCGTCCATGAGCGCGCCCTCGGAGCCCGGCTCGCGGAACGGGCCCGCGCGGTCCTCGCCGACCACCCGGCGGCGGTGGCCGACGTCCACGACCGGCAGCGCCCGCTGTGGTCGGCGACCCGCGACAACCTCGCGATCCTGCGTGAACTCACCGGCCTGCCCGACCCGTTCGCCGATCCCGGCGCGGGCCGCGCGGTTCCCGGGCCCAGGTCCGCCGCCGACCGGGACCCCGCCGCCCGCCCCCGGGACCGCGCGTGACGCCCGGACCCACCCCGTCCACCCCCTGAGGACCATGCCGACCACACCCCCCGCCCCCGCCGCCGATGCGCCGACGGTCCCGGAGGCGTCCCGTCCCGTCCGCGAACACCGCTACGACATCGACCTGATCCGGCTGCTCTGCTCGTTCGGCGTGATTGGCCTGCACGCCGGATCGGCCTTCGTGAACGCCGTGGGCCGCACCGCGTCGGAGGGGCCCGGCACCTACTGGGCCGGGCTGACCGCCGATTCCGTCGGCCGCTTCGCCGTGCCCCTCTTCTTCGCCATCGCCGGCTGGGTGGTCCTGGTCGGGGCCCCGCCGAGGGACGGCGCACGGCTGCGGCGGCGCATCGTGCGGATCGTGGTGCCCCTCGCCGTCTGGACCGTGCTCTACCTCGCCTGGGGCAGGCTGCGCGGAACCAACGACGATCCGGTGGGCGAGCTGGCGCTGGACTCCGTGTTCGCCTCGGTCCGCCCCGCCTACCACCTCTGGTACCTCTACGCCTACCTCCCCGTGATCATGGTCCTGGGCCTGGTGGTGCTGGTCAGGTCGGGCAGGCGGCCGTGGGGGCTCGGCGCGGTGCTGCTGGTCCTGGCCTCCGCACCGTCGCTCTTCGGCGACCTGGCCGAGGCCACCGGTCGCGAACTGCCCCGCTTCGGATGGGCGTTCGGCCCGTACCAGCTGATCTACGCGGTGCTCGGGGCGCTGCTGCTCGCCGCCCCGCCCGGGACGTTCGGCCGGCGGCGGCTCCCGTGGCTGCTGCTCGCGGCGGCCGGACTGGCCGGGGTGATCGCGTACCAGCACGAGGTGCACTACGCGATCCCGTACGCCCACGTCCTGGTGGCCCTGTTCAGCTGCGGCGTCCTGATCTCCCTGCACGGCCTGCGCGTCCCGGAGCGGATGCGCCCGGCGCTGACCCGGCTGGCCGACGCGTCGTTCGGTGCCTACCTGGCGCACGTGCTCGTGCTCGGCGTCCTCACCGACGCCTTCGTCCGGGCGGACCTGAGCGGCCCGGTCGCCGCGGCGCTCGTGGTCGGGATCACGGTGGCCACGACGGCCCTGTCGTTCGGCGCGGCCATGCTGTGGGGCCGGGCGGGCGCGAGCAAGGTGCTGGGCTGACCGCCCCGCGCACCTGCCGCGCCCACCGGGAGGGGCGCTCCTCGGCCTTCCGGTCGCTCCTCGGCCTCCCCGGTCGCTCCTCAGCCCCGGCCGTTCCGCAACGCCCTGGCCCGCCGGGCCACCCGGCGCAGGGCCGGGCTGGAGCGCAGGAACGCCAGCCGGGCCGGGACCACGCCGGGAAGCGCGAGCGAGGCCAGGCGGCGGCGCTTGAAGTAGCGCCAGATGCGGTCGTCCAGGTGCGTGGACAGGTAGCGCTCGGCGGCCGGGCGCAGATCGGGGCGGACCCTCGGCCGCATCGCGAAGCCGACAGCGGCGAGCAGCCCGTCCAGCTCCGCACCGGCGTACGGCGGCTGCGCGGCGACCGCCTCCGCGTCACCGATCCCCGGCAGCAGGGCGTCGGCGAGCGTCGCCGGTATCCGCTCGGCGTTCTCGTACGGGGTCAGACGCTCCAGGAGGAGCCCCGTGCCGACGGCCGCCACCGGGAGGCCGTGGAACCGGGCCGCTCCGAACAGCGCGGCCGAGGTGCAGCCGACGACCAGCGCGGGCCGCAGCCGATGCATCAGCACGTCGGCAGGTACGGGCAACGGGCCCTCCAGTACGGTCAGTTCGACGCCCAGCCGGTCCGCCTCGGCGTGCAGCGCCGCCGGGTCCTCCCACGGCGCGTACGGGTCCGGCGCGAACACCAGCCGGCGGTGGCCGAGGGCGGCGGCCCCGCGCACCATCTCCAGCCGCAGCCCCGCCTCCTCGGCCGCCGGGATCAGCCCGGCCCCGGCGAGGGCCTGCCCGAGCAGCAGCGCGGGTGCCTCGACGGCGGGCAACTCCACCTCCGCGTCCGCCAGTTCACCGACGACCTTGGTGATCGCCTCGGCGGGAACGGTCCGCGGCTCCACCCCGTACTCGCCCAGCAGCAGCAGGCGCGCCCCCGGGACCAGGTCCGGATGGAGCAGCCGCCGCACCCGGACCCCGGTCAGCGGGGGGATCTTCTCCCCGGTCGGGCCGTAGCCGCCGGGCCCCTCCGCGTACACGTCGACCGGGGCGCCGGCGAAGACCTGGGTGAGGGCGCGGGCGGGACCGGTGTGCGGGGAGTCCACGACCAGCTCCAGCTCCTCGTCGCCGAGACCCCAGGCGCGCCGGAAGTGGCGCTCCCACAGGGGGGCGTCGTCGGCCCGGGGCGTCCAGGCGGCCGGGTGGAAGGGGAAGACCGCGTCGTTCCACGAGAGGACCTCGTCGAACCGGGCGCGCAGCCGCTCGAAACCGGCGGTCTCCGACACGTCGGCGACGGTCTCGGGAGTCGGCCCCGTCCGGGACAGCAGCAGGATCCGGCGGTCGGGCTCGATGAAGCAGCCCGCGTCGATCGCCGCGGCGAGCAGCACCGTCGCGGTGGTCGAGGAGGCGTGGAAGATCCGGATGGTCATGCGGCCGAGGCCCCCTTCGCGGCGACCGGACGGCGGCGCAGCCTGCGCACCCGGGTCGCTCGTGTCACGTCCATGGCGTCGAGAGCCTCGTCCAGCAGCCGCTGCGGCAGGCGACCCAGGGCCGCCGCGCCGCGCGACCTCAGTTCGCGGGCCACGGCCGGTTCGAATGTGTCGAGGGAGCCCAGATGGTGGGCGATGACCGCGCAATACGTGCGTACGGCCTTCGGCAGCAGAGCGTCCGCGTCACGGTCGGCGGCCGTCTCGGCGACCACCTGGTCGAAAGCGCGCAGGAAATCGAGCTGGCGCACATCGCCGATCTGGGTCAGCGACGTGGCGACCCCGCGCCGGTAGAAATGGCTGAGCGTGCCCAGGGTGGCGAAGGAATCCGCCTCCCGGTGCAGCCGCCAGATCCACGGCCGGTCCTCGGCCGTGCGCAGCCCGTCGGTGAAGTGCAGCAGCCCGCGGTCCAGCAGCCGCCGGTGGTAGAGGCCCGCCCAGGCGAACGCGTAGTCCACCGACGTGGTGCGGTGGGCGGGCAGGATCGCGGCCCGGGGGTCGCTCACCACTCCGTGCGGCCCGTGCGGCACCCGGCGTACGGTCCGGGACCTGCCGTGTGCCTGGACGTGGTCGGTGCGCACGAAGTCGCAGCCCAGCGCCTCGGTCCGGGCCACCAGCCGCTCGTAGTGCCCGGGGGCCAGCCAGTCGTCGCCGTCCAGGAAGGCGATGTACTCGCCGCGGGCGGCCTCCAGACCGGTGTTGCGGGCGGTCGCCAGACCGCTGTTCACCTCGTGCCGCAGAGCGACGGCCCCCGGGATCTCGCCGGCGGCCCGGTGCAGCAGCCGGGGTGTCCCGTCGGTCGAACAGTCGTCGACGAGAAGGAATTCGAAGTCCTCGCGGGCGTTGGCCCGCAGACTTCTGAGGGTGTCGGGCGCGTAGGCCTGCACGTTGAAGAACGGCACGATGACGGAGAGCTTAACCACGCGCATCACGTTAGGTGGGGCTCCGGCTCATTCCTTTTCCGTCATGCGCCCAGCAGGTGAACAACGCCCGTCGCCCAGGTGAATCCCCCTTTCCGGAAGCGGAATTGGGGGCGCATTCGGGCCCACCCCCCAATCGTCGGCTCGCTGTTAACCATCTGTTGCCATCACGTTGGGCCGCGCATCGAAATGCCTTCCTAACTTCTAGGACGTGCCCCCACGTACCAGCAATGAGGCCGAACCGGCCGAAACCCCCGCCGCGCTCCGACCGGCGCTGCGGGTCGCCGTCCTCGCCGACTCCGACACCCGGTGGAAATGGGGCGCGCTCACCGCGCGCCGCCTGACCGCCGGGGCGGACGGCCCGGACGCGCGGCCCGTCGAGGTCAGCGGGCTGCTGCTGCGCGGCCGGGCCACCCCGACGCCCCGCCAGCTCGCGGAGGTCGGCGAGGTCGGGATCGACGCCGGGCGGGTCCGCGAGGTCACCGCGGTCGAGTTCCTGCGTACCGTGCGCGACGAGGGGTACGACCTCGTCGTCCTCGCCCTCGTCGGCGGCGGCGTCCAGGCCATGCTGCACGGCCTCGCCGCCCTCGGCCTGCCGCGCCGGCCCGTCGTCGTCACCGGATACGTCGGCGTCGTCTACGAGAAGCTCGCCGACGGACTCCTCCTCCGCCACGGGGCGGACGTCGTCCTCGCCAACTCGGCCCACGACGCGGAGCGTTTCCGCGCGGTGTACGAGGGAGTGGGCGCCGACGCCTCGGCGGTCACGGAGGCCGCCCTGCCCTTCCTGGGCGGAGCCCCGTACCGCCCCGAAGAGGGCCGCGACACCGTGGTGTTCGCCGCCCAGCCCTCCGTGCCCGCTTCCCGCGCCGACCGCACGTACCTGCTGCGCAGGCTCGTCGAGCACGCCCGGCTGCACCCGCGCCGCGAGGTGCTGCTGAAGCTGCGCTCCAAGCCCGGCGAGCACACCACGCACATCGAGGAACTGCCCTACCAGAAGCTCGCGCAGCGGCTGCCCGGCGGGCTGCCGCCCAACTTCCGTCTGGTGTACGGGCACATGGGCGAGGTCCTGGACCGCACCGACCTCCTGGTCACGGTCTCCTCGACGGCCGCGCTGGAGTCCCTGCACCGCCGTATCCCGACCGCGGTCCTGACCGACCTCGGCGTCCGCGAGACGCTCGGCAACCACCACTTCGTCGGCTCCGGGCTCCTCACCTCCTGGGACACGCTCGACGGGGGGATCCGGCCCCGGCCCGACACGGAGTGGGTGGCCGGCCAGGGCGTCGCCGCCGACGGCTCGTACGCCACCGCCTACGACGCGGCCCGCGCCAAGGTCGCCGCCCTCCTCGGCACCGATGAACTCCCGCCACTGGCCCCCTACTACACCCCCGCCACCGCCCCCGGCTACCTCCCCGGCATTCTCGGCCGCAACCACCTGGCCCCCGACGGCACGCCCCTGCCCGGCGCGGCCGCACCGCAGGAGCCCGGCCGGGTCCGGGGCGCGGTGCGCGAAACCGTCCGCAACGCGGCCCGGGGCGCCTACCGCCAGGGCGTCCAGCGCGTCGCCCCCGTGATCCGCCGGATGGGGGAGCTGTGACCACCACTCCAGGAGCAGCCACCATGACCTCAGGGACAACGATGCAACCGCCCCCGACCGTCCTCGCCGTGATCCCCGCCCGCGGCGGATCCAAGGGCGTCCCCGCCAAGAACCTCGCCGAGGTCGGCGGCATCCCCCTGGTCGCCCGCGCCGTCCGCGCCGCGCTCGCCGCCCCCGAGGTCACCGACGTCGCCGTCACCACCGACGACGGGGCGATCGCCGAGGCCGCCCGCACCGCCGCCGCCGACCTCCGGGCCGCCCACCGGCTGCACGTCGTCGAGCGCCCCGCCGCCATCGCGGGCGACACCGCCACCAGCGAAGCGGCCGTGCTGCACGCGATGGACGTCTACGAGGCCGAGCGCGCCAAGAGCGTCGACGTGGTCCTCCTCGTCCAGTGCACCAGCCCGTTCGTCTCCCGCGAGGACATCGACGGCGTCGCCAGGGCGGTGGCCCACGAGGGCGCGGACACGGCCGTCACGGTCGCCCCGTTCCACGGCTTCGTCTGGCGCGACGGGCACGCGGTCGAGGAGGGAACGTACGGCGTCAACCACGACAAGTCCGTACGCCCCCGCCGCCAGGACCGCCCCCAGGACCACCTGGAGACCGGCGCCGCCTACGCGATGGACGCGGCGGGCTTCCGCACCCACCGCCACCGCTTCTTCGGCCACACCGCCCTCGTGCCCACCGACCCGGCACGGGTGCTGGAGATCGACGACCCGCACGATCTGGCCCGCGCCCGCGCGCTCGCCCCGCTCCTGGACCCCTCCCCGCTGCCCTCCCTCGCGGACGTGGACGCGGTCGTCCTGGACTTCGACGGCACGCAGACCGACGACCGGGTCATGATCGACTCCGAGGGCCGCGAGACGGTCGCCGTGCACCGGGGCGACGGACTCGGCATCGCCGCGCTGCGCAAGGCCGGGGTGCCCCTGCTGATCCTCTCCACCGAGCAGAACCCGGTCGTCGCGGCCAGGGCCCGCAAGCTCCAGATCCCCGTCCTGCACGGCATCGACCGCAAGGACGAGGCACTGAAGCGGTGGTGCGACGAACAGTCCATCGCCCCCGACCGGGTCCTCTACGTCGGCAACGACGTCAACGACCTGCCCTGCTTCGTGGTCGCCGGCTGGCCCGTCGCCGTCGCGAGCGCCCACGACTCGGTACGCGCCGCGGCGCGCGCCGTCACGACCACCCCCGGGGGCTACGGCGCCATCCGCGAGATCGCGGCCTGGCTGCTGGGCCCCACCCTCACCACCACCCACACCCCTGCTGTCCCCACCAAGTAAGGAAGCACCACCATGAGCACCTCCCGCCTGCGCACCTTCGGCACCCGCACCGCCGGCCCCGGCAACCCCGTCTACATCACGGGCGAGATCGGCATCAACCACAACGGCGACCTCGACAACGCCATCGCGCTGATCGACGCGGCCGCCGAAGCCGGCTGTGACGCCGTCAAGTTCCAGAAGCGCACCCCGGAGATCTGCACCCCCCGCGACCAGTGGGACATCGAGCGCGACACCCCCTGGGGCCGGATGACGTACATCGACTACCGCCACCGCGTCGAGTTCGGCGAGGACGAGTACACCGCCATCGCCGAGCACTGCGCCAAGCGCGGCATCGACTGGTTCGCCTCCCCGTGGGACACCGAGGCCGTCGCCTTCCTGGAGAAGTTCGACGTCCCCGCCCACAAGGTGGCCTCCGCCTCCCTCACCGACGACGAGCTGCTGCGCGCCCTGCGCGCCACCGGCCGCACGGTGATCCTCTCCACCGGCATGTCGACCCCGAAGCAGATCCGCCACGCGGTCGAGGTCCTCGGCAGCGACAACATCCTGCTCTGCCACGCCACTTCCACGTACCCGGCGAAGGCCGAGGAGCTGAACCTGCGGGTCATCAACACCCTCCAGCAGGAGTTCCCGAACGTCCCGATCGGCTACTCCGGCCACGAGACCGGCCTCCAGACCACCCTCGCGGCCGTCGCGCTCGGCGCCACGTTCGTCGAGCGCCACATCACCCTGGACCGCGCCATGTGGGGCTCCGACCAGGCCGCCTCCGTCGAGCCGCAGGGCCTGACCCGCCTGGTCCGCGACATCCGCACCATCGAGGCCTCCCTCGGTGACGGCGTCAAGAAGGTGTACGAGTCCGAGCTCGGCCCGATGAAGAAGCTCCGCCGCGTCGCGGGCGTCGTCGCCGAGACCGAGAACGCGGCGGCCCCCGAGCCGGTCGCGGTCTGAGCGCCGACCGGTGAACCTCGCCTTCGTCGAGAGCCCGGTCCAGCTCCTGAACGTCCTGGAGTGGGTTCACACCCAGGGGGGAGACGACCCGGCCGACACCACGGTCGTCGTCCTCCCCCCGGTCGACCCGATGTCGCGCGGTCAGCTGCGCCGGATGGCGGAGCTGGCCCGCGACGAGGGCATCGCGGTCCGCTGGCAGGAGGCGCGCGGCGAGTCCGGCGCCCCCCTGAAGGCCCTGCGCGCCCTGGCCGGCCTGGTCCGGCGCGCGGACCACATAGTGATCGGCGACCCGTTCTCCCGCTATGTGCAGCTCCTGCTGACCCTGGTCCGCGCCGACCGCCTCACGGTGGTCGACGACGGCACGGCCACCATGGAGTTCGTCGCCCAGCTGGCCCGGGGCGAGCGCCTGACACGCTGGCACCGCCGGGGCCGCACGGGACCGCGCGAACTGGTCCTGGCCCCGGTCACGGCGACGGCCCGCCGCCGCTTCACCCCGACGGCGAACCACACGGTCGAGGTGTTCACCGCGATGCCGGTCGAGGCTCCGCCCGGCATCGCGGTCACCCCGAACACCTTCGCCTGGACCCGCGCCCGCTTCGGCCCGCCCAGCATCGGCAAGGGCGCGGACCTGGTCGGCACCTCCCTGGTCGAGACGGGCGTCGTCGACCCCGTCCCGTACCAGGAGGCGGTCACGGCCCTGGCCCGTGCCCACGGCGCCACCCGCTACTTCGCCCACCGCCGCGAGTCCGCCGGGAAGCTCCACGCCCTGGAAGCCGCCACCGGCCTGGAGATCGTCCGCCCGGACCTCCCCCTGGAGCTCATCGCCCGCCGCGGCCCCATCGGCCGCACGATCGTCAGCTTTCCCTCCACGGTCGTCCACACCCTCCCGCTGGCCCTGGCCGGCACGGGCGTGAACGTCGCGGTCTGCGACATCGCCCCGGAATGGCTCCGCGCCACGGCCTCGCCCCGCGCCCAGGGCTTCCTGAGCGGGGTCACGGAGACGGCACGGGGGGTGCAGAGGCTGTCGTCGGTGGCGACCTGAGGGCCGCCGGCGGGCCGGCGGCCCTCAGGGAGTCAGACGATCCTCGGGGGAACACCCGGCCGATCCGGGGGAGTCACCCGATCGCCCGCCCCTCCCCGAAGCCGAAGCTGCCGTCCGCCGCCACGCGGCCCGGCCACAGTGTCAGGGTGCCGTCCTGCGTACGGCCGTGCAGATCGGCGACACCGTCGCCGTCGAGGTCGCCGACCGTGTCCAGCACCGGACGGGCGGCCGCGGTGAAACCGGTGCCGATCAGCACCCGGTTCGCGGGGTCGCCCCAGGCGGCGGGGTCCGGTGCTCCGCCCGTGCCACTGCCGCCGCGCACGCTGTGGAGGTCGCCGGTGGCGTTGTCGCGCAGCCACAGGTCGGCCAGGCCGTCGCCGTCGAGGTCGCCGGGCGCGAGGACGGTGAAGTCGTCCCAGTCCGAGCCGCCGACCGCCACCGGCACATCCAGCCGCATCCGGTGCACGCCGTGGTAGATCCACAGCCGGCCGCTCTCCCGGACGAGGAGATCACTTCTGCCGTCACCGTTCAGATCGCCGGGGGCGATCACCTGCTCCGCGTCGCCCCAGTGGTCGTCGCCGGTCCAGCCGGGCTCGCCCACACAGCCGTAGTCCTCGTCAGGGACCGGGCAGTCGACCGTCAGGAGCTGCCGGCCCCGGGTGCCGTCGACCCTTCCCAGGCCGCTGTTGGGATGGACCCAGAGCTGCTTCCGCCGCGCGTTGGGGTTGTACTCCAGCGTCACCAGGTCGACGTATCCGTCGTCGTTCCAGTCGGTCCGGTAGGAGGTGCCGGCGCCGGGCGCGGTCAGTCCGGTGCCGGTCGCGGGGGCGAAGGTTCCGTCCCCCCGGCCCGCGTAGGTGAGCAGCTCGCCCCGGTCGTCCAGGCTCCAGATGTCCTTGGCGCCGTCCCCGTTGAGGTCGCCGGGGGCGTCGGGGGTGGTGATGCCCCGGGCGTAGAAGAGGTACGTGGTCGTGTCCGAGCGATTTCCGGAGCGGTCGACGCTGCGGACGTACAGCATCTGCGGGCCGCCGGTCAGCGGCGTGGCCGTCACGTCCGCCGTCCCGCCGGGGGAGACGGAGACCTCCCGCTGCTGCGGGTCGAAGGTGCTGTACCAGACGTAGGAGACGACGTCCTCGACGCCGTTGGCGCCCAGGGTGAAGGTGCCGGGAGTGCGGGCGTCCCCGGTGTCCACCGGCCATCCGGCGTCCCCGTCGGGGAACTCCTCCGACACGACGGTCGGCGGCCGGTCCGGACGTATGCGGTCGACCGCGAAGGCGCAGAAACCGGTCCAGGCGGAGGCGGATCCCCCGGAGTCCGTGGCCCGGACCCGCCAGCGGTAGTCGCCGGAAGGCAGGTCGATCGATGGAGCGGCGGCGGTGCCGTCCGCCGTGACGGCCACCGAACGCTCGGCCACCGGGTCCGTGCTGTCGGCGTCGAAGACCTGGAACTGGGCGGTGAGGGAGGGCGAGTCGGCGTCCCTCACCCGCGCCATGAGAGTCGTCGGGGTGTTGCCGATGTATCCGCCCGCGCAGGCGGTCGCGGGGCTCGTGGCCAGGCGGTCCGGGATCTCGGGGGGTGTGTTCGCCGGGCGCGCGCGGTCGGCGGGCGCGGTGGTACGGGAGGGGCTCGGCGCGGCCGCGGCGGGCGGGGCCAGGGCGGCGACCGTACCGAGGGACGCGGCGACGGCGACCAGAAGCGTGCCGTGGCGGAGCCGCCCCCTTCTGTTCCGTCTCTTTCTGTTCGGGGCGGATTCGGACCGACTGTTCATGGGGCTCCTCACGGGATGTTCATGATTTCTTCGCGATCCTATGAAGGCTCTCGCCGCGTGTCCCGCGCCTTTCCCGCAAGGGCGCGGACCCCGGTGCGGAAGGCGAATGGGCATACCCGAAACCACCCAGCGTCACACGTCCTCACAGGAAAATTGTTCGCCTGTGCGGCTGAAGTTTTGTTGATCTGTGGCCAGTTGAGGGGGCAGGGGGCCTACGCTTCCTAAGGTGAACCAGTTGAAGTCCCGTGCCTCCCGCCCCCACCACCCGGCCGGCCAGCCCGGGGGAGGTGCGCTGCCCGGCAGACTCTCCGACGAACTGCGTGCCGAGCTGATCGCCTTCCGCCGGGATCTGCACATGCATCCCGAGCTGGGCAACCAGGAGTTCCGCACCACCGCGGCCATCAAGGACCGGCTGGAGAAGGCCGGGCTGAAGCCGAAGGTCCTCGCCGTGGGGACCGGGGTCATGTGCGACGTGGGGGAGTGGGACGGGGTGACGCCCATGCTGGCGTTGCGGGCGGACATCGACGCGCTGCCGATCCCGGACACCAAGGCGGGCGTGCCCTACCGGTCCACCGTGCCCGACCGGGCGCACGCCTGCGGGCACGACGTGCACACCACCTCCGTGCTCGGCGCGGGGCTCGTGCTCGCCGGTCTCGACCGGGAGGGGCTGCTGCCCCACGCCGTGCGGCTGATCTTCCAGCCCGCCGAGGAGGTCCTGCCCGGGGGCGCGGTCGACGCCATCGAGTCCGGGGTGCTGGAGGGCGTCGGCCGGATCATCGGCGTGCACTGCGACCCGAAGGTGGACGTCGGGCGGATCGGGCTGCGGATCGGGGCCATCACCTCGGCCTGCGACCGGCTGGAGGTCACGCTCGACGGGCCCGGCGGGCACACGGCCCGGCCGCATCTGACCACCGACCTGGTGACCGCCGCCGCCCGGATCGCCGTCGACGTGCCCGCGCTGCTCGCCCGCCGGGTCGACGCCCGCTCCGGGCTCGCGCTGACCTGGGGGCGGCTGGAGACCGGGCACGCCCCCAATGTCATCCCGCAGCACGCCGAGCTGTCCGGCACCGTCCGCTGCCTGGACCTGGACGCCTGGCGCACGGCCCCCGACCTGGTGCACGCCGCCATCGACGAGGTGGCCGGAATGCACCGGGCCAAGACCGTCATCAACTACGTGCGCGGTGTGCCGCCCGTGGTGAACGACGCCGAGTCCATCGGCCTCCTGGACGCCGCGATGACCGAGCGCCGCGGATCGTATGCGATCGAGGACACCGAGCAGAGTCTGGGCGGCGAGGACTTCTCCTGGTACCTGGAGCGGGTCCCCGGCGCGATGGCCCGCCTCGGCGTCCGGACCCCGGGCGACACGCGCGGGCTCGACCTGCACCGCGGCGACTTCGACGTGGACGAGGAAGCCATCACCGTGGGGGTCGAGCTGTTCACCGCCGCGGCGCTGTTCGACGGGAGCCGTTAGCGGAGCGTTGACACACTCTTCGCGGGCCGTTCGTGGACCCGCGGGAGGTCTTCTGTTCACGACGATCCGATAACGGCTTCCGTACGTGCTCTTATCTGACATCTACGCGCGTTACGATCGCCGCGAAACCAGCGCCGGAAGAGGCGCTTCGGTCAGGTTTGAAGGAGCCTTCCCTTGCGCCGGATCACCAGGATCACCACCGTGGGCATTGCGTCCGCGGCGCTTGCTCTCAGTGTCACCGCCTGTGGCGGAAAATCGTCGTCGGACGCAGGTTCCGACTCGGGCGGCGACAAGGCCGCCATCGCGTACGACATCGGCGGCCGCGGCGACCAGTCGTTCAACGACGCCGCCTACGCCGGACTCGCCAAGGCGGAGAAGGAACTCGACGTCAAGGGCAGCGAGGCCGAGCCCTCCGACGGTGAGGGCGACGCGGACAAGGTCCAGCGCCTCACCGAGCTGGCCCGCTCCGGCAACAACCCGGTGATCGGCGTCGGCTTCGCCTACGCGCCCGCCATCAAGAAGGTCGCGCCGAAGTTCCCGAAGACCACCTTCGGCATCATCGACGACGCCTCGGTGACCGGCGACAACATCGCCAACATCGTCTTCAACGAGGAGCAGGGCTCCTACCTCGCCGGCGTCGCCGCCGCCAAGGTCACCAAGACGAAGACGATCGGCTTCATCGGCGGTGTCGAGACCCCGCTGATCAAGAAGTTCGAGGCGGGCTTCATCCAGGGCGCCAAGGACACCGACCCCGCGGTCAAGGTGCTCCCGCAGTACCTGACGCAGCCGCCGAACTTCGACGGCTTCTCCAAGCCCGACCTCGGCAAGGCCGCCGCCCAGGGCCAGCTCGACAAGAAGGCCGACGTGATCTACTCGGCCGCCGGTCTGGCCGGTTCCGGTGCCATCGAGGCCGCCTCCAAGGCCGGCAAGTGGAACATCGGCGTCGACTCCGACCAGTACAAGCAGAAGGGCCTCGCGGCCTACAAGGAGTCCATCCTGACCTCGGTCACCAAGGACGTCGAGGACTCGGTGTTCAACCTGATCAAGTCGGTCCAGGACGGCAAGCCGACCACCGGTGAGATCCGCTACGGCCTGGACAAGGACGGCGTCGGCCTGTCGATGTCCAACCCGGCGTTCGCCGAGATGACCGACGTCATCGCGGCCGTCGACAAGGCCAAGCAGGAGATCATCGACGGCAAGATCACCGTCAAGACCGCTCCGTAGGCAGCTCGAAGACCCCTGCCGTACAGCTGGTTTCCCCAAGGCCCTGTCCGTCCCCGCGCCGCACGCCGGCCGGTGGACGGGCGGGGCCGCGGGCCCATCCCCGCCGGACGGACAGGTCTCCCGCCGCGGAACGCGAACATCCCGCGGCACCCCGAGCCCGCCCCGCCCCACCCGAAGAAGATCCGCCTCTCGCAGTGCTCTCCCACCCGGTCCGGACCCCGCGTCCGGACCGTGACGTGCACCTGTGTTTCACGATTCGGCAGCGCTACGCGTGTAGACAGCCCTCCGGCGCGATAACTTCACCCCGCCCCCCAGGGGGTCCCCGACACCCCCAGCCCCTCCGCCCCCGCTCCTGTCCGGCCAAGGAGAGTGCGTCATCAACGCGTCCAGCAGTCCCCCTGCCGTAGAACTGCACGGCATCACCAAGCGCTTCCCCGGCGTCGTCGCCAACCACGACATCGACATCACGATCGGCAAGGGCACGGTCCATGCCCTCGTCGGTGAGAACGGCGCCGGCAAGTCCACCCTGATGAAGATCCTCTACGGCATGCAGAAGCCGGACGAGGGCACCATCGCGATCGACGGCGAGCAGGTCTCGTTCTCCAACCCGGGCGACGCCATCGAGCGGGGCATCGGCATGGTGCACCAGCACTTCATGCTCGCCGACAACTTCACCGTCCTGGAGAACGTCGTCCTCGGCGGCGAGAAGCTGTACGGCATCGGCTCCGGCGCCCGGAAGAAGATCAAGGAGATCTCCGACGCGTACGGGCTGGGCATCCGCCCCGACGCGCTCGTGGAGGACCTCGGGGTCGCCGACCGGCAGCGCGTGGAGATCCTCAAGGTCCTCTACCGGGGCGCCCGTATCCTGATCCTGGACGAGCCGACCGCGGTCCTCGTACCGCAGGAGGTCGACGCGCTCTTCGCCAACCTGCGCGAGCTCAAGGCCGAGGGCCTGACCGTCATCTTCATCTCGCACAAGCTGGGCGAGGTGCTCTCCGTCGCCGACGAGATCACCGTCATCCGCCGCGGCACGACCGTGGGCACCGCCGACCCGGCGTCCACCACGACCAAGCAGCTCGCCGAGCTGATGGTCGGCAGCGAGCTGCCCTCGCCGGAGACCCGCGAGTCCACCGTCACCGATGTGCCGATGCTGCGCGTGCGGGACCTGGCGCTCACCGTCACCGACCCCGACGGCACCGTCCGCGACGTGCTCGCCGGGATCGACCTCACCATCCACCAGGGCGAGGTCCTCGGCATCGCCGGGGTCGAGGGCAACGGGCAGACCGAGCTGATCGAGGCCCTGATCGGCATGCGCATCCCGGACGGCGGGGTGATCACCCTCGACCAGGACGACATCTCGCAGGTCCCCACCCGCAAGCGGCGCGAGGCCGGCATCGGGTACATCCCCGAGGACCGCCACCGCCACGGCGTCCTGCTGGACGCCCCGCTGTGGGAGAACCGCATCCTCGGCCACGTCACCGAGAAGCCCAACAGCCGCGGCTGGCTGCTGGACAACAAGGCGGCCCGCGCCGACACCGAGCGGATCGTGCGCGAGTACGACGTGCGCACCCCCGGCATCGAGGTCACCGCGGCCTCCCTCTCCGGCGGCAACCAGCAGAAGCTGATCGTCGGCCGCGAGATGAGCCACACGCCCAAGCTCCTGATCGCCGCCCACCCCACCCGCGGCGTGGACGTCGGCGCGCAGGCGCAGATCTGGGACCAGATCCGCGAGGCCCGCCGCGAAGGGCTGGCCGTCCTGCTGATCTCGGCCGACCTGGACGAGCTGATCGGGCTCTCCGACACCCTGCGCGTCATGTACCGCGGCCGACTGGTCGCCGACGCCGACCCGGCCACCATCACCCCGGAGGAACTGGGCTCGGCCATGACCGGCGCCGCCACCGGTCACCTCGAAAGCCCGGAGGACGAGGCCCGATGAAGAAACTCGACAAGGACCGGCTGATCCTGGGCTTCGCAGGCCCGGCGCTCGCCCTGGTCGTCGCCCTCGCGCTGACGACCCTGGTGCTGCTCGCCTCCGGCCGGAACCCCTTCGAGCCGTACCGGATCATGTTCGAGTCGGCCAGCTACGTCGACGTACAGGTCCTGATCGTCAACCAGGCCGGTACGTACTACCTCGCCGCACTCGCCGTGGCCGTCGGCTTCCGGATGAACCTCTTCAACATCGGCGTCGACGGGCAGTACCGCCTCGCCGCCATGATGGCCGCGCTGGTCGGCGCGAGCGTCAGCCTGCCGGGGCCGCTGCACATCGCGCTGATCGTGATCGTCGCGATGCTGGTCGGCGCGTTCTGGTCGGGCATCGCGGGCTTCCTCAAGACCACCCGCGGGGTGAGCGAGGTCGTCTCGACGATCATGCTCAACTCGATCGCCACCGCCCTGGTCGCCTGGCTGATCCTGCCGAAGAACTTCGGCGAGCAGCCGGCCGGCTCCAACAACCTGACCACCGGTGAGATCCCGGAGTCCGGCTGGTTCCCGGGGCTGCCGATGGGCGACCAGGCCGGGGAGATCTACGGCTTCACGTTCGTCGCCGCGGGCTGCGGCCTCCTGTACTGGTTCGTGCTGAACCACACCCGGTTCGGCTTCGACCTGCGCGCCACCGGCGCCAGCGAGAGCGCCGCCCAGGCCTCCGGCGTGGACGCCAAGAAGATGATCCTCACCTCGATGCTGATCTCCGGCGCGGTCGCGGGCCTGGCCGGCATGCCGACCCTGCTCGGCGACACCCACACCTACAGCCTCGACTTCCCCACCGGTATCGGCTTCACCGGCATCACCATCGCGCTGCTGGGCCGCAACAACCCGCTCGGCATCGCCTTCAGCGCCCTGCTGATCGCCTTCCTGGACAAGTCGTCGGCCTCGCTCGACCAGTACGGGTACGAGAAGGAGATCGCCACGATCATGCAGGGCCTGATCGTGATCTCGGTCGTCGTCTCCTACGAGCTGGTCCGCCGGTACGGCATCCGCCGCCAGCAGCAGAAGGTCGGCGAGGAGCTCGCCGCCGGCCATGCCATCAAGACCGAGAAGGAGGCGGCCCTGTGAGCACGAGCAAAGTCACCGCCGCACGCCCCGCCCCGCCGAAGGGCGGCCGCCGCAAGCTCACCCTGCCCGTCGTCCTCCTGATCATCGCGGGCGCGCTCGCCCTGGTCTCGCTGGTACGCCTCATCAGCGGCGCCAACGACGTCACCTCGGTCGGCCAGGTCGCCGGCGCCCTGGAGCTCGCCGTCCCGATCGGCCTCGCCGGGCTCGGCGGCCTGTGGGCCGAGCGCGCGGGCGTCGTCAACATCGGCCTCGAAGGCATGATGGTCCTCGGCACCTGGTTCGGCGCCTGGGCCGGGTTCCAGTGGGGCCCGTGGGTGGGCGTCCTCTTCGGTATCCTCGGCGGCTGCCTCGGCGGCCTGCTGCACGCGGTCATCACCGTCACCTTCGGCGTGAACCACATCGTCTCCGGTGTGGCCATCAACATCCTCGCCGTCGGCGTCACCCGCTACCTCTCCAACTTCGCGTTCGACGGCATCCAGGGCGGCTCCTCCAAGCAGTCCCCGCGCATCGACCCGATCGACAAGATCACCATCCCAGGGCTCTCCGACTGGCTCCAGGACCTGCAACAACAGCACTGGTTCCTGATCTCCGACATCGCGGGCATCCTCGGCGGCCTGGTCACCGGGCTCTCCCTGCTGACCGTCGTCGCCCTGCTGCTGATCCCCGCCACCTGGTGGATCCTGTGGCGCACGCCGTTCGGACTGCGGCTGCGCTCCTGCGGCGAGTCCCCGGTGGCCGCCGAGACCCTCGGCGTCAACGTGTACAAGTACAAGTACATCGCCGTCACGGTCTCCGGCGGTCTGGCGGGCCTCGGCGGCGCGTTCCTCGCGATCGTCGCCACCGGCATCTACCAGGAGGGCCAGACCGGCGGCCGCGGCTACATCGGCCTCGCCGCGATGATCTTCGGCAACTGGATGCCGGGCGGCATGGCGCTGGGCGCCGGGCTCTTCGGCTTCACCGACAGCCTCAAGCTGCGCGGCGGCGCGGAGAACGTCCACGCGATGCTGCTCCTGCTGGCGATCCTGCTGGTCATCGCGGTGTTCTGGCAGCTGTACCGGAAGAAGTACGTCGCCGCGGTGATCTCGGCGGCCGTCTCGGCGCTGCTGTTCACCTGGTACCTCCTGACCGACCAGGTGCCGAGCCAGTTCGTCGACGCCGCCCCGTACGTCACGACACTGCTGGTCCTCTCGCTCTCCGCACAACGGCTGCGCATGCCCAAGGCGGACGGTGTGCCGTACCGCAAGGGCGAGGGCAAGTGACGCCGCCCGCCGCCGAGGGCCCGTCCGCCCAGGCGTTCGGCGAGGCCGACTGGGAGGCCCTGCGGGCCGCGGCCCGGGACGCCATGTCCCGGGCGTACGCCCCCTACTCGGGCTTCCCGGTCGGTGTCGCCGCCCGGGTGGACGACGGCCGCACGATCACCGGCTGCAACGTGGAGAACGCCAGCTACGGCCTCTCGCTCTGCGCCGAGTGCGGTCTGGTCTCCACGCTCCAGGCCACCGGCGGCGGCCGGCTGACCCACTTCACCTGTGTGGACGGCACCGGGGCGATCCTGGTGCCGTGCGGCAGGTGCCGCCAGCTGCTGTACGAGTTCGGCGGGCCGGAGCTGCTCCTGGAGACGCCCGACGGGCGTCGGACACTGGACGAGATGCTGCCCCAGTCGTTCGGCCCGCAGCACCTCGGCTGAACCCCGCACTTCTCGGCGGTGGCCCTTCCCCTTCACGGAAGGGCCACCGCTCTTCCCCCTCTCTATGCGCGTAGAGTCACTTCGGACTCTTGCGTACGCACCCGGCCGGAAGGATTCCCATGGACGCCATCTCCGTCATCCGCACCAAGCGGGACCGAGGCGAGCTGACCCCCGAGCAGATCGACTGGGTCATCGACGCGTACACCCGCGGCGAGGTCGCCGACGAGCAGATGTCCGCCCTCGCCATGGCGATCCTGCTCAACGGGATGAACCGCACCGAGATCGCCCGCTGGACCGCCGCGATGATCGCCTCCGGCGAGCGGATGAACTTCCACGCGCTGTCCCGCCCCACCACCGACAAGCACTCGACCGGCGGCGTCGGCGACAAGATCACCCTGCCGCTCGCCCCGCTGGTCGCCGCCTGCGGCGCGGCCGTGCCGCAGCTCAGCGGCCGGGGCCTCGGCCACACCGGCGGCACCCTGGACAAGCTGGAGTCCATCCCCGGCTGGCGGGCCCACATCTCCAACGCGGAGATGCTGGACGTCCTCGACACCACCGGCGCGGTCATCTGCGCGGCCGGTGACGGTCTCGCCCCCGCCGACAAGAAGCTGTACGCGCTGCGCGACGTCACCGGCACGGTCGAGGCGATCCCGCTGATCGCCAGCTCCATCATGTCCAAGAAGATCGCCGAGGGCACCGGAGCGCTCGTCCTGGACGTCAAGGTCGGCTCCGGCGCCTTCATGAAGACCATCGAGGACGCCCGCGAACTGGCCTCCACCATGGTCGCGCTCGGCACCGACAGCGGTGTGCGCACGGTCGCGCTGCTCACCGACATGTCCACCCCGCTCGGCCTCACCGCGGGCAACGCGCTGGAGGTCCGCGAGTCGGTCGAGGTGCTGGCCGGCGGCGGCCCCAGGGACGTCGTCGACCTCACCCTGGCCCTCGCCCGCGAGATGCTGGACGCGGCGGGCCTCAAGGACGCCGACCCGGAGAAGGCGCTCGCCGACGGCTCCGCGATGGACGTCTGGCGCCGGATGATCTCCGCCCAGGGCGGCGACCCGGACGCCGGGCTCCCGACGGCCCGCGAGCAGCACGTGGTGACCGCGCGCTCCTCCGGCGTGCTGACCCGCCTGGACGCCTACGACGTCGGCGTCGCCGCCTGGCGCCTCGGCGCGGGCCGCGCCCGCAAGGAGGACCCGGTGCAGGCGGGCGCGGGCGTCGAGCTGCACGCGAAGCCCGGCGACACCGTCGCCGAGGGCCAGCCCCTGATGACGCTGCACACGGACACCCCCGAGAAGTTCGACTACGCGCTGAAGGCGCTGCCCGAGGCGTACGACATCGCCCCGGCCGGCACGCCGTTCGCCCCGCTGCCAGTGGTGCGGGAACGTATCGCCTGACCTGTGGTTTCCCCGTACGGGTGAACGGGATCGGTGGACTGCCACCGGTCCCGTTCGGCATGCTGGACTCGGTGACGTACCGATAGAGGAGACCGCCATGAGCGCACTCACCGTCGAGCCCGGTCCGGGCCCCGGCCAGGACTGGGACGACCTGGTCCGGATCTGGGAGGAGACGGACGCACCCGAGGGCTGCAAGGTGGAGATCATCGAGGAGATCGTCACCGTGTCGCCGCCGCCGTCCAAGGACCACAACACCACCGCTGCCCTGCTCCAGCGCAGGCTCTACACCGTCATCCCGGAGGACTGGGAGATCTACCAGACCCTCGGCCTCTCGCTGCCGGGACGGGGCGGGATCTACATCCCTGACCTCGTGGTCGTACCCCGCGCGGTGGCAGCAGGGCCGGGCAACACCGTGCCCGCCTCCGAGTCCCTGCTCGTCGTCGAGATCACCTCCCGCGCCAACGCCAACCACGACCGCGTCAGCAAGGTGAACGGCTACGCCAAGGCCGGGGTGGAGCTGTTCCTGCTCCTCGATCCCTGGCACTCCGGCCGTCCGACCGCGACGCTGTACGGCGATCCCGAGGGCGGTACGTACCGCGTACTGGAAACGGTCGAGTACGGACGGAAGCTGACCCTCCCCGATCCGTTCGGGCTGGTCCTCGACACGGGCGTGCTCCCCATCAGCTGACACGCGGACGGCCCGCCGCGCGGAGAGGATCCGTGCGGCGGGCCGTCGTGGTGCGAGTGTGAACTACCGGACGTATCGGGTCACTTGCCGAAGTACGCGCTGTAGATCTTCACCGACGAGGTGTTGCCCTTCTTGTCGGTGACCTTGGCGGCGAACGAGATCGCCTTGCCCTTCGCCGGGTTCTTGACGGCGATCTTCCCCTTCGTGACGGTGACCTTCTTCCAGGTCTTGCCGCCGTTGTAACTGACGTACGTCTTCAGCGACTTCAGGTTCTTGCCCGCGGCCGCGCCGTGGACCTTCACGGGCACCGAGACGGTCTTGCCCGCCTTGACCCGGCCGTCCGCGCCCACGGCCGGGGTGAACCGGACGGTGGAGACGGGCAGCATCGTGAGCGCGGTCTTCTTCGAGCGGAACGTCCAGGCCGCGTCCACCCGGGTGGAGAGCGGGTTGATCTTCGCGCTGTGCTTGACCGTGGTCGTCAGCTTGTAGTCGGCCGCGCCCGCCGGGACCCGGAAGGGCTCGTCGCCCGAGACCGGGTCGCCGTTCTGGCCGAGCTTCTTGCCGTTGCGGTACAGGACGGTCTTGGCCGACGAGAACAGCATCCCGCCCGCGTTGCCCTGGCCGTCGGCCAGCAGCGGGAGGGAGCCGGTGATCTCGTTGCCCTCACGGACGATGCCGTAGTCCTTGTTCACCAGCGGGCCGAAGACCGCGGTGTTCACGGACTTCGTGTACGTCTTGCCCGCCTTGTACGTCGCATCCTGGCCGACCTGGTAGTTGGCCTCGTACGTCGGCCAGCCGCTCGCGTCGGCCGGGCCCTGCTGGTCGAAGTCGAAGCTCCAGCTCACCTTGTCCGCGGTGGAGACGTACAGCGTGCGGGTGCCGGGCAGCTTCTGGTCGATCGAGGTCACCCAGCTGCCGCCCTGCGTGGGCAGGAAGGGGAAGGCGGTGATCGAACCCTTCTTCTTCGGCGCGGCCGAGCCCATGCCGATCTTCACCTTGGCCAGCTGCGCCGTGGTGAACTTCCGGTTGTAGCCGGTCGCGAGCTGCTTGACCGTGCCGCCGACCGCGATGTCGTACTCGGTCGAGGCGCCCTTGCTCCAGGTGCCCGCCCAGTGCTGGGCGAGGGAACCGTCGGTGATCTGCGGGCCGACGTGGAGCGTGCGGACGCCGGCCGGCGACTCCATCAGCCAGCCGAAGGAGACCGCGTCGTCATCCGACTCCACCACGTAGTCCGGGGAGAACAGCTCGCCCTTCGCCTTCGCGTCCGGCACCGTGACGTTCACCGGCTTCGCCTTGCGGGCGTCGAACGTCAGCGAGGTGTTCTTGGTGATCGCGATCTTGGGCTGCACGATCCAGTCGGCGCCCTGGGTGACGTCGTCCGGGTCGCTGTAGACCGTGGAGTTGACCACGTACGTGCCCTTGGGCACCCGGATCTTCGCGGTGCCGTCGACGACCCGCGGGTTCAGGAACGGGTCGCCGGACTCCGAACCGAAGCGGAAGAGCGTGCTGTCCGCGTAGGCGGCCGGACGGCCGTCCCGTCCGAGGTGCTTGACGGTGACCTCGTAGCTCTCCACCTCACGCTCGACCGCGGCGGCCGTGCGCACGGTCTGCCCGCCGCCGGTGGCCACCAGGTACGCGGAGTACGTGCCGTCGGCGGTGCCGCCGAGCCGGGTGTCGGCGGTCAGCGTCACCTCCGCCGTGCCGCCCGCCGGGACGGTCACCTTGTCAGCGCCGAGCGTGAAGAAGCCGGCCGGAGCGGGCTTGCCCGCCGGGCCGGTGCCCGTCACCTTCAGATCGAGGGTGACGTCGCTCGTGCCGAGGTTGCGGTACGTGACCTTCTCGGTGGCCGGCTCGTCGTCGGTGTGCGGCCACTGCTGCACCCCGAAGCTCACCGAGACCGGGTCGGCGACGACGGTCTGGGCGATCGCCCGGTCCACCGCGATCCGGCCGGAGCCCTGCTGGAACGGGTTGTACGCGCCGGGCTTCGTGGACGCGGTCAGCGCGCCCTTCAGCTCGGTGTACCCCCAGTCGGGGTGCTGCTGCTTGAGCAGGGCGGCCGCGCCCGCGACGTGCGGGGTGGCCATCGACGTACCCGAGATCGTCGCGTAGCCGGCGGGGTTCTCGCCCACCTCCTTCGCGATCAGCGAACCGGACGGGATCGCCGCCGTGGTGTCCACGCCGGGGGCCGTCACGTCGGGCTTGACCGCCCCGTCCCCGACCCGCGGGCCGCGGCTGGAGAAGTCCGCCAGCTTGTCCTGGTCGTCGACCGCGCCCACGGTCAGCGCGGCGTCCGCGCTGCCCGGCGAGCCCACCGTGCCCGCGCCGGACCCCTCGTTGCCCGCGGCGATGGCGAACAGGACGCCCTTCTCGGCCGACAGCTTGTCGACCGCGGCCTCCAGCGGGTCCACCTCCGGGGTGTCCATCCCGCCGAGGCTCAGGTTGACGATGTCGGCGCCCTGGGCGACCGCCCACTCCATCCCGGCCAGGATGCCGGAGTCGTCGCCGTAGCCGTCGTCGTCGAGCACCTTGCCCGCGAGCAGCTTGGCGTCCGGGGCCACGCCCCTGAACTTCCCGCCCGACTTGGCGCCGGTGCCCGCCGCGATCGAGGCGACGTGCGTGCCGTGGCCCACCCGGTCCTTGGTGTCCTTGGCGGCGCTGAAGTTCTTCTCCGCGAGGATCTGGCCCTTGAGGTCGGGGTGGGTGGCGTCCGTCCCGGTGTCCAGGACCGCGATCTTGACGCCCTTGCCGGTGAACCCGGCCTTCCACGCCGCCGGGACGCCGATCTGCGCGACGCTCTTGTCGAGGCTCGCCCGGCGCACCCCGTCCAGCCAGACCCGGTCGATGCCGGCCGCGGTGGTGACCCGCTCACCGTCTGCCCGCCGGTCCGTGAGCGCCTTCCAGATGGCCGGCGCGTCGGCGGTCGGCGTGGTCACCGACTCGGCGTTCAGCGAGGTCAGGCTCCGGCCCACCTCGGTGGAGCCCGCGTCGCGGACCTGCGCCTTCGCGGAGGCGGCCTGCTTGCCCCGGTAGCCGACGATCAGCTTCAGACCGTCCCGCTGCGCCCGGAGGTTCTCCGGGCGGCTCAGCTCGGTGACGTCGAACAGCCGCCGGTCGAGCTTGCCGGAGACGATCAGCCGGTGGGCGTCGGCCGGGGCGACGAGCGTGTGCCCCTTGTTGCTCATCCGCTGCACCGGGATGTTCTCCCGGCCCTTGGCGGGCCGGAAGGCGACCGGCTTGCCCTGGGCGTCGACGGTGACCCGGTCGCCGGTGACGAGGGTCAGCTGACGCGTCCCCTCTCGTGGGAACGGTCCTGGGCGCCGGACGCCCCCCTCGGATCCGGCTGGGCGACGGCGGACGAGGTCATGCCCGCCGCCAGCGCCACGGCAACGGCGACCGCTGGTATGCACGCGTTTCTCACGTGTCTGCGCAACTCTCCCCCTGGAGAACTCGATGGCTTCTCGGTCCCGCCGGTCCGCAGAGACGCAGGAACGACGGCTGCGGCCCGTCGGTTCAAGGAACTAGAGGGAATCCTGAGGGAGTTGGTTCACGGAAGAGGTGCAGGTGATGCACAGTTGTCGCAAAATGGCCCCTGGGTGGCGGGGGCCGCGCTGTGAGGGCCGATGAATTTCGCCCGCCGGTCCGGTCTGCCTGGTGTGGATGCCGAGAATCCGATCGCCCTGACCGTGACCGGCCGGGTCACCCGTGCCGCCGTACCCGACCTCTGCGCCGACCTGGAGCGCGCTCTCGCCGGACCTCGCGGAGCCGCCCTCGCACCGGGCGCGGCCGTGGACTGCGACGTGGGCGGCGTGATCCGGCCCGATCTGACCCTGGTCGAGGCGGTGGCCCGGCTCGGGCTCGTCGCCCGCCGGTCCGGGCGCACGCTGCGGCTGCGCCGGGTGCCCCCCGAACTCCGGTCGCTGCTCGACCTGGTGGGGCTGGCCGATGTGGTGACCCTGGAGGAGGGCCCGGAGGAACGGGTGCCGGACCCGCGCTGACGTCGCGGAGGAACGCGCGTCGGGGCGCGGCCGCGCGTCGGGCCGCAGCGGGAAGCCGGGCCCGGCACCCCGTTCGCGTACCGCGGGGTGCCGGGCCCGGCCGGTGACTCCTACGCGTCGGCCGGGAGCCGGTCCGGCAGCCCGAACAGCGGGAACCAGCGCGGGACGTCCAGGAAGCAGTGCATCCCGGTGATCGCCCCGTCCTGGATGTCGATGACCTGGACCGCCCACGGCACGAACCCGTCGCCGTCCTCGGCGGGCTTGTAGTGCGCGAAGCCGGGGGAGCCGTTGGCCGCGACGGGCACCAGCCGGGAGCCCGCGCACGCCGCGCCGATGGAGGTCATGAACCCCGTGATGTCCCCGGTGCCCCGGAGCCACAGGTCGAACGGCGGCATCGTCATCACCGCGTCCTCGTGCAGCAGCGCGGTCAGGGCGGCCATGTCGTATCCCTCGAACGCCTTCACATAGCGCTCCAGGAGCTTCTGCTGCTCCTCGTCGAGGGGGTCCGCCGCGTCGCCCGCCCGGCCCTCCGTCTCGGTCAGGGTGGCGCGGGCCCGCTGGAGGGCGCTGTTGACCGAGGCGACGGAGGTCTCCAGCAGCTCGGCCACCTCCGCGGCCTTCCAGGCGAGGACCTCGCGCAGGATCAGCACGGCGCGCTGCTTGGGCGGCAGGTGCTGGAGGGCGGCGACGAACGCGAGCCGCACCGACTCGCGCGCCACGGCCGCCTCCGCCGGGTCCTGGACCGAAGGCAGGATCCGGCCGTCGGGCATGGGCTCCAGCCAGACGTTCTCCGGGCGCGGGCTCAGCGCGGCCCGGGCGAGCGGTGTCGGGCCCGTCAGATCGACCGGGCGGGCCCGCTTGTTGCCCGCGTTCAGCATGTCCAGGCAGACGTTGGTGGCGATCCGGTAGAGCCAGGAGCGCAGCGAGGAGCGGCCCTCGAACTTGTCGAAGTTGCGCCAGGCCCGGACCAGGGTGTCCTGCACCGCGTCCTCGGCCTCGAAGGCGGAGCCGAGCATCCGGTAGCAGTACCCGGTGAGCTCGACCCGGTGCCCTTCCAGGCGGCTGTCGATGCCGGAGGCGTCGCCCCCGGCGCCCGCCGCCGCTCCCGCGGCCGTCGTCGTGGTCAGATCGCTCATCGCTCCACCCCTGTCGCGCGCAGCCGCGCTGTGGCATCCGTCACCCGGTACGTCGGAAGCTACCGCAGGCCACTGACAGCCGGGGGCGGAAAGAGGACAAGGGGTGCCCGGCGGCCGTGGCAGCGGCCACGGTCCGCCCGGCACCCCTCAAGGTGTCCCGCGCGTCGCTCAGGTCCCGGGCTTGCGCCCGTACACGTACACGTCGTCGCCGTTCTTCAGCAGTTTCCAGTATGCCTTCGCGTCGGCGGGGCGCATGTTGACGCAGCCGCCGGAGCCCGGCGGGTTGTACATGGACTTGGTGACGGAGTGGAACGCCTGGCCGCCGTCGAAGAACTGGGAGTACGGCATCCAGACCTTGTAGATGGTCGACCAGTGCTTGATGTTGCGCCAGTAGATCTTCTTGGACCCGGTCCGGGTCTCGGCGCCGTCGCGGCCGGTCCGCACCGGCACCGGTCCGTAGGTGAGCTTCTTGCCGTCCTGGATCCAGCTCAGCTGCCGGGTCAGGTCGACACAGGCGATGCGTCCCTTGTCGGTGGGGCACTTCTTCGCCTTGTTGGGGTTCTTCCCGGCCGCCTTCTGGGCGAGCATCGTGTTCATCGTGCGCCAGGTCAGCGGGCCGGCGTAGCCGATGGTGGGGGTGATCCCGTGCTTCTTCTGGAACTTCTGGATCGCCTTGCAGTCGGCCGTGGACTGCTTGCCGTCCACCGGCCGCTTCAGGAACTTCTCGACCTGCTTCTGGTGCGGTCCCACCGACGTGGTGCAGGACGCCGCGTGGGCGGCGGTGCCGGTGCCCAGGACCAGCGCCGGAGCGGCCACCAGCCCGGCGACGGACAGTGCCACCCCTCGTCGCAGAGGTCTTCCGGATATCTTCGCCGTGACTCCCATGCGCGCCAACTCCCCTTCGCCCGCAGTGCTTCGTTGGTTACGCCTGGTAGACGTGCGAGGAGGTACGACGGTTGCGCGCCGGTATGTCTCGGTTGCGTCCCGGTCCGGCGCGGCCCGGTCACGGTCCCGGTCCGGCAGGACTCCCGCACCCCGTGCGACGAGCCGGGAAAAGCGGTGGAGCCGCCGCCCGGAAGGCCTTATGGTCACCGGGTTCCAGATCCACGCGCTCACGACGAGGTGTTCTCGATGACGGTCCGAGCAACGGCGGCCGGATCCGGCCTGCCGTCCCCCGCAGCTGCCACGACCTCATCGAGATGGTGCTGGCCGACCAGGACAGCTGGGACCGGTACCAGGCCGCGCAGTGGCTCAACCTCCGCCGCTGGCTCGACGCGCACCCAGGTGACGGGCTCGCCGCCGAGGTGCGGGCCGAACTCGACACCGGACCCGCCCGCTACGCGCGCCACCAGCGGGAGTACCTCGGCTGGGGTGTCTTCGCGCTGATGGCCCGCTGACGGCCCGACGGCCCGATGCGTGGCGCGGGTCCGGGCAGCACACGCTGCCCGGACCCGCGCATTCCCTCCGGCGGTTCACCGCGCGGCGGGGACGAGCGCCCGCCGCTCCGCACGCGCCACCCGGGTCCCGTACAGGGTGATCGAGACGACCCCGAGGACCGCGAGCAGCCCGAGCGCCACCGTCGCCGCCCAGCCCCCGGCGTGGAAGGCGACCGCGCCCAGCGTGCCGCCCACGCTGGAGCCCAGGTAGTACGCCGACTGGTAGAGCGCCGACGCCTGCGCCCGGCCCGTCGTCGCGGTGCGGCTCACCGAGGACGAGGCGACCGCGTGCCCGGCGAAGAAGCCGGCGGTGATCAGCACCAGGCCCAGCAGCACGGCGGCCAGTTGGTCGGCCACCGAGAGCAGCAGCCCGGCGGCGGTGGTGGAGACCGCCAGATAGAGCGCGCCCCGGCGGCCGAGGCGGGCCACCAGACGTCCGGCGGCGGCGGAGGAGACCGTACCGACCAGGTAGACCAGGAAGATCGAGCCGATGACGCCCTGCGGCAGACTGAACGGCTCCTCGACGAGCCGGTAGCCGATCACCGTGTAGACCGCGCCGAACACCGTCATGAACAGCGCGCCGATCGCGTACAGCCGGACCAGCAGCGGGTCGGCCAGATGCGTGGCGACGGTCCTCGCGAGGGCCTTCGGGTTCAGCGAACCGGGACGGAAGTTCCGGGCCTTCGGGATAAGGAAGTGGAACGCGACGGCGCACGCCAGCGCGAGCAGCCCGACCGCCGCCAGCGCGGCCCGCCAGCCCCAGGCCTGGGCGACCCACCCGGTGAGGATGCGCCCGCTCATACCGCCGATGCTGTTGCCCGCGACGAACAGCCCGATCGCGGCGATCAGCGCCTTGGGCCGCACCTCCTCCGCGAGATACGCCATCGCGGAGGCCGGAAGCCCGGCGAGCGCGGCACCCTGGACGGCGCGCAGCGCGATCAGCGCGCCCATCGACGGGGCGAACGGCACCAGCAGCCCGACCAGCACCGCGACGGCCAGCGACGCCGTCATCATCTGCCGCCGCCCGAACCGCTCCGAGAGCGCGCTCATCGGCAGTACGAACAGGGCCAGCGCCCCGGTCGCCGCCGAGACCGTCCAGCTCGCCTGTCCGGCGGACGCGTCGAACGACGCGGAGAGCGCGGGCAGCAGCGCCTGCGTGGAGTAGAGGAGGGCGAAGGCCGCGACACCGGCGGCGAAGAGGGCGAAGCTCATCCGGCGGTAGCCGGGGCGGCCGGGTTCCAGGCGCTCATGGGTGGCGGCGGCGGGCTCGGCGGTGGTGGTGACGGGGGACTGCGGGGCAGAGGCATCCACGACGATGGTGGATGCCCCGGTACTGGCGGGAGGCATACGTCGAAAGTAGAGCGACACGTTTCATGCGTCCAATGCACAGAACTGCGATAATCAATCCCATGGCGCATGAACGCAGCTCAGGGCCTCGGCTGTCACCGAGCAGTTACGAAGAAGACATCCGGGCCGTGCTCGCGCCTCGCCTCGCGTACTTCGAGGCGGTCGCCCGGCACGAGCATGTGACCCGCGCCGCACAGGAGCTGGGCGTTCCGCAGTCCACGCTCTCGCGGGCCATGGTCCGGCTCGAAGCGGACCTGGGCGTCGCCCTGTTCGCCCGCAGGGGCCGCACCGTCTCGCTCACCCCGGCGGGCCGCACCTTCCTCGGCTCGGCGGAGCGGGCCCTGGCCGAGGTGGAGAAGGCCGCCGACTCGGTCCGGGCGGACGCCGACCCGACGGCGGGCCGGGTCTCCTTCGGCTTCCTGCACACCATGGGCTCGGAGACCGTGCCCGCCCTGATCCGCGCCTTCCGCGTCGACCACCCCAGGGTCCGCTTCCAGCTCGTGCAGAACTACGGCGAGGCGATGATCGAGCGGCTGCGCGCGGGCGGCCTCGACCTCTGCCTCACCTCACCCGTGCCCGACGCCCCCGACCTGGTCGCCCGCCGCCTCGACGAACAGCGGCTGCGCCTCGTGGTCCCCGACGACCACCGCCTGGCGTCCCGCCGGCGCGTCCGGCTCGCGGAGGCCGCCGACGAAACGTTCGTCACCCTGGAGCCCGGTTACGGGCTGCGCCGGATCACCGACGACCTGTGCGCACAGGCGGGCTTCACGCCCCGGGTCGCCTTCGAGGGCGAGGAGGCGGAGACCCTGCGCGGACTGGTCGCCGCCGGGCTCGGGGTGGCCCTGCTGCCGCCGCCCGCGGTCGCCCGCCCCGGCGTCGT
Source organism: Streptomyces sp. NBC_01116 (assembly GCF_041435495.1). NCBI lineage: Bacteria > Bacillati > Actinomycetota > Actinomycetes > Kitasatosporales > Streptomycetaceae > Streptomyces > Streptomyces sp. NBC_01116. The sequence continues at coordinate 5,433,348 of NZ_CP108644.1, forward strand.
CGAGCTGACGGTCACCGCGCCGCGCGCCGCCCGCGAGATCGGGGTCGCCTGGCTGGACGGCCACCCCGACACCCCGCCGGTCGCCGCCTTCAAGCGCTTCCTGCTCTCGCGCCGGGGCCACCTGCTGCCGGACTGAGCGGTCGTGAGGCGGGGCGTGCGTTCAGTGCCGCAGCGACCGGCCGAACCCGGCGGCCAGCGGCATCCGCAGCCCCAGCGGCGGCGGTGCGGCGAGCGCGTCCGCGACCGGACGGGCGTAGGACCGGGCGAAGAGCGAGCCGCGCACGAAGTCGGCGGCCAGCGCCATCACTTCGGAGCGGTGCTGGCGCAACGCGTTGCCGTCGGAGTGGACTTCGAAGCGACAGGTGTCGCGGTTGGACTTCTTCGCCCGCTCGGCCAGCCGGTAGGACAGCTCCGGATCGGTACGCTCGTCGTTGGTGCCGTGCACGATCATCACCCGCCGCCCCGCCAGTTGCCTCACCGGCTCCGGTTCGCCCGCCGCCCGCTCCGGCAGCCACGGGGCCAGCGCCAGGACGGAGGTGACCGCGCCGTGTCCGGCGGCCCGCAGCGCGGCCCGCCCGCCCATCCCGTGGCCGGCCAGGCAGACCGGCACGTCGCCGTACCGGCGCTGGACCTCGTCGGCCGCCCACGCGGCGTCCTCGGCGGGATGCGCGTCTTCCGCGTTCCAGCCCCGGCAGCGGTAGCGCAGCACGTGCACCGCGAGCCCGTCGCCCACCCCGGCCCGGGCCAGGGAACGGGCGAACGGCAGCTGTGCCGCGTACGACAGGGTGGAGGGGCGACGGTGCGAGTCGGCCCGCCCGTCAGGAAGCAACAGCACCACGCCGCTGACCTCGTCCGTTCCTCCGGCCGTCTGAACGGCCCTTCCCAGCCTGGGGTCAGACAGGGGGAGTGCGCGCTGTCCCATGACAGAACAGTGTCAGAAGGAGAGGTGTACTCCACCCGACTTCGCGGTCACTGTTACGCATCGACACCAGGCGCTCTACGCGCGTAGGCGCTAGAGTGCCAAGATGACGAGCCAGACCCCGAATGTCCCTGATTCCGACCAGATCCGGCGCGCCCCCAAGGTGCTGCTCCACGACCACCTCGACGGCGGCCTGCGGCCGGGCACCATCGTCGAGCTGGCCCGCGCGCAGGGTTACGACTCCCTCCCCGAGACCGAGGCCGACAAGCTCGGCGTCTGGTTCCGCGAGGCCGCCGACTCCGGTTCGCTGGAGCGCTACCTGGAGACGTTCGCCCACACCTGCGCCGTCATGCAGACCCGTGACGCGCTGTTCCGGGTGGCCGCCGAGTGCGCCGAGGACCTCGCCCAGGACGGCGTCGTGTACGCCGAGATCCGCTACGCCCCCGAGCAGCACCTGGAGGGCGGCCTGACCCTCGAAGAGGTCGTCGAGGCAGTCAACGAGGGCTTCCGCGAGGGCGAGCGCCTCGCCCGGGCGGGCGGCCACCGCATCCGCGTCGGCGCCCTCCTCACCGCGATGCGGCACGCGGCCCGCGCGCTGGAGATCGCCGAACTCGCCAACAGCTACCGCGACCAGGGCGTCGTCGGGTTCGACATCGCGGGCGCCGAGGCCGGGTTCCCGCCCACCCGCCACCTCGACGCGTTCGAGTACCTCAAGCGCGAGAACAACCACTTCACCATCCACGCGGGCGAGGCCTTCGGCCTGCCGTCGATCTGGCAGGCCCTCCAGTGGTGCGGCGCCGACCGCCTCGGCCACGGAGTGCGGATCATCGACGACATCGAGGTCGCCGAGGACGGCTCGGTCACCCTCGGCCGCCTCGCCTCCTACGTACGGGACAAGCGCATCCCGCTGGAGATGTGCCCGACCTCCAACCTCCAGACCGGTGCGGCCACCTCGTACGCCGACCACCCGATCGGACTGCTGCGCAGGCTGCACTTCCGTGTCACCGTGAACACGGACAACCGGCTGATGAGCGGCACGAGCATGACCGGGGAATTCGAGCGGCTGACCGAAGCCTTCGGATACACGCTCGACGACATGCAGTGGTTCACCGTCAATGCGATGAAATCAGCTTTCATTCCTTTCGATGAACGTCTCGCCATGATCAACGACGTCGTGAAGCCTGGATACGCGGAGTTGAAGTCCGAGTGGCTCTTCCGTCAGACCGCTGTGACCAGCGGTTCCGCTGCCTCCAGGGGCTGAGGGACCCGAAAGCTGAAAGGGCCGGGAAGGGAAATCCCGGCCCTTTTCCGCGTGTCGGGATGTTTGCGATAGAGGCAGTGGGGTGGCTAGCTTGCAGAGCCGCTCACATCCCCTTCCCCAAGGATGAATTCTCCATGAAGAAGTCTGCTGCCAAGACTCTCGGTGTCGCCGCTCTCGGCGCCGCTTTCGCCGCTGCCGCCGCCGGCAGCGCCTCCGCCGCCCCCGCGCTGCCGCTGGAGGCCGCGGCCGGGGTGCTCCCCGTCTCGACGATGGCGCTCGACACCGTAGCCAAGTCGGCCCAGAACGCGCCGGTCCAGGAGACCGTCGGCAAGGTCCTCGGCGGCGACGCCACCGACGCGGCCGCCCCGGTCACCGGTCTGCTCGGCGGACTGCCCACCAAGGGCCTCACCGCCAACGGGATCCCGCTCGGCGGCTGAGGGGCCGCCGGGTCACCCCGGCCCGCGTGCCGGGCCACCGGCGCCACCCGTACATGCCCGTGGGGCGCACACCCTGATCCAGGGTGTGCGCCCCACCGCGCGTCTCCCGCTCCCCGTGGTGCCGCGCGTCACCAGGCCGTCGCGGAGGAGGCGGACTTCTCCGACGGCAGCAGCGCCCACAGCGCCAGGTAGAGCAGGAACTGCGGGCCGGGCAGCAGACAGGAGACGACGAAGACGACGCGCACCGTGGTGGCGGAGGTGCCGAAGCGCCGGGCGAGGCCCGCGCACACTCCGCCGATCATGCGGCCTTCGCGGGGGCGGACAAGTGCGGCCATGGTGGGCTCCTTCGCGAACCGTTGCGTGGGGAGCGGCCTTGTGCGCTCCCCGATGTATCCATGGTGCGCCGCGAAGGGGGACAAAGCATCGCTCTACGGGGCGAGGCCGACCCCGGTAATCGTCGGGGTCGAGCCCCCAGGGGCCTCGTCCCTGAGGCGGGTCTCCTGCCGGTAGCGGGCCAGGTCCCGCACCCCCGGCAGCCCCTTGCGGCGCAGCCGCGCCCGGCAGACCGGGACGACCAGCAGATGGGCCAGTACGACCCCGGTGGTGTTCAGCAGCAGCGAGTCGATGTCGACGATCTGACCGGGCACCCCGGTCTGGCCCAGCTCGATGGCCATCGAGATCAGCGCCCCGGCGGCGACCGTACGCAGCAGGGAGACCCAGGGGGAGACGAAGATCCGCCCCCCGGCCATCGGCAGCAGCACCCCGAGCGGGGCCAGCAGCGCCAGCGCCCCGCCGATCCGGCGGGCCGCCTCGGCCGGTCCCAGCGCGAGGTCCGCCCTGATCCCGGCGAGCGGCTCGAAGTTCGCCGCGGTGATCCAGGGGACGTCCAGCGGGCGCAGCGTCAGCCACCCGACGAACAGCAGATGCGCGACAAGGAGAGTGACCCCCGCCGCGCGGAAGTGGATGACGGTCTGGCCGTCCGAACTGTGACGCACGTCCACCAAGACGCCGCGACCGGCGGGATCGGTTCCGCGCCGTCGCGGCCCGCCTCCCTGACGGCCCCCCGGCCCGGGAGAGCCGTCAGGCCGCGCGGGACCCGCGTCAGTCCTGCCGGACGCCGTCCGGCGTGGCCAGGTCGCCCGGCCGGGACTTCGTCTGCGAGGTGCACAGATAACCGCGCGGCGGGTAGTCCCCGGGCCCGCCCAGGACCACGGACCCGTCCCGGACCAGCGTCTCGCTCTCCGCGTACGTGCACACCAGCTGGGCCAGCGCCTCCGCCGACAGGTCCTCCGGCTGGCTGCTGAGGCGCACGGTGCCCTCCGGATCGTCGTCCCGGACCGGAGTCACCCGCAGCCCCGCCGGAACCGCGGTGGTGAACCCGGCCCGCCGCTCGTTCGCGGGCGGCGCCTGCTGGACCTCCTTCAGCAGGGTCCGGGCGGCCGCCACCGGGTCGGCGCCGGTCGCGTCCGCCGCCACCGGGCGGTCCACGGTGACCAGCTGCGAGGTGCACACCAGATACACCGTGGCGCTCACGCCGGCCGCCGACCGGCCGGCGACGTCCGACGCCGACAGCCGGCACGGCACCCGGGAGGGCGCGGCCCCCGCGTCCACCGGCACCGAGGTCGTACGGATCCCGCACCCGGAGGCCAGCGCGGCGGCCGTCAGCACGGCCGCCAACGAGGCTGCCGTACGCCGCCGGAGCGGGCCTCGCCGGTACGTGACATCGCCGCGCTTCACGTCGCCCCGTTCTCGTCCGGGGCGTCCGCCCCCGGTTCGTCGTGGTGCGCGAGCTTCTCGGCGTCGCGCGGCAGCCGCAGTTCGAAGACGGCGCCGCCGTCCGGCGAGTTCGCCGCCGTGATGTCACCGCCGTGGATGTGCGCGTTCTCCATGGCGATGGAGAGGCCGAGCCCGCTGCCCTCCGACCGCGGCCGGGAGGCGCTGGCCTTGTAGAACCGGTCGAAGACGTGCGGCAACACGTCCTCGGGGATGCCCGGACCGTGGTCCCGTACGTCGATGACCAGCTCCTCGCCCTCGGTCCGCACCCGTACGCCCACCGGCGAACCCCCGTGCTTGAGGGCGTTGCCGATCAGATTGGCCAGGATCACGTCCAGCCGGCGCGGATCGAGCCGGACCATCATGCCGCGCTCCGCGTCCAGGTCCACCGCGTCCAGCCAGGCCCGCGCGTCGATGCACGCCGTCACCTGGTCGGCCACGTCGACCGTGTCCAGAACCAGCCGGGCCGTGCCCGCGTCGAAGCGGGTCACCTCCATCAGGTTCTCCACCAGGTCGTTCAGCCGCCGGGTCTCGCTGACCACCAGATGCACCGCGGGCGCGATCATCGGGTCGAGGGTGTCCGCCTCGTCCTCCAGCACCTCGGCCACCGCGGTGATCGCGGTCAGCGGGGTGCGCAGCTCGTGCGACATGTCGGCGACGAACCGGCGGCTCGCCTCCTCCCGCGCGCTCATGTCCGCGACCTTCTTCTCCAGTGAGCCGGCCGTTCTGTTGAACGTACGGGAGAGATCGGCGAGTTCGTCGGTGCCCGACACCTCCAGCCGGGTGTCGAGCTTGCCCTCGCCGAGCTTGCGGGCCGCGTCGCCGAGCCGCTGCACCGGACGCAGCACCGTCGTCGCGGCGGCCTGCGCGAGCAGCGCCGAGCCGACCAGCGCGAGAGCGGTGGCGATCCCCAGCGACCAGGCCAGTGAGTTGAGGTCCTGCCGTTCCTGGTCGAGGGACTTGAGCATGTAACCGGTCGGGCCGCCGCCGATGATCCGCGTACCGGCGACCAGGTACGGCGTGCCCGCGATGCTCGTCCGCTGCCAGAACAGGTGGTACTCGTGCTCGTTGCTCGACGTCAGCGGCTGCTTGCGGGCCACCTGCTCCTGGAGCGAGTCCGGCACGTCGGCCCGGGTGAAGCTGTCCAGGTCGGAGTAGCCCACGATCGGCTTGCCGCGCTCGCGCTCGGCCACCAGCAGCACGCTGTAGCCCGGACTGCTGGACGCCATCTCCCCGGCGGCCCGCTGGAGGTCGTCCTTGGTGGGGCGCGTCGGCAGCCCCGCCGCGGTCTCCTGCATCTGCCGCCGGAAGTCGTCGAGCGCGGTGTCCTGCGTACGCGTCAGCACGGCCTCGCGGTTGAGCCAGTACGCGATCCCCGAAGCGGAGACCGCGGCCGTCAGCGCCACCAGCGCGAACACCACGACCAGGCGCAGCCGCAGACTGGTCCAGCGCAGACCGGCGCGCAGGGACCGCTTGGCGGTTTCGGTCACTGAGGCGAGTCCAGCCGGTAGCCCACGCCCCGCACCGTACGGATCAGGGTCGGCGAGGACGGCACGTCCTCCACCTTCGCGCGCAGCCGCTGCACACAGGCGTCCACCAGACGGGAGTCGCCCAGGTAGTCGTGCTCCCACACCAGGCGCAGCAACTGCTGCCGGGACAGGGCCTGGCCGGGCCGGCGGCTCAGCTCCAGCAGGAGCCGCAGCTCGGTCGGCGTGAGCTGGAGGTCCTCGCCGTCCTTGGTGACGGTCATGGCGGAGCGGTCGATCACCACGTTGCCGAAGGTCGCCGAGTCGGTCGACTCGCGCTCCCCGCGGCGCAGCACCGCCCGGATCCGGGCGTCCAGCACCCGGCCCTGGACGGGTTTCACCACATAGTCGTCCGCGCCGGACTCCAGTCCCACCACGACGTCGATGTCGTCGCTGCGCGCGGTCAGCAGAATGATCGGCAGCTGGTCGGTGCGGCGGATACGCCGGCACACCTCGAAACCGTCGATCCCGGGCAGCATCACATCCAGCACGACCAGGTCGGGCCGCTGCTCACGCAGCAGTTCCAGGCCGTCCTCTCCCGTCGCCGCGGTGGCCACACGGTGGCCCTGGCGTGACAACGAGAGTTCGAGGGCCGTGCGGATGGCGTCGTCGTCCTCGATCAGCAACAGGAAAGGCACGGACGTCATTCTGGCCCATGGTGGCGCTTCAGTTCGACCTGTGGCCCCCTCCGATTGTCCGGGCACGGCCCCGGCCACCCCTGTGACAGGCCTGTGACAGTCGGGGGACAGCGCCATGAAACTGCCCCGGCAAGCTCGTGGTCAGCAGGGAACGAGAACGGACTCCACCGATAGGGGGCGCGAGATGAACGCACTGCACAGCACCGGCTCAAGCGCGGTTGTCACGCGTCTCCACGACGTCGGGCGGAGCACGGAGAAGTCCGGCGCCACGAATGTACGGGGGTGTGTTCGGAGCGCCGGGCGTCAGCACCAGACGGCGGCGGAGCAGGTGCGCATGCCGTACATGGCGGTGGTCGACGCGCCCAAGGGTGCGGCGAGCGCGTACGGGGAGGCCGCGGGGGACCGCACGGCCAGGACGGGGGACGCGGACGCCGAAGCGGCGTTCACGGCCTACGTCCAGGAGCGACGGGCCTCCCTGTACGCGACCGCCTACCACCTGACCGGTGACCGGTTCGAGGCCGAGGACCTGCTGCAGAGCGCCCTCTTCTCGACGTACCGGGCGTGGGACCGGATCAGCGACAAGGCGGCGGTCGGCGGCTATCTGCGCCGCACCATGACCAATCTGCACATCAGCGCCTGGCGCAGGCGCAAGCTCAACGAATACCCGACCGAGGAGCTGCCGGAGACGGTGGGCGACACGGACGCGATGCGCGGCACGGAGCTGCGGGCGGTGCTCTGGCAGGCGCTCGCCCGGCTGCCCGAACTCCAGCGCACGATGCTGGTCCTGCGGTACTACGAGGGCCGCACCGACCCGGAGATCGCGTCGATCCTCGACATCAGTGTCGGCACGGTGAAGTCCAGCATCTGGCGCTCCCTGCGCCGGCTGCGCGAGGACGAGGTCCTCAGCTTCGGACGTGACGAGCAGGAGTCCTTCGGCGAGTTGGTGGCCTGAGGCTGGGCCCTCCGTCTCGGGGGAGGCGGGGGCCACGGGGGAAGCACGGGGGAGCAGGAGAAAACGGGGATCGAGGGGGTTCGGGGGAACCACGGGGGAACGGCCCGTCGCTTCGGGGGAGGCGAGGGCCACGGGGGAGACACAGCGGGGTCGTACGGGCCGGGGGGTCCTGTACGGCCCCGCTTCTCCGTGTGCCCCGACCGTTACGGTGTGGTCGGCGCCGTTGCCCGCGGCCGCCCGCGAACCAGGAAGTGAGCAAGTGAGCGCAGCAGTGGGCCGCACGAGGCCGGCATGGATGGTCCGGGCGGTCGTGGCCGTTCTGGTCGTGACGGTGGCGGGGCTGTCGCACGCCTGGCGCAACACCAACGTGCTGACGGCTGAGCGGATCTGCGGGGACCTGGTCTCGGCGGAGAAGGCGGACGCGGTCCTTCCGGGGTCCGGGCGTCTGGACGCCGAAGGGGACGGTCTGGATGACGACGACCTGACGGATACGACGTGCGGGGTCGAGAAGTCGTCCGTCGTCCCCGGCTCGGGCGAGAGCCGGCTGACTGTTCGGCTCTGGCGGGTACGAGGCCACGATCCGCTGACCTTCGAGAGTGAGCCCTACCCGACGGGCGCCTCGTTCTTCAGCGGCGAGGTGACCGGCGGCGTCGACGCTCACAAGGCGTGGGTCATGCTGCCCGAGAAGTGCTGGACGGACCGGCCGGTGGTCGCCGAGTTCGACATCACCGAACCGGCTGCCGACCGCGCCGCCTTCGCCGCCCTGGCCACCGACACCGTACGGACCGTCGCGGCCCGGACCGGATGCGGTGACCTCCCCGGGAAGCCCGGAACGCTCGTGCCTCCGCGCTCCGACGCCGCCCGCCCGGTCACCGCGGGACAGGTGTGCGGCCTGGACGGCCTGACCGTGGCGGGCCAGGTGCCGGCAGGGGCGAAGGTCCTCGACGAGGGGCAGAAGGCCCCCACCGACCTGTGGACCTGCAAGCTGACCCTGGACGACGAGACGCGCGGCCATGTCCGTGCGGACGGCTTCATGAAGTACACGGCCTCCCGGGACCCGCTGCTCATCGCCGCCATGCGGAAGTTTCCGGGCACGGTCACCGGCGCGGCGCGGGGCGGCCGGGAAGCGGAAATCGTCGACAAGGGTGCTGGATTCATCCTGCGCTGCGCGGAGGGCGACCCCCTCTACCTGGCGGTGGACTCGGGACAGCAGTACCTGGAAGCGAGCAAGCTCCACGCGGACCTTCCCCAGCGGGACGCCTACGTCGAGCCCTTCGTGAAGGCCGCCGCCAGGACCTTCGGCTGCGCGGCCCCCGCCGGCTGAGCGCGGGCGGGGCGCCCGTCCCTACTCCGGGACCGGCGCTCCCACGCCCGCCCTGCGGCAGCGCCCGGCCGCCGCGGCGGCGAACCGCCCCAGCGCCTCCTCCTTGCCGCAGGGATACGCCCCCAGGGCCGTCTGGCGGGCCACGATGCGGCGTTCGGCCCGCATCAGCCGCCAGCCCCGCCGCAGCAGGAACGGCACCGACTTGCGGCCCTCGCGCAGATCCCGCACCAGCCGCCGCCGGAACGTGGTGGACGGGCGGCCGCGCAGGCACAGCGCGTCCGCCAGCAGCCCCAGGTCCTGGCAGCGTTCGGCGATGTCCGCCGCGAAGATGCCCTCCGCCACGAACAGCGGTGACCGCTCGATGTGGAAGGCCTCGTGGTCCGTACGGGAGCTGGTGGCGATGTCGTACACCGGAACGTCCGTCCGGCCGCACCGGCACAGCTCGGCGATGGCGGCCACCGCCGCGTCCGCGTCCCAGGACCGGGCGGAGTCCCAGTCGATGTCCGCGGAGCCGGGGACCCGGGGCAGCGTCGGGTCGTCGTGCTCCTTGTAGAAGTCGTCCAGGCGCAGCACCGGCAGACCGGTGCGGGCGGCCAGGACGGACTTGCCGGAGCCGGAGGGGCCCGCGAGCAGGACGACGCGGGTCGGGATCGGTTGGGAACTCACAGAACAGAAGTGTGAGGCATTGACCCGCGCAGGGGACCCCTCGGGCCTCCTGTTGGTATCCAGCATCACACCTCAACTACTCTGCGCGCACAGACGATTACCCGACCAGGTTCGATCAGGTGGAAAACATGGCACTTCATGCACGTAAGCCCGAACGTCGCGTCCTGCTGCGCGCGGGTCTGACCATCACCGCGCTGGGGGCCGCCCTGGGAGCCGGTGCGGGCTCCGCGGGGGCCGTCCAGCTGCCCCCGGTCGCGGAGATCCCGGACCAGGGCGCCTCGGCCCTCCAGGCGGTCGGCGAGACCGCCGCACCGGCGGTGACCAGCGCGCTCGGGACCTCGCTGGCCAGCAGCGTCGCCCCGATCACCGACCTCCAGCTGGACCCGCTGGCCAACACCGGGGTGGACCCGCTGGACAACGCCGTGGGCACCCAGATCGCGGACTTCAAGCCGCTGACCACGGCCGTCCTCACGGACCCGATCACCAGCGGCGGCTCGCTGGGCGACCTGCCGGTGGTGGGGACGGTCACCGGGCTCGTCACCGGCTGACGCCCGGCGCGCGGAGACGGCGGACGGGGCCGCCCCGGGGTGGGAGGGCGGCCCCGTCCGGGCTTCGGGTGCGCGTCAGTACGAGGAGCCGGAGGCTCCCAGGGCGCCCGTCGGGTGCCACACCGTCTTGGTCTCCAGGAACGCCGTCAGGCGGTGCGTGCCGGGGGAGGCCGACCAGTCGGCGGAGTCCGCCGCGCCGTCCGCGTCCACCGGGCCCGGCCGCAGGACGCGCTTCAGGTTGTCCGCGGCCGCGATCTCCAGCTCCTTCGCCAGGGCGGTGTCCGCACCGGTGAGGTCGATCGCGTTGACGTCCTGGTGTGCGGCGAGCGGGGCCGCCAGCTCCGCCGTGGCGCCCGACAGGATGTTGACCACGCCGCCGGGGACGTCCGAGGTGGCCAGCACCTCTCCGAGCGAGAGCGCGGGCAGCGGGGCGTCCGCCGAGGCGATGACGACCGCCGTGTTGCCGGTCGCGATCACCGGGGCGATCACCGAGACCAGCCCGAGGAGCGACGACTCCTGCGGCGCGAGGACCGCGACGACGCCCGTCGGCTCGGGGGTGGAGAGGTTGAGATACGGCCCCGCGACCGGGTTGGCCCCGCCCGAGATCTGGCCGATCTTGTCGGTCCAGCCCGCGTACCAGACCCAGCGGTCGATCGCCGCGTCCACCGCGGCCGCCGCCTTCGACTTCGACAGCCCCTCGGAGGCGGCCACCTCGCGGACGAACTGGTCCTTGCGGCCCTCCAGCATCTCCGCGACGCGGTAGAGGACCTGGCCGCGGTTGTACGCGGTCGCGCCCGACCAGCCGCCGAACGCCTTGCGCGCGGCGACGACCGCGTCGCGCGCGTCCTTGCGGGAGGACTGCGGCGCGTTGGCGAGCCACTGGCCCTTGGAGTCCGTCACCTCGTACACCCGGCCGCTCTCGGAGCGGGGGAACTTGCCCCCGACGTACAGCTTGTAGGTCTTGAAGACGCCAAGACGGTTCTGGTCAGACATCGAGGTACGCCTCCAGGCCGTGGCGGCCGCCCTCGCGGCCGTAGCCCGACTCCTTGTAGCCGCCGAACGGCGACGTCGGGTCGAACTTGTTGAACGTGTTGGCCCAGACGACGCCCGCGCGGAGCTTGCCGGCCACCGCGAGGATGCGGGAGCCCTTCTCCGTCCAGATGCCGGCCGAGAGGCCGTACTGACTGTTGTTCGCCTTGGCGACCGCCTCGTCCGGGGTGCGGAAGGAGAGGACGGAGAGCACCGGGCCGAAGATCTCGTCACGGGCCACCGTGTGCGCCTGGGTGACGTTCGTGAAGAGCGTCGGGGCGAACCAGTAACCGGACGACGGCAGTTCGCAGGGGGCGCTCCAGCGCTCCGCGCCCTCCGCCTCGCCGGTCTCCACCAGGGCGGTGATCCGGGCGAGCTGCTCGGCGGAGTTGATCGCGCCGATGTCGGTGTTCTTGTCCAGCGGGTCGCCCAGCCGCAGCGTGGACAGCCGGCGCTTCAGGGCGTCCAGCACCTCGTCCTGGACCGACTCCTGGACCAGCAGCCGGGAGCCCGCGCAGCAGACCTGGCCCTGGTTGAAGAAGATCCCGGTGACGATGCCCTCGACGGCCTGGTCGATCGGCGCGTCGTCGAACACGATGTTCGCGCCCTTGCCGCCCAGCTCCAGGGTGACCTTCTTGTCCGTACCCGCGACGGAGCGCGCGATCGCCTTGCCGACGGCGGTCGAACCGGTGAAGGCGACCTTGTTCACGTCCGGGTGCGTGACGAGGGCCTCGCCCGCGTCGCCGTAGCCGGTCAGGATGTTCACGACGCCCTTGGGCAGCCCGGCCTGGCGGCAGATGTCCGCGAAGAACAGTGCGCTCAGCGGGGTCGTCTCGGCGGGCTTCAGGACCACCGTGTTGCCCGTGGCGAGCGCCGGGGCGATCTTCCACGCGAGCATCAGCAGCGGGAAGTTCCACGGGATGACCTGGCCGGCCACGCCCAGCGGGCGGGGGTTCGCCCCGTACCCCGCGTGGTCGAGCTTGTCGGCCCAGCCCGCGTAGTAGAAGAAGTGCGCCGCGACCAGCGGGAGGTCCGCGTCGCGGGTCTCCTTGATCGGCTTGCCGTTGTCGAGGGTTTCGAGAACGGCCAGCTCGCGGCTGCGCTCCTGGATGATCCGGGCGATCCGGAACAGGTACTTGGCGCGCTCGGAGCCGGGCAGCGCCGACCACTTCTCGAACGCCTTGCGGGCCGCCTTCACGGCCCGGTCCACGTCCGCAGCGCCGGCCCGCGCGACCTCGGAGAGGACCTCCTCGCTGCTCGGCGAGACGGTCTTGAAGACCTTGCCGTCGGCGGCCTCGGTGAACTCGCCGTCGATGAACAGCCCGTACGACGGGGCGATGTCGACGACGGAGCGGGACTCCGGCGCCGGTGCGTACTCGAATGCGGATGCCATGGCTATCAGTCCACCGTCACGTAATCGGGGCCGGAGTAACGGCCGGTGCTGAGCTTCTGGCGCTGCATCAGCAGGTCGTTGAGCAGGCTGGACGCGCCGAACCGGAACCAGTGCGGGTCCAGCCAGTCCTCGCCCGCGGTCTCGTTCACCAGCACCAGGAACTTCACCGCGTCCTTGGTGGTGCGGATGCCGCCGGCCGGCTTCACGCCGATCTGCGTGCCGGTGGCCGCCCGGAAGTCGCGGACGGCCTCCAGCATGAGGAGGGTGTTCGCGGGGGTGGCGTTGGTGGCCACCTTGCCGGTCGAGGTCTTGATGAAGTCCGCGCCCGCCAGCATCCCGATCCAGGACGCCCGGCGGATGTTGTCGTACGTGGACAGCTCGCCGGTCTCGAAGATCACCTTGAGGCGGGCGGTCCCGCACTCCGCCTTCACGGCGAGGATCTCCTCGTACACCTTCAGGAACCGGCCGGAGAGGAACGCCCCCCGGTCGATCACCATGTCGATCTCGTCGGCCCCGGCCGCCACGGCGTCGCGGACGTCCGCGAGCTTGACGTCCAGCGCGGCACGGCCCGCCGGGAAGGCGGTCGCCACGGACGCCACCTTCACGCCGGACCCGGCCAGCGCGGCGGCGGCGGTGGCCGCCATGTCGGGATAGACGCAGACCGCCGCGGTGCGGGGCGTCGTGCGGTCGGTCGGGTCGGGGTTGACGGCCTTGGCGGCGAGAGCCCGGACCTTGCCCGGGGTGTCCGCGCCTTCCAGCGTCGTCAGGTCGATCATCGAGATGGCGAGATCGATGGCGTACGCCTTGGCCGTCGTCTTGATCGAACGGGTTCCGAGGGAGGCGGCGCGCGCTTCGAGGCCGACGGCGTCGACGCCGGGCAGCCCGAACAGGAAGCGGCGCAGCGCACTGTCGGACGCCGTCGCGTCGGAGAATGCGGGAGCAGTGGTGGGCATGGTCACCAGAGGAGCATATCTACGCGCGTAGCGACCTGTACAGGGGGCCGGACCGTCCGTGCGTCCCGCACCCCGTCCCGCGCGCCCCGCTCCTCCGGGCGTCACGGCCGCGCGACCGGGCGGTGCGGCCGCTCCGTCGGCCCCCGCGCCCGTCAGGCAGAATCGGCCCCATGACGAGCCCCACACCTCCCGCAGAGCCGCACCCCGCGACCCGGACCCACCGTTCCGTCGCCGCACTGGTCTGCGGGTCGCTGCTGCTCCTGCTGATCGCCTGGATGGCCGGGGACGCCATGATCCGGGGCGAGGGGCGGGTGCCCTGGCTGGCGGCGGCCGCGCTGCTCCTGGTGGTGCCGCTGGTCGTGGCCTTCACCCTCCGGCCCGCCGTCTTCGTGGACGACGAGCGCATCCGGATCCGCAACCCGTTCCGGACGATCCAGCTGCCCTGGACCGAGGTCGCCGACGTACGGGCCTCGTACTCCTCCGAGCTGCTCGCCCGGGACGGCACGAAGTACCAGCTGTGGGCCATCCCGGTCTCCCTGCGCGCCCGCAAGCGCGCGGCGCGCAGCGCGGCCCGCGCGGCGCACGACGACCCCTACGGCCGTACGTCGGTCAGCGCCGACGTCCGCGACTCCGCCGCCCGCACCGCGTCCGCCGACCAGACCGTCCGCGATCTGCGGGACCTGGCCGAGCGCTCCGGCGGCACGACGGCCGAGGGCGCGGACCGGGGCTCCGTGCGCTGGGCCTACGAGGTGATCGCCCCGGCCGTCGCCGGGGCCGTCGTGCTCGTGGTGGTGGGGGCGATCGGCTGAGCCCGACATGATCCGAACGAGAGGCCCGGAGGGCCGGCGCCCCTCCCGGGGTGCCGGCCCTCCGGCGTGGGGGCGGTGCGTCAGATCCCCGCGGCCGCCGCGAGGTCCCGCTTGATCCCGGCGAGCAGTTCGGCGCCCCGGGCCCGCGCGGCGGGCAGCCCGGCCGCGTCCGCCACCGGGACGACGACCTCCAGATAGCACTTCAGCTTCGGCTCGGTGCCGCTCGGGCGGACGATCACCCGGGCGCCCTCCAGGTGGTAGCGCAGCCCGTCGGTGGGCGGCAGCCTGTCGGTGCCCCGCGCCAGGTCCTCGGCCGAGGTGACGGCGAGGCCGGCCAGCGCGGTCGGCGGCTGCGCGCGGAGCCGGGCCATGGCGTCCGCGATGACCGAGAGGTCCTCCACCCGCACCGAGAGCTGGTCGGTGGCGTGCAGGCCGTGCGCGAGGGCCAGGTCGTCCAGCAGGTCCAGGAGCGTACGGCCCCGCTCCTTGAGTACGGAGGCCAGCTCGGCGACGAGCAGCGCGGCGGTGATGCCGTCCTTGTCGCGGACGCCCTCGGGGTCCACGCAGTAGCCGAGCGCCTCCTCGTACCCGTACCGCAGTCCGTCCACCCGGGCGATCCACTTGAAGCCCGTCAGGGTCTCCTCGTAACCGAGGCCCGCCTTCTCCGCGATCCGGCCGAGCAGCGACGACGACACGATCGACTCCGCGAACACGCCGCTCACGCCCCGCTCCACCAGGTGCGCGGCGAGCAGCGCACCCACCTCGTCGCCGCGCAGCATCCGCCAGCCGCCCTCCGTGGCGGTGTCGGGCACGGCGACGGCGCAGCGGTCCGCGTCCGGGTCGTTGGCGATGATCAGGTCCGGCGCCGCCCGGCGCGCGGTGGCGAAGGCGAGATCCATCGCGCCGGGCTCCTCCGGGTTGGGGAAGGCCACGGTGGGGAACGCGGGGTCGGGCTCGGCCTGCTCGGTGACGAGGACCGGCGCCGGGAACCCGGCCCGCTCGAACGCGGCGGTCAGTACGGAGGTGCCGACGCCGTGCATCGCGGTGTGGACGGTCCGTGCCGTACGGGGGCTGCCGGGGGCCAGGACCGCGTCCGTACGGGCCAGGTAGGCGGCCAGGACCTCGTCGCCGAGGACCTCCCAGCCGCCCTCCGGGCGTGGCACGCCCGCCAGCGGGCCGACCGCGTCGATGGCGGCGGCGATCTCGCCGTCGGCCGGAGGCACGATCTGCGAGCCGTCGCCGAGGTAGACCTTGTAGCCGTTGTCGCGCGGCGGGTTGTGGCTGGCGGTGACCTCGACCCCGGCGACCGCGCCCAGATGCCTTATGGCGTACGCCAGCACGGGAGTGGGGAGCGGGCGGGGCAGCACGGCGGCGCGCAGTCCGGCGCCCGTCATCACGGCCGCGGTGTCGCGCGCGAAGTCCTCCGACTTGTAGCGGGCGTCGTAGCCGATGACGACGAGGCCGCCCTCCTCGCCCTGGTCCTTCAGATAGGCGGCGAGACCCGCCGCCGCCCGGATCACCACGGACCGGTTCATCCGCATGGGCCCGGCTCCCAGCTCCCCGCGCAGCCCGGCGGTGCCGAACTGGAGCGTGCCCGCGAAACGGGCGGCCAGTTCGGCGGTGTCGCCCGCCTCGACGATCGCGCCCAGCTCCGCACGCGTGTCGGGGTCGGGGTCCTCGGCCAGCCAGGTCCTGGCCTGTGCGATGAGGTCGTGCTGCACGGGGTCCGCCTTTCGGGGGTGCGGAGGAGGTACGGGGGTGGGTGCGGGTGTCGCGGGGCGTCCGGGGAGAGGCCGGGGCTCCGCCCCGGACCCCGGCCCTCTGACGCCGGACGGGCTGGAAGCGCGGCTCAGACGCGGTCGAGCACCCGGGCCAGCAGCGCGCCCATCCGGGTCGCCGAGTCGCGGCCGGCCTGGAGGACCTCCTCGTGGTTGAGGGGCTCTCCGGACAGGCCCGCCGCCAGGTTGGTGACGAGGGAGAGGCCGAGCACCTCCGCGCCCGCCTCCCGGGCCGCGATGGCCTCCAGGACCGTGGACATGCCCACCAGGTCGCCGCCCATGACCCGGACCATGTTGATCTCGGCCGGGGTCTCGTAGTGCGGGCCGGGGAACTGGACGTAGACGCCCTCTTCGAGGGTGTCGTCGATCTCCTTGCACAGCGCGCGCAGGCGCGGCGAGTACAGGTCGGTGAGGTCGACGAAGTTGGCGCCGATGATCGGGGAGGCGGCCGTCAGGTTGATGTGGTCGCTGATCAGGACCGGCTGGCCCGGGCGCATGCCCTCGCGCAGGCCGCCGCAGCCGTTCGTCAGGATGACGGTCCCGCAGCCCGCGGCCACCGCCGTACGGACGCCGTGGGCGACGGCGGCGACGCCCCGGCCCTCGTAGAAGTGCGTGCGGCCGAGGAAGACCAGCGCGCGCTTCTCGCCGATCCGGTAGGAGCGGACCGTGCCGCCGTGGCCCTCGACGGCGGGCGCCGGGAAGCCGGGCAGGTCGGTCACGGGGAACTCGGCGTCCGGGACGCCGAGCGCTTCGCCCGCGGGCGCCCAGCCGGAGCCCATCACCAGGGCGACGTCATGGGTCTCGGCGCCGGTCAGCTCGCGCAGGCGGGCGGCGGCCCCGGCGGCGGCTGCCCGCGGGTCGCCCTGGATGTTGTCCGGAATAACAGATGCGTTCACGCGGACGAGGGTAACCGCTCGATCCCTACGCGCGTAGATGCCCTGGCGCAAAGACGCGCCGCGGGTCTTTGTGCTTTCGCACGAATATGGTGCGACCGGACCCGGTCCGCCCTGGTCAGCAGGGGCGCTTGCGCAGCTCCATCACATAATCGTGCGGTGCGCCGGCGGATTCCGCGGCGTCCGCGATCTCGCCGAGATAGCGCGCCGAGGGCAGACCGCCCTCGTAGCCGTTCAGCACGTACATCCAGGCCGGCTCCTCGCCGTCCAGGGTGTGCACCCGGACGCGCATCCGGCGGTAGATGTCGAGGCCGACGCCCTCCCAGCGGTCCATGGAGTCCTCGTCCATCGGCGCCAGGTCGTACAGCGCGACGAAGACCTGGGAGCGCGGCGCCTCCACCACGGTGGCCAGCGCCCCCTCCCAGCCCATCTGCTCCCCGCCGAAGGTCAGCCGCCAGCCGTTGAGCCAGCCGGTGCTGCGCATCGGGGAATGCGGGGCGCGGCGGGTCATCAGCCGCGCGTCGAGGTTGCCGGCGTACGCGGCGTAGAGCGACATGGGACCGAGGGTACGGGAGGTGGGCGCGGGAGCGGCGGTTCCTGTGACGAAGGCCCCGGTCGGGGGAGTGCGGGGAGGCGCGCACCTCGGTGTGCGGGCAGCTCGTTCCCGTGCGGCGGACGCCCTCTTTCCCGTATGGAGGGCCCCGGGGCGAAGCACCTTGGCGCGTGCGGGACAATGGAGGACGTACTGCATTCCCCCGGGGCGATCCCCCGGACCCCCGGCCGGGGCGGCAGGGCGGCCGCGGGGTAACCCAACGCGAGGCGGACTTTTCGTGACCCGGATCGTGATCATCGGCGGCGGCCCCGGCGGCTACGAGGCAGCCCTGGTGGGCGCCCAGCTCGGTGCGGAGGTGACCGTCGTCGACTGCGACGGTCTCGGCGGGGCCTCGGTCCTCACCGACTGCGTGCCCTCGAAGACCCTGATCGCCACGGCCGAGGTGATGACCACCTTCGACTCCTCGTACGAGGAGCTGGGCATCATCGTCGCCGACGACACCCCCCACGTGGAGCAGGCCGCCCGGGTCGTCGGCGTGGACCTCGGCAAGGTCAACCGCCGGGTCAAGCGCCTGGCGCTCGCCCAGTCCCACGACATCACCGCCTCCGTCACCCGGGCCGGCGCCCGGGTGATGCGCGGCCGGGGACGGCTCGACGGGCTCCAGGCCGCCGACGGGTCCCGACAGGTCGTCGTCACCGCCGCGGACGGCACCGAGGAGCGGCTGACCGCCGACGCCGTGCTGATAGCGACCGGCGGCCACCCCCGGGAGATCCCGGACGCGCAGCCCGACGGCGAGCGCATCCTGAACTGGACCCAGGTCTACGACCTCGACGAACTCCCCGAGGAGCTCATCGTCGTCGGATCCGGTGTCACCGGCGCCGAGTTCGCCGGGGCCTACCAGGCGCTCGGCTCGCGCGTCACCCTCGTCTCCTCCCGCGACCGGGTGCTGCCCGGCGAGGACCCGGACGCCGCCGCCGTCCTGGAGGACGTCTTCCGCCGCCGCGGGATGAACGTCATGGCCCGCTCCCGCGCCCAGTCCGCCAAGCGCGTCGGCGACCGGGTCGAGGTGACGCTGGCCGACGGCCGGGTCATCACCGGCTCGCACTGTCTGATGGCGGTCGGCGCGATCCCGAACACCGCGGGCATGGGGCTGGAGGAGGCCGGCGTACGGCTCAAGGACTCCGGGCACGTCCTCACCGACCGCGTCTCGCGCACCAGCGCCCCCGGCGTCTACGCGGCCGGCGACGTCACCGGCATCTTCGCGCTGGCCTCGGTCGCCGCGATGCAGGGCCGTATCGCGATGTACCACTTCCTGGGCGACGCGGTCGCGCCGCTGAACCTCAAGGCCGTCTCCGCCAACGTCTTCACCGACCCGGAGATCGCCACCGTCGGCTACAGCCAGGCCGAGGTGGACGCGGGCAAGATCGAGGCCCGGGTGGTGAAGCTGCCGCTGCTGCGCAACCCGCGCGCCAAGATGCAGGGCATCCGCGACGGCTTCGTCAAGATCTTCTGCCGCCCCGGTACGGGCATCGTGGTCGGCGGCTGCGTGGTCGCGCCGCGCGCCAGCGAGCTGATCCACCCCATCTCGATCGCGGTCGACAACAACCTGACGGTGGAACAGATCGCAAACGCCTTCACCGTGTACCCGTCCCTGTCCGGATCGATCGCCGAAGTGGCCCGGCAGCTGCACACCCGCAAGCTCACGGGCGAGGGCTGAGGGCCCGCGGGGCCGGACAATCCGCGTCAACCCCCGTCAGTCCGGGCGACGCCGCGCCGCTCCGTGATCACCCGCGGACAACAAAGGGGCCTCCTATACCACTTGGAGGCCCCTTCGAAGTACAACTTCTGTTATTCGGCGCAAACTGCTGAAAACTCACCTGCGGTCAGGTTACTGTCAGTTCCGTGTTCGCTGCAGAACGTCGTCAGTTGATCCTCGAAATGGTGCGTGCCAACGGGGCGGTATCGCTCCGTGAGCTCGCCCGCGTCGTCCAGACCTCCGAAGTGACCGTACGGCGGGACGTGCGGGCACTGGAGGCAGAAGGACTCCTCGACCGCCGGCACGGCGGTGCGGTCTTGCCGGGCGGTTTTACGCGGGAGTCCGGCTTCCCGCAGAAATCCCATCTCTCCACCGCGGAGAAGACGGCCATCGCCGACCTGGCCGCGGGCCTCGTCGGCGAGGGCGAGGCCATCGTGGTCGGCGCCGGCACGACCACGCAGGAGCTGGCCCGCCGGCTCGCGCGGGTCCCCGGTCTGACCGTCGTCACCAACTCCCTGCTGGTGGCCCAGGCGTTGGCCCATGCCAACCGGGTCGAAGTCGTCATGACCGGCGGCACCCTGCGCGGGAGCAACTACGCGCTGGTGGGCAGCGGGGCCGAGCAGTCCCTCCAGGGGCTGCGGGTCTCCCGGGCCTTCCTCTCCGGGAGCGGTCTCACCGCGGAGCGCGGCCTGTCCACCTCCAACATGCTCTCGGCCAGCGTCGACCGGGCTCTCGTGCAGGCCGCCGCGGAGGTGGTCGTCCTGGCGGACCACACCAAGCTCGGCTCGGACACCATGTTCCAGACGGTGCCCACCGAACTGATCACCCGCCTGGTGACGGACGAGCCCCCGCTCCACGACGAGCGGGCCGCCGCCGAGCTCCAGTCCCTGGCGGACCAGGGCGTGGAGATCACGGTGGCGGGTCCGGGCGCGGACGCGTCCGGCGGGGACGGCCCCTCACCGGGGCGTCAGCCCCGCCGGGACATGCCGCTTCCCGGACAGCGGCGCACGCAGAACGGCGGTCTCGGGCCGCAGCTCCGCAGCGCCTCCGCGCTGGCGGACGTCCCGGGGGAGCAGCAGCGCGCCCGGGTCGCGGACCTGCGGCGGCGGTAGGCCCGTGCCGGGGGTCTCCCCACCCCTCCGGCGTGCGAGGAGCGGGATCCGGGGCGGAACCCCGGTCACGGGAAGGGGCGGGGAGAATCCCCGTGCGGCGGCCGCTACTTCAGTCCGCGCAGCGTCAGCCGCAGGAGCCGCTCCGCCAACTCCGGGTCGTCGGGCGACTGCTCGGCCGCCAGCGCGATCGCGTTGGTGAGCTGGAGCAGGTCGTCGATCGAGACGTCGTCCCGCACCGACCCGCTCTCCTGGGCCCGGCGCAGCAGCCCCGCGCCCGCCTCCCGGAGCGGCAGATGGCACTGCGCCAGTGCCGAGCTCCCGTCGCGCGAGGCGGACATCAGGCCGTGGGCCAGGCCGCGGTACTCACCCGCATGAGTGACGATCGCGCCCAGCCAGTCCACCAGCGCCCGGCACGGGGCCTCCGCGGCGGCCAGCTCCCGGGAGCGGTCCAGGAGTGAGCGCAGGGCGTCCTGGAAGACCGCGTTCATCAGGGCGTCCCGGTTCGGGAAGTGCCGGTAGAGGGTGCCGATGCCCACGCCCGCCCGCCGGGCGATGTCCTCCAGCGACGCGTCCGTGCCGTGCTCGGCGAAGGACCTGCGGGCCTCGCCCACCAGCCGGTCGTGGTTCCGGCGCGCGTCCGCTCGCATCGGCCGGGCCGGCGGTCGTGCCGTGCTCGTCTCCATCGGGATCGCCCCTGCCATGGCTTCTGCCCCTCCCTCGGTCCTCGGACCCTCTGTGGTTTCCAGGATGCCACTGCGACGAAGGGGCCCGGTCCGCGTCATCACGACGTGGACCGGGCCCCTTCGGAGTGAACCGGGCGGTCAGTCCTTGATCTCGCAGATCAGCGCGCCGGAGGTGATGGACGCGCCGACCTCGGCGGTGAGGCCCTTGACGGTGCCGGAGCGGTGCGCGTTGAGCGGCTGCTCCATCTTCATGGCCTCCAGGACGACGACGAGGTCGCCCTCCTGGACCTCCTGACCCTCCTCCACCGCGACCTTGACGATGGTGCCCTGCATGGGCGAGGCGAGGCTGTCGCCCGAGGCGGCGGAACCGGCCTTCTTCGCGGCGCGGCGCTTGGGCTTCGCGCCGGCGGCGAGGCCGGTGCGGGCCAGCGACATGCCCAGCGAGGACGGCAGCGACACCTCCAGGCGCTTGCCGCCGACCTCGACGACGACGGTCTCCCGTCCGGCCTCGTCGTCCGTGTCCGTGTCGGCGGGTGCGGCGAAGGGCTTGATCTCGTTGACGAACTCCGTCTCGATCCACCGGGTGTGGACGGTGAACGGGTTCGCGGTGAAGGCGGGGTCCGCGACGACGGCCCGGTGGAAGGGGATGGCGGTGGCCATGCCCTCGACGGTGAACTCGGCGAGCGCGCGGGCGGCGCGCTGGAGCGCCTGTTCGCGGGTCGCGCCGGTCACGATGAGCTTGGCGAGCAGCGAGTCCCAGGCCGGGCCGATGACCGAGCCGGACTCGACGCCCGCGTCCAGGCGGACGCCGGGGCCGGTGGGCGGGGCGAAGGTGGTGACGGTGCCGGGGGCGGGCAGGAAGCCGCGGCCCGGGTCCTCGCCGTTGATACGGAACTCGAAGGAGTGACCGCGCAGGGCGGGGTCGCCGTAGCCCAGCTCCTCGCCGTCGGCGATGCGGAACATCTCGCGTACGAGGTCGATGCCCGTGACCTCTTCGGTGACGGGGTGCTCGACCTGGAGGCGGGTGTTGACCTCGAGGAAGGAGATCGTGCCGTCGACGCCGACGAGGAACTCCACGGTGCCCGCGCCGACGTAGCCGGCTTCCTTCAGGATCGCCTTCGACGCGGCGTACAGCTCCTCGTTCTGCGCCTGGCTCAGGAACGGGGCCGGGGCCTCCTCCACGAGCTTCTGGTGGCGGCGCTGGAGCGAGCAGTCGCGGGTGGAGACGACGACCACGTTGCCGTGGGTGTCGGCCAGGCACTGGGTCTCCACGTGGCGCGGCTTGTCGAGGTAGCGCTCGACGAAGCACTCGCCCCGGCCGAACGCCGCGACGGCCTCGCGGACCGCGGAGTCGTACAGCTCCGGGATCTCCTCCAGGGTGCGGGCCACCTTCAGGCCGCGACCGCCGCCGCCGAAGGCGGCCTTGATCGCGATCGGCAGTCCGTTCTGCTCGGCGAACGCGACGACCTCGTCGGACCCGGAGACCGGGTCCGGGGTGCCGGCCACCAGCGGGGCGCCCGCGCGCTGGGCGATGTGCCGGGCGGCGACCTTGTCGCCGAGGTCGCGGATGGCCTGCGGCGGCGGGCCGATCCAGGTCAGTCCGGCGTCCAGGACGGCCTGGGCGAACTCCGCGTTCTCCGACAGGAATCCGTAGCCGGGGTGGATCGCGTCCGCCCCGGAGTCCTTGGCGGCCTGCAGCACCTTGGCCATGTCCAGGTAGCTGGCGGCCGGGGTGTCACCGCCCAGGGCGAACGCCTCGTCTGCGGCCCGGACATGCAGCGCGTCCCGGTCCGGCTCGGCGTAGACCGCGACGCTCGCGATCCCCGCGTCCCGGCACGCCCGAGCAACGCGGACAGCGATTTCGCCACGGTTGGCGATGAGCACCTTGCGCACGATGACTCCCTCCTCGAAACAAGCTGAGTTTAGGGACTACCGACACGGCCGTACGACCTGTCCCCAATGGTGAGCTTGCCCACACGGAGTGTGATCCGAGGCTTGCCCCAGTAGTGAAATCCCTTGTGGCACCACGGTACGCCGCGATCCTCAACCGCACAGTAACCAGCCGGTGTGGTTCAGGTCTCTGTCCTTACGCTCAACGCCTTACGGCGTTTCTTTGTCGGGTCCCTACGAACGGCCGGTGAATTCTTTGCCCGGCGTACGGACCTGTCCGACCCCTTGTACACAGGAATACCCGTAAGTAAGGTCCGCGCTACGCACGTACTGCAGGTAACAGGGGGTGGATCGGTCATGCGCAGACCGGTGGCGATCGTGACCGCGCTCGTACTGTTCGGGGAGGCGGTGGGCATCGTGCTCATCAACGCCGTCCTGGCCACGATCGCCGAGAACCAGAACATGTCGCTCGCCGGCCTGGACCCGGACGCCATGTCCGCCGGCACCTGGGTGATGGGCGGCCTCTCCGGGCTGCTGCTGGTCCTGTGCGGGCTGATCGCCCTGCTGGCCGGGGCCCGCGACCGCGCCCCGGCGCGCTTCGGACGCATCGCCCTGATCGGCTGCGCGGTCGTGCACGGCGTCCTCGGCGCGGTCGCCGTCGGCCTGGTGGGCTGGGGCGCCTTCGCGTTCATGATGCTCGTGCTGGCCCTGCTGGTGCTCACCCTGCTGGCGTACGGGCCCGGGCCCCGCGCCGAGGACGGCGTCGGCGACGAGGCGGCCCTGGCGGCCACGCGCTAGCCGTACCGACCCGCAGCGTTGTCGACGCGGGTCTCAGACCCACAGCTCCGTGACGGAGACGTCCAGCTCGCCCAGCAGCCTGCGCAGCAGCGGCAGCGAGAGCCCGATGACATTGCCGTGGTCGCCCTCGATGGAGTCGACGAACGGCGCCGAGCGGCCGTCCAGCGTGAACGCCCCCGCGACGTGGAGCGGTTCGCCCGAGGCCACGTAGGCGGCCACCTCGGCGTCGCTCGGCTCGCCGAACCGTACGACCGTGGACGCCGTCGCCGAGGCCGTACGGCCGGAGGCGGTGTCGATCACGCTGTGCCCGGTCCGCAGGACGCCCGGCCGGCCGCGCATCGCCTTCCACCGGGCGGTGGCCTCCTCGGCGTCGGCCGGCTTGCCCAGCGCCTCGCCGTCCAGCTCCAGCACCGAGTCGCAGCCGATGACCAGGGCGCCCGCGGCCTCGGGGCGCTCCGCGACGGCCGCCGCCTTGGCCCGGGCCAGGACGAGCGCCAGCTCGGCGGGGGTCGGTGCGTCGATGGCGTCCTCGTCCACCCCGCTGACGATCACCTCGGGGGCGAATCCGGCCTGGCGCAGCAGACCGAGACGGGCGGGGGAGGCGGAGGCGAGCACGAGACGGCGCTGATCAGTCATGCGGGCCATCGTAGAAGGGCCCGCGAGGGCCGGTGGGCCGCGGGCCCGGCGCTCAGCGGATGCCGAGGGCGAACATCGCCACCAGCATCGCCAGCGCCAGCAGGACGCCGGCTCTGCGCATCATGGCCTGGGCGTCGCGCAGTTCCTTCGGCGGCTTGTTCTCGGGGTCGGACCACAGCATGCTCCCGATCCTGCTGCGCCGCCCGCCCCTACGCCTGAGTACGGGTACTCAAAGCCGCCCCCGTGCGGACGGGGACGGCTTCGCGCCTCAGGCCGGCCAGTACGTCCGCGCCCAGGCCCGGGGGCCCGGCTGCGGGCTGCCGCCCCGGGCGATGCGCCCCGGGTCGGACCACTGCTCGGGCGGCAGCGGCGCGCCGGACGACACGGCGGACGCCGCCGCGGCGCGCGCCCGGACCACCGCCAGTGCGGCGGCCAGCTCCTCCGGGGTGGGGTTGCCCCGTACGACCCTGATCATGGGCAGACCTTTCTGCGAGCGGCTGATGGGACCGGTCAGAGCGGGATGTTGCCGTGCTTCTTCGGAGGCAGGGATTCCCGCTTCGTCCGCAGTTGACGCAGCCCCTTGACGATATGGGCCCGGGTGTCGGACGGCATGACGACCGCGTCGACGTAGCCGCGCTCGGCCGCCACGTACGGGTTGAGCAGCGCGTCCTCGTAGGCCGTCATCAGCTCGGCCTGCGTCGCGTCCGGGTCCTCGGCGGCGGCGATGGTGCGGCGGTGCAGGATGTTCACCGCGCCCTGGGCGCCCATGACGGCGATCTGGGCGGTCGGCCAGGCCAGGTTCAGGTCCGCGCCCAGGTGCTTGGAGCCCATCACGTCGTACGCGCCGCCGAAGGCCTTGCGCGTGATGACGGTGATCAGCGGGACCGTCGCCTCCGCGTACGCGTAGATCAGCTTCGCGCCGCGCCGGATGATGCCGCCGTACTCCTGGTCCACGCCCGGCAGGAAGCCCGGCACGTCCACGAAGGTGACGACGGGGACGTTGAACGCGTCGCAGGTGCGGACGAAGCGCGCCGCCTTCTCGCTGGCGTTGATGTCCAGGCAGCCGGCGAACTGCATCGGCTGGTTGGCGACGATGCCGACCGGGTGGCCCTCGACCCGGCCGAATCCGGTGATGATGTTCGGCGCGAACAGGGCCTGGGTCTCCAGGAACTCGCCGTCGTCCAGCACGTGCTCGATCGCGGTGTGCATGTCGTACGGCTGGTTCGCCGAGTCCGGGATGAGCGTGTCCAGCTCGCGGTCCTCGTCGGTGGTGGCGAGGTCGGCCTCCTCCGGGAAGGCCGGGGCCTCGGAGAGGTTGTTCGACGGGAGGTAGGACAGCAGGGACTTGACGTACTCGATGGCGTCCTTCTCGTCGCCCGCCATGTGGTGCGCCACCCCGGAGGTGGTGTTGTGCGTACGGGCGCCGCCCAGCTCCTCGAAGCCGACGTCCTCGCCGGTGACCGTCTTGATGACGTCGGGGCCGGTGATGAACATGTGCGAGGTCTGGTCGACCATCACCGTGAAGTCGGTGATCGCGGGGGAGTAGACCGCACCGCCCGCGCACGGCCCGACGATCAGCGAGATCTGCGGGATCACCCCGGAGGCGTGCACGTTGCGGCGGAAGATCTCGGCGAACAGGCCGAGCGCGACGACGCCTTCCTGGATCCGCGCGCCGCCGCCGTCGTTGATGCCGATGACCGGGCAGCCGGTCTTCAGCGCGAAGTCCATGACCTTGACGATCTTCTCGCCGTAGACCTCGCCGAGCGAACCGCCGAAGATGGTGAAGTCCTGCGAGTACACGCAGACCGGGCGGCCGTCGACCGTGCCGTAGCCGGTGACGACACCGTCCCCGTACGGGCGGTTCTTCTCGATGCCGAAGTTGGTGGAGCGGTGCCGGGCGAACTCGTCGAGCTCCACGAAGGAGCCCTCGTCCAGCAGCAGCTCGACCCGCTCACGGGCCGTCAGCTTGCCCTTGGCGTGCTGCTTCTCGACCGCGCGGGCCGAACCGGCGTGCGTCGCCTCGTCGATGCGGCGCGTCAGGTCCGCGAGCTTGCCCGCGGTGGTGTGGATGTCGCTTAGCGGCTCGGACATCGGGGGGCGGCTCCCTGCCTGGTCACGGGGACGACGTCTGGCACCGGTCACGGGGGGACGGCCAGCCGTCAGTCCGGCTCTGGCTACTGACTCGTAGGGTATCGGCGCGCCTCCGGAAAGGCAGTGCGTCCTTTGCCACACCTAGGCTGGGTTGCATGACACCACCGGATGCGCCACACAACCGCTGGTCGGATCTCGACCGGCCGCCCCTCAACGTGACCGCGCTGCGGCGCGGGCTGCTGCGGCCGGGCACGCTGTGGACGTCGCTGGAGGTCGTGGAGTCCACCGGATCCACCAACACCGACCTCGCCGGGCGGGCCCGTGGCGGGGCGGCGGCCGAGGGCACGGTGCTGGTCGCCGAGGAGCAGACCGCGGGGCGCGGACGGCTGGAGCGGACCTGGACCGCACCGCCCCGCTCCGGGCTGTTCTTCTCCGTCCACCTGGAGCCCGGCGACATCCCCGTGGAGCGGTGGGGGTGGGTGCCGCTGCTGGCCGGGGTCGCCGCCGCGACCGGGCTCGCGAAGTCGGCCGGCGTCGACATGTCGCTGAAGTGGCCCAACGACCTGCTGGTCACGATCGAGGGGCAGGAGCGCAAGACGGGCGGCATCCTCGGCGAGTTCGCGGGGGACGGCATCGTCGTGGGCCTCGGCATCAACGTCTCGCTCCGTGCCGACGAGCTGCCCGCCCCCACCGCCGGGTCGCTGGCGCTCGCCGGAGCGGTCTCCACCGACCGCGAGACCCTGCTGCGCGCCGTCCTGCGCTCGCTGGAGGACTGGTACGGCCGGTGGAAGGCGGCGGACGGCGACGCGGCCGCGAGCGGGCTCCAGGCCGCCTACGCGGCGGGCTGCGCGACGCTGGACCGGACCGTGCGGGCGGAGCTGCCGGGGGGTGCGTCCCTGGTCGGCGAGGCGGTCGCGATCGACGGGGACGGGCGTCTCGTCCTCTCCACCGAGGACGGGCTCCAGCGGCCGGTGTCGGCCGGGGACATCGTCCACCTGCGCGGCGCGGCGGGCGGCCTGACCTGATCGGCCGTGCGCCCCCGCCGGGCGTACCGGTGGATACCGCGTATGCCTGAGATGTCACGCGCGACGCACCGATGACGGACAACCAAGGACGTGAGCTGGGGCACACCTGCCGTATCGTTGAGGCGATCCAGCGACAGATCGGCAGGGCAGTGCGCAGGGAACGGGCAGGAGGCGGCTGGTGACCGTCGGCGACACGACGTCCGGCGCGGGTGAGGAGCCCGGGCCCGACTCCTCGGTCCACGCCACACCCCACCACGAGGTCGACCACACGGTGGAACCGACCGACGACCCCCTCGCCATCCGCCTCGAAGCGCTGATCCTGGGGGCCGACCGGCGCTACACGCCCTTCCAGGCGGCCCGCACCGCCGGGGTCTCGATGGACCTGGCCTCCCGGTTCTGGCGGGCCATGGGCTTCGCCGACATCGGCCAGGCCAAGGCGCTCACCGAGGCGGACGTGCTCGCCCTGCGGCGGCTCGCCGGTCTCGTCGAGGCGGGGCTGCTCAGCGAGCCGATGGCGATCCAGGTCGCCCGTTCCACCGGGCAGACCACCGCCCGGCTGGCCGAGTGGCAGATCGACTCGTTCCTGGAGGGGCTGACCGAGCCGCCCGAGCCCGGCATGACCCGCACCGAGGTCACGTATCCGCTGATCGAGCTGTTGCTCCCGGAGCTCCAGGAGTTCCTCGTCTACGTGTGGCGGCGCCAGCTCGCCGCCGCCACCGGCCGGGTCGTGCAGGCCGCGGACGACGAGGAGATGGTCGACCGGCGGCTCGCCGTCGGCTTCGCGGACCTGGTCGGCTTCACCCGGCTGACCCGGCGCCTGGAGGAGGAGGAGCTCGGCGAGCTGGTCGAGTCCTTCGAGACGACCGCCGCCGACCTGGTCGCGGCCCACGGCGGGCGGCTCATCAAGACCCTCGGCGACGAGGTCCTCTTCGCCGCCGACGACGCGGGCACCGCCGCCGAGATAGCGCTCCGGCTGATCGAGGCCATGTCCCAGGACGAGACGATGCCCGCCCTGCGGGTCGGCATCGCCTTCGGCACGGTCACCACCCGGATGGGCGATGTCTTCGGCACCACGGTGAACCTCGCCAGCCGGCTCACCTCGATAGCGCCGAAGGACGCCGTCCTGGTCGACGGGGCGTTCGCCAAGGAGCTGGTCCGGCACGGTGAGGCCCCGGAGTCCGAGGCACAGGCCGCCGAGGCCGTCGCGGCCGCCGCCGAGCGGGCCCGGGTCGCGGAGAAGGAGGGCCGCGAGCCCGACGACGAGCCGCCGCTGCCCACGTACCGCTTCGGGCTCCAGCCGATGTGGCAGCGCCCGGTGCGCGGGCTCGGCGTGGTGGAGCCGTGGCTGCTGGCCCGGCGGGGGAAGACCGGCTCCTGAACGCGGCCCGCCCCCGCGACGCGCCGCTGCCGTCCGGCCTCTGTCGCTCGTCGCTGCCGCCCTCGCCGCTGCCGTCACGCCTCCGCCCCGGTCGTCACGTCCTCGTCCCCGCCCCGCCCTGCCCCGCACCCCGCCCCCGGCCCGCTCTGTCGGGGGCGGGGGCTTCCTGTCTAGGATCCGTGACGGTAACGCTCGTTAACAGGCCGTCCATGACAGGGGTGCAGCCATGACCGTCACGTCCGAGCAGCGGTTCGGGGAGTTCGTCGTCGTCCGACGGCACGAGGGGCAGGACCACGTTGCCGAGCTGGTCCTCGACCGGCCCAAGGCCATGAACGCCGTCTCCACCGACATGGCCCGCTCCATCGCCGCCGCCTGCGAGGCGCTCGGCGCCGACCGGGACGTCCGCGCCACCGTCCTGACCTCCAGCCACGAACGGGCCTTCTGCGTGGGTGCGGACCTCAAGGAGCGCAACTCCTTCACCGACGCCGACCTCGTACGCCAGCGGCCCACCGCCCGGGCCGCCTACACCGGGGTCCTGGAGCTGCCCATGCCGGTGATCGCCGCCGTGCACGGCTTCGCCCTCGGCGGCGGCTTCGAACTCGCCCTCGCCTGCGATGTGATCGTCGCCGACGCCACCGCCGTGGTCGGGCTGCCCGAGGTGTCCGTGGGCGTCATCCCGGGCGGCGGCGGCACACAGCTGCTGCCGCGCCGGGTGGGGGCGGCGCGCGCCGCCGAGCTGGTGTTCAGCGCCCGCCGGGTCGGGGCCGCCGAGGCGCGCGGGCTGGGGCTGGTCGACGAGCTGGTCGAGGCGGGCCGGGACCGCGAGGAGGCCCTCGCGCTGGGCGGCCGGATCGCCGCCAACTCGCCGGTCGGGCTGCGTGCGGCCAAGAAGGCGCTGCGGCTGGGGCAGGGGCTCGACCTGCGGGCGGGCCTGGAGGTCGAGGACGCGGCCTGGCGGTCGGTGGCCTTCTCCGGGGACCGGGCGGAGGGGGTGGCCGCGTTCAACGAGAAGAGGCGGCCCGACTGGCCCGGTGAGTGAACCGGGGCATCGGTTACGCGGAGTGAGTGCGCTTCCGGGGAAATAGTTGAAATTAGTTACGCTTCAAACTGATCAAAAGGGGACAAATCTACATAAGCTGGAGCAATGGGTGGTGACGATGAGCGGCTACGGGCCGTGGTTTCGCTGGCGCAGACCATGGCCGCGGCCTACACGCCGCGCGAATCGTGGCGGGCCGCGGCGCTGGGCGCCTGCGAGGCGCTGAGCGGCAGTTTCGCCGCGCTCTCCGTGTGGGAGCGGGACCGGGGCAGACTGCGGGTGCTGGTGAACGCGGGCCAACGGGCCGAGGGGGAGGAGGAGTTCCCCGAGGAGGAGGCCTACCCGGTCCATGAGTTCCCGGAGATCACCGAGTTCCTGCACGAGCGCTGGGCGGGTGGCGGCGAGCCCGACGCCTGGGTGGAGACCGCCGACGGGCAGCCCGGCGCGGGCGGTCCGGCGCGCGGCGCCCGCCCGTACTGCCACCAGCGGGTCGCGGCGCTCCGGCGGCGCGGCCGGAGCTGCTGTGTGGTCGCGCCGATCGTGCTGCACGGCCGGGCGTGGGGCGAGCTGTACGTGGCGCGGCCGGCCGGGCAGCCCGTCTTCGACCGGGCCGACGCGGACTTCGCGACCGTGCTCGCCGCCGTCGTGGCCTCCGGGATCGCCCAGACCGAGCGCCTGGAGGAGGTCCGCAAGCTGGCCTTCACCGACCCGCTGACCGGTCTGGCGAACCGCCGCGCGGTCGACATCCGGCTCGACGAGGCCATCGAGCGGCACCGCGTCGACGACACGGTCGTCAGCCTCGTCGTCTGCGACCTGAACGGCCTCAAGGCGGTGAACGACACCCACGGCCACGCCGTCGGCGACCGCCTGCTGGAACGTTTCGGCTCGGTGCTGTCCCTGTGCGGGGCGATGCTGCCGGAGGCGCTGGCGGCCCGGCTGGGCGGCGACGAGTTCTGCCTGCTCGCGACGGGCCCCCCGGCCGACGCGGTGGTCGGCGTCGCCACCGAGCTGTGCGACCGGGCGGCGGTGATCGAGCTGGGCGACGGGGTCGCCTGCGGGGTCGCCTCCACCGGCGACCCGATCGGCCCGGTGCGCTCCGCCCGCCGGCTGTTCCGGCTCGCGGACGCCGCCCAGTACCGGGCCAAGGCCGCGCGCTCGCCGGGTCCGGTGGTGGCCGGGCGGGACGGCGAGGTCATCCGGCTCGCGGACTCCCCGCCGAAGTCCGCGCACGACCGGCGAAGGCTGCGCGGCAACCGGCCGTG
Source organism: Streptomyces sp. NBC_01116 (assembly GCF_041435495.1). Taxonomy (NCBI): domain Bacteria; kingdom Bacillati; phylum Actinomycetota; class Actinomycetes; order Kitasatosporales; family Streptomycetaceae; genus Streptomyces; species Streptomyces sp. NBC_01116. The sequence goes on from NZ_CP108644.1 coordinate 5,464,467, forward strand.
ACCCGCCACCGCTCGGGCCTCAGTGCGGTGGCGGCATCCGCTCCAGGGCGTTCTCCACGGTGCAGCCGCCCTCTCCGCGCATCCGCTGTACCCGGGACGGCACCCACACCTCGGTGGCGCCCGGGCTCACCCGGCCGAGGAGGCAGTCCTGCGGGTCGTAGCGGTCGCCCTCCACCGACAGGAGGACACCGACCCGGTCGGCGCCCGCCCTCACCTCGGTACGGATCGCCTCGTCCATGTCCAGCGCGGCGACCGCCCGGCGCACCTCTGCCTCGTCCACCCGGCCGCCCTCCGGCACCCGGGGGAGCTTCGCGCGCAGTTCCTCGTGCGGCAGCGCGGGCGGTTCGGGCGGCGGGGCGAAGGCCGGCCGGGGGCCGTCCGGGCAGTCCACGTCGCGCGGGTCCTCGCGCCACCGGGACTTCGGCGACACCCGGACCGCGAAGCAGCGCCGTACGGTGACCGGCTCGGGGTCGAACGTCTGGTCGTACGCCGTGCCGTGCGTGCGGACGACCAGCTCGATGCCGTCCCCGTCGCGGGTCGAGGCGCCCTTCACCCGCAGCACCTCCACCCCCTCGACGCCGGAGGCGATGTACCCGACCTCCTCCGCCGTGCGCGGACGCTGACCGTAGAGCCGCTCGCCCGCCTTCCTGGCCACGTCCCGCGCGGAGTCCGCGGCCTCGCCCTCGGAGGACTGGAGCATTCCGCAGCCGGCGGCGGAGAACAGCAACAACGGTGCGAGCAGCAGGAGTCGACGCATGCGTGCAGCCTCCCGGCAGCGCGCGCCGCGGGCAAGCCGCTCACGTACCCATGCGGAGTCGTGCCCGCACTCGTGCCGGTTCCGTAAGGGGCCCTGCACGGCACCACTAGTGACATGGCGGGTTTCAATACGTACGCTGCTGAATATGGATATGCACACTGTCGTGGTGGGGACGTCCGGAACCACCGCCGAGGACGTCGTCGCCGTGGCCCGCCACGGCGCCCGGGTCGAGCTCTCCGCCGCCGCCGTGGAAGCCCTGGCCGCCGCCCGTCTCATCGTGGACGCGCTCGCCGCCAAGCCCGAGCCGGTCTACGGCGTCTCCACCGGCTTCGGCGCCCTCGCCAGCCGCCACATCAGCCCGGAACTGCGGGCGCAGCTCCAGCGCAACATCGTCCGCTCGCACGCGGCAGGCATGGGCCCCCGCGTCGAGCGCGAGGTCGTCCGCGCGCTGATGTTCCTCCGGCTGAAGACGGTCGCCTCCGGCCACACCGGCGTACGCCCCGAGGTCGCGCAGACCATGGCCGACCTGCTGAACGCGGGCATCACGCCCGTCGTCCACGAATACGGCTCGCTCGGCTGCTCGGGCGACCTCGCCCCGCTCTCGCACTGCGCGCTCACCCTGATGGGCGAGGGCGACGCGGAGGGCCCCGACGGTACCGTCCGCCCGGCCGGCGAGCTCCTCGCCGCGCACGGCATCACCCCGGTCGAGCTCCGCGAGAAGGAGGGCCTGGCCCTCCTCAACGGCACCGACGGCATGCTCGGCATGCTCGTCATGGCCCTCGCCGACCTGAAGAACCTCTACACCTCGGCCGACATCACCGCGGCCCTCTCCCTGGAGGCGCTGCTCGGCACGGACAAGGTCCTCGCCCCCGAGCTGCACGCCATCCGCCCGCACCCCGGCCAGGGCGTCAGCGCGGACAACATGCTGCGGGTGCTGGCCGGTTCGGGCCTGACGGGCCATCACCAGGATGACGCGCCCCGGGTCCAGGACGCCTACTCGGTGCGCTGCGCACCCCAGGTCAACGGCGCCGGCCGGGACACCCTGGACCACGCGGCCGTGGTCGCGGGCCGCGAGCTGGCCTCCTCCGTGGACAACCCGGTGGTCCTCCCCGACGGCCGCGTCGAGTCCAACGGCAACTTCCACGGCGCCCCCGTCGCGTACGTCCTGGACTTCCTCGCGATCGTCGCCGCCGACCTCGGCTCGATCTGCGAGCGCCGCACCGACCGGCTGCTCGACAAGAACCGCTCGCACGGCCTGCCGCCGTTCCTCGCGGACGACGCCGGGGTCGACTCGGGCCTGATGATCGCCCAGTACACCCAGGCCGCCCTGGTCAGCGAGATGAAGCGGCTCGCGGTCCCCGCCTCCGCCGACTCCATCCCGTCCTCCGCGATGCAGGAGGACCACGTCTCCATGGGCTGGTCCGCCGCGCGCAAACTCCGTACGGCCGTGGACAACCTGACCCGGATCGTCGCCGTCGAGCTGTACGCGGCGACCCGCGCCGTCGAGATCCGCGCCGCCCAGGGCCTGACCCCCGCCCCCGCCTCGCAGGCCGCCGTGGACGCGCTGCGGGCCGCCGGCGCCGAGGGCCCGGGCCCGGACCGCTTCCTCGCGCCGGACCTGGCCGCCGCCGACACGTTCGTACGGGAGGGCCGCCTGGTCGCGGCCGTGGAGCCGGTCACCGGGCCGCTGGCCTGAGCCGTACCCGTACGTGCGCACGGAAGGGTGCTCCCGCGACGATGGCGCGGGAGCACCCTTCCGTGAGCGGGATGCTCAGAGCGCCGGGCGCGCCCCCGCACCGGAGCGGTGCACCGAGTACGTGACGAAGCCCGCGCCGAGGCCCAACAGGGCTGTGCCGCCGATGAGATACGGCGTGGTGTCCGGGCCCGGCCCGGTGTCGGCGAGGAGCGCGCCGGAGCCTTCGCCGGAGCTTCCGGCGGACTGTCCGGCGGTCCGGTCGGACGCGGCGGCCGGGGCGCCCTGGGCGCCGTTCTCACCGGTCGCGTTGGCCGACGGGACGAACCAGAGAGCGGCCAGCAGTGTGCCTGCGGCGGTGGCGGTCAGCAGTGTGCGACGAGCGACGGACACAGATTCGATCCCCTTGCGACAACCATGAGTTAGCCCCGTGGGCCGATGCTAAGCAAAGCAGCGGGTCGGTGGAAAGTCGCGGCCTCGCCGGGCCTTACGCTCCGGCCTATGAGCACAGAAGAGACATCCAGGTTTGTTCGACTTCGCGTGGAGATGGTGCTGGAGGTCACCGACCTCGACGCCCTGACCGGCACCGCCCTCGAATCCATCGCCGCCGAGTACGGGGAGCCCGTCGCGGCGGTCGCAGGGAACGACACCGCCGAGGAGCGGATGCATGCGGAGGCCACGGTCCGGGCAGACGGTGCAGAGGCCCTCGCCTCGCTGGTCGATCCCTTCGACCTGGTCAGCGAGGTGCCCGGGGTCGAGCTGGCCCAGGCTTCCTGGAGCAGCGAGAGCATCGACTACGACCCCGACGCGGAGGGCTGGGACGACCCGGAAGGCGGCGACGAGGACCTCTTCCTGCCGCTGGGCGAGGGCGATGAGGAGGGGTACGGCGACGCGGTCGCGCACAATGGGAGGAACGACGGCGAGGACGGTGACCCCGCGCAGCGGGTGTGACAGGTGAGAACACCGGCCCCGGCCCCCGCCGACCGGCGGACCGGGGCCGCGCCGGGCGTCGGCGGAAACCGCGGCCGGGCCGCGGGAACCACCGCTGCCGGGGCCGCGTCGATGAGTGGTGTTCCCCACATCTGTCAGGGATGTGGAACGGACCACCCTTTCCGGGTGTTCTTGGAACATTGACGGGGAAGAGCGGCCTGGCGGCCCCGTCCGGGGATTTTGGGGAATCGGCAACGATGGAGAAGCGTGTGATGACGGACAGCAAGCGGCGCAGGGGCCTCATGGCCATGTCCGCACTGCTCGGCGGCGTGCTGGTGCTTTCGGCCTGTAGCGACGACGGCGACAAGGGCGGCAAGGCCAACACCGGCAGCTCGGAGTCGTCGCAGCAGGAGGTCGACAAGGCGGCAGCCGCTGACGCCTCCGAGGCGCAGATAGCGATCAAGCCGAAGAACGGCGCCACCAACGCCAGCATCAACAACGCGGCCCAGGTCACCGTCGCCAAGGGCAAGCTGACCAAGGTCGTCATGACCACGGCGGCCGGCGACCCGGTCGAGGGCACCCTGGCGGCCGACGGGTCCAGCTGGAAGCCCGCGGACCAGCTGGAGCGGTCCACCACGTACAAGATCGACGCCACGGCCGCCGACTCGAAGGGCCGCGAGGCCCACGAGAACAGCTCCTTCACCACCGTCTCGCCCGACAACAGCTTCATCGGGAACTTCACCCCCGAGGACGGTTCGACGGTCGGCGTCGGCATGCCCGTCTCGATCAACTTCAACAAGGCGATCACGGACAAGAAGGCCGTCCAGGACGGCATCACCGTGACCTCCAGCAGCGGCCAGGAAGTCGTCGGCCACTGGTTCAACGCCCAGCGCCTGGACCTGCGCCCCGAGGACTACTGGCAGGGCGGCTCCACCGTCACCCTGAAGCTGGCCCTCGACGGCGTCGAGGGCGCGGACGGCGTCTTCGGCGTCCAGCAGAAGACCGTGACCTTCAAGGTCGGCCGCAACCAGGTCTCCACCGTCGACGCGAAGACCAAGCAGATGACGGTCACCCGCGACGGCAAGACGATCAAGACGATCCCGATCTCCGCGGGCTCCCCCGAGAACCCCACGTACAACGGTCGGATGGTGATCTCCGAGAAGCACAAGGAGACCCGGATGAACGGCGCCACCGTCGGCTTCACCGATGACGACGGCAAGGGCGAGTACGACATCAAGGACGTGCCGCACGCGATGCGCCTGTCCACGTCGGGCACCTTCATCCACGGCAACTACTGGGGCAAGGGCATCTTCGGCAACGCCAACACCAGCCACGGCTGCGTGGGCCTCGCCGACGTGAAGGGCGCGAACGACTCCAGCGCGCCCGGCGCCTGGTTCTACGACAACTCCCTCGTCGGCGACGTGGTCATCGTCAAGAACTCCCCGGACAAGACCATCACCCCGGACAACGGCCTCAACGGCTGGAACATGAGCTGGGCCGAGTGGACGGCCGGCTCCCAGGCCTGATCCTCTTCCCGCCGTTCCTGCTCGGCACCCCCCGTCCCCGCCCGAAGGCGGCGGCCCCGGAGTCTTCCGGGACCGCCGCCTTCGGCGTGTCCGGTGCCCCTGTGACGCTGTGTCCGGCCCAGCCCCGTGAGGACGCGGCGCGGAAGCGCGGCATCGTCAACGGGCCCACCGGCACTGATGGTTCGGGGGCGGCGACCGTGCACCGACCCTGAACGGCCCCTGTCCGCCCCGGAGAAAACCCTGAGAGAGGCACCACGGCCGCGACAGCACACCTACCGTGACGAGGGCGCCCCGGCCGGGACCGCACGCCTGGAACAACCGCTCTCTTCACGAGGAGGATCCTTGCTGACGTCCATGCGGTGCAAGGGGAGATCCACGCCGCGGCGCCTCACCGCGCGGGGCACGGTCATGGTCGTGGGAACCGTCATGGCCGTCACGACCGGCCTCTCCGGCGCTCCCGTGGTCCAGACGTCGCCGTCTGCCGGCGCGTTGTCGCGATGGGCGCCGTGCGACGCCGGGGCGAAGCCGGGAGCCGAGTGCGCCACTCTCTCGGTGCCGGTGGACTGGGCCCGCCCCGACGGGCCGAGACTGGACCTGGCCGTGGCCCGCCGTCAGGCCACCGAACCGGGCGCGCGCATCGGCTCGATGGTGTTCGGCCCCGGCGGCCCGGGCGACTCGGGTGTGGGGATGGTGGTCGGGAACATCGGCCGGTTCAGCCCCGAGGTCCGCCGAAGGTTCGACATCGTCGGTTTCGACCCGCGCGGGGTGGGCGGCAGCAACCCGGTGGCCTGCTCCGCCGGCCTGCTCGCGGAGCGGCCGTCACCGGAGCTGAGGAGCCAGGCGGACTTCGACGCCACCGTGGCGTACAACAAGCTGCTCCGCGTCGATTGCCGGGCCCGTACCGGCCCGGTGTTCGACCACCTCGACACCGCCCGGACGGTCCGGGACCTGGACGCTCTCCGGGCCGCCCTCGGCGAGCGGAAGCTGACCTTCCACGGGAGTTCGTACGGCACGCTGCTCGGTGCGCAGTACGCCGAGACCTACCCGCGCCGCGTACGCGCGATGGTGCTGGAGAGCGTCATGGACCACAGCATCCCGACCACCCGCGAGTTCCTGCGGTCCGAGGCGGCCACGGCGCAGGACTCCTTCCGGGAGTTCGTGAAGTGGTGCGACGGCGCCGCCGCCTGCGCGCTGCGCGGTCACGACGTCCGCACCGTCTGGCAGGGCCTGCTGGACCGGGCCGGGCAGGGCCGGTTGGAGAACCCCGCGAAGCCGGGCACCGCACTGTCCTCCTCGGACCTGGTCAACAGGATCGCGTTCCGGAAGTTCTACTCCGCCGACTACGCGGGCCTCGCCACGGAGATCGCGCGCCTGCACGTGAGCGAGCCGCTGCCCGCGTCGCCCACCTCGAACATGCCGCTGCCCCTCGCCACCCCGGTCTTCTGCTCCGACTGGCGCCTGCCGGTGCGCGACTACCGGGAGTACGCCTCGCTCGTCTCCACGATGAACCGGACCGCGCCCGACCTGCCCCACCTGCTGCCGATCCACATGGTGGCGGCGTGCCTGGGCGCGCCGACCGCCAACCCGCAGCACCGGCTGGACGTGGACGGGGCACCGCCGATCCTGCTGTCCAACGCGCTGCACGATCCCGCCACCGGCTACGCGTGGGCGGTCTCGGTGGCCCGGCAGCTCGGCCGAGGCGGCGTGCTCCTCACCTACGAGGGCCACGGCCACGGCAGCGTCACCAGAGGCCCGTGCATGGAGGACGCGGTGGACGGCTACCTCACGGACCTGGCGGTCCCGCCACGGGGCACGAGCTGCCCCGCTGTGTCTCCCTGACGGCTTGCCGGTCGGTGCGGGTCCGTCCGCGAGGCGGATCCGGTGGGAGGGCGGTGGTGACGCGTTCGGGCCTCGGCGCGGTGTCGGGGAGGCCGCCACCTACGACGGAGCGGGCTCAGCCCGCGCGCCCCTGCACCGCTGCCCGGTACGACCGGAGGTCGCTGCGCCGGACCTGGCGCACCCCCGCGAGGTCCTCGGGCGCCCCGGAGCGGCGGTCGGGGGCCCTGCCAGGGGCGCTGGCCGCCGCCGCGCCGCGGAGCCGGTGCCAGGGCTGGCGCGGCAGCCAGAGGAGCCCGTACAGCCAGCGCAGCACCAGCAGGCGGAACCCCGGCCGTCCCGCGTCGGGCAGCCGGATCACCCGGACGCCCATGATCAGCTTTCCGGCGCTCGCCCGGACGGCCATCGTCAGCAGCACCTGGTTGGCGAACGACAGCGCGACCGACTGGACGAGCAGCAGGGCGACCGCGTGCCCCGTCCCGCCGGAGTCCAGGCAGGACCGCACCAGGAGTCCGACGGCCAGCAGGCACAGATAGCTGTCGAGGCCGACCGCCAGATAGCGCCGCATGTCCCCCGTGCCCCTGGGGAGGCGCGGCTCCCTCCGCGGCGCCGGGGCGGGATACACGGAGCGGGCGTACGCGGGATAGGCCGCCCTGGGGAGCGCGTCCCCGGACGCCGGCCGGCCCGGTGTCGCGGGCGGGGTCCGGCGGGGCCGGGCGTCGCCGCTCCCGGTCCTGCGTACGCGGTACAGCGCCCGTAATTCGTCAGGAGGCTGCCCTCTCCGCCGCCCCCGAGGCTTCGTCATGGGGGCATCATGACCGATCGTCAGGCGGGGTGTCCTTGTTCCTGGCGGGTAACACGGGTGCCCCGGCGTTGTTTTCACGGGACCCTTACGGTTCCGGCCCCCGGTCGCACGCGGGCCGCCCACCCGGCCCCCTATCGGGGGTGCAGCCTGCTCCACCCCGATACGGGGGCCCGCTCCCTCCTCACGGCGCGGCCCGGCCGACAGGCTGGACGCATCACCGACCACGGAGGCATCACCGTCATGAAAACCCTGCTCCGGCTCATCCTGTCCGCCGCGCTCGTCGCCAACGTCTTCCTCGGTTTCGCGGTCGACAGGAACGGCCTCGAAGTAGCCCTGAGTGTCGTCTCGGGCGTGGTCGTGCTCGCCTCCGCGGCCGGGCTCTGGGCGCTGAGGGGCTCACGCGAGGGCCGGTCCGAGCTGTGACCTTCGCCACCCGGAAGGTGTGCGGCGGGCGAGCGGACCCGAGCCGCGCGGGCTTGTCGGAACTCGGCCGGCCGGGGGCCTCGCAGGGCCCTGCGCGATGGTCCGGGCGCTGATCAAGCGGCCGATCCTGGTCAATATGTGGATGCTTCTCGAAGATCATCGGGCCGCGCGGGAGAATCGGACCGTACGACGGTCCCGCGCATCACCCTGCCGGGCGTCGGCCGCGTGGTCCTCCCGGGAGGGAGCCCACGGGGCTCCGGCGGGGGAGGCGGACCGGTGGCGCACCCCGGGGCGGGGGCGTCGACGCGCACGAGCCGACCACGGAAGGTCCTGATCAGATGCCGGTCATCCCCGACTCGCCCGACTCCACCCGCACGCACGAGGCCGCGGCCCGCGTCATCGAGCCGCTCTACGCCGAGGTCCTGCGCCGCAACCAGGGTGAGCAGGAGTTCCACCAGGCGGTCCGCGAGGTCCTGGAGACGCTCGGGCCGGTGCTGACCCGGCGCCCCGAGTTCGTCGACGCGCGCATCATCGAGCGCATATGCGAGCCCGAGCGCCAGCTGATCTTCCGGGTGCCGTGGTCGGACGACTCCGGGGACATCCACGTCAACCGGGGCTTCCGGGTGGAGTTCTCCAGCTCGCTCGGCCCCTACAAGGGCGGGCTGCGCTTCCACCCCTCGGTCAACCTCGGCATCGTGAAGTTCCTCGGCTTCGAGCAGATCTTCAAGAACGCCCTCACCGGCATGCCCATCGGCGGCGGCAAGGGCGGCGCGGACTTCGACCCCAAGGGCCGGTCCGACGCCGAGATCATGCGGTTCTGCCAGTCCTTCATGACCGAACTCCACCGTCACCTGGGGGAGTACACCGACGTCCCGGCCGGTGACATCGGCGTGGGCGGCCGCGAGATCGGCTACCTCTTCGGCCAGTACAAGCGGATCACCAACCGTTACGAGTCCGGCGTCCTCACCGGCAAGGGCCTCGGCTGGGGCGGCGCCCAGGCCCGTACGGAGGCCACCGGCTACGGCACGGTCCTGTTCACCGCCGAGATGCTGCGCAGCCGGGGCGAGTCGCTGGAGGGCCAGACCGTCGCGGTCTCCGGCTCCGGCAACGTGGCCATCTACGCCGTCGAGAAGGCCCAGCAGCTCGGCGCGACCGTGGTGACCTGCTCGGACTCCAGCGGCTACGTCGTCGACGAGAAGGGCATCGACCTCGCCCTCCTCAAGGAGATCAAGGAGGCCGGCCGGGGCCGCGTCTCGGAGTACGCCGAACGGCGCGGCGCACACGCCCGGTTCGTCCCCGGTACGGGGGTGTGGTCGGTCCCCGTGGACGTGGCCCTGCCCTGCGCCACGCAGAACGAGCTCCACGAGGCCGACGCGCTGGCCCTCGTGCGCAACGGGGTCAAGGCGGTCGCGGAGGGCGCCAACATGCCCACCACCCCGGACGCGGTCCGGGTGTTCCAGGAGGCGGGCGTCGCCTTCGCCCCCGGCAAGGCGGCCAACGCGGGCGGGGTCGCGACGAGCGCCCTGGAGATGCAGCAGAACGCGTCCCGGGACTCGTGGACCTTCTCCCACACCGAGGAGCGGCTCGCCGAGATCATGCGGCACATCCACGACTCCTGCTACACGACCGCCGAGCGGTACGGCAGCCCCGGCAACTACGTGGTGGGCGCGAACATCGCGGGCTTCGAACTGGTCGCGGACGCGATGCTGGCGCAGGGCCTGATCTGACCGTACGGGGCGACGCGCCGACGCCGCCGTGGCCGCCGCCACCACCGCTACCCCGCGCGGGTGAGGCCGCCAGGTGCGGTCTCCCCCGGGCGGGGGAGCGGGTTGGCTCGGGCGGGGGATTCCTCGTCGTGCCTGCTCCGCGAGGGTGGAGTCATGACGATGAAGATCCTTCACCGGCCCCCGTCCGTCAGTGACACCGAGCGGCCCGTTCCGCGCTGGGCGGTGCGCCTGGCCTACGCGCTGCCGTCGTGCCTGTGGCGGCTGCCCTTCGCCCTGCACTTCGAGATGGGGCAGCTCCAGGAGGGCGGTATGCCCGCCTACTGGGTGAGCATTCCGTACGTGCTCGGGCTCAGCGTGCTGACGGAATCGACCGCGATCATGACCATCGGGCTGGTCCGGGGCTGGGGCGAGGTGGCGCCTGCCTGGATGCCGGTCATCGGGGGCAGGCGCGTCCGGCCGATGGCGGCTGTCGTCCCCGCCGTGATCGGCGGCCTGATCCTCACCGCCGTGTTCACCGCCGTCCCCATCGGCGGCGGTCGCCATCTCGGCCTGTTCGGTGTCGCCGAATCCGTCGAATACGCCAACGGCGCCTGGGAGGCGCTGGCGACGGTGTGCGTCACCCCCGTCGCCGCCTGGGGCCCCATCACCATCGTCCTCGCGGTCGCCTACTACCGGCGTCGAGCCGCCGGTGCCGGTGCGGCTGCCGGTGCCGCCGTCGTCGGGTGAGCACGCAGGGTCGCCCCGAACCGGCCGTCCCCGGCACCGGCCGTAGGTCACACGACTTCGCCACCAGCAGATCTGCCCGGAGCGCAACGCCCGACCCGTGCCGGGGCGGCGTCGCGCTCCTAGGCTGGGGACGGTGAGCATCCGAGTGACGAACCAGGCCGACGTGATCCCTCTGCGCCCGCTCCCGGCAGCGGCCTCCCCGGCACTGCCCCGGGAGCCCCTCTGGCGCGACCTCGTCGGGGAGGTGCTGCGCCGCGAACGCCAGTCCCAGGGGCGGACGTTGAAGGACGTCGCCGAGGCGGCCCGGATCTCCATGCCGTATCTCTCCGAGGTGGAGCGGGGTCTCAAGGAGGCCTCCTCGGAGGTGCTGGCCGCCGCGGCCCAGGCGCTCGGCCTGCGCCTTGCCGACGTCCTGGCGCTGGCGGGGGAGCGGCTGGTCAGCCTCACGGCCGCGCGGTCCCGGTCGATGGGTGCGGCCGGCGGCCGGCGATCCGTGCGGTCGACCGGTCCGGCGGGTTCGGCTGGTTCGGTCGGCGCGATGCGCCCGTCGGGCCCGACGGGCGGCGTGCTGCTGGCCGCCTGAACCGGGAGGTTCGTTACGCGGGCACCTGGCCCGGGAGGTTCGTTACGGGGTCACCACCGAACCCGGGCAGGGCCGTCAGGGGGTGCCGTCGAGCCGGGCGGCCCGGTCCGCGAGGGCCCGCACCTCGGCGGCGACGTCGGTGTGCCGTTCGCGCGGGATGTCGTGGCCGACGCCCGGCTGGAGGACGAGCCGGGCGTCCCGGATCGCGGCGGCGGTGGCCCGGCCCGCGGAGGGCTTGAGCAGCGGGTCGTCCGTGCCGTGCAGCACCAGTGCGGGGACGCGCAGTTCGGCCAGGGACGGGCCGTGCCAGGGCGCCCCGATCTGGCGGGACTGGGCGTCCGGGTCGGCGATGCCGGTGTCCACGTCGGCGGTGATCCGCTCCAGGGCCTCCGCCTCGTCGAACGGGTAGCCGGGCGACGCGACGAGCCGGGCCACGGCGAGCCCGGCCGCGATCCGCTCCTCCCGGTCCCGGGCGGGCTTGACGCGGGCGAACTTCGCGAGCGTGCCGAGCCGCAGATGGCGGAAGGCCCCCAGCCCGCCGACATCGCTCGGGAGCGCGGCGGACGAGGTGAGCGTGCGCACCCGGCCCGGGTGACGCAGGGCGACGCGCTGGGCGACGACACCGCCCAGCGAGTGCCCGAAGAGGTGGGCCGACTCCCAGCCGAGCGCGTCCATGACGGCGACGGCGTCGTCGGCCATGTCCTCGGCGGTGTAGGCCGCACCGCGGCCGGCGGCCAGGGCGGCGAAGGGGTTGCCCCGGGCCGTGCGCTTCGGCAGCCGGGTGGACTCGCCCGCGTCCCGCTGGTCGTAGCGGGCGACGGCGAATCCGGCGTCGGCGAAGGCCGCGCACAGCTCCCCGGGCCACCAGTGCCGGGAGACCGCCAGGCCCATCACCAGCAGCAGCGGTTCGCCGTCCGCGCCTTCCTGGAGCCGGTCGTGGGCGAGCTCGACGGCACCGTTGCGGGCGAAGCGGCGTTCGGTCCAGGTCATGGCGGGCTCCTCCGGGGGGACGAGAATGCTGCGAACGAATACTGCGAACGTTGTTCGCAGTATTAGACTACAGCCAGTTCCGGACCCCGGACGGGGACCTGAGGGGAAGGTGGCGGACCGTGGCCGATCGCGATGCCGGGCCGGCGACCGTCTGGTCACGCCCGGAGCGGGGCGCGCGCGGCCCCGCACCCGAACGCAGCCGCACCCAGATCACGGCGGCCGCCCTCGCCCTCGCCGACGCGGAGGGCCTGGCGGCGGTGTCGATGCGCGCGCTCGCGCAGCGGCTGGGCACGGGGCCCGCCTCGCTCTACCGCTACGTGGGGAGCCGGGACGAGCTGCTGGACCTCATGGCGGACGCGGTCGCGGGCGAACTGGACCTCTCCGGGGCCACCGGCGGCTCCGGGGCCACCGGCGACTGGCTGGACGATCTCGTCGGCCTGGCGCTCCAGTCCAGGGACGCGCACGTCCGGCACCCGTGGCTGGCCGATCTGAACGACCGGCGCGGCGAGGTGCTGGGCCCGCACGCGATCGACTACCTCGACCACGCGCTCGCGGTCCTGGCCCCCGCGCCGGGCACCGCCGGACAGAAGCTGGAGGCCATCGGCCTCCTCGGCGGCCTGGCCGTGCTCTTCGCCCGCCGCGAGACGGGGGCGACGGGCGCCGGCGACCGGTCCGCCCAGGCGGCCCACCTGGCCGCCGTCGCCGCCGAGGGCCGCCACCCGCACCTGCTCGCCGCCCTCACCACGGCCGGCGCACCGCCCCCGGCCGACCTCACCGACCGGGACGCCCTGTTCGTCAGGCTGCTGCGGCGACTGCTTCCGGCGATGCTCGGCGAGGGCGAGGGCGAGGGCGAGGGCGAGGGCGAGGGCCAGGGCGAGGGCCAGGGCGAGCGGAGCTGTAGGGCCGGGGAGCCGTAGGGCTGGGGAGGCGCGGAAACCCCGGGACTAGGGTCTCTCGTTTGGATCATGTCGGGCTCGCGGGGCCCGGCACGCGCACCTGCGGCGTTGTCGTCAGTCGCCCATGCTCCGCAGTGACTCCCTCCTCCGCCTTGCAGCCGCACGCACCGGACCCCGCTCCCTGGTCCGACCTGATCCGAACGAAAGGCCCTAGCCCTCGGCCGGAGCCACTCCGATCGGGCACGAGACGCCCGTGCCGCCGATGCCGCAGTAGCCGCCCGGGTTCTTGTCCAGGTACTGCTGGTGGTACGCCTCCGCCGGCCAGAACGGGCGGCCCTCGGCGGGGAGGATCTCCGTGGTGATCTCCTTGTGGCCCGACGCCGTCAGGACCTTCTGGTACGCCTCGCGGGAGGCGTCGGCGGCCGTGGCCTGGGCGGGGGAGTGGGTGTAGACCGCGGAGCGGTACTGGGTGCCCACGTCGTTGCCCTGGCGGAAACCCTGGGTCGGGTTGTGCGACTCCCAGAAGAGCTTCAGCAGCTCCGTGTACGGGACGACGGCCGGGTCGAAGACCACGCGTACCGCCTCCGTGTGCCCGGTCAGGCCCGAGCAGGCCTCCTCGTACGAGGGGTTCTCCGTGTAGCCGCCCTGGTAGCCGACGAGCGTCGTCCAGACGCCCTCGGTCTGCCAGAACTTCCGCTCGGCGCCCCAGAAGCAGCCCAGCGCGAAGTCCGCCACCTCCAGACCCTCCGGATACGGGCCCACCAGGGGGTTGCCGAGGACCGTGTGACGCGAGGGGACGGTGAATTCGGGGACGGGGCGGCCGCGCAGGGCCTGCTCCGGGGTGGGGAGCTCGGGGGTGCGGTGGTTCAGGAACATGCGGGGGCTCCTCCGGGGGTCGGTGTTCGGTACGTACAACACGGGAGCGGCCGCCGGGATTCCGGGCGGTGGCCGCTCACCCGGCGGCACCGGCCACGTCCGCCAGTGCCCGTGCGAAACCACGCGTCCGGGCCGTCTCGTGGTTCCGGTGCCACACCAGCGCGAGCGAGGAGTCCGGGAGGCCGGTGACCGGGACGAAGGCCACCGCGTGACTGCCGTAGTAGTCCGCCGTCGGGTCGCACAGCAGCATGGCGCCCCGGTCCGCCCGCACCAGCGCCAACGCCTCCTGAAGGCTGCTCACCGCGGGCCCGGCCGGGATCGCGCGGCCGCCGGGCGTGACGACCGGGGCCTGGGCCAGCCGCCAGTACTCCGGGGCCGCCCCGGCGACGCCGATGAGCGGGCAGCCCGCCAGCTCCTCTGCGTCGATGCCGGGGCGGCGCGCGTACGGGTGCCGGTCGGAGACGGCGAGGGTCAGCGGCCGGGCCGAGAAGACCGGACCGATCACCAGCGCGTCGTCCCGGACCGGCATCAGCACCACCGCCGCGTCCACCTCGCCCCGGTGCACCGCGCCGAACGGGTCGGAGAGCGGGATCTCCACGATCTCGGCGGCGCAGTCGGGATGCCCGTCCCGGAAGGCCGTGACCGCCCGCAGGAACGCGTCGTTCGCCGTGCCCTGGAAGCCGACCCGGAACACGCCCCCCAGCCCCCGCGCCACCTCCCGCACCTCCTCGATCGTCGTGACGATCGCGTCGAACGCGGGACGCAGACCCGTGTGGAGCTGTTCGCCGAGCGGGGTGAGCCGGACCCGGCGGCTCGTCCGGTCGACCAGCCGGCCGCCGATCCGGCTCTCCAGGGCCCGCAGCAGCTGGCTGATCCGGCTCTGGGAGAGGTAGAGGCGCTCTCCGGCCCGGCCGAAGTGGAGCTCCTCGGCCAGCGCGAGGAAGGCCTCCAGCTCCCGGATCTCCGGGTTGCTCATGAGCTCCCGCCTCCCTGGTCCGCATCGATGAGTCCAGCTCATAGAAGGATGAGCGTTCTGCCGTTGTTCCCGTCCACCGCCCCCGGTTGGCTGGAGGTATGACACAGGCTCACTCGTCCTCGACCGCCCCGGCCGCCCGGCCGGCGCCTGCACCCAACGGCTGGCCGGGGGTGGTGGCCCTCGCGCTCGGCACCTTCACGGTGGTCACGTCCGAGATGCTGCCCGTCGGGCTGCTCACGCCGATGGGCCGCTCGCTCGGCGTCCCGGAGGGCGTGGCCGGTCTGACGCTCACCATCACCGGTCTCGTCGCGGCCCTCTCGGCCCCCGCCCTCGTCCCGCTGCTCGGCCGCGCCGACCGGCGTACGGCCCTGTGCGTGCTGGTCGCGGTGCTGGTCGTCGGCAACCTCGGTGCGGCCTGGGCGCCGGACTTCGGGACCATGGTCGTCGCCCGCGTCCTGGTGGGCGTCGGCATGGGCGGCGTCTGGGCCGTCGCGGCCGGGCTCGCGGTGCGCCTGGTCCCGGCGAAGTCCGTCGGCGCCGCCACCTCCCTGGTCTTCAGCGGCATCGCCGTCGCGTCCGTCCTGGGCGTACCCGCCGGAACGTACCTCGGCGATCTCGCGGGCTGGCGCGCCGCGTTCCTGGCGGCCGCCGGGCTCGGGGCCGTGGTGCTGGTCGCGGCGGCGCTCCTGCTGCCCCGGCTGCCCGCCGAGCGGGCGGTTCCGCTCGGCGGGGTGCTCCGGCTGACCCGCGACCCCCGGCTGCGGACCGGTCTCCTCGTCGTCGGCTTCCTGGTCACCGGGCACTTCGCCGCGTACACCTACGTCAGGCCGGTCCTGGAGGACGTCTCCGGCGTCGGCGCGGGCACGATCGGCGCCCTGCTCCTGGTGTACGGGGTCGCCGGCGTGGCCGGGAACTTCCTCGCCGGGGCCGGAGCCGCCCGCACACCGCGCACGACGCTGCTGGTGATCGGCACGGTCCTGGCGCTCACCCTGGCCGCTCTGCCGTGGCTGGGCGGCTCCCCGGCGCTCGCGGCCGTACTGATGGCGGTCTGGGGCCTCGGCTACGGCGGTGTCTCGGTGGCCACCCAGACCTGGGTGCTGCTCGCCGCGCCCGACGCGCGCGAGGCGGCCTCGTCGCTCTTCGTCGCGGTCTTCAACGGCGCCATCGCGCTCGGGGCGCTGGCCGGCGGGCTGGTCGCGGACGGCATCGGCGTCACGGCGGTCATGGGGACCGGCGCGGCTCTCGTGGCCGGTGCGCTGGTGACCACGGCGGTCGGCCGGGCCCCCGCGCCCGCGTCCGCCAGGACGTGATCCCCGTACGGAGATCAGTGCGGCAGCGTCGCCGGGCTGCCGCCGTTCGCCTCGTACCCGGCGACCGCCAGCGCCCGGTAGACCGTGTACTGCGCGGCCGGGTCCGCGTCCGCCGTCCACGGCAGCGCGCCCACGTGGCCGTCGATCCTGACCAGTTGGTGCATCGCCTCCGACCAGCGCTCCATGTGGACCAGGAACAGCACCAGGAGGTGGCGGACATGGGCCAGCATCGGGTCGTCCGGCCGCGCCGCGTGCACCGCGAACATCGCGCCCTCGACCGCCTTGGTGACCACCTGGCCCCGGTAGAAGCCCTGCACGAGGTTGACCTCCGGCAGGTGCTCGTACACCGCGAACAGCGGCAGCGCCGCGAGCAGCGAACCCTGCGGGGCGCGGGCGGCGGCGGCCGTGGCGAAGGCCTCGGCGTCCTTGCGCGAGCCGTGCCACCTCTCGGTGTGGAAGTGCAGGGCCGCGATGTGCGCGCCCATGTGGGCCGGAGCCCGATCGATGATCTTCACCCAGAGCTGGTCGAACTGCTCGGGGGTGTAGCCGAGCCCCCGGGCCACCGCCAGCTCCACGATGTACGGGACGGGGTCGCCCGGCGCGAGGAGGGCCGCCTCGCCGCAGACCGTACGGGCCTCCTCCAGGATGATCCGGAAGTCGTCGCTCCCCGCCGCCGAGGACCGCCACGCCTGCTGCACCAGGAACTCCGCGTGCACCGCCGCACCGCCCGCGTCCTTCGGGGACTCCGCGCGCCAGGTCCGCAGCCATGCGCCACCCGCCCCGGGCCGCTGCGCCAGCTCCAGGGAGGCCGCGCCCGCGAAGGCCTGGATCCGCTGCCAGCGCACCTCGCCCTCCTTCGGCGTCCCGGCGAGCAGCTGGGAGGCCGCCCGCCAGTCCTGGGTGCCCTGGACGACGTCGAGCACGTCCAGGAGGTCCTGGTCGGGGCCCGGCATCCGGACGTCCAGCTCCTCCTGGCGGGCGAAGCCGTACGTGTCCGGGTCGGCGGCGTCCGGCGAACCGGGGGCGACCTGGCGGATACCGCCCCGGCGGCGCATGACCCAGGGGCCGATGACCGCCGCGAACATGCACATCGCGAGCAGGAACAACAGAATCTCCATGACCCCATTGTCCCCGGCGCGGCGAGTGGCCGGTAAGTGCCCTCCGCACGAACTACGCTCGGGCCTCATGAGCGACCAGCACAGCTTCGAAACCCTCGCCATCCACGCGGGGAACACCGCCGACCCCCTCACCGGCGCGGTGGTTCCGCCGATCTACCAGGTCTCCACGTACAAGCAGGACGGCGTGGGCGGGCTGCGCGGCGGCTATGAGTACAGCCGCAGCGCCAACCCGACCCGCACCGCGCTGGAGGAGAACCTCGCGGCCCTCGAAGGCGGCCGGCGCGGCCTCGCCTTCGCCTCCGGCCTCGCCGCCGAGGACTGCCTCCTGCGTACGCTGCTGACCCCCGGCGACCACGTGGTCATCCCGAACGACGCCTACGGCGGCACGTTCCGGCTGTTCGCGAAGGTCGCCTCGCGGTGGGGCGTGGAGTTCTCGGTGGCCGACACCTCGGACGTGGCCGCCGTGCGGGTCGCGCTCACCCCGCGGACCAAGGCGGTCTGGGTGGAGACCCCGTCCAACCCGCTGCTCGGCATCACCGACATCGCCGCCGTGGCGCAGGTCGCCCGGCAGGCCGGGGCCCGCCTCGTCGTCGACAACACCTTCGCCTCGCCCTACCTCCAGCAGCCGCTGGCGCTCGGCGCGGACGTCGTCGTGCACTCCACCACGAAGTACATGGGCGGCCACTCCGACGTCGTCGGCGGCGCGCTCGTCGTCAGCGACCCGGAACTCGCCGAGGAACTGGCCTACCACCAGAACGCCATGGGCGCGGTCGCCGGACCCTTCGACGCCTGGCTCGTGCTGCGCGGCATCAAGACCCTCGCCGTCCGCATGGACCGGCACACCGAGAACGCCACCAAGGTCGCCGACCTGCTGACCCGGCACCCCAAGGTCTCCCAGGTCCTCTACCCGGGCCTGCCCGAGCACCCCGGCCACGAGGTCGCCGCCAAGCAGATGAAGGCCTTCGGCGGCATGGTGTCCTTCCGCGTCGCGGGCGGCGAGGAGGCGGCGGTCGAGGTCTGCAACCGGGCGAAGCTCTTCACGCTCGGCGAGTCCCTCGGCGGTGTGGAGTCCCTCCTGGAGCACCCGGGCCGGATGACGCACGCCTCCGCCGCCGGCTCCCCGCTGGAGGTCCCGGCCGACCTGGTGCGGCTCTCCGTCGGCATCGAGAACGGCGACGACCTGATCGCCGACCTCACCCAGGCGCTGGGCTGATCCGGCAGAGGTGAGCCGATCCGGCAGAGCTGGGCTGATCCGGCAGAAGTGAAGAGGGGCGCCCGCCGGAAGAACCGGTGGGCGCCCGTCAGGTGTCAGACGCCCACCTTCTCGTCCTCCAGCATGCCCCTGACCTGCTCCCGCAGCGCGGGGTTGTTCTCGTGCCCATGGACCGACGCGGCGTGCTCGCTCGCGGCCCGGACGACCTCGTCCTCCTCACCGGCGATGGTGAGGGTGCAGTTCGTCTCGCTCGGATAGTTGCGGCAGTCCGCGACCTTCCTGGTCATCACGGCCTCCTCGGCTCGTTCGACCCCTCCAGCGTAGGCGCGTCGTCCCCGGACCCCAACGGCTCACCAGCCCTCCAACGGGGGAGTGACCTGCGCCGGCTCGGTCTCCCACGGCTGCTCGACCCCGGCCCAGACGAGGAACGCCGCGAACGCCACGGCCAGCAGCCAGCCCGCCGTCCGCCGCACCGCCCGGCGCAGCCGCAGCCGGCGCCCGCCGTGCCGTACCGCCCGCACGGCCAGGTCCGGCGGCAGGACCGGGTGCGGGCCGTCCAGCATCCTGCGGACCTGCTCCTCGCGCGGGTCCCGGCGGTCGCCGCTCACGGTGCCGCCCGGGAGCCCGGCGCCCGCCGCGGCCCGGCCGCACGGTGCGCGGCCGCCGGACCCGGACCGGCGGCGCGCCTCGGCGCGCGCAGCGCCGCCACCGCCCGGGCGCACACCGCGCGGACCCGGTCGCCCGGCAGCCCGAGCAGCGCCGCCGTCTGCTCCTCGCCGACCTCCTCGTACAGCCGCAGGACGAGGACGAGCCGCTCGATCGGGGTCAGCCGGTCCAGCGGACCGCCGCGCGGCCGCTGGTGGCGCCGGGCCTCCCGGGCGAACCGGAGGGCCAGCTCCCGGCGGGCCAGATCGTAGGGGTCACCGCCGCGCAGCCCGTCCCAGCCGGCGTACGTACGGGCGAGCGCCGCGTGCAGCAGTCGCTCGGCCCGCTCGTACGCGCCCGGCGGGTGCGACGGTTCGCCGGTGAGCAGCGTCGCCGTGTGCAGCAGACGTCCGCCCGCGCCCGCCACGAAGGCCTCGAACTCCAGGGCGCGGAGCCGGTCCCGGTGGGTAGCCCGCTCTGCCATGGACCACATACGAGCCCCGGCGCACCGCCCCGGTCAAGAGCCCGGACACGGCGGGTGCGGGGAAGCGCGCCCGAGAGGGGCCGGGTCCGCGAACTCGTGGCCTACCGGCGGAACGGCGGGCGGGGCGGGAAGGCATCATGCCTTCCCGCCCCGCCCGCCGTTCCGCCGGGCGTCGTGTCAGACGCGGCGGTGGCGGCCGTAGTACTCGCCGGTCGTGCGGTGGAAGTCCGCGTCACCGATGTGCTTGTCCTTGTCGAATTCCGGAGAGTCCTTGACCTGGTCCTTCGTGAGGTCGATGTAGACCTTCTTCTCGTCGCTGTCGATCCGGCTCACGGTGCCCGCCGGGAGCAGAACGTGCTTGCCGAAGATCCATACGCCGGTGTCGACCACCAGATATGAGGACGTGACATCGTCGGAGTGCTTGTCGACCTTGCCGATGCTGCCGTCCGTGGCCTCGACCTTGTAGCCGATCAGATCGGTACCGGCGGTGTGGCCGACATTCGGCTGGTAGCCCCACAGGTTCTCGCTCATGGAAATTCCTTCGTTCGTATGGATGAGGAATGAACGTATTCAGGGTGGCCGTCAGGGCGGCGCTCGAATCGGGTTCGCTCTTCAGTCCCGTCCCGCCCGGCGATCCGCCCTTTGCCTCAGCAACCGCTGGTCAGCTCCTGCCCCGGACCATCCGGCATACGCACACGGAATCGGTTGTTTTCCCGCCCGATTTCAGGGAAGCCGTGCAACCTGCGCCATGTCGGTCCACGAGCCTCGTCGATTTACTCCGGCGCCCAGGACTGTTCCGTATCGAGGCTTACCTTTCCCGATGCCGGGCACACGGACGAACACGAATCGAAGGAGTAAATCCCATGCTGGGTATAGCAGCCGCAGTACTGTTCTTCGTCGCATTCCTCATCAACGCCGCCGACATTTCCACCAACGACGTGTTCGCGTCGGGCAATGTGATGCTGCTCGGCCTCGCGCTCCTCGCGCTGCACGTCGCGGGCGTGGGAAGCCGGATCGGCGGTTCGCGCAAGCGCTGAGCCACCCGCAGGCGCCCAGGCCCCGGCTCCGGGCCCAAGGAGAAGGCACACCGATGGAGAAGGCACACCGATGAACGACGCATCGCAGAACGACACGGACACGCCCACCCCTGAGGAACTGCGCCACCGGGTGGAGCGAACGCGCGACAAGGTCGGGCAGACCGTCGAGGCGCTCGCGGCGAAGGCCGACCTCGACGGAGAGGCGAAGGCCGACCTCAAGGGTCAGGCGAAGGACCTCACGGAGCAGGCCAAGGACACGGTCGCCACGGTGAGGGAGCGGGCGGCCGGGAAGGCCGGGACGGCAACCGGCCGTGTGCGCCACCTGACGGAGCAGACCGCGCGGCGGGTGAAGGACAGGACACCCGACGCCGTGCTGGAAGAGACCGCGCGCGTCACCGCGCGGCTGCGTGAGCGCACGGCGCGCGCCGGTCGGTACGCGGCGGTGAAGGCTCCCGATCCTCTGCGGGACGGGGCGGAGCGAGCCGCGACGGCTGTCCGCGCCCACCGCGCCCCGCTCCTCACGGGCAGCGCCCTGCTGGTCGCCTTCCTGCTGGTACGCCGCAGCCGTGGACGCACCCGATGAAGGCGTCCAAGATCGCCTACAGGCCGGTCGGCCTGGTCCTGGGTGCTGTCAGCGGGATGATCGCGGGCGCCGCCTTCAAGCAGACGTGGAAGCTCATCGAGGGCGAGGGCGATGCGCCCGACGCCCTCGACGAGGGCCGCCCGTGGCGGCAGATCCTTCTCGCCGCCGCCGTGCAGGGGGCGATCTTCTCCGTGGTCAAGGCCGCCGTCGAGCGCTCGGGTGCGCAGGCGACCAGGCGCTTCACGGGCACCTGGCCGGCGTGACCCCGGGGGCAGGCCCCCGGGGCCGACCGCCGCCCGCGCCCCGTCAGTCGGACTGCGGCGGCTGGTACGCGGCCTGCCGGGCCGCCAACGACCCGTTGAAACGGGTGAGCAGGGCGCAGAACGTGTCCCGCTCCTCCTGCGACCAGCCGTCCGTCACCTGGGACATCAGCTCGCGCCGCGAGGCCCGGACCTCTTCCAGCCGGGCCTGACCGCGCGGCGAGAGCTGGAGCACCACGGCCCGGCCGTCCTCCGGATGCGAAGTCCGCTTCACCAGACCGGTGTCGACGAGCGGCGCGACCTGCCGCGTCACCGTCGAGGAGTCGATGCCCATTCCGGCCGCCAGCGCCTTGACGCCCATCGGACCTTCCCGGTCGAGCCGGTTCAGCAGCAGGTACGCCGCCCGGTCCATCGAGTTGCGGACCTGGCCGACACCGCCGAGGCGGGTCTGCTCGGCACGGCGGGCGAAGACCGCCACCTGGTGCTGGAGGGAGTCCAGCAGGCGGTCGGGGCCCGGGTGTTCGGGGACGGCGCCCCCGGAAGGAGACGCAGCAGTCGTCATGTCCTGAGGGGGCATGGCCGGGGGCTCTCTTCGTGCGGTGTCGGATGGGTGGGGGACAGAGTACGCGGCCCCGGGGCAACGCGTACCAGTGCCGCACAAACCTGCGGACACCACCGCAGGCCCACCACCGAGGGCCGCCATGAGACGAGTCTGCCGCGCACGGGCGGAGCTGCAAGACTTGCGGACATGAGCTTCCGCGCGACCGCCCGCCACCCGGCCCTGATCCTCGACGACGTCCGGGGCGCGCAGAAGATGCTGTCCGGGGTGGCGCGGGTGACCGCACTGGAGGGCAGCCGGCATCTGACCGAGCTGGTCGGCGCCCCGGTCCACCTCAAGTGCGAGAACCTCCAGCGCACCGGCTCCTTCAAGCTGCGCGGGGCCTACGTCCGGATCTCCGGCCTCACCCCGGTGGAACGGGCGGGCGGGGTGGTGGCCGCCAGCGCCGGGAACCACGCCCAGGGCGTCGCGCTGGCCTCGTCCCTCCTCGGCGTGCGCTCCACGGTCTTCATGCCCGTCGGGGCGCCGCTGCCCAAGGTCGCCGCGACCCGGGAGTACGGGGCCGAGGTGCGGCTGCACGGCCAGGTCGTCGACGAGACCCTCGCCGCCGCCCAGCGGTACGCGGAGGAGACCGGCGCGGTCTTCATCCACCCCTTCGACCACCCCGACATCATCGCGGGCCAGGGCACCGTCGGGCTGGAGATCCTGGAGCAGTGCCCCGAGGTCCGCACGATCGTCCTCGGCATCGGCGGCGGCGGCTTCGCCGCGGGCGTCGCCGTCGCGGTGAAGGCCCTGCGCCCCGACGTCCGCATCGTCGGCGTCCAGGCCGAGGGCGCCGCCTGCTACCCGCCCTCCCTGGCCGCCGGGCACCCCGTCTCGCTCGACTCCCCGGCCACGATGGCCGACGGCATCAAGGTGGGCCGGCCCGGCGACGTACCGTACCGGCTGATCGAGGAGCTGGTCGACGAGGTCCGCACGGTCACCGAGGACGAGCTGTCCAGCGCGCTGCTGCTCTGCCTGGAACGCGCCAAGCTGGTCGTCGAACCGGCCGGGGCCAGCCCGGTGGCCGCGCTGCTCAGCGACCCGAAGGCGTTCCGGGGGCCGGTGGTGGCCGTGCTGTCCGGCGGCAACGTCGACCCGCTGCTGATGCAGCGCATCCTGCGGCACGGGATGTCCGCCGCGGGCCGCTACCTGAGCCTGCGGCTGCGCCTCACCGACCGCCCGGGAGCGCTGGCCGCCCTGCTGGCCGCGCTCACCGTGGCCGACGCCAACGTCCTCGACATCAGCCATGTGCGCACCGACCCGCGCCTCGGCCTGACCGAGGCGGAGGTCGACCTGCACCTGGAGACGAAGGGGCCGCAGCACTGCGCGGAGGTCGAGTCGGCGCTGCGGTCGGCGGGCTTCCGGGTGATGGGCTGAGGAGCCCGCCCGGGCGGACTCCTCGCATGTGCCCGCGCGGGCGGTCCCGACGCATGGGTCCGCGCGGGCCGGTCCCGTCGCGTGCCGCCGGGCATCCGGGATGTGCCCGTTCACCGGGCGGCTTCGGCCCACCGATCCTAGGATCGGACCGGAAGGCCGCCACCGGCGACACCATCCGCGAGTGACGGGGGAGTCCCTCCATGCCAGGTGCGATCCATGCCGAAGGTCTGGTGAAGACCTTCGGCGACGTACGTGCCCTCGACGGCGTCGACCTCGACGTCCCCGAGGGCACGGTCCTCGGACTGCTCGGGCCCAACGGCGCGGGCAAGACCACCGCCGTACGGGTGCTGACCACGCTGCTGCGCCCGGACAGCGGCACGGCCTTCGTGGCCGGGATCGACGTACTGAAGAAGCCCAACGAGGTACGCCGCTCGATCGGGCTCTCCGGTCAGTTCGCCGCGGTCGACGAGTATCTGACCGGCCGGGAGAACCTCCGGATGGTGGGGCAGCTCTACCAGCTGAGCGCCCGGGACGCGAAGGCGCGGGCGGGCGTCCTGCTGGACCGGTTCAACCTCGGCGACGCCGCCGACCGCACCGCGAAGACGTACTCCGGCGGTATGCGGCGGCGCCTCGACCTCGCGGCGGCGCTCGTCGTCTCGCCGCCCGTGATGTTCATGGACGAGCCGACGACCGGTCTCGACCCGCGCAACCGGCAGCAGCTCTGGGACGTGATCGAGGATCTGGTGGCGGGCGGCACGACCCTGCTGCTGACCACGCAGTATCTGGAGGAGGCCGACCGCCTCGCCCACGACATCTGCGTCATCGACCACGGCAAGGTCATCGCCCGCGGGACCTCCGACCAGCTCAAGGCCCGCACCGGCGGCGAGCGCGTCGAGGTCGTCGTGCACCGCCCGGACGAGATCGAGCGCGCCCGGTCCGTGCTGACCACCCTCGGCAAGGGCGAGGTCACCGTCGCCCAGCTCTCCCGGAAACTGACCGTCCCGGTCAGCGGCGGGGCCAAACTGCTGGCCGAGATCATCCGCGACCTGGACGCGCAGGGCGTGGAGATCGACGACATCGCCCTGCGCAGGCCCACCCTGGACGACGTCTTCCTCTCCCTCACCGGCCATGCGGCCGAGGCGCACGAGAACGGTGACGAGGAGGCCGACGGCGCGGAAGCGGAACGTTTCCGCGACTCCCGGAGCAAGGAGGACACCCCGTGAGCGCGATCGCCAAGGACGCCCCCTCGTTGGTCCCTCGCCCCGCCGGAGGCGTCACGCAGTCCGTGAAGGACTCCCTCGTCGTCGCCAAGCGGAATCTGATCCGCATGACCAGAATTCCCGAAATGATCCTTTTCGGGGTCATTCAGCCGGTCATGTTCGTGGTCCTGTTCACGTACGTCTTCGGCGGCTCGATCGCCATTCCCGGGGCCGGCGTCAGCAAGGCGGCCTACACGGAGTTCCTGATGGCCGGCATCTTCGCGCAGACCGTCACGTTCGCCACGGCCGGCGCGGGCGCGGGCATCGCCGACGACATGCACAAGGGGCTCATCGACCGGTTCCGGTCGCTGCCGATGGCGCGTGGCGCCGTACTCACCGGCCGTACGCTCGCGGACCTGGTCCAGACGGCCATCACGCTGGCCGTGCTGGCGGTCGTCGCCCTGATCGTCGGGTGGCGCACCCACGAGAACATCGGCAAGGTGCTCGCGGGCTTCGCCCTGCTCCTGCTGCTCGGGTACGCGTTCACCTGGATCGGCGCCCTGATCGGGCTCTCGGTGCGCACCCCGGAGGCTGCGACCTCGGGCGGCCTGATCTGGCTGTTCCCGCTGACCTTCATCTCGAACGCCTTCGTGCCCGTCAACGGCATGCCGAAGTTCCTCCAGTACGTGGCCGAGTGGAACCCGTTCAGCGCCACGGTCCAGGCGGCGCGCGAGCTGTTCGGCAACACGATCGCCGGCGTGCCGAAGTCCGTGACCGGGGCCTGGCCGATGGAGCACCCCGTCTGGGCCTCGCTCATCTGGTCCGTCCTGATCATCGTGGTCTTCCGCACCCTCGCGGTCCGCAAGTACCGCTCGGCCTCCGTCTGACGCCCGGCACGCGACACCAGGGAGGCGCCATGACCACCGCACCGGACGGCCCGGCCGCCGAACTGTCCGGCGCCCCGCCCGTCGTCGACCGGGCCGCCTGGCAGGCCGCGCGGGACGAGCTCCTGGTCCGCGAGAAGGCCCACACCCGCCAGGGCGACGCGCTCGCCGCGGCCCGCCGCCGACTGCCGATGACGGAGGTCGACGGGACGGTCGAGGTCGTCGGACCCGAGGGCCCGGTCCCGTTCCTGGACCTCTTCCAGGACCGCCGGGAGCTCGTCGTCTACCAGCACATGTGGTACGACGGCGCACCGCACCAGGGCCAGTGCGAGGGCTGCACCGACGCGGTCTGGCACATGAGGGACGCCGTCTACCTCAACGCCCGGGGCGTCTCGTACGCCGTCCTGACCACGGGGTCCTGGGAAGAGGTGGCCGCCTACACCGCGTTCATGGGCTACACCCAGCCCTGGTACTCGGTACGGGGCCTGGAGGCGCCGATCGGCGGCGAGATGGGGCACCTCGCCTGCTTCCTGCGCGACGGCGAGCGCGTGTTCCTCACCTACTCCACGACGGGCCGCGGGATCGAGTCGGCCAACGGCTCCTTCGGCCTGCTCGACCTGACGCCCTACGGCCGCGGCGAGGCGTGGGAGGACCGGCCCGAGGGCAGGCCCGCGATCGGCCGGGTCCGCGACGGCTGTCCGGGCGAGGGCGGCCAGGTCTGCTGGTACTGGCGCACCGACGCCGACGGGACCGCGAGCTGGGGCCCGGCCAGCCGCCCCACCCCGCAGTGGACCCGCCCCGGCGCGACACCCGAGAAGACCCTCGGCCGCACCGGCGACTGCTCCTGACCCGGCCCGCGGGAACGGCCCCGGGCGCGGGCGACGGGGCACAGGAGCCCCGGGCGTACGGCGCGTACGCGCCGCATCGGGGGCCGGCCCTGGCCGTACGGCCCACACGACGCACGGGAGCCCCGGCCGCTCATGGCCGGGGCTCCCGCGTCGTTCCGTCGTGATGCGGCCGGATCAGCCGGCGTAGGGCTTCGCCGCCAGGATCTTCACCGAGGCCGTCTTGCCGTTCGGCAGCTCGTAGTCGGCGTCGTCGCCCGTCCGCTTGCCGTTCACACCGAGGCCGAGCGGGGACTGCGGGGAGTACGTCTCGATCTCCGTGCTGGCGTACTCACGGGAGGCGAGCAGGAAGGTCAGCGTGTCGCTCTCATCGCCGTCGAAGGCGATCGTGACGACCATGCCGGGCTCGACCACGCCGTCGTCGGCCGGCGCCTCGCCGACCTTCGCGTGCTCCAGGAGCTGGGTCAGCTGGCGCACCCGCAGCTCCATCTTGCCCTGCTCCTCCTTGGCCGCGTGGTACCCGCCGTTCTCCCGGAGGTCACCCTCCTCACGGGCCGCCGCGATCTTGACGGCGATCTCCGTGCGCGCGGGACCAGACAGGTACTCCAGCTCGGCCTTGAGCTGGTTGTACGCCTCCTGCGTGAGCCAGGTGACGTTTTCGCTGGTCTGGGTCACAGGTGCTCCTCGTCGGTGCTGGGAATACAAAGGATCGCCCTACCCAGAAGCATGTGCTTCTCCGGGTGGGCGAAACCACGAGCCTAACAATTCCGCAGGAAAAGGGGGAGAAGGTAAACCGGCAGACCCCTCACACGGCCGATGTGATCCGTATCGTCGCAGGTCAGCGGGGGTGTGGAGGGAATCAGCCCTGCGGGCCGTCGTCGGCGGTGCAGCCCATCGGCTCGACCGCGGTCGCCCTGGACCGGGTCACCACGGTCACGACCTCGTCGATCCGGTCCTCGGCCCGGTCGAAACGGACCTCCTTGCGGCCCACCTCGGAGCCGTCCTCGCTGAGCGCCCGCACCAGGCAGTAGCCGTGGCCCTCGCGGTCCTTGCGGACCTCCAGGTGGACATCGGCCCGCGTGTCGGAGACGACCTTGAACTTGATCATCTCGGCGCTGATGCCCTGGCCGCCCACGTAGTCGAAGCCGATCCACCCGATCACGCCGAGCAGGGCGACGCCCAGGACCGATCCGACGATCTTCAGCTTGCGGTCCGCGCGCTGATCCTCGGTCCGGCCGTACCGCCCCTCGGGCAGGGCCTCACGAACCGTCGTCATGATCGTTCCCTCCGGACCGGGCATCGAGGAATTTTCCGGCCCATCGTTCAGTCACTATAGAAGCCGCCCGCCCGTCACCCGACCGCGCCCCACACCGATGCCGCGCGGGCGCGGCGCCTCTCGAGAAAGAGACCCGGACCGACCGCGACAGAGACCCGGACCGACTTCGACGGAGACCCGGACCGACCGGAACGACCCAGGATCGACCAGAGCGACCAATGACTGAGGATCGAGCTTTGACTGAGCAGCTGCGACTGATGGCCGTTCACGCCCACCCCGACGACGAGTCGAGCAAGGGCGCGGCCACCATGGCCAAGTACGTGTCCGAGGGGGTGGACGTGCTGGTCGTGACCTGCACGGGAGGCGAGCGCGGCTCCATCCTCAACCCGAAGCTCCAGGGCGACGCGTACATCGAGAAGAACATCCACGAGGTGCGCAAGAAGGAGATGGACGAGGCCCGGGAGATCCTGGGCGTCCAGCAGGAGTGGCTCGGCTTCGTCGACTCGGGGCTGCCCGAGGGCGACCCGCTGCCGCCGCTTCCCGAGGGCTGCTTCGCCCTGGAGGACCCCGAGACCGCCGCGGGGCGCCTGGTGGCGAAGATCCGCGCGTTCCGGCCGCAGGTCATCACCACGTACGACGAGAACGGCGGCTACCCGCACCCCGACCACATCATGACGCACACGATCTCGATGATCGCGTTCGACGGCGCGGCCGACGCGGAGCGGTTCCCGGAGGACGAGTTCGGCCCGGTCTGGACGCCGCGGAAGCTCTACTACAACCAGGGCTTCAACCGGCCGCGCACCGTCGCCCTGCACGAGGCGCTCCTCGCCCGCGGTCTGGAGTCCCCGTACGGCGAGTGGCTGGAGCGCTGGGAGGAGTTCGAGCGCGTGGAACGCACGCTGACCACGCACGTTCCCTGCGACGAGTTCTACGAGATCCGCGACAAGGCGCTCATCGCGCACGCCACGCAGATCGACCCCGAGGGCGGCTGGTTCCGGGTCCCGATGGACATCCAGCGCGAGGTGTGGCCCACCGAGGAGTACGAGCTGGCGAAGTCTCTGGTCGATACCTCCCTCCCCGAGAGCGACCTCTTCGCGGGCATCCGCGACAATGCCTGATATGTACGCGACCCAGGCACTGACGCACCTCGTCCCGCTCGCCGCCGAAGAGCTCGACAAGAACAAGGTCACCCCCGGCGTCCTCGGCTTCCTCGTCTTCGCGGCGCTCGCCGTCGGCGTGTGGGCCCTGATGAAGTCGATGAACCGCCACATGGGCCGGGTGAACTTCGAGGAAGCCCCCGACCCGGACGCGGTGGCGGCCGAGCCCGTCGCCGACGGGGCGGCCGCCCCCCGGAAGTAGCCCGCGCCGAGGCCGCGCGTACGGGAAGGGCGTCCGGCCCCGCTGCCGGACGCCCGTTCGCGCGTCTGCGCCCGGTCACGGCCGTGTCGTGACCGGGCGTGCCGTCACGGCCGGGCCGGCTCCGCCGGGACGCCCATGATCTGGCCGGCGGCACGGGCCGGGGTGAGCCCGAGCCGCCACGCCTGCCAGCCGTCCTCCAGATCCACGCCCCGCTCCAGGGCCACCGCGAACGCCGCCGCCGACTGCTCCAGCTTGCCGTCCCGCGCCGGGTGCGGGGCCGCCATCAGCTCGGCCAGCTCCTGCTGCGCGACCACCGTGCCCACCTCGCTGCCCCCGGGCGAGGCGTACGGCAGCAGCGTGCAGCGCAGGAACCGGGCCCAGTCGCCGCCCCGCGCGTCCCCGTACGAGGCGAACAGCTCCGCCGCCTCACCGCACAGCTCCAGCGCCTGCGGCGCCCGCCCGTTGCCCGCGTCGATCAGCGCCAGCTCCACGCACGCCCACGCCTCCCCGTACGGCACCTTGATCCGCCGGAAGTCGGCCCGCGCGTCCATCAGCAGCTGCCGGGCGAACCCGGAATTGCGCAGGTTGCCCGTCTGCGCGGCCCGCTGGTCCCGGGTCACCCGGCCCGAGTGGTGCCGGGCGCACGCCAGCCCGTACACGTCCCGCATCCGCGAGAACATCGTGCGGGACCGCTCCAGCTCACGCACCGCCTGATCGGTGTCCCCGTCCTCCTCCAGGGCCTGGCCCAGATAGAACAGGGTCCACGCCTCGCCGCGCGCGTCCTCGTTGTCCCGGTGCCGGGCCAGGGCGTCCCGCAACTGCTCCAGCGCGGCCGCCGGATCGCCGTCCACCAGCCGGGCCCGGGCCAGCTGGGTGATCGCCCACGCCTCACCGCGTCCGTCGCGGGTGCGCCCGTACAGCTCCAGGGCCGTGCTCAGCGCCTCCTCCGCCGGGCCGACCTCGCCCGTCCGCAGCCGCACCTGGCCCAGCTGGAACTGCGTCCAGGCCTCACCGTGCAGCGACTCACCCTCCCGGTGCAGCCGCAGCGCGTCGTCCAGCAGCGCCAGCGCCCTCGTCAGATCGCCCCGGTCGCGCTCCACGGCCGCCAGGGCGTGCAGGGTCCAGGCCCGGTCCTCGGCCTGCGCCTCGGACGACTGGAGCGCCAGCGCCTCGCCGAGCCGGGCCGCCGCCTCCGTCAGATTGCCCTGGTGGTGCAGGGTGATGCCGAGCGAGCAGAGGGCCAGCGCCTCGCCCGCGTCGTTCTGCGCCTCGTGGTAGAGCCCGACGACGGAGGACAGCGTGGTGCGGGCCTTGTCCAGCTCGCCGAGCTGCCGGGCCGCGATGCCCGTACGCCACTGCACCGAGCGCTCCAGCAGCCCCTGGTCCACGGCCTGCGTCAGCTCGCTGATCTCACCCAGGCGGTACAGGTCGCCGCGCAGCAGGCAGTAGTCGCACAGGGCGCCCAGCAGATGCAGCACCGTGCCCTGGTCGACGCCCTCCGCGTGCCGCAGCGCCGCCGTGATGAAGCTCGACTCGTCGTCCAGCCAGCGCAGCGCCGAGTCCAGCGAACCGAAGCCGTGCGAGCCGAACTGCCCGGCCCGCGTCGACATCTTCCCGTCGACCATCCGGATCACCGCGTCGGCCAGCTCCGCGTAGTTCGTCAGCAGCCGCTCCTGCGCCGCCGTCCGCTCGGCCGGCTCCTCCTCGTCCAGCAGCCGGGCCAGCGCGAAGGCCCGCACCAGGTCGTGCAGCCGGTAGCGCGACCCCCGTACGCGGGTGAGCAGCCCGGCCCGTGCCAGCACGGTCAGCAGCCGCTCCGCCTCCTGCTCGTCCGCCGCGAGCAGCGACGCGGCCGCCGCCGCACCCAGGCTCGCCCGGCCCGCCAGCGCGAGCCGCCGCAGCAGCCGCCGGGCCTGATCACCCTGGTCGGTGTAGCGCAGCCACAGTGCCCGCTCCACCGGATCGACCGGGCCGTACGCGCCCAGGTCCCGCGCCAGCGTGTGCCGACTGCGCGCCCCCAGCGCGGAACCCGCCACCCGCAGCGCCAGCGGCAGCCCGCCGCACAGCTCCACGACGGCCTCCGTGGACGGGTAGTCGTAGGGCCCGGCCTCCTCTTCCTCGGCGACCTCGCGCAGCAGCTCCTCCGCGCCCGCCGCGTCCAGCGGGCCGACCGGCAGGTGGTGCACCCAGGCCGGCAGGTCCTCGGGCAGCTCCAGCGGCTCCCGGGCGGTGACGATCACCAGACTGTCCGAGCGCTCCGGCACCAGGGTGCGGACCTGCCCGGCGTCCGTCGCGTCGTCGAGCACGATCGTGACCGGCGTCCCCGTGAGGTGCTGGTGGTACAGCTCGCCGAGCCGCCGCACCTGCTGCTCGGCCGAAGCGCTCTCCCGGAACAGCAACTGCTCGCGCGGCGCGCCCAGCCGGTTCAGCAGGTGCAGCAACGCGTCCCGGGTCGGCAGCGGGCTCTCCCCGGCGACCTGGCCGCGCAGGTCGACCACGCACGCACCCCGGAACTGGTCCTTGAGCGCATGGGCGGCCCGCACCGCGAGCGCCGTACGCCCCGCACCCGGCTCGCCGTGCAGCACGACGACCGTCGGCCGGGTCTGCGTGGAGGCGCGGGCCGCGTGCACCCACTGGGCGATCTGCGCCAGCTCGGAGCGCCGCCCCGTGAACGGCCCCTCCGCCTTCGGGAGATGCCCGAAGGACTGCTCCAGCACCACCCGGGTGCGGGCCGCGGCGCTGCGGTCCCCGCCGCGCAACTGGCGCCCCACCGGAGCGGTCTGCTTCTTCGGGGCGCGCGCGGCCGGCGTCAGCATGCGCTGCTGGTCCAGGTACGGGCGGATGCCCCGTACCTCCAGGGCGGTCAGCCACTGGAGCCGCAACTGCTCGGCCCCGCCCGGCTGTCCGGCGGCTCCGGCGCGGCGGTGGGCGGCGGGCCAGTGCGAGGCGGTCGCCTTCGCCACCGTCGTCGCCGTGCCGGCCACCGCGACGGCCGCGCCCGCACCGAGGGCCAGGCCGGTGTTCGCGCCGAGCGCCAGATCCGCGCCGAACGCGGCGGCCGCGGCAACGCCCGTCACCAGCATGGGTGTTCCGAGCGTCGCCCTGCTGAACCGCTCCGAGAGCGGGCGCTCTCCCGCCGCCACCGAGTCCAGTGCCTGCGTGTACGCGGCGTACTCCTCGCCCGCGCTGGCGGCCATGGTGTCGAGCGCGGCCCGCGCCCGCGACATCAGCGCACCGGCATCGGTCCGTCCGCCGGTGCGCCGCGTCTCCTCCTCCACGGCGCGCACCAACAGCCTCTCGGCTTCCGCCCGATGGCTGTCCCGCATATGCGTCCCCCTCCGAGTGCCGCGTTCCGGACCTCGGGTTCCGGAACGTCGGATACCAAGCGTCAGATACCAAGCGTCGGGGTCAAGTGTCCTGCGTGGCGCGCTCCGGCGCGAGGGGCGCCGGGCAAGGGGAGGGTCAAGGCGCTGGCGGACGTCTCATGCCTGCGGCTCCCCGCCGCCCTCCTCCTCGTCCTCCACCGGCAGTCCCAGAGCGAGCCGGGCCTCCCACTCCTCCCCGGAGGCGTCCTCGTCGCCGTCCCAGCGCTCGTCGAACTCCGCCCGGTCGGGGGCCGTTGCCGCGGACCGCTGGATGCCGGACAGGGCGTCGAGCCGGTTCGCGAGCGCGATGACCGGGCCGCGCGCCCGCTCCGGGAGGCCGTCGACCGCACGCAGCAGCTTCGCCGACTCGGCCCCGCCTTCCGCCATCCGCCCGGCCCACGCGGTGGCCGCGGCCAGATCGGTGTCCACCTTCCCGGAGGCGCTGAACCACGCTTCGGAGGAGGGCCGCATCGCCTTCAGGTACGCCCGCTGACCGGCGTCCCACGCGCCGGGGTCCTGCCGCAGGGAAACCTCCGGCAGGCCGGCCTCCGCGCCCAGCCAGCACCGCACGGTCCGGTCCCCGCCGGTCCCGCTGACCGACTCCGGGTAGTAGGAGGAGAACCCGACGTCCGGCAGGGCCCAGGTGTCCGGTGCGAAGTCGTGGAGCAGCGGCACACAGCCCTCGAAAGCCTGCGCCGAGACGGTCGCGGGGTCGGAGATGGCGTGGTCACCCTTCAGCCGGAACGTTCCGTAGACCTGGGCCGGATGAGGCCGGTCGCACGGCACGATCTCGACGGACGTGTCCGTCATCCGTTCGTGCTCGACCTCTTGGGGGGAGAACAGCCCGCCCGCCGGTGCGAAGCAGTCCCCGGCCTTCAGGTGGATCAGGGTTCCCGCCTTCGTGTCCCGGGAGCCGAGGAGGCCCCCGCCCTCCTCCGTCCACGCGGTGAACCGCGCCCCGCCGATCACCAGCAGCAGGGCGGTCAGCACGACCACCACCCCGCCCACGGCCGTCCCGGCGATCGCGAGCCCCTTGCCGCGCTTGCCGTTGCCGGGGAACCGCACCAGCGCGACGATCCCGAGGACGAGCCCCAGCGGCGCGAGGCAGACGAGCAGCGACAGCACGAGCGAGGCGACGGCGAGGCCGCTGAGCGGCGGCTGCGGGGCGGGCTGCCCGGGGCCGTACGGGCCCACCGCAGGGGCAAGGCCGGGCGCGGGAGGCCCGGAGGCAGGGGAGGACGGCGGAGGCGGCGGCACGGTCATGACCCTGTGCCCTTTCGTCAGGGTGAGCAGCGCAGGAGTCCGTGTGGGGCCGGGGTGCCGGAACGGTAGCACTGCGGATCCCCGCGCTCGTCACCGCGTAACCCCTGCCACCTGCGCATTCACCTCCGGGAACGGCGGGCGTCTGCGCGGTCAGCCGGCCGCCCTCCCCGCCTCTCAGATGGTTCCGAGGTCGACAGCAACGGGGAAGGGCGCAGCGGTCTTGATCGCGCCGGTGAACATTTCGCCGTCCCGGTAGGCCTTGGTGGCGGGGTCGAGGACGTAGGTGTACACGATCGGGATACCGGTGGCGGCCTGTTCGATGCGCCAGTAGAAGGAGATGCCCGCCTTGGCGTACTGGTCCACCTTCACGATCCGGTCGGTGGTCTCCGAGCCGGGCGACACCACCTCCACGACCAGGAGCACGTGCTCGGGGCGGGTGGGCGTGAGGTCGATGGTCTCGGCCCGGTAGACGATGACGTCCGGACGGCGGTTGGTGAGCGGAACGTCCTGCAGGCGGACGTCGAAGTCCGCGTCGGCGTTCCAGTCCGGGCCCGCGGCGGCGTCCAGGGCATTGGCCAGGATGCGGGCCAGCCGTTTGTGCCGCTTGGAGGCGCTCGGGCTCACGACGACCATCCCGTCCACGATCTCGATGCCGGCGCACTGCTCCTCGGACCAGGAGTCGTACTGCTCCGCGCTGATCTGCGTATGCATCCACGCGGGCGCCACCATCCCGGCGGTCATCGTGTACCTCCTTCGAGGGGCCTCGGCAGGTTCGGTTCTGCGTGCCCAGCCTACTGTTCCAAGGCGTCGAGCCGCCCGGCTTCGGAAGCGCACACCTGCCCCACCTGCCCGTTCGCGCCCCCGCCCGTGGCGCGCGGGTGTCGCGGAGGGTGGTGCGCGAGGATTGGCCCATGGCCAACCGACTTGCGCAGACCACCTCCCCGTATCTCCTCCAGCACGCCGACAATCCCGTCGACTGGTGGCCCTGGTCGCCCGAGGCGTTCGAGGAGGCGCGGAAGCGGGACGTGCCGGTGCTGCTCAGCGTCGGGTACGCGAGCTGCCACTGGTGCCATGTGATGGCCCATGAGTCGTTCGAGGACGAGACCGTCGCCGCCTACCTCAACGCGCACTTCGTGCCCGTGAAGGTCGACCGGGAGGAGCGGCCCGACGTCGACGCCGTCTACATGGAGGCCGTCCAGGCGGCCACCGGGCACGGCGGGTGGCCGATGACGGTCTTCCTCACGGCGGACGCCGAACCCTTCTACTTCGGGACCTACTTCCCGCCCGAGGCCCGGCACGGCTCGCCCTCCTTCCAGCAGGTCCTGGAAGGCGTGGTGGCCGCCTGGACCGACCGGCGCGAGGAGGTCGCCGAGGTCGCCGGGCGGATCGTCGCGGATCTGGCGGGGCGCTCGCTGGTACACGGCGGTGACGGGGTGCCGGGGGAGCAGGAGACCGCGCAGGCGCTGCTCGGGCTGACCCGGGAGTACGACGAGCAGCACGGCGGGTTCGGGGGCGCGCCCAAGTTCCCGCCGTCCATGGCGGTGGAGTTCCTGCTGCGGCACTACGCCCGTACGGGGTCCGAGGGGGCGCTCCAGATGGCCGCCGACACCTGTTCGGCGATGGCCCGGGGCGGGATCTACGACCAGCTCGGCGGGGGCTTCGCGCGCTACTCCGTGGACCGGGAGTGGGTGGTGCCGCACTTCGAGAAGATGCTGTACGACAATGCGCTGCTGTGCCGGGTGTACGCCCATCTGTGGCGTACCACCGGGTCGGACGAGGCCCGGCGGATCGCCCTGGAGACCGCCGACTTCATGGTGCGGGAGCTGCGGACCGCCGAGGGCGGCTTCGCCTCCGCGCTCGACGCCGACAGCGAGGACGCCGGGGGCAGGCATGTCGAGGGCGCGTTCTACGTGTGGACGCCCGCGCAGCTGCGCGAGGTGCTCGGGGAGGACGACGCCGCCTTCGCCGCCGCGTACTTCGGGGTGACGGAGGCGGGGACGTTCGAGGAAGGGGCCTCCGTGCTCCGGCTGACGGGGGACGCGGGGCCCGTGGCCGCCGCCCGGGTCGCGGACGTACGGGCCCGGCTGCTGGCGGCCCGCGCGGAGCGGCCGCGTCCGGGGCGGGACGACAAGGTGGTCGCCGCCTGGAACGGGCTCGCCATCGCCGCGCTCGCCGAGACCGGCGCCTACTTCGACCGGCCCGACCTGGTGGAACGGGCCACCGAGGCCGCCGATCTGCTGGTCCGGGTGCACCTGGGCGAGGTGGCGCGGCTGACCCGTACCTCCAAGGACGGGCGCGCCGGCGACAACGCCGGGGTGCTGGAGGACTACGGCGATGTCGCCGAGGGCTTCCTCGCGCTGGCGGCGGTGACGGGGGAGGGCGCCTGGCTGGAGTTCGCCGGGTTCCTGCTGGACATCGTGCTGGAGCAGTTCACGGGGGAGGGCGGGCAGTTGTACGACACCGCCCATGACGCCGAGCAGCTCATCCGGCGGCCCCAGGACCCGACGGACAGCGCCACCCCGTCCGGGTGGACCGCGGCGGCGGGTGCGCTGCTCTCGTACGCCGCGTACACCGGGTCGGAGGCGCACCGGACGGCCGCCGAAGGGGCGCTCGGCGTGGTGAAGGCGCTGGGGCCGCGCGTGCCCCGGTTCGTCGGCTGGGGCCTCGCGGTGGCCGAGGCGCTGCTGGACGGGCCCCGTGAGGTCGCCGTCGCCGGGCCGGTCGGCGGGGAGCTGCACCGCACGGCGCTGCTGGGGCGGGCCCCGGGCGCGGTGGTCGCCGCGGGAGAGGGGCCGGGGGCGGGGGCGGAGTTCCCGCTGCTGGTGGACCGGCCGCCGGTGGGCGGGGAGCCGACCGCGTACGTCTGCCGGCACTTCGTGTGCGACGCGCCGACGACCGATGCCGCCGATCTGGCGGTGAAGCTGGGCGGCCGGTAGCCGTTACGGCGGAGACGGAGGGGCCGGCCGTCGACGCGGCCGGCCCCTCCCGTAACCCCTCGGTGCTCATCCGTGCTGGTACGCCACCAGCGAGATGCCCACGTAGTGCGCGATGAAGGCCGCCAGCGTCAGCGAGTGGAAGACCTCGTGGAAGCCGAACCAGCGCGGCGACGGGTTCGGCTTCTTGATCCCGTAGATCACGCCGCCCGCGCTGTACAGCAGCCCGCCGACCACGACGAGGACCAGGACCGCGATGCCGCCGGTCCGCATGAAGTCGGGCAGGAAGAAGACCGCCGCCCAGCCCATCGCGATGTAGCACGGGGTGTAGAGCCAGCGCGGCGCGCCGACCCAGAGCACCCGGAAGGCGATGCCCGCCGCCGCGGCCGCCCAGACGGCCCACAGCAGGGGCCGGGCGGTGGATTCGGGGAGCAGGAGCAGCGTCAGCGGCGTGTAGGTGCCCGCGATGATCAGGAAGATGTTCGCGTGGTCCAGGCGGCGGAGCACCGCCTCGCCGCGCGGCCCCCACGTGCCGCGGTGGTAGACCGCGCTGACGCCGAACAGCAGACAGGCGCTGAGGATGTAGACGCCGCAGGCGATCCGGCCCATCGTGCTGTCGGTCAGGGCGATCAGGGTGATTCCGGCGATCAGCACCGCCGGGAACATTCCGGCGTGCAGCCAGCCGCGCATACGCGGTTTGACGGGGACGGGGTCGAGTACGACGGGGCCCGGGGTCGCGGCGCTAGCGGCGGCGTCAGTCATATCCGCATGCTACCTACGCCACCGTAAGTAGAGGATTTGGGGCGCAAATGAGTGGCGATGCTCACGTGTGAGCCCCCCTGGACATATGGGCGGAACGGTCGGATGATCAAATGAGTGCAGTCGGCACCGGATGAGCGCCAGGGGAATTCGAAGGGTACGAAGCATCCGGGTCGCAGCCCCCACGGGGCCTTAAGACAACTGACACCCTCAACTAGGAGCGATCGTGGCGCGCGACATCGCGGCTCCCCTCACTGTCCCCACCCACCACCAGGAGCTGGTCTCCTGGGTCGACGAGATCGCAGCGATCACCGAGCCGGACCGGGTGGTCTGGTGCGACGGATCCGAGGCCGAGTACGAGCGCCTGTGCGGGGAGCTCGTGGCCAAGGGCACGTTCACCAAGCTGGACGAGATCAAGCGGCCGAACTCGTACTACGCCGCGTCCGACCCGAACGACGTCGCCCGCGTCGAGGACCGTACGTTCATCTGCTCCAAGGAGGAGAAGGACGCGGGTCCCACGAACCACTGGAAGGACCCCGCCGAGATGCGGGAGATCTTCACCGGTGCGGAGGGTGTCTTCCGTGGGTCCATGCGTGGCCGGACCATGTACGTCGTGCCCTTCTGCATGGGGCCCGTCGGCTCGCCGCTCTCCGCGATCGGCGTCGAGATCACCGACTCCGCGTACGTCGCCGTCTCCATGCGCACCATGACCCGCATGGGCCGGGCCGTCCTGGACGAGCTGGGCACCGACGGCTTCTTCGTGAAGGCCGTCCACACCCTGGGCGCTCCGCTGGCCGAGGGCCAGGAGGACGTCCCGTGGCCCTGCAACACCACCAAGTACATCTCGCACTTCCCCGAGGACCGCGAGATCTGGTCGTACGGCTCCGGCTACGGCGGCAACGCCCTGCTCGGCAAGAAGTGCTACGCCCTGCGCATCGCCTCCGTCATGGCCCGCGACGAGGGCTGGCTCGCCGAGCACATGCTGATCCTGAAGCTGACGCCGCCGCAGGGGGAGTCGAAGTATGTCGCCGCCGCGTTCCCCTCGGCCTGCGGCAAGACCAACCTCGCCATGCTGGAGCCGACCGTCCCCGGCTGGACCGTGGAGACCATCGGCGACGACATCGCCTGGATGCGGTTCGGCGAGGACGGCCGCCTCTACGCGATCAACCCCGAGGCCGGCTTCTTCGGCGTCGCGCCCGGCACCGGCGAGCACACCAACGCCAACGCCATGAAGACCATGTGGGGCAACTCCGTCTTCACCAACGTCGCGCTCACCGACGACGGCGACGTCTGGTGGGAGGGTATGACCGAGGAGGCGCCCGCGCACCTCACCGACTGGAAGGGCAACGACTGGACCCCCGAGTCCGGCACGCCCGCCGCCCACCCCAACGCCCGCTTCACCGTCCCCGCCGGACAGTGCCCGACCATCGCGCCCGAGTGGGAGGACCCCAAGGGCGTGCCGATCTCGGCGATCCTCTTCGGCGGCCGCCGCGCCTCCGCCGTCCCGCTGGTCACCGAGTCCTTCGACTGGCAGCACGGCGTCTTCCTCGGAGCCAACGTCGCCTCCGAGAAGACCGCCGCCGCCGAGGGCAAGGTCGGCGAGCTGCGCCGCGACCCGTTCGCCATGCTGCCGTTCTGCGGCTACAACATGGGCGACTACATGAACCACTGGGTCAAGGTGGGCGCCGACAAGGCCGACCAGTCGAAGCTCCCGAAGATCTACTACGTCAACTGGTTCCGCAAGAACGACGCGGGCAAGTTCGT
Source organism: Streptomyces sp. NBC_01116 (assembly GCF_041435495.1). Lineage (NCBI taxonomy): Bacteria > Bacillati > Actinomycetota > Actinomycetes > Kitasatosporales > Streptomycetaceae > Streptomyces > Streptomyces sp. NBC_01116. Next base: position 5,503,486 of record NZ_CP108644.1, read on the forward strand.
GTGGCCCGGCTTCGGCGAGAACAGCCGCGTCCTGAAGTGGATCGTGGAGCGCCTGGAGGGCAGGGGCGAGGGCGTCGAGTCCCCGATCGGCATCCTGCCGGCCAAGGGCGCGCTCGACACCGAGGGCCTGGACCTCTCCGAGGCCGACCTCGACTTCCTCCTCACCGTCGACAAGGAGGTCTGGCGCGAGGAGGCCGCCCTGGTCCCCGAGCACCTCAACACCTTCGGCGACCACACGCCCAAGGAGCTGTGGGACGAGTACCACGCGCTGGTGAAGCGCCTGGGCTGAGCCCCGCGCTCCCGCCGAACCCCGCGGCCGGGTCCGTCGGACATCCGCCCTGACCTGTGGGGCCGAACGACCCGCCGCGGTACGGGGCCTGTCCTCGCCGACAGCCCCGGAGGGCTCGTCCCCGACCAAGGACACCCTCCCGGCTCCCGGAACCCCCTCATGGTTCCGGGGGCCGCCCCGCGTCGGAGGGCCTTCGCCCCAGGACCCGTTCCGTGGATCCGCGCATGAGATCGTCATGTTCGTCATCAGGGGGCTCATCGCCGACCCTGCCGAAGTCGGAGCCTCGGGAGCCCCTCCACGGCGAGGAGCTCCAAGGACGGAGAACGGACAGATGGCCGAACCGAGCGTTCCCTACTGGACCATCCGGCACCTGGAGTCCGGGGAGTCCGTTCCTGGACAGACGTTCACCGTGTTCATCGCCGAGGGCGACGGCGAGGACGCCCGGTACTTCGATCTGCAGCGCATGATCGAGGAGCCCGGGCAACAGGAGATGGATCTCGAACTGGACAGCTACTGCATCGTGTCGGAGGGCGACGGCGTCGACTTCGGCGGCCTTGAAGAGGCAACCCTGCTTCCAGGCCGGCTCATCCTCCGGTTCCGGAGCGCGTCGGCGGAGGAGTTGCAACTGCCGTCCACGGTCATAGCTCTCGGGATCGCGCCGGGCGTGGACATCGGTGAACTCCGGGCGGGTCTGGAGAAGGTACTCACCTACGGGAACCCCTCAAAGGTCCCTGTCATAAGCCTCAGATGACCCGAGGGGCGCCTGCCGCTCAACTCGGCATGTCCGGAGGCCCCTTGAGCTGCTGCCAGGTCCGGTCGTCCTCGGCCGCCCTCAGGTAGGGGTCCATGAGCAGCGTCCCCCGCGTGGTGAACTTCGATCCGCCGTGGGCCCGCAGCCGGGCCAGCCCGTTGCCCGCGAGGACCTCGGCCGCGTTGCGGTGGGCGACCACGACGAGCGGCGAGTAGAACGGCCATACCGGAACGCAACGGCCCCGGTGGGGAAGGGGCATGGCACCCGGCCCGCGCGGCCTCGACGGCACGCGGACCGGGGCCGTCAGTGGGCGCCGACCAGGTGCCCGGAGAGGGCCGGGTCGGCGAGGGCCGCTGTGTGGGCGTCCATGCGTACCGCGGCAAGGATGGCGGCGGTCGTGTCGGCGCGGGACGCGGCCACCAGCAGGGCGCGGCCCGCGAGGGCGTGGGCGCGGCGGTGGAGGTCCGCGGGGGCGGCGTCGGTCAGGCCGGCGTGCCGGGCGGGCGGGGCGCCGCGCAGCCGGGCCACCTGCTCGGCGATACGGTCGCCCGCCGCGGTGAGGCCCAGCTCGTCGGTGACCGCCAGGAGGGCGGCCAGGTGCCCGGCGAGCTGGATGTCCAGCTCCTCCTCACGGCTGCGGTGCGGAAAGTCCGCCTCGTCGGCCGGGGTGTGGACCGAGGGGCTGCGGATCGGCTCGTACATGGATGGCCTCCCGATGGTGCGATGGATCCATCCTACATTGGAATCAGTCTAAAGTTGTGCCCGATCCGGAAGGGTGATGGTCCCGCGGCCGTCCGTAACCGGCTACGGCTGTCCGTAACCGTCCAGGAAGGTGCCGATCCGGGTCACCGCGTCGGTCAGGTCCTCGACCGTCGGCAGCGTGACGATCCGGAAGTGGTCGGGCTCGGGCCAGTTGAATCCGGTGCCCTGCACGACCATGATCTTCTCGGCCCGCAGCAGGTCCAGCACCATCTGCCGGTCGTCCTTGATCTTGTAGACCTTGGGGTCGAGCCGGGGGAAGAGGTACAGCGCCCCCTTCGGCTTCACGCAGGTCACCCCGGGGATCGAGGTCAGCAGGTCGTACGCCGCGTCCCGCTGCTCCAGGATCCGGCCGCCGGGCAGCACCAGGTCCTGGATCGACTGCCGCCCGCCGAGCGCGGTGGCCACCGCGTGCTGCGAGGGCATGTTGGCGCAGAGCCGCATGTTGGCGAGGATCGTCAGCCCCTCGATGTACGAGGTGGCGTGCGCCTTCGGCCCGCAGACGGCCATCCAGCCGGAGCGGTAGCCGGCCACCCGGTAGTTCTTGGAGAGTCCGTTGAAGGTCAGCACCATGAGGTCCGGGGCCAGCGCCGCCGTCGGGGTGTGGGTCGCGCCGTCGTAGAGGATCCGGTCGTAGATCTCGTCGGAGCAGACGATCAGGTTGTGCCGCCGGGCGATCTCGGTGAGACCGCGCAGCATCTCGTCGTCGTACACCGCGCCGGTCGGATTGTTCGGGTTGATGATCACCAGGGCCTTGGTGCGGTCGGTGATCTTCCGCTCCACGTCCGCGAGGTCCGGCATCCAGTCGGCCTGCTCGTCGCACCGGTAGTGCACGGCCGTCCCGCCCGCCAGCGAGACCGAGGCGGTCCACAGCGGATAGTCGGGAGCCGGTACGAGCACCTCGTCGCCGTCGTCCAGCAGCGCCTGCATCGACATCTGGATCAGCTCGGAGACGCCGTTGCCCAGGTAGATGTCCTCGACGTCGAGGTCGATCCCCTTGGTCTGGTAGTGCTGCATCACCGCACGGCGCGCGGACAGCAGGCCCTTCGCGTCGCCGTAACCGTGCGCGCCCGCGACGTTGCGCAGGATGTCCTCGAGGATCTCCGGCGGGCACTCGAACCCGAAGGCGGCGGGGTTGCCCGTGTTCAGCTTGAGGATGCGCTGACCGGCCGCTTCCAGCCGCATCGCCTCCTCCAGCACGGGACCCCGGATCTCGTAACAGACGTTGGAGAGCTTCGTGGACTGGATGACCTGCATGTCCGCGAGCTTACGGCGGCGTTTCGCGCGGTGCGCGGGGATTGCTCCCGGCGTACTCCCTCCGGGGCGCCCGCCCGCCGCGTCCCGTCTTCCATCGCCATGCCCGCCGCCGCCCCGGACCGTGGGATCGCCCGGTCGGGGCGGCGTCGCGGCTTGGAAAGGGGGCGTGGGCGGCCGGAACGGGTGAGATGCGCCACGCGGGGTCCCTGCGCGGGGGCCCGGCGGGGCCGGCGCGCCCGTTCCGGCGGCGGTCACCCCGGCCGCGGTGAACCGGGGTGCGCGTGCCGTGTACCGGGGGTGCCGCGTACCGGGGTGCGCCCGGCGGCCTCCGTCACCCCGGCCGCCGTCACGCGGCGGCCTCCGTCACTCCGGAAGCCGGGTGCCCTCCGGGAGCCGGATGCCGAAGTCGTCCGCCAGGACGCGCAGCGCCTCGTCGCCGTCCTTCAGCCGCCGTTCCCGGATCGTGCCGTCGTCGGCCGTCTCCACCAGGTCGAGTCCGGACAGCGCGAGGTGGGAGCCGATCCGGGTGCGCATCGCGTACACCGCCTGCCGGAACGGTGAGCGCGGGTGCGTCGCGATGAACCAGTTGATCACCTCGTAGTCCGGCTTCTCGTTCGGGTCCAGGGTGAACGCGTACTGCGGCTCCCACGACCCGCCCTTCTCGGCCTGGAGCTCCCACAGGGGCAGCGGGCCTTGGTGCGGCGCGTGGACCAGGCGGTGGTGGCGCGGCGCGTCGAACAGCTCGGCGTCCTCCACCAGCTCGATCGGCTCCAGCAGGGCTCCGACCGTCCCGAATCCGACGTCCGCCAGATACGGGTGCGGCTCGCCCGCCACGTCCACCCGCATCAGCATGTGCGTACGGGGCCGGATGTCGCCCGGCGCGGCGCCCAGGACCACCCGGGCCGTCAGCGGCGTCACGGAGAAGCCGATCTGCCGCAGCGCGGTGGAGAAGAGGGTGTTCTGCTCGTAGCAGTACCCGCCGCGCCCGCCGTGCACGAGCTTCGCCTCCAGGTCGCCGATCGCCAGCGACGGGGCGGAGCCGAGGACGGCTTCGAGGTTCTCGAACGGGATGCCGGTCAGGTGGGCGCGGTGCAGGGACCGCAGCACCTCCAGTGTGGGGCGGGGCTTTCCGGTCCAGCCGATGCGGGCGAAGTACGCGTCGAGGTCGAGAGTCATACACCGACCGTACGCAGTCGGGGTGCGGGCGCGCCTCCGGCTGCGGACCGACGCGCGCGACCGGACGGCCTCGGTCTCGGGACCGATACCGGGGGGCGAGGCGGCTCAGATCCTGCTCAACTCCGGTGAGAACCGGGCCGGGCCGGGTAGCGGTGATCACATGAGCATGTTCCGGAAGCCCCAGCCCTTGGCCGTACTCGTCGTCCGCGACGCCCCCGATGTCGTCGCCGGGCTCCGGCGCGCGCTGGAGACCGCCACGGATACCGAGCGCCCCGGTCTGGAGCGCGCCCTCGCCCTGGCCGAGGACTCCGCCGCGCGCCCGGACGCGGAGCTGCGCGGCCGGTGGGTGCGGCAGCGGCTCGCCGCCGCCGGTCACGAGGGCCCGGCGGACTCCGTGGACGCCATCAAGATCCTGCGCCAGGCAGAGCCCGGTCTGACGCTGCTCCAGGCGGTGACCTACGCCAAGGAGGCCGAGGCGGCGGGGGCCTGAGGCGGGGCGGTCCCGGACGCGGGGTGCCGGGCCGGGCGGGACCGGCGCGGCGTTGTTGTCGTACGTGCCGCTTAGGCTGGCCGAAGACGCCGGGGGCGACAAGTACCTCCCAGGGGGTGGGTGGTTGCCTCGCGGTCGGGAACCAGGTGGGGGAGGGCGGACGATGCGGATCGTACGGAGGCCGGGGGCTTTCGTCTGCGGGATCGACGCGGCGATGGACGTGATCGGCGGCAAGTGGAAGGTGCTCATCCTGTGGGCGCTCAACGAGCGGACCCACCGCTTCGGCGAGCTGCGCCGGGCCGTGCCCGGGGTGACCGAGAAGGTGCTCAGCTCGCATCTCAAGGAGCTGGAGGACGACGGCATCGTGCACCGCGAGGTGTACGCCGAAGTGCCGCCGCGCGTGGAGTATTCGCTCACGCCTCTGGGCCTCTCGCTCAACGCCGCGCTGGAGCCGCTGGCGCAGTGGGGGCGTGACCACATCTATCGCGGTGAGGGGGAGGGCGGTGTCGAAGCCGCTGTCGGAGCCGGAGCCGGCGCCGGAGCGGAGTCGGAATCGAGGCTGGTGCCGGGGCCGTCGGTGAGTCGGCTCCCGAGGCCCTGGTGGGGCTGAGGCAGGTCGCTCGCGGCCGCGGCCGGAACCGACCCCTGGTGAGGGGACCCCTTGTGATGGCCTGACATCTGCGCGAACATGCGCATGTCAAAAGCTGGAAGATCTCCGGCCCTTGGCATCACTGGAGGGGACCCCCCACATGAACAAGCCTCTCGCCGGTGCGCTTCTCGCTGCCCTGCTCCTGGGAGCGGGTGCCGCGCCCGTCGCCGCAGCCGCACCCGTACCGCAGGGACAGGAAGCCGCGCCCCAGGCCGGCCCCGAAGCGAAGGCCGTGACCTTCGCCGGGACCGTCGCGCTCAGCAACTGCTCGGGCTCCGTCGTCCGCGGCCCCGACGCCGCCCCCACCGACCCCGCCCTCGTGCTCTCCAACGGGCACTGTCTGGAGTCCGGCTTCCCGGGCCCCGGCGAGGTCGTGGTCGATCAGCCGTCCTCCCGGACGTTCACCCTGCTCAACGCCTCGGGGAGCGGTGTCGGCACCCTGAAGGCGAGCAAGATCGCGTACGGCACCATGACCGACACCGATCTCTCGCTCTACGAACTCACCAGCACCTACCAGCAGATCGAGGACAGCTACGGCATCCGGGCGCTGGAGCTGGCGACCGCCCACCCGACGGCGGGCACCGCCATCACGGTGGCCTCCGGTTACTGGAAGCGCACCTACAGCTGTGACATCGACGGCTTCGTCCACCAGCTCAAGGAGGGCCGGTGGACCTGGAAGGACTCGGTCCGCTACACCCCGGAGTGCCGGACGATCGGCGGTACGTCCGGCTCGCCGGTGATCGACGACGCCACCGGCAAGGTGGTCGCCGTCAACAACACCGGCAACGAGAGCGGCCAGGAGTGCACGGACAACAATCCGTGCGAGGTCGACGAGAGCGGCAAGGTGACCGTCCGCGAGGGCATCAACTACGCCCAGCAGACCTACAACATGGTCCCGTGCATCGGGGCCGGCAGCGCGATCGACCTCAGCCGTGAGGGCTGCGCGCTGCCCAAGCCGTAGCGGTAGCAGTAGTCAACGGTGATTCCGGCGCGTGCCGGGCGGTCCCGACCACTATCGGGGCCGCCGGGCGCGCGCCGCCTCGATCCCGTCCAGCAGCACCCCGAGTCCCACCCGGAACGTCTCGCGGGCCTCCCGCTCCGGATACGGCATCGCCTCCGTGCCCTCCTCCGTACCGTCTCCCGGGTTCTCTCCCGCACCCTCTGCCGCGCCCTCTCCCGTGCCCGGGTACGGCTCGACCGGCCCGTCCGCCTCCAGCCGGCTCACGGCGGGGAAGCGCTCCGCGAAGTCGGGGACCAGCTCCATCAGGGCCGCCGAGCGCGCCGCCCACCACTCCTCGTCGGAGCTCCCGGTCGCCGCCGCGGCCAGCCGGGCGTCGGCCACCGCCTGGGCCGAGCCCCGCAGATACGGGAACAGGGTCCCCACCAGCCGCCGCAGCACCCCCGCCTCCAGACCGGTCGCCCGCAACAGGACGACCAGCGTGTCCAGGCCCGCGTACTCGTGCGGCCCCAGCACCGGCCGCACCTGCGAGACCTGGAGCACCCAGGGGTGCCGGACGTAGAACTCCAGGACTTCCCAGGCCCAGGCGGTGAGCGCCGCCCGCCAGTCCGCCGGCTCCGGCCGGGCGGCGGGGAGTTCGGCGTGGACGGCGTCGTACATCAGGTCCAGCAGTTCGCCCTTGCCGGGGACGTAGGTGTAGAGCGCCATCGCCGTGCGCCCGAGCCGGTCGCCGACCGCGCGCATCGACAGGGCCCCCATCCCCTCCTCGTCGGCGAGCGCCACGGCGGCCGCCACGATCGCGTCGACGCTCAGCCGGGGTCTGGGGCCCGGCCCGCCGCGCGTGGGGGGCGGCGTGTCCGCGCGCCACAGGAGGGAGAGGGAACGGCGCGGGTCGCCCTGTCCGGCGAAGACCACCACGTGCAACTCCTTACGATGTAAAGTAATGCCGGGCGGATAACTCATTACGCCGTAAGCTATCAGCGGGAGAGAGGTCGAGTGCGATGGGCCAGGCACTGCCGGTCACCTATGTGAGGGTCACGGACGTCGAGCGGATCACCCCCCGGACGGCGAGAATCTCCTTCACCGCCGACGAACTGCCCGGTCTCCTGGAGGACCGCCCCGACCAGCAGCTGAAGCTCTGCCTGCCGCGCCCCGGGCAGGCCCTGCCCCGGCTGCCGGAGCAGGACGCCGACGACCCGTACGGCATGCGCTGGTACGAGGCGTTCCTCGCGATCCCGGAGGTGGAGCGGCCCTGGATGCGCAGCTTCACCGTCCGTGCCTACGACCGCGAACGCAACGCGATGGCCGTGGACTTCGTGCTGCACGGCGACGGCGGACCCGCCTCCCGCTGGGGTGCGGCAGCCCGGGTCGGCGACGTCCTCGGCATGGTCGGCCCGTCCTCCCTCTACGCCCGGCCGCTGCCCGCCGGGCGGCGGATGCTCCTGGCGGGGGACGAGGCGGCGCTCCCGGCGATCGCCACGGTGCTGGAGGCGCTGCCCGCCCGGACCGGGGCCGTGGTGTTCGCCGAGGTGGCGGACGCGGCGGAGGAGCGGGAGCTGCCGGCCGCCGCCGGCGGGTCCGAGGTCCGCTGGGTGCACCGGGACCGGGGCGGCTCGCTGGTGGCGGCCGTGCGGGAGGCCGGGCCGGTCCTCGACGGGGTGGACGCGGCCTGGGTGGCGGGCGAATCCTCCGCCGTCCGGGCGCTCCGCCGCCATCTGGTGGAGGAGCGCCATCTGCCGAAGCCGGCCGTCGAGTTCAGCGGCTACTGGCGGCGCGCCCTCACCCAGGACGACGCCCCCACGGAGGAGGACCTCGCCTGGGCGGCGGAACGCGCGGCGGACGGTTCGTAGAGAGCCTTCAGAGGGCCCCGGCCCCGGCCCCGACCCCGGCCCCGGCAGCCCCGGCACCCGCTCCCCGGACCGCCCGGCCCGCCAGCACGGAGGTGCGCCTGCCGTCCTCGATGACGAACCGGCCGTCGATCAGCACATGCGGGATGCCGACCGGGAGCGCGCGCGGCTCCGCGAACGTGGAGCCCGCCGCCACCGCCTCCGGGTCGAACAGCACCAGGTCCGCGCGGTATCCCTCGCGCACCAGGCCCCGGTCCGCGAGCCGCAGCCGGGCGGCCGGCCGCGAGGTCAGATGGGCGACGCACTCCTCCAGTGAGAGGATGCCCAACTCCCTTACGTACCGGCCGAGATACTGCGGGAACGTGCCGTACGCCCGGGGGTGCGGCTTGTCGCCCTGGAGGATGCCGTCGCTGCCTCCGGTGTGCACCGGGTGCCGCATGATCTGCTGGACGTTCTCCTCGTGGCCCACGTGCTGGAGGATCGTCGTCCCGAGCCGGTCCTCGGTGAGCAGCCGCCGGGCGGTCACCCAGGGCTCCTCGCCCCGCAGGACCGCCGAATCCGCCACCGTGCGGCCCACGTACTCGGCCAGGTGCGGTGCGCCGACGCCGGAGATCTCGATGGTGTCCCACTCGATCGGCACCCCGTGGCAGCCGTCCGAGCCCAGCACCTCCAGGTGGTGCCGGATCCGCTCCGCGCTCTCCGCGTCCGCGAGCCGGGCCAGGATCGCGTCCGGTCCGCCCTCGCTCACCCAGCTCGGCAGCATGGCCACCAGCGTGGTGCAGCCCGGGGTGTACGGGTAGGTGTCGAGCGAGATGTCGGCCCCGGCGGCGAGCGCCCCGTCGAGCAGGGCGAGGAGGTCGGGCGCCCTGCCCTTGTTCACGCCGAAGTTCATGGTGGCGTGGGCGAGATGGAGGGCGCAGCCGGCGTTCCGGGTGAGCTGGACCATCTCCTCGTACGCCTCCAGCGCACCGGCCCCGTAACTGCGGTGGTGCGGGCAGTAGTAGCCGCCGTGACGGGCCACCACCCGGCACAGCTCGGTGAGTTCGGCGTCGTCCGCGTACATCCCGGGCGTGTAGGTCAGCCCGGACGACATGCCGACCGCGCCTTCCCGCATGCCCTGGTCGACCAGCTCCTTCATCCGGGCCAGCTCGTCCGCCGTGGCGGGCCGGTCGTCCCAGCCCACCGCGTACATCCGGACCGTGCCCTGCGGGATGAGGTAGGCGGCGTTCACCGCGATGCCCTGGCCGCCGAAGTTCCGGTCGAGGCGGTCCAGATAGCCGCCGACGGTGCGCCAGTCGAAGTCGATGTCGCTCCCGTCGCCGTTCCAGCCGGTGATGGAGCGCCGGACCTCGGCGAGGGTGCGGTCGTCGGCCGGGGCGTACGACAGCCCGTCCTGGCCCAGCACTTCCAGGGTGACGCCCTGCGCGGCCTTCGCACTGTGGTCGGGGTCGCGCAGCAGCGCCAGGTCGCTGTGGGCGTGCATGTCGATGAAGCCGGGGGCGAGCGTGAGGCCGTCCGCGTCCACGTGGCGGGTGGCGGTGGGGCGGGGGCCGGGGGAGCCCTCGGGGTGGATCTCGGCTATGCGGCCGCCGTCGAGGGCCACGTCGGCGCGGTAGGAGGGCGCGCCGGTGCCGTCGACGACGAGCGCGTCACGCAGGACCAGGTCCATGGGTCGCCTTTCCGATCGGGGTGGTGGTGCCTGCGGCTCCAGGGCGTGTTTCGAAAGTCCCGCCTGCTCGGCGACGCCTGGCACGCACGGTCGCCGCGCTGTCGGGTTCACCCCGATACATCCAGTATCGGGGTGGCCCTCCGCCTTGCGATCGCACGCACCAGACGCCGCCGAGCCCGCCCTCCGGGCAGACGGCGCTACTTTCGGAACACGCCCTAGAAGAACGTGCGGATGTAGTCGGTGACCGTGCCGTCCGCCGTGACCAGCGGGATCAGCTGCCACTTGTCGAAGCTGGTGCAGGGGTGCGAGAGGCCCATGCCGACCCAGTCGCCCACCTCCAGCTCCGTGCCCGCCTCCGTGCGCACCCAGGTGTGCTGGTCGGAGAGGCCGGTGACGGTGACCCCGGTGGCGGGCCGGACCGAGCCGTCCCGGCCGGAGCGGACCACCTGCGCCTCGGGCAGATCGAGGTCGTAGGCCGCGTCCCGCTTGCCCGCGTTCAGGAACGCCTGCTCGCCGGAGGGGCGGGAGACGACCTGCGCCCAGAGGCGGAAGGCGGGCTCCAGCGCACCCTCCTCGGGAACGCGGTTGAACGGGGTGAGGTGCTTGTAGTGCCCGTCGTCGTGCGAGACGTACGCCCCGGATCGGAGCAACTTCAGTACGGGGAGGCTCAGTTCCGGAATCTCCGCGAAGACGTCCGCGACCGCGTCGAACCAGGCGCTGCCGCCCGCGCTGACGACGACCTCCTCGGCGCCGGAGAACCGGCCGGCCGCGTCGAAGCCGGCCGCCAGTCCGACGAGCCGCCGCAGCCACTCCCGTACCCGCTCCGGGTCGGCGTCCGGCACCTCGCCCTCGTATCCGGCGACGCCCACCAGCCGCAGCGAACCGGCCGCCGCCACCGCGTCGGCCACCGCCGCGCAGTCGGCCTCCGTGCGGGCCCCGGTGCGGGCGCCCTCACCCGCGCCCAGCTCCACGACCACGTCGACCGGCCGGGTGGCGCCCGCCGCGCCGAGGGCCTCGTCCATCAGCTCGACGCCGCGCACGGAGTCGACGTAGCAGACGAAGCGGAACGCCGGGTCGGCCGTCATCTCGCCGGCCAGCCAGCGCAGGGCGACGGCGTCGACCAGCTCGTTGGCGAGGAAGATCCGCCCGATGCCGTACGCCCGGTAGACCCGCGCCTGGTGCGGCACTGCGGCCGTGATGCCCCAGGCGCCGCGCTTCAGCTGGTCGGCGAAGAGCTGCGGGGACATGGACGTCTTGCCGTGCGGGGCGAACGCGAGGCCGTGGCGCTCGGCGTACGTCTCCAGGAGGTCGAGGTTGTGCGCGACCGACTCGGCGGAGAGCGCGAGGACCGGGGTGGTGAACCCGCCGGTGAAGAGGTTGCGCCGCTCGGCGGCCAGGGCCCCGACGGTCAGGCCCTCGGCGTCCGGCGGCAGGGCCTTGAAGCGGTGGTCGACGCGTTCGTCGGCGAGGCCGGACGCCAGGGACGCGGGGGAGGCGCCGGGGGCGGAAGGCGCGGGGGCGGCGGTGTGGCCGGTGGGGCGTTCGGCTGCCAAGGGGAGCTCCTCGAAGTTCGTTGCAGCATATGCAACACCCATTGCGTATATCGCTCAACGCTGTCTAACATCCGAGCCGATGCCCGGTCAATGGTGACCACCGGCCCGCACGCCGATCAGCGAGGAGCCCTCAGTGTCCGGACCCGCAGCAGGGACGGCCGACGCCGCCACGACCACCGATGTCGTCTGTCTCGGTGAGTCCATGGTGACGTTCCTGCCCTCGCAGCCCGGCCGCCTCGCCGACGTGCCCTCCTTCGGGCGCGGGATCGGCGGCGCCGAGTCCAACGTGGCCTGTGCGCTCGCCGCCGCCGGGCACCGGGCGGCCTGGGTCGGCCGGGTCGGCGCGGACGGCTTCGGCGACCACCTCGTCGAGACGATCGCGTCGTACGGGGTCGACACCTCGGCCGTCCGCCGCGATCCCGTGCGCCCGACCGGCATCTACTTCCGTACGGCCACCGACCGGGGGACCGACACGCACGAGGTCGCCTACTACCGGGCCGGGTCCGCCGCCTCCGCGATGTCCCCGGACAACGTGCCGTACGCGGACCTCCTCGCGGGCCGCGTCCTGCACCTGTCCGGGATCACCGCCGCGCTGTCCGCCGACTGCCTGGCGCTGCTGCGGGACCTGACGGCACCGCGGCCCGGCCGGCCGCTCGTCTCCTTCGACGTCAACCACCGGCCGCACCTGTGGCGGGGCGGGGACGCCGACGCCTCCGTGCTGCTGGAGCTGGCCCGCCGCGCCGACCTCGTGTTCGTCGGCGAGGACGAGGCGGAGGAGGCGTGGGGGATCGTCGGCGCGGAGGCGATCCGGGCGGCGCTGCCGGAGCCGGCCGTGGTCGTCGTGAAGCGGGGGAGCGCGGGCGCGACGGTGTTCGCCTCGGGGCCCCGCCCCGGACCGCGCTCCTCGAACGCCGGAGCGGCTGAGAACGCCGGAGCTGAGAGCGCCGGAGCTGAGAGCGCCGCCGGAGAGGCTGAGAGCGCCGCCGACACCGTCACTCTTGTCCCCGCCCTCCGTGTCGACGTCGTGGCCGCCGTCGGGGCCGGGGACGCGTTCGCCGCCGGGTTCCTCTCCGCCACCCTGCGCGGGCTGCCCGTGCGCGAGCGGGTCCGGCACGGGCACCTCATGGCCGCCGCCGTCCTCACCGTCCCCGGCGACCTCACCGACCCGCCCGCCCGTGACCACGCCGACCGCCTCGCGGCCCTCGACGACGACGCCTGGGGGAGACTTCGTCTCGGCCCCGGCTGGACCGCAGCCGACCGGGCCCCCGAGGAGGTACGCACACCATGAGCCAGACCGTCGACCGGGCACTCAGCATCCTGCCGCTGCTCGCCCAGGGACCCGCCGACCTCGGCCAGGTCGCCGAGCGGCTCGGCGTCCACAAGTCCACGGCGCTGCGCCTGCTGCGTACGCTCCACGAGCACGGCCTCGTCTACCGCCAGGAGGACCAGCGCTACCGCCTCGGCGCCCGGCTCTTCGCGCTCGCGCAGGAGGCCGTCGAGAACCTCGACGTACGCGAGATCGCCCACTCGCACCTGGTCGCGCTGAACGACCGCTGCGGGCACACCGTCCACCTCGCCGTGTACGAGGAGCAGGAAGTCCTCTACATCGACAAGGTCGAGAGCCGCTACCCGGTCCGGATGTACTCACGGATCGGCAAGCCCGTCGCGATCACCGTCGCGGCCGTGGCCAAGCTGCTGCTGGCCGACCTCACCGAGCCCGAGCGGCGCGTCATCGCCGAGAAGCTCGACTACCCCATGTACACGTCCCGTTCGACGCCCAACGCGGGAGCCTTCCTCAAGGAGCTCTCCGTCGTCCGCGAACAGGGATGGGCCACCGACCTCGGTGGCCACGAGGAGTCCATCAACTGCATCGGCGCCCCCATCCGCGGCGCGGACGGGCGGGTCGTCGCGGCCATGTCGGTGTCCGCACCCAATGTGGTCGTCACGGCCGAGGAACTCCTCACCCTGCTCCCGCTGGTCCGGCGCACCGCCGAGACCATCAGCCGGGAGTACTCCGGCACCACCCGACCCAAGAAAGCCTGATCAGCCATGACCGAGAAGACCGCCCTCACTCCCTCCACCCACACCACGCCGCCCGCGAAGTTCTCGCACGGCGTGAAGAAGGGGAACATCCTCCAGGTCGCCGGCCAGGTCGGCTTCCTCCCGGCGGTGGCGGGCCAGGCCCCGACGCCCGCCGGTCCGACGCTCCGCGAGCAGACCCTCCAGACCTTCGCCAACGTGAAGGCGATCCTGGAGGAGGGCGGCGCGAGCTGGGACGACGTGATGATGATGCGCGTCTACCTCACGGACGTGGACCACTTCGCGGAGATGAACGAGATCTACAACACGTACTTCGCCGAGCAGAACCTCAAGGAGGCCCCCTCGGCCCGCACGACGGTCTACGTCGGCCTGCCCAAGGGGCTGCTCATCGAGATCGACGCCCTCGCGGTGATCGGCTGACCCGCTCCGGCCCGCCGGCCGTTCCCTCCCCCCGAACGCCGCCTCCCACGGATCGCTTTGCCCCACCCGCGTAACCCCTCCCGCACGCCGTACGGCACGGCGCCCCGCTCCCCGGGGGCGCCGTGCCGCGCTCCCCCCTGCCCTCCAGCACCACCGGAGTCCCCATGCTGCTCGCCGCCACCCCACCGCCGGTCGAGGCACCACCGCACACCGGTGGCCTGCTCCTCCTGATCGACGGCACCGCCGGTCTGCTGACCGTCGCGGCCCTCGGGATCGCCCTCCTGCTCTTCCTGATCATCAAGGTCAGGCTCCAGCCGTTCGTCGCCCTGCTCGCGGTCTCCATAGCCGTCGGCCTCGGCGCCGGGCTCTCGGTCACCGAACTCTTCGGCACCGTGCAGAAGTCCGCCGCCGTCTCGGTCATCGAGTCCGGCATGGGCGGCATCCTCGGCCATGTCGCGATCATCATCGGGCTCGGCACCATGCTCGGCGCGATCCTCGAAGTGTCCGGCGGGGCAGAGGTGTTGAGCGCCCGCCTGCTGAACGCCTTCGGCGAGAAGCGCGCCCCGCTCGCCATGGGGATGACGGGCCTCGTCTTCGGCATCCCGGTCTTCTTCGACGTCGGCATCTTCGTCCTCGCGCCGATCGTGTACGCCGCGGCCAAGCGCTCCGGAAAATCGATCCTGCTCTACGCGATGCCGCTGCTGGCGGGCCTGTCCATGACCCACGCCTTCCTGCCGCCGCACCCGGGACCGGTGGCCGCCGCCGGACTCTTCAACGTCTCGCTCGGCTGGGTCATCCTGATGGGCGTCGTCGTCGGCATCCCGTCGGTCATCGCCGCCTGGGCGTACGCCGCCTGGATCGGCAAGCGGATCTTCGTCGACGTCCCGCAGGACATGGTGGAGGCCGCCGAGGAGGCCAAGGCCGCCGTCGCCGCCGAACAGCGCGCCGCCGGGGTCACCCCGCACGAGAAGCCGGTCCCGCTCGGCACGGTCCTCGCGATCATCGGCACCCCGCTGATCCTGATCCTCGCCGCGACGTTCTCCTCCATCGCCCTGGACCCCTCCACGCTCCGCTCGGTGATCGAGTTCTTCGGCAACCCGTTCGTCGCCCTGACGATCGCCCTGTTCCTCGCGTACTACCTGCTCGGCATCCGGCGCGGCTGGTCCCGCAAGTCCCTGGAATCGGTCTCCACGTCCTCGCTCAAGCCCGTCGGCAACATCCTGCTGGTGGTCGGCGCGGGCGGCATCTTCGGCGCGGTCCTCAAGGGCAGCGGCATCGCGGACGCGCTGGCGGACACCTTCAACGACGTGGGCCTGCCGGTCATCCTGCTCGCGTGGCTGATCTCGGTGGTCCTGCGTGTCGCCCAGGGCTCGGCCACCGTCGCGATCGTCACGACCGCCGGGATCGTGGTCCCGCTGGTCGAGGGCCAGGACTTCTCCCAGGCCCACCTCGCGCTGATCATCATGGCGATCTCGGCGGGCTCGATCTTCGCCTCGCACGTGAACGACGGCGGCTTCTGGATGGTGTCCAAGTACTTCGGCATCAGCGAGCGCGACACCCTGAAGTCCTGGACCGTCCTGGAGACGGTGCTCTCGGTCGCGGGCTTCGTCGTCGCGGCGCTGCTCAGCCTGGTCATCTAGGGCGTACGGGGCCCCGCCCCCTCGGGCTTCCCTCAACCCCCCTTACGGGCCACGTAGTAGACGTTCAGGATGTCGCCCTCCACCTCGCGCACCTCCACCTCCCCGAAGCCCGCCTCCTCCAGCATCCGCAGCGCGGTCTGCCTGCCCCACACGGTCCCCAGGCCCGCACCGCCCTCGCCGAGCGAGACGGTCATGCAGTAGAAGACCGAGAAGGTGTAGAGGGTGGGGCCCAGCGGGAGGTCCAGGTTCTCCTCCAGCCTGCTGGAGGCCGCGATGTCTCCCATCAGGAACACCCCGTCGTCCCGCAGCGCACCGGCGACGGCCGCCAGGGTCTCCGCCGGGCGGGCCAGGTCGTGGATCACGTCGAAGGCGGTCACCAGGTCGTACGGGCCGGTCACCCGGGCCGCGTCCGCCAGGTCGAAGTGCGCGTTGCGCAGGCCCAGCCGTTCCGCCTCGCCCCGGGCCGCCGCGATGCCGCCCTCGGACATGTCCACCCCGGTGAACCGGCTGGCCGGGAACGCCCGCGCCAGCAGATTGACCGCGTGCCCCTGGCCCGTACCGACGTCCAGCACGTCCAGACCCGTGCCCGAGGCCAGCCGCTCCGGCAGGCCGGGCACCAGCGGGACGATCGCGTCGACCAGCGCGGCGTCGTACACGCGGGCCGTCTCCTCGGCCTGGAGCTCCTGGAACCTCGGGTACGAGGAGTAGGGCACCCCGCCCCCGTCCCGGAACGCCGCGACCACCTCGTCCTCGACCAGCCCGATCAGCGCGAGGTCCTGGAGGAAGGAGGCGAGGTTGTCGGGCCCGGCCGCGCGGCAGAGGGCGGCGGCGTGCTCGGGCGGCAGCCGGTACGTGCCGTCCGACGGGTCGTACACGACGATCCCGCCCACCGTCACCCCGCCGAGCCACTCGCGCACATAGCGTTCGTCCAGCCCGGCGGCCCCGGCGATCTCCTCACTGGTCGACGGCGGCAGCAGCGCCATCACGTCGAACAGCCGCGTCCGGTGCCCGAGGCTGCACAGATACCCCAGGCAGGAATCGTTGAGCACCTGCACCATCCGGCCGGCGAACTCCTCCTGCCGGGCCGGATCCCCTGTCCGCTGGATCGTGTGGGACATGGCGCCTCCTTCGGAAGGCCACAGCGTGCGGCCGCAACCGCGCCCGCTTCCTCCCCCTATCCGCCGTTCGCCGCGGCCGATGGGTCCCCTCCAGATTTTACTGCCGTGCGCACCCTCTTGTGCTGTCCCGCCGATTGCGCTTCCTTGATCGGCATGGCGGAGACAAGCGCAACCACAGTGACAGGGGAGCCGGCCTCCCGACCACGTAAGTCCAGCTGGAAGTACATCGGCCCCGGCATCGTCGTCGCGGCGACCGGGGTCGGGGCCGGTGACCTGGTCGCGACGCTCATCGCGGGCAGCAAGTTCGGATACACCCTGATGTGGGCGGCGGTGATCGGCTGCGTCGTCAAGATCTCGCTCGCCGAGGCGGCCGGCCGCTGGCATCTGGCGACCGGCCGCACACTCTTCGACGGCTGGCGCAGCCTGGGCCCCTGGACCACGGTGTACTTCGCGGTCTACGTGGTGCTCTGGGGCTTCATCTACGGGGCGACGGCCATGTCCTCCAGCGCCCTGCCCATCGTGGCGCTGTTCCCCGACGGCCCCGGGCTGAAGTTCTGGGCGATCGTCACCGGGCTGATCGGGCTGGCCTTCGTCTGGTTCAACCGGTACGCCGTCTTCGAGAAGGTCATGACGGTCCTGATCGGCATCATGTTCGTGGTGGTCGTGTACGTGGCCGCCCGCGTCGTGCCGGACGTCGGGGCGTCGTTCGCCGGGCTGCTGCCCGTGCTCCCGGACGGCTCGCTCCTCTACACCCTCGGGCTGATCGGCGGCGTCGGCGGCACGATCACCATGGCCGCGTACGGCTACTGGGTCAACGCCAAGGGCTGGAGCAACTCCTCCTGGATGAAGGTGATGCGGCTCGACAACCGGGTCGCCTACATCACCACCGGCGTCTTCGTCGTGGCGATGCTCATCGTCGGCGCCGAGCTGCTGCACGCCACCCAGGTCGCCCTCACCTCCGGGGACCGGGGCCTGATCGACCTGGGCAAGGTCCTGGAGGACCGCTTCGGCACGGGCACCGCGAAGCTCTTCCTGGTGGGCTTCTTCGCCACGTCGTTCTCGTCGCTGATCGGCGTCTGGCACGGGGTCAGCCTGATGTTCGCCGACTTCGTGGAGCGGTTCCGGGCTCCGGCGGCCGGTGCGGCGGAGGCCGGGGAGCACGAGGGGGCGGACGTCGCCGAGCGCCGCCAGCGGTCGCTGCCGTTCCGCGCGTACCTCCTGTGGCTGACCTTCCCGCCGATGACCCTGCTCTGGCTGGACGAGCCCTTCGGCCTGGTCATCGCCTACGGGGTGCTCGGCGCGTTCTTCATGCCGTTCCTCGCCCTGACCCTGCTCTGGCTGCTCAACTCCTCCCGTACGCCGGGGGAATGGCGCAACGGATGGGTCAGCAACGGGATGCTCGCCCTGTCCGGGCTGCTGTTCGTCGTGCTGTGCGTCCAGCAGGTGCGCGACCTGCCCTGGTGACCGGTGGCCCTGTGGCCCGGTGCCTTGCTGACCCGGTGATCCGGTGACCGGGTGGTCGCGGACGTAACGCCGCAGCGCCGCCGGGGGAGCGGCGGCGCTGCAGGTTCCGGGGTGGTGCGGTGTCGTTACGGCAGGCTGCGGACGTGCGGGCCGACCGCCTTCGACCAGGCGAACCCGGCCGTCGCGTCCCAGTTCGTCGACCAGGTCATCGCGCCGCGCAGCGACGGGTAGGTCTTGGACGGCTTGAACGAGCCGCAGTTGGTGCCCTTGGCGAGGCAGTCCAGCGCCGCGTTCACGATGGACGGGGAGACGTAGCCGCTGCCCGCGCCGCGGGTGGAGGCGGGAACCCCGATGCCGACCTGGGACGGGTCGAGGCCGCCCTCCAGCTGGATGCAGGCGAGCGCGGTGAGGAAGTCCACCGAGCCCTGCGAGTAGACCTTGCCGTCACAGCCGAGCATCGAACCGCTGTTGTAGTACTGCATGTTGACGACGGTCAGGATGTCCTTGACGTTGAGCGCCGTCTTGAAGTACTCACCCGACGTCGACTGCATGTCGATGGTCTGCGGGGCCATCGTGAGGACCAGCCCGGGGCCCGCCTTCGCCGACAGCTGGCGCAGCGCCTTCGTCATGTAGGTGGCGTTGAGGCCGTTCTCCAGGTCGATGTCGACCCCGTTGAAGCCGTAGTCCTGCATCAGGGCGTACACCGAGTTGGCGAACGCGGTGGCGGAGGCGTCGCTGTCGATGCGGACCGTGCCCAGCTCGCCGCCGATCGAGATGATGACGTTCTTGCCGGCCGCCTGCTTGGCCTTGATGTCCGACCGGAACTGCGCGTCGGTGTAGCCGTTCAGCCCGGCGGTGTCCAGGTTGAAGGTGACCGCGCCCTGGGTCGCCGTGGCGTCCGCGAAGGAGACCGCGATGATGTCGTAGTCGGCCGGGACGTCGCTGAGCTTCTGGACGGCCGCGCCGTTGTTGAAGTTCTGCCAGTAGCCGGTCACCGCGTGCTTGGGCACGGTGGTCACCGGACCGGTGCCGTTCTTGGCCGTACGGGCGCTGACGGCGGCCGACTTGACCGACTCACCGGCCGCGTTGGTGGCGCTCACCGAGAACTGGTAGGCGGTGTCCGCGGTGAGGCCCGTGACCGTCGCCGAGGTGCCGGTGGAGGTGGTGGCCTGCACACCGTCCCGGTACACCTTGTAGCCCGTGGCGCCGGAGACGGCGTTCCAGGACAGGGCGACGGAGGAGGTGGTCGTGGCGCCCGCCGCGAGTCCCGCCGGAGCGGCCGGGATGACCGGGCCGGGCTCCTCGCCGCCACCGCCGTCGGGGCCGGTCACCTCGAAGTCGTCGGCGAGGTAGGCGGCCTGGCCGTACCAGCCGTGGGTGTAGACGGTCACCGAGGTGGTGTTCGCGCCGGTCTTGAAGCTGGTGGACAGCTTGGTCCAGGTGGTGGAGCCCGGCGTCCAGGTGGAGACGTCGGTGGTTCCGGTGCCGCTCACGCCGAGGTAGGCGTAGCCGCCCTGCACCCAGGAGCTGAGCGCGTAGGTCGAGTTGGGCTTCACCTTGACGGCCTGCGAACACTTGGCGTTGTCCTGGCCGGCCGGGGTGGCCTTCAGCGCGGACGTGCCGCCGTGCACGGGGGAGGAGACGATGGCGCCGCTGTTCCCGGCGCAGGTCCAGTTGGCGAGGCCCGACTCGAAGCCCGCGTTCTTGGCGTTGTTGACGTCGGCCGCCTGGGCGGTGCTGACGAGGCCGGTGACGGTCAGGGCCGCTGCCGCGATGACGGCCATGGTGCCGCCGAGCACGGGACGGGAGCGGCGCCTTCTGCGACTGCTGCCTGCGGAGCGTTCCACTGGTTCCTCCGTGGGGAGTTGGTGGCCTGGCGGGGGTCGTGCAGGAGTGCCGTACGGACGACGGGCCGGGGCTGCACGGGGTGGGCCGGGCGGAGCGGGGGGCCGTGACGGTGCATCACGGTGAAGCGGGGTGAAGCGGGGTGAAACGCGGTGGGTCGGGGGTGAAGCGCCGCGCATCAGGGTGAAGCGCTGTGCATCGGGGGGTGAAGCGGGGGTGTCGTGCGGCAGTGGGGCAAGGGGTGCTGAACCGGGGACGATGAACACGGGGTGTCCTGCCGGGAGCGGTGGCCACCGCTTGGCGCATAAAACTGGTCCAGACCAATCAAGTTGTCAAGACCTTTGGCGGTGAAAAGCCTTCCGCGAAGGCCGGCGCGGGGCCGCGCGGCCTACCGTGCGGCGGGGGCCCGAGGGGCCGCGGAGAGTGCCGGACCGGGGTTTTTTCCGCCGGGAGCGGCCTCGCGACCGTACATCGCCCCCCGCACGGGTGATCTTGCGGCCGTTCTTCGAACGGTCACGGAAACGCCCTTACGAAAAGGAGGCCGGCCCCCGGGAATCGCGTCTGACGTGCGCGAATGGGTACCTGATCAACGACCGGACGCAGGATTCGGTAACGCTGCGCAGCGATAGCCGAGTTGGGCGGAATCGATTTCGTCCCGTTTAGCACCCGGGCCCCGTAGGAACGGTGTTCGCATGGTGCCGTACTGGTCTCCGATAACTGTTCTCTGCCTGGTGAGACGTGGCTAAAGTGCTGGGTCAGGAGCACGGAGCAGGAGCGATTGCGGCCGACGTCCCCACGTCGACCGGAGCCGAAACGGGGAAGAGCGTGCCGACCGCAATAGCAGTGACGAGCGCAGACCTGGTGCTGCCGCCCATCGACCAGCAGACGCCGACCGCCGCTCTGCTCCAGGCCCCCGAGGCCCAGGTGCTGGAGCTGGCGATCGGCGACATGCACCTGCTGCTGGAGCAGCACGGGTATGTGATCGCCCTCTATCCCGCGAGCATCCGTCCCGAGCACGAACGTCGCCTGCACTCGATCCGCTCGGTGCTGGAGAGCGACCGGATCGCCCTGGTCAAGGTGGACCTCCCTCCCCTCGGCCTCGCCGTACTGGTGCGCCAGCTGCGGCAGTTGTCCATCTGCGACTTCAGTCCCGGGGTGGTCGCCTCCGCCGCCCGGCTGCTCTCGCACTACATCCACGCGGGCGCCCTCCTCAACTCCGTCGCCCGCCTCGACCGGGTCCCGGTCAGCCTCAAGAGCCACGCCACGTCCTGGGTCCCCGGATCGCAGTTCGTCGTGCTCGCCGGACCCGAGTCGCAGCTGCTGAAGGTGGGCCCGACCGTCGAACCGCCTGCGGGACCGGACTTCGGCACGCATCTTCTGGTCGCCAAAGGGAATCTGCAGTCGGACTGGGTACAGGAGACCCTCGCGCCCGCCTGGAAGGTCCAGGCCATTCACGATGCCACGATCCCGTCCGACTCACCGCGCTGGTGGGGCACGGGAAAGCTGGTGGAGTTCGCCGCCCATCTCCCGGACCTCTCCGTGCTCTACCAGCTGGTCTCCTCCGTGCGCCGGGAGAAATGCCACTGGTGCGCCATGGAACTCATCGGCGACCGCTGCGCATTCTGTTCCGCCCCACTCGCGTCCGCGGAGAACCACATGCTCCCCACCGGTGTCCTCCACCAGGGAGCCGGCGAATCGCCGGGCCCCTAGCGAGACCGCTCCTCCGCGCAGGACCCGCTCCTCCCGGTTCCTGCCCGCACTGCCCGCACTCCCTCTACGAGACCGCCCCCAGTCCCCGCAGTCCCCCCAGTCCCAGCAGTCCCCGCACGAGACCTTCCCCGCTCAGGCCGGCCCGCGGCAGCGCGCCACCGCAGATGTAAGCGCGTAACCGCTCCACTTCACCACCGCTCCACCGCTCACCGTTCCACCGCAGATGTATGCGCGTAACCGCTCCACCGCACCGCCCACCCTGTCCGCTGTCCGTCCCACGCATCCGATTCGAACGAGGTTGTCCGGACCATGAACTCCCGCCAGCGCCGCGGCGTGATACTCCTGCTCCTGTCGGTCCTGTGTGCCTTCGCGGCCTTCGCCGGCGTGCTCTCGGTGATCAGCGACGTCAAATCGAAGGTCGGACCCGAGGTGACGGCGTACCAGCTGAAGACCGACGTGGCTCCGTACACCGCCCTGAACAGCGGCCAGTTCGAGAAGATCACGATGCCCGAACGCTGGCTCTCGAAGAACGCCGTGACCGACCTCCAGGAGGTCGATTCGAAGATCGCGGTCACCGAGCTCCGCAAGGGCTCGCTGCTCCAGTCGGACATGATGGTCCGCAAGCCCGAACTCCGGGCCGGTGAGCAGGAGATCGCCATCATGATCGACGCCTCCACCGGCGTCGCGGGCAAGATCACCCCCGGCGCGACGGTCAACATCTACGCCACGTTCGCCGGTGAGCAGCAGGGCGCCGCGGCCCAGTCCAAGGTCATCGTCTCCAACGCCAAGGTGCTGGACGTCGGCGAGCTGACCGCGCTCGACCCCAGCGCGGACGACCGCGGCACCCGGGCGACCGAGGCCGTGCCGATCACCTTCGCCCTGAACACGCTGGACACCCAGCGCGTCGCCTACGCCGAGTCGTTCGCGGAGCACGTGCGCCTCGCGCTCGTCGCGCCGGGCAGCGACGGCACCATCCGTCCGGGGGACCGCACCTACACGCTCGACAAGGACAAGTGAGGATGGGATGACCACCAGAATCCTCCCCGCCGTCGGTGACCTCGACGCGGCCCGCTCCGTCACCACCCTGCTCAGCCAGCTGCCCGACGCCGAACCCGCGCCCCCGGTCGGCGACTCGACCCAGCTCATCGACACCCTGGCCCGCCTCGCGGGCGAGGCGATCGACGAACTGCCCGAGGTGGTGCTGGTCCACGAGCGGATCGGCCCGGTGCCGGCCCTGGAGCTGGTCCGGGAGGTGTCGATGCGCTTCCCGTCCGTGGGCGTCGTCATGATCACCGCGGACGCCAGCCCGAGCCTCTTCGCCGACGCGATGGACTCCGGGGCGCGCGGCCTCGTCGCCCTCCCGCTGAGCTACGAGGAACTGGCCAACCGCGTCCAGGCGGCCGCCCAGTGGTCCTCCGGCGTACGCCGCCACCTCACCTCCGCGAACGACGTCTTCACCGGCCCCGGCGGCACGGTGGTCACGGTCACCGGCGCGAAGGGCGGGGTCGGCGCGACCGTCACCGCCATCCAGCTCGCCCTGGCCGCGCAGGCGTCCGGCAACACGGTGGCCCTGGTGGACATGGACCTCCAGACCGGGGACATCGCGTCCTTCCTCGACGTCCAGTTCCGGCGCTCCCTCGTCGACCTCGCCCTGATCACCGACATCTCGCCCCGGGTGCTGTCCGACGCGGTGTTCTCCCACTCCACCGGCCTCGCCCTGCTCCTCGCCCCCGGCGAGGGCGAACGCGGTGAGGAGGTCAGCGACCGCTCGGCCCGCCAGATCGTCAGCGCGCTCCGCACCCGCTACGAGATCGTCGTCATCGACTGCGGCGGCCAGATGAACGGGGCCAACGCCGCGGCCATCGAGATGGCGGACGTGGCCCTGCTGGTCACGACCCCGGACGTGGTCGCGGTGCGCGGCGCGAAACGCATCGTACGGATGTGGGAACGGCTCCAGATCCGCAAGGCCGAGGAGACGATCACCCTCGTCAACCGCTTCACCCGCAACACCGAGATCCAGCCGCCGCTGATCCAGAAGATCACCGGCACCCGGGTCGCCTCGGCGGCGGTCCCCGCGAACTTCAAGGAGCTCCAGGCGTCCATCGACTCCGGACGCCTGCACGAGCTGGACGCCAAGAGCACGGTCAAGCAGGCGCTCTGGGGCCTGGCCGGAGAGCTGGGCATCGTCAAGGAGAGCGCGACGGCGAAGAAGAGCGGCAGCGCCCTGGTCAAGAAGAGCAGCGGCGCCTTCAAGAACGACCGGGGCTCGATCGGACGCCCGCGCCGCCGGCGCGACGGCTCCGGCCGCGGGCCCGGAGACTCCGAGGGGACACGTTGAGCGATGACCACCACAAGGACGGCACGGAGCGGCATACGGGGGCGGATCACCGCCCTACGTGACCGCCGGTACGGAGGCCGGGTCCGGGGCCGGAACCGGGACCGCGGACAGACCGCGGTCGAGTTCCTGGGCATGACCCCCTTCATCATCCTGATCATGCTCGTGCTCTGGGAGTGCGCGCTGATCGGCTACACCTTCAGCCTCGCGGGCAACGCGGCGGACGTGGGCGCGCGCAAGGGCAGCGGGGCGGAGTTCGCGCCCGGATCCGCCTGCCGGGAGGGCGCGCTGAAGGATCTGCCCGACGCCTGGACCGAGGGTGTTGTCGTCAAGTGCCGCGGGGGCAGCCGCCTGTACGAGGCCACGGTGGAGCTGAAGGTCCCGGTGCTGGTGCCGGGCCTGTTCGACCTCGACACCAAGATCAAGGGCACGGCCGGATCGCCGAGGGAGGACCAGTGATGACGACGACGCGTCCGCACGGCGAGCGCACCCGTCCCGCACGCGCGGGGGACGACCGGGGCCAGGTCGCCATGGAGTACCTCGGCTTCCTCCCGCTGCTGCTCCTCGTCGCGATGGCGGCGATCCAGCTGGGTCTGGCCGCGTACGCCGCCAACCAGGCGGGCACGGCCGCGCGCGCCGGAGCCCGTACGGAAGCCAGCGTGGACGCCCGGGGAAGCGGCCGTTCCAACGCCAGCGACGCCGTGAGCGACTGGGTGGAGGAGGGCGGATTCCGCTACCGCAAGAGCGGCGGACGGGACATCACGGTCACCGTCCGGGTCAAGGTGCCCTCCGTGGTGCCGGGACTGGACGACTGGTGGGCCGAGCGGAGCACGACCATGCCCAACGAGAAGTCCCGGATCCGTTCCTGACCCCGCCACCTCCACTCCCGCTCGCACCCCACCCCCACCCGCACCTCCGGCCCCGGTCCTGACCCGGCCGGACCTGACCTGCCGGACCAGCACCGTCCGCGAACACCGAGGAGAGCTACGCCGATGAGCCTGCGGGCACGCATGACCGCTCCTGAGGAACAGGGCGGGGCACGGGAGGACGGCCACATGGTGGCCACCTACCGGGCCAAGCTGCTGGAGGAGATCGACCTCGCGGAGATGTCCTCGCTGGCCGCCGCCGACCGGCGGGCCCGGCTGGAGCGCGTCCTCGGCCACATCATCAGCCGCGAGGGCCCGGTCCTCTCCACCGTCGAACGCTCGCAGCTGATCCGCCGCGTCGTCGACGAGGCGCTCGGGCTCGGCATCCTGGAACCGCTCCTGGAGGACGCGTCCATCACCGAGATCATGGTCAACGGCCCCGACCAGATCTTCGTCGAGCGCAACGGCAGGGTCGAACAGCTCCCGATGCGCTTCGGCTCCCACGAACAGCTGATGCAGACCATCGAGCGGATCGTGTCGACCGTCAACCGCCGCGTCGACGAGTCCAACCCGATGGTCGACGCCCGCCTGCCCAGCGGTGAACGTGTCAACGTGATCATCCCGCCGCTCTCGCTGACCGGCGCGACGCTCACCATCCGGCGGTTCCCGCGCTCCTTCACGCTCCAGGAGATGATCGGCTTCGGCTCGCTGGACGAACAGATGCTGGTGCTGCTCGCCGGACTGGTGCAGGCCAAGCTCAACATCATCGTCTCGGGGGCCACCGGCACCGGCAAGACGACCCTCCTCAACGCGCTGTCCGGGCTGATCCCGAACATCGAGCGCATCGTCACCATCGAGGACTCAGCCGAGCTCCAGCTCCAGCAGAGCCACGTCATCCGGCTGGAGACCCGCCCGGCGAACGTCGAGGGCAAGGGCCAGATCACCATCCGCGACCTGGTCCGCAACTCGCTCCGTATGCGCCCCGACCGCATCGTCGTCGGTGAGGTCCGAGGCGGCGAGTCCCTCGACATGCTCCAGGCGATGTCGACGGGTCACGACGGTTCGCTGGCCACCGTCCACGCCAACAGCGCCGAGGACGCGCTGATGCGTCTGCAGACCCTCGCCTCGATGTCGGAGGTCGAGATCCCCTTCGAGGCCCTGCACGACCAGATCAACAGCGCCGTCGACGTGATCGTCCAGCTCACCCGGCACGCCGACGGCACCAGGAAGATCACCGAGATCGCCGTCCTGGACTCGCACGGCCGCGACCCGTACCGCATCGTCACGGTCGCGCGGTTCAACGCACAGCCGATGGCCCCCGACGGCCGCATCTACGGCGACTTCCAGTACCTCCCGCTGCCGCGGAAGCTCGCCGAGCGCCTCTACCTGGCCAGTCAGCCCATCCCGCAGGCGTTCGGCGTCGCCCAGTCCGCCGAACAGCTCGCCACCCGAGAGGCCAACTAGGTACCGAGCCATGGACAACGTCAACCTCCCCCTGGTCACCATCGGTGTCACGCTGCTGGCCTGCGTGCTCGGCGTGATCGGCCTGCACGCCTACTCCGGCGGCAAGGCCGACCGCGACGCCCTCGTCGACCGGCTCTCCCACGTCGGGCAGATCCCGGAGACGGGCCGCCCCCGCCGCTTCAAGGGGTTCGACCGCAGACTGCGCGCCACCGCGCTCGGCCGGAAACTGGAGCTGAAGCTCGCGGCGACCGGCCTGGACATCACACCCGGCGAGTTCGTCGTCTACGCGCTCGTCGCGATGGCGGGGCTCTGGATGATCGCCTCCTCCATGCTCGCCGCGTTCTTCGGCCCGGTCGCCGCACTGATCGGCCTCTGGGGCACCAACGCGTTCCTCAACTGGCAGCGGGTCAAGCGCACCGAGCGCTTCATCAACCAGCTCCCCGAGCTCTCCCGGATCCTCGCCAACGCCACCCAGGCGGGCCTGGCCCTGCGCACCTCACTGTCGATGGCGGCCGAGGAACTGGAGGACCCGGCCGGCGAGGAACTGGCCCGGGTCGCCAGGCGGCTGGCCGTCGGCGAGCCGCTGGAGGACGCGCTCAGCGAGCTGACCGACCGCCTGCCGTCCCGCGAACTCGTCGTCCTGGTGACCACGCTGGTCCTGTCCAACCGGGCCGGCGGTACGGTCGTCAGCTCGCTGCGCAACCTCACCGAGACCCTGGAGGAGCGCAAGGAGACCCGCCGCGAGGTCAAGACCCAGCTCTCGCAGGTCACCGTGACCGCCTACGCGGTACCCCTCTTCGGCATCGGCGCGATGCTGCTGATGAACGCGGTCATGCCCGGCGCGCTGGACCGTATGACCGGGGCGTTCTTCGGCCAGGTGGCGGTGGTCGTGTCCATCGTCCTCTACGCCATCGGCTTCGTCGTCATCCGCCGCTTCTCCCGCATCGATGTCTGAGACCAGGAACCAGCCGGTGTCCGAGACCAGGAACCAGGAAGAAAGAGGACGGACATGGACCTGCTGCTAGCCCTGGCCGTCGGCCTCGCCGTCTACGGGGCCATCCACGGCATCCGGATGTACCGGGCCGACGCCAAACTCCCCAGCGACCTGGCCATCGCCCTGGAGTCCGGGGCCTCCCGCACCAGCGCGGTCGGCTCCGGCATCGACCGCCTCGGCATCCGCTGGGCCCCCATGGTGCTGCGGATGATGGGCCCCAAGGCCGTCAACAAGAAGCGCCGCCAGATCGACCTGGCGGGCAACCCCGGCGGCCTCACCATCGACCGCTACGCGGCCCGCCGCGCGGTCTACGGCGCGCTGGGCGTCCTCGGCGCGTTCTCGATGCTCCTGCGCGGCCAGCTGTTCCTGGCCCTCCTGATGGTCGCCTTCGGCCTGTTCTGGGTGGAGGCCGGAATCTGGTCGGCGATCCGGGTGCGCCGCGAACACATCGAGCGGACCCTGCCCGACTTCCTGGACGTCTTGGCCGTCGTCGTCTCGGCCGGACTCGGCTTCCGGCAGGCGCTGGACCGGGTCGCGGAGAAGTACGAGGGCCCCTGGTCGGACGAACTGCGCATCACGCTCCGGCAGATGGACATGGGCGTCAGCCGACGCCAGGCCTTCGAGGAACTACGCAGACGCAACGACTCCGAACAGGTCGCCATGTTCGTCACGACGCTCCAGCAGGGCGAGGAACTGGGCGCGCCGATCGTCGAGACGCTCATCCAGATCGCCAACGACATGCGCCGCACCGACGCCCAGAACGCCCGCCGCAAGGCGGCGAGGGCGGTCCCGAAGGCCACGTTCGCGGTGACCACGTTCCTCCTCCCGGGCACTCTGCTCCTCCTCACCGTCGGATTCGTGTACGGAGCCGACGTCGACCTCACGTCCCTGACGGGCGGATGACATGAACGGCGGGCCGGATGGGGACGGAACTCCTACGTTCCGGAACGCCTGCTGAAGCGATCGGCCGGCCAGACGCAGCACGAGCGTTACGGAGCACAAGCGTTACGGACCACGCGCGTTACGGGGAACGAGACGGAGGTGACAGGCACATGGCATTCCAACTCAGCGGAGCCCAGCCCGGACTGGCGGCTGAACTGACCCGCGCCCACACCGGCACCCCGGCCCGCCCGGCGTTCGCCATCCAGGTCAACGCCCTCCAGGCGATGTGCCGCCAAGTCTTCGGCTTCCGCCTGGCGATGATCGCGATAGCGACCCCGTACGCCATCGACCGCACCGCTCCCGGCCTGCCCACGTGGCTCATCGGCTCGGCGATCCTGGTCACCTTCATGGGCTCGTACCTGCTGTTCCGGGACTGGGAGCGCTTCGGCCCGGTGCTCCTGCGCCACCCCTGGCTCCTGGCCGTCGACGTGTTCTTCGGAGGGCTGCTGCTGATCACGGCGACCCCCGAGTCCACCCTCGCGTACGTCACCGTCTGTACCCCGCTGCTGGCGGGCCTGATCCAGGGCTGGCGCGGCGCCGCGGTCTTCGCGGCGCTCCAGGTGGTCATCGTCTTCGGCGTGTACGCGAGCGTCCCGAAGCTCGAACCGGGCGGGGCGCCGGCCCTGCTCCTGCCCGGATTCTGCGTGATCGCCGGAGCGGTCGGGGTCACCCTGCGCAACCTCCTCCTGCGCTTCGGGACGGCCACCCAGGCGCTCGCCGAGACCCGGGCGCGGCTGGCGGTGAACGAGGCGGTGGAGGGCGAGCGCACCCGCCTGGCACGGGAGATGCACGACTCGGTCGCCAAGACCCTGCACGGCCTGGCGCTGGCCGCCGACGGACTGGCGGGCTCCGCCGACCGCATGGACCCGCCCACCGTGAAACTCCAGGCGGAGCTGGTCGCCCGCGCCGCCCGCCGGGCCGCCGCCGAATCCCGGGAACTGCTCACCGACCTGCGGCGGGAACAGGGCCTGGAGGGCGGCGTCGACCTGCTCGCGGAACTCGCCGCCCACGCCGCGGACTTCACCGACCGCCACCCGGTCGCGGCCACCTTCCGCCGTCTCGCCGAGGGGACACCGGTACCGCCCGTGCCGCAGGCGGTCGCCCGGCAGCTCCTCACCGTCGCCTCCGAGGCCCTGGAGAACGCCCACCGCCACGCCGGTCCCTCGTACCTGATCGTCCTCGCGGGCGTGCAGGGCGACATGCTCCGCATCAGCGTGTACGACGACGGGCGCGGCCTGCCCGCCGGAACAACGCTCGACACCCTCCGCCGGGCCGGCCACTTCGGACTCGTCGGCATGGTCGAGCGGGCCGCCTCCATCGGGGCCCGCATCCGGATCGGCCGGGGAAACGCGAAGAAGGGCACGGAGGTGCGTGTGGAGCTGCCCCTGGCGGCGCTGACGAGCCCGGGAGCAGGGGAGCGCACCCCGTCGCCCTCCCCGCCCACCGCCGCGTCACCGTTCGCGCCGCAGGCCTCACCGCCGCTCTCATCACCGCTCTCGCCGGCGCTCGCACCCGAGAACGTCACGACCCCCCACCCATGACCCCGACCCTGAGAGGAGGTCGCAGCATGCCGGACGATGTCTCCCCCGCGCCGAACCGCAACGGGGCGCCGGCTCACCACCACGCCCCCCAGCACACGTCGTCGCACATCCCGCTCGCCCAGGCCCCCGGTCCCGCCGGCCGGCCCGGACACCAGCACACTGCGATCCAGCACCCGGCCGCGCCGACTTCGGCCCCCGCGTTGGGAGGGCCCACCGCGTCCCCCTTCCCACCGGCCCCCGCGGCTCCCGAATCCGCCCGGCTCCGGGTGGTGGTCGCGGACGACAACCCGGTGGTCCGGGCGGGCCTGGGCGTCCTGCTCTCGGGCCGGGCCGACATCCAGGTCGTGGCGGAGGCGGCGGACGGCCGCGAGGCCTACGAGAAGACGATCCAGCACCGCCCCGACGTGGTCCTGCTCGACGTCCGGATGCCCGGCGTGGACGGCATCTCGGCCCTGCCCCACCTGGTCGGCATCGCGCCCGTGCTGATGCTGACGTACAGCCGCGAGAGCGAGATCGTCCACGAGGCGCTGCGCCTGGGCGCGGGCGGCTACCTGGTGCACGGCGAGTTCACGGCGGACCAACTGGTCCGGGCGGTACGCGACACGAAGGACGGCCGCGCGAACTTCACGGCCACAGCGGCCGACGCCCTGCTGGCCCACATGCGCCGGGGGTCGGCTCCGCCCCGCGGCCCGCTGCCCGAAGGGCTCGGATCGGCGCTGACGGCAGCGCCCGTACCCGTGCACGCTCCGCCACGCCCCCACGAAACTTCGGAAAGTCTTTCGCAACTGCAACCTTCTGTGGGACAGTCATCTCTGTCCGGGGTGTCGGATTCTGGCCCCAACAGGCAGCAGTACAAGCTGAGTTCGCGGGAGGTGGAGGTCATGGACCTGATTGCGTCCGGAATGAGTAATCAGCAGATCGCCGCCACCTGCTTCATCAGTGAGAAGACGGTCAAGAACCACATCAACCGCATCTTCACGAAGCTTCACAGCGCCAGCCGCAGCGAGGCGATCGCCCACTGGCTCGGCACCGCGCCCCGGAACCCCGGGCGGCAGCCATGACCGAGCGATCGCGCAACAAAGATACCGGGGACGCCTTTTGGGCCCGGGAATGGGCCCACGGGCCCTCTGGGGCAGCAGCGGTTCTCCCTTATGTTTCTCACGTCGCCAACGGCACCGGCCGGGAGGAAGCCGGTACCGAGGGCGGCACAACAGGAACGTGTGCGTCGGCCGGCAACCGGTCGGCCGAACCCGGAGGGGAACACCATGTCGAACATCACCCTGAAGACCGCCGTCCGCGTCAACGGCTGGGCCAACACCGCCGTCAGCAGCATCCAGAAGCGCTACGCGGCGAAGGACCGGGGACAGACGGCGTTCGAGTACCTGGGCATCATTCTGGTGGTCGTGGCGATCATCGGTGCGATCGCGGCCGCCGGGATCGGCGGGAACATCTCGCAGCGCATCGACGGACTGGTGACCGCCATCACCTCTGGCTGATGCGTACACGTCCACGCGGCGACGCAGGGCAGGCCTTCCCCATCTACATCATGATGGTGGCGGGCCTGCTCTTCCTTGCGTTGGCCTTCTTCGCTGTCGGCAAGGCCTCTGCCTTGCGCAATGATTCCCAGGGCGCGGCGGACGCCGCTGTGCTGGCCGCCGCGCAGAAGGCACGCGCCGACTTCGGGCCCGGATTCCTCGGCTCGCTGCCCGGCAACGTGCTGGACGCCTTCCTCATCGCGCCCTTCGCCCCGCCCTGCGCCGAGGCGCAGAGGCTTGCCGAGGCCAACGACGCGAGGAGTGAGCTCTGCTATCCGACCTCCGGATACCTGCGCGACACGATCACGGTCGAGGTCGAGGGGCACGAAGCGGTGGACTCGCCGGTGATCCCAGGTTCACAGAGCAAGAAGGCCAAGGCCAAGGCCACCGCACTCATCGAGTTCCGCTGCCCCAATCCGACGGTCGTCGACGCCAACAGTGACGGCTCCCCGGAGGCGTTCATCTTCACGTGCCTGAGCGGCGATGTCATCACGATCGCGACGTCCGAGATCGGGCGGCCCGGTCTGTGGGAGAGCGTGAGCAGAACTCTCTTTGACGTGCGGCTGGTTGACCAGTGACAGCGAAGCGAACGACGAGTAGAGGAATCGGACCATGAGTATGCGGCGGACCACGACGACCAGAAGGGCGATGGCGGCTGTCTCGGTGACGGCTGCTCTGGCCCTCGCGCTCGCCGGCTGTGGCGACGACGGAGGCGAGGAGCCCGGCAACGAGGGTTCCAGCGCGCCGTCCGCCCCGGCCAGCCCCTCCGCGGAGGACAAGGGCGAGACGCAGCAGGAGGACACGGCTGCGGGGGAGAACCTGGATCCGGACGTGAAGCTCGCGGAGGCACGGGGCATGGGCGGGCTTGTGCTGGTGATCAACGAGGTCAAGCGTGACTCGGGCGGGTTCCTCACCGTTCAGGGCGAAGTCACCAATGAGGGGGACCAGGCGCGGATCACCACGGCGTGGTCCGGGTCCGAGGTGAACATCGTGAACAAGAACCCCAACTCGGTCGCCGGCGCGACGCTCGTGGACAAGGTGGGAAAGAAGCGCTACTACGTCCTCCGGGACACGGACTCCCGCTGCCTCTGCACCACGGCGATCTCCTCCCTCGCCCCGGGTAAGTCCGCGCCGGTCTTCATGCAGTTCCCCGCCCCGCCGCAGGGCACGACCGAGGTCGACTTCACTCTCCCGACGTTCGCCACCACCTCGCTGAAGATTTCTGGGTGAGTGCGGCCATGAAGACCACCAAGCGCCCCCGGGCACCCCGCCACGTGGGCCAGGCCGTCGCGGTCGCCGTGCTCATCGCCGGTACCACGCTGCTCGGAGCCTCACCCTCGTACGCCGACGACGGGCCGAGCGTCCCGCCCGGTACGGAGGCGACGTCGGAGCCGCCCGTTCCCGTCGACCCGAACGACCCGGACCTGAAGATGCCGGAGGGCGGCACCCTCGCCCCCGGCCGGGTCCTCGACATCGTCCAGGTGGTGGAGGACCTCGGCGGCGAGGAACGCCGCGAGGACAGCAACGCCGACATCAAGTTCGCGCTCCAGGCAGAGGTCCTCTTCGGCAAGGACAGCGCGAAGCTCAGCTCGGCCGCCAACGCCCGCATCGCCGCGATCGCCGACGAGATCGAGAAGCAGAACGCGACCAAGGTCCGCGTTTTCGGCTTCACCGACAACCTCGGCTCCTCGGCCCACGGCGACGTGCTGTCCAAGCAGCGTGCCGACGCCGTGCACGGGGTCCTGTCGAAGGAGCTCGGCGCGACGATCACGTACGAGATCCGGGGCTATGGCGAGCAGTACCCGATCGCCAGCAACAGCAACGAAGAGGGCCGCAAGAAGAACCGTCGCGTGGAGGTCTCCTTCCCGCGCGGAGAGGGGTCCTGACCGCTCCCTCTCCAGGTCCACGTGACGCGCTCACGGGACTCACGGGTCAGCGCACCCGCACCCGCACCCGCACCCGCCATCGCTCTCCCACTGATGGCGGGTGCGGGCGTGTGTGCACCGGGCGAGACGCGGCTCGGGGTTGAGGAGGGCCATGTCCGCGGCGGAGGGCCGCGCCGCCGGTTCCAGGCACCCGTCCGGTCACTCAACTGTGCCCCTCAGTACCTGGATCCGGAGCCGCTCCCCGTATATCCAGGAGGAGTCACACGCTCAGCAGGAAAGAGGTTCCCATGCGTAGCCAGGACGGTGCCGAGAAGACCGGCGCCGAGCACAGGCCGGCCCCGGCCCGCCCGCCTGCAGCCGCGGGACCGCCCCTCGCCGGGCTCCACACCATGCAGACCACGGTCGGGAACGCGGCCGTCGTCCAGATGCTGCGGGACGCCTGCCACCAGCAGACCGAACAGGGCACCGTGCAGCGCTCCGCCGTCCCGGATGTCCTGCGCGCCGCCGGTCGGCCGATGGACGACGCCACCCGCTCCGACATGGAAGCCCGGCTCGGTGCGGACTTCTCCGATGTCCGCATCCACAACGACAGCGCCGCCAAGGCCTCGGCCGCCGAGGTGGGTGCCCGTGCCTACACCTCGGGCAACCACGTCGTCATCGGTGACGGCGGAGGTGACAAGCACACCCTCGCCCACGAACTCACCCACGTCATCCAGCAGCGCCGGGGCCCCGTCGCCGGGACCGACAACGGGGCGGGTCTGAGCGTCTCCGACCCGTCCGACCGCTTCGAACGGGAAGCCGAAGCCAACGCCACCCGCGCGCTCGGTCGCCCGGCGCCGTCGACCGCGGCACACGCTCCGGGCAGCGGGGCTACCCCGCGCCCCGCATCCGGGGCGCAGGCCGCGGCTGCTCCGGTGCAGCGTACGGTGACGGCCGGGGGCCAGCAGTACAACGACGTCGCCGGCCTTCTCCAGGCAGCCGAGGCAGCCGGGTTCAACACCATCAACTTCGCTGAGGGAACCTGGCTCCGCCCCCTGCTGACGTCCATGGTCGAATCGGGCATCAACTACACGTTCTCCCAGGGGACGGCCGCCGACGCGCTGCTCTGGGTGGCGATGCAGTCGGTGGTCGAAGACCTGTACCGCCATCTGAGCCGTCACATCGACACGCCGGAACAGGAAGGGGAGGCGCCGGCACAGGAAGCGGGAGCACCCGCCGTCGGCGGACAGAACAGCTACAGCTTCACGGACAAGCTGAGAATCCTGCGCAGCGAGCAGGCCCGGTTCGCCGCCGTGGGCATCACATCCACCGGCTCCGAGCAGGCCGAGCAGCGCCGGGACTTCACCATCCTCGGCCGGACCTACAGCGTGGGGCGCCAGGGAACGAACCACTACTACGTCTTCCCGCCGGACGGCGGCATGCACACCTACGCGGGCGGCGAGGACGGGCTGCGGAAGAACACCGCCAACGCCGTCACCCAGGCCCTTCTCTACAGCTCCAACACGGAAGCGGCGCCGACCGGAGCACAGCCCAGTGTCCGGGACCTCGACGAGTTCGTGTTCGCCTTCCTGGCCGAGCCCACCAGGTGGAATCCCGAACACATCTTCAACGTTCTGGCCCTGGAGCGGGAACCGAAGCCGACCCTCCCGGGCGGCAGTCCCAGGATCACCGGGGGCGCGGCCACCGTCCCCCTGCCGATGGCCGCGGGAGGAACGTTCAACCCCGACACCGGCCCCGGCAACCTCGGCGTGCTGGCGGACCGGGTCCCCGACCGGGCGATCACCCTCACGCGGAGGCTCGGGCTGAGCGGGGGACTGACGAAGCTTCTGGGAAGGCCCAACATCACCCGCGAGGATCTCACCAGATTCATGGGCCAGGGCCTGGGCATCCTTGAGTGACCCGGCAAAGGGAACAAGGATGCTGGAAAGACCTGAAAGGGCACGAAAAGAAACGAATGGGTGCCCTGGCCGACCACGGCCTGATTCACCAGCCCGGGCTCCGGCCCGCGAGGCCGGGGGCGACCGCCGGGGCAAAGAACCGGCCACATGCTCTCCGGGCCCGTCACCCGAACGGCGGACCGTCGTTGGTGTTGTGGGCCGGAATCCGGACAGCCCGGCGCAGGAGACCATGACGCGCCGCGCGCCGAGGACACATTCATCAGGTGGGGTGCCGAGGTGCACGTACGAACTGGCGTCGAGGAGGGTGTGATGGGTGTGGAGGCCCACGCGACGAACGAACGGGTGACGGGCCGCACGTGGACGGTGCGGCTCGACCCCGTCGGGCGCGGCCGTGCGGACGTACGCGTCTCGTGCAGCCGCCCGGCCTGCGCCGCACAGGTGCTGCCCTCCGCGGCCGTCGGCCGGACCGCGGCGGTCGAGCATCTCAAGGCCCACCTCCGCGCGGGCCCGGCCCCCCGCCCCTCGGCGTACTGCGCCTGCCGGGCCGCGGAATGCCACACCCACATCCGCCCCGCCGGACCCCGTGAGCGCCCCGTGCCCTGGAGGTGCGGGGGCGCGATCGTCCTGGCCGTCGTCACGGACCGGGAAGGGCGCTGGTGGCAGGTGATGGAGTGCTGCTCGCGCTGCGCGGCCGGCCACCCCACCGCGAAGGTCGTCGCCACCGCCCCGGCCCCCGACAGGGCGGCTCCGGCCGACGGTTTCCGCGCCCCGGCGGCCCCCGCCCCGACCGTGTCGGCCGTCGGGCCCCACTTCTCGCACAGCGCTTCCGGGACCACAGCCCCGCCCGAGGTGCCGGCGCCCCGGGCCGCGAGGCCGGCGCGGAAGCGTGCCCGGCGGGGAAGGATCGCGCAGCGTTTCGTCCCGCACGACCTGCGGCCCGTCACGCTGCGGGACGAACTCGCCGAACTCGGCGAACTCTTCCGCGCCTACCAGCAGCGCGCCGAACCCGACCTCGCGGTGCTCGCCGAGCTGCACACCCGTAAGGCGAAGGCCTTCAGCGCCTGGGCCGAAGTGACCGCCGACACCGGACTGCGCCTCGACGCCCAGCGGGCCGAACAGGCCGCCGCCACCGCCCGTCTCCAGCATCTGAACCGCATCGGTGAGGCTCCGGAAGGCGAAGAGCCCGCTGTGGCACGGCTGCTGACCGCGCCCGCCCAGTGGGACCACGCACGGGCCGTCCTCGCCCACGTGGCCGGCCATTCGCCCCTGCCGGGGCCGGAGGCCCGCCTGCTGGTGGTCATGCTGACGCTGCGCACCGCGCAGGCCGGCGTCGGCAACCTCGTCGGGCAGGACCTCAAGGGGCTGCCCCTGCCGGATGCCGAGCACCTGGTGGGGCAACTGGTGGAGTGCGGCTGGCTGGAAATGGCCGGGACCGTCGACGAACTGATCGCCTCCCGTCCGGAGAACCCCACCCGCATCAGCGTGCCGTCCCTGACACCCGACGAGAGCGAACCGGGTCCGTTCACCTTCGGCAGGAAGATGCGACCCAAGCTCAGCGGATGGGCCCAGCGAGTCGTCGGCGAGAAGAAGCTGCGCAAGGCCAAGA
Source organism: Streptomyces sp. NBC_01116 (assembly GCF_041435495.1). Classification (NCBI taxonomy): domain Bacteria; kingdom Bacillati; phylum Actinomycetota; class Actinomycetes; order Kitasatosporales; family Streptomycetaceae; genus Streptomyces; species Streptomyces sp. NBC_01116. Next base: position 5,540,188 of record NZ_CP108644.1, read on the forward strand.
CCGGGGCCGACGCCCGCCTGCTCGCCCTGGCCCTGGCCACCGGCGTCACGGCCGACGGGCACCTGGGGCCCGAGGGCGAGGGCCTCGACCTGGAAGCCCTCGCCTCCTGGTGCGCCATCGACCCCGGCGACCTGCGGGAGCTGGTGGACCGGCTGACCGTGGCGGACTGGCTGACGGACGCGGCCGTCACCGACACCGCCCTCACCGGCCGGCTGTCCGAACGTGTCCTCCCTCTCAGCTGCCCGCTGGTCTGAGAGCGGAAGCGGCCAGGTCGTACGAACACCCAGCAGGGAGACCGGAGTTACCTCGGTCAGCGGTCAGCGGTCAGCGGTCAGCGGTCAGCGGTCAGCGGTCAGCGGTCAGCCGTCAGGCGTCAGCCCGTCGGTCGGCGGCGGCGCCAGTCACCGATGCCTCGAACGAGGCGTCGCCCTTGAGGTAGCGTCCCGGCGACGTGCCGACGGTTCGCCGGAACGCCGCGAGGAAGGCGCTCGGTGTCGCGTATCCCACGGTGTGCGCGACCCGCGATACGGGCTGGCCCTCGGCGAGCAGAGGAAGCGCGGCACGCAACCGCACCTGGGTGCGCCAGCGGTCGAAGTGCATGCCGGTGTCGTGGACGAACAGCCGGGTCAGGGTGCGTCGGCTCACCCCGATGGCCCGTGCGTGCGCCTCAAGACTCCGTGAGTCCGCCGGGTCGGCGAGCAGTGCGTCGGCCACGGCGCGTACGCGGTCGTCGGTGGGGTGCGGGACGTCGATGGGGGTGGCCGGCAAGGGGTGCAGCAGATCCGGGACGACCGCCTCGGCCCGTAACCGCGGGCCGTCGTCGAGGTCGGTGCGGCTGAGGTGGACGATGAGGCGGGCCAGCAGTCCGTCGACGCCGACCGGCGTGGGGTCCGCCCAGTCCAGGTCGCATCGGTCCGGTTCGAAGTAGAGGCTGCACAGCACCGCCTCGCGGGTCGCACCGGTCCGGTGGACCACCCCCGCGGGCACCCACAGCGCCCGTGTGGGTGGCAGGACCCAGGAGGAGTCGTCGACGGCGACGCCGAGCACACCGCGCCGCGCCCAGACCAACTGGTGGTGCTGCGGGTGGCTGTGCGGAATGAACCACTCCCCGTGCGCCAACGGGAAGCTCCCGACGACGATCGCGCCCACCCCGGGCGGGACGGCTCCCATCGCGTCCTCGGTCATGGGTGCAGCCTATGGCCTCATCGCGATACGACGTGGCCTGGTAGCGCATCGCGGTCGGCGCGGCCGGTGCATAGCGTCATTGGCATGCCGATCGATCACCCACCGCGCCACGGGCGCTGCCGCAGTTCACAGGGGCCGTTGCCGAGGACAGGGCGCTCAGCATGACGTCGGAACCAACCACCGCCGCCGTCCACGCCCTTGGGCGCCGGAGGCCGGCCCTGGTGGTGCTGTGCTTCGTACAGTTCATGCTCGTCCTGGACGACAACGTGGTGAGCGTGGCGCTCCCCAGCATGAGGGAGGATCTCGGCTTCGGCACCGCGGGCCTGGCCTGGGTCGTCAACGCCTACTTCCTCGCCTTCGGCGGGCTGTTGCTGCTGTTCGGCCGCATGGCCGACCTGCTGGGCCGCAGGCGCGTCTTCCTGACCGGTGTGGCGCTGTTCGGTGCGGCGAGCCTGGTCTGCGGGCTCGCGCAGGAGCCCTGGCAGCTCGTGGCCGGACGGTTCGTCCAGGGCGCGGGCGCGGCCATGGCAAGCCCGGCCGCGCTGGCACTGATCGCGCTGCTGTTCCCCGGTACCGAGGAGCGCGCCAAGGCGTTCGGCATCTGGGGCGGCATCGCGGGTCTCGGCGGCACGATGGGCCTGGTGATCTCCGGCGCGCTGACCGGTCTGGCGTCCTGGCGCTGGATCTTCCTGATCAACCTGCCGGTGGTCGTGGCGGCCGTGGTGCTGCTCCCGCGCCTGGTGCCCGAGAGCCGGGCCGGACGCGCGGTGCGCCTCGACGTACCCGGCGCGGTGCTCGGCACCGGTGCTCTGGTGGCCCTGGTCTACGGACTGCTCCGGACGGGGGAGTCGGGCTGGGGCGACACGACCGCTGCCGGGTCCCTGGTGCTGGCCGTGCTTCTGGCCGTCGCCTTCGTCGCGGTCGAGGCACGGACCGCCGAGCCGCTGGTGCCGTTGTCGTTCCTGTCCTTCCGGATCCGTGCCGTCGCCAACGGGACGACACTGCTGTTCTCCGCCGCCATGTACGCGATGGCCTTCCTGCTGATGGTGCACCTGCAGACGGTGCTGGGCTACCGCCCGCTCACCGCCGGCGTCGCCTACCTGCCCTATGGTGCGGGCATCCTCGCGGGCATGTGGCTCTCCTCCCGAGCGGTGGCCAGGCTCGGCGTGCGCCCGGCCCTCGTCCTGTCCTTCCTGATCAGCGCCGCCGGACTGCTGCTGCTGTCCGGTGTGGCGCCGAGCGACGGCTACGTCTCCGGAGTGCTGCCCGGCATGCTCGTCACGAGCCTCGGGTGCGGGCTGGCTCTGCCGGCCCTGACCGTCGCCGCGCTCACGGGCACCACCGAGGAGGACGCCGGACTCGGCTCGGCCGTCCTGAGCTCCGTTCAGCAGGTCGGCGGCGCCGTGGGGGTGGCGGTGCTGGTCGCTCTGGCTTCGCGCCGCAGCGACGCCCTGGCCGCGCGGGAGGGGCCCCTGCGCGCCGCGACGGAAGGCTTCTCCTTCGCGCTCACCGTCGCCGCGGTCCTCCTCGCCCTCGGCGCTGTCCTCATCGGCGCCCTGCTCGGGAAGAAGCACCGCGCGGAGCACGCGCTCGACGCCGCAGAAACCGTAGGAACCGCAGGAACCGCAGAAGCTCCGGCCGACCACACACATCGCACCTAGCCGCCGCTTCCCGCCTGTGCCCCTGCCGGTCTCCCTGCCGGCAGGGGCCCGCCCCTACGTGTCGGTGATCGACTACTTGACGGTGATCGACCCCACGAACGCGTCCAGGTCCTCCCCGTCGACCGCGTCCTTCACCGCGTTCAGGCGCACCACGAACGGAACGCCCTTCGCGTCCACGCCCGCGACCAGGACCCCGGTCATCGGCGTCCCCACGGTCGGGGTGCCGTCCTGGCCGTCCGCCGTGAAGTCGTAGTCGATCCGGCGGGCTTCGCGGGCCTCGCGTGCGTCGTCCGGGCCCGCGAGGCGCACATCCTCCGTCGCCCGGCGGGTGGAGTTCATGCCGATGCCGGCGCCCGCCGCCGCTGCCGCCCCGGCCGCGTCGCTCACCCCGGTGGCGAAGTCCAGCTGGACCGAGACCATGCCGGTCCGGATGCCGTCCCTCTCCTGGAGCGCCACGGCGGCGTTGCTCTTCGCCCGCTCGGCCGCGGGCTGTTCCGCGTACCCCTCGCTCTTCGGGTAGCCGACGCGCAGGCTGCCGGTCTCCAGCGTGCCCCAGCCCTCGGGCACGGAGGCCGTGTCCTGGCCGTCGCCGCATCCGGTGAGCAGGAGGGCCAGTCCCGCGACGGCCGCCGTGCCGGCCGTCACCCGCCGGGCCATGCGCTTCGTCCGCCGCCGGACCGTGTGCGTCGTCCGCAGCCGAGCCGTGCGCGTCGTGCGCTTCCTGACACCCATCGTTCGTCCCGCCTCCCTCAGTTCGCGCAGTAGCTGTACGGAAGATACGTGCGCGCGTCGCCCTGCGGGGCCCCGAGGAACCGCGCGTCCGCCAGGGTCTCCTTCTTCGCCTCCGTGGAGAGGGAGAAGCCGAGGCTCATGCCCAGCGAGATCTCGAAGCCGAACTCCTGGGCGTCGCTCTCGCCGGTGTACCGCATCGAGCTGGACAGACCATCCTCGAACATCAGCCGCTGGAAGGGGTCGTTGCCCTCCGGGCGGTTCTCCATGCCGTGGTCGCCGAAGAGGTACGCGAACGGGGCGGTGTTGTTCCCGGAACCGTCCAGCCACTGTTCGGCGATACCCCGATCGGCCTCCGTGTCCGCGTCGGCGTCCTTGCCGAAGACGATCGAGTTCGTCACCACGTCGATGCCGGTGTCGCCCGAGGAGTCCGACGCGCTTCCCTTGCCGCCGCGCTTGTCCTGGCCGCTCTCGCCGTTGTCGCCGCCGACCTCGACCTTGCCGGAGGCCGAACCGCTCTCCACCGTCTGCGTCATGTCGATGCGGACGATCTTCCCGGTCCTCTGGTCGCGGGTGACGGTGATGGCGCCCGTGCGGTTCTGCTTGCCGCCGACGGTCCCCTTGACCGGGCCCGCGTTTCCGCCGGCCCTGCCCTCCAGTTCGAGCTTGGCGGTGTACGTGTACGACTCGTTGCCGTTCACGTCGTCCCTGGTGATCGTGACCTCGGGCGAGAACTTCGCCCTGCCGCCCAGCTTCGCGCCGAGTTCGCCCTCGTCGCCGCCCTTCACGGAGAGGCCGCCGTCCGCGTAGGCGTTGAGCCCGACGGTCGAGTAGGAGATCTTCCTGTCGCCGATCTTCCGCTCGATGTCCTCCTTCTTCTCCGCCCACTTCATCGCGGAGTACCAGCCGCCGCCGTAGCCGCCGCTGTGCTTGGTGGAGGTCTCCCACATCTTCATCTCCTCGATGTCGTCCCGCATCTTCCGCGCCTCCTCCTCGCTCGCGAAGATCCAGGTGTCACCGTTGGTGATCTTGATGCCGCCGCCGATGTCGACGTCCGCCTTGCCGAGGCTCCCGAGCTTGACGCCCGGGGTGCCGGCGGTGGCCCCGGCGGACGCGGCGTCGGTGAACGTCATCGAGACGACCGTGTCCTTCCCGTCGACCGTGCCGTCGCCGTTCACGTCGGTGCTCGCCTGCGAGACCTTCTGCTGGAAGCCGTACTCCTCGCCCCACTCGAACCAGCCGATCTTCACCTTGCCGCCCGCCGTGTCCGAGATGCTGGAGATCTGGCACATCTTCGGCTCGTAGTCGGCGTCCGTCCCCGGCTTCGCCTCGGGGTCCTGGCCGTCGGCCGGGCACGAGCCGCCGCCACCCGCCAGCGAACTGATCGCGCACCGCAGGCGCTCCCCGATCTTCCCGCCGACCCCGGCCATCGCCATCGCGCCGATCAGCAGGGTGACGAGGACGACGAGCCCCAGGTACTCCGTCGCGGTCGCGCCGCCGTCCCGCCAGTCGTACGCGTACCGGGGCGGCTCCGGGGTCCGGGTGGCGCGCTCCTCCAGGAGCCGGTCGACGGCCACCCCGGACGCCGCGCCCGCCGCCAGCGAGACGCCGGGCATGAGGACGCCCTCGATACCGACGACGTCGCCGGCGACGGCGAAGCCGTACAGGAGACCGGCCAGGGGCACGGCGAGGGCGGCGAGCAGATACAGGGTGCGGGAGGACGCGCGGTACTCGTCGGGGAGGATCCGGGCGGAGGCCAGGACGGTCAGGAGCGTCACGGTGAGAGCGGGGAGATGGAGCAGGGCCAGCCGCCACCCGAAGGTCTCCAGCCGGGCCTCGGTGCCCAGCAGGTCGACCAGGACCCGGCTCGTGACGAACCCGGCGGCGAGATAGACGAGGGCGCCCGTCACCCAGCTGCGGGTCAACGCGAAGAACCGGCCGCCCTGTTGGGCGTGGCGTGAGGCACCGGACCCCGCGATGCCGTGGTGCCCCGGCGCTGTCCGGCCCGTGTTCCGGTCTCCCCGGCCCCCGCCACCGTTCACGGTGCACCTCTCCTCGACCCCGCGCGTCCTGCCCGACGGCCGAGAGCGTACGGCCGAAAAGCTTCCCCGGCCCGGGCCCACGGCCCCCATTGCGGGCCCAAGTGCCGTTTAAGGCAGTCGTGTTGCGTCGAGGCGCGGCTGCCGTTCCGCTTGGGGCCGCCCGTGGGCCCGTGGGCCCACGCCGCCCCGGCCGCGGCTCAGTACGCTCGGATGTGCCGGTGGTCGCCGACCACGACGCCGCGACGAACACGACGGGGGTGGGGGCGTCGATGGATGCCGGATTCTTCTACTCGTACCACCTGGGCTGGACCCGCCTGGACGCCCGGACCCTGCTGGGCGACCTGGAGGCCGAAGGGCTCCGCCCGGCGCACCCGGTGACCGGCCGCACGGTGCTCGTCAGTCTCGACACCGCCTCCCTGGGCGCCCGTTCGCCCGTCACCCGCGATCAGTTGCTGTCCATCGCCGGCCTCCAGCGGCTCCGCGAGGTCGGATTCCGGTTGTGGACCGACGGGGGCCTCGACCTCCTGGTGCGTATCCGGCAGGCCCGGGCCGGCGTCGTCGCCGTGGAGTTCTCCGTGGGGGAGCTGCCCGAGCCGGAGCGGGAACACGCGGTGAGCGCCATCCGGCGGACCGTCGGACGGGCCTCCGTGCTCTGCATCGGCTTCGTCGTCGACCGGAGCGGCGCGACGGCGGCCACCGACTGGGACGGCGTCGTCATCGAGGGCGACGCGCACCTCCACTCCTGGCCGGACACCGTCGCCGTACGGGACGAGACGGCCGCCCGCCACCCGCAGCTGGCCGTCATGGACGGGGTGGAGATGTCGCCGTGGAAGGTGTACGGGAACGAGGTGCTCGGCGTCTGAGCCGGGCAGCCGCGAACCCGCCGGCAGCCGCTGGACCGTCCCCGGGCAGCCGCTGGACCGTCTCCAGGCAGTCCCTGGACCGTCCCCGTGCACCCCTCCGGCGGTCCCCGGGCAGTCCCCGCGCCCCGGCCCCGGTGCGGATCGAGGGCCGCAGCCGACGTCATAATCGGCCGTATGCCCGATCACCAGCTCCGCACCCGGCCGCCCGCCGGCCCGGCCCCGGGCCCCCGCACCGCCGGGTCCCGGGCCGCCGCCGCGTTCCGGGCCGCCGCGCCCGCGCTCGCGGTCTACGCCGGCGTCCGGGCCCTGGGGCTCCTGGCCTTCTGGGCAGCCGCGTCCGCCGCCGGGAAGGACCCGCTGGGGCCGCTCAGCGGACGCTGGGACTCCGTCTGGTACCAGCGCATCGCCGAGAACGGCTACCGCTACACCGTCACCCTCCCGGACGGCTCGGTCCACTCCGACCTGGCGTTCTTCCCCCTGCTCCCGGCCCTGGAACGCTCCCTCTCCGAGGTGACCCCGCTCACCCTCGGCGACGCCGGACTCCTGGTCGCCTGGACGGCCGGGCTGCTCGCCGCCTGGGGCATCTACGCCATCGGCGCCCACCTGCGCGGACGGCGCACGGGCGTGGTGCTGGCCGCGCTGTGGGGGGTGTACCCGACGGCGTTCGTCCAGTCGATGGCGTACACCGAGACCCTGTTCACCGCGCTCGCCGCCTGGGCGCTGTACGCCGTTCTCCGGGGCCGCTGGATCGTGGCGGGCGCGCTCTGCGTCCTGGCGGGGCTCACCAGGCCCACGGCGGCGGCGCTCATCGCCGCGCTCGCGATCACGGCGGCCGTCACCCTCGTGCGGGAGTACCGCGACGAGCGCCGCGCCGGGCCGGTGCTGCGCCGCAACGCCCGGACGATCGCCGGCGTGGCGCTCGCACCGCTGGGCTGGCTGGCGTACGTGGTGTTCGTGGCCGTCCGCGAGGGCAGCCCGTTCGCCTACTTCGACGTCCAGGCGCAGTGGGGCAACAACATCGACGGCGGCCGCGCGCTCGCCGCCTTCATCGCCGGGCTGCCCTGGCCCGCGGCCCTCGGCCTGTGCGCGGCGCTCGGGCTGCTGGGGTGGCTGGTGGTGCTGTGCGTACGGCAGCGGCAGCCGCTCCCCGTGCTCGTCTACGCCCTCACGATCGTCGTCATCTCACTGATCGGCGCCGGCTACTTCGGCTCCCGGCCGCGCCTGATGATGCCCGCGTTCCCGCTGCTGCTCCCGCCAGCCGTCGCCCTGCTGCGGCTGCGCACGACCGGGCGTACGGCCGCCGCCCTCGCCGTCCTGGCCTGCGCGTCCGCCGCCTACGGGGCCTGGACCCTGCTGGGCTCGGGCCCGCCGTAGCCCAGCCCGCCCGGACGCCGCGACCCCGGAGGCCCCGAACGCCGCGGCCCGGGAGCCCCGGCAGCGTCGCGCCGGGTTCCCGGGCGTCGTGCCGCGTTCTCAGGCTCCGGAACCTGACGTCCCCGACGCCTCGGGGGCGCCGGACGCACCCGGCGTCCCGGAGGCGGGGCCCGTCGTCCTCAACTCCACCCGCACGCCCGGCCGCACCCCCCACCGCTCCATCGCCCCGGCCTCCGCCTCCACCACGTGCCGGGCGCGCAGCCGGGGCAGGCCGAGCCGGCCGGGCTTCATCGTGCGGACGGCCAGGACCGTGAACTTCCGGTCCAGGTACGCCACATCGATGGGGAACCGCATCCGGAAGGTGTGCACGCTCCCGCACGGGGTGAGCATCATCGCCCCCTCGATCCCGTCCCGCCCCAGCAGCCCCTTGGTACGGGCCCGGTACGAGGCCGCTATCCGCAGCGGCACCTCCCGGGCCCCGGAGTCCGTGCCGACCGTGAGCGTCCCGTCGCCATCGCGCCATGTCCTCATGGGCACCGACCGTAGCCCCCGGCGGACCCGCCCGGGTCGGATACGGCCGCGCTTGGGTCCCCGGGCCCAAGACCCTTGTTCCCGACGCCCATTAGGGTCGTCCCGTGGACGTCGTGCTGCTCGCCCTCGCCGCGGTCTGGGGTGCCGTCACCGGACTCCTGATCCCGCGTGCCGCCTACCGGTTCGCCGTCGAGCCCGAGGAGCCCTGGCGCACGACGTGCCCCGCGGGGCATCCGCTCACCGGCCCGGCCCGCGGCTGGCTCGGCCCGGCCCGGTGCGCGCCCTGCGCCACCGCCCCGGGACCACCGGCCGTGCCCGGGACCGGCACCACCACCGCCGACACCGCCACCACGACCGACACCTCCTCCACCACCTCCACCGCCGACGCGGGCCACGACACCGGAACTCCGGCAGCTCCTGCGACTCCGGCCCCCGGTCCGTCCGCCTACGCCCCCGGCGTCCTCGCGCCCCTCGTCACCGTGGTCGCCTGCGTCGTGCTCGCCGCCGCCACCGGGGCCAGGCCCGAGCTGATCGGGTGGCTGGCGCTGACCCCCGTCGCCGTGCTCCTCGCCGTCGTCGACCGGCGGGTGCACCGGCTGCCCGACCCGCTGACCCTGCCCCTGGCGGCCGCGGCCGTCCTGCTGCTCGGCGGGGCCGCGCTGCTTCCCGGGCACGCCGGATCCTGGACCTCCGGCCTGCTGGGCGGCCTGGCCCTCGGCGGCTTCTACTTCCTGCTCTTCCTGATCAACCCGAACGGCATGGGCTTCGGCGACGTGAAGCTCGCCCTCGCCCTGGGCGTGGCGCTCGGCTGGTACGGCTGGACCGTGCTGTTCGTGGGCGGGTTCGCCGGATTCCTGTTCGGGGCGGCATACGGGCTCGGTCTGGTGGTCCTGCGCCGGGCGGGGCGCAGGACCGGCATCCCGTTCGGGCCGTTCATGATCGGCGGGGCGCTGACCGGCCTGCTGCTCGGCGCCCTGGCCGGGTGACGACGACCCCGCGCGCGGAATCCGCCCGACCGTGCGCGGGCCCGCCCGCGCACGCCCGCCCGGAGCGCGCGCACGCGCGGAATCCATTCGCGCGCCCCGGGCCCCCCTGACACGATTCCCGTATGTCCGAACCATCCACACCCGCTCCCGGCCCCGCCCCCGCGCCCCTCCCCTTCGACTCCGCGGCCTCCCGCGACCGGTTCGAGGCCCTCGTCGCCGAGGCCGACGCCGTGTCCGTGGACGGGTGGGACTTCTCCTGGCTGGAGGGCCGGGCCACCGAGGAGCGCCCCTCCTGGGGGTACGCACGCGCGATGGCCGACCGGCTCGGCCGGGCCCACGCCGCGCTCGACCTCCAGACCGGGGGCGGCGAGGTCCTGGCCGCCGCGCCGAAGCTCCCGCCGGTCACCGTGGCCACGGAGGCCTGGCCGCCCAACATCGCCCGTGCCACCGCCCTGCTGCACCCGCTCGGGGCGGTCGTCGTCGCCGACGCGGACGAGCCGCCGCTGCCCTTCGGGGACGCCGCCTTCGACCTCGTGGTCAGCCGCCATCCGGTCACCACGTGGTGGGAGGAGATCGCGCGGGTGCTCGCTCCCGGCGGCACGTACTTCTCGCAGCAGGTCGGCCCGGCCAGTGTCTTCGAACTCGTCGAGTACTTCCTCGGCCCCCAGCCGCCCGAGGTCCGGCGCGGCCGCCACCCCGAGGACGCGCGGGCCGCCGCCACGGCGGCCGGTCTCGACGTGGTGGACCTGCGCTCCGAGACGCTGCGCACCGAGTTCCGCGACATCGGCGCGGTGGTCTACTTCCTGCGCAAGGTGATCTGGATGGTGCCCGGCTTCACCGTCGAGCAGTACCGGCCCCGACTGGCCGCACTGCACCGGCAGATCGAGGCGGAAGGGCCGTTCCACGCCCGCACGGCCCGCTTCCTGATCGAGGCCCGCAAGCCCCGGTGACGGCGGCCGATAGGCACGCTCCGGTCAACCGGCTTACTCCGTACGCCAGTTCAGGCTTGATCCGGAGGCAACGGGATCGTGCGGCCGGCCGTCCTACTCGACGGGACGCGCGCACAGCGCAGGGCACAGCGCAGGAGGGGGAGCGGTCATGACCGTGGAGAGGGGAGACTGCGCGGCGCCTGCCGGGCGTGCGCGGCAGGGCAACGCCGACTGGCTCACGGGGGCCAGGATCATCGCCGTCCTCGGCGTCTACTACCGGCCCGAGGGCCGGGCGGGCGAGCCGGAGGCCGTCGAGTTCGTTCTCTCGGACGACCAGTCCGTCCTGCTGACCTGCGCCTCCGACCGGACACTGCACGTCACCCCGGGCGCCTGGCCGAGCCTGCCCGACTGGTGCGTACCGGCGAGCCGATGGCAGCACGCCCCGCCCGCCCTGCTCCCGCCGGTGCCCTACGGGGGCGCGTGGACGGTCGTGGGCACCCAGGAGCTGAGGGACTCCGGCGGGGAGGTGCTCCGGGCGGTCATCCGGTGCGAGGAGGGGGATTTCGTGGTGGTCGCCGGAGACACGATGGCGATCCGCTTCGAGCCCGGCCCCTGACCCACGAGTCCGGCCCCTGACCCACGAGCCCGGCCCTCTGGCCCACGAGCCCGGCCCTCTGGCCCACGAGCCCGGCCCCTGGCCCACGAGCCCGGCCCTCTGGCCCACGAGCCCGGCCCCTAAGCGTGCGGCCCCACCGCCACCGGGCCGACCGTCGGTTCCGCCGTCCCCTCCATGATCGCGGCGACCCGCTCCACCTGCTCCCGGAGCGCCCGCAGCGCGGCCGGGGGCAGGGGCTCCAACGGCTCCACCGTCACCGCGATCCGGCGGCCCGAGCGGCGCAGGTGCCAGACGCCTGCCACCACCCCGTCCACCAGCAGCACCGGGAAGTTCCCCGCCTGCCCGCCCGCGAGGGCCCGCTCGTACGCCGCCCCCGGGAACAGCCGCGCGCGGGGCTGGGAGGCGATGGCGAACGCGTCGAAGTACGGGAGCAGGCGCACGCCGCGCACCGGTGAGGCCGGGAAGTCCGTGTCGCCCGCTGCCACCCACGCCGGGCCCTCGTCCGCGAAGGCGACCTCCTCGATGGCCCCCGCCGCCGCCAGGGCGGCGAACCGCTCGGCCGCCCAGGTCTTCGGCGCGGCGAGCCAGCGGGCGAAGTGGGCGGGGGTGGCCGGACCGTACGCGCGCAGGTACCGCTCGATCAGTGCGGCCAGTGCCCCGGGGCCGGGCAGCGGGGTGCACCCGGGGTTGGTGTACGTCGCCTTCCGCCCCCGGTTCGGGGCGTAGGCCAGCGCGCCCCGGTGGCCGGCCAGGTGCAGGACCTGCCGCCAGCGCGGCCACATCGTCCGGAATCCGGGCATCACCAGGTCCCCGGCCCACGGCCCGGTCCGTGCGACGACCTCATCCGAGAGCTCGTCGATCGTGAGCTCCGCCCCGGTCAGCGCGTCCGCGACGGCCGCGACGACCGCCTCCACCTGGTCCGGAGTCATCCGGGCGTCCTTGGGGAAGGGGTTCGTACCCGTCGGCACGGCGGACAGGGCCCCGGTCCACAGGGGCAGGTCGGCGGCGGGCAGCAGGTGGACCGTGCCGCGCGGTCCGAACGTCTTGACCAGGGTCCGGTCGGTCCACAGGGCCGTACGGACGTCCGTGCGGGTCAGTCCGTCCCCGCGCAGCCCCACGGACAGCTCGGCCGCCGACAGCACCTGGGCGTGCGCGCCGAGCATCGCGGCCACCGCCGCGCCGGGGGAGGCGACGGGAGACGCGCCGGCGGCGGCATCCGGGCGGTGGAGGTGCTGGCGGGCCAGCCTCCGGGCGTTCGCCCCGGTCCAGCTCACGGTCGCTGTCGCTGTCGCACGGGATCGTGTCGTCATGCCTCGAACCTAGAGCCCACAGAGGTCAGGTTCCGTCCTGTACCGCCCGGAGGCGTCAAGCCGACGCCGTACCGCGCCCCCTCGATACCGGGGCCTGTACCGGGCCGATGCCAGACCGATCCCGGGCCGATCCAGGGGGCCGTACCGGGGTCGGGACCGGGCGCTCGACCGGCGTCCGCCGCCCTGTCCGGAACGCAGTCCGGCGAATTCGGAGAGTAATGGTGGAGTGGCGCGGCACGCGGCAGCACTTACGAAGGGTTATGGTGGAAACCCCCCCTCGGGCCGGTCCGTATCCCCCCCACGGACCGGCCCGTTTTTTGTGGGCCGATGCCGGCGCTGCCGTGCCGCCCCGGGCGCTCCCGTCCACCTCGCCCGCAAGCCCCGTCGAGCCGGCGTCAGCATTGAGCCGGCGTCAGCGCCGACCCGGCGTCAGCTGCGGCCGGCCCAGATGTTCGTGCCCGCGGTGTCCACGGCGAAGGCGTCGATCTCCTTCAGCTCGTCGGCGGTCAGCGCCGGGCCCGCGAGGGCCGCCACGTTCTCCTCCAGCTGCTTCACGCTCGACGCGCCGATCAGCGCCGAGGTCATCCGGCTGTCCCGCAGCACCCACGCGATGGCGAGCTGGGCGAGCGACTGGCCGCGGCCCCGGGCGATGTCGTCGAGGCCGTTGAGCCGGCGGACGACCTCGTCGGAGAGCAGGCCCGGGTCGAGGGACTTGCCCTGGGTGGCGCGCGAGCCCTCCGGAATGCCCTTCAGGTACTTGTTCGTGAGCAGGCCCTGGGCGAGCGGCACGAAGGAGATGCAGCCCATTCCGGCCGCCTCCAGGGTGTCGAGCAGCCCGTCGTCCTCGATCCAGCGGTTGATCATGGAGTACGAGGGCTGGTGGATCAGCGCCGGCACGCCCATCTCCCTGAGCAGCCCGGCCGCCTCGGCGGTCTGCTCCGCGGTGTACGAGGAGACGCCCACGTACAGCGCCTTGCCCTGCTGGACGGCGGACGCCAGGGCGCCCATCGTCTCCTCCAGCGGGGTGTGCGGGTCGAAGCGGTGCGAGTAGAAGACGTCGACGTAGTCGAGGCCCATCCGCTTCAGGGAGGCGTCGAGCGAGGAGAGCAGGTACTTCCGGGAGCCCCACTCGCCGTACGGGCCGGGGTGCATCAGATAACCGGCCTTGGTAGAAATGACCAGTTCATCACGGTACGGGGTGAAGTCCTGGGCGAAGAGCTTGCCGAAGTTCAGCTCGGCCGAGCCGGGCGGCGGGCCGTAGTTGTTGGCCAGGTCGAAGTGGGTGACCCCGAGATCGAAGGCGCGGCGCAGGATCGCCCGCTGGGAGTCCAGGGCCCGGTCGTCGCCGAAGTTGTGCCACAGGCCCAGCGAGAGGGCGGGGAGCTTGAGGCCGCTGCGCCCGGTCCGGCGGTACTCCATGGAGTCGTAGCGCGAACCGGCGGCGCGGTAGGCGAGGTCGGGGGAGAGGTAATCAGTCACGTTTCATTCCTTATCACGGAGTTGTGACAGACCGGGTTGGGCCCCCGTGACCCGATCGCAGTAATGTGGCGGCTTCGGGGAATGCCGATGTGCGGCGCGGCGAAGGCCCGCGCGGCCGTGCCAGTGGTAGGGGCGCGGACCGCCGAGGGATCGTGCGGGCGGCGCAGACCGTGCAGCGATCCCCTGCGGGGGGACGGCCCCCGGACCCCCGGCGACGGGGAGGGCGGGCCCCGGGCCCGTACGGAACCGAGAGGGTGAACGCAGTGAACTTCCGCGACCTGGTGTACAGGCTCTACGCGCGCCGGGTGGGAGGCCGCCTGGACCACGACCAGGTGCCGAAGCACATCGGGGTCATCCTCGACGGCAACCGGCGCTGGGCCAAGGCGTCCGGCGGCTCGGCCGTGCAGGGCCACCAGGCCGGCGCGGACAAGATCTCCGAGCTGCTCGGCTGGTGCAGCGAGACCGACGTCGAGGTCGTCACCCTCTGGATGCTGTCCACGGACAACTTCGACCGGCCCGAGCACGAGCTGAAGCCGCTGCTCGGCATCATCGAGAACACCGTGCGCAACCTCGCGGCGGACGGGCGCTGGCGCGTCCACCACGTCGGCACGCTCGACCTGCTTCCGCCGGAGACGCAGTCGGTGCTCAAGGAGGCCCAGGAGGCGACCTCCGACATCGACGGGATAATCGTCAATGTCGCGGTCGGCTACGGCGGCCGCCAGGAGATCGCGGACGCGGTGCGCTCCCTGCTCCTGGAGCACTCGGAGAAGGGCACGACCTTCGAGGAGCTGGCCGAGGTCGTCTCCACCGACCTGATCTCCGAGCACCTCTACACGCGGGGCCAGCCCGACCCCGACCTGGTGATCCGGACGAGCGGCGAGCAGCGGCTCTCGGGCTTCATGCTCTGGCAGAGCGCCCACTCGGAGTACTACTTCTGCGAGGTCTTCTGGCCGGCCTTCCGCAAGGTCGACTTCCTCCGGGCGCTGCGCGACTACGCCGCCCGCCACCGCCGCTACGGCGCCTGAGGTGTCCTGAAACACCCCCCTGCCCGCGTTCGCCGATGGCTCCCCTATATAGGGGAGCCATCGCGTATGTCAGGGGGTCACCGCGCGTCCACCGGGACTTCTCCGCACCGTGTCATATGCGGCGGCATGGCTTCGCGCGGAAAAGGGAATACCCCTGTCAGGTCGACGTCCGGTCATCAACCAGGCGGATGTCGCATCCAAGTGAGCGGCACCCAGCCCGCTCGCCCGGGAGGCCCTTTGCACACGAAGGACCGTAGACAGTCTGCGGCCGACGCGGTGGCCGTGGTCCGGCCCGCGCACAGGGGCCCGATCCCGGTCCGTCCTCTCCCTTCGGGAAGCTCCGCGACCGTCCGTCGCACTCCCCGACCTCGTCCGAGGGGGTACGTCCTTCCGTGGTGACCAGCAGCAAGCGCCGCATGCCCGACCGGCGCACATACGTTCTCGACACCAGCGTCCTGCTGGCCGATCCCGGTGCCATGGCCCGCTTCGACGAGCACGAAGTCGTGCTGCCGATCGTGGTGGTCACGGAACTGGAGGCCAAACGGCATCACCCCGAGCTCGGCTACTTCGCCCGGCAGGCCCTGCGGCTGCTGGACGACTTCCGGGTCCGGTACGGCCGGCTGGACGCCCCGATCCCGCTCGGGGATCTGGGCGGGTCGCTCCGTGTCGAGCTCAACCACTCCGATCCCGGCGTCCTGCCCGCCGGCTACCGGTTGGGGGACAACGACTCACGGATCCTCGCGGTCGCACGCAACCTCCAGGCCGAGGGGTACGACGTCACGGTCGTCTCCAAGGACCTGCCGCTCCGTATCAAGGCATCCTCCGTGGGCCTCCTCGCCGAGGAGTACCGCGCGGAGCTCGCCATCACGGACTCCGGCTGGACCGGCATGAGCGAGCTGTCCCTCGCCGGGGAACAGATCGACCTGCTGTTCGCCGAGGAGACGCTGTACGTCCCCGAGGCCGCCGAACTGCCCGTGCACACCGGCCTGGTCCTCCAGTCCGAGCGCGGCAAGGCGCTCGGCCGGGTGACGGCCGAGGGCAACGTACGGCTCGTGCGGGGCGACCGGGAGGCCTTCGGCATCCACGGGCGCAGCGCCGAGCAGCGGATCGCCCTCGACCTCCTCCTCGACGCCGACGTCGGCATCGTGTCGCTGGGCGGCCGGGCCGGCACCGGCAAGTCGGCGCTGGCCCTCTGCGCGGGCCTGGAGGCGGTGCTGGAGCGCCAGCAGCACAAGAAGGTGATGGTCTTCCGCCCGCTGTACGCGGTGGGCGGGCAGGAGCTCGGCTATCTCCCCGGCAGCGAGGCCGAGAAGATGAGCCCCTGGGCGCAGGCGGTCTTCGACACGCTCTCGGCGGTCGCCGGGCGCGAGGTCATCGAGGAGGTGCTCGGCCGCGGGATGCTGGAGATCCTGCCGCTCACCCACATCCGCGGCCGGTCCCTGCACGACGCGTTCGTGATCGTCGACGAGGCCCAGTCGCTCGAACGGAACGTCCTGCTGACCGTGTTGTCCCGGATCGGGGCGAATTCGCGTGTCGTGCTCACCCACGACGTGGCCCAGCGGGACAACCTCCGGGTCGGCCGGTACGACGGAATCGTCGCCGTCGTCGAGAAACTGAAGGGCCATCCGCTGTTCGCCCACGTCACGCTCACGCGGTCGGAGCGTTCGCAGATCGCCGCGCTGGTGACCGAAATGCTGGAGGAAGGCCACATCTGACGCGCATGTCCCTTTGATGCCGCCCGGCGAGCCAAGGAGCCTAGCCGGGCGGCATTGTGCTGCGCCGTCATTTCCGAAAAACGGGAGGGCCAAACGGGGTGTGACCTTTCCCACGCGAGACAGAATTGCCTCCCGGCGCTCCCGTCCGGCAGAGTCTTGCTTCCGTCAGGCCCCGCATACGGCACTTGGGCACCTCCAGAGGCGCCACGCACCACACAACTCAACACGAGACGCCCGTATGCCGCCCGCGAGTACCACGCGGCAGCCCCTCACCGGGGTTGTCCATCGGGCCCGTGCCTCCCGTGACCCACGCAGTAGGGAGGCCAGTGCCAGGGGCACGAACGCGCCCGCGAGGTCACCTAAGCGGGCGATGCTGGAAGGACATCATGTGAGCCGGATCTCGGTCCGGGGGTTCGCCGTGGCATCCGCCACCGCGGTCACCACCGTTGGCGCCGTCGTAGGCGTTGCTGCGGGCGGCACTCCTGCCGTCGACGACAACAACTTCGAGGCGGCCGCAGCCGACACCACGCTGCTCGCAGACATCCCCGCGGGCCAGCAGGCCCAGGTCCAGACCGCTTCGCTGACGCAGCAGGCCGATGCCCAGGCATCCGCCGCCGACGCCGCCGCGAAGAAGTCGGCCGAGGAATCGGCGCGCCTCCAGGCCGCCAAGGACGCCAAGTCCAAGAAGCAGGCCGCCGAGGACCGGGTCGAGGCCGAGCGCAAGGCGGAGCAGCAGAAGAAGAAGGAGAAGGAAGACGCCGAGCGCGCCAGCCGTTCTTCCGTCCGCGACGCCGCCTCGTTCTCCGCACAGGGCTCCTACAGCGTGGCCGACGTCCAGGCGATGGCCCGTCAGATGGTCCCCGCGGACCAGTTCCAGTGCTTCAGCAACATCGTGAACCACGAGTCGACCTGGAACTACCGCGCGACCAACCCGTCCTCCGGGGCGTACGGTCTGATGCAGGCGCTCCCGGGTCACAAGATGTCGTCCGCCGGCGCCGACTGGCAGACCAACCCGGCCACCCAGATCAAGTGGGGCCTCAGCTACATGGACGGCCGTTACGGCAGCCCGTGCGGCGCCTGGTCCTTCTGGCAGGCCAACAACTGGTATTAGGGGGAGCGGGCGAAGTCCACGGACCGCCCTCTCAACCTCGCGAGGCCCCTCACCGTCCGGACGGTGAGGGGCCTCGCGCGTGTACGGTCGCATCCTGGCGGCCCGGGGGCGTGGGGAAACGCCGCGGAGCGCTGGGACGCGAAGATGGGGGAAGGAAAGCAGGCATGTCGAAACTACCGGGCTGGCTGGGCCGCTTCGGCTCCGAACTGACGGAGCTGGGCGCGCGACTGGACGAGCGGCGGGCGCGTGCCGCCGCCGAGGACGATGACCCCCGCGCGGTGCGCGGGGCCCCCGCCGCCCCGGAGGACGACGGCACCGGACAGGTGCCCGCGCCGCCCTCGTACGCTCCCTCGGTCGCCGCCAAGCCGGATCCGGTGGCGGCGATCCCGTGGGGGATGCGGGTCGCCGCCGAGGCCGGCTGGCGTCTCCTCGTCCTGGCGGGGACGCTCTGGGTGCTGATGCGGGTGATCAGCGCGGTCCAGCTCGTGGTGCTGGCCTTCGCCGCCGCGCTGCTCGTCACCGCGATGCTCCAGCCGACCGTGGTCCGGCTCAAGCGGTTCGGGCTGCCCCACGGGCTCGCCACCGCCGTGACCGCCGTCCTCGGGTTCGTCATCATCGGCCTGGTCGGCTGGTTCGTGGTGTGGCAGGTGATGGAGAACCTCGACACGCTCTCCGACCGGGTCCGCGACGGCATCGACGAGTTGAAGCGGTGGGCGCTCGACAGCCCCTTCCACGTCACCGAGTCGCAGATCAACGACATCGCCAAGAACCTCAACGACACCATCGGCACCAACACCGAGGAGATCACCTCCGCCGGGCTCCAGGGCGTCACCGTGATGGTGGAGTTCCTCACCGGGCTGCTGCTGGCGATGTTCTCCACGCTGTTCCTGCTCTACGACGGCCGGCGCATCTGGGAGTGGTCGCTGAAGCTGGTGCCCGCCGCGGCCCGCCCCGGGGTCGCCGGCGCCGGTCCGCGCGCCTGGCGCACCCTGACCGCGTACGTGCGCGGCACGGTGCTCGTCGCCCTGATCGACGCCATCTTCATCGGGTTCGGCCTCTACGTCCTCAACGTGCCGCTCGCGGTGCCGCTGGCCGTCTTCATCTTCCTGTTCGCCTTCATCCCGCTCGTCGGCGCCGTCGTCTCCGGGGCGCTCGCCGTGGTCGTCGCCCTGGTCACCGAGGGGGTGTGGACCGCGCTGTGGGCGCTGGTGGTGGTCCTGGCGGTGCAGCAGATCGAGGGTCACATCCTCCAGCCGTTCATCCTCGGCCGCGCCGTCCGGGTGCATCCGCTCGCGGTGGTCCTCGCGGTGGCGACCGGCGGCCTGGTCGCGGGCATCGGCGGCGCGGTGGTCGCCGTACCGCTGGTCGCCGTGATCAACACGGTGGTCGGCTATCTGCGCTCGTACGGGGAGCCGGGCGAGCGGGGCGGCCACCACGGGGCCACCGCCCTGTCGATGAGCCCGGCGCACGCGGGGCCGGCGCACGCGGGGCCGGCGGACGCGGGGCCGGCCCCGGCGCCACCGGAGCCGCAGGACCCTCAGGGCGAATCCGCGCGGGAGAACAAGCCTCCGCAGGAGTAGGCATACGAAAAGAAGAGCCCCGGGGACGGTCGGTCGTCCTCGGGGCTCTTCTCGTATCAGGGGTGGTGCGGTGTCACTACTCGGCGAGTACGGCCTCGGCGTCGAGGGTCACACCGACCGCCTGGATCACCGAAGCGACCTTGACGGCTTCCTGAATGGTCTCACGGTCCACGCCGGCCTTGCGCAGCACCTGCTCGTGGGAGTCCAGGCACTGGCCACAGCCGTTGATCGCGGAGACGGCGAGCGACCACAGCTCGAAGTCGACCTTCTCCACGCCCGGGTTGCCGATGACGTTCATCCGCAGGCCCGCGCGGAGCGTGCCGTACTCCGGGTCCGACAGCAGGTGCCGGGTCCGGTAGAAGACGTTGTTCATCGCCATGATCGCGGCCGCCGACTTCGCCGCGGTGTACGCCTCGGCGGAGAGGTTGGCCTTCGCCTCGGGCTCCAGCTCGCGCAGCACCTTCGGCGAACGCGAGGCGATCGCGCAGGCCAGCACGGTGCCCCACAGCTGCTGCCGCGGGAGGTCGCTGTTGCCGATGACCGAGCCGAGGTTGAGCTTCAGGTCCTTGGCGAAGTCCGGTATGGCGGACTTCAGTTCGTCGAGAGCCATGTCGGTATCAGCTCACTCGCCCGAGAGGAGCGCGACCGGGTCGAGGGTGTTCTCGCCCTTGGTCCAGTTGCACGGGCACAGCTCGTCGGTCTGCAGGGCGTCGAGGACCCGCAGGACCTCCTTGGGGTTACGGCCCACGGAACCGGCGGTCACCATCGTGAACTGGATCTCGTTGTTCTGGTCGACGATGAAGACGGCGCGCTGGGCGAAGCCGTCCTCGCCCTCGATGCCGAGGTCACGCATGAGCTCGTGCTTCGAGTCGGCCAGCATCGGGAAGGGCAGGTCGGTCAGGTCCGGGTGGTCCTTGCGCCAGGCGTGGTGCACGAACTCGGAGTCACCGGAGAAGCCGAGGACCTGGGCGTCGCGGTCCAGGAACTCCTCGTTCAGCTTGCCGAAGGCGGCGATCTCGGTGGGGCACACGAAGGTGAAGTCCTTCGGCCACGCGAAGACGATCTTCCACTTGCCCTCGTAGGTCTTGTGGTTGATCTGCTCGAACTCCTTGCCGCTCTCCAGCGAGACACAAGCAGTCAGGTCGAACTCGGGGAACTTGTCACCGACAGTGAGCACGCGCTCTCCTTGCAACGTCTGGAATTCCCCTTTTGGGGGCGTTCCTGAGGGTTGGACGAGTTCCACCTTGGCACAGAGTGCATTGATCGCGGAAATAGCTACACTCGGTCGAGATGATCGGAGGTGCCTATCAGTGGGCCAGGGTAATCAGGGCATACGCCCCAAGCAGTCCGGTAGGTCGGCCGCCAAACAGCCCAGCCTGTCGCAGCTGCGCGCCTTCACGGCCGTGGCGGAGCATCTGCACTTCCGGGACGCCGCGGCAGCAATCGGGATGAGTCAGCCCGCACTCTCCGGAGCGGTGTCCACCCTGGAGGAGGCACTGGGTGTCCAGCTCATCGAGCGTACGACGCGCAAGGTGCTGCTCTCGCCCGCGGGGGAGCGGCTCGCGGTGCGGGCCGGGGCGGTGCTGGAGGCCGTCGCCGCGCTGATGGAGGAGGCGGAGGCGGTCCGGGCCCCGTTCACCGGAGTGCTCCGGCTCGGCGTGATCCCGACCGTCGCCCCGTATCTGCTGCCCACCGTGCTCCGCCTCGTCCACGAGCGGTACGTGGACCTCGACCTCCAGGTCCACGAGGAACAGACCTCCTCGCTGCTGGAGGGTCTCGCCGCCGGGCGGCTCGACCTGCTCCTGCTCGCCGTGCCGCTCGGGGTGCCGGGCGTCACCGAGATCCCGCTCTTCGACGAGGACTTCGTGCTGGTCATGGAGCAGGACCACTGGCTCGGCGGCCGGGTGGACATCCCGCGCGACGCGCTGCGCGAACTGCCGCTGCTGCTCCTGGACGAGGGGCACTGCCTGCGCGACCAGGCGCTGGACATCTGCCGCGAGGCGGGCCGCACCGAGGGCGCCCCGGTGACCACGACCGCCGCCGGGCTCTCCACCCTGGTGCAGTTGGTGGCCGGCGGGCTCGGGGTGACGCTGCTGCCCCGGACCGCGGTGACGGTGGAGACCGGCCGCAACGAGGCGCTGGCCACCGGATACTTCGCGGACCCGGCACCCACCCGGCGGGTGGCGCTGGCGATGCGGACCGGGTCGGCGCGGGGCGGCGAGTTCGAGGAGTTCGCGGCCGCCCTGCGCGAGGCGATGCGGCCGCTGCCGGTGCGGCTGGTGGCGGAGGGCCCGTAGAGCGCGCCGCCCTCGCGCGGAACGCGGACCGGGGCCCCTGTTCCCAGGGGCCCCGGCTCTACGCGGGTCGTGCGGGTCTCACTCGGTGCGCAGTCCGTCCGGGCGCATCATGCGCCACAGCGGCGGCAGCGACAACAGGGTGACCAGCAGGATCAGCGCGCCCCCGACCCCCGTCACCGGCCAGAACAGCCACCAGTCGGAGACCTCCTTCTCGATCAGGTGGACGAGCGTCGCCCCGAGGCCCAGACCGCCCGCGACCGCCACCACCAGACCGAGCACCACCGGCACGGCCGTCTGCCACAGCACCGACCAGCCGAGCGTGGAGCGCCGGGTGCCGAAGGCCACCAGCACCGACAACAGCCGCTTGCGCTCACGCAACTGCTCCAGCTGGGAGACCAGCATCGACAGGGCGATCAGCAGCAGCACCGCGCTCGCGCCCACCTGGAGCCCGGTCTGGATGCTGGCGTACTGGCGGTCGCGTTCCACCGAGTCGATCGTGACGAAGCGCATCCCCGGGTCGATCCTGGCCGCCGTGTTGCGTACGTACTCGGCGACGTCCGGCACACTCCGGTCGACCCGGATCTGGGTGGTGATCGTCGCCCCGGGCAGCTTGTCCGCGTCGACCGCGCCGATCGTGGCCATGATCCCCCAGTGGGGGTCGCCCATCGGGTCGGTGCGGCCCGTCACGGTCCGGGAGCCGGCGGGCAGCGTCCACCGCAGGGGCTTCTCCCCGGAGCCGATCTCGACCACCTCGCCCTTGCGTGCGGTCTCGTCGACCCAGGCGGTCATGTCCTTGTCGTTCTCCGGGTGGACGACGAAGGTGTCGCCGTCCTCGCAGGCGCCGATCCGGGCCAGCTCGCGCAGGGTCTCGCAGGTGCCGACGGTCAGGGAGGTGGTGGGCTGGACCTCGTCCTCGGCGTACGTGCCGGGCTTGGACGCGTACGCCTCCACCGAGCCGATGACCACCTCCACGCCCGTGGTCGCGCGGAACTGCTCGATGGCCGCGGTGGCCCCCTCGCCCGTGACGTTCTCGGAGTACCCGGCGAACTGGGCCCGGAGGGGGTCCGCGCCCGTCATCCGGTTGAAGTCGGCGTTCATCGAGGCGAACATCATCTGGAGGGCGATCGCCCCCGCCACCGCCACGGTGACCCCGCTGACCGCGCGGGACGCGGCCCCGCTGCTCAACTGGAGCCTGCGGGTCGCGAGCTGCCACGGCACCGGGCCGCCGCGCAGCCGGTTCACACAGGCCTCGACCAGCCAGGGCAGCAGCAGGGCGAGCCCGAACAGCACCAGCACGGCGCCCGCGGTGATCGGGAACGGGTTCACCGGGGCGTACTCCTCGACCCGGCCCCAGAGCGCGAGCACCACGAGACCCGCCAGCGGCACCGGCAGCCGCCACCACAGGCGGCGTCCCCGCTCACGTCCCCGGCGCACGACGCCGAGCGGCTCGATCACCACGGACCGCATCGCCACCAGGGTGACCAGGACGGCCGTCAGCGGCACGGCCACCGCGATCAGCGACGCCAGCCGGAGGTCCGGCGCCAGGTCGGCCGGGAACGCGCTGACGTCCCAGATCTCCACCGCGCCGACGAACTGCCGGCCCACCAGGAAGAACACCAGGCCGAACAGCAGCCCGAGCAGCGCGCCGAACAGCGCCTCCCCGGCGGCGATCCGCCGGGTCGTCCGGATGTCCGCGCCGACCAGGCGCAGCGCGGCCAGCCGCCGGTCGCGCCGGTCGCCGCCGAAGCGCACGGCGGTGGCGATGAAGATCGCGACCGGCGCCAGCAGCACGACGCAGACCATGATGACGAGCACGATCAGCAGGGGCGGGAGGGGGATGCCCTGGCGGTCGTCCCCGTACGCGGCGATCCGGTGGCCGCCGTTGGCCGGCGTCAGGGCGTCGCTGCCCGCGTAGTAGAGGAGTTCACCGGGGGAGAGCAGCCCGGCATCGCCGACCGTGCCGGTGATCCTGTACGGGAGCCGATCCCGCAGCAGCTCGTTGCCCGGCTCGTCGAGCAGCTCCCGCAGTGCGGGGGAGACGACCATCGTGTCCGGCGCGGGGAAGCGCTCGACCCCCGGCGGGAGGACGGGCGTCGAGCCGTCGGGGCGCATCAGATAGCCCGCGACGGTCCGGTCGTGGTACTCGGTGGACGTATCGATCCGCAGCACCGAGCTGTCCGACTTCGGGGCGTTCGCGTCGGAGAACGCGGAGATCCGGGACTCGCTGCGGGCCTGCTCGCGCGCGCTCCGCTCGTCGAGCAGATGCGGTACGGAGGAGGCGAGCAGCAGCAGCGCGACGCCGAGGCCGACGCCGACGGCGGTCAGCAGCGTACGGATCCAGCCCTCGCGGCCGCCTGCGGCGGCGAACCGGATGCCGAGGCCGAGGTCGCGGAGGGTCACCGCGCCCCGCGCGGGCGCTGGCGGACGCGGCGGTGCCACGGCCTGCTTCTCTTCGAGCAGCGTCATACGGCGTGCTCCATGTCGCGGGCCCGGCCGTCGCGCACGGTGATGTCACGGTCGGAGTAGGCGGCGACGCGGGCCTCGTGGGTCACCAGGACCACGGCGACGTTGGCGGAGCGGGCGGCCTCGGTGAGCAGCTCCATCACCCGCTCGCCGTTGAGGGAGTCCAGCGCACCGGTCGGCTCGTCGGCGAAGATCACCTTCGGCGACCCCGCCAGCGCACGGGCCACGGCGACCCGCTGGCCCTGCCCGCCGGAGACCTCGCCGGGGCGCTTGGCCCCGAGGTCGTCGACCTCCAGGCGCTCCATCCACTCCAGGGCGGTGCGCTCGGCGGCCTTGCGCTTGACGCCGCTCAGCCGCAGCGGCAGCGCGACGTTCTCCACACAGGTCAGCTCCGGGACGAGCTGGCCGAACTGGAAGACGAAGCCGAAGTCGCTGCGCCGCAGGGCGCTGCGCTCGGCGTCCGACATCGCGGACAGCTCGCGGCCCGCGTAGGTGATGGTGCCGGAGTCGGGCGTGATGATCCCGGCCAGGCAGTGCAGCAGCGTCGACTTGCCGGAGCCGGAGGGGCCCATCACGGCGACGACCTCGCCGGGGTGCACGGAGAACGACGCGCCGTCCAGGGCGGGTGTCGAGCCGTAGGTCTTGCGCAGATCGTTCGCGGCGAGAAGGGAGCCTTCGGGAATCACGGAGCCACCACCTTGGCGAGCTGCCCGAGACGGGCAGAGGTCAGTTCCAGCCAGCGCAGATCGGCTTCCAGGTGGAACAGGGCGTGGTCGCAGATCAGTTGGTCGGCGAGGTCGCCCTTGCGCTTGCGGTCGGTGAGCACGCGCATCATCCGCAGGTGCGCCGAGCGCTGGGTGTCCAGCAGATCGGCCGCGCTGCGACCGGTCAGGAGCGCCAGGACGACCTTGGTGTAGAGCGTCGACTGGAGGTAGGGCTCCGGCTTCTCCGGCTGGGCCAGCCAGTGCGAGACATCGGTGATCCCGGCGTCGGTGATGGCGTACCGCTTGCGCTCGGGTCCTCCTTCGCTCTCGACGCCGTCGACCTCGACGAGCCCGTTCTTCAGGAGCCGGGACATCGTCGAGTAGACCTGGCCGTAGTGGAGCGGGCGGTCCTGGCCGAACTTCTCGTCGAAGGTCCGCTTCAGGTCGTAGCCGTGTCGGGGGCCGGACTCCAGGAGCCCGAGGAGGGTGTGACCGATAGACATGAGCAGCACTGTACACGGTGTGTATACCTGCCGTGTATACACGTCCGGAAAGCGACCCCGGCCCATGAGGAGGGCCGGGGTCGCGGTGCTACGAGCTGTCCTGGACGCCGTCTCCGGGGGGAGGGCGCGGGGTGCCGGCCCCGGGCTTCGGCGGGGTTCCCGGCTCCTCCGGCGGCTGTCTGGGCGGCCGCCCCCGGCGGGCGATCGGGCGCGCGGCCCCCGGCAGCCGGCCCGCCTCCGCGAGCGCCCGCCGCAGCAGGAACTCGATCTGCGCGTTGGCGCTGCGCAGTTCGTCGGAGGCCCAGCGGGCGAGTGCGTCGTGCACCGCGGGGTCCAGCCGCAGCAGCATCTGCTTGCGCTGCCGCGACCGGGACGCCGGTGTCCGCCGGGGAGGCGTCTGGTCGGTCACTGGTAGAGGGAGCCCGTGTTGAGGACCGGCTGGGCCGCGCGGTCACCGCACAGCACCACCATCAGATTGCTGACCATGGCCGCCTTCCGTTCGGAGTCCAGCTCCACGATGTCCTGCTCGGCGATCCGGTCCAGGGCCATCTCGACCATGCCCACCGCGCCCTCCACGATCAGCTGGCGGGCCGCGACGACCGCTCCGGCCTGCTGGCGCTGGAGCATGGCGGAGGCGATCTCGGGGGCGTACGCGAGGTGGCTGAAGCGCGATTCGATGATCAGGACGCCCGCCGCCTTCACCCGGGCGGTCAGCTCGACGGCCAGCTTCTCGGTGATCTCCTCCGCGTTGCCGCGCAGGGAGAGGCCGTCCTCCTCGTGGGCGTCGTACGGGTACTCGATGGCGATGTGGCGCACCGCCGCCTCGGTCTGGGTGGCGACGAACTCCCGGAAGTCGTCGACCTCGAAGAGCGCCTGGGCGGTGTCCTCGACCTTCCAGACGACGATCGAGGCCAGCTCGATCGGGTTGCCGTAGGCGTCGTTGACCTTGAGGACGGCGGTCTCGTGGTTGCGGACGCGGGTGGAGATCTTGCGGCTGGAGGTCAGCGGGTTGATCCAGCGGAGCCCGTCGGTGCGGATGGTGCCGACGTACCGGCCGAAGAGCTGGATCACCCGGGCCTCGCCCGGAGCGACCATCTTCACACCGCTCATGCAGAAGAACGAGGTGATCACGAAGAGCACCCCGAAGATGAGGAGAGGGACGCCGACCGCGTTGTTCCCGCCGGCCCCGATCACGCCGCCGACGATGGCGAGGCCGACCCCGGCGAGCACCCCGACCACGGTCAGGAGCAGGCCGACGCCGCCCGGGATGGAGTGTGCCGTGACCTCCCTGACCTGCGGTGCGGGCATGTCCGGGGTGTCGACGGGGAGGTCGGTCGAGGGTGTGCCCGGGCGGTGGTCGTCGTGCTGTGCGGTCATGGGATCCCCCGTTCGGCGCGGTATCGCACCGCGCTAGCAATGTGATTACACATTAATGGTTTTCGCAACCTTGTCCACCTCTGGGGAGTCGGTTCCTAGGGAACGGGTGCTGATTCTCACGTCCGTAAAAGACCGGATCGCTTGTCTTTTGTCCCCGTCGGCGGTGTTAGCTGGCAGGTCTGAGCGAACTGAGGAAACCGATCGAGCCGGTCGAGCAGAGAAGCGGGAGCAACACACCAATGGGTCGAGCGGATGCGCGACGAGCCCAGGCGCGGGAGTCGCGCAGGGGCCAGAAGAGCGGCGGCATACGCAGACTCTTCACGTGGAAGAAGCTGCTGGGTGCGTTCTTCGGGATCGTCCTGCTGGGCATGGGGGCCTTCGGGGCGCTCTACGTGTACGTCGACGTCCCCGCCGCCAACGCCATGGCGGAGCGGCAGAGCAACGTCTACAAGTACAGCGACGGCTCGGTCCTAGCCCGGACCGGCAAGGGCGTCAACCGCCAGATCGTCGACCTGGACGAGGTGCCCGAGAAGGTCCAGCACGCCTTCGTCGCCGCCGAGAACAAGTCCTTCTACAAGGACCAGGGCGTCGACCTGAAGGGCACCACCCGCGCCCTCCTCAACACCGTCAGCGGCAAGGGCAAGCAGGGTGGCTCGACCATCACCCAGCAGTACGTGAAGAACTTCTACCTGACGCAGGACCCCACCGTGAGCCGCAAGCTCAAGGAACTGGTGATCTCGCTCAAGGTCGACCAGCAGGAGTCCAAGGAGAAGATCCTCGCCGGGTACATCAACACCGCCTACTACGGGCGCGGCGCGAGCGGCATCCAGGCCGCCGCCCAGGCGTACTACGGCGTCGACGCCAAGGACCTGAACGTCTCCCAGGGCGCCTACCTCGCCTCCCTCCTCCAGGCCCCCAGCCAGTACGACTGGAACACCGCGACCGACACCGGCAAGAAGCTGGTCAAGGAGCGCTGGGCCTACACCCTGCGCAACATGGTCGAGATGAAGTGGCTGACCGAGTCCGAGAAGGCCGGCCTGGAGTTCCCCTTCCCCCAGAAGCCCAAGCCCGCCCAGGGCATGGAGGGCCAGGCCGGCTATCTGGTCGAGGCCGCCAACAAGGAGCTGGAGAAGCAGGGCGTCTCCGCCGCGGACCGCGAGGCCGGCGGCTGGACCTTCACCCTCACCGTCGACAAGAAGCGCCAGAAGGCGCTGGAGAAGTCGGTGGACGACCAGCTGGAGTCCAAGCTCGACCGCGAGGGCAACAAGATCGACGCCACCGTCCAGGCCGGCGCCACCTCCGTCGACCCGAAGAGCGGCAAGGTCGTCGCCCTGTACGGCGGCGAGGACTACATCAAGCACTACATCAGCAACGCCACCCGCCAGGACTACCAGCCCGCCTCCACCTTCAAGCCGCTGGTGCTCGCCTCGGCCCTGGAGAACGAGTCGAAGACGCAGGACGGCAGCCTGATCGGGCTCAACACCGTCTACGACGGCACCAGCAAGCGGCCCGTCGTCGGCAGCGACACCCCGTTCGCCCCGCAGAACCAGGACGACCGCAGCTATGGCCCGGTCTCCGTCCAGAAGGCCCTGAACAGCTCGGTCAACTCCGTCTTCGCGCAGATGATCGTGGACGTGACGCCCGCCGCCGTGAAGGAGACCGCGCTCGCCCTCGGCGTACCGGACAAGAACTTCCCCGAGCGCCCCGCCGTCACCCTCGGCACCATGAACGCCTCGACCTGGGACATGGCCGGCGTCTACGCCACGCTCGACAACCACGGCCGGAAGGTCACCCCGCACATCCTCCAGTCCGCCGAGCACCGCGACCGCACGGTGACCGCCGAGAAGCCCAAGCGGGAGCAGGTCATCAGCCGCGCCTCGGCCGACACCGTGACCAAGGGGCTCACCGGGGTCGTCGACGCCGGTTCCGGCGGCGCGGCCAACAGCCCCGCCTACGACGCGGCGGCCAAGACCGGCACCTCCGAGGACAACAAGTCGGCCTGGTTCGCCGGGTACACCCCGGAGCTGACCACGGTCGTGGCCCTCTTCGGCGAGGGCGACGGCGGCCGCAAGCAGGTCTCCCTGACCGGCACGGCCAACTCCGGCCGCGCCAGCGGCAGTGGCTTCCCGGCCAGGATCTGGGCCGACTACACCCTCGGCGCCCTCGGCGGCGGGTCCGGCAAGACGTTCGACCTCCAGGACGTGGAGCGCGGCGAGGTGCCCGCCCCGCCGGCGCCGTCCGACACCCCGTCCGAGGATCCCACCCCGTCGAAGGACCCCACCCCGTCGGACTCGCCGTCCGAGGACACGCCGAGCGGGACGCCCAGCGACACCCCGTCGTCGTCGACGCCGCCTCCGCCCACCAGCACGCCGCCCACCACGCCCCCCACGAGTCCGGAGATCCCGCCGCTGCCCGGGGACGACGACGGCCAGCCGGGCGAACGGCCGGGGGGCAACGGAGTGGCCCCGCAGTGAGGCCGTGACGACAGGAGGGGGCGGGCCCGCGGGCCCGCCCCCTCCTGTGTCATACAGCCCCCGGCGGGCTCCTCACTGCCCCCGGGGCGCCATCTCGAACCACACGACCTTGCCCGTCGACAGACGCGTCGCACCCCACCGCCGGGCCAGCCGGTTGACCAGGAACAGCCCGCGCCCGCCCTCGTCCGTCTCCCGCGCCCGGCGCTGCCGGGGCAGCTGCGGCGAGTCGTCGCCGACCTCGCAGCGCAGGACGTCGGTCCGCAGCAGCCGCAGCGTCACCGGCCGCTCCGCGTAGCGCACCGCATTGGTGACGACCTCGCTGACCAGCAGCTCCACCTCGTCGGCCAGGTCGTCCAGACCCCAGCGGCTCAGCGCCCGCCGGGCCAGCCTCCGGGCCCGGCCCGGAGCCGCGTCCTCCGGCTCCAGGTACCAGTACGCCACATCGCTCGGCGCGATCCCGTCGAAGCGGGCGGCGAGCAGCGCGATGTCGTCGTCCCGGTCACCCGGGCCGAGCATGTCCAGCACGTCGTCGCACAGGGCCTCCAGCGGCGGCGAGTGGTCGTCACCGGTGAGCTGCGCGGTCGCCGCGAGGCGCTCCCGCAACTGCTCGATGCCCGTCCACACGTCCCGCAGCCGCGACTCCACCAGACCGTCGGTGTAGAGGAGCAGCGTGGCGCCGGCCGGGGCGTCCAGCTCGACGGCCTCGAAGTCGACGCCGCCCACCCCGATCGGGGCGCCCGGCGGCACCACCAGCACCTCGGCCCGCCCGCCCAGGTGCAGCAGCACGGGCGGCGGGTGTCCGGCGTTGGCGATGGTGATCCGGTGCGCGACCGGATCGTAGACCGCGTACAGGCAGGTCGCCATCCGGTCGCTGCCCAGGCGCTGCGCCTGCTCGTCCAGGTGGTGCAGGACCTCCTGCGGCGGCAGGTCGAGCTGCGCCAGGGTCTGCGCCGTCGTCCGGAGCTGGCCCATGATCGCCGCCGAGGTCATGGAGTGGCCCATCACATCGCCGACGACCAGCGCGACCCGGCTGCCGGGCAGCGGGATCGCGTCGTACCAGTCGCCGCCGACCCGGGCCGTCTCCGCTGCCGGAAGATAGCGCGAGGCGAGCCGGACGCCGGTGGGCTGGGGCAGCGAGTCGGGCAGCATCGTGCGCTGCAGCTCGTCGGCGATGTAGGCCTCGCGCCCGTACAGCACGGCCTTGTCGATGCCGAGCGCGGTGTGCGTCGCCAGTTGCGCCGCGACCAGCAGATCACTGGCCTCGAACGGGGTGCGCTCGGTGCCGCGCACGAACACCGCGGCCCCGATGACCCGGCGCCGCCCGCGCAGCGGGGCGAGGATCGCCCGGTGTCCGGTGGGGACGGACCGGCCGGGGCCGAGCAGTTCCGGCAGGGCGGCCCGCGCCGCCGCGGAGTCGCCGAAGACCGGCCGCACCCCGCGCAGCACCTCGGCCAGCGCACCGCCCGCCCGCACCTCGCACAGCTCGGCGGCCGGCATCAGGTCGGCCTGCGGGTCCAGGATCAGCGGGCGCAGCCGCTCGGTCTCCGATCCGGTCGCCTCGCCGGCCTCCTCGCCGCTGACGCGCAGCCGGTCGCTGCGGCGCAGCCGCAGGACGAACGGGCTCACCGGGCGCTCGTCGCCCACCGGGAGCGGGTCGCGCAGATAGACCAGGATCGCGTCGGAGAACGTCGGCACGCTGGCCCGGCACAGCCCGAGGACGATCTCGTCCAGGTCTATGCCCCGGGCGATCCGCCGGGTCGCCGCGCCGACGAAGCGCAGCCGGTCGCCCTCGCGGCGGGTGGCCGCCTGCGCCTCGGCGGCGGCTCCCGGACCCGGGTTCGGCGCGGCGGCCGGAGCCGGGACCGCGGCAGCGGCGGCCGCTGCCGCGGCGTCCTGCTGCCGGGGCCGGGTGCGCTCCTGCTGCCGGGCCGCCAGAGGCTGCCGGCCTTCGTGGGAGGTGGGGTGCTCCGTCACGCGTGGGATTCCGTCCGTCCGGGCCGGTTGTATGAGGCAGTCACCTCGTGGGGCGTTACTGTGCCCCGGCAAGCGCGGGAAGAACAACGGCTGTCACCGGATGCCCCCGATGAAGGGGCCGAAACCGAGCGCCCCGGAGATGGCCGACGGGCGACCCCGCCGGCGGCGGACGCGGTGAGAGGGCAGCGGACAGCGTGCACGTCTCCACCCCCTCGTAGTGGCTCCCGCGACCGAGCGGAACGTCCGGGTCCGTGGCCCGTCCCTCCGCACGACCGGTGTGATGACTTGTGGTCAGTTCCGGTGTGGTGCCCGCTGGTTGCGGCGATCAGCCCTCCGTACGACCGGACCTGCCGACCGGACCGCCCGAAGGGTCTCTCCAGGGTCTCACGACGGCATACGGGCAGGGGTGCGGTCCCAGTCATCCGGCAGCGGCGGCACCTGCCACCGCGGATCGGGCCGCCAGTGCTCCCAGCCGTCCCGGAACGGCGTCCCCCACCCGGTGATCACCTCGACCGCCGCGAGCCCCGCCGCACGGACCCGCGCCGCGGTCTCCCGGTCCATCAGGCCGACCTGCTGCGCCTGGGCGAACTCGTCCTCGTCGAGCCATTTCCAGCTCCGGTCGGGGTTCACGGAGATGTCGAGAAAGTGATCCTCGGAATCCACCCCTCCGGACCACCGGGTCCGGGGCTCCTCCAGATTCACGTACCAGTTGCGGAACATCCAGCCCCGGTCCCAGAACAGCCACACCGACCACGGGTCCCCGGGCCTGGCCAGCTTCAGCACCCCGGAGCCGAACCAGGTCGAGCGGGCCGTGGTGCGCGGTGCGGTGTAGCGGGTGGCCAGCGGCTCGGCGTGCACCTGGGTGCCGTCGGCCAGCACCGGCCGCACGCATTCGGTGCCGGGCGCCATCCAGACGGCGAGCAGCTCGTCGGTGTCCTGGACCACGGTCACCGGACGGCAGATGTGCACGGGCGGGGCGCCGGCCGTCCGGTGGGCCCGGCCGTTGTCGCGGTAGCGCCAGAGGATCCGGTCCCCCGGCGCCCAGCGTGCGTGCTCTCCCGTACCTGTCATGGAGAGATCTTACGGAGCGCTCCCACCGGCCCGCTGCGACTCAGGTCACCCGGTCGCGATCCGCCGGACACCTCAGCCGTCACGGCCACCCCGGGTGTCACGCGGTCACCCCGGGGGCCGCCGGGCGCCCTCGGACGTCCCCGGGCGGCGCCCTGGCGGCCCGCGCTCACGGGCGCGTCATCCGCAGCACGTCCAGTGCCTCGTCGAGCTGCTCCATCGTCAGGTCGCCGCGCTCGACGTACCCCGAGGCCAGGACCGTCTCGCGGATCGTCGTCCCGTCCCTGAGGGACTTCTTGGCGACCTTCGCCGCCTCCTCGTAGCCGATGTACTTGTTCAGCGGGGTCACCACGGAGGGCGAGGACTCGGCGTAGGCGCGGGCCCGTTCCACGTCGGCGGTGATGCCGTTGACCGTGCGGTCCGCGAGCAGCCGGGAGGCGCGTGCCAGCAGCCGTACGGACTCCAGCAGGTTCTTCGCGATGACCGGGAGCATCACGTTCAGCTCGAAGTTGCCCGCCGCGCCGGCCGTGGCGACCGTCGCGTCGTTGCCGGTGACCTGGGCGGCGACCATCAGGACCGCCTCCGGGACCACCGGGTTGACCTTGCCCGGCATGATCGAGGAGCCCGGCTGGAGGTCGGGCAGTGCGATCTCGGCGAGGCCGGTGCGCGGACCCGACGCCATCCACCGCAGATCGTTGCAGATCTTGGTCAGCGACACGGCGATGGTCCGCAGCTGTCCGGACGTCTCCACGAGCCCGTCCCGCGCGCCCTGCGCCTCGAAGTGGTCGCGGGCCTCGGTGAGCGGCAGCCCCGTGGCGTCCGCGACCTCCGCGATCACGGCGGCGGAGAAGCCGGGCGGGGTGTTGATGCCGGTGCCCACCGCCGTACCGCCGAGCGGCAGTTCGGCGAGCCGGGGGAGGGAGGCGCGCAGCCGCTCCACGCCGTAGCGGATCTGGGCCGCGTAGCCGCCGAACTCCTGGCCGAGGGTGACCGGGGTGGCGTCCATCAGATGCGTACGGCCGGACTTCACGACCTCCGCGAATTCGGCCGATTTCCGCCCCAGGGATTCCGCCAGGTGGTCCAGGGCGGGGATCAGGTCGGCGGTGACGGCGGCGGTGGCGGCGATGTGGATGGAGGACGGGAAGACGTCGTTGGACGACTGGGAGGCGTTCACGTGGTCGTTGGGGTGGACCTCGCGGCCGAGGCGCTCGGTGGCGAGGGTGGCGATCACCTCATTGGTGTTCATGTTCGACGAGGTGCCCGAGCCCGTCTGGAACACGTCGACCGGGAAGTGCGCGTCCCAGCGGCCCGAGGCGACCTCGGCGGCGGCCTCCTGGATCGCGGCGGAGATGTCCGGATCCAGTACCTTCAGCTCGGCGTTGACCTTGGCCGCCGCGCCCTTGATCCGGGCCAGCGCCTCGATGTGCGCCCGTTCGAGCCGCTGCCCGGAGACGGGGAAGTTCTCCACCGCCCGCTGGGTCTGGGCGCGCCACTTGGCGTCCGCGGGGACCTTCACCTCGCCCATCGAGTCGTGCTCGATCCGGAACCCGCTGTCACGGGGCGTGTCACCTGACGTGTCGACCATGGTGTTTAAACCTCCTGAAAAAGATGAGCACTTCTCTTGTTCCATGTATTCCCAAGTCGCCTACCGACCAGTAAATACCGGGGGTAACCACTACCGGGAGGCGCAATGAGGCGCACCAGCACCAGACTTCGAGGGCTCGGAAGCCTTCGCCGGCTCCGTGTCACGGTCGCGGCCGCCGTCGCTCTCGCGGCCGCCGTCGGCGGTATGGCCGCCGCCGGACCCGCGGGCGCGACGGAGTCGGGTACCAGCTCTATCGCATCCACCCCTCTCCCGCCCGCGCTGGAAGCCGTCCGGGCCGCCGAGGCCACCCAGCTGTACGGGAGCCCCGCCGAGCGCCCGCTCGGCGACCGCAGGACCGGGCTGATCTCGCTCGGCGACAGCGAGATCTCCGGCGAGGGCGTCGGCACCTACGACCCCGGCACCAACGGGCCGGACAACTGGTGCCACCGCTCGCCGGACGCCGCCATCCACCGCACGGGCATCGCGGCGGACGTCACGTACAACGTCTCGTGTTCCGGCGCCTATACCGGAAACATCAAGATCGGCGGAAACAAGCAGTACGCCGACGAACTCGTGCAGAGCGACAGCCTCGCGATCAAGGCCCGCAACACCCGCATCAAGATGATCGTCCTGGTCGCCGGGGCCAACGACGACCTCCAGTTCGGCCCGGTCATGACCGACTGCGTGGTCCGCTACATCAGCCTCCAGGGCCCCTGCGAACCGAAGTACGCGGGCGGCTGGCAGGCCCGGGTCGACGCGCTGGTCCCCAAGGTCGAGCAGACCGTCCGCGACCTGCGCACCGTCATGACGGGCGCCGGGTACGCCAACAACGACTACAAGCTCGTCCTCATGGGCTACCCGAGCCCGATCGGCCCGGACTTCCGCGACAACCCGAAGTTCCCCGGCAAGCTGGTCTGCGGCGGGCTCGGCTACGACTCCGACACCGTCTGGGGCCGCAACACCGCCGTGCCCGCCTTCCAGGTCGGCATGCGCAGGGCCGCCGCCGCCACGGGGGCGTCCTACCTCGACAACTCGCGGCTCTTCCACGGCCACGAGGTGTGCACCGAGGAGACCTGGGCGCGCGGGCTGTTCATCGACGCGAGCAAGCCGGGCCTGCCCGACGAGAACTCCGTCCGCCAGTCCTTCCACCCCAACGCGGCAGGCCACCGGGCCTTCGCCTCCTGCCTCACCCAGCTGTACGACTCCGGGCTGCGCGAGGCGAGCTGTGCCGACCCGGCCGGCACGGGGAAGCCGGTCCTGACGGGGGCGGCCTTCGACGACCTGTTCGCCCCGCTGAGGAACGAGGCGACCGGGGCCTGCGTGGACGTGCCCGCCTCGGTCACCCGTAACGGCACCGCGCTCGGCGGCTGGGACTGCCACGGCGGGCGCAACCAGAGCTGGTGGTACGACGCCGGTACGCAGACGGCCCGCACCGCGCTGAGCCACGACCGCTGCCTGGACGTGCCGGGCGCGAAGTACGACGCCGGCGCCACGCTCGTCGTGTGGGACTGCTCGGGCGCGGCCAACCAGAAGTTCGTCCGGCAGGCGGGCACCGTCCGCCCGGCCGCGGCGACGAACCTGTGTCTGACGCTGGCGGGGGCCAAGGACCCGCTCAAGCTCCGGACGTGCGACGGGAGCGCGAACCAGCGCTTCGCGTAGCCGGAGTGGGCGAGGGGCGGCCGTCGTGGGGCGGCCGCCCCTTCCCGTGCCCCTTCTCACGCCTCCCGGGCCAGCGCTTCGGACAGCGCCCCCAGCGTCGGCGTCAGATACAGCTGCCGCAGCGGTATGCCGGGCAGCCCGCGCTCCCGGGCCAGCGTGGCGATCCGGATCGCGTACAGCGAATTGCCGCCCAGGTCCCAGAAGTCGTCGTCCGGGCCGATCTCCCCGACGCCGAGGACGTCCCGCCAGATGGCGGCGAGGACGGCAGTGGGTGCGGGGGCGGCCTCGCGGGGCGCGGCGGCCGGTCCCGGCGTCCGGCGCGCTCCGGGCGCGGGCAGCCGGGCCGGGTCCAGCTTGCCGTTCGCGGTGAGGGGGAGGGCCGGCAGCACGGTCACCGTCGCGGGCACCATGTGCGGGGGGAGCAGCCGGGCGGCCCGCTCCCGTACGGGTCCGGCGTCCTCGCCCGCCCCCGGGGCCGGGACCACGTACGCGTCGATCCGCACGGCCGCCGCGTCCCCGCCCCCGCCGCCGGTCACGGTGACCGCTGCCGCCGACACCGCCGGGTCCTCCAGCAGCACCTGCCGGATCTCGCCCGGCTCGATCCGGAAGCCCCGCACCTTCACCTGGTCGTCGATCCGGCCCAGGTGCTCCAGCGTCCCGTCGGGCAGCAGCCGCCCCAGGTCGCCGCTGCGGTAGAGCCGCCCGGCCGGGTCCAGGGCGTCCGGGACGAAGCGTTCGGCGGTCAGGGCGGGCCGGTGCAGATAGCCGAGCGCCACGCCCGCCCCGCCCACGTGGATCTCCCCGGGCGCACCCGGCGGCACCGGCCGCCCGGAGGCGTCCAGGACCCGGACCGACCAGCCGGGCAGGGGCCGCCCCACCGACCGGGACCCGGCGAGCGCCTCGCGGCGGGTCACCGTGGCCGCCGTCACGTGGACGGTGGTCTCGGTGATCCCGTACATGTTGACGAGGCGGCAGCGGTCCTCCGGGTGCCGGTCGAACCAGCCGAGCAGCGGGCGGGTGTCCAGCGGCTCGCCGCCCAGCACCACCAGCCGCAGGGCGGACAGGTCACCGCCCGTCCGGTCGGCGGCGGCGAGCTGGGTGAACGCCGACGGGGTCTGGCTCAGCACGCTCACCCGCTCCCGGACCAGCAGCGCGTGGAAGTCCTCCGGCGAGCGCGAGGTCCAGTGGTCCACGAGGACCAGCCGTCCGCCCGTCAGCAGCGCGCCCCAGATCTCCCACACCGAGAAGTCGAACGCCGCCGAGTGGAAGCACGTCCAGGTGTCGCCGGGGGAGAGGGCGAAGTCGTCGCGGACGGCGTCGACCAGGGCCGTGACGTTGGCGTGCGGGACGAGGACCCCCTTGGGGCGGCCGGTCGAGCCCGAGGTGTGGATGACGTACGCGGGGGCGCCGGCCGCCCGCCGTTCCCCGGCGGGGCGGGCCGGGTGGCCGGTGAGCGCGACCGTGTCCTCGACCGTCAGCCGGAGACCGGCGTCCTTCGCGGTGCGCTCCCGCCGGTCCGCCGGATGCTCCGGATCCAGCGGTACGTAGACCGCGTCCGCCTTCAGGACGCCGAGCATCACCGCCACCAGGTGGGCTCCGCGGGGCAGGCAGAGCCCGACGAGGTCACCGGGGCGGACGCCGTGGGCGTACAGACCGTCCGCGAACTCCTCCGCCAGGGAGTCCAGTTCGGCGTAGGTGAGGGTGGCGGCACCGACGGTGAGCGCGGGAGCGTCCGGGCGGGCGGTGACCTGGGCGGCGAAGACCTGGTCGACGCGGAGGGGTTGGGCGGCGACGATCTTCCGCGCCGCTCCGAGCGCCAGTTGCCCGGTGGACTCGGACTCGCTCAGCGGATCCAGATCCAGGAGCGGCGTGCTGGGCGAGCGACTCATCAACTCCTGGCACAGGCGCTCCACTTGATGTGCCGGTACGGGTGGTCCGCCCGGGCCGGCCGGCAGCGTGACCGGTCCGTCCCCGTCCCCATCGCCCGCCACCAGGCCGAGCGCGGGCGGTTCCTCGCCCTCGGCCGGGACGAGCGGTTCGGTGGCGAGCAGGTCGGCGACCGTGCGCCCCGGGGACAGATCTGCCGTGAACACCGCGTACCCGTCGAGCGGCCCCAGCGCGTACGGCGGCCGGTTCCGCGCCGGTACGGGGACGGCGACGCGCACCGAGGCCGCGCCCGTGTACCGCCCGGCGGTGAGGGCGAGCGCGGCGGCGAGCCGCCGGGTCTCCTCGTCCACGCGCGGGTCCGGGGGGAGCGGCCCGTCGTGCGGCGTGACCTGGTCCGGGGGCAGCTCGCCCAGCAGTACGCGGGCGACGATCCGCAACGACCGGGCGTCCAGCGCGGCCGCGTCGGCGGTCAGGACGAGGTCGCCGGGGTGCCCGTCCGCGTACCGCAGCAGCACCGCGCGCAGCCGGTGGCCGGGCGCGACCGGGCGGCGGGCCTCGGCCGTGCGCCGCCGGGCGGCGGCGTCGGACGCGGCCGGAGCGGGCACGGTCTCCGTCCACAGCCGGGGGCGGCGGCCTCCGGGCCACCACAGCCCGGCCGCCGCCGTGAGGACGGCGGCGAGCGCGGTATCGGGGAAGGACGGCGGCAGGCGGACCGTCAGGGAGTGATGAGCGGGCGGCACGTGAGCAACTCCTCGTCCACGGAGGGGAAACGGCTGATACGGCGGTCAGCGGGCGGTGAACCCGCCGTCCACGGTCACCACGCTGCCGGTCACCTGCCGGGACGCGTCCGAGGCCAGCCAGAGCACCGCGTCCGCCACATCGTCCGGCTCCACCAGCGCGTTCATCGGCTGGTCCCGGACGAACGCGGCCTCGTGCTCCGCGACGGGCACCTCCAGCGAGCGGGCGATCTCCGCCAGCATCCGGCCCTCCATCGCCTCGTCGTCCCGCACCGAGCCCGGACAGACCGCGTTGACCCGGACCTTCCGGGGCGCGTAGTCCAGGGCCACCGCCTTCGTCAGGCCGATCAGACCGTGCTTGGCCGCGACGTACCCCGCGAAGTGCCGGTAGCCCACCAGCCCCGCCGTCGACGCGATGTTGACGATCGAACCGGACCCCTGTGCGGCCATCCGGCCGCCGACCGCGCGGATCGCCCGCCAGGCACCGCCCAGATCCACGTCGATCATCAGCTGCCACTCGGCCTCGGTGATCTCGTGCGCCGGGCGGCCCGAAGGCGCGGCGATGCCCGCGTTGTTGACCAGGACGTCGATCCGCCCGAAGCGCTCCTCGGCCGCCTCCGCCACCGACTCCAGCGCCGCCAGGTCCCGCACGTCGGCCTGCCGGGTCAGCACGGCCGACCCGGCCTCGCGGCAGAGCCGCCCGGTGTGCGCGAGCTGCGAGGCCGAACCGAGCGGATACGGCACCCCGGGCAGCTCGCCCGCCACGTCCAGCAGCACCAGGTCCGCCCCCTCACGGGCGAACGCCAGCGCACAGGCCCGGCCGAGACCGCGCGCCGCTCCGGTGATCAGCGCCGTACGCCCGGCGAGCCGGGCCCCGCCGCCCGCCGGTCCAGGACCACGTCCGCCGGCAGCACGACCCGGGCCGGCGCCGCCGCTCACCGGCCCCTCGCCGCACGCACCTCGGCGGCCACCAGCGCCAGCAGCTCGGCCGGCCGCTCGGTGAGATACATGTGCCCGCCGGCCGGCTCGGCGACCGTCAGCTTCCCCGTCGTCGCCCGGCCCCACTCGGCCGCCTCCGCCGCCCCGACCAGGGTGTCCTCCCGCCCTCGGACGGAGATGACCGGAACACCCAACGGCCGGTCCGTGGACGGGACATACGTCTCGTGGAGTCGGACGTCCGCCCGCAGCGTCGGCAGCAGCAGCTCCCGCATCTCCGGGTCGGCCAGCGCCGGATGGTCGTATCCGGCGAACGCCCGGACCCGGGCGGCGAACTCCGCGTCCGGCAGCCCGTCCGCCCGGTCCGTGCGCGGCGTCCAGGGGCCGGGCGCGCCGCTGACCACGAGCGCGGCCAGCCGGACCGGCCCGCCCGACCGCTCGATCCGGTGCGCCAGCTCGAACGCGAGGACCGCGCCCATGCTGTGCCCGAACAGCACGACCGGGCCGCCGGTCCCGTCCCCTTCACCGAGGGCCGCCGTCACCTGCGCGTACGCGTCGTCGACGGCCGGGGCCGCCGAGGTGTGGGCGGGCTCGGGGAACCGCTTCTCCCGGCCCGGCAGCGACACCGGGAGAATCCGCAGACCCTCCGGGGCCAGCCGCTGCCAGGGCGTGAAGAAGGAGGGGCCCGCCCCGGCGAAGGGCAGGCAGATGAGGACGGTCTCTTCGTCGGCCACGATCGTTCCTGTTCTCTTCAGTGCCGTACGTCTCTGTTCCGTACGCCTCTGTGCCGCACGGCCTTGTTCCGTACGTCCGGATGCCGCGCCCGTCGGTGGGGGACGGGCGCTGCTGTCAGTCCCCGACCATGATCGTGGTGAGGATCGCGGCGAGATGGCCCGGGTCGTTCACCCCGCACAGCTCGCGCGCCGAGTGCATCGACAGGCCGGGCACCCCGACGTCCACCGTGGTGACGCCGAGGCGGGCCGCCGTCAGCGGACCGATCGACGTACCGCAGGGCATCGCGTTGTTGGAGACGAACGGCTGCCAGGGCGCGCCGACCCGCTCGGCCGCCGCCCTGAACACGGCGATGCCGGTGGAGTCGGTGGCGTACCGCTGGTTGACGTTCACCTTGACCGTCGGGCCGCCGTTCGGGAGCGGGCGGTGGTCGGGGTCGTGCCGCTCCGTGTAGTTGGGGTGCACCGCGTGCGACATGTCGGCGGAGACGCAGAACGCGCCCGCCAGCGCCCGCGACCAGTCCTCGTCGCTGCCACCGCGCGCCGACACGGACCGCGACAGGATCCGCTCCAGCAGCGGGCTCTGCGCACCCGTCTCGGAACCGCTGCCGACCTCCTCGTGGTCGAAGGCGGCCAGCACCGGTACGAAGGAGGGCTGCGTGGTCCCCGTCGCCGCGTCCACCAGCGCGGTCACCCCGGCGTGCACCGAGACCTGGTTGTCCAGCCGGGGCGCCACCACGAACTCCCGGTCCACGCCCAGGTATCCCGGCGGCTGGATATCGTGCAGCATCAGGTCCCAGCCCAGCACGTCCGCCGGGTCCTCCCCGGCGGCCGACGCGACCCGGCGCAGCAGCTCGCCCTCCCGCGGGTCGCCCAGCGCCCAGATCGGCGCGATGTGCCGCTGCCGGTCCAGGGCCACGCCCTCGTTCACCGAACGGTCCAGGTGAATGGCCAACTGCGGCACCCGCAACAGGGGTTCGTCGATCTGCACCAGCCGGCTGCGCGGGACGCCGTCGGGGCCGCGCAGGGCGAGGCGGCCGGAGACGCCCAGGTCGCGGTCGAGCCAGGTGTTCAGCGGGACCCCGCCGTAGATCTCCACCCCGATCTGCCGCCACCCCGAATTCCCGGTGTCCGGAGCCGGTTTGATGCGCAGGTTCGGTGAGTCGGTGTGGGTGCCGACGATCCGGAACGGGGTGTGGGCGGGCGCGCCCTCGGGGACGTACCAGGCGATCAGCGCACCGGCGCGGCTGACGAAGCAGCCGCCGGTCGCTCCGGTCCAGTCGTCGGTGCCGCGCAGTTCGCGGAAGCCTGCCTTCTCCAGACGCTGGGCCGCACTGGCCACCACGTGGTACGGAGAAGGGCTGGCGGCGATGAAGGAGAGCAGGTCGTCGGTGTGGCTGCGGTGGGGGGCCGGAGTCATACGGCGTCCGCCTTTCCGGTGTTCGGCAGTGACTGGGAGGGTGACGGTCCGCCGGGCTGGTCGGGCCCGGCGCTCGCGCCCCCGGCGGAGCCTCCGGAGCCTCGGCCCGGCGGCCCCTGCCAGGGGCGCTCCCCGAGGAGTTCCCGCACCGGCCGGTCGGGCCGGGCGCTGAACTCCGCGAGCAGGTCGGTGTACGACGAGAGAAGGTCGTGGGCGGTCTCGTGGTCCCACAGGTCGGTGGAGAATTCCAGGAACGTTCGATAACCCTTCGCGGGGTCCCGGCGCGGCGCAAGCCCGAAGCACAGTTCGCTGCGGGAAAGCGGCGGTGCCAGATCGGCCACCTCGACCCGGAGCCCGGGGATCTCGATGTCCGTGTCGACGGAGTTCTGGAACGCCAGGACGTGCGGCACCCGGTCGGGGACGCTGACAGCGCCCGCGTCCCGCATCGCCTGCATGATGCGCGCGGTGGGAAGCACGTGCGCCATGGCACCGAGCGCGCCCGTGCCCGTACGGACCGCGAGCTCCGCGCACGTCTCGTCAAGATTGGCTGAATCCAGTCGTACGCGGACCATCACCGCGGTGGACGTCATCGCCACGAGCGACTCCGAAGCGGTGCCCTCGCGGTTGGCGTACGGCACGCTCAACAAGGTGTCCTCCTCTCCCGACAGCCGGGTCAGGAACACTCCGAGAGCCGCCGCCGCGACCGCGAACGAGGTGGTGCCCCGGTCGGCCGCCAGCTTCTCCACCGCCGCCCGCACCGCGCCCGTCGCGACCCCGCGCACCGTGTCCCCGTGGCCGCTCAGCTTCTGCGGACGGGGCCGGTCCGTCGGTACGGGGACGGCGGACGGCACCCCGTCCAGATAGCGGGCGCAGAACGCGGCCCGCTCCGCCTCGGCGGCGGGATCGTGCCGCTCCCGCTGCCACCGGGCGTACCCGGGCGCCTGCATCGCCGGGTCGGGCAGGCCGTGCGGGACGCCCGCGGCGGCGGCCGTGCAGAGCGCGGCGAGCTCCGAGAGCAGCACGGACAGCGACCAGCCGTCGGCGCAGATGTGGTGCAGGACGAACATCAGCTCCCAGCGGTCCTCCTCGACCCGCAGCAGCCGCGTCCGGGGCCGGAGCGACCGCCCCAGGTCGAACGGGGCCGCCGCGTCGGCCCGGCACAGGGCGTCCGCCCGGGGGCGCCGCTCGTCGGCGGGCAGCCCGGTCAGGTCCTCCACCGGCAGCGCCACCGGCTCCGCCGCCAGCACCTCCTGCCACCACGGCCCGTCCGGAGCCCCCTCCTGCGCGAACCTGGTCCGCAGCCCGTCGTGCCGGGCGACCAGCTCGGTCACGGCGGACCGCAGGGCCGCCGGGTCCAGCGCCCCGGTGAACGTGATGCGCGTCGGTACGTTCCACACGGCGGGGTCGGGCATGATGTGGTGCCCGGCGATCATCCGGGCCTGCTGGTCGCTGACGGGGGCGCGGTCGACGACGGAGACGACGCCCGTCTCCGGGCGGTCCGTGTCCGCGCCGCTCGTCTCCGGGTCGTCCGCTTCCGGGCGGTCCGTCAACTGCCCGGTCATGGCCCGCAGTGTGGCGTCGGCGAAGAGGTCCACCAGCGGGTAGTCGACTCCGAGCGTGTCCCGGACCCGGTTCACCAGGCGGATCGCGGCGATCGAATTGCCGCCCAGATCGAAGAAGTTGCTGTCGTCCGCGAAGCCGTGCACGCCGAGGACGGACTCCCAGACCTCGCGGAGGAGCGCGGCGGTGCCGGAGGCCGTCCGGGTGCCCGGCTCCGCTCTCTCCGGCTCCACCGCGTCCGGCTCCACCGCGTCCGGGGCCGGCATCGCGTCCAACCGCTCGTCCAGCTCGGCGAGATACCCCTCGGCCGTCGCCGCGTCGAACAGGTCCGCGTCGTAGCGCAGCCGCAGCCGCAGGCTCCCGTCCGGGACGTGGGTGGCCATCAGCGCCAGCTCCAGCGGCGCCGACTCCGTCCCGGCCGCCACCGCCTCCGCCCGCAGCCCGGGCAGGTCGATTCCGGCCAGCGCCGCCCGGTCCAGATCGACCGACACGGTCACCAGCGGGCGTGGATTCCCCGGGTCCGGGTGGAC
This sequence comes from Streptomyces sp. NBC_01116, assembly GCF_041435495.1. NCBI lineage: Bacteria > Bacillati > Actinomycetota > Actinomycetes > Kitasatosporales > Streptomycetaceae > Streptomyces > Streptomyces sp. NBC_01116. The sequence continues at coordinate 5,583,229 of NZ_CP108644.1, forward strand.
GGCCGCCAGGAGCGCGTCCAGGTCCACCCCGCTGTGCTCGTCCGCCGCGAACAGCGCCCGCCCGGTGGCCCGTACGGCCTCCGGCGACGGGGTCGCGTCGGTGGCGGACAGCGGCAACGGCAGCAGCGCCACATGGAACCCGACCGTGTCCGCCGTCGCGGCCGGCCGCCGCCCGAACGTCGTGCCCAGCAGGAACGCGTCCTGCCCCGACCGCCCGCGCAGCACCAGCTGCCAGGCCGTGCACAGCGTCGCGAACAGGGTGACGCCCTGCTGCCCGCTCCATTCCCGCAGCCGGTCCGCCCGCTCCCGGCCCACGGTCCGGGCCACCGCCCCGCCGCGCCCCGCCACCCGGCGGCCGCGCGGCCGGTCCGTCGGCAGGACCAGCACCGGCGGCCGGTCGCCCAGCGCCTCGCGCCACCAGGCCAGGTCGGCCGCGTCGCCCGAGGGCTCGGGGGCTGCCACGGTCGTTCCGGCGGGTCGCTCGAAGACCGGCGGGCGTCCGGCGCGGGCCGCCGTGTACAGCTCCCGGAGGTCCCCGGCGATCAGCGCGGCCGAGTGCGCGTCCGTGATGATGTGGTGCGTACCGAGCACCAGGACGTGGTCGTCCTCGGCCAGCCGGAGCAGCCGGGGCGTGAACAGCGGACCCGCGGCCAGGTCGTAGGCCCGGCCGCTCTCCTCGGCGAGCAGCGCCCCGATCGCCCGTCCGGCGTCCTGCCCCAGGGCGTCGGTCACCGTCAACGGGACGCGGAGCCCGTTCCGTACGACCTGGACGACGCCCGCCTCCTCGGCCCGGAACACCGTGCGGAGTCCCGCGTGCCGCTCGACCAGGCCGTCCACCGCCGTACGCAGCGCCGCCACGTCCAGCGGACCGCGCAGCCGTACGGCGCCCGTCTCGTTGTACGCCGCCGGGTTCTCCATCAGCCGCGCGGCCAGCCACAGCCGCCGCTGCGCCGAGGTGGCGGGCGCGACGGTGTCCGGAACCCGGGCAACCGGAACCCGGGCGTCCCGCTCCCGCTCCCGTTCCTGGGCGTCCCGTTCCCGGGTGTCCCGCTCCCGCGTCCGGCGGCGCAGCACGTCCAGGCGCTCCAGCCCCGACCGCAGCCGCTCCCGGTCCATCCCGAAGTCGACCAGGGCCGCGATCTCGTCCACCCCGGCCCCGTGCAGCGCGTCGACCAGCGGCGCGACGCTCGTCGGTGTGCCGATCAGCGCCCGCCGGTCGCAGTAGCGGTCGTACGCGCGGCGGAACAGATAGTCCAGGTCCTCCTCGCTCGCCGCCGCCACGTCCTCGCGCCGGGACCCCGTGGCGGTGGCCGCCGAGCGCATCAGCAGCGAGGACCGCAGATACCGCACCATCGGCTCCAGCGCCTCGGCCCGCGCGGTGGCGTGGTCGTCGCCGAGATACGTGTGCACCAGCACCGTCACCCGCCCGGCCGCCGGGTCGAGCCCGCACTCCGCACGCGTACGCCGGTACTGCGCGACGTTCGCCGCCAGCTCGTCCACGGTCTGGGTCATCAGGTTGGTGACGACCCCGAGGCCGCGCCGGGCCGCCTCCTCGTACGACGCCCGCTGCCCGGAGGTGGCCAGGAAGAACGGCGGCTCCTCCTGCACCGGGCGCGGCCGGATCCGGAGCTCCGCCTCCGCGCCCTCGCCCGTGCGCCGCCGCACCGCCTCTCCCCGCCACAGCCGGCGCACCTCGTCGAGGTGGTCGAAGGCGATCCGCCGCCGGTCCGCGAACCGGTCCGGGTGCAGGGCGAAGTCCCGGGCGTGCCAGCCGGTGGCGCAGCCGATGCCGACCCGGCCACCGGAGAGGTTGTCGACCACCGACCACTCCTCGGCGACCCGCACCGGATCGTGCAGCGGCAGCACCACCGAGCCCGCGTTGATCCGGACGCTCCCGGTCTCCCGCGCCACGGCGGCGGCGAGCACGGCGGGGTTCGGGAAGATCCCGCCGAAGGAGTCGAAGTGCCGCTCGGGCAGCCAGACGGAGGAGAAGCCGTGCTCGTCGGCGAAGCGCGCGGTCTCCAGGACGGTGTCGTACGCCTCCGGGATGCCGCTGCCGCTCCTCGCGGACCCGCCGCTGTCCGGGTAGTCGCCGAAGAAGTAGACGCCGAAGTCGGGTGCCGGACGACGTGCTTCGGCCCGCCCGACCGCGACCGGGCGGGCGGACCGGGGGAAGAACCCGCCGTCGCGCAGCTCCCGCAACGAGCCCTCGACCGCCTCCGCGACCCGGTTCACGTCCTCCTCCGTGTGGGCGGTGGAGAGATAGAAGCTGCGCCACTCCCACACGTACACGCCGCGCAGTTGGAGATGGTGGTAGAGCAACTCCAGGTCCGCACGGTGCCTGAAGCGGAACATTGACCCGAAGTGGGCCAGCTCCAGGGGGAATTCCTCGTCGCGGAAGAAGGCGTTGAGCCGGTCCGCGAGCGCCTGCGTGCGGGCGTTCAGCCCGCTCTGGAGCCCGGCCCCCCGCTCGGTGAGGTGACCGAGCACCGCGCGGGCCGCCGCCATCGACAGCGGATGCTGCATGTACGTGCCGCCGATGAACGTGGTCTCCCGCGAGGGCCCGCCGGGCTCCCCGTACCGCCAGAACCCGCCGTCCACCCCGTCGAGCAGATCCGCCCGCCCCGCCACCGCGCCGATCGGGAAGCCGGCCCCGAGCGCCTTGCCGTACGTGGCGAGGTCCGGCACCACCCCGAAGTGCTCCTGCGCACCGCGCGGGTGGGGGCGCAGCCCCGTCAGCATCTCGTCGAAGAGCAGCACGATGCCGCGGCGCGCGGTGAGTGCGCGCAGCGATCGGACGAACTCCACCGGCCGCAGGCCCGGGTTGCGGCACTGCACGGGCTCGACGAGCACGGCCGCGATGCCGTCGCCGAGGGCGTCGATCGTCTCCAGGGACTCCTGGGCCCCGTACTCCAGCACGATCAGCTCCGCCACCGCGCTGGCCGGGATGCCCCGGGAGACCGGCACCGCGTGCTGCCCGGGTCCGCCCGGCCGGCCGAGGACGGAGTCGATGTGCCCGTGGTACGAGCCCCGGAACATGACGATCTTGTCGCGCCCGGTCGCGGCGCGGGCCAGCCGGATCGCGGCCGAGTTCGCCTCCGTGCCGGACGAGGCGAAGGCGACCCGGTCCAGGCCGGTCAGCGAGGCGAGCAGCTCAGCGGCCTCCCCGGTGTCGGGGGACCGGGGGCCGAAGCGCAGCCCGTCGGAGAGGTGGCGGCGCACGGCGTCGGTGACGGGCTCCGCCTCGTGGCCCAGCAGCAGCGCGCCGAAGCCCATCGTGATGTCGGTGTAGGCGTTGCCGTCCACGTCGATGAGCCGGGAGCCGTGCGCCGAGCGGGCCGCGACCGGATAGAGCATCTCCTTGGTGGCGTCCCGGAACCCCACGACCGCGCGGCTGTCGGCGAGCACCGGACGGTGCCGCTGGGCCAGCTCCTTGGAGGTGCGGGTGCGCTCGGTGAACCGCCGGATCAGGGAGGCGGTGTGGGCCCGCTGGGCCTCGTCGGCTCCCGCCCCGGCCATCCCGCCCGCCGCGTCCACGACGAGACGGGGGCCGTGTGCGGCCTCCTCGGTGGTGGGCTTCGGACTCTTCGCAGGCACCTGGCCGCGGGCTTCCGCGAGCCGGGCGGTGAGCGCTCGGGACAGCTCGGCCGCCCGGGCCACGGCCTCGGCGGCCGCTTCGGCGGTGACGGCGGCGTCCGTTCCGGTTACGGCCCCCGCCACGGCCTGGGCGGATTCGGGTATCCCCGCGCTCATCGCCCGTCCGTCCCCGTGGCGCGGGCGGTCAGCAGCGCGACGGCCTCGGAGAGCTGGGTGAGCATGACGGCCTGGGTCTCGGCCAGTTGACGCAGCTGCTCGGACAGCGCGGCGACCTCGGCCCGGGTGGCGTACACCGGCCCGTCCGCGACCGGCGCGGGCGTGACCGGCTCGACCGCAGCAGGTGCCGGCGCCTTCGCCGCGGGCGCCGGCTCCACGACCGGCGGCGTCGTGGCGGGAGCCGCCCGCCCGGCTATCAGCGCCGCCGTCAGCCGGGGCGTGCCCGCCTCCTCCAGGACCTCCCGCATGCTGATCTCCGTGCCGAACTCGGCCTCCAGCTGCCGCACCATCCCGATGAGCTGGAGCGAGTCCGCGCCGAGGCCGATGAACGTGCGGTCGGCGGAGACCTCGTCCGGCCGGTGGCCGAGATGGCGTGCCGTCAGCTCCAGCACCCGGTCCAGTACGGCCTGTTCGGTCATGCGGTCCTCCGTCGAGCGTGGGGATGGGTGAGCGGCCCCGCCGACCGGGGCGGTCAGCTCCGTGAGCGAGGAGAGCGAGGTGAGCGGGCTGGGCGGGCTGAGCGGTGCCGGGGGCGTGTGCGGGACTGGGGGTGTGTACGGGACCGGGGGCGTGTGCGGGGCCGGGCCCCTCCAGTGGGACCGGCGCTGGAAGGGATACGTGGGCAGCCGGACGCGCCGGCCGCCGCACCGGTCGAGCAGCGCCGCCCAGTCCACCCCGGCCCCGGCGCAGTGCAGCGCGGCCACCGCCCGCTCCCACTGCCGCGTCGGTACGCAGACCGCGTCCGGCAGCGACCGGCGGACCATCCCCGTCAGCACGGCGGACGGGCCCAGCTCCAGCAGCGCCGGGGACCCGGCCAGCCGGTCCAGTACGGCGGCGAAGTCGGCCGTGCGGCGGGCCTGGGCGACCAGATGAGCGGCGTCCGGCCGCCACCCGGCGGGGCGGACCGTGCCGTCGGTACCGTCGACGAACTCCGTTCGCAACGGCCGGAGTTCCGCCTTGTCGGCCAGCACCCGGAAGTCCTCCAGGGCCGGGTCGAGCAGCGCCGTGTGGAAGGCCCGGTCCACCGCCAGTACCTCGTACGCCTCACCCCGCGCCGCCAGCAGCGTCCGTGCGGCGTCCACCGCCTCCGGTGGGCCGCCGAGCACGTGGTGCGCGGTGCCGTTGACCACGGCGAGCTCCAGCCCGGGGACGGCGTCCAGCAGCTCCCGCACCCGGGCCCGGGGGACGAACGCGGAGACCATCGCGCCCGGGGCCGCCCGCTCCAGCATCAGCCGCCCGCGCCCGCACACCAGCCGCATCGCCTCCTCGGTCTCCAGCGCCCCGGCCACGCACAGCGCCGCGTACGCGCCGACGCTGTGCCCGGCGACCCGGGCCGGAGTGATCCCGAGCCGCTCCCACAGCCGGGCCTGGGCGATCTGGAGGGCGAACAGGGCGGGCTGCGCGAACGCGGTGTCCCATCGCCCGGGTCCCTGCCCGCCGACGATCCGGTCCAGGAAGTCGTCCCGTCCGGTCTCCTCCGCGTACACCCGGGCGCAGCCGTCGAGCACCTCGGCCACCACCGGGAAGCGCGCGGCGAGTTCGGCGCCCATGCCCGGATGCCCGCCGCCCTGGCCGCTGAAGAGGAACACCGGCCGCCTCTCCCGTACGCCGTCGACGACGCCGGTCGTGTACGCCTCGCCCGCCGGGGCCCCGGACAGGAACGCGTCGAGACCGGCCACCGGGTCCGCGGCCGTGACGACCAGCCGGTGCGGCAGGAGCCGCCGCCCGAGCGCGGTGGTGGTCAGCAGATCGGCGGGGGAGGGGGGCGGCCCGGCCGCGAGACGGTCCCGCAGGGAGGCGGCGTACGCCCGCAGCGCGTCCCCGTCGGCGGCCGAGAGCGGCAGCAGCGCCGGCGCGGGCACATCGCCGGAGGACGGCGCGGTGCGCGGGGTCTCCGGCGCCTGTTCCAGGATCACATGAGCGTTCGTACCGCCCATGCCGATGGAGTGCACACCGGCTCGCCGCACCCCCGCCAGCGGCCAGGGCCCCTCCCGTAGCGGCAGCAGGAACGGGCTGTCGTCCACCGCCAGCGCCGGGTTGGGCCGGGAGAAGTTCACCAGCGGCGGGACCACCCCGTGCCGCAGCACCTCCACGGCCTTGATCAGCCCCGCCAGCCCCGCCGCGCTGTCCAGGTGGCCGATGGCCGGCTTCGTCGAGCCGAGCGCGCAGAAGCCGGTCCGGTCGGTGTGCGCGCGGAACGCCTCGGTCAGGGCCGCGAACTCGATCGGGTCGCCCTTCAGCGTGCCCGTGCCGTGGGCCTCCACATAGCCGATCGACGCCGCGTCCACCTCCGCCGCGCGTAGCGCCCCGAGCACCGCGTCCCGCTGCCCGGCGACCCCGGGGGCGGCGAACCCTCCCCTGCCCGCACGGTCGTTGGTCTCCTTGTCCGAGCCGTCGTTGGTGACCGCCGAGCCCAGGATCACCGCGTGCACGGTGTCGCCGTCGGCCAGCGCGCGTGCCAGCGGCTTGAGGAGGACGGCGGCGGCCCCGTTCCCCCCGACCGTGCCGTCCGCGTCCGCGTCGAAGGCCCGGACCGTGCCGGTGGGGGAGAGGGTGGAGCCCTTCACCGGGACCTGGCCGGTGACCTCCGGCAGATGCAGCGCGGCGGAGCCCACCAGCATCAGGTCCGCGTCCCCGGCGCGCAGCGCCTGGCAGGCCAGGTGCACCGAGACCAGGGCGCTGGAACAGGCCGTCGACACGGTCAGCGCGGGACCGGTCAGACCGAGCCGGAAGGCGGCCCGGGTGGCGGTGAAGTCGGGGTAGTTGCCGACCTGGACCTGCTTGGCGGTCATCCAGTCGCCCGAGCCGGCCTCCGCCGCCAGGTTCTCCGCGAGATAGCTGTGCAGCGAGTACAGGCGGTAGCCGGAGCTGCCGTACACCCCGATCCGTACGGAGCCGCCCGCGTAGTCCTCGCTGTTCGCGTGACGGCCTGCGCCGCCCGCGTAGCCCCCGTCCTCCAGGGCGTGGAAGCAGCACTCCAGGAACAGCCGCTGCTGCGGGTCGGTCAGCTCCGCCTCCCGCCCGCTCATCCCGAAGAACCCGGCGTCGAAGCCGTCCACGTCCGCCAGGAGCGCGCTCGCCCCGCCGAACCCCGGCCGCTCGTACTCCGCCGCCGGGACTCCCGCCGCGGCGAACTCGGCCCGGGTGAACCGGCGTACGTGACCGGCCCCCGCCCGGATGTCGCGCCAGTACGCCTCGGGGGTGTCAGCCCCCGGAAACCTCAGCGCCGTCCCGATCACCGCGATCCGGTCGTCCCTCAACGGCTTCTTCCTTTCGCAGCCCCGCACGCCCCGCCCGCTCCGCCCGCCGCACGCCCGCCACCCTCAGCAGGAACACCACGGCGACGACGATGGCGGCGCCGTGGGACCAGCCCACCACGGCCAGCGGGGAGAACCGGTCGAGGGCCGCCGCCACAAGGATCATGCCGACGCCGAAGCCGAGGTTCTCGAAAGTGGCCGAAAGACCGAAGGCGTGGCCGCGCAAGGTGGCCGGAAGTGTCTGGAGATGCGAGGTGTACGCGACCTCGGTGAGGCCGTCCGCGGCCCCCGCGATCAGCGCGATCACCGCGGTCGCGGCCAGCGGGAACCCGGCGAACGCCGCGATGAACGCCGCCGACATCACCACCGTGCCGTAGCCGAAACCGAGCGCTCCCACGGAGCGCCCGGTGCGCTGCGCGTACCGCTGGATCACCTGCTGGGCCCCGATGTTGCCCAGTGCCCACACACACCAGAACGCGGAGACGAACACCGCGGGGTTCGACGCGTCGAGCGAGGTGGAGTAGATCGGCAGCGCCGCGTTGTGGGACGAGGAACCGAACGCGTCGACCCCGCGCAGGGCCACCATCAGGCCCATCCCGGGTGCGGCGGCCAGCGCGAGGAAGGCCACGGGCCGCCGGCGCCTGCCGCCCTTCGCGGGCGGGGCGCCCGGGGCGTCCTTCCCGGCCCCGTCCGCCGCCCTGCCGTCCGCCCCCTTCGCGGCCCCGGACCCGCCCGCTCCCCTGCCTCCGGCGATCGGCAGCAGGGCCACCGTCACCGCGCACGCCACGAACGTCGCCATGTCGACCAGGAAGGCGGCGGTGTACCCGACGAGGGAGACCACCACGCCCGCCGAGGCGAACCCCGCCACCATCGCCAGCGAACGACCGGTGATCGAGAGGGAGTTGGCCCAGGCCCTGCGGTCCTCCCCGACCATCTCCGGGATCGAACTGCGCAACGCCACCATGAACAGCGTCCCGCACGCCCCGATCACCACCGAGACGGCCATCAGCGCCCCGGTCAGCAGACCGTCCGGCGCCAGGATGAGCACCAGCATGACGGCGCCCTGTCCGACATTCGCCCACAGCATGATGCTTTTCGCGCTGAAACGGGCGAGCAGACCGCCCACGACGAGACCGGCGACGAATCCGGAGGCGAGCCGCACCGCCATGAACAGACCCATGGCCAGCGCCCGGCCCGTCGTCTCGTAGACGAAGAGATTCAGCGCCACCATATTCAGGAATGTGCCGTAGGAAGACACCGCGTATCCGGCGACGAGGAATCGAAAACGCCGCTCGGAGACCGCCGTGTCCCGGTTCTTCCGGGCGCCGCCGTCCGCCTCGTCCGTTTTCGGCCCGTCCGCGTTGTCGATTCCAGATGTCACCCGGACATACTCGTCGAGGGCGGGCGCCGGACGGGGGACTCCCGAGTGCACAAAGGTAATCTGCATCCTTGTGAAGGACGATCATCCCCCCTCACCGGTATGTGATTGCCGTGAATCACCCTCGGACCGGTCGATACCGGAACAACCCTGCGAGGCGGCGCTCGCGGCCTATCGCCGTGCGCTGTCGGAGGGCGGCCTCCGGACCGGCGCCGCGCCCCCCTGCCTGCTGTCCCTGCACCTGATGGTGGCCGACCAGGAGTCGCCCGGCTACCTCATCCCCGTACCGCCGGAGACCGCCTCCTTCGCAGCGCTCGCCCCGATCGAGGAGGCGATCGTCGAGCAGCGCCGCACCCTGCGCTCCGCCCGCGCGACCCTCGCCGCCTTCGAGGGCCTCTACACCGAGATGAACCGGCAGGAACGCCCCGCCCTCACCCGGCTCTCCGGCGCGGCCGTCATCGGCAAGGCCCTGGACGCCGGGGTCAGCGGCTGCCGCGCCGAGGTCCGCACCGCCCATCCCGGCGGCGGACGCCCCGCCCACGTCCTGGAGCAGTCGCTCCCGCGCGACCTGGGCAACCTGCGCCGCGGCATCCGGCAGCGCACCCTCTACCAGCACACCGTCCGCTCGGACCGCACCACGCTCGCCTACATCGAGCAGGTGACCGCCGAAGGCGCCGAGATCAGGACCCTGGCCGAGGTCGTGGACCGGTTCATCGTCTTCGACCGGGACCTCGCCCTCATCCCGTTCTCCGACGAGCCGCACGCCGCGCTGCGCGTCCAGCACCCGTCACTGGTCCGCTTCCTGGTCCGCCACTTCGACGAGGCGTGGTCCCGCGCGGTCCCGGTCCGGCCCGAACGCGCGCCGCTGCGCACCCCCGTCGTCACCTCCGACCTCCAGCGCGCCATCCTCCAGGCCGTCGTCAACGGCGAGACGGACGCCGCCATCGCCCGCCGGATCGGCATGAGCCGCCGCAGCGTCGCCGAGCACATGCGCAAGGTCTCCGAGCAGCTGGGCAGCAACAGCCGGGCGCAGCTGGGGTATCTGGTCGCGACCTCGGGCCTGCTGGACGGCCGATGACGCACGGGAGGGCCCGTCCGCGCGGACGGGCCCTCCCGGTCACTTCCGCGGGGCGGGGGTCAGCCGAGCCCCGGCCCCCGTACCGGAATGCTGGTGAACGTCGGAGCCGGGGCGGGCTCGGTGAAGAAGTCGTTGCCCTTGTCGTCGACGACGACGAACGCGGGGAAGTCCTCGACCTCGATGCGCCAGACCGCCTCCATGCCGAGCTCCTCGTACTCGACGACCTCGACCTTCTTGATGCAGTCCTGCGCGAGGCGGGCGGCGGGGCCGCCGATCGAGCCGAGGTAGAAGCCGCCGTGCGCGTCGCAGGCGTCGGTGACCTGTTTGCTGCGGTTGCCCTTGGCGAGCATCACCTTGGAGCCGCCCGCCGCCTGGAACTGCTCGACGTAGGAGTCCATCCGGCCGGCCGTCGTCGGGCCGAAGGAGCCGGAGGCGTACCCCTCGGGCGTCTTCGCCGGGCCCGCGTAGTACACCGGGTGGTCCTTCAGGTACTGCGGCATCTCCTCGCCCGCGTCCAGCCGCTCCTTGATCTTGGCGTGGGCGATGTCGCGGGCCACGACCAGCGGACCGGTCAGCGAGAGGCGGGTCTTGACCGGGTACTTGGTCAGCTCGGCCAGCACCTCGTCCATCGGCCGGTTGAGGTCGATCTCCACGACGTCCCCGCCCGCCCCGTCGAGGTGCTCGTCGGTGGTGTCGGGGAGGAAGCGCGCCGGGTCCTTCTCCAGCTGCTCCAGGAAGACGCCCTCGGCGGTGATCTTCGCGGTGGCCTGGCGGTCGGCCGAGCAGGAGACGGCGATGGCGACGGGCAGCGAGGCCCCGTGCCGGGGCAGCCGCACCACGCGCACGTCGTGGCAGAAGTACTTGCCGCCGAACTGGGCGCCGATCCCGATCCGCTGCGTCAGCTCGAAGACCTTCTCCTCCAGCTCCTTGTCCCGGAAGCCGTGCCCGGTGGGCGAGCCCTCGGCGGGCAGCTCGTCCAGGTAGTGCGCGGAGGCGTACTTGGCGGTCTTCAGCGCGAACTCCGCCGACGTGCCGCCGACCACGATCGCCAGGTGGTACGGCGGGCAGGCCGCGGTCCCCAGCGAACGGATCTTCTCCTCCAGGAACTTCATCATGGAGGCCTCGTTGAGGACGGCCTTCGTCTCCTGGTAGAGGAACGACTTGTTGGCCGAGCCGCCGCCCTTCGCCATGAAGAGGAACTTGTACGCGCCGCCGTCGGTGGCGTACAGCTCGATCTGGGCCGGGAGGTTGGAGCCGGTGTTCTTCTCGTCCCACATGGTCAGCGGGGCCATCTGCGAGTAGCGCAGATTGAGCTTGGTGTACGCGTCGTAGATCCCGTGCGACAGGGCCTCCTCGTCACCGCCCTCGGTCAGCACGTTCTGCCCGCGCTTGCCCATGACGATCGCCGTACCGGTGTCCTGGCACATCGGCAGCACGCCCGCGGCGGCGATGTTCGCGTTCTTCAGGAGGTCCAGCGCCACGAACTTGTCGTTGGAGGACGCCTCCGGGTCGTCGACGATCCGCCGCAGCTGGGCCAGGTGGGCCGGGCGCAGGTAGTGCGAGATGTCGTGCATCGCCTCGGCGGCCAGCGTGCGCAGCGCCCCCGGGTCGACCTTGAGGAACGTCCGGCCGTCGGCCTCGAAGGTGGAGACACCCTCGGCCGTCACCAGACGGTACGGCGTGGTGTCCTCCCCCAGGGGGAGCAGATCGGAGTACGCAAACTCTGCCATGACGGCCATTCCTCACTCGGCGACGGCGGCTGACCTCCCTCGGGCAGCGCATCCACCAGGGTAGAGCGCCCCCTCCTGAGGGTTCCTGTGAGGTAAGGCTCACCTAGGGCCGTTCGTCTGGATCATGTCGGGCTCGCGGGCCCCGGTGCGCGCTCCCCCAAGCTCTCGGCTTCGCTCGAGCAGGGAGGGACCCCCTCCGGCGTTGTCGTCGGTCGCCCATGCTCCGCGGTGACTCTCTCCTCCGCCTTGCAGCCGCACGCACCGGACCCCGCTCCCTGATCCGACCTGATCCAGACGAAAGACCCTGGACGCCGCCGCAGGGCGGTGCGCGGGGCCGGGGCGCGCCGGTTTGAGGGGTAGTCGCGATCTATCGCGTTTGGGTACGCTGGGCCGGTGGACCTAGAGAAGCAGCCTCAGCAGCCCCTCGCACCGGCCGTCCCGCCGCCCGCCGAAGTCCTGGACGGCGATGACATCCGCGCCTCCGACGCCGACCGTGACCGGATCGCCGACATCCTGCGGGAGGCGATGGCCGAGGGCCGTCTGACGGCGGACGAGCACGCGGAGCGGATCGACCTGGTCTACCGGGCCAAGACCGTCGGCGAACTCCAGCCGATGGTCCGCGACCTGCCCGCGTCCTCGGGGCCCACGGTCCGCCCGGACTCCCAGCCGTACGTCTACGGCCCCGAGAGCCCCGAGGGTCCCGCGGAGAACCTCGTCGCGGTCTTCAGCAGCGCCACCCGCAAGGGCCGTTGGCGGGCCGGCGGCCGGACGAACGCCTTCGCGCTGTTCGGCAGCGTGGAGATCGACCTGACCGAAGCGCTTTTCGGCCAACGCTTCACCGTTATCAATGCGACGTCCATCTTCGGCAGCGTCGACATCCGGGTGCCGGAGAACATTTCCCTGCGCGGCAACGGCACGGGCGTCTTCGGCGGCTTCGAAGTGCGGACGCTCGAATCGGCGGACCCGGAAGCACCGGTCGTCGTGGTCAACGGCTATTCCGTGTTCGGGTCCGTGGAAGCCAGGCCGAAGCGGGGGAAGTTCGTCGCGGACCTCCAGCGGCGGGTGCGCAAGCATCTCGGCCACTGAATACGGCGGGGCGCACGGCCTCCGGTAATCAGCGCCGAATCGGCCAGAATGCCGTGGGGGCGCATTGCGGTGCGCCGCGCGCTGGGGCCACGCAGTGCATAGGCGTACGCACAGCGGGTAGGGAATGCTGCATCGACTCTCGCTCGCGAAGCCGTAGCCGTCGTCAGGAGTAGACCGTGCTGCAACCGCCGCATCAGCCTCTGCAGGTCGCCGCCGTTCCGGCCCAGCGGACCCCCGCCCGGGAGGACGACGCGGGCCCCTGGCATTCCGATGCGGCCTGCCGCCGCGACGAGGCGGGCCTGTTCTTCGCCCCGTCGAAGGAACCGACCGCTGCCCGGCTGGCCCGCGAGGAGGCCGCCAAGCGGGTCTGCGCCCGGTGTCCGGTGATGGTGGACTGTCGCGAGCACGCGCTGATGCAGCCCGAGCCGTACGGGGTGTGGGGCGGCCTCACCGCCGCGGAGCGCCGGGTGGCGCTGGCCCGGCGACGGCGGAGGGACATCGAGCTCACGGCCGCTGCGACGAAGGCCGAGCACATAGCCGCGGCGGGCTGAACGCGCCCGCGTGCAGGGGATCCGCGTACGAGATCCGCGCGTACGAGATCCGCGTGTACGGGAGAGGGGTGCGGGGAGCGATGGTCCGCTCCCCGCACCCCTCTCCGGTCCCGCAGTCGGCTACTTCGCCCGGTCGAAGTCGATGGCGCTGTAGGCGCGCAGCTTCGACAGGCGGTGGGTCGAGGAGATCGACCGGATCGTGCCGGACTTGGACCGCATCACGATCGACTCGGTGGTCGCCGTCTCCGCGCGGTACCGCACACCGCGCATCAGCTCACCGTCGGTGATCCCCGTCGCCACGAAGAACACGTTGTCGCCGCTGACCAGGTCGTCGGTCGACAGCACCCGGTCCAGGTCGTGACCCGCGTCCAGGGCCCGCTGCCGCTCCGCCTCGTCCTTGGGCCAGAGCTTGCCCTGGATGACGCCGCCGAGGCACTTTATGGCGCACGCCGAGATGATGCCCTCGGGCGTCCCGCCGATGCCCATGAGCAGGTCGACGCCGGTGCCCTCGCGGGCCGCCATGATCGAGCCCGCGACGTCGCCGTCGGAGATGAACTTGATCCGCGCGCCCGTCTCCCGGATCTCCTTGACGATGCCCTCGTGCCGGGGCCGGTCCAGGATGACGACGGTGACGTCCTCGGGCATGGAGTTCTTCGCCCGCGCCACACGCCGGATGTTGACCGACACGGGCGCGTTGATGTCGACGAAGTCCGCCGCCTCGGGCCCCGTCACCAACTTGTCCATGTAGAAGACCGCGGACGGGTCGAACATCGCGCCCCGGTCGGCCGCCGCCAGCACGGCGATGGCGTTCGGCATGCCCTTGGCGTTGAGCGTGGTGCCGTCGATCGGGTCGACCGCGATGTCGACCTCGGCGCCGGTGCCGTCGCCGACCCGTTCGCCGTTGAACAGCATGGGCGCTTCGTCCTTCTCGCCCTCGCCGATGACGACGACGCCGTTCATCGAGACGGTCGAGACGAGGGTCCGCATGGCCTTCACGGCGGCGCCGTCGGCGCCGATCTTGTCGCCGCGGCCCACCCAGCGCCCGGCGGCCATGGCGGCGGCCTCGGTGACCCGGACCAACTCCAGGGCCAGGTTGCGGTCGGGGGCCTCCGGGGAGACCTCCAGTTGGGACGGCAGATGATGCTCGGACATCGGAGCGCACCTTTCTGTACGGCGACGACCGGATATGAGGGTGCTGTGACTCTATCGGTAGGTCGATAAAATGAGCAGGCCGGGTCACGCATGAGCGCCTCCGGCGTCGCGGTCGACAGCGGCACCCTGCGGCCGGGCGTGTCAGGCCGCGTGCCACCATGGATCCCGTGGCAAGCAAGCGAGGCAAGCAGACAGTCCGGGACATGATCCTGTCGACCTTGGTGATCGCCGCCTGCGCGGGCGTCATCTACCTGTTCATCCCGAAGGACGAGCACGCCGATCCGATCAAGGCCGTCGACTTCACCGTCGAGCTGGCGACGGTGCGGACCGCCGCCCCTTACCCCGTGGCCGCGCCCGAGGGCCTGCCGAAGGAGTGGAAGGCGACCTCCGTCAGGTACGACGACGCCGCGGGCAAGGCCTGGCACCTGGGCTTCCTCGACGCGGACCGCAGGTACGTCGCGGTCGAGCAGTCCACCGCCGCCGCGGGTACGTACGTCCCCGAGGTCAGCCGGAAGGCCAAGGACACCGGGCGCACCGAGACGGTGGCCGGCCAGGAGTGGCAGTACTGGGAGGGCGCGAAGTACGACGCCCTCGTCCTGCCCGGGAAGGGCCACACCACGGTGGTGACCGGCTCGGCGCCGAAGGAGAGCCTGGTCGAGATGGCCGCCGCGCTGAAGACGACACCGCCCGCCGCGCCGGCTTCCTGACGCACGGCCGCGCCGGCTTCCTGGAGTACGGCCCGCGCCTGCTTCCTGAGGCGCGGCCCGCTCCGGACCACGGACGCGAAGGGGCCCCGGAACACCTGGTGTTCCGGGGCCCCTTCGCGTGTGACGGGACTCAGACGGTCGTGACGACCTCGTCGAAGGAGAGGCGCGGGCTGCGCGGGAACCAGGCGTCCTCGCCCGGCTTGCCGATGTTGACGACCATCAGCGGGGCGTGGTCGTCGTCCAGGAACTCCTTCTGGATGCCCGCGGCGTCGTAGCCGGTCATCGGGCCGGCGGCCAGGCCGGCGGCGCGGACGCCGATGATGAAGTAGGCGGCCTGGAGCGCGGCGTTGAGGACGGCGGCCGACTCGCGGACCGGGCGCTCCGAGAAGAACATGTCCTTGGCCTGCGGGAAGTGCGGGAGCAGCGCCGGGAGCTCCTCGTGGAACTCGTTGTCGGCGGCGAGGATCGCGACCAGCGGGGCCGTGGAGGTCTTCGGCCGGTTGCCCTCGGCCATGTGCTGCACCAGGCGCTCGCGACCCTCGGCGGAGCGGACCAGGACGACGCGCAGCGGCGACTGGTTGAAGGCGGTCGGCCCGAACTTGACCAGGTCGTAGATCGCCTGGACCTGCTCGTCGGTCACCGGCTCGTCGGTGAAGGTGTTGGCGGTACGGGCCTCACGGAAGAGGAGGTCCTGGGCGGCGGGGTCGAGAACGAGGGACATCTGGTGCAAACCTTCCGGACGTGCGCGGTGGGGAGAAGACCCGAACGTACGCCAGAAATAGGTTAACTTTCAACTAAAGCTGGCCGGGAGTGATCCACTGCACAGTACATCGGTCTTGTGCGACCGTCCCGGGTCTGACGCCGACCGGCCACCCCGGGACGTCCCCGCGCGTGGGACGTCCCCGCGCCGCCCACCACCGCGTCACCGCTGCGCCGTCGTTGCACGCCCTGGGCGGTCGCTCAGCCCTGCTCGTCCTCCTGGGGCCGGGCCAGGGCCGCGTCCAGCCGGGCACGGGCGCCCTCCAGCCAGTGCCGGCAGACCTTCGCCAGCTCCTCGCCCCGCTCCCACAGGGCCAGCGACTCCTCCAGCGTCGTGCCGCCCGCCTCCAGCCGGCGTACGACCTCGATCAGCTCGTCCCGCGCCTGCTCGTAGCCGAGCGTGCCCGTGGCGGCAGCCGCCGTCGTCCCGTCGTCGTCCGTCATGTGATCCACCCTAAGCGTGAGCTGTTACGAGCCTGTGGGCGCTGTCGCCCCTGCGACACGGCCGCCCGGCCGCACCGTTTCCCGCTTCCTCCGGCCTCACCCGTCCACCCGCACGGTGAACTCGCCCTCCGACACCCGCGCCCGCAGCGGCTCGCCGGGCGCCCCGGCCTCCTCGGGGGAGCGGACCACATGCCCGTCGGGCCGCTGGAGCACGGCGTATCCCCGCTCCAGGGTCGCGGCCGGCGACAGCGAGACGACCCGGGCGAGCGTGTGCGACAGCTCCGAATCGGCCCGGTCCAGCAGATGGCCCAGCACCCGGCGGCTGCGCCCGAGGAGCGCGTCCACCTCCGCCTCGCGCTCGTCCACCAGCCGGTGGGGCCGCTCCATCGCGGGGCGGCCGAGCGCGTGCGCGAGCCCGCGCTCCTCGCGGTCCAGCAGCCCCCGTACGGTCCGCAGCGCCCGGTCCCGCAGCTGCTGCACCCGCTCCAGCTCCTCGCCCACGTCGGGGACGACCTTCTTGGCCGCGTCCGTGGGCGTGGAGGCACGCAGATCGGCGACCAGGTCCAGCAGCGGCGAGTCGGGCTCGTGGCCGATCGCGGAGACCACCGGCGTACGGCAGGCGGCCACGGTCCGGATCAGCTGCTCGTCGGAGAACGGCAGCAGATCCTCGACGCTGCCGCCGCCCCGGGCCACCACGATCACATCGACCTCGTCCAGCGCGTCCAGCTCCTCGACCGCCTGCACCACCTGGGCGACCGCGTTCACCCCCTGCACGGCGGTGTTGCGGACCTCGAAGCGCACGGCGGGCCAGCGACGGCGGGCGTTCTCCAGCACATCGCGCTCGGCGGCGGAAGCACGCCCGCAGACCAGCCCGACGAGCTGCGGGAGGAACGGCAGCGGCTTCTTGCGGTCCAGGGCGAAGAGCCCCTCGGCGGCGAGCGACTTCTTCAGCTGCTCCAGCCGCACGAGCAGCTCGCCGATACCGACCGGCCGTATGTCCGTCGCCCGCAGCGACAACTGCCCCCGGGGCGCGTACCACTCGGGCTTGGCCAGCACGACGACGCGCGCGCCCTCCGTCACCACATCGGCGATCCGGTCGAAGACCTGCCGGAAACAGGTCACGCTCACCGAGATGTCATGGGACGGATCGCGCAGCGTCAGGAAGACGACCCCGGCGCCCGGCCGTCGCGACAGCTGGGTGATCTGCCCCTCCACCCAGATGGCGCCGAGCCGGTCGATCCACCCGCCGATGAGCCGGGACACCTCACCGACGGGCAGCGGCGCTTCCGCGGACGTGTTGAGAGCCATACGGGCGAGCGTATCGGCAGCCACCGACAGGACCCCAGCCCCGCGCGGAGGACTGAGGCCACGCACCGCACGAAGCCCCGAAGCGGTAGGGAGGTACAGCGGTACGGGGCCCGAAGCGGTACGGGCGCGAAGCCGAACGGAACACGCTCCCGTAGGAGGAGAAGTTCTTGGGAGAGGCCCGTGGGAAAGGTCCGTCGGAGACGTCCTACGGGACCGGGGTCTCCTTCGCCGGGCCACCTGGGCCACCCGGGCCACCCGGGCCCTCCATACCGCCGCGGTGGCCCGTGCCCTGCACCGCCAGCACCACCAGCCCCACCCCGAGCCAGCAGAGGCCCACGACCTGGGAGGACGTCGTCGCCTCCACGATGACCGCGACCAGCACTCCCGCGCCGACCACCGGCACGAGCACATGCCGCCACCACACCGGCGGCCCCTCCATCCGGCGTACGGCGAACCAGCCGACCACCGACGCGTGCAGCAGGATGAACGCCGTCAGCGCGCCGATGTCCACCACGGAGACCAGATGGTCGAGGCCGTCGTCGCGCCGGGCCGCCCACACGGCGGCCACCAGCGTCACGATCGCCGCGCACAGGATCGCCACCCGCGGCACGCCCGACGACGGGTCGACCCTCGCGAGGAAGTGCGGCAGGCGACGCTCACGGGCCATCGCGAAGACGAGCCGCCCGGCGGCGGCCTGCCCCGCCAGTGCGGCGAACGCGGCGCCGATCGCCTTGCTGACCGCCACCAGGTCGTGCAGCCAGGTCCCCACCGAGGCGTCCACCGCGTCGTAGAACGCCGACCCCTGCGCCGCCGGATCCGCCGCCAGCTCCGCCGAGCTCACCGGCTCCAGCAGCGCCGCCAGATACGACTGCGCCACGAACAGGACACCGGCCAGCACCAGACAGAACAGCACCGCCCGCGCCACCTTCTGCGAGCCGCCCGTCACCTCCTCGGCGAACGAGGCGATGGCGTCGAAGCCCAGATACGAGAGCACGGCGATCGACACGGCCCCCAGCACCGCCGTCATGGAGAACCCGGAGTCACCGGTCAGCGGAGTCAGCCAGCCGCGCTGCGCCCCGTCCCGTACGAGGACGACCACGGCCGAGACCACGAAGACGAGCAGCACCACGATCTCCATGGCCAGCACCGCGAAGCCGACCCGGGCGGCCGCCCGTACGCCCCACAGGTTGAGCAGGGTGGTCACCAGCACCGCGATCGCGGTCCACACCCACCGCGAGACCTCCGGGACCAGGGCGTTCATCGCGATCCCGGAGAAGAGGTAGGCGACGGCCGGGATCAGCAGGTAGTCGAGCATGGCCATCCACCCGGCGATGAACCCCGGCCCTTCCCCGAGCCCCTTGCGGGCATACGTGAAGACCGAACCGGCGAAGGGGGCGACCCGCACCATCTGGGCGTAGCTGAAGGCGGTGAACCCCATGACCACCGTGGCCACCACGTAGACGAGCGCGACCGCGCCGTCGGACTTCGCGTCCAGGGTGCCGAACACCCCGACAGGGGCCATCGGGGCGATGAAGAGGAGCCCGTAGACGACCAGATCCCGGAATCCCAGCGTCCGCCGCAGCTTGCCCGGTCCCGTACTGCTGCCCGCCCCGCCGCCCGCCCCACTGCCCGAACCGGGCCCTGTCCCGTTGCCCGAACCGCTCTCCGGCACCGACGTCATCGCCCCTCCATCACCATCCGTCATTCCTCACGAACGCACCGCGACCAGTCTCCCGATCCGGCCGTCCTCGCGCCTGTTCGCCACGGCCTTACGATGGGACGCATGACTGCAACTCCTGCCCGCCGTGTCCTGCTCGCCGCTCCCCGTGGCTACTGCGCGGGCGTGGACCGTGCCGTGATCGCCGTCGAGAAGGCCCTGGAGCAGTACGGGGCCCCGATCTACGTGCGCCACGAGATCGTGCACAACAAGTACGTCGTGCAGACCCTGGAGAAGAAGGGTGCGATCTTCGTGGACGTCACCGCGGAGGTGCCCGAGGGCTCCATCGTGATGTTCTCCGCGCACGGAGTCGCGCCCACCGTCCACGCGGAGGCCGCCGAGCGCAAGCTCGCCACCATCGACGCGACCTGCCCGCTGGTCACCAAGGTCCACAAGGAAGCCGTCCGGTACGCCAAGGAGGACTACGACATCCTCCTGATCGGCCACGAGGGGCACGAGGAGGTCATCGGCACCTCCGGCGAGGCCCCCGACCACATCACGCTGGTCGACGGCCCCGAGGACGTCGCGAACGTCACGGTCCGCGACGAGTCGAAGGTCGTCTGGCTCTCCCAGACCACCCTGTCCGTCGACGAGACGATGGAGACGGTCGACGCCATCAAGGCGAAGTTCCCCAACCTCCTCTCGCCGCCCAGCGACGACATCTGCTACGCCACGCAGAACCGCCAGATCGCGGTGAAGAAGCTCGCCGAGGACGCCGAACTGGTCATCGTGGTCGGCTCCAAGAACTCCTCGAACTCCATCCGCATGGTCGAGGTCGCCCTGGACGCCGGAGCCCCCGCCGCCCACCTGGTCGACTTCGCCGACGAGATCGACGAGGCATGGCTGGAGGGCGTGACCACGGTCGGCCTGACCTCCGGCGCCTCCGTCCCGGACGTCCTCGTCGACGGCGTCCTGGAATGGCTCCAAGAGCGCGGTTACGCGGACGTGGAGACGGTGAAGACGGCCGACGAGTCGATCACCTTCTCCCTCCCCAAGGAGCTGCGGCGCGACCTGCGCGCCGAGGCCGCCGCCCTTTCCGCCGAGTAGCCGGGCACGGGGCCCGGCCTGCCCGTACCGTGGGTTCCATGGAGATCTTCGGCGTGGACATCGGCGGATCCGGGATCAAGGGCGCTCCCGTGGACCTGGACCGCGGAGACCTGGCGCGGGAGCGCCACAAAGTGCTGACACCGCACCCGGCCACGCCCAAGGGCGTGGCCGACGGTGTGGCCGAGGTCGTCGGCCATTTCGACTGGACGGGTCCCGTCGGCATCACCTTCCCCGGGGTCGTCACGGACGGCATCACGCGCACCGCGGCCAATGTCGACAAGGGCTGGATCGACACGGACGCCCGCACCCTGCTCAGCGAGCGGATCGGTCAGCCCGTCACCATCCTGAACGACGCGGACGCGGCAGGGGTCGCGGAGATGACCTTCGGCGCGGGCAAGGGCCGCGCGGGCACGGTCATCATGCTGACCTTCGGAACGGGCATCGGCAGCGCGGTCTTCACCGACGGCCGGCTCGTCCCCAACACCGAGCTGGGCCACCTGGAACTGCACGGCCACGACGCGGAGAAACACGCCTCCACGAAGGCCAAGGAGGACGAGGACCTCAGCTGGCAGCACTGGGCGCACCGGGTCCAGAAGTACCTGCTGCACGTGGAGATGCTGTTCTCGCCCGAGCTGTTCATCATCGGCGGCGGGGTGAGCCGGAAGGCGGAGAAGTTCCTGCCGCTGATCGAGAAGGTCCGGGCCGAGATGGTGCCGGCCCAGCTCCAGAACAACGCGGGCATCGTGGGAGCGGCGATGGCTGCGGCGGACCAGACGCACGACCGGAGCGGCTGAGCGGCCGGACGGAACACGGGCCTGCGCCGGCAGGGACACCGGCCGCGGGTACCGAAAGCGGCAGCGACGGCGGCGCGGGCACCGGCAGCGACCACGAGGACCGACCGAGAACCGGTCGGAGCCGGCTCAGCGCTGCTCGGAGCCGCCCTTGGGTGCTCAGGGCTGCTGAGGACGGCGGGCGACCGCGCCCGCGCCGCCCGCCCCGGCCCGTACGGGCTTCGAGGCAGCGGCAGCGGAAGGGGCAGCGGACGAGGCGGCCGCCCGGGGAGCCCGCTCCGGGCCGGCGCCGCGCCCCTGGGCCAGCACGTACCGCCGCCGGGCCCGCATCTGGCGCACCTTGCGCACGGAGGCGATGAGCCCCGCGATCAGCGTCCCGCCGTACAGCCAGCCGGCGTGCACGGCGAGGGCGGTGACGAGGCCCATGATCTGCCCGCCGAGGCCTTCGGAGCCCCCGGAGATGGGAAACACCCCGACGGCGAAGGCGATGGGCACGCTGATCGGCGCCGTGACCAGATCGGCGGGCCGGACCCAGAGGGCGGTCAGTGCGCTGACGGGCAGGAAGAGCAGCCCGTAGACGAGCTCGGAGCTGTCGAACAGCAGCCGGTCGACGCAGGCGAGCACGAACATCGTGAGGGCGGCGAACAGCCCGGCCCCGATCCCGGTGAGCCGGGGGTTGGGGAACCGCCGCAGTGCGAGAACCACGGGGGGCACACTGCGCACCCGCACCCGGTACACGGCGGAACTCTCACCGGCGGGACCGCCCGGCGCGGGCGGGGCGGGCGCGGCCTGCGAGGGCTGCCGGCGCTGCGGGGGACGTGTCCTGTGCTGCTCCACCTGTACAACGTAGGTCGCGGAGGGCGGGGAATCAGGCGTTGGACACGCGCTTTGGCCGACCTTGGCGTTGCGTTCGATGTCACACGGTCAAAAGGCCCACTGTTCGGGCCGGGGGAGGGGACCGTGAAACCGCACTGTCCGGGCCCGCGGAGCAGCCCCGTAAACTGGAGAATCGGTCCCACTCCGGGACTCGGCTGCCCCGGCCCGAACCGCCGAGCCGGACCCGGACGCCCCTCCTCACTCCAGGAAGTCGCCAAAGTGTCGCTCACGATCGGAATCGTCGGTCTGCCGAATGTCGGCAAGTCGACCCTGTTCAACGCCCTGACCAAGAACGACGTGCTGGCGGCCAACTACCCGTTCGCCACGATCGAGCCGAACGTCGGCGTGGTCGGCGTCCCGGACCCGCGCCTGAACAAGCTCGCGGAGATCTTCAGCTCCCAGCGGCTCCTCCCGGCGACGGTGGACTTCGTCGACATCGCCGGCATCGTCCGGGGCGCTTCGGAGGGCGAGGGCCTGGGCAACAAGTTCCTCGCGAACATCCGCGAGTCCGACGCGATCTGCCAGGTCATCCGGGCCTTCAAGGACGAGAACGTCGTCCACGTCGACGGCAAGGTCTCGCCGAAGGACGACATCGAGACGATCAACACCGAGCTGATCCTCGCCGACCTCCAGTCCGTCGAGAAGGCGGTCCCGCGCCTGACGAAGGAATCCCGCCTCCAGAAGGAGAAGGTCGCGGTCCTCGCCGCGGTCGAGGAGGCCCAGAAGATCCTGGAGTCCGGCCAGACGCTGTTCGCGGCGGGCATCACGGCGTCCACCGAGAAGGGCCGCCTCCTCCACGAGCTGCACCTGCTCACCGTCAAGCCGTTCCTGTACGTCTTCAACGTCGACGAGGACGAGCTGGTCGACGAGGACTTCAAGAACGAGCAGCGCGCCCTGGTGGCCCCCGCCGAGGCGATCTTCCTGAACGCCAAGATCGAGTCCGAGCTGATCGAGCTCGACGACGACGAGGCCCTCGAACTGCTCCAGTCGATGGGCCAGGAAGAGCCCGGCCTCGCCACCCTCGGCCGCGTCGGCTTCGAGACCCTGGGCCTCCAGACCTACCTCACGGCAGGTCCGAAGGAAGCCCGCGCGTGGACCATCAAGAAGGGCGCCACGGCCCCGGAGGCGGCCGGTGTGATCCACACCGACTTCCAGAAGGGCTTCATCAAGGCGGAGATCGTCTCCTTCGCCGACCTGGTGGAGACCGGCTCGGTCGCCGAGGCCCGCGCCAAGGGCAAGGCCCGTATGGAGGGCAAGGACTACGTCATGCAGGACGGGGACGTGGTGGAGTTCCGCTTCAACGTGTAGCGGGTGACGTAGCTCCACGTCGCTGATCTGGCAAACGTGCAGGTCAGGGAGGGTCCGACTCTTCGGAGTCGGGCCCTTGGTTTTTCCCCGTGCTGGGATCGTGCCGGGATGGGATGAGAAGCCCGTGCTGGGTTTCGGCCCCTGCGCTGCCCAATGCGGGGGCGGGCGGGGGAGGCTCCGTCTGCACGCCCGCCGCAGCGCGTAGCAAGTCGAAGACATCGCGCCGTGTCACCGGTGTGATCCTTGCTGGGTTGTCCTGGCCGGAGTGCGTCATGACAACAGCATGGCGCGCCAGCGGTGCCTGCCGAGCCTTCGTGGTGGTCGCGGGGCAGTGCGGGCGAGCCCAGGCGTCGGCGGTCGGCGACCGGACAGGAGCCGAAGGACTGCACCGCTCCTTCGATGAACTGCGCACCAGCTGGCTCCGCAACCCGCACCAGATACGCGCGCTGTACGTGCTCATGTTCGCTGCGGTGCTTCCTGTGCCGTTTCTGCGCGACCGGATGGCCGTCCTCCGTCGTGACCCGCGCCGCAGGATTGAGGGCGGGGCATGGATGACCCGCAGGTGATCGCGCACATGCGCGACGCCCTCACACGTCCTTGATCTGTACGCGGTCGCCGCACAATTTCGACCAGTCGTCGCGGTCCGAGGTCAGTACCAGGACGGGCGCCGGGGAGCGGAGCGCCATCGCGGCGACGAGGGCGTCGATGGCGTACTTGTGGCCGTGCAGGCCACCGGCGTCGGCCAGCAACTGCACCGCGTTGAGGCTGTCCGCCTGGGTGACGTCCTGGACCTGAAGACGGGAGAGAAGCCAGCGCAGCCGGGCGGTGTCCGTTTTCCCGTAGACGGCCTCCACCACCGTCAGGGCTGACACGAGGACGGGCACGCCCACGCGCCGTGCGGCCTCGATCCAGGTGACCATCTGGCGGTCGTTACGCAGCAGCAGCGACAGTGCCTGAGAGTCCAGAACCAGGGACCTGGCCGCGGGCTCCTTCATGCGGCGCTGTCGTTCGACGCATAGGGCGCCGGTGCATCACCGAACAGTTCGCTCTGCGCGGCCTGGACTTCGGCCTCGCTCAGCGGCTCGTGCTCGGCTTCGTAGGCGGCCACGATCTCGGCGAGGCCGTCCATCGCGAGTTGGTGCCGGACCGCCGCGGTCACGTACGCGGACACGCCGCGCTTGCCGGTGCGGGTCCGCAGGGCACCGAGGAGTTCCGAGGGCATCGAGACGGAGATGTTCTCCGTGCCGCCGGGGCGGGGTGACTTCATAGGGGTCAGTCTAGTACAGGATCTATTACATCGGGTGGGGTGCTGCGCGGCCCGTATCCGGCGGCGTAGTCTCGGCGTCATTGGATCTGCTTGTATTTCGTCGCGGCTCCCGTGCTGGGATGGTGCTGGGATGCACCTGCATTCCTGTAGGTCACAGCCTTATGGTGGAGTTTTCGCTTCAACGTGTGATCACCCATCGGTACGTGGACCGACCTGCCAGGTGGCAGGTCGGTCTGCTTCACGGGTCCTGCGGATCGCCATGATCCGGCAGCTCCGGGAACTCGTAGAGCATCCGGTCGGCTTCGCGGATGCCTGCCTCGACCGCCTGGCGCAGGAACCCTTCGGCGCCTCGGCGGTCGCCCGCTCGTAGCCTGAGCTTGCCCAGGCGCAGCAGGCTGCCGAGGTCGCCGTCCTCCAGTGACATGCGAAGGAGACGCTCGGCGCCCTCGATGTCACCAGCGCCCTCCCGCAGGCGTACCAGTTCTGCCCACGCGCTCGAGTGGGGGAACCGGCGGGCATCCCATGCGAGCCTCTCCGCATCCGCGCTCTGTCCCGATTTCTCCATGACGCGGACCAGGCCGGTGAGCCCGAACGGCTGCCCCTCGGAGAGCATGCGCTCGTACAGTCGGCGGGCTCGTTTCAGATCGCCGTCGTCTTCTCGTAGCTCGGCCAGTTTGCACAGCGCCCAGGCATCGCCGGCGTTCCACGCGCGCCAGAACAGTCCCGCTGCCTCGCCGCGCTTCCCCCGGCCCGCGCGTATCTGACCGAGACCTCTGATGGTGCCCACTTCTCCGCGGAGGACAGCCAGCTCACAGAAGTGGTCGGCCGTTTCCGAGTCGCCTTTTTCTTCGAACAGCCAGGCGAGCTCCCTGAGGGCATTGACGTCTCCCGCTTGCGTGGCCGCATAGAAGAAGACCCGGAGTGCGGTGTCCTTCTCCTCCGGGTTCATATAGGTCCAGGCCAGGCCCGTGAAAGCCTCCGTGTTACCCGCCTTGAACGCCATGTGGGCGAGGTGGAGCGCGTGCTCCTCGTTGCCGCCCCGAGCGGCCATGTACCGCGCTTGGTACTCGACGGTACGGGCGCCCCCGGTCTTGAGCGCTTCGGTGTAGAGACGCATCGCTGTCGTCTCTTCACCTCGCTCCCAGGCGATGGATGCCAGGCCTACGAGCGCCGAGGCGCGGTAGTCGCCTTCCGTGACTGCGCGGTACCAGGCCTCGGCCTCGTCGGCCCGGCCGTCCTGCTCGTACTGCCAGGCCACCGCAGTGCGGGCACTGTTGTCGCCGGCCTCGGCAGCGAGCAGGAAATAGGCCAGAGCCTCACGAGCTCCGCGCTCCCTTTGCACGCGTTGCGCGAGGCCGGTGAGGCCCGTGCTGTTTCCCAGGCTCGCAGCGGATTTCGCCAGGCGTTCTGCCGCTGCGGAGCGGCCGCGATCATGGGCCGAGAGGGCCAGGGCCGACCGGTCTGCCGCCGTCGTCGCATGATGCTCGGCGACCACCCAGAAGGCGTCCGGAGGGCAGACCGTGCTTCGATTCCGCTTGCTGTGCTGCTCAAGGTAGTCGGCCAGCCTGTAGCGGGTGCCTTGGTTGAGTGGATCGTCCGGCGTCGGCCGCACGCGAGCCAACGCGCCTCGAGCGCCGCGGCAAGGGGGTGAGAGGTAGGCGATGGCCGCATCGAACCAGTCTTCCTGCAGCGCATCTCGTTGTGGACCCGTGAGGTATGCCTCTGCCGCCTGCATCAGGAAGGGGCGGGAAAGGGCAAGGCCGTGCCCCAGCCGTCGCGCGTCCATCGCCGCATGGAGGACGGCACGTGCGGCCGGAGCAGCCAGCTCGTATCGGTCCAACTGGGCCGGACCGCCTGCCAGATACTGCGTGATGTGCCCGTCCTCCGCACGGTTGACTGCTTCCTTCAGCCGAGGGTCCGCGGGTTCGATGTCCTTCAGCGCGGCCAGCTCTTGTGCAGAGAACGTCTCCGGAACCAGGATCCGGCAGTTCTCCAGGAGGCTCCGTGACTCCCGCCGTTCGTCAGTGGTGCCGGGCTTGCGCACCAGTTCCGCCCAGTACTCGTGCCAGACCGTGCCGAGGATGAGCACAGGTGCCTTGGTGGGGTCACCGAGGGCCCTGCGGAGTGCGCCCGCTGTGCGTTCGTCCTGTGCTTCATCGGACGTGATCAGGAACCGATGGATCTCGTTCAGCCATAGCACGGTGTGCGGCTCGACCGCGTCCAGCGAAACCATGAATGAAGCCGGGGTCGACGGGTGCCAGAGCTTCCATTCCTCTGGCAGGCGCTGGATCGCCTCCCAAGCTGCACGCGTCTTGCCGGTCGAGGAGTCTCCCAGGAGGACCGCCATGGAGCTGTTTCCCGAGAGGGCGAGGTCGATGGTCGCTTGCAGCTTCTGGTCGTGGCTGCGTCGGACGTAGGCAGGGAGAGTGGGCAGCCCCTCTCCTCCGTTCACGGGGCGGATCGCCTCATGGACCTCCAGCGAGAAAGGATTGCTGAAGGAGCTCAGTGGCTGTCCCGGAGGTGCTGGGTGACGCGAGGCGCCTCCCCTGCTTGGTGAGGGCGCCGGCGTACAGCTGCGGAGGGCATCCGCGTCGCAGAATCGTCGGGCGACGTGTTCGCCGAAGAAGCGGGCGACGATGCGCGGGTATGGGCGCAGCAGATGACTGAGGTGCTCCGCGTCCCATACCTGCTCCAGTACGAGGTCCGTATGTTGTTTCTGGCTCTCGTGAAGGAGATCGCGGACTTGTGTCCGCGTGACGGAACAGGCCGTGGCGATGACGAGACGCTTCGCTCCGAACGGCCGCCTGCCCGCCACGAAGGCCGACACGGCCTTCTTCGCGTCGGATTCCAGGAACCGTTCCACCTTCTTGGCCTGGTACGCGTGCCAGGTGCCGTCAGGCCTCACGCCGGCGATGTCGATGCCGCCCTGCTCCTGTCCGGGACCGCCGTAACGGAGCGCGCGGACCACGCTCTCCGTCTCGATAACGGTGTCGAGAAGCAGCTTCTCGAAGTCGTTCCAGTGCTGTGCGTGGAAAGGGAGAACGGTGATCTTCTGGTCGACCACCGGGGGCCACCCCGTGGGCGCGGCTGCCGACCAGCCGTCGGTGGGCCTGTAGAGGTCTTCCCACTGCCCTGAGTCAGCGCTGGTCATCTTCATCCCCTGGTCGGCGGCAGACCTCGATCACGGTAGTGGAGTGTCTCGATGTGGGAGTTCACGTACGAGCCGGGCATCTCGCCTGCGGCGCTGCGTGAGGGCTCTTACCTGCTGTGTTCTCCGGCGAATGCGCGGCGGCTGCTCACGGCTTACGAGAATGCGCTGGCTCACATCGACGTCTCGGAGCGTGAGCTGATCGATCCGGATGCGGCTGGCCCGGCTGCGGGTGCCGAGTGAGGCTTGCCTTCGAAAAACAGGGCTGGGAGGACTATACGTCCTGGCTCAAGAACGACCGCAAAATGCTCCTCGGATCAATAGGCTCGTTGAGGATGTCAGGCGTGACCCCTTCACGGGGATCGGCAAGCCCGAGCCGCTGAAGTACCACTTGCCCGGAGTGTGGTCTCGGCGCATCGACGACGAGCAACGGCTTGTCTACCTGGTTACGGACAAGGAGGTTGTCATCCTCGCGGCTCGCTACCAATACTGACCGTGGAGACGGTTCCTGGTGGGGATGTGCTGAGAGGGTGCTCCCGTTCTGGGATGGCCATCGAGGAACCGGCGTCTTCGCAGGTGGGAAGCTCTGTAGTAGACACTCCGCTTCAACGTCTGATACGTCCGGCGAAAGGCCGTCCGACCCGCGGCGGGGTGGGTCGGACGGTGCTTGCGTTCCGTGCGGAGTCCGTAGCGTGCTGACTCCGGTCGCCGTGCGGGGCGACGGTTACGCCGCTTCGCCGGTCCGTGGCCGGGTCTCGGCGGACCACTGACGAGATCTCCGGACGTGGTTCTGCCCGCGTCTTCGTGCGTACCGGGGTCACGCCGTGTGCCGTGGTGCGCTACTGGCGGCTGATCGCCCGTGAGATGCCGGCTGCGACGGTCGTGGCCAGGATCCACCCGGCAGAGGTCAGGCCGTAGGCGAGCCACTGCCCCGTGTCTCGGGGTGCGAAGGCGGCGTCCTGTCCGAAGGCGGTGATCGGGACGAGCAGGTCGAGTGTGTAGAAGACGGCGTTGAACGGTGGCGCCTTCTCCGCTTCGAGGGGAGCGGGAGGATGCGTTCCGAAGAAGAGTGCGCCGCAGTTCGGGTTTCAGGTAGTGCGGTGGCCTGGTGCGCGCAGGGGTGCTCACGTCCGGTCGCTCGCGGACCGGTGGGAGTTCCTCGTGGTATCCGCCGAAGTCGGCTGTGTGGCCTGGTGGTTGAGTCTGTTGTCCGGCATTGTCTGGGAAGGGTGGATGTCCTGGAGGTCGCGGGGCCGAGAAGTGCGGTGCGGGGACACTCGGTCCCGACCGGTCGTCAGGGGCGGCCGTGGGGCCGCGAACAAGCCCCTGACCCGCGGAAACGTCAACTCCGCCACGCATCACCTCAGGACCTTTACGGAACCTAGACCAACTCCTTGCTTATCCTTGCACTTGGCCTGGATTCACCTTTACGCTTCCGGTGGGAGCGATCGCATGGTGAGACATCGGAGAGCGCAACCAAGGACCTCTGCGCCTTCGTGAGGCGATCCGGATCTGATCACTGTGTGTTGTCGGACAGGTCAGTGGGCCGAGAGCATGGAGCGAGTGTTGAGGGTGGACATGCTTGTGGCCGTTCGCTTCGAGGGCGCCGCGTCGATGCGTGAGGGTGCTGATGCCGGTGGCTCGATCGCGTTGGGCGGGCCCGGGGTGCCGAGCCTCGGCACGGACGCCGAGGACGTCTTACCGATACGGCTCGTCACGTATGCCGTGCGCGCTTGCGAGGGGCCCCCGACCCTGGACGGGGCGGGCGAGGCGAACGAGGCCGGCGCGCCTCTTCTCGGCTGCCCCGGGCGCCGGCCCCGTGCCCGGCCCCCGTGCTCCTCGGTGCTGGTTGCCGTGCGTGCGGCTACGGGCCCGCCGGCCCGCGCCGATGAGCGGGACCTCCGGCAGTGTCGTTCGCCGCAGCGGGAGTTCGGGCGTCCGTCGGTGGCCCCCGGCAGCCGGCGTCGGGCGGCGGCGCAGGGCCGCTCGGTGGCCCGTCCCCGTCGCTCCCTTCTCCTGCGCCGCGTACGGCCGCGCCACCCGGCCCGTGTCACGAGCCTCTGGGCGACCCGGGGAGCGGGTTTCTCCTGAGCGGTCTCCGCGAGGGATGGGCCTGGGTGTGGGCATTTTGGGCGAAGAATGCTCCTTCGGTTCGGCATTCCGCCTCATCGAGAGGGAGGACGACTGTGCGTCCACCGCAATTTTCGGGACATTGGCCTTTTTCTGGAGCGGTTTTCCGAGAAGTGGTTGAAGGCTTTTGTAAGTTCAAGGTCGCGCATATTATCTGACCGACATCCAGGGGGTCTTTCGCCAGGCGGGGCCGGTTGGCACCCGACGTCCGCACCGTGGATCCGACCAGGCGTCCCGGGGGACGCGAGGTGTGGAGCCCGCGTTCACCCACAAGGTGTGGCCCGGCGGACTTTCCCTTGCATTGAGGCACAACGGGGGAACGGTAATGAGTACGCGTATTCTCGTCGCAGGTGAGCATGTCATATACACCGAAGCGCTCGCCGGACTGCTGAACCAGATTCCCGGATTCCGGGTGGCGGGGGTCGTGGGCTCGCACCGCGAATTGGTTCCCGCGATCCGCAAGGCGGCCGCCGTATCCCTGGTCCTGGGCGGAGTGACTCCGTACGTACGGGAAACGGTGCACGAAGTGCGCAACCACGTGCCCCACTGCGGTATCACTCTCATCACCGAACAGCCCGGGCAGGTGGCGCTGGTCAAGGTGCAGGAGTCCGAGATGGTGAGCGTCATCTCGCGCGGGGCGCGGCTGAATCAGCTGATCGGCACCATCCGCAGCATGCAGGCGAGACAGCAGGACCTCCGGGGGCGCGAGAGACCGGCGGACGGTTCCTGTCCGGCCGACGTCTCCTGTCCGGCCGTCGACCTCCTGAGCCAACGCGAGCGTGACGTCCTCCGCTCCACGGCGACCGGAGCCTCCGTCAAGGAGATCGCCCGGGAGTTCTACCTCGCCCCCGGCACGGTGCGGAACCTGACCTCGTCGGCGATCAAGAAGCTCCAGGCCCGCAATCGGTACGACGCGGCACGCATCGCGGAAGAACTCGGCGGTATCTGAGCTCCGTTCCGCTCCAGCGGGATCATCATCCGGCGAGGTCCGCCGGGGAAGTGCGGCTGTCGCGCACAGGTGGCGCCGTGCGGTGGACCGCCGTGCCGGCGAGGCTGATCGCCTCCAGCAGTTCGGCCTGGCGCAGGATCTCCGGTGCCGGACGGGCGCGGGTGCGGACCGCGCGGGCGAAGGCCGTGACGGCGTTGCCCGCCTGGTCGTCCGCGGGCAGGGAGAGCCGGGCCGTCACCCCTGCCCGTTCCAGCCGGAGCACCGGCTCGTGGTCGGCGGGTGGGGTGAACGCCCGGTCGACCGTGAGCCGGCCCGTGCTGCCCCAGAGCGTGTACGTACTGCGGTAGGTGTGGTCGAGGCCGTAGCTGAGCTGGAGGGCGAGTCCGTCTCCGCCGTCCAGCAGCGCCGTACCCGCCGTGTCCACCCTGTCCGCCGGATCCCGCCTGGCGGTGGCGCCCACCAGCCTCGGGCGCGGGTCCGGTCCCAGCAGGCCGAGTGCCGCGCGGAGCGGATACACGCCGAGGTCCCACAGGGCCCCGCCGCCCAGGGCCGGGTCGTAGCGGATGTCGGAGGCCGGCCGGCGCGGCACGGTGAACGCGGCGTCGAAGGCCTGGAGCCGTCCGATCGCCCCGTCGGCGACGTGCCGCATGACCGCCCGGTGCTGGGAGTGGTGGAGGAACAGGACGTTCTCCACCAGGGCCAGGCCTCGTGAGCGGGCCAGCGCGCAGAGTTCGGCGGCGTCCGCCCCGCTCATCGCGGCGGGCTTCTCCACGAGCACGTGCTTGCCCGCCCGCAGCGCCGCACCGGCCCACTCGGCGTGCATCGACGCGGGCAGCGGCAGATAGACCGCGTCCACGTCGGCATCGGCCAGCGGCTCGGCGTAGTCGTCGGCGGCCCGGCAGCCGTACTCCCGGGCCAGCTCTGCCGCCCTGGCCGGGTCCCTGCTCGCCACGGTGACCACGGTGACGTCGGCGGAGGCTCGGAAGGCGGGCAGCATGCGCCGCCGGGCGAACTCCGCCGTGCCGAGCACCGCGATCCGTACCGGTCGGCTCATGACAGCCTCACCGCACCGGAGTTGAGCACGGCCAGCAGCGTACGGGCCTGGACGGTGACCTGATGGCCCCGGCCCGTCAGGGCGCCCAGCTGGCCCGGCGTGATCCAGAGGTAGTCCGGCGGCGGGCTGAGCAGGTCGCTGTCGTCGACGCCGTCCAGCGACACGAGGAGGCAGCGGTTCTCGGCGTACAGGAACCGCCCGCCCTCCTCGGAGAGCACCGTCGCGTAGCGGACGCGTGAACCTTCGGCCGCACGGACGAACTCCGCGTACGCCGCATGGTGACCGCGGTCGTCGGATGGGGAGCACACGGTCGGGCCCACCTCGACGGTCCGCGACAGCCCCGCCTCCGCACGGGCGTGGACCAGGAGATGCGGCACGCCGTCGAAGTGGCGGAAGAGGAACGCGCTGACTCCGGGGCCGCACGGTTCGAACAGGGGCTGGGTCCAGCTGCCCACCTCCCGGCCGTCCGCCTCGACCGCGACCGCGACCACGCGGAAGTGGCGGTCGTCCGGGCGGCGGACCGCCTGTTCGTCCCGGAGCCAGCCCCGCACCCGGGCGAGCGGTACGGGTTCGGCCCGGAGCCGGGAGCGGGCGCGGGCGGCACCGAGCCAGGATGACACCTCGGCGTCGGTGTGCCGGGCCGGCCGGGGCCCTGCGGGGGTCGGCAGGCAGGCCAGTACGGTCCTGGTGTCCATGTTGACCACGTTGTCCAGCCGGAGGAGCTCGCCGATCTGGCCGAGGGTCAGCCAGCGGAAGTCCGGTTCGGCGGCGGGGTCCTCGGCGACCTCCTCGGCCGTCTCCACCACGATGTTGCGGTTCGACTTGTACAGGAACCACTCGCCGTGTTCGGACTGGAGCGTGTCGGTCAGCGTCCGGGCACGGCCCGGATCGGTGAAGAACTCCAGGAACCGCACGCCGGAGCCCCCGTGCACCCGCTGGTAGTTGCTCCGGGTGGCCTGCACGGTCGGTGACAGCTGGAGCAGGTCCCGGTTGCCCGGTTCCATCTTGGCCTGGGCCAGGAAGTGCAGTACGCCCTCGAACTCCCGGGCGAGGAGGCCGAGTACGCCCACCTCCGGCTGCATCATCACCGGTTGCTGCCACGGGG
This sequence comes from Streptomyces sp. NBC_01116, assembly GCF_041435495.1. NCBI lineage: Bacteria > Bacillati > Actinomycetota > Actinomycetes > Kitasatosporales > Streptomycetaceae > Streptomyces > Streptomyces sp. NBC_01116. The sequence goes on from NZ_CP108644.1 coordinate 5,615,884, forward strand.
CCCGTGCCCGGTCCGCGTCGTGCACGCGCAGGCCCTCGACGGTGAAGAAGCGGCCGCTGCGGTGCACCAGGTTCCCGGTGTCGTCCTGGAACGACCAGCCGTCCAGCTCCGCGAACGGGATGCGCCGGATCCGTGTGCCGTGGTCGCGGCGGCGTTCCGTCAGCCACGCGACGATCTCGGCCGTCGTGCTCCGGGCGCCGGTCGCCGGGTCGGTGGCGGCCACGGAGCGGGCGATCCTGGCCTCCAGCCCGCCCAACCCCTCCAGCCCGTCCGGTCCGGCCTCCGTGTCCTGCGGCCGGGAGCTGTCGAGCCTCACCGGCGGCCCGCCACGAACTCCCGTACCGAGGCGATGACGTAGTCGGTCATCTCGTCGGTGAGGCCCGGGTAGACACCGGTCCAGAAGGTCCGCTCCGTGACGATGTCACTGTTGGTCAGCTCGCCCACGACGCGGTGGGGCTGGTGGAGGTAGGCGGGCTGCCGGGTGAGGTTGCCCGCGAACATGCGGCGCGTACCGATCTTCCGCCTCTCCAGGAAACCGGTCAGCTCCCCGCAGGTGAACGGGGCATCGGGACCGACCGTCATCACGAACCCGAACCAGCTCGGGTCGCTGCCGGCCGTCGCCTCCGGCAGCAGGAGGTGGCGTACGCCGTCCAGGCCTTCACGCATCCGCCGCCAGTTGTGGCGGCGCGCCGCGATGAACCCGTCCAGCTTCCGCAGCTGCGACAGGCCGAGCGCCGCCTGCAGGTCCGTCGACTTCAGGTTGTAGCCGACGTGGGAGAAGATGTACTTGTGGTCGTAGCCGGCGGGCAACGCGCCGAGCTGGTGGTCGAAGCGCTTCAGGCAGGTGTCGCTGTGCCCCGGTTCGCACCAGCAGTCCCGCCCCCAGTCCCGCAGTGACTCGACGATCCGCGCGACCTTGAGGTCCGAGGTCGTCACGATGCCGCCCTCGCCCATCGTCAGATGGTGCGCGGGGTAGAAGCTCACGGTGCTGACGTCACCGAACGTCCCGGTCAGCTGCCCCCGGTAGGTGGTGCCGACCGCGTCGCAGTTGTCCTCGACGAAGACCAGGCCGTGGTCCGCGGCGAGCTGGGCGATCTCCGCCACCTCGAACGGGTTGCCCAGGGCGTGCGCGATCATGATGCCGCGGGTCCTGGGCCCGATGGCCGCGGCGACCCGGTCGGCGGTGGTGTTGTAGGTGCCGAGCTCGATGTCGACGAAGACCGGCACCAGGCCGTTCTGCAGGATCGGGTTCACCGTGGTGGGGAATCCGGCGGCGACCGTGATGACCTCGTCACCGGGCAGCAGCCGCCGCTCGCCCAGGAGGGGGGAGGTGTAGGCGGTGAGCGCCAGCAGGTTCGCGGACGAACCGGAGTTCGTCAGATGGGCCTTGCGGCGCTTCAGCAGGCGGGCGAAGTTCGACTCGAAGCGCTTGGAGAGCGGCCCGGCCGCGATCCGCAGATCCAGGGCCGCCTCCACCAGTGCCGCGCGGTCGTCCTCGTCCAGGACCGCGCCGGACGGCCAGATCTCCGTGGTCCCCGGTACGAACTCCCCGGAATCACGCACGCTCTGGTGGTGCTTCCGGGCCTCTTCCAGGACCCGTATCCTGTGCTCGTCGTTCACGACCGGTCCTCCGTCTGCGCTGCCTGGTCCTTCGCTGCCTTCCACCACGCCGTGTTCTCCCGGTACCAGTCGACGGTGGCGGCCAGCCCTTCTCCGAAGCCGACCCGTGGCGTGAACCCCAGCTCGTCACGGGCCTTGGACCCGTCCAGCGAGTAGCGCAGGTCGTGTCCCTTGCGGTCGGTCACATGCCGGATCATCGACCGGTCCGCGCCGCACAGGACGGCCAGCTGCTCCGCCAGCTCGATGTTGGTCAGCTCGTGGCCGCCGCCCACGTGGTAGATGCCGCCGGCGACGCCCTTGGTCAGCACGAGCTGGACGGCCCGCGCGTGGTCGTCCACGTGGATCCAGTCGCGTACGTTCCGCCCGGAGCCGTACAGCGGGATCGGCTCGCCCTCCAGGAGGTTGGTGGTGAAGCGCGGGATGGCCTTCTCCGGGTGCTGGTACGGGCCGTACGTGTTGGAGCAGCGCGTGATCGACACGTCCAGCCCGAAGGTCCGCCAGTAGGCGCGCACGGTCAGGTCCGCCGCCGCCTTCGACGCCGCGTAGGGGGAGTTGGGCAGCAGCGGCGACTCCTCGTGCCAGGAGCCCTCGTCGATGCTCCCGTACACCTCGTCCGTGGAGATGTGCACCACCCGCTCCACCCCTGCGGCCAGGCAGGCGTCCAGCAGGGTCTGGGTGCCCACCACGTTCGTCCGGGTGAAGACGGCGGGTGCGTCCAGGGACCTGTCGACGTGCGACTCGGCCGCGAAGTGCACCACGGCGTCGTGGCCGGGCAGCAGGTCGTTCAGCAGCGGCGCGTCGCAGATGTCGCCCCGGACGAGGCGCAGCCGGGGGTGACCGACCGGAATGTTCGCGGCGTTGCCCGCGTAGCTCAGCTTGTCCAGCACGGTGACGTCGGCCCGCTCGTAGCCCGGGTACCCCTGCGCCAGCATCGTCCGGACGTAGTGCGAGCCGACGAACCCGGCCCCGCCGGTGACCAGAATCCTCATCGGGCTCCTCCTGTACGCGCGCCGTTCGCCGCCAGCTCCGTGGGCAGTTCCGTGGTCAGGTCCGTGGGCCGTGGCACCGGGGGCGATCCGGAGCCGATCCGCACCGAGCGGCCGATGAGCAGGTCGCTCGCGCCGGTCCGTTCCGTCACCCACGCCCCGTCCATCACGATGGAGTTCTCCAGCTCGGTGCCGCGCAGGACGCAGTCGCTGCCGATCGATGTGCCCGGTCCGATGCGGCAGTCCTCGACGCGGGAGCCGGGGCCGACGATCACCGGCCCGGTGATGACGGAGCGCAGCACGGTGGCGCCCGGGGCGATGTGCACCGGTCCGGTCAGGCGGCTGGCGGCGTCGGCCGTTCCGTGGACGCCCCTCTCCAGGGTGTCCAGCAGGCGCCGGTTGCAGTCCAGCACGTCCTCCACGCGTCCGGTGTCCTTCCAGTAGCCGGTGTATTCGCCGGCCGTGACCGCGGACCCCCGGTCGACGAGCCACTGGACGGCGTCGGTGATCTCCAGCTCGCCGCGTGCGCTCGGGCCGATCGCGGCGACCGCCCGGTGGATGGCGGGGCGGAAGAAGTAGACGCCGATGAGCGCCAGGTCGCTGAGCGGCAGGCGCGGCTTCTCCACCAGCCGTCGGACCCGGCCACCGGTGTCCAGCTCGGCCACCCCGAAGGCACGGGGGTCGGGAACCCTGGCCACCACCAGGTGCGCGGCGGAGCGGCGGGCCCGGAACTCCTCGGCCGGCCCCGCGATGCCGTCCTGCACGACGTTGTCGCCGAGGTACATCACGAAGTCGTCGTCGCCGAGGAACGGACGGGCGATGGCCACACAGTGCGCCAGACCCAGCGGCCGGGCTTGCGTGAGGTAGGTGATCCGGGCGCCGAACCGCGATCCGTCGCCGATCCGTGCCGCGATGTCGGGCCCCCAGGCGCCGACGACCACGCAGATCTCCCGTACGCCCAGCGCGCGGAGGTTGACCAGGACGTGTTCGAGAACGGGCTGGTTGGCGATGGGGATCAGCTGTTTGGGCATGGTCTCGGTGAACGGCCGCAGCCGCGTCCCGAGACCTCCGGCGAGTATCAGCGCCTTCATGGGCGTTCCTCCCGTGGAGTGGTACGGGCCGGGGCGCACGGGGGGCGCGCCGCCCGGCCGGGCGCGTGCGCGTACGCACCTGGAACGGCTGTCTCGTCGATGCCCACAGGCGGGCGCCTCCCTCGGTGGTTCCCGTCGGCGTGCGTCAGGCCCCGGCCAGGGCCAGGTGATGGGTGACGGCTTCGCACAGCGCGTGGGCCACCGTCCGGATCTCCGCGTCGGTCAGGGCCTGGTGGAGGGGGAGCAGGAGTGTGCTGTCGGTGGCCAGGTCGGTGCCCGGAAGGTCGGTGGGGTGGGCGCCGTACGCCGGCACCCGGTGCAGCGGAGGGTATTTGAAGGTGGTGTAGATGTCCTGGGCCAGCAGCGTGGCCGCGACCCGGTCACGGATGAGCGGATCCATCTGGATCCAGTAGAAGTAGTGCGAGGAGAGGTGCCCCTCGGGCAGCGGGGGCGGCAGGCGTACGCCCGGGGTGTCCGCGAGCAGGCGGTCGTAGGCGGCCGCCACCTCGCGCCGCCGGGCGACGTTGGCGGGCAGCCGGCCGAGCTGCACCGTGCCGAGCGCGGCGGTCAGGTCATTGCCTATGACCCGGCGGCCGAAGCTCCGTACGTCGAGTTCCCACCACCGCTGGGACACCTTCGCGTGGGCGAAGCCGCTGGCCTGCTCCAGACCGTGGTAGGCGAGGACCCGGGCGCGGCGCGCGAGCCGCTGGTCGCGGACGTACAGCATGCCGCCGTCGCCGGTCACCAGCACCTTCATCGCGTCGAAGCTCCACAGGGCGAGGTCGCCGAAGGTGCCGCACGCCCTGCCGTCGACCGTGGAGGCCACGGCGCAGGCCGCGTCCTCGACGAGAGGGATCCCCCGCCGCCGGCACAGGGCCGCGATCCCCGCGACCTCCCCGGGGTAGCCGCCGTAGTGCAGCACGATGACGGCCCTGGTCCGGGGTGTCAGAGCGCGCTCGACGTGCTCCACGGTCGGGTGGAGACCGTGGGGGTCGACGTCGCAGAAGACGGGGCGCGCGCCGGTCGCGGCGATGGCGTTGGCGGCGGCCACGAAGCTCACGGACGGCAGGACCACCTCGTCGCCGGGGCCCAGGTCGAGCAGCTCGGTGGCGAGGAAGAGCCCGGCCGTACCGGAGTTGAGGAAGAGCATCCGGTCCGCTTCGACTCCGATGTGGTCCGCGAAGCGTGCTTCGAACTCCTGGGTGCGGGGTCCGTGGCCCAGCCAGTTCGAAGCGAAGACCTCGGACAGGGCGAGGAGTTCCGCCTCGCCCAGGCTCGGCTGGAAGACGTTGATCACGCGGTGGCTCCCTGGCGCGGGTGGGGACGGTGGGAAGGTGGCGGGTTCAGTCCCGGCTCCGGTGGTGGCGGGTGAGGCGCTCCAGGACGGGGACGATCGCGCTCGGCTCCGGAGCGGTCAGCAGGTCCGTGTACAGCTCCGCCGCCGCGTCGCGGAAGGACGGCGCGGTCAGCAGCCGGGACAGCCCCGCACGCAGTTCGGCGCCGGTGTGCCGGTCGACGCGGACCCCCGTTCCCACTCCGCTCCGGGAGAGGAAGCGGCCCGTGAGCGGCGCTTCCATGGGGTAGCCGGGGTCCATCACGACGAACTGCGGGATCCGGTTGACCAGGGCGGCCCCGAACGATCCGTGGCCGCCGTGGTGGATCACCGCCGAACAGGTCGGCAGCAGCTCCGTCAGCGGGATGTAGTCGACGGTACGGACGTTGTCGGGTATCCGGTCGGCCACCGCGAGCTGGGAGGCGTCCAGCGTGGCGACGGCCTCGATGTCCAGGCCGTCCACCATCTCCAGTACCCGGTTGACGAGCAGGGCGCTGTCCCGTCCCCAGGCCCGGATCGAGGAACCGAGGGTGATGGCCACCCGCGGGCGTGCGGGCGGTTCCTTCAGCCACCCGGGCAGCACGGCCGGGCCGGCGTACGCCTCCCAGCGCATCGACACGGTGCGCACCGCGGTGGGCAGGCGCATCCGCTCCAGCACCGGGTCGACCGTCCACTGCCCGAACAGCAGGTCGTCGGTCAGGGGGAGCCCGTAGCGCTCGGCCATCGGCCGGACCGACGAGACCATCGGCTCCTCGGGCAGGAGCGCGTCGTCGGAGAGCTTCGCGCACCGGGTGTACTGCTCGTGCGCCCAGCCGCACAGGTCCGGGCCCCACAGGATGCGGGCGTGGGCCGCGCCGGACACCCGCGCGGCCACCCCGGCGGCCGGCATCGTGGGGTCCCACAGGACCAGGTCGGGCCGCCAGGAACGGCAGAAGCCGACCAGCGCGTCGAGGGCGTGCTGGGGTGCGCCGGCCGGAGCGCCCTCCGGCTGGAAGTCGCGTACGGCCGGCAGCATGTAGTCCCGGTAGTAGGTCCACACGTACCGGTCATAGCCGTCCAGTTCGAGGGACTTGGTGAGGCGGACCAGGTCGGCGTACGTGTCCGGGGCGATGGGGCGGCCGGCGCCCAGCGGTTGCGGCAGGGTCCGCTCGTCGCCGAGCGACACCCCCGTGAGGCCCGTCGCGTCGATCGTGTCCAGCAGCGACGGGTGGGAGATGACCCGCACCTCGTGACCCGCGTCGTGCAGGGCCCGGGCCATCGGCACGCTGGGGTAGAGATGGGCCGCGGCGGGCCAGGTGCAGAACAGGACGCGCATGGTCGTCTTCTCTCCGACCCGCTCAGAGGCGGGTCATGGCGGCGAACCAGGCCTGGGCGACCCCAGGGCGGAAGGCGACGTCGAGTTCGGCTGCTTCGAGCGTGTCCACGCGCCACCCGGCGCCGGTGAAACTCTCCCGGACGGCCTGCTCGGGAACGCGTCGCGGACCCCAGTCGCCCGGCTGCCGGTCGCTGAAGCACATCAGGAAGCAGCGTCCGCCGGCCGGCACGACGGAGGCCATGCTGCGGGCGAGGCGGGGCCGGTCCTCGGGAGCGAAGCAGTGGAAGAGCCCGACGTCGATGAGCGTGTCGAACTGCTCGCCGAGCGCTGCGAGGTCCAGGGCGTCCCACTCCAGGAAGCGTGCCTCCAGGCCGCGTTCGCGCGCCTTGCGGGTGGCGAGGGTGATCGCGCTGGGCGCGGCGTCCACCCCCGTCGTCTCCAGGCCGTGTTCGGCGGCCAGCAGGGCGTTGTCGCCGCTGCCGCAGCCGACGTCGAGCACCCGGCCGCGGAGCGCGCCCTCCTCGGCGAGGCGTACGAGGACCGTCTGGGGCCGCTGGATCTCCCAGCCGGCGCCCGGCTCACCGGCGTAGTGACGCTCGAAGACCTCCACACCGCTGTCGGCACGCGCGCCGACTCCGGCGATCCGGTCCGACGGCTCGCTCATGGTCTCTCCCCGGAATATGCGGTCGATCCGCCGACGGCCCCGGGAAGGGCCGTCGGCATTCTCCGCGGAAAGCTAGCCCACGTCCGGGGCCCGCGGGATCGAAGCGATGGGGGCTGTGACACATATCAGGAACCTGCCTCGGTGCCTTGCTGTCGCGGCGCGGATCTGTCAGGGCGCCCCGGGGGACGGGGTTTTCCCGGTTCCCCGTCACGCGGATCCGGTTTCCCCGGTTCCCCGTCACCGCGCCGGGTGGTCTCCCTCATGCGCGGACCGCGATGAACAGCCCCCTGCCGTTCGGCCAGTCGGGCAGGAACTCCACCTCGCACCCCGCCTGCCCGAAGGCGTCCAGGTATTCCTCCCGGGTGAACAGCGAGTACGTTTCGTATTCGGTGAATTCACGGATACCGGTGGTTTCCGCGACGGTATAGCGCACCGTCATCCGGCTGACGCTTCCGTCCCGGACCGAGTGCGACAGCCGGCTGATGGCCCGGCCCTCTTCCTGGGCGAGGGAGGCCGATATGAACCCGTCGATGAACTGCTCGGGAAACCACCAGGGTTCGGCGACGAGCACTCCGCCGGGCGCCAGATGACGTACCAGGACCGCCACACTCCGACGCAGCTCCTCGACGGTGCTCATGTACCCCAGGGAGAAGCACATGCAGAGCACCGCGTCGAAGGTCCGGCCGAGCTCGAACCGCCGCATGTCCCCCTCGTGCACGCGGGCCGCCGGGACCCTGTTCGTGGCGGTCCTGCGCATCTCGGGGGAGAGCTCGACGCCGGCCACCGTGCCGAAGTGCTCGGCGAACCGCTCCAGATGCGCGCCGGTGCCGCAGGCGACGTCGAGCAGCGAACCCGCTTCGGGGGAACGCTCCCGGATCAGCCGGGTGATGACGTCCGCCTCGGCCGACCAGTCCCGGCCCCGGGCCGCGTGGATGAAGTCGTAGATCTCGGCGTGTTCCGTGCTGTACACCGTCGAAGGGTGCTGCGTCGTGACCATCCTGATGCTCCGTCCATCGCGGGGAGAGCTCGGCGAGCTGTCTGCGGGAGCCAAGGTTCTATCATCCGGCGGCCCGGCCCGGCGGGCGCCGGAGCAGCCCGCCGCGGCCGGTTCGGCGGGCCTCCGGCCGTCCACCGTGCGCGGACCGCGCCACGACGGACGGTTCGGAGGCACATGACAGATGTCAGGTTCCGTCCACTGCTCGTTGTCCGCGGCCCGGCGCGGCGGCATTGTGAGCCCTGCCGGACTACGTCGCACCACGTCAGACGGCCGCCATCTCCCGCACCGCCTTCCGATCATGAACGGGTACGCAGCGTGATCACAGACACAGCAGCCGCCGGTCCGGACATGTCCGAGGCGGCGGGCGTACGCCTGTACTCCCGGGTGCCCATCACGCCTCGCTGGCTGGCGCGGAGCGTACTGCCGGTCAGCCGACGCCTCCGCGAGGACAACCGGGCCGCCCTCCTCCACCTGCGACGCGGCTGGCTGCACGGTCCGCACATCGACATCGTCGCCCGGAGCGTGCCCGGGCGTCCGCCGCTCGACTGGGCGGGGATCGCCGCCGCCCTCGACGCCGGTTCCACCGAGGGCCAGGCCGTGACGGACGAGGAGACCTATCTCGCCCAGGCCCGTGAGACGGGCCGGTTGGAAGGCGTCGCACCGCCCTATCTGCCGATGCGTGAGCACGGTGCCACCGAGGCACTGAGCCCCGCGTCGGTCGAGACCTGGCCGCAGCCGCTCCAGGACCTGCGGGAACTGGCCCTGGACCAGCTGGACCGGCCGCTGACCCGGACGGTCGAGCGGCTGGCCGGGGAGCCGCGCGAGGCGCCGGTACGGGTCATGGAGGCGTTCGCCGCGCTGGCCGCGGCGCACCAGCACGGGGCCGGGAACGGGGCGTTCTCGATGCGTTCGCACGCCGAGGCGTTCTTCGCCTGGGCCGCCGCCCGCAAGGACCCCCGCCCCGCCTTCGCCCAGCGGCTGGCCACCGACGCCCCCCGCCTGCGGCCCGTCGTGGAGCGGGCCATCGCCGGTACGCCCGACCACGGGACGGCGGCCTGGGCCCGTGCCTTCGCCTATTCCATGGGCGCCTTCGACGCCACGGTCGCCCAGGGAAGGCTGACCCTGGACGACGTCGACGGCCTCGGCGCCGGTTTCGACCTGGACACCATGGGCCCGCCCGGCGGGGACGGCCGCGTGAGCACCGAGCCCAGCGCCTTCCACCGCACGATGGAGGAGTCCGGCGTCATCGCCGCGCCGCCGCAGTGGTTCGCCTCCTACCGGCTGCTCGTCAACCTCTTCTACCAGCAGCTGCCGCTGCTGGGCGTACCGCCCATGCACCGCTACTACTTCTGCTTCGCCGTCGCCGAACTGGTGGACGACGTCCTCGGCTCCTCCTGGCAGGACAGGCTGGAGCAGACACGGCAGGAGATGGCGCAGGCCACCGCCGGGGCGGCGGAATGAGCGACACCGGGGAACCCCTGTGGATGCTGCGCCTCAACCCGCTGCGCCGCAGCAGGCTCGCTGACCCCGGGCTCCTGGCAGCGCTCCGCACGCTGGACGGGGCCACGACAGAGGTGCGCGAACTGGCCGACCGGTGCTCCGACGCGCTCTACGAACTGATCGGCGCCACCACCGACCGGGACGCGCGCGGGCAGCTCATCGCGTTGCGCCGCGCCATCCACAACGACACCGCCCCCCGGTCGGCGCTGCTCGTCGACCACCCCCTGGTCAACCGCTGGTGGGAGGCCCGGCAGCGGCGGGAGGCGCTCGCCGCCGACGTGGTCGGCCGCTACCCGCACGCGGTGGACGCCGAGCGCGGGACGCTGGCCGGACTGCTGGGCGACGAGAGCCTGCGGCACTCGATGACGCTGGTGGCTCCCGAGGCGGCGGCCGGCGCGGAACGGTACGTGGCGGCCGTCGCCGCCACCGAGCCCGTCCCCACCCGGCTGCGCAAGTCCGAGCGCGGGCTGGTCCAGTACGTCACCCGGGCCATGGTCCGCACCAGTCCGATGGCCCGCTTCACCGCCATCGGGCTGGCCGTCCCCGTGCCGGACGGACCGGGTCCGGACGCCCCGGAGTTCGGGCGGGTGGTGCCCTTCCAGGGACTGGACCGCGTCATGCTCGACTACGTGCTGGGCGGGCTGCACACCTCGGACGGCGAACTCACCCCCGATCTCCTGCTCCACCTGCCGCCCACCTCCGAACTGTCGCCCGACGGCAACCTCCTGTACTTCCTGCGGCCCGGACCCGACGGCGGGGTGCGCCGCCTGTCGGCCAAGGTCTCCGGCGCGGTCGGGCTGCTGGTGGCCGCCGTCGCCGTCGGCCCACGCCGCGCCGCCGACGTCGCCGCGGACTTCGCCGACCGCAGCGGCTGCGGCGCCGAACGCGCCTGGCAGGCCCTGGAGCGTGCGGTGGGCGCGGGCATCCTGTGCACCCGCAGCCGGCCGGAGGACGGCGCGGCCGACTTCCCCGAACTGCTCGACCCCACCGGCCGGACCGTCACGGACACCGCCCGGAGCCTGCTGGAGCAGACCGGCGCCGGCCTGCGCGGACTCGCCGACGACTCCGCCGACGAACGGCCCGAGGCACTGCGGCGGCTGCGCGGGACGCTGGCCGGGCTGAGCCGCGAGGCGGGGCGGCCGGCACAGATCCTCATCGAGGAGGACGCCCTGCTGGAGGGGGTCCGGGTGTCCACCGCCGACTGGCGGAGCCAGCTCGACGACCTCGCCGCCGGGGTGGCCCTGCTGTCCGTCTTCGACTGGATGCACGACATCCGGGCGCTGCTGTCCGCCGTCTTCGTCGAGCGGTTCGGCGCCGGCGCCGAGATCCGGCTCAGCGACCACGCGGACTACCTGAGCGCCGAGACCTACCGGCGGGCCTACCGGATTCCCGAGAACGCGCCCCCCGGCGAACTGGGCCCCGCCGACCGCTCGCTGGACCGGCTGTACGCGCTGCGGGAGAACATCGTCGACACCGCGATCGCCGCGATCGACCGGGCGACGGCCACCGGCGAGTCCGTCGACTGGACCGCGTCCCAGGCCCTCGACCTGACCACGGGCCTGCCGGACCGCTTCCGGACCGGCGACCTCCGCTACGGCGTGCTGACCCAGACGTGGCAGCGGCAGCTCCTGTTCAACGAGGCCTACGCGGGCCACGGCATGCTCTACGGCAGGTTCCTCGGACCCGACCGCGCCCTCGGCGGGCGCGCCCTGCCCCACTTCCGCGAGCAACTGCGCGCCCGCCACGCCGGGCAGGACGGGCGGCTGGCGGAGGACCCCGGGCTGCACCGGCTCAACGTGAACGCGCACCCGCCGGTGCTCCCGGACCGGCTGGGGCCGGACGACTGGTTCCGGCTGCGGCTGCGCCACGACCCGGACACGGACGCGCTCGGCATCCTCGACCCCGACGGCCGCCCGCTGCACGTGCTCTCGCTCGGCACCGGGCACCCGGAGAGGCTTCCGGCACCGCTCCGGGTGGCCAACTGGCTGTACTCCGGCGGCGTGCTGCGCGAACCCTTCGTGGCGATCCACCACGACGAACAGAAGTGGGACGGCGACCGCACCCGGGCCTGCCCGCGCTTCCGGGTCGGCTCGGCCGTGCTGGCCCGCCGCCGCTGGTACGGGGGCCGGGAGCTGGACGAGGCGGTGGCCGCCGGGCCCGCCGAGCACGACCGGCTGCTGGCGCTCGCCCGGTGGCGTAACCGGCACGGCGTGCCCGAGGAGGTCGTCCTCAAGCCGCCGCCCGGTGACGGCACCGGTGAGGACCGGGCCGCGGGGGAGGGCTGGGCCGCCGACGGGGGCCGGGCCGCCGGAGAGGGCCGGTCCGCCGGCGAGGGCAGGAAGAAGAAGCCCCAGTACGTCGATCTGGCCAGTGCACTCAGCGTGCGCGTGCTCCCCCGGATGCGGGAGCGGGGCGACGCGGCCTACGTGGAGGAGGCGCTTCCCCGGGTGGCGGACAGCCCGCACGCCCTGGAGTGGATCGTCGACATCGGCCGCGCTCCCGGCGGCCCCTTCCAGTACGGAGGAAAGACCCGATGACGCTACGCGCGCGCCCCCATCTCCACTATGCGCCGGTCTCGGAAGGGGTCTACTTCAACGGCCCCGGAACCCAGTTCGTGATCAGCGGCCCCCAACTGCTCTACCGGGTCGCCGACATCTGCGTGCCGCTGCTGGAAGCGGGAACCACCGAGGACGAGTTGGTCACCGCGCTGGGCAGCGAGCGGGCCCGGCCCGTCGTCCGCCGGATCGTCGACGAGCTGCGGGCCCGCGGCCTCATGCTCGACGTGGACGCGCTGACCGTGCCCGAGCCGTCGGCCGAGATCCGGGCCCGCTACCCGGAGGCGCTGGCGCACCTGGAATCGGAGTGCGCCGACCCGTACGCCGTGTTCCAGCGGCTGCGCGCCACCGAGGTGCTGCTCTGCGGCCCGGCCGACGTCGTGCTGCCGGCCGCCCGCGGACTGCACCGGGCCGGGATCACCGGTCTCACGCTGGCCACCCCGGACCCGGACGCCGTCGCTGCCACCGCCTCCCGGCTGGGCCTGCGGCTGCTGCCGCTCAGTGGCTCCGCGCCGCTTCCGGACCCGCGGGACCTGCCCGTGCCGCCGGGCGCCGCCCTCTACTGCCCCGGCGCGGACGGCGGCGTGACCCGACAGGCGCTGACCGCCCTGCTGCCCGAGGGGGCGCCGCTGGTCCCGGTCCGCTGGGACGGTCTCGTCGCGTCCGTCGGGCCCGCCGCCCCCGGTGGCGCGTCGCTCCCGGCCTCGGCCGCGCTCGTCCGCCGGGCCGCACGCTGGGCCGCGGCCGAAGCCGCCTCCGCCGTCCCGCACCCCACGGCCGCGGTCCTGGCCGGGGCGCTCGCGGGGCAGTTGCTGTTCGACACCCTCGCGGGCGTCGCACAGCCCGGCGAGGCGCAGGTCCTCCACGGTGAGGAGCTGACGGCGGACCGCGTGAGCCTCACGGACCCCGGCGCCGCCGCCGGCACGACCGCCGAGCGGCGCTTCCTGACCGCCGCGCCCGCCGCCGGCACCGAACCCGTACCGCCGCCCACCCCCGACGAGGCCGTCGAGGCGGTGACCACGCTCACCGCACGCTGGACCGGACCCTTCGCGCTGCTGGGCGGCGAGGAACTGCCCCAGATGCCGCTGGCCCTGCGGGAGACGGCCGGCCGTGACGCCGGCGGCGACCCGGTGGTCGCCTGGGCCGAGGACCAGCGGACGGCGACGGTCGCCGTCGCCCTCGCCGCCCTCCGCGCGGACTGCCCGGCCCCGGGCGCCGCCGCGGGTCTCACCGAGGAGCACTGGCTGCTGGACGGCGCGCTGCGGCTGATGGCCGACGCGGCCGTGCCGTACGCGACCAGGACCGTCGGCGCCGAGGCGCGTTCGGCGCCGCTCCTGCGCATGCTGGAGGAAGAGGGCATGCCGGACCCGGCGGTGACGCTGCTGCGCCACCCGGGGCTGGACTGGACGCTGGCGGAGGTACGGACCTCCGGTGGCCCGCGGCCGTGGACCGGGCTGAGCTGGGGCCGTGACGACACGGAGGCGGTGCACCGCGCGCTGGCCACCGCGCTCGCCCGGCACCAGGCCCACGGGGTGCCCGGCGCGGGCTCCCCGGCCGAAGGCGTGCACACGGACGCCCTGCTGTTCGCCGACGCCTCGGCGCAGGCCGCGCTGCGCAAGCAGGTCGCGGACACGGCCGCCGCCGCCGGACTCCGCTACGAGGGCACCCCGCGCCGGCCGGACCCGGTGACCGGTGCGTCGCCCCTGTGGTCGGGCGCGGTCCGGGCCGTTCCCCTCGACGCGGAGCCGCAGGGCACACGGGCCGGGGCGGAGACCACCGAGGAGACGGCCCATGGCTGAGACCCGCACCACCGTGGCCTGCGCACCCGCCCTGTCCGACGCCCCGGGCGCCGACTGGCGTGCCGTGCTGGAGCCGCTCGGCGCCTGCGGGGACGGCACCGTCGGCGCCACGCTCGGCTGGGACCTGGACTGGGAACGCGAGCAACTGCGGTCCGCCGACGGACGTGAGCACCTGTCCGTCCGCGTCTACGGCGACGAGGTGCTGGTCGGCCCCCGCTGGGTGCCCGGGACGGACTCCGGCTGCGCGGGCTGCGCCGAGCTGCGGTCCCGGCTGGTGATCGACCACCCCCTGACCGACGACCTGACCCGGCCCACGGCCCGGATCGCCCCGCGCCGCCCGTTCCTCCCCGAACTGACCCGCGCGGCCCTGGCACGGCTGGCCGTCCGCCCGCTGGCGCCCGGTGAGGTGTACGCGGTGGGGGCGCGGGGGACGCGGACGCACCGCATACCCCGCCACTTCGCCTGTCCGCTCTGCGCGCCGGAGATTCCCGAACGACCGGTGGGGAGGCCGCCGGAGCCCCTGGCCCTGCGGCCCCGCCCCGCCGCCGCGGACAATCCGGGCCGGGCCGCGGCCGGGGCCGGACTGGTGCGGCCCGGAGCGCTGCGCTCACGCCTGGTGGACCCGCGCTTCGGACCGGTCCTCGCGCAGCAGCGCGAGCTGCTGGCCCCCTTCGCCATGAGCATGGCCCTCCAGCCCGACGCGGTGGCCCTCGGCTACGCCCGCGAGACGACCTTCGCCAAGGCGGACCCGATCGCCATCCTGGAGGTGTACGAGCGGCTGTCGGGCTTCCCGCACCAGGCGCCGCTGGTCGAGGGGGTCTCGTACGCCGAACTCGTCCGCACCCCGGGCGGGGCGGAGGTGGCCGTGCGGCCCGCCGCGTTCGGCGAGTACACCGAGGAGCAGGCGGCGCGTCCCACCGCGCGGATCGAGCGGGTGACGGACGAGACGCCGATGGCCTGGGCCTGGGGACACGACCTGGCGGACGGCCGGCCCCGGCTCGTCCCCGCCGAACTCGCCTTCTTCCAGTACGACTACCGCTACGGACGGGACCAGCGGGCGGCACGCCGGCACGGTGCCGCGCCGCGCCGGCACCTGTACCAGGAGTCCTCCAGCGGCTGCGCGGTCGGCTCCTGCCTGGAGGAGGCGGCGCTGTACTCGCTGCTGGAACTCGCCGAGCGCGACGCCTTCCTGATCAGCTTCCACCGGGCCCTTCCGCTGCCGGAGATCACCCACTCCTCGATCACCGATCCGGTCACCCGGGGGCTGCTGGCGACGGCCGCCTCGCGCGGCTTCCGGGTCCATCTGCTGCGCGCCACCCAGGACATCGACGTCCCGGTGGTCTGGGCGATGGCGGTCAACACGCGGGCTCCGTTCCCCGCCACGTTCTCCGCAGCGGGCTCCGGCATCGACCCGGTCTCCGCGGTCCGCGGGGCGCTGTGGGAGGTGGTCCAGATGGCGACCGAACGCATGACCTGGGAACGCTCCGAGGCCGAACCGATGCTGGCCGACCCCTGGCTGGTGGACGAGATGGACGACCATCTGCGGCTCTACGCGCTGCCCGAGATGAAGGAGCGGGTCACGCGTGTTCTCGGCGGGCCGAGGATGAGCCTGTCGGAGGCGTTCGCGGGCTGGCCCGACCGGCTGGAGCACGTGGCCGGGGGCGATGTGCGCGGTGCGCTGGACTACGTCCGGGGCAGCTACGCCGGAGCCGGACTGGACCGGATCGTCCTGGTGGACTCCACCACGCGGGACCACGCCGACCTGGGCCTGGCCGCCGCCAAGGCCGTGGTGCCGGGCATCGTTCCCATGTGCTTCGGCCAGGCCCAGCAACGGGTGGCCGGGCTGCCGCGGCTGGAGGCGGCACTCGTCGGAACCCCCTCCGGCAAGCTGTCGCCGCCCTACGACCCGCACGCCTTCCCCTGACCTCCTGCGGCACGGTCGCACCGATGTTCACCGAACCACCAAGGCATACGGAGTTCCCCATGACAGATACCGGCGACCGGGGCGGCCCTGGGTCACCGATCCCGGACGATGCCGATGTCATGTCCCGCGACATGCGGTGGTTCACCTACGCGACGGGGCTCGGCGTGCCGGTGGAGGCGGAGGTCGTCCCCGAACCCCGCCCGGACACCGAGGTCGCGCCCGCGCTTCCGGAGGCGGCGCTCGGCGACCGGACCCCGTTGCCCCGGGGCACCACCGAGCTGCTGGAGCGGGCGCCCTACCCGTACGGCCGGGCCGGCTCCCCGCCCGGGAGCGCCGACGCCCTCGGGCACGCCCTGGTCGCGGGCTTCGGGCTGCAACGGCGGGAGCCGGAGAACCCGTTCAACGACCACCGTCCCTATCCCTCGGTGCGGGCGAAGTTTCCCGTCCAGGTGCTCGTCCGGGACGGCCGCCACCGCCGGGTGCTCGACCTCTACCGGCACGCGCTCACCGGTGTGGGACGCCAGGACGGGGCGGCCGGTCCGCTGGAGGTGACGCTGGCCGGCCGGTACACCCGGCTGCCCGACTCCTACCGGTGGTTCCGCAGCTCCCTGGTCGGTCTGGAACTGGGCATCAATCTGCGGCAGTTGTGTCTGGGGATGGAGCTGTTCGGCCTGTCCGGAAGGCTGCGGCTGCCGGACCGGGACGCGGGGGGCCTGCTGACGGACTTCGGTCTGACGCCCGAGGCCGAATGGTCCCTGCCGCTGACCGTGGCCCTGGAGGACGGCGGGCCGCCCGTCGCCGCGGCCCCGGCGGAGCGGGCTCCCGACCCGGTCCTCGACGGGATCCTGACGGTCAACCGCTGCCAGGACTTCACGGGTCCGGCCGCACCGCTCGGCCCCGCCATCCCGGCGTCCCCGCCCGGCCAGGCCGGTCCGGCGGGTCCGCCCCGGGACGGAGCACTGTCCTGGGCGGAGGTGCTGTGGCGCCGCAGCGCGGGACGGATGCCGCGCGGCATGTACGGCATGACCGGCCGCAGGCGACCGGTGGCCGAGCGGACCGTGCGCGAGGCCGTCAGCTGGCTGAGCGTCCCGCCGCCCGGCCCGCACCTGGCCGCCGCCTGGGAGGAACTGCGCCTGACCGCGGTGTTCCAGGGCGTCGAGGGACACCCCGACGGAGTCTGGCACCTGAGGGACGGCCGACCGACGCTGCACCGGGACCGTCCGGGTGCGGCGGCCGAACTGGAGCAGAACTACGGCTACCCCGTCACCCCGTACGCCGGGGGTGACATCCGGCACGCGAGCGTGGTCTGGTTCCTCTCCGCTCACCCACGACGGCTCGTGGACCGGCTGGGCCCCGGCGGATTCACCGCCGCCCAGTACGCGGCGGGCTGGGCGGCCCAGGGCATCTCGCTGGCGGCGGCCGCCACGGGTCTGTACGCGAGGCCAGCGCGCGCCTTCCAGGAAGCCCCGACGAAGCAACTCCTCGGCCTGGACCCCGACGAGATGATCGTCTGCGCTGCCATCACCGGGACCCCGCGCTTCGAGGGACTGTTGTGCGATCTACGTCTGTGACGAGGGAGCAGGAGTTGACGGACACATCCGAGCGCGCCGGGACCGCACGCGCCGAGACCCCACCCGCCGGGACCGCACGCGCCGGGGCCGGTGGCCCCGGCCCCGGCGGAGCCGGCACCGTGTGGCGGACCTGGCACCTGCATGTGCCGAGCGGCGACCGGAGCGTGCACGACCGGGTGGCGGTCGAGGCGCTCGGGCCGGTGCTGCGGACGCTGCCGGGACGGCCGTGGTTCTTCCTGCGCTACTGGCACGGCGGCCCCCATGTCCGGCTGCGCGTCGGTGATCTGACCGATGAACAGGCGGATGAGGCGGAGCGGCTGCTGGCCGGTCGCCTCGTGGACGCCGGGAGGCTGCGGGAGGGCGAGACGGCGATGGACCCGGCGGACTACGCGCGGACCGCCGCCTCCATGACCACGGCCGGGGACCGGCCCTCCCACCAGGAGGTCACCGGCATGCTGGAGCCCGGTGTCCACCGCTTCGCCTACCACCCGGAGTACGAGCGGTACGGCGGCCGGGAGCTGATGCCCGAGAGCGAGCGGCTCTTCGAGCTCTCCAGCAGGCTGGTGCTCGCCTTCCTCCGGCGAGAACCCTCCACCGGGGCCCGCGCCCTGCTGGCCCTGCGCGCCACCGTCTGCGCCGCGCGGGCGCTCGGCGACGACCCCGCCGAAGAGGCGGCGTTCTACGACCACGGACTGCGCGCCTGGCGGACGTGGGCCGCCGGCTACGGCTATGCGGAGCGGCAGCTCGACGAGCTGTACCGGGCGGCCCGGCCGACCGACGAGCTGCGGGCCAAAGCGACCGGGGGAGACACCGGAGGCCCGCTCGTGCCGTGGCAGGAAGCACTCACCGGACTGTCGGACCGGATCCGGCGGGAGACCCCGCTCCATCCGGCACAGGTCACCATCTCCCACGTCCACATGCTGCACAACCGCCTCGGCCTGCGGACGGTCGAGGAATACCAGACCTACGCGCGGCTGGCGAGGCTCTTCCCCGTCCCGCCGGCCCCCGACGGCGTACCCCCTTCCGATTCATCCGGCTCGGCGCAGAGCAGCGCGGGCACATCAACCGAGGAGCACCGATGAGCACCAGCCCCACCACCGCCACCGCACGTGCTGGGGCTCCCCCCACCCCGGCCGTCATCGCCCGCGCCATCGGGGTCACCCGGCGCTACGGAGACACCGTCGCCCTGGACAACGTCGACTTCACCGTGCGGGAGGGCGAGTTCATCGGCCTGCTCGGGCCGAACGGCGCCGGCAAGACCACGCTGCTCAACTCCCTGCTGGGACTGCGCAAGCCGACCTCCGGGCGCATCGAGCTGTTCGGCGGCGCCCCCACGAACCCGGCCAGCCGGCGGTTCATCGGCGTCACCCCGCAGGAGAGCGGCGTTCCGCCGACCCTGCGGGTGGCCGAAGCGGTGGACTTCGTGGCCGCGCATTTCCAGGAGACCGAGGACCGGGACGAGCTGCTGGAGCGGTTCGACCTGACCAAGGAGGCCCGCCGCCAGGCCGGTGGCCTCTCCGGCGGCCAGAAGCGCCGCCTGGCGCTCGCCCTGGCGTTCGTCGGGCGCCCGCGCCTGGTCATCCTGGACGAGCCGACCACCGGTCTGGACGTGGAGTCCCGGCGGATGCTCTGGGACCGCATCCGCGAGTTCCACGAGGGCGGTGGCACGGTCCTGCTCACCACGCACTACCTGGAGGAGATCGAGGCCCTGGCGAAGCGGGTGGTGGTGATCGCCCAGGGCCGCATCCGGGCGGACGACAGCGTGGGCGCCATCCGGGGGATGGCCCATATGCAGCGCGTGTCCATGAACGCCGGACCGCTGCCGGAGCTGCCGGGCGTCATCAGCGAGGAACGGACCGAGGAGCGGGTCGAGTTGATGACCCACGACGCCGATCAGCTGGTCCGGGCACTGGTGCGTCAGGGCGTGGAGTTCTCCGGCCTCGCCGTCCAGCAGGCCACGCTCGAAGAAGCCTTCCTGGTGATCTCCCAGTCCTGATCCGCCGCACCTCCCACGAAAGTGCTTGAGGCCATGTCATCACTGACCCTTGTCCATGCCCGCTACCAGCTGGTCGAGCTGAGCCGCATCCCCATGGCGATCATCGGCGCGGCCTTCTTCCCGGCCGCCTCGCTGTTCTTCTTCGTGGTGCCCAACACCAAGGACGACCCCGCCGGGGCCACCCTCGCCACCGCCTCGATGGTGGTGTTCGCGGCGATGATCAGCAATCTCTTCGGCCACGGCACCGGCGTCGCCGAAGACCGCTCCCAGCCCTGGGACCCGTACACCCGCACCCTGCCGATCGGCCCGGCGGTGCGGTTCGGCAGCCGCATCATCACCGGGCTGGCGATGATGCTGTTCTCGATGTTCCCGGTCGTGATCGTGGCGGCGTTCTTCACCCCCGCCACCATCTCGCCGGTCCGCTTCCTGCTGGCGATCGGCGTGGTGATCATCGTCTCCGTGCCGTTCACCATGATGGGGCTGGCGATCGGCTACCTGCTCTCCACCAAGGCGGCGATCGCCACCGTCCAGCTCGTCTTCCTGCCGCTGGCCTTCGCGGGGGGCCTGCTGGGCGGTCCGGGCGAGGCGCCCGGATTCATCGAGACGATCGCCCCGTTCGTCCCGACGCGCGGCTCGGCCGAGCTGATGTGGGCGACCGTCGGCGACTACGACATCAACCCGGTCGCCATCGTGTCGCTCGTGGTCTGGACCGCCGGCCTGGCCGCCCTCGCCTTCTACGCCTACCAGCGTGACGAGGGACGCCGCTACCACTGAGCCCCGACGGGCCGCTCAGGCGGACTCGGCGGCCGCGTCCGGCCGTCCGGTGGCCGGACGCAGCCGCCGCCGGACGTCCGTGAACAGCGCGGTGAGCCCGTCCGCGTCCCGGGCCGCGCCGAACACGTAGCGGTCGGGCCGGACCAGGACGGCTCCGGCCGGAATCGAATCGAGCCAGGCCAGGCAGCGGCCGTCCGTGTCCAGCACCGTGTCCGGCCCGGGAGCCGTGTCGGTCTCGGCGTCGGCGGGCAGGACGGTCACCATCCGGCCGGACACCAGCCGCAGGGTCTCCCGCGCGGTGGGGGACAGGGCGTCCGCGACGTTCTCGCGGCACAGCAGTACGAAGCCGGGGCCGAGCACGGAGTCGGCCGGGCCCGGACCGTCCGGGCCGGTCAGCCGCATCCGGCCGGCCAGCTCACCGGCCGGGGGCCCGCCGTCGGCGAGGAAGCCCTCGGCCAGGTGCTCGCCCAGCGGGCCGGACGGGCGGGCGGGGCCCGGGGGACGCGCCGGGCCGGACGGGCGGGCCGGGCCCGAGGGGCGGGCGGTCATCGCCCGGTCCCGGTCCGCCGCCGCGGCCGGGTCGGTCACGCAGATCAGGCGCCCGAGCCGCACGGACAGGTCGATCGCGTGCTGGACGTGGGCGCGGCGCTCCTGCTCGTAGCTGTCGAGGAGAGCCTCCCCGGCCCTGCCGCCCAGCACCAGGTCGAGCTTCCAGGCGAGGTTCGCCGCGTCCCGGAAGCCGGAGCACATGCCCTGCCCGGCGAACGGCGGCATCTGATGGGCCGCGTCCCCGGCCAGCAGCACCCGCCCGCGCCGCCAGTGCTCGGCGTTGCGGGCCCGGAAGGTGTAGGTGGCGTGGCGAGTGAGCGTGACGTTGTCCGGCCTCGCGGAGAACATCGACAGCAGCCGCCAGGCGTTCTCCTCGGTGCCGAACTCCGCCCGGTCCTCCCCGGGCATCCGCATGAACTCCCAGCGGCGGCGGCCCGGTCCGCAGGAGACGGCCACCCGGGGCCGGGCGGGATCGGCGATCTGGAGATTGGACGGCGGGAAGTCCTCCGGGCGGTCCGGCACCACATCGCACGCCAGCCAGTCCAGGGCGAAGCCGGAGTCGGCCCAGCCGACGCCCAGGGAGCGCCGCACGAAGCTGCCCGCACCGTCGCACCCCACCACCCAGGAGGCGGTGAAGGTCCGCCGCTCACGGCCGTGTTCTTCCTCGGCCACCAGCTCGGCGACGGAATCGGAGCCGGTCAGCTCCACGGCCCGCAGACCCCGGTGCACGCGCAGCGTGGGCAGTTCCCCGCCGCGGGCCGCGAGCGCGGCCTCCAGCCCCGGCTGGTACACGGAGGTGGAGTCCGGCCGTCCCGTCCCGTCCGAGCCGCCCAGACCGATCCGCATGAGCTGCCGCCCGGCGGCGTCGCTGACCACGTAGTCCTGCGAGGGCTCGGTGATGTCCCCGATCCGGCCGGCGACGCCGACGGCGTCGAGCGTCCGGGCGGCCTCGGCGTCGAACGCCACCGCTCGCGGCAGACTGTACGGTTCCGGATACCGCTCGACGACGACGACCCGCCACCCGTACTGGGCCAGCAGGATGGACAGCACCTGTCCCACCGGCCCGTAGCCGACGACCAGGACATCGGCCTCCGGAGCGCCGGCGCCCCGACCGCGTGACCCAGATATCCCGTTCATGCTTCTCCTGTCCTGAATACCCATGGTGTTCGGGCCGTACGCGGGCAACCGTGATAATCGAGGCCCACCGTACCGATTCATCAAAGCGACATTTGTGCCCCTTCGATCGGCTTCCCGACAGAGGCTGGTGACAAATGTCAGCGCCGCTTCGCGAGAGATTGCCAGCGCCGGAAGTGACCGAAATTATCCATGGTGCCACTTCTACCGAATGGCAGTCTTAATCAAGAAGGGAAATCAAGTCAATGAGCATGGCCATTGAGGCGATGAACGCGGACGCCCTGTTCGACTCCTTCGACATCGAGGAGCTGGACACCGTGGAGGTCGCCGACGGCGTCGCGCTGCCCGAGATGGGCGCCTCGACCGGCAACACCATGTGCTGCTCCTCGTCGTCGTCCTCCTGCTGCTGAGCTAGGGACACCAGCCGTCCGTGCGGCGGGTCTCCCGAGGCGCGGGCGGCGTCACCGAGGTGAGCGATGCTCGACAGGCGGTTGTCCGGCCGGAATTGATGACAAATATCAGCGCCGTGCCAAGGGCAATTGCGTGCCGGGTTCCGGATGGAAATCGTATGCACCGTCGGTCTCGTGGCCGGCGGGCCAGAGCTTGGAGGTACACCAAGATGAGCAAGATCCTGGAGTCCGTGGACGCGGACGCGATGTTCGACTCCTTCGACATCGAGGAGCTCGGCACCATGGAGCTCGCGGACGGCGTCGCCCTCCCCGAGATGGGCGCCTCGAAGGGCGACTTCACCTGCTGCTCCTCGTCCTCTTCCTCCTGCTGCTGAGGTAGGGACACCAGCTGTCTGCGCGACGGGTCTCCCGACGCGCAGGCAGCACCACCGAGGAGTATCGGCAGCGGAAATCGTTTCCGGCGGGACCTGCTGACAAATGTCAGCGCCCGGCCAGGAGTTATTGCGTGCCGGGTGCCGACGGGAAAGCGTATGCACCGCCGGTGTCGTGAACTGTGCCGCTCATTCCCCTTCTCCTCCTGCCGCCGGTCGGGCGGCAGACAGCACCACCCGTTCGACGAACATGCGGCAGGCGGCTGTCCGGCGGGAATCGCTGACCACGTCAGCGCCGGGTCCGCGGGGCGATCGTGTGCCGGGTACCGGTTGGAAAACACACGCACCGCCGGTCTCCTGGCCGGCGGGCCGAGAGCTTGGGGGTACACCAAGATGAGATCGACCCTGGAGACCATGGACGCGGACGCGATGTTCGACTCCTTCGACATCGAGGAGCTGAACACGATGGAGATCGCGGACGGCGTCGCGCTGCCGGAAATGGCCGCGTCGAGCCTGCCCGTCACCTGCTGTTCCTCCTCCTCGTCCTCCTGCTGCTGCTGCTGAACCCGCGGCGCAGTGCCGTCTGCGCGGCGGGTGCACCGCCCACCGCGCAGACGGCACCACCGGGTGGTCCGCCCAGCGGAGGGCGGGCCCGGCGCCCGGCCCCGAACGGATGGTCGTGACATTCCCGATTGATGTGCCCGACTCCTGGGCCGGACATGAGCACTACACACGGCGCGTGCTGTGGCGGCTGGCCCGTCAACCCGCCCTGCCCACCCTGTACTTCCGGGGCCGGTGGCTGGACGGCGCGGCGCTGGCCGACGCGGTACGCGCGACGGTGGCGGGCCTGAGGCAGGCCGGGCTGGCCCCGGGCGGCACGGTGGCGGTCCTCACCGAACCCAACCATCCCGCGATGCTGATCGGCCGCTACGCCGCTCACCTCCTGGGTGCGGGGGTCGTCCAGGTGCGCTCGGCCAACCCCCGCTCCGACGCGTTCCCGCTGCCCGCCGCCACCCAGGCGCGGATCCTCGCCGCCACCGGCACGTCCGTGATCCTCGTCGACGCCCCCCATCTGGAGCGCGCCCGCGCCCTGCTGTCGCCGACCGGGGGCGGCCCCCGCCTGCTGGGATACGGAATCGGTGCCGCCGACTGCCCCGACGCACTGTCCTTCCGGGAGCAGCCGCTGGGAGAACTCCCCGCCCATTCCCCCGACCGCCGCGCCGTGGTGGCCTTCACCAGCGGCAGCGGCGGTGCGCCGAAGAGCATCCATCAGACCTTCGGGGTCTGGGACAGCACCGTCCGGTCCGCGGCGGGCGGCGAGCCGGACGAGCGGCGGGTGTTCCTCGCCGTGACGCCCCTCAGCCACACCATCGGCGCCATGGCGGACTCGGTGCTGGCCGCCGGCGGCCAGGTCCTCCTGCACCAGGACTTCGACGCTCCGAAGGTGCTGCGGGCCTTCGCGGACCACGGTGTCACCGACACCTATCTGGCCGTCCCGCACCTGTACCGGCTCACGGAACTGCTGGCCGACACGCCGGGCCGTGAGCAGGGCTCCGTCCCGGCGCCCGTCGGGGACGCCCTGTGGTCGCTGCGCCGGGTGGTCTACAGCGGCACCCCCGCCGCACCGCACCGGATCGCCGAGGCGCTGCGGGTGTTCGGCCCGGTGCTCGTCCAGCTGTACGGCACCACCGAGGCCGGGGGCATCAGCAATCTGAGCCCGTTCGACCACCTGGAACCCGAACTCCTGGGCAGTGTGGGGCGGCCGCTGCCCTGGGTGGAGGTGGAGATGCGCGAGCCCGGCACCGGTCGCCCGGTGCCGCGCGGGGAGGACGGGGAGATCTGGGTACGCGCCTCCACGGTCATGGACGGCTACCCGGACGACCCCGGGCTGACCGCCCGCGTCCTGCGGGACGGCTGGCTGGACACCGGAGACCTCGGCCACCTGGACCGGTACGGCTATCTGCGGCTGACCGGCCGCAGCGGACAGGTCATCAAGTCCGGTGGCCTGAAGATCTATCCCGCCGCGGTGGAGGGGGCGCTGCTGTCCCACCCGGCGGTACGGCACGCGGCCGTCCACGGCGTACGGGACCAGGACCGGACCGAGTACGTCCACGCGGCCGTCGTGCTCAGGGCGGGCCGGACCTCCTCCGCGGAGGAACTGCGCACCCACGTCGGCGAGCGGCTCTCCACCCTGCACGCCCCCGCCGAGATCACGTTCTGGGACTCCATGCCGCTCAACGAGCGCGGCAAGCCCGACCTGGCCTGTCTGCGCTCCGGTAACGGCCGGCAGGCGCACGACGGTGCACCGCCGAAGGGAACTCCATGACCACACACCAGCACTTCGGCCGCGCTGTGCGGCTGCGCCGGCTGTTCCACCACGACCCCCAGCGGCTGATGATCGTCCCGCTCGACCACTCGCTCAGCGACGGCCCGGTGGTGCCGCGCGGCAGCAGCATCGACCGGCTCACCGGGCAGCTCGCCGGCGCCGGGGTGGACGCGATCGTGGTGCACAAGGGCAGTGTCCGCCACATCGACCACTCCCGGCTGGCCTCGATGTCCCTGATCCTGCATCTGAACGCCAGTACCGCGCACGCGCCGGACCCGGACGCCAAGCACCTGGTCACCGGGGTGGAGGCGGCGCTGCGGCTGGGCGCGGACGCGGTGAGCGTGCACATCAACATGGGGTCGCGGGAAGAGGCGCGGCAACTGGCCGACCTCGGGGCGGTGGCCGACCGGTGCGACCGCTGGAACCTTCCGCTGCTGGCGATGATGTACCCGCGGGGCCCGAAGATCACCGACCCCGCAGACCCCGAACTGGTCGCCCACGCCGTCACCCTCGCGGCCGACCTCGGCGCCGACCTGGTGAAGGCCCCCTGCCTGCGCACGCGGGCGGAGATGCGGGACCTCACCGCCGCCTGCCCGATCCCGCTGATCTGCGCGGGCGGCCCGCAGCGCGACACGGAGGACGAGGTGCTGGCCTTCGCCCGTGAGGCGGTGGCGGGCGGCGCGGCCGGCGTCGCGATGGGCAGAAACATCTTCCAGTCCCCCGACCCCGGGGCGATGGCCGCCCGGGTGGCTGGAGTCGTCCACCACCGCCCCGGGAGCACGCTCGGTCACATCGAGGAAGGGCACGGCAGTGAGCTCAGAGAAACTGTGCTGGCTTGACATCCGTTCGGCAGGCAAGGCCCGGCAGGCCATCGTGGAGGAGGCGCTGCACCAGCGGATCGACGGCATAGTCGCCGCCGACCCGGCCGATCTGGAGGGGCTGCCGCCGACCGTCACCAAGGTGCTGATGCCTCCGCCGGGCAAGCGGCCCGCGAGCTACGGCTCCGCCGGGGTCGTCATACTCGCCGGGGACGCCTCCGCCCGCGCGGAGGCCGCCGGGGCCGCCCCCGACGTGGAGTTCGGGCGGCTGGTGGAGATCACCGACGCCGAGAGCCTGGACGCGGCCATCGAGGCGGCCCGCACCGAACGCTGGAGCGTGCTGGAGTTCCGGGACCCGACCAAGATCCCGCTGGAGATCGTGATCGCGGCCGCCGCCGACGCCGACGGCGCCATCATCACCATGGCGAAGAACACCGAGGAGGCCGCCGTCGTCTTCGGCTGTCTCCAGCTCGGCTCCGACGGCGTGCTGATGCCCGGCCGGAGCGTGGGCGACGCCACCGCGCTCAAGGCGACCGCGGCCGGCGGCACCGGCGAGCTGCTCCTCGTGGAGCTGGAGGTCACCGCCGTGGCCCACATCGGCATGGGCGAGCGTGCCTGCGTGGACACCTGCTCCTATCTGGGCAAGGACGAGGGCATCCTGGTCGGCTCGCACTCCAAGGGCATGATCCTGTGCGTCAGCGAGACCCACCCCCTGCCGTACATGCCCACCCGCCCCTTCCGGGTCAACGCGGGCGCCATCCACTCGTACACCCTCGCCGACGAGGGGCGCACCCGCTACCTCAGCGAACTGAGGGCCGGGAGCAAGGTGATGGTGGTGGACACCAAGGGCCGGACCCGGACGGTCGCGGTGGGACGGGTCAAGATCGAGACCCGTCCGCTCATCTCCATCGACGCGGTGGCCGCGGGCGGCCAGGAGGTCAATCTGATCCTCCAGGACGACTGGCACGTCCGGGTGCTGGGACCGGGGGACGCCGTGCTGAACAGCACCGAACTCCGCCCCGGGGACCGGGTGCTGGGGCATCTGCCGACCGCCGACCGCCATGTGGGCTATCCGATCGACGAGTTCTGCCATGAGCAGTAGCGCCCCGGCGCCGGGCATCGCGGTGATCGGCGCGGGCATCGGCGGCCTCACCCTGGCCGCCGCACTGGCGCGGCTGGGCATCGGCTGCCGGGTCTTCGAACGCGCCGAGCAGCCTGCCGAGGCCGGCGCCGGGGTGCAGCTGGCGCCGAACGCGGTTCGGCTGCTCCGCCGTCTGGGGCTCTCCGATTCCCTGCGGCGGTACGGCGTCCGCCCGCTCTCCCGCGATCTGCTGCGCTGGGACGACGGGCGGACGCTGGCCCGGACCGAGCTGGGCGAGGAGTGCGAGAAACGGTTCGGCGCGCCGTACGTCACCGTGCACCGGGCGGACCTGCACCGGGCGCTGCGCGACCTGGCCGGCGCGGTGGTGCGGACCGGTCACCGGCTGACCGGGCTGACGGAGGGGCCCGGCGCCGTCGAGCTGCGCTTCGCCGACGGTTCGGAGCACCGCGCGGAACTGGTGGTCGGTGCGGACGGCATCCGCTCGGTGGTACGGGAGCATCTCGCCGCCGACGCCCCGGTCTTCTCCGGCCGACGGATCTACCGGGGGCTGGTGCCGGTGGAGCGGGTGCCGGAACTGGCCGAGCCCCGCGTCCGGGTGTGGCTGGGACCTGGCCGGCACTGCGTCTGCTATCCGGTCTCCGGCGGCCGGCTGATCAGCTTCGCGGCCACCACGGGCGGCACCGCGCACCCGGGCGAGTCCTGGACCGCCATCGGCGACCAGGACGAGGTGGCCGAGGCCTACCGGGACTGGCACCCCACGGTCACCCGCCTGCTCGGGGCGGGCGGCGGCATCGGCTGCTGGGCGCTGCACGACCGCGAGCCGCTGGCCCGCTGGTCCTCCGACGCCCTCACGCTGCTCGGCGACGCGGCGCACCCGATGCTGCCGTTCGCCGCGCAGGGCGCCAATCAGGCCATCGAGGACGCCTTCGCGCTGGCGGCGACGCTGGCGATGTCGCGCGGTGACGTTCCGGAGGCGCTCCGCCGCTATCAGGAGCAGCGGATCCCGCGTACCCAGCGCCTGCAGCAGTCGGCCCGGTCCACGGCGATCGGCTCCCACCTGCCGGACGGACCGCTCCAGCGGGCGCGCGACGCGGAGCTGGCCCGGGGTTCGGCGCTGGACGGGCTGCGCTGGGTGTACGGCCACGACGCCCTGGCCGCCGCGGCACGGTGGACGTCGGAGCGGCAGCAGGCGTGAGCGGGCAGGCCCCGGGCCCTGCTCGGGCCTGGCGGGCCCCGGGCCGCGTGGGCCCCGGCAGCCGTCCGCGTACGGGCCCACCCGTCCCGCTCACGCACGGATCAAGCTCACCTAACGGTTCCGTTCAGGGCCAAAAGGGTACATAGCTGGGTAAGTCCCCTTGACGGGTTCCCTTGGGGAGGCCGATTCGATGCCCTGGTTCGCTTGGCTGCTCGCCGCCGCGGCGCTCGGCGCCGCGGAGTTCTTCACCCTCACGCTGGTCTTCGGACTGCTGGCCGGCGCGGCGTTGGTCGCCGCCGTCGTGGCCGGTGTGGGCGTCGGCCTGCTGGGGCAGCTCGTGGCGCTCGGACTGGCGGCGGTGGCGGGGCTCGCCCTGGTCCGCCCCGTCGCGCTGCGGCAGATGAAGGGGACGCCCCTGACGCGTGAGGGCAGCGACGCGCTGATCGGCAGGCGGGCCGAGGTCGTGCGGGAGGTCACCGCGACCCACGGCCTGATCAAGGTCTCCGGCGAGGAGTGGACCGCTCGCGCTCTCGACGAGAACCAGGTGATCCCGGTGGGCGCCCTGGTGGACGTCATGGAGATCGAAGGCGCCACAGCCGTCGTGTATCCCCGCGAACTCCTTCCGTGAACGGCTGAACACGCGGCGCGGGAGGACGGGGGGAAGACGTAGGCAGGACAGGCAGGAGGAAGTATGGATCCGCTCGTCATCCCGATTCTTGTGGCGGCACTCGTCGTCGTCTTTCTCGTGGCCGCCACCGTACGCATCGTTCCGCAGGCGCGCCGCTACAACATCGAGCGGTTCGGCCGGTACCGCCGGACCCTTCAGCCCGGTCTGAACTTCGTCCTGCCGGTGGCGGACCGGGTCAACACCAAACTCGACGTGCGCGAGCAGGTGTACTCGTCCGACCCCAAGCCGGTGATCACCGAGGACAACCTCGTGGTCAACATCGACACCGTGCTCTACTACCAGATCACCGACCCGCGGGCGGCGGCCTACGAGGTGGCCGACTATCTGCACGCCATCGATCAGCTCACCGTGACCACCCTGCGGAACGTCATCGGCAGCATGGACCTGGAGGGGACGCTCACCTCGCGCGAGGAGATCAACGCCCGGCTCCGTGCCGTCCTCGACGACGCGACCGGGAAGTGGGGCATCCGGGTCAACCGCGTCGAGATCAAGGCCATCGATCCGCCGAACACCATCAAGGAGGCGATGGAGAAGCAGATGCGGGCCGAGCGGGACAAGCGCGCGGCCATCCTGCACGCCGAGGGCGAGCGGCAGGCCAAGATCCTCACCGCCGAGGGCACGAAGCAGAAGGACATCCTGGAGGCGCAGGGAACGCAGCAGGCCATGATCCTGCGGGCGGACGGCGAGTCGAAGGCGGTCGAGCTCGTCTTCCAGGCCGTGCACCGCAACAACGCCGACGCGAAGGTCCTGGCCTACAAGTACCTGGAGACTCTCCCGGATCTGGCGCGGAGCGACAACAACACCTTCTGGGTGATCCCGGGCGAGCTGACCGAGGCGATCCGCACCGTCACCACCGCGTTCGGCGACCGGGCGGCGGGCACGGGACCGCCGCCCGGCGCTCGGCGCGAGGACGCGACCGACGCCGACGCCCCGGACAAGGACCACGTCGGGGCCCCGGAGGTCGAGGTGAACTCCACGCTCGCCCTGGACGCGGTCGCCGCCGCCGACGAGGCCGCGAAGCAGGCCGCCGTCGCCGTCAGCGACGCGAAGGCCGAGGCGGAGGCCGCGGGAGAGCCGCGCCTGCCGGGGCGGGGGCCGGAGCCCGGCGGCTGAGTGGGCGGACGGGGCGCTGCGGGACCCGGCACCCGGGCAGGCCGGTCCGGCGGCGCCCCGGATACCGGTCGCACCGCCGGTGACAGCCGCGTGCCCCTACGTCACACCGCCAGCGGCACCGCGTGGATCTCGTCCGCCGTGTGGCCCGCGCGTTCGTGGATGCGCTGGACGGCTTCGGCCGAGGGGGCGGTGGACAGACAGTAGACCGTGCCGGACCGCGGGTCCGCCCAGGCGCGTTCGAAGTGGACGCCCTCTTCCTCCTCGATCGCCGTGTCGGCCGCGTGGGCCTCCTTCAACTGCGCGGACGTGATGCCCTCCATGCCCCGGTGGACATCCATGTACATGCCCATGACTCGTACACCTCCGGATGTTCGGTTGTGCGCCCCCTCTTCCAGGCCCCTCCTCCATGCTGCACCTGATGCCGAGCGCGGGCGCGCGGGGGCCCACCGGCGCGCTGCCGGGTGTTCCCACCGCCTCCCGCCGCCCTACCGCCCCTCCGCCTCCACCCGCAGATCCGCCAGTCCCGCCGGCTTCTGCGGATTCTCCGAGCGGACCGTCACACGGACCTTGCGTGCCGTGTCGCCCGCCAGGTAGGGACGCCAGAAGCGGCCGTCGACGGAGGTCTCCACGGTGTGCGAGGCGGGGGCCGTGTCGCTCCAGGCCGGGGTCACGGAGGTGAGCCGGAGGGGCCTCGGGCCCAGGTCCACCGTCAGGGAGCCCGCCGCGCCGTCGGGGGACCAGGACGTCGCCGGGGCCCCGTCCACCGCCGCCTCCGCGTACAGGCCGGGGGCCTCGGACGTCGCCGTCACCGGGCGGCAGCGCGCCGCGTCGGCCGTCGGGGTCAGGTCGGGGCGCCGGGTGGGCAGCTCCAGCGCCGAGGAGAGGCGGCGCGGGCCCTTCGCCGTGTGGACCGTGAACGGAGTGCCCGAGGTCAGGCGGACCGTGGTCGTCCGGGGGCCGATCCCGACCTCGTACGTCGCCTCCCGGTACCGCAGGCCCTTCAGCGTGACGCCCTCGTGCAGTTGGGGCGGCAGCGTCGGGTCCAGGCGCACGCCGTCCTCGCGGAGCCTGAGCCCCGTCAGGCCGTGCGTGAACACCTGGAGGAAGCCGCCCTTCCCGGTCAGGAAGTCGTCGGCGGGGAAGCCGGACAGCGGGTCCTCGGCCCCCGCCTTGTCGCCGCGCGCCTCGGAGAACAGGTCGTACGGGCCCCGCAGATACGGCCGCACCGAGCGCTGGAGGTAGGTGTACGCCGAGCAGCCCGGCTCCCCGATCGCCGCCGCGTCGATCGCGTGCACCGAGTCCGTCATCGCCGGGCCGTCCGGGTCGGTGCGGGCCGCGTAGTAGTCCAGGGTGGCCGCCGCCGCGCCCGGCTCCATCGGCCACTCCAGCGGGTAGGTCAGCAGGACCGTGTCCGCCTGCTTGATCGTGGAGCCGTTGTAGCCCGCGTACTGGAGGAAGACCTTCTTCTCCGCGTCGTACGGGATGCGCAGGCCGTCCGCCACCTCGTTCCAGGCGGCGGGCGGGCTCTGGCCGAGGAGCCGGGCCGCGCGGGTCGCGTTGCGCAGCGCGGTGGCGGCGACCGCGTTGGTGAAGACGCCGTCGTCGACGCCGTTGCTGTACTCGTCGGGGCCGGCCACGTCGTTGACGGAGTAGCTGCCGTCCGCGTTCGCCGTGGCGCGCGACTCCCAGAACTCGGCGATGCCCCGGAGCAGGGGCCAGCCCCGCGCCGCCAGCCAGTCGCGGTCGCCGGTGGCGAGGTAGTACTGCCAGACGGCCAGGGAGACGTCGCCCTGGAGGTGGTTCTGGGTCAGGCAGTGCGGCGGGTCCCAGCTCTGGCACTCGGATTCCATACGGCCCCGGCTCGCGCTGGTCCACGGGTAGAACAGGCCCCGGTGGCCGTACTTCTCGGCGTTCGCTCGGGCCGCGTCCCGGGTGCGGTAGCGGTATTCGACGACCGACCGCGCCAGTTCGGGGCGGGTGGCGAGCAGGCCCGGGAACATCCACGTCTCGGCGTCCCAGAACACCATGCCCGCGTAGTTGTCGCTGGTCAGACCGGCCGGGGCGATGCTGTCGGAGGAGCCCCGCCGGGTGCTCGCCAGCAGCCCGTACTGGGCCGAGCGCAGCCGGCCCTGGAGCCGGCGGTCCCCGGGGACCAGCACATCGGCGGACCACTCCGCGCGCCAGGCGGCCTCGTTCGCCGCGAAGACCCGGTCCCAGCCGCGCCGTGCCGCCCGGTGCGCCGCCTCGCGGGCGTCCTCGGCCGGGGCGCCGGAGGTCAGGGCGGTGTCGACGCCGACGTACTTCTCGAACGTGTACGTCCGGCCCGCGCGGACCGGGGTCGGCCTCGGAGACGTACGGGCCCGGGGCCCCAGCGTCTCGACCACACCCGAACCACGCCGCATCGCCTGGGCGACGGCCCCCTCGATCCCGGTGCCGAGCGTGCGGAACGTGCCGTCCTCGCGGAGCGTGATCCGGCGCGCGCCCCGGTCCTCCAGCCGGCCGGTGACGGTCGCGGTGCCGCTCCAGCGCGGCGTCATCCGCAGGCGTACGGCTCCGGTGTGGACGTCGGACCGGTCGGTGAGCACGTCGTACACGAGGTCCGTGGCGCGGCCGTCCTCCGTCGTCCACCGCAGTGAGGTGCGGACGAGGCCGCAGGCGAGGAAGACCGTCTGGCGGTAGTGCGAGATCCGGCCCGCCGGGGTGTCCGGGCCGAGGGTCTCCGTGCCCACGCCCACATCGATGTTCGTCCAGCTCGGCAGCGCGGCGATCACCTCGCGGCCCTCGGAGACGGCCTTGTCCCGCGCGTAGAGCCCGGAGACGAACGCGCCGTCGTAGCGGGGTGTGTAGAGCGGCCAGCCGGTCTTCTCGCCGGTGGCCGCGTATCCGGCTCCGGCCGGGGGGACCCGGTGGCCGAGGTAGCCGTTGCCGGTGTACGGGTCGTAGCCGGCGGCCTCCCCGAAGCGGGTGGACGTCGGCGCCCAGGCGGTCCCGGGGGCGCCCTCACCGTCCGTCCGGCCGCAGGCGGGCACGGCGGGCCGCGGCGAGGCGGGCGGTGCGGGGGAGCCGGACGGGTGGACCGGGCCCGGCAGCGGCGCGGGGCCGGGGGGCCCGGCGGCGTCGGCGGGGGGCGGCAGCGGTGCGATCAGGGCGGCCGCGACGAGGGGCGCGAGGACGGAGATGCGCGAGAGGCTCACAGGACGAAGGTAGGGACGCGTGGGCGCGGTCGGCCGTCACGGCGCGCACGGCCCCCGCACCGGGCCTCCGGCCGACCGCCGGATGGAGCAGGTCCCGTCTCCACCGGCCGCTCCCGCCGCGCCGTGGCTCGCCGCGCGGAGACCGCCGGGCGGCGGGCGCAAGGAATTCCTCGTGACATCACCATGAATCGGCCCGCGTGGAAAGCGCGTTCGCGGCCACGCCCCGCGCGGGGCGTGGCAGTGGCCCCAAGGGCCCCGGCAGACCGGGCAGCACCAGGTCAGGGCGGTGATCCCGGCCCGGGTTCCGTCCGCCGGGCAGTGACGGGCCGTCATCCCCGCCGTCGTGTCAGGCGTATGGCAGGTGAATGGCGCACGTATGGCGCACCCCAAGGCACCCTTG
This sequence comes from Streptomyces sp. NBC_01116, assembly GCF_041435495.1. NCBI lineage: Bacteria > Bacillati > Actinomycetota > Actinomycetes > Kitasatosporales > Streptomycetaceae > Streptomyces > Streptomyces sp. NBC_01116. The sequence continues at coordinate 5,649,309 of NZ_CP108644.1, forward strand.
TGGGTTCGCCATGGATCGGTCAATCTTTCGCTGGCAGCAGGGCGTGCCGTTCACCGGACGACGCAGAGAACGGGGCGTTCCGATGGCTGATTTGTCATGCCCCTGTCGGGAGTCGGTCGCCCGGCTCCGGCACCACCCCCCACCAGAGCACCGCCGATGAGGAGGACCCCTCAGATGTCAGTGACGCGTCACACCCCCCAGGCCCGTCGAAGACTCGCCGCGGCGACCGTCATAGCCACCGCAGCCGCCGTCGCACTCGCCACCGCCTCGCTTCCGGCGACCGCGGCCGAGCGCGCCCCCGAAGGCGTGATTCTGAACGCGGGCGCCCCGGGCACCATCAGCGACAGCTACATCGTGACGCTGAGGGACTCGGCCGTGAAGTCCGACTCCGCCCAGGGCAAGGCCCTCGCGAAGAAGTACGGCGCGAGCGTCGAACGGACCTACCGCTCGGCCCTCAACGGCTACGCGGTCGAGGCCTCGGCCGCCGAGGCGAAGAAGTTCGCCGCCGACCCGGCCGTCGCGTCCGTCTCGCAGAACCGCACCTTCACGGCTTCCGCCACCCAGAGCAACCCGCCCTCCTGGGGCCTCGACCGGATCGACCAGCGGAACCTGCCGCTGGACCAGCGCTACACCTACCCCGACAAGGCCGGTGAGGGCGTCACCGCCTACATCATCGACACCGGGGTGCGCATCAGCCACAGCGACTTCGGCGGCCGGGCCTTCAACGGCTTCGACGCCGTGGACAACGACAACGTGTCGCAGGACGGCAACGGCCACGGCACGCACGTGGCGGGCACCGTGGCCGGCACCGCGTACGGCGTGGCCAAGAAGGCCAAGATCGTCGGCGTGCGGGTGCTGAACAACAGCGGCTCCGGCACCACCGCGGGAGTCGTGGCCGGCATCGACTGGGTGACGGCCAACGCCGTCAAGCCGGCCGTCGCCAACATGAGCCTCGGCGGCGGCGCGGACTCGGTGCTCGACGCCGCGGTGCGCCGGTCCGTCGCCTCCGGCGTCACCTACGCCGTCGCGGCGGGCAACGAGTCCACCGACGCCTCGACCAAGTCGCCGGCGCGTGTCGCCGAGGCGATCACGGTGGGCTCGACGACCAACACCGACGCCCGCTCCAGCTTCTCCAACTACGGCTCGATCGTGGACATCTTCGCCCCCGGTTCCTCGATCACCTCGTCGTGGCACACCAGCGACAGTGCCACGAACACCATCTCCGGCACGTCGATGGCCAGCCCGCACGTCGCCGGCGCCGCCGCGATCTACCTCGCCGACAACCCGGGCTCCACCCCCGCCCAGATCTCCGCCGCCCTGGTCGCGGCCTCCACTCCCGGGGTCGTCACCAACCCGGGCAGCGGCTCGCCGAACCGGCTGCTGTACGTGGGCCCCGGCGGCACCACCCCGCCGCCCGGCAAGAAGTTCGAGAACACCACCGGGTACGCGATCAACGACAACGCCACCGTCGAGGCGCCGGTCACCGTCACCGGTGTCACCGGTAACGCCCCGGCCGCGCTGAGCGTCCCGGTCAACATCTCGCACACCTACATCGGCGACCTGAGGATCGACCTGGTCGCGCCCGACGGTTCCGTCTACAACCTGAAGGCGTACGGCACCGGCGGCAGCGCCGACAACGTGGTCACCACGTACACCGTCAACGCCTCCTCCGAGGTCGCCAACGGCACCTGGAAGCTCCGGGTCGGCGACAACGCGAGCGCCGACACCGGGCGGATCAACAGCTGGGCGCTCCAGTTCTGAGACACGCCCCGGCGTGCCGGGCCGAATCGCCGAACCCCTGAACACCTGAACCGCTGAGTCCCGGACGTCGGGCCGGGGCGGCCGCGTCACGCGGCCGCCCCGGCCCCTTCGGTGCCGGTGGCGGTGTCAGCGGCGGTTGAGCCCGCGGTCGACCGCGGTGATCAGCTCACCGTTCTCCGTGTCCCCGTCCAGCGACCAGAACATCGCCCCGCCGAGGCCCTTGTCCCGGATGTACGAGGCCTTGGTGCGCAGCACCTGCGGGTCGTCGTACGTCCACAGCGTCGTGCCGTCGAACAGCCACGCGTGGCCGTTCTTCACGTCACGGTGGACCTTGTACGCCCCCGACGCGGCCAGCTTCTTGAGGACCTTGTAGTCCTCGTAGCCCGCCGCCCAGGTGGCCGGAGCCGGGGCCGTGGCCGGCTGGCCCATGCCCGTGCCGCCGCCGCTCACTCCGGTCCAGCCCTGGCCGTAGGTCGGCAGGCCCACCACGATCTTGTGCTTGGGCGCACCGCGGCGCACCCAGTCGCGCACGGTCTGATCGACGCTGAAGTCGTTCTTCGCGTACAGGGCCGACTGCTGCGCCGTCTTCTTCTCGCCGGAGACGTGGTAGTCGTAGCCCTGGATGTTGACGAAGTCGAAGTCCCTCATGAGGCGCTTCACGTCGAAGCCCGCGTCGATCGCCTTCGGGTTGGCCGCCACGTAGGCCGACAGGTCGTAGTGCTTCGGCTTCGGCTTCCCGTGCCCGTGGCCCTTGCCCTTGGCGGCCTTCTCCTTGGCCTTCGCCTGGCTCTTCGCGTAGGCGTCGAGCTGGGTGCGGAACTCGTGGATCAGGGCGGTGAAGTTCTTCTTGTCCTCCGGGCGGTAGACGGTGCCCTCGTTGCCCGGCGAGCCGGGCCACTCCCAGTCGACGTCGATGCCGTCGAAGAGGCCGACCGCCGCGCCCCGGCCGCCGCGGGCCCCGTCCACCGGGAGGTCGCCCTTGATGTACAGGTCGACGCAGGAGGCGACGAGGGCCTTGCGCGAGGCCGCGGTGCGGACCGCGTCGGAGAAGTGGGTGGAGTAGCTCCAGCCGCCCAGCGAGATCATGACCTTGAGGCCGGGGTGCTTGGCCTTCAGCTCGCGCAGCTGGTTGAAGTTGCCCGCGAGCGGCTGGGCGTCGGTGTCGGCGACGCCGTCCACCGATCCCGCCGCGTCGAGCGGACGGCCGTAGTCGGCCCAGGCGTCCGCCTGGCCGGGGATGTTGCCGGTGAAGCACTTGCCCTCGGCGTTGACGTTGCCGAAGGCGTAGTTGATGTGGGTCAGCTTGGCCGCGGCCCCGCTGGTGTCCAGGTCCTTGACCTGGAAGTCGCGTCCGTAGATCCCCCATTGGGTGAAGTAGCCGACGCTCTTGTACGCGGGGCGGTGGTGCCCCTTGTCGCGGTCGCCGCCGTTGCTCCGGTCGTGGTCGGCGCTGGCCGTGGCGGCGGGCGCGATGCCCCCCAGCAGGGCCAGGGCGACGCCGGCGGTGGTCATTCGGGACAGGTTTCTTCGGCGCATGAGGCTCGTTCCTGTGCGTGATCCGGTGCGGAAGGGAAACGGAAGGAAAGCGGAAGGAAGTACGGGAGCCGTGCTGTGCACAGGAAGGTATTGGTCTGGACCAAAAATGGTCAAGAGTCCGGGAGTTGCCGGACTTCGATGGCGGTGCCGTGGCGGTGACGGCGCGGTGCCTGTGCGGCGCTGGCGCGGCGGTGCCGATGCGGCCGTGTCGGCCGGTGTGACGTTGGGCAGAGTCGAGTCGGAGGATGTCCGGGACTGATCTGGCGCACGCGTTCGAGGTATGCGTGCACCGTCACAAGATCATCACATTGAGTGAAACTCTGGCCCATGCTTGCGGTGCACAACCCACGGTTGTCAGGCTGTCGCAGACTGTCAACCTGTTGGGAGTGGCCTGTGACTTTCGGTGAGCAGCCCGCCTATCTGCGCGTGGCGAGCGATCTCAGGGAGAAGATCGTCAACGGCGCGCTGCCGCCCCATACCCGCCTGCCGTCGCAGGCCCGCATCCGGGAGGAGTACGGGGTCTCGGACACCGTCGCCCTGGAGGCGCGCAAGGTCCTGATGGCGGAGGGGCTGGTCGAGGGGCGCTCCGGCTCCGGCACCTATGTGCGCGAGCGTCCCGTGCCGCGCAGGATCGCCCGCTCCGGCAACCGGCCGGACGGGGGGGCCAGTCCGTTCCGGCAGGAGCAGACGGCGGAGGGGGCGCGCGGGACCTGGGAGTCCCGCAGCGAGCAGGAGGGGGCGAACCCCGAGATCGCCGAGCGGCTGGGCATCGAGCCGGGTGACCGCGTGATGCGTACGCACTACGTCTTCCGGGAGGCGGGTGAGCCGACCATGCTCTCCACCTCCTGGGAGCCGCTGGCCGTCACCGGCCGGACGCCGGTGATGCTGCCGGAGGAGGGTCCGTTGGGCGGCTGCGGAGTGGTCGACCGGATGGCCGCGATCGACGTCGTCGTGGACAACGTCGCCGAGGAGGTCGGCGCGCGCCCGGGGCTGGCGGAGGAGCTCCTGGCGCTCGGCGGCGTGCCCGGCCATGTGGTCATCGTCATCGGGCGTACGTACTACGCCTCGGGCCGGGCCGTGGAGACGGCCGACGTGGTGGTGCCGGCGGACCGGTACCGGGTCGCGTACCACCTCCCGGTGAGATGAGGTGAGATGACGCCCCGTCGGTCCGGCTGACGGGGCCGCCCGGCGTCGATGGGGGCCTGTCGGCCGGGGCTGTTGGGTCATGAGGGGGCGCATTCTGCGGATGCGCCCCTTTCGTGATGGCCGGATGTGTATCTCTTTGTGCAAACCCGCCTGCACTGAGTGAAGGTCAGGCGTACGCTCGGGCATATGCGTACTGCGGTTTCCTGGGGATGCTTAGAGACGTGCACGCCGGTGGGAAGAGGGGCGATATGCGGGGGAGCGACACGATGAGCGACAGCGGCGCGGTGCTCCCCTGGCAGGTGATACGGCAGGACGACGGCGGCAATCGCTACCGCGTGGGCAGGTACGCCACGCAGGCCGAGGCGCAGAAGGTCGCCGACGGCCTCGACGACCGCCATCGCCACCAGGTCTACCGGGTGGAGCGCGTGGGGCAGGGCACCAGGCCCTGACGCGCGGACGGCCTGTGGGCCCCGGGAGGCCGTTCCGCCTCCCGGGCCCCATCGGTCCTCCCGGGGCGCCTTCCCGCCCGCGTGCGCCCGTGCGCCCTCGTGGCGCGCACCCGTGCCCGCCTCCCGTTCCCTTCCCTGCCCCTGCCCCGCCTCCACCGTCCGTGTGCCCACCGCCCGCGTCCCCGCGTTCCGTGGGTCGGCGGTCCGGGCGGTAGGGTCCCGCCCGGACCGGGGGTGCGGAAGCCGCCGGAGGTACGGCGAGCGGGGCGGAGTGGTGGCGGTGCTGATCGACACGGTGGCGTGGGTGCGGATCGAGGGCGGCAGGATCCTCTGCGCGCGGCCCCGGGGCAAGGACGTCTTCTACATCCCGGGCGGCAAGCGCGAGGGTGCGGAGACCGATCTGCAGACGCTCCTGCGGGAGGTCGAGGAGGAGCTGACGGTCGGCCTGATCAGGGAGACCGTCGTCCACGCCGGTACGTACGAGGCCCCCGTGGACGACCGGCCCGGCGCCGCCGTCGTACGGATGAGCTGCTACTACGGCGACTACCGCGGCACGCTCGCCGCGAGCAGCGAGATCGAGGAGATGGCGTGGTTCTCCTTCGCCGACCGGGCCCTTGTGCCGCCCGTGGACCAGTTGCTCTTCGACGACCTCAGGGCGGCGGGCGCGCTGGGCTGACCTGCCGTGACCTGCGGCCGTGATCTCCGACTGCGACCTGCGCCCGTCTTCTCCGGCCGTGTCCTCCCGGCGTCGTGCGCGTACGCCCGTCTGCACCAAACGCCAGGTTGCGCGGTAGTGGGCAACAAAACGTGGGTATGGGCTGATTAGTGCCCATTTGCGCAAGAGGTGTGCCCGTGGTCGGCCCTGGGAAGTGATCGGCGTGATCGATACCGAAGGCGACTGCGCCGAGTGGACCTTCCCCGCCGAACCCGGTTCCGTGCGGAGCGCCCGGCACGCCGTCCGGGGCGCGCTGGGCTCCTGGGGCCTCGACGCCGCGGTGGGCGACCTGGCGGTCCTGCTCGTCAGCGAGCTGGTGACCAACTCCCTCCGGTACGCCTCCGGACCCATCGGCGTACGCCTGGTCCAGTCGCACGCGGACGGGGATCTCCCATTCGCCGACCGCCCTCCCGCCGCCCCGGTACTGCTGGTGGAAGTCTCCGATCCGCTTCCGGATCCACCCACCGAACGCAGTGCGGGACCCGAGGACGAGGGTGGCCGGGGGCTCCAGCTCGTGGCCTGTTCCGCACGTCGCTGGGGGACCCGTCGCGGAAAGAGTGGCAAGACGGTGTGGTTCGAGCTGGCTCTCCCTGGTTAGGAGAGTGGAGGGACGCACAGCGATCACCAGAGGTCGGGCAGAACCTGGCTGAAAGGGACTGAGACCTTGCTGTGATCGTGAACGCCGTGTCGGTCGGGGCCGTAGTGCTGAATACTGCGGGCAGGACCGGTCCGGTGTGTGAGCTGGAGGGGACGGTCGCGTGAGCGAAATACCTGGGACAACAGGTGAGGTCGGTGAGGTCGTCGGGACCACGGGCGATGTCGTGTGGCAGAGCAGTCCGCCCGGCTCGATCTATGACTACATCAGGGTCGCCTCCTTCTCGATCGGCCCCGACGGTCTGATCGAGCAGTGGAGCAGCCGGGCCGCCGGTCTGTTCGGCATGTCCTCGACCGAGGCGATAGGCCGCGACCCGGTGGAGGCCTTCATGCCCGCCGAGCTGCGCTCGGACGGCCACCGACGGGTCGGCGAGATCCTCGACGGCAAGGAGTGGACGGGCCTCGTCCCGTTCCGGATGCCGGGCGAGGGCGGGGCGCACGGCGTCGCCGAGGTCTATGTGATGCCGAGTCTGACGGGCCGGGGCGAGCGGGCCGCGCTCTGTATCGTCGTGGACGTCCGGGCCCTGCGGCGGATCGAGACGGACCTCGCCGCCTCGCAGGCCATATTCGGCCAATCTCCTTTCGGCTTCGTGCTGTTCGGCACGGACTTCGCCGTCGTCCGGGCCAACCAGCGCTTCGCCACGGTCTTCGGCGGCGCGGCCGACGACCACCGGGGCCGCACGGTGGAGGACTATCTGCCGCGCGCCGAGGCCGACCGGCTGTCCGCCACCCTGAAACGGGTCCTGGAGACCGGGGAGTCGGTCACCGACCTCCAGCTCGTCGGCCCCGCCCCGGGCGGCACCCAGCGCCGCCACTGGTCCATGAACCTCTACCGGGTGCACAGCGGGGCCGGCCGCCCCGTCGGCGTCGCCGGCCTCGCCACCGACGTCACCCGCCGGCACATCGCCGCCCGCGAGGCGGCCAGCGCCCGCCGCAACCTCGCCCTCCTCAACGAGGCCAGCGCCCGCATCGGCAATTCCCTGGACCTGGAGACCACCGCCCGCGAACTCCTCGACGTGGCGGTCCCCGGCTTCTGCGACCTCGCCACCGTCGACCTCTACCAGGGGCTGCTCACCGGCGAGGAGGCCGCTCCCGGCAGTTGGGCGCCCGCCCACCGTGACGCCGCCGGAGGCTCGGCGGAGCTGCGCCGGGTGGCCCATGCCAGCGCGGTCGCCGACGCCCTGCCCACCGCCGCGGCGGGCAGCGGGCCTCCGGGCCCGGACGGCCTGCCGCCCGCGCTCGGCTCCGTCCACCGCTTCCCGTTCGGCTCGCCCTGCGCCACGGCGCTGCGCTCCGGCCGGGTCGAGGACGTCCCCGGCGACGAGATGGGCTTCGTGCAGTCGACGCTCGCCGTGCCGATGGTCGCGCACGACACGGTCGTCGGCCTCGTCCAGTTCTCCCGTACGAAGGGCAGCGAGCCGTTCGGCGAGCGCGACCGGGCCCTGGCCACCGAGCTGGCCGCCCGCGCCGCCGTCTGCATCGACAACGCCCGCCTCTACCGCCGCGAGCACGAACGCGCCCTGATCCTCCAGCGCAGCCTCCTGCCCCCCGGTGACCCCGAGGCCGCCGGACTCGACATCGCCTGCCGCTATCTGCCGGGCAACACCGCCACCGAGGTCGGCGGCGACTGGTTCGACGTGATCGAGCTGCCCGGTCACCGCACCGCCCTCGTCGTCGGCGACGTCATGGGCCGCGGCCTGCGCGCCGCCGTCGCCATGGGCGAACTGCGCACCGCCGTGCGGACCCTGGCCCTCCTCGACCTGGAGCCCGCCGAAGTGCTCTCCGCCCTCGACGAGGTCGCCCGCGGCCTCGGCTCCCCGGGCGGCGGCGAGCGCAGCGAGGGCCTCGGCGGCAGCGGGGGAGCGCAGTGGCCCTCCCGCGCCGCGCAGAAGTCCCGCGAGGCGGACCTCTCCGAGGTGTATCTCGCGACCTGCGTGTACGCGGTCTACGACCCGGTCACCCGGCGCTGCACGTTCGCCAACGCCGGGCACCTCCCCCCGGCCGTCGTCGAGCCCGGCCGGCCCGCCCGGCTCATCGACGTACCGCCGGGCATGCCGCTGGGCGTCGGCGGCGAGCCGTTCGAGGAGGTCGAGGTCGAGCTGTCGGAGAACGCCCTGCTCACCCTCTACACCGACGGCCTCGTGGAGTCCCGCGACCAGCCGCTGGACGAGGGCCTGGACGCCCTGCGGGCCGTTCTCACCGGTCCGCAGATGGAGCTGGAGGACGCCTGCGACCATGTGCTGAGCACCCTCGACACCCGGCACGGCGAGGACGACATCGCCCTGCTGATGGCCCGCATCCAGGGGCTCCCCGAGGAGGCGGTAGGGGACTGGACGCTGCCGCGCGAGCCCCGCTCCGTGGGGCGCGCCCGTGAGCTGGCCCGCTCGCAGCTGGTCGCCTGGGACCTCGACGACCTGGTCGACACCACCGAACTCCTCGTCAGCGAACTGGTCACCAACGCCCTGCGCTACGGCGAGGGCGAGATCCGGCTCCGGCTGCTGCGCGACCGCACCCTGGTCTGCGAGGTGTGGGACGCCGGCCTCGTCCAGCCCCGCCGCCGCCGCGCCCGCGACACCGACGAGGGTGGCCGCGGCCTCCAGCTGGTCGGTCTGCTCAGCACGGCCTGGGGATCGCGCCGCACTCCGCGCGGCAAGACCGTCTGGTTCGAACTGGCCCTGCCGGACGGGGCCCCGGCCGCCGAACTCTCCGTGGAGCAGCTCCTGAGCATGTACTGAGCCCCGCGCCCTCCGTCGGGGCGCCGGCCCCGCCCGGTCCGCCGGGGGCACGCGGGCACTCCCGGCGCACTCCGCGTCACGCGCCCGTCCTCCGTCACGCGCCCGTCTTCAGGGCCGCCAGCCGGGCCTCGACCTCCGCGCTGTCGCCCAGGCCGTCCAGCTCCTCGAACTGGGCGTCCAGCGAGGAGGCCGCCAGCTCCTGCTTGCCCAGCGCCTTCGCCTCCTCGCGCCGCACCTTGTCCTCGAAGCGGCTCAGCTCGCTCGTCGGGTCCAGGACGTCGATGCTCTTCACGGCGTCCATCATCCGGTTCTGCGCCTGCGCGGACTTCGACCGCGCCACCAACTCGTCACGCTTGGCCTTGAGCTGGGAGAGCTTGGCCTTCATCTGGTCGAGCCCCGACTTCAGCTTGTCCACCACCTCGCTCTGCGAGGCGATCGTCGGGCCGGCCGTCCTCGCCTCCTGCTCGGACTGGAGCTGGCGGCCCAGCGCGACCTTCGCCAGGTTGTCGAACTTGTCGGCCTCCGCGACCGACCCGGCCCCGCGCAGCTCGTCGGCCTTCCGGCTGGCGGCCAGCGCCTTGCCGCCCCACTCGGCCGCCGCCTCGACGTCCTCCTTGTGGTCCTGCTCCATCAGCCGGAGGTTGCCGATGGTGGCCGCGACCGCCTGCTCGGCCTCCGCGATGTTGTTCGTGTAGTCCCGGATCAGCTGGTCCAGCATCTTCTGCGGGTCCTCGGCCTGATCGATGAGGGCGTTGATGTTGGCCTTGGCGAGCTGGGTGACGCGGCCGAGGATGGTCTGCTTGCTCATGGGATGACTCCTTGGAAGTCGAGACGGTCGTGCCGGTGTGTCCGTTCCTGCCCTGCCGGTCGTTCAGAAGCGGCCGCCACCGCCCCGGCGGCCCCGGGTGCCGCCCCCTCCGAAGCTGCCCGGCCCGCCGCCGAAGCCGCCGGACCGGCCGCCGCCCCCGAACAGCCCGCCGAGGATGATGCCGCCGAGCACCGCCCCGCCCATGCCCCCGCCCCCGCCCTGCATGGAACCGGGACCCCGCAGGGAACCGGAGCCCCGGACGTCCTGCTCGGCCAGGCTCAGTGCCTGCCCGGCCAGCGCGTCCGCCTGCCGCGCCTCGGCCAGCGCCCCCTGCGCGTCCGTCGCCGACAGCTCCCGGGCCCGCTCCCACCGCCGCTGCGCCTCGGCCAGCCGCGTGCGGGCCTGGCTGCCGACCGCACCCCGGTTGGTCGTGATGAAGTCGGCCGCCGCCCCGATCGCGGACCGGGCGGTGAGCATCGCCTGATCGAGGAGGGAGCGGGCCTTCGCCTCGCCCCGCTCCTGGTCCCGGGCCCCCGCCAGCGCCTCGTCCAGGGCCGCGTCCGCCTCCTCCACCCGGCGCAGCGCGTCGACCGGGTCGTACGGTCCGGCGGCCGTCGCGGCCCGCACATCGCCGAGTACGGCCTCGGCGCGGGCGATCCGGCCGCGCAGATCGGCGGTCGACGCGCCCTCGGCGGTTCCTTCGAGCAGCCCGCCCGCGTCCGCGAGGTCGGTCTCCGTCTCGGTCAGCGCGGCGGGCAGCTTCCGCGCGGCCTCACCCAGCTCCGCCGCCCGCCGGTCCACCGAGTCCAGCAGCGTGCCCGCCTGGCCCACCGCGCCCTCGGCTCCCCGGATGTACACCGCGGCCCGGGAGTTCTCGCCGCCCTCGACCGCCGTACGGGCCTGCTCCACGGCCGAGGCCGCGAAGACGAGCCGGTCCTTCGCCTGCTCGACGTCGGCCGCCACGGGTGCGGCGGTGCCCTCCCCGTACCGCTCGTGCAGCCCGGCGACGCCCGACTCGGCCGCCACGACCCGTCCGGCCAGGCCGCGGTGGGTGGCGTCCACGGTGGCCAGGGCCTGCGGCGCGTTGCGTTCCAGGGCGCGCAGCCGGTCGAAGTCCTCGGAGACGGTGTCCAGGCCCTCGTTCGCGGTCGCGCACCGCCGCAGGATCTCCTCCAGCATCCGGCGGCGGGTCGCGTCGTCCTCCGGGAAGGCGTCGTCGAGCTGCTGGCGCAACCGGAACGACCGCGTCAGCTCGTCCTTCGCCCGCGCGACCGCCTCGGTGAAGGGCTTCGCCGCCTCCTCGCCGAACTGGGCGGTGGCGAAGCCGAGTTCCTCCTCGCTGGTGCGCACCGCGTCGTCGGTGTCCACCAGCACCTGCTTCGCCTGCCCGTCCAGCTCCGGCAGCGGCGTCGGCGGCTCCGGCGCACCACCCGCCCCCGCGCCCCGGCCCCAGCCGGTGGCCGCCGGGGTGGTGCGGGTCGTCGTACGCCGTCTGCGCCGGGCGTACGCGTAGGCGCCGACCGCGCCCGCGCCCACCACGACGGCCACCGGCAGGATGACATCGCGGGCGCCGGTGGAGTCGGAGCCGCCCGTTCCGGGATCGGCGGGCCCCGGCGTGATGGTGGGGGCGGTCACCGGGCGTCCGGCCAGCACGGAGCCGTAGCCGTCGGCCGCGCCGATCGCGGCCCCCGCCCAGTCGTTCTCCCGCAGCGCGGGTTCGATCGCGGTGCCCGCCACCTCCCGCAGCTGCTCGTCGGTGAGCGCGGAGCCGGCGTCGACGGAGTAGGCGTACTGCCGGTCGTGGGTGGCGACGGAGAGCAGCACGTCGTCCTGGCCCAGGCCGTTGCGGTCGGCGGTCTCGTCGCTCCAGGTCTGCCCGGACCGGCCGGAGAAATCGCGTACGTACACCACGAAGAGCTGGACGCGCTCATCGGCGTACAACCGGTCGAGTGCGTCCTCCACCTGCCCCGTCCGGTCGCCCAGCGCCCCTACCCGGTCGGTGATCTGCCCGTCCCGGGACAGCTCGACGGGGTCGTCGGCGCGGGCGGGCGCGGCGGCGGGGAGCACCAGCCAGCACACGGCGGACAGCACGGCGAGCAGACCGGCGAGAGGCCCGGCCAGGAGGGCGCCGGGAAGCCCGGCCACAGGGCCGCCGGGAGATCCGGCCGACCGGCCGGGAAGCCGGGCCCGGCCCGGGAGCCAGGGGCCGCCGGGTGCGGTGTTCCGAGCCCGTGGCGATCGAGGAGATATCACCTTTGTGAGGCTATGCGCGCCTTTTCGCCCTCGCGACCCGGCGTTCTGCCGATCCGCGTCGGCTGTTCGCATGAAAGGGCGCGGGAAAGAGGTTCCCCCGCGCGTGTGCGCGGAGGCGGAGGCCGCCGCCCGTCGTGAGATGGGGCGGACGTGGCGCGTTCCGAGGCCCGGTGCCGGAGGCCGACGGCGCCGCGCCGGTGAGGCCCGGCACCCAGGAGGGGCCCGAAGTCCGGAGGTGGCGTGTGACTGGCCTTCAGTTGTCGGTCGTCGTGCCGTGTTTCGACGAGGCCGAGGTGATCGAGGCCTTCCACGCCGCCCTGGTCGGCGTCCTGGACCCCCTCGGGGACAGCTTCGAGATCTGCTACGTCGACGACGGCAGCCGGGACCGCACCCGCCTCCTGCTCAGCGCCCTCGCCGCGCGCGACCCACGCGTCCACTACACCGCCTTCAGCCGCAACTTCGGCAAGGAGGCCGCCATGCTCGCCGGCCTCCGCATGTCGAGGGGAGCTGCCGTGGTCATCATGGACGCCGACCTCCAGCACCCGCCCGAGCTGATCCCCCGCATGCTGGAACTGCACCGGCACGGCTACGACCAGGTCATCCCGCGCCGCGACCGCGCGGGCGAGGGCATGCTCCGCACCACCCTCAGCCACACCTACTACGCGCTCGTCCGCCGCTGCATGGACGTGGAGCTCATCGACGGGTCGGGGGACTTCCGGCTGCTGTCGAGGCGGGCCGTGGAGAGCGTCCTGTCCCTTCCCGAGAGCAACCGCTTCTCCAAGGGGATCTTCTCCTGGATCGGCTTCGACACGGTCACCTTCCGCTACCGCAACAGCGAGCGGGTGGCGGGCCGGTCGAAATGGGGCAGCAAGCGGCTGCTGAACTACGGCATCGACGGACTGCTCTCCTTCAACAACCGGCCGCTCCGCCTCGCGATCTACACCGGCTTCTGGGTCTTCGTCTCGGCCCTGGTCTACGCCCTGTGGACCGTCGTGGGCGTCGTCCTGCACGGCGCCGACACCCCCGGCTACGCCACCCTCCTCACCGCCGTCGTCGCCCTCAGCGGCATCCAGCTGGTGACGCTCGGGGTCATCGGCGAGTACGTGGGCCGCATCTACCACGAGGCGAAACACCGACCGCCCTACGTCGTGCGGGAGACCGACGCGACCCGGCGGGCACTGCCGGACGGCCCGCCGCCGCGCCCGCAACTCACCGGAGGCCCCGGCGAACGCGCCGCCACGCTTCCCCCGGCCCCCGCGACCGCCACGCTTCCCCCGGCCCCCGCGACCGGAGCGCCCGCCCCGGTCCCTGCGACCGGAGCCCCCGCGACCGACGCCCCCGCCCCGGCCCCCGCCCCGGAGTCCGGCGCCCCCGGCCGGTCCCGTACCGTCCGCCAGTTCGGCAGCTTCCTCCTCATCGGCTGTGTGAACACCGCCGTCTACCTCGGTGTCTACGCCTCGCTGAACCGCTGGATCCCCTACCTGTCGGCCCATGTCATCGGCTTCGCGGTCAGCATCGTGTGCTCGTTCCTGCTCAACTCCTACGTCACCTGCCGGACGCGGCCGACCTGGCACGGGTTCGTCCGCTATCCCCTCTCCAGCCTCGTCAACCTGGTGGCGTCCGGAGCGCTGCTCTACGGGGCGGTGAGCGGCCTCGGGATGGACAAGAACCTCGCCGCGCTGGCGGCGGGCGTCCTCGTCACCCCGGTCTCGTTCCTGCTGGCCCGGTGGGCGATCACCTCGGGCCGGACCAAGGCCGCCGAAGCGGCGCCGCGGGCCGAACCGCCGCCCGGCCGCCCGGCGCCCGAACCGCTGCCCACCCGCTCGTCCCGGGAGGGGTGACGTCCGCGATGCCCGACGACGTTCCCGTGACCACCGCCCCGGAGGAGCCGCGGAGGGGCGAGGAGACGTCGGACCCGGCCGCGCGCCCCTCGGAGAGCCCCTGGACCGCCCTCTGGGTGAGCGCCCTCGCGCTCCCGCCCCTCGCCCTGCTCGCCGCCGCCTCCTGGTTCGGGCGGTGGGTGAGGCCCGGCGCGGACGACTGGTGCTTCCTGCCCGCCGTCCGGGACGACGGCATCACCGGCCTCGTCGGGACGTTCTACTTCGACGACAACGGGCGGGTCGCCAACGCCCTCCTGGTCGGCGCGTACGCGAAGTTCCAGGTCGCGGGACACCAGTGGTACCCCCTGGTCAGCGCCGTCCTGGTGCTCGCGGTCCTCTGGGCGGTGGCCGTCCTGGCACTGCGCCGGGCCCGGCTGCGCACCCCGCGCGGGCTGCCGCTCCTGCTCGCGGCGCTGACCGCCGTGCTCTTCCTGTTCGTCACGCCGAACACGTACAAGACGTTCTACTGGCCCGCCGCGTCCGTCTCGCACACCCTGCCGCCCGTCCTGGCGTGCGCCGCGTCGATTCCGCTTCTGCTCGCCCGTACCCGCCGGGGGCGGGTCATCGCCATCGTCGTCGCGGCGCTGATGGCGGCCTTCCTCGCCACGCTGTCCGAGGAGACGGCGATCGTCGTCGTGGTGGTGCTGCTGGCGGCGCTCCTCGTCTCCGGCCGGGTCGTCCCCGCCGTCGACCGGGGGTTCGTCCGCCTGTGGTGCGCCGGAGGCATCGCCGGGACGGCGGCCGGGGCGCTGGTCCTCATCACCTCACCCGGCTCCATGACCCGCAGGGAGCGCTTCGGAGCGGGGACCGCCTCCCTGCTCGCCCCGGACTCCCTCGCCGCGTCGCTGCGCGCGTTCGCGGAGATCACCGTCACCGTGGTCACGACCTGGCAGTACGTGGGCGCGGTCGCGGTGGGCGTCCTGCTGGGGCTGCTGTGCCGCCGGGCGGACGGGACGACGCCCCGCCCGCCCGCGCACTGGCCCCTGCTCACGGCCGCCGGGGTGCTCGCGCTCCTCGTCTCCGGCTACCTCTGCACGGTCATCGCCTACCCGGTGTTCCGCGACCGGGTGAGCGACCCGAGCGCCAACCGGCTGTGGAACGACTACCTCCTGCTGTACGTGATCGTGCTCGTCGGCGTGGGCGCCCTGCTGGGCCTCGGCCTGCGCGGCCTCACCCGCCGCACCGCCCCGGCGAAGGCGGTGTGCGCCGCGCTCTGCGTGCTGGTCTGCTTCGGCCCGGCCCTGTCGCTCACCGACCTGGACACCGCGATGCGGGCCCGTGCCGAGAAGTGGGACGCCCAGGACCGCCGGCTGCGCGAGGGGGCGCGGGCCGGGAAGCGGGTCCTGCCGTACGAGCGCCTGGTGATCAGTAACATGCTGGAGCCGTTCAGCGAAGGCGGGCGCCGCTACTGGCCGGGCGGCTGCGTCGCCGACCTCTACGGGCTCGACCGGGTCACGGACGGGGCCGGGCACCGCTGATCCGTGAGGTGGAGCCGTGACGGGCCGGGGTCATTCGTTCGCAACCGCCTGACGGTCCTTCAGCGCACGCGCCTTCGCGTTCTCGATGTGTTCCCGCATCCGGTCGGCGGCCCCCTCGGCATCGCCCGCGACCAGGGCGTCGTGGACGGCCGCGTGATCGCGGGCGGGCGACTCCGCGTCGGACGATCCGAGCTCGGTGAAGAGCCGGAAGCGCTGGACGTGGCCGCTCAGCGAACGGTACGCCGACTCCAGGAAGGGGTTGGCCGACTGCCGGGCGATCAGGAAGTGGAAGCGCTCGTCCGCCGACAGGTAGGCGCGCAGCGACGTCGAGCCGTCCCCAGTCGTGCAGCGCCGCAGCTCCTCGATGCTGTCGGCGACGTCCTGGAGGAACTCGGGGGTGGTCCGGCGGCCCGCCTCGTAGGCGAGGGTCGGCTCCAGCACCAGCCGGGCGTCCATCAGTTTGATCAGCTCGGTCTCGCTGAACAGCGGCGCCACCCGGTAGCCCTTGAGGGCCTCGCGGCGCACCAGGCCGGTGTGTTCGAGCCGGGCGAGCGCCTCACGCAGAGGCGTCTGGCTGACGTTCAGCTCGCGGGACAGGGCGCCGATGTTGAGTGGCCGGCCCGGTGACCACAGTCCGTCCATGAACTGTCCGAGCAGCACTTCGTACATCTGATCGGCCAGGGGTTGCCGCTCGGACGGGCGCGTAGGCATGCAAGGTCTCCTTCGTCGCCCGATGGTAGCGCGCCCCCTCCTTAGTGATCACCTGTTCGAGTAAATGCTATAGCGTTACTAAGAATCGTATACTATAGTCGCGATCTCATTGGTTGTGCGCCACCGCAGAACGCAGAGGATCCCCATGACGCAGCCCTCCGAAGAACGTGCGCCCCGTGTACTCGTGACAACGCCTTACCTCGAACCCGGCGGCCCGGTCGACCGCATCCTCCGGGACGCCGGCCTGGAAACGGTCTTCGCCCGGCGCGCCGACCGGGAGGCCACCGGCGCCTCGCTGGCGGAATGCGTCGCCGACGTGGCCGGTGTCGTCGCCGGCACCGACCCCTTCTCCGCGGAGGTCATCGAAGCGGCACCCGGACTGAGGATCCTCAGCCGCTGCGGCGTCGGCCACGACAACATCGACGTCGCGGCGGCGACCCGGCGCGGCGTCGCGGTCACCATCACCCCGGGGACCAACCGCATATCCGTCGCCGAACACGTCCTGGCGCTGATGCTGAACTGCGCCCGGCGCATTCCGCAGAACCTCACCGCGGTGCGGGAGGGCGGCTGGACACAGGAGAGCGGCCGGGAACTGCACGGCACCACGCTCGGGATCGTCGGCCTCGGCTCCATCGGCCGGACCGTCGCCCGTGCGGCGCTCGCCCTCGGTATGCGGGTGGTCGCCCATGACCCCTGGCTGGACGAGGACTTCCTGAAGGAGACCGGGGTCGAGGCGCGGTCCCTCGACGACGTGCTGACCGAGGCGGACTTCCTCACCCTGCACATCTCCCTGGACGCGACCACCCGGCACCTGATCGACGCGGTCGCCCTGCGCCGCATGAAGCCCGACGCGTATCTGATCAACACCTCCCGGGGCGGAGTCGTGGACGAGGACGCACTGGCCGACGCGGTCCGGGCGGGCCGGCTGGCGGGCGCCGCGCTGGACGTGACCGAGCACGAACCGCTGCCCGCCGACAGCAGGCTGCGCGGGCTCGACAGCGTCATCGTGACCGCGCACATCGCCGCCGCCACCGTCGAGGCCCGTGCCAGGTCCGGCGCGATGGCCGCCCGGCAGGTGGTCGAGCTGCTCGCCGGGCGCATCCCGGACCACCTGGTCAACCCCGGCAGCGTGAGCGTCGCCGCCGGCACGGGAGCGCGCTGATGCGGGCGCCGAACGGGCAGCGCTTCGACGCCAACCTCAAGTGGCTGTTCACCGAAGTCCCCTTCGAGGAACGGTTCGACGCCGCCGCCGCGGCCGGCTTCACCGGCGTCGAGTACGCCGACCCCTACCCGTACCCGGCAACCCGCCTGCGCCGACGCCTCGACGACGCGGGTCTCCACCAGGTACTGATCAACGCACCGATGGGCGAGCCCGGTTCGCCCGAGCGGGCGGGCGTTGCCTGCCTCCCCGGCCGGGCCGCCGAGTTCCGCGGGGGCCTGGAGCGCGGCCTCGACTACGCGGCCGAGCTGGGCAGCGACTTCCTGCACGTGCTGGGCGGCATCAGGCCGCCCGGCGTCAGCCACGACCGGGCCTTCGCCACGTTCGTCACCAACCTGACCTGGGCCGTCGAACGGGCCCGGGGCACGGGGGTGTGCCTGGTCCTGGAGGCACAGAACGGCCGTGACGTGCCCGGGTTCCTGCTGGACACCCAGGCGCGGGCCGCAGCCGTCGTGGAGGCCCTGGGCGGCGACGGGATCGGACTGCTCCTGGACCTCTACCACGTACAGGTCCAGGAGGGCGACCTCGTCACGACCCTGCGCGAGCACCTGCCCCGGGTCCGCCACCTGCAGATCGCCGACCCGCCGGAACGCACGGAGCCCGGCAGCGGCGAGATCTCCTGGCAGCGTGTCTTCGGCACCCTCCTGGACGCCTCCTACCAGGGCTGGATCGGCTGTGAGTACCGCCCGGCGAACGGCACGGTGAACGGTCTCTCCTGGGTCGTCCGGCACACCGGAGCAGCGGCGTCACCGGCGGAGGCGCACCGATGAGCGGGGTAGCGGCGCGGCGTGCCCGCGCACCGAGGATCGCGCTGATCAGCGCCACACCCACCGCCATCGCCCCGGCGGTCGCGGGACTGGCCGAGGAGTTCCCGGCGGCCGAGCCCTGGAACCTGCTGGACGACCGGCTGCTCGACGACGCGCCGGAGGACGGCCCGCTGTCCCCGGCCCTCGTGGACCGGATGGCCCGGCTGATCGGCCACGCCCTGGCCGGTGGGGCCGACGGAGTGCTGCTGACCTGTTCGCTCTACGGCTCGGTCGCCGAGGCGGTCGAGACGCCGGTCCCGCTCCTGGCCCCCGACACCGCTGCCTTCGAGCAGGCGCTGGCTCTCTCCGCCGGACGGGGCCGGGTGCTCGTGCTCGCCTCGTTCGAGGCAGCGATGCGGGACTCGCTGAAGCGCTTCACCGCGGTCGCCGCCGCGGCCGGACCGGCGACGGAGCCGGTCGGAGTGGTCGCGCCCGACGCGTTCGACGCGGCCCGCCAAGGCGACCTCTCCACGCTCCGCGACGCGCTGCGGGACGCGTGCCTGCCGCACGTCACCGGCGCGGACACGGTCCTGCTCGCCCAGTTCTCCCTGGCGCCCGCCGCCGCGTTCCTCTCCACCGCGCTGGGGGTGCCCGTCGTCTCCGGTCCGCACGCCGCGGCCGCCGCCCTGCGCACCGCCCTCACCGGGAGGCCGCTGTGACCCGAAGCCGAAACACTCGCCGCCCGACGGACCGGCCCCGCGACACGGCACCGCTCGGGGTCATCGCCGACGACTTCACCGGCGCCACGGACGTCGCCGTGGCGCTGCGCCGCGCAGGACTGCGGACTCTGCTGTTCTTCGGCGCGCCGGACCGTACGGGGCAGGAGGAGCCGGAGCCCGACGCGGATCGGCTGCCCGGACACGACGCCCTGGTCGTCGCGTTGAAGAGCCGGATGGCGCCCCCGGCCGACGCGGTCGCCTCGTCCCTGGGGGCGCTGGACTGGCTGCGCGGACAGGGCGCGGGGCAGATCTACTTCAAGTTCTGCTCGACCTTCGACTCCACCCCGCGTGGCAACATCGGCCCGGTCCTGGACCGGCTGGCCGAGGCGACGGGCGCCGGTACGGTGCCGCTGACGCCGAGTTCGCCCGAGCACCTGCGGACCCAGTACCAGGGCTGTCTCTTCGTGGATGACGTGCTGCTCGGGGAGTCGCACATGCGCGATCACCCGGTCACCCCCATGACGGACTCGTATCTGCCCAGGCTGCTGCGGGCCCAGACCCGCGAGAAGGTGGCACTGATCGGACTCGGAACAGTCCGGGAGGGCGGCGCGGCGGTGCGCGAAGCGCTGGGGGCCGCCGGAGCGCGCGGCGCGCGCTACGTGCTGGCCGACGGCATCGACGAGAACGATCTGCGCACGCTGGGGCGGGCCGCCCTCGACTCCCCCCTCGTCGCGGGCGCCGCGGGACTGGCCGCCGGCCTGGCGCACGCGTACGCGGAGGAGCGGACCGGCCGCACCCTCGGCGCCGGGCGGGATACGGCCGACGACGAGCGGGAGGCCGCCGGCGCCCCGGGCCCGCCGGACGGACCGGCCGCAGTGCTGAGCGGCAGCTGCTCCCACCGCACCCTGGAACAGCTCGCGGTGCTCGCCGACGCGGGCCGGCCCGGCTACCGTCTCGACCCGGTGGCGACACCGCATGCCGTGGCGCTCGCCGAAGCAGCCCTCGCCTGGTACGACACCCTGCCCCCGAACGGCGACGCGCCCGTCATCTACTCCTCGGCAGCCCCGGAAACGCTGCGCGAGACACAGCGTGCGCTGGGCGTGGAACGGTCCGCGGCCCTGCTGGAGGAGGCGACGGGGCTCATCGCGACAGGACTGGTCGAGCGGGGCGTGCGCAGACTGGTCGCGGCCGGGGGAGAGACCTCCGGCGCCGTCGTCGCCGCTCTCGGAGTCACCGGCGCGCACGTCGGCGCGGAAGCCGCGCGAGGGGTGCCGTGGATCCACCCCCTGGGCGAGCACTCCTTGGCGTTGCTGCTCAAGTCGGGCAACTTCGGTGACGCCGGCCTTCTCCTCGACGCCTCCGCGTCCTCCGCGTCCTCCGTGGAACCGGCGGACCGCACATGAGCGGGCGGGACGACGAAGCCGAACGCGCCCACCTCGTCGCCACCGCCCGGGCCGTCGCCGCCCGTTCGCTGACGCACGGGAGCACGGGCAACGTCTCGGTGCGCGCCGGCGACCACATCCTGGTGACCCCCACCGGTTCGAGCCTGGCCACCGTGCGTGCGGAGGACCTGTCCGTCATCGATGCCGCCGGAGCCCATGTGTCCGGCGCCCCACCGTCCAAGGAGGCGTTCCTGCACGCTGCCATGTACCGGGCCCGACCGGGCGCCGGCGCGGTGGTGCACACCCACTCCACGCATGCGGCGGCCGTCTCGTGCCTGGCCCTGGTCGACCGGCGGGACGTCCTGCCGCCGCTGACGGCCTACTACGCGATGCGCGTCGGCAGCCTCGCGCTGCTCCCGTACTTCGCCCCCGGCGACCACCGGGCGACCGACGCCGTCGAAGCGTCGGCCCGCGAGCACGCCGCACTCCTGCTGAGCAACCACGGGCCGGTCGCCGCCGCGCCCGACCTCCGGCGCGCGCTGGAGATGGCCGAGGAGATAGAGGAGACGGCGAAGCTCTTCCTGCTGCTGCGCGGTGTCCCCACGCGTCCGCTGACCACGGCCCAGCGTGCCGTGCTGCGCCCCGCCTCCCACTGACCCACCCCCCGAAACATCCCGGGGAGACCGCACGGACACGCCGGGACACTCTCCCGACGGCAGCCGTCGCCCCACCCCTGTGAAAGGACGAAGATGTCCGTGGACATACCGCACACCGTGTCGCTCTTCAGCGCCCTGGCGGTGAAGAAGGCCCTCGACGACGACGTTCTCGCGGCATTCACCGCGAAGACCGCAACGGGCGTCGACACCGTCTACGACCCGACGAACGTGTTGTTGCGGAGGATCGAGGAGGGCGCCCGGCCGGAGGTCATGGTCGGAGTGACCGGGGCGTTCCCGGCCCTGTGCGGGGCCGGGGTGATCGACCCGTCCTCGGTGCGCGACGTAGCCCGGGTCGGCATCGGCCTGGCCATGCCGCCCGGTGCCGAGGCACCCGCCATCGACACGGTCGACGCACTGATCGCCACGCTCCGCTCGGCCCGTTCGGTCGCCTACTCCCGCACCGGGGCCAGCGGAGTCCACTTCGCCGGGCTGCTGGAGCGCCTCGGGATCGCGGACGAGGTGAACGCCCGCGCCACCGTCGTGGAGAAGGGCTTCACCGCGCTGGCGGTGGTCGACGGCCGCGCCGATCTGGCCGTACAGCAGATGAGCGAGCTGCTGTTCGTGCCCGAGGCGGAGGTGGTGGGACCGCTGCCGGACGGGGCCCAGCACTTCACCGAACTCTCGGCGGCCCTCGGTGCCGGGGCCGGCGGACGGGCCGGTGCGCTGCACGCCTTCCTCACCGGGAAGGAGGCGGCAGATGCCTACCGGAGAACCGGACTGGAAGCGTCGCGACAGGACTGAGCGGTACACGGCCGAAGACCGGCCGACCGCTTCGTGCCCCGCCTGCCCGGGGGGTTGTCGATGAACGCGATACTCGCACTGGTCGCCTTCATCGGGGCCATCATCGTGTGGAACGTGGCGGTCAAACGCAACATCGGCGAAGCCATGGTCATCGGCTTCCTGGTCAGCGCCGCCTTCGCCGGCACCGAAGCGCCGCGCGTCGTGTGGGAGAGCCTCGTGGAGGGGCTGACGTCGGAGATCACCTTCGCTGCCCTGGCATTCGTCTTCGTCAGCGAACTGCTGACGAGAACGGGGCTCGTGCAGCGGATGATCGACATTCTCAGTTCGATGTTCGGCCGTCGCGAGGGCGGCTCCGCCTACGCGGCGACTGTTTCCGCCGGACTCTTCGGCGCCGTCGCGCACAACGGCGCGGCGATCGTGGCCACCATCGGGTCCATCACCATTCCCTGGATGAAGCGCTCCAGGGCGAGCGGCGAGACCGCCGCCCTGGTCCTCGCCGGCAACGCGGGCGTCGGTGCCACCTTCCCGTTCAGCGGCGCCTTCTTCATCCTGCTCGCGGCACCGACCGTCCTGCCGGTCCTGCGGGCGGAGGACGTGGTCGGCACGATCTTCGTCGTGGGTGCCTGGATGGTCGCGATGCGGCTGGTCATCGCCTACGTCATCGTCAAACGACGGGGCGTGGGCGCGATGGCGGCGGAGGACATCCACCCGCTCCGCCGGTCCTTCGCGGCCGGCTGGACCTCGCTGATCGTTCTGGCGGCCATCGCGGTGCCCATCGTGCTGACGGCGTCGCCGACCAGCGATCTCATCGGCGACCGGCTGGGAGGACTGGACGTCTCCGACGCCGTGCCCCTGCTGGTCTGGCTCCCGGTGGTCATGCTGCTCGCCGGACTGGTCGTCGAGCGGCGAGCGCTGCCGCGCGGCGCCGGGGCGTGGTGGTCGCTGCTGTCGGAGATCAGCCCGAAACTCGGGTTGATCGGCGTCACGATGGTCTCGGCCTTCGCCGCCTCCAACGTGCTCAACACCCTGGGCATCGGCGAACAGCTCGCGCCCTACCTGGAGAGCCTGGAGGGGGTACCGCAGATCGTCGCGGCGCTCGTCGTCGGGCTGATCGTGGTGGTCGTCGCGGGTCCCCTCAACACGACGTCCACCCTCGCGGCCGTCGGGCCGGTCGCCTTCGCGGCACTGACGGCGGCCGACGTCCCGCCGTACATCGCCTTCGCCGCCATCATCGTGTGGGCCTCGTCCGAGGGCTGCTCGCCTCCGGGCGCGGCTCCGCTGTACGTGGCCGCGGGTATCGCTTCGATCAATCCGGTGCGGATCTTCGTTCCGGTGACGCTCTACTACCTGCTGCCCTCCTACGCCATGGGCGTGCTGATGGTGCTCGGTGCCGTATGGATTCCCGGATGAGGAGTACGAGGATGTACAGGATCTGTCTGAACGCCTCCCGCGTTCTCGTCGCGCTGTTCCTGATCGGCGGAATCGTGGTGGTCCTGGGTCAGACGGTGGCCATCGCTGTCGGTTCCGCCGGGTTGATGACGGGTTTCGGTACGGACGTCGCCGAGGCCGTCTGCGTCCTGGCGGGCCTGGCGGGCATCTTCGCCTTCCTGCTGCTCTACACGGACGAGGGGAAGGAACGGGCGAGCGAGTGGGCCGAATGAGGTGACGGGGCATGACGGGGGCAGCACGGACACGCTGCCCCCGTCGGCCGTTCCCGGCCTCGACACCCGCAGATCGTCCTCGGGCGCGGCCTCCGGCGGGAACCGCCCCGCTCGCCCGGGTCACGGGCGGGGCCGGGGCGGTTCCGTGACGACGAATCAGGCGTAGGTGTAGAACTGCGTGTGGTCCAGCATGTTCTGCGGGGTCGTGTTCGGCCAGGGCGGCATGGTGTCGTTCAGGTCGATCACGTCGACCGTCCCGCCGGCGGGGAGGTACTCGGCGCTCGTCGGGTGGAGTGCGTGCCAGTCGGCCCAGAGCTTGTCGACGAACGCGTGGTGCAGCCAGAACACCGGATCGTTCGGGGAGACGCTCGTCTCCATGTGGCCCCAGACCCAGGTGTGCACCCGGTTGTGCATGCTCATGTACCCCGCGGAGCCCTCCAGCGCGGAGCGGAAGCCGGTCGAGCCGTCACGGAAGGGTGCGGAGTCGTAGGTGGGCATGGCGAGGGCGGCGTCGACGTCGGCCCGGGGCGGGAGCGAGGGGACGCGGTAGGCGAGATTGCGGGCGAGGAAGGCGCGGCTGTCGACCGATACGTTGATCGTCCACTTCCCGCCGGAGTGCGCGAAGGGCCCGTCCATCACCTGGTCGTCCAGGGGCCGTCCGGTGCCGCCGAGGAAGTCCGGGGCCCAGAGCGAGGAGCCGACGGTGTTGTCGGCGGTCCAGTCCCAGTAGGGGATCGAGACCGACGCGTCGATCTTCTGGAGTTCGTTCTCGAAGTCGATGAGGAACTTGCGGTGCCACGGCAGGAACGACGGCCCGAAGTGGCCGACGTACACGCCGGTGTTCATGTCTATGGAGAACCGCGTGCGATGGGCGAGTACGAACTCGTCGTATATGCCCAGGCGTTTGACCTCCAGTACCGCGTCGACGAAGGCCTTCTTCTCGGGGGCCGTGAGGTTCGCCTGGTTCTTCCGTACGGTCATGGCTGGCTGCTCCCGGGTCAGGCGATGGGGTCGAACGGAACGACGACGGCGCCCTTGAGCGAGATGACCGCGGTGCGAGCGGCCTCCAGCGGGGTCGCGAATCTCTCGTAGTGGTTGATCGTGCTGCTCCAGCCGCTCTTGCCGTGCTGCATCACGGGAAGTTCACGGCCGTCGATCAGCACGCGGTAGCCGGCGCCGTGCCCTGCGTGCCCGTGTGCGTGGGCGCTCGCGTGGGCCTCGGCGGGTGTGCCCTGGATGCGGCGGCCCTTGAAGACCTCGTCGAAGGAACCGGATGCTCCGGCCCCGCCTGGTGCGGTGCCTTCGCTGCTGGTCCCTGCTGGAACGGTGTCCGCGGACGCGGAGGTGACGCCGACGAGCGCGCCTCCCGCGGCGACGCCGATGACGGCCCCGAGGGCCTGACGGCGGGTGGGTCCGGGCATGACGGATGTACCCCCAAATACACATGGCTGAGGCGTCCCCCGGGCTGTTCGGGGCCGCCGTGATCATGTGTACACGGGGGTGACTCTCCGCATAAGGAGGCGAAAAGGGGTTGGCTCTCATATGGACACGTATGCACGGTCATAGGGGCGTCTCCGGCCGCTCGCGCCGCTCCGTGTCGGCGCCGGAGGGGTCAGGAGGTGGAGGTCTTGCCGTCCATGTGCCCCGACTGTGAAGGATCTTCGTTATTCGACGCACTGTCGACCACCGGGACGATCATCTGCGGCTGGCCGGAACTTCTCCCTCCGTCCGTCCGCCGGCCGGACGGACCGGCCCTCAGTAGCCGTAGATCATCTTGTACGCGACCTCCGGCAGGAACTGCCCGGCCACCGAGCCGGCGCCGACTCCGCAGTCACCGTCGGACTCTCCGGGCGTCTTCAGCCAGAGCAGCATCTCGGCCCCGCCGCCCGTCTGGCCGACCGCACCCGTCCTGCGCCCGCCCGGGTTGCACCAGGCGCCGTCGGAGCCGTTCCCGTTGCGACTGGTGTCGATGACGTACGGCTTCGTATAGCCGTAGGACGCCGAGAGGGACCCGTTGACGGCGTTGCCGTACGCGGAGTTCTCCCCGGTGCCGTAGTAGTTCGAGATGTTCAGCGAGAAGCCGTGCGCCTGCCGGGCTCCCGCGCCGTCGAGGTGCTGCGCCATGGTGGCGGCGCCGATCCAGGCCGGGTTCCCCGCGTCCAGATAGGTCCAGGTGTTGGGCGCCTGGGCGGCGAACCGGGCGAGCGCGTCCTTGAGCATCCCGTTGCGCTCGTCGATCTGCGCCTGGTTCAGGCAGCTGAAGTCGCCGAGGGAGTCGGGCTCGATGACCACCAGCGCGGGCCGGGAGCCGATCGCCGAGGCGAACGCGGAGATCCACGCGCGGTACGCGCTCGGGGTGCCCGCGCCTCCGCCGGAGTGCCCGCCGCAGGCGTCGCGGCCGGGGATGTTGTACGCGATCAGGACGGGCAGCCTGTCGGCGGCGTCGGCGGCGCCCACGTAGGAGCCGACCGCCGCCCCGATGTCCCCGCTCCAGGAGCCGAACCACCGGGCCATGGGGCGCGAGGCGATGGTGTCGCGGATGGCGGCGGCGCGCCCGTCGCCGGGGTTGGCGGCGGCCCAGGCGGCGGGCGTCGAGTTCGGGTCGGTGTAGAACCCGTCGGTCATGCCGATCGGGTCGGCCTGAGCGGTGGCGGCGGTGGCCTGCTGCCCCGCGCCGAGGGGGAGCAGGAGGCAGGCGAACGCCGATGCGGCGAGCGTGCGCAGGAGTCTTCTCATACGTGGCGGCCCTTCTGTGGGAGCGCTCCCAATCGACGACGGCGTGGAGACGATACGGGGGAGGGGGCGCGGGATGGGGGGGGAGGGGGAGGAGGAAGGCGCGGAGGGCGGTGCGGAGTTCGTGCGGCGGACCGGGTGGGGATTCGGTCCGCGCGTGCCGTCGTCAGACCAGACGGTGACAGCGGCGCATCCCGGTGTCAATGAGTCCGGCAGCGGTTCCCCCGCGCGGGGGTGTCCGGGGAACCGCGACCGTTCTCAGACGGCGGGACGGTGGTGGACGCGGCGGATTCCCAGGTCCGGCAGGTCGAGGTGGAAGCGGCGCCCGCGACCGGTCATCGTGCCGTCGTAGGAGAGGCCGGCCAGGTCGATGCCCAGGTGCCGCAGCTCCTCGACGAGCATGCGGGCGGCCGTCGCGGCGTGCGCGGGTTCACCCATGGTGTCGGGGAAGCGGCGTTGTGGGACCGAGGGGGAGGAGTCCCAGCCGTTCCGCGCCAGGCGGTCGGGGTCGGCCGCTTCCGGCCGGTGCAGGTGGCCGGTGGCTTCGATGACGAGGCCCGGATCCTGGCTCCAGCACTGGACGAAGCGCTGCGGATCGTCGGCGGATCCCAGGTGCAGGATGAACCTGCCGGGGAAGAACGGGGTGTCGTGGCCGAGGGAGCGCAGGGTTTCCGACAGGCGCTTCTCCACGTCCTCCCATGTGGCGCCGGAAGCGGCCGGCACGGTCGGCAGCCCTGCCTGCTCGGCGGCGCGCCAGCGGCCATGGGAGTAGCCGCCTCCGGCGGCGTCGGAGCCCGCGTCGGGAGGGAGCAGTTCGAGGCTCACCTCGCCCTCGTCGTGCGTGTGCACGAGGAGGCAGGCACCGGGGAGCCGCCACAGCATCCATGGGCCCGAGTCGCCTCCCCACATCGTGGGCGGCCCCAGCTCCTCCTCCATGACCCACCAGGCGGCGCGGACGAGGCCGGCGGCGGAGGCTATGTCCTCGGCGGGCAGGTCGACGACGCGTACGTTCAGTCTGCGCACCTGATCGGGGGCCGACGCGTCGGCGATCACCGTGCCGTAGCCGCCCCAGGGCCCCTTCCGGGGAGCGAATCTGCGCCAGACCTGGCCCACGACCTCCTGGGGATCCCGGAGTTCCCAGCCCAGCCCCGAGGTGGCGTGCTCGAAATCCGACAGGCTCCACGAGCCGAAGCGGAGCGGAGTGACCTCGCGTACCAGCTTGCGGAAGATGTCGTCGTCGAGCCAGCTGCCCCGGGGGATCATGTACTCCATCCGGCAGACAGTAGTGGTGCGGTGCCGACGAGGTTCCGCGGGACGGATGTTGACGGCTGCTTGTGCCCCGCGATCAAGCCTTGAGTACGCACACTCATGCGCCCCCTGTGAGCGGGTGGCGAAGATTCCTCCATGTCATCGATTCGCTTCACCGCGTCCGTGGTCTTAGCGGCTGCGGGCCTCCTCGCCCTGACCGCCTGCGGCACCCGGACAGCCTCATCCACATCCACCACCCCGGTCGGCTCCCAGGTTTCCGCCGCACTTGCCCGGCAGCCCACCGAGAAGCAGTTCCTCGATCTCCTCGACAAGTTCGCGCGCCCATGCTCCCCCGACGCCCCCAGCGGCAGCGGCGCCGCACCGGATCCCGGGACGCTGCCCGGCGGCATCCCCAGCGGTGCAGCCCCCCGCACCGACAAGCCCGCGGGGACACCTGACGGGAACGGCGACCTACCCATCCCCGTCGATGAGTCGGGTGAGATGCCCGACAAACCCATGCAGTCCGGCCCGCCCCGGGAAGCCGAACTCGGCGGAATCGAGAAGTGCGCCGCCGCCAAGCACGCCGAGCGCCTGACCACCGAAGCGGCCGGAAAGCCGCACACCGCCTACAGCACACTTCAGCAGACCGTGGTCGCCGCCGGATACCCCACCGACCGCATCCACAAGATGCCCGACCTCGGCGGCGACCCGCGCGCCCGCGTGGACCTCCGGTTCATGGGCTCCTGCCTGGCAGTGGAGGTCATCGGCACCGGAACAGGCGTGATCGCGGAACCCTTCGGCGCCCCCGAGGACGAGAGCGTGTCCGTGGCCGAGGTGAGGCGGAAGCCGAACCTGGACGCACCGTCCTCCTGAACCGCGAGTGAACCGGGTGTACCGGCGCGGTCGCACCGATGAAGACGCGCCGATGAAAACGCCCCGCTGAAGACGCACGGCTGAAGACGCACCGAGGGCCTCCGGTCCGCTGACCGGAGGCCCCCGAGTTCCGTGGGACGGCCCGGCCTCAGATGCCGCAGCTGGGCGCGGACCAGAAGCGGCCGCTGCCGCCGGCGACGTGGGTGTGGTCGTTGTGGCCCGGGTAGCCCGGGCCGAGGATCTCGGTGAAGCCGTGGTTGCGCGCCGCCTGGGCGAGGGCGCAGAAGCCCTGGGATCCCGCGCCGAGGTCGGCCGCGTGGCCGTACATGTGGCGGCTGTTGGCGGCGCCGCCGACGGCGCTGTTGCAGGACACGCTGCGGAAGCCGCCGTTGACGGTCATGGGCCGGTCACCCATGGCGTGCCGCATGGCCTGGAGCTTCCACATGGTGACCAGGGCGTTGGCGCGGGCGGTGGCGGCGCCGACCTTGCCCCCGGACCAGTCGGAGTTGCAGCGGTTCAGCTCGGCGTAGGTGAAGTTGACCGGGGTGCAGTCGTCGTCCTGCAACTGGTAGATCTTGCCGAAGGTCGCGGGGCCCGCGATGCCGTCGGCGGCCAGCCCGTACGCGGCCTGGAAGCGCGACACGGCCGCCTTCGTGGCCGGGCCGAACGCCCCGTCGATGGCGATCTGGTTGCCGGTGCCCGGGTAGCCGGCGACCCGGATCTGGAGCTGGCGTACGGCTTCGCCGCTGGAGCCTTCCCGGAGCGTGCCGCTCCAGGTGTAACAGGCGTCGGCCGTACCGACGTCACCGGCCGACGCGGATCCGGGGGTGGAGGTCGTGGACGGGATCGCGGAGGCGGCCGTGGTGCCGCCGAACGCGAGGGCCGCGCCGGCGAGGGCCGAGAGGAGGAATCCGATGGGGCGTGATCGCATGGGGGCTACACCTCATTGTCGTCAAGCTGTCCATGGGGGGAATCCGAGCGTCGGGCGCGGGACCGAAGGTGTCAAGGTCATGTCAACATGCTGCCAAGGGTCCGGCCTCCTGATGGAGTGACAGGATGGGAGTATGGCGATAAATCGACCGTGGGCAGGGCT
Organism: Streptomyces sp. NBC_01116; assembly: GCF_041435495.1. Lineage (NCBI taxonomy): Bacteria > Bacillati > Actinomycetota > Actinomycetes > Kitasatosporales > Streptomycetaceae > Streptomyces > Streptomyces sp. NBC_01116. Next base: position 5,678,566 of record NZ_CP108644.1, read on the forward strand.
CCACGATGAGCTGCGGGCAGCGAAGCCGTCGGTGTACGACCCGGGTGGCTTCACCTGCTCGCAGCCGGTGCCCGAACCGGAGAGCGCCGACTACGCGGCTCACCGGTTCACGCTCGACGGGCGGGTGGTCGCCTTTCGCGCGGCCAGGACCACCCCGGCCGAGGCCGGTCAGTTCGTCACCCTGTGGCAGCGGTCCGCGGAGGGTCCGATCCGGCCGTACGACGCCGACGACGGGTTCGACCTCGTCGTCATCGGCAGCCGCGACGAGGGCCGCTCCGGCCAGTTCGTGTTCCCGCTCGACGTCCTGTGCGAGCGCGGCATCGTGTCCCGTAACGGTGTGGGCGGGAAGCGCCGCTTCCGCGTCTACCCGCCCGGCGCGGTCACGACCGGCCGACAGGCGCGCGCCACCCGGAAGTGGCAGGTGACGTACCACCTGGACATCGGGGAGGACGGGCGCGGGCCCGTCGACCCGGTGCGCGCCCGGGGCCTCTACCACCCGTAGCGCACGGGTCTCCCGGCGTGGCCGACGTCTTTGCCCGTACGTGCGTGTGCGTACCCCACGGTCCGGGGAACAACCCGCTCGTTCCGCGAACTCCGCGGCCCCGCAGGGCCGCGTCACCCCCTGGGAGGACCGGGTGCTCACCGCACGGCAATGGATCGACGCTCTGGAACTTGAACCGCACGTGGAGGGCGGGTACTTCCGGCGTACCTTCCAGGCGGACCGCCGTCCGCCGGTGCCGACCCCGCGAGGCGAACGCCTTCTGCTCACCTCCATCCACTACCTGCTCACCGAGGAGTCGCCCATCGGGTATTGGCACCTCAACCGGTCGGACATCCTCCACTTCCACCACTCCGGTGCTCCCCTCACCTACCACCTGATCCACCCGGACGGCCGTGCGGAGTCGTTGCTCCTCGGCCAGGACCCGCGCCAGGGGCAGGCGCTGACCCTCGCCGTTCCCGGCGGCGTGTGGAAGGCGACCTCCCTCGACTGCGGGGACCACGCCCTGATCAGCGAGGCAGTGGCACCCGGCTTCGACTACGCGGACATGACGCTCGGGGACCCCGACGACCTGACCACCCGCTTCCCCCGGCACGCGGCGCTGATCCAGCGCTACTGCCGCCCGGACTCCGCGCGGGGGCCGGCGGATCGGGCCGGGGGCGAAGCGCCGATGAGTGTCACGCCGCCGGGCGGCCGGTCTCAGGTGAGCGGGACGAAGGAGTCCAGCGACTCGGGCAGGGTCTGGCCGCCGTCGACGACGAGCGTCTGACCGGTGACGAACGAGGCCTCGTCGGACGCGAGGAAGAGCACGGCGTGGGCGATGTCGGAGGTCTCGCCGAGCCGGCCCGCCGGGATCGTGGCGGCCATGCGGCGCAGGTAGTCCTCGCCCAGGTCGCTCAGCCCCTCGGTGCGGACGTTCCCGGGCAGGACGGCGTTGACCGTGATGCCCGCCGGGGCCAGTTCCAGGGCGGCGCTCCGGAGGAACCCCAGCTGGCCCGCCTTGCTCGCCCCGTAGTGGGACCACCCGCGGTAACCCGTGGTCGGCCCGGTGATCGAGGAGGTGAGCACCACGCGTCCGTGTCCCGAGCGGTCCATGGCCGGCAGGAACGCCTTCGTCGTCAGGATCGAGCCCCGCAGATTGACGGCGAGGACCTCGTCCACATCCGCGGCCGTCATCTCCCTGAGGGACTTCTCGGGAAAGATCCCGGCGTTCGCGCACACCACGTCCACATGCCCGTGGCGTGCCTCGGCCTCGTGGGCCATCGCCTCGATCGCGCTCGGGTCCCGGAGATCCACGCCCAGACCGGCAACCCGGGACCCGGTGGTCCGTGCGAGTCCGTCCGCCACGGCGCGGGCGGCCTCCTCGTCCCGCCCCGTGACGACGACGGCGGCACCACGACGGGCGAACAGTTCCGCGATGCCCCGCCCGATACCCCGCGTCGCGCCCGTCACGACCACGGACCGCCGTCGCCAATCGGTCTCCGTCACCATCAAGCTCCTTCGTGCCCCGCGCCCGCGCCCGTACCTCGTGGCCTCGTGACCACACGTAGCCACCATGGCGATGATCAACACGCTAGGTCACCGGTGGTGCGTGCGCCCAGGACCGCGGCACTCCGGCCGGATACCGCGTCGGATCAGGCCGAGAACCGACAAGGGGAAACAGAGGGAGCGGAACCGGGCAGAGGCGGAGCTGAGCCGCGATCACGGCAGGGGCCGGGACGAGGACGACCCGGGCGAGGCGCTCTCCGCCCGGCATCGGCACGGGGCGCTGTGCGGGGGCCGCGGTTGCACCTTCCGTAGCGGCATGTGGTCCGGTGGTCCTACGCCCCGGTCCCGGTTCCTGGAGAAAAGGCCCCTGCTCATGCATTCGTCCTTCGTGCCGCCCCGCCGGATCAAGATCGGTGACGCGGCGGCCTTCGCCGGCAGCACTCCGCGGGCGATTCGCCACTACCACGAGATCGGCCTGCTCCCCGAGCCCGAGCGGGGCGGCGACGGCCGCCGCCGTTACGGCTACGAAAACATGATCCGCCTGCTGTGGATCCGCAGGACGGCCGAGGCCGGGATCGCCCTGGACGACATCCGCGACGCCTTCGCGACCGGCACGGACTCCGCCGGTGCCGACAGCGGGGAAGCCATCGCGGGCGTCCTGGAGCGGTTGGAGGAAACCCTCGCCGGGCAGGAGGCGGAGCTGCGGCGGCAGCGGGCCGCCGTGCGGCGGATGCGCACCGAAGGCAGCCGGATGGGCCTGCTCTCCGACCTCGTCACCGGCCGCCTCAAGACCCTGCCCGAGGGCTCCCTGCGCCAGGCGGACCTGGACACCCTGCTGGTCACCGAGCGGATCTTCGGCCCCCTCGGTGCGGCGGTCCAGGCCACCCGCTTCATCGCCCTGGCCACGCATCCCACCCTGCGGCGGGAATCCGACCGCGTCGACGACGCCGAGGAGGCACTCGACGACACCGTGGCCGTCGATGATCCGCGGGTGGCCCAAGTGGCCGCCGAGCGGTACGCCTTCGAGAACGCCCTGCACGCCTTCATCGAGGAGTCCGGCCTGGACGAGGAGGACGAGGCCCTCTTCGACGCCTGGGAGGCCGCGCACCCGGACACCGCCGACGACGGCGGCGGCGAGGAGGGAGCCGATCCCGGCTCCGGGGGGCGGGAGGCCGACTCCATGAGCGTGTTGGACGCCATCGGCAAGATGCCCTACGACTTCTCCCCGGCCCGCCTGCGTTGTATGGAACTGGCCGTGGAACTCTCCGCCCAGGACGCACCCGGTACGTGAAACACGGCCTGGCGGCCCGCAGAGGTTGGGAGCGGCCCGGAGGCGAGGCGAGCTTCACTCCGCAGGGGACAGGCCCTGCTTCCAGACCAAGGTGTAGCGCCAGAACAGCCGTCGGCGCAGCCGCGCGCCGGGCAGCACGCGGCGGGCGTCGCGAACGATGTCCGGGAAGGCCGTGGTCGCCGGTCGGGTCGGCGCGGTCATGGCGACGGGGCGCGGTGCTCTGCGGCCCTTGTTCTTGATCCAGGCCATGGCGATGTTCGGCCCAATGGCGACGGCGTCGATCAGGTAGTCGCTCCGGGACCGCGGGCGGTAGAGGCCGACGACGATCAGGGTTCCCCCGGGAGCCAGGCGTCGGCGGAAGTGCGTGAGCGCTTCGCTCAACGGCAGGTGGTGGAGGGTCGCGACGCAGGTGATGACGTCGTAGGGCCCGGACGGAACCTCCTCCAGCGCGTCCCCGACGGAGAAGGTCACCGGAACCCCGGGAGCTGTGCGCTCCCGCGCGCGATCGACGATGGCGGGGTCGGCGTCGATGCCGTGCACCGCGTCTGCCCGGGAGGCCAGCAGCCGGGCGAGGTCGCCACTGCCCGATCCGACGTCCAGGGCGCGGGCGGAGCGTCCGGGGAGCCGGCGCAGGATCCACCGGTGGTAGTGGGCGTTGTGATCCCACGGGTGGGCGGCGTGGAACCGGTCGAGTGCGCGCAGGACGCGGGGGAGTTGGGCCGTCATGAGGTGAGTCCATCAGAGGCGCCGGGGCCCGTGGTGCGGGAGGGGCGCGTCGGCGACTCGCGTGGCGCGGCGCCGGCACACGGACGCCCGGGCGCTTGCTCGCAGCATGGATGCGGAGCTCCGGAGCTTCGCAGTGGCGGCAGTCCACCGTCCTGGGGCTACGGTTCGAGCCGCGCGACCCCTCCCGTTTCGAGGGCCGCCCACAGGGCGCCGTCGGGACCCAGGGCGATGCCGTGCGGCTCGGACGACGGCGACGGCAGGCCGTACTCGGTGACCTTGCCGCTCCCGGTGATGCGGCCCACGCTGTTGGCTCCCCATTCGGTGAACCAGCAGTCACCGGTGGAGGCCGCGACGATGGCGTGGGGTTTGGCCGTGCGGTCGGGGAGCGGGAACTCCTCGACCGCGCCGGCCACCGAGATCCTGCCGATCTGGCCCGCCGCGATCTCGACGAACCACAAGGCGGCGCCGTCGCTGGTGATGCCCACGGGCGCGGCGCCCGGGGTGGGGAGCGAGTGGATGACGATGTCTCCATGGACGGTGATGCGGCCGATCGCGTTCGCCTGGTTGAGGGTGAACCACAGGGCCCCGTCAGGACCCGCGGTGATCGCCGAGGGATAGGCGCCCGTACAGGGAAGGGCGAACTCGGTGATCTCTCCCCGGCTGGTGATGCGACCGATACGGTCGGTGTTCATCTCCGTGAACCACATCGCACCGTCCGGACCGGCGGTGATCCCGAAGGGCCCGCTGTCGGGCGTGGGTACGGGGAAGGACTCCGTTTCACCGTCGACGGTGATGCGGCCGATCCGGTGGTCCTGGGACCGGGTGAACCACAGTGCTCCGTCGGGCCCGGGGGCGATGACCGTAGGGCGGCACCAGGGCGGTTCCAGGGGGTACTCGTGGAGTTCGCCGTCCAGGGTGAGGCGCGCGATGCGGCCGCTGTGCGCGAAGGTGAGCCACAGTGCGCCGTCAGGTCCGGCTGTGATGCCGTACGGCCCGGCGCCCTTGTCCGCGATGGGCATCTCGCTTACGGCCACAGCAACTCCTTCGAGGGGTGGGACGGGGATCAACCGACGTTCTCGGCCGATGCCGCAGCTCGCTCTCGCACCAGGTCGAGAATGATCGCGGCGAGGTCGGCAGGCCGGGTCATGGGGATGTTGTGGTTCGAGCTGATGTCGGTCAGCCGGCGGCCGGGGGCGGCATCGACGACGGCACGCACGTCGTCGCGTCGCGAGGCGTGGAAACCCTGCTCGGCCAGCACGATCGTCAGCGGACAGGTGAGGCGTTCGTACACCTCGACGCTGGGGAAGACCTCCGCGCCGGGCTCCACAGCGGTGACAGCCACGATTTCCTCGATGGCCGGTCGCCGTACCCACTGGTGGCCGCGGCGCAGGAAGGAGCGCCGCGTGACCTCCTCGACGAGTTCGTGCCGTGCTCCGGCGTTGAGCCAGTCCCCTCCGGCCTCCCGCACGCACTGCTCGACGTAGGCACGCATCCGGTCGTCGTCCGCTTCCCAGCCGTAGCGGAACATCGCCCGCAAACGGTCCGCCGCCTCGGTGGTCCGCGCGGCGGCGTGTTCGGCGAGTGACGCGTTACGGTCATTGAGCACCACGCCGTCCACGACGCAGAGGGCGGCCGGTTCCACGAGGCCCGCGGCAGTGGCAGCCGTCACCGCGTACCCGCCGGTGGAGTGGCCCACCAGCACGGGGTGCTCCCAGCCCAGCGTGGCGACGACGCCACCGAGGTCCCGCCAGTACTGCTCGGGTCCGGTGGAGTCGAGCCGGGTCTGCCCGTGGCCCCGCAGGTCGATGGCGACCGGATGACACTCGCTCACCAGCCGGGAGGCCACATCCGCCCAGGCGACGGCGTTCTGTCCGCTGCCGTGGACCAGCAGCACCCCCTCACCGTGGCCACCGAAGTCCACACCCGAGAGGACTCCGTCCGCGACGGGGAGTTCGATGTCCGTTCCGATCACCATCGCAGCCTGACGACCGGAAGCCGACGAGCGCAACCGCTTTGCTCGCGGGAGGCGGGCGCGGGATGAGGACGCCTCACCGCGCAGGCACGGTGAGGCGTAGCCGGAGCGGTGGCAGCGGCGGCGGTCAGACGGTGGTGTCGAAGCCACCGCACGTTTCAGCCCGCAGCCGCTCCTCGCCGACGTCCTCACGCCGGGATCAGTTCAGGGCGGACGGTGCCCCGGGCACGCTGGTAAAGAGCCTGTGCGTCGTGGTTCTTGAGATGGGGAGCGATGAGATGGAACATGTCCACCATGCGCTTGTCGATGCGACCCGAATTCACCAGCGGATAGTCGTCCAGCGCCAGCCCCCACGTCTTGCAGGCCGCTTCCAGATGCCCCGTCGCCAGTTGGCGCTCGGCGAGGATGGCCCGCTCCTTGACGCGCGTACGACGGTAAATGCCGTACCGCAGGCGGTCCGATTCCTCCATGGCCGCGACGGCACCGTGTACGTCGCCCATTTCGAACCGTACCTGGCTGGTGTGGTAGCTCAAGGACGCCGGATCGTAGGAGCCGAAAACCTTCCCACGTGCCTCCGCTTTGTCCATGGCGAATTCGGCTTCCTGCAAATACATCAGAGCCGAGCGGCGATCACCGGTCTGTGCCGCAGCATGCGCCTGCTGGCCCGTGAGGAAGGCACGCATACGGGGGCCTGCCTTGGGGGATGATGCCGCGGCGGCATCAGCGAGACGCATGGCCACCGGCCCTTGTCGCAGATCCACCGCTTGCACGCTCATTCCACGGAGCGTGGTGCAGAACGTCAGATGATCCTCGGACGCTCCGGCAAGCTCCAGGGCCTTGAGGTAGTAGCGCTGCGCGAGGCCGTGGAGTCCCTCGTCGACCGCCATGTATCCCGTGAGGTAGCAGAGGTCCGACGCCGCCGACATCATCGCCCTGCGTACGTCCTCGTGGCCGCTTGTCCGGAGAAAGGGCGCAACGGTGTTCACGAGGAACGTGGCTGCGAGCGGCCTGGCGGTGCGCCCGCCGAACTGGTCGTCCATCGAGGACAGTTGCTCGGTCATCGCCGTTACCGTGTGTACGTCTGACATACCGAGGCGCGATCGAACGCCCAGCTGCGCGGCTTCCATTCGTCCCACCACGTCCGGCCAGTCCGGCACGGTGAGAGCTACGGAGAACAGGGCGACTCCCAGCACGCTGCGCCGGGAAGGATCCATGTCCAGCCTTCCGAGGTCGATGACTCCGTCCACCGTGCTGAACGGCGCTATCTCCGTCCCGCGCTCGGCCTTCGGCACGGGGAAGCCGGCCTCGGACGAAGTGACGGGCCGCCCGAGCTTACGAGCGAAGGCTTCCAGGATCAGTGACCGGGCATTCTCGCGCGGAACGCTCCCGCTTAACCATTGATGCACGGAAGGAGCGCGGTACTGCTGAGGAGTTCCGCGTTCAGTTCCGATTCGGTTGACCGCTTGCGCACACTGTCTGAGCGTCCACCCTGTCTCGCGGAACAGTCGATCAAGGCTCGTGTTCGGCCGGCCGGTACCCAAGCTTCCGTCAACTCCCCCTGTGCGGCGGCGTCGAGCGCTTAACGCTCTTAATCCTTGCTCGCCTCCCAACATTACCGCCAGGCGCGCTCACGCGATTACCTGGAGTGGCCGGTCGGTCACGAGCTGGAAAGAGGGCCAGGTGGATAGGGAGCCGTTACTGCCTGTCGTGGGTGCGTTCATGGTGGACATAAGCCGTGGAGACGGTGTTGCGGAGTTCCGGGGCGTCGCCGGTCCGTACTGGTCCCTCCGGCCGGTCGGTGGTGGGCGTGAGTGGGAGGTCGAACCGCGCTACGTGCGGCCCGCGTTGCTCATGGAGCAGCTTCGGGCCCGTACCGCGCGGCTCAACGCCCGCAGCCGGGGAGAAGTGCTGTGAGGCCGGCCTCTCCGGGCCCGGGCCGTGTGAGGGTGCTGGACTACGTCGCGGCCGTCACGGTGACGGTCGGCGGCAGGGCTCTCCCGATCGGCGGAGTCGCACTGCCGAACCGTCGGCTCGTCCTCCGCTGGCTCCGGCGGCAGGCCCTGCGCCTGGCGGACGGGCACGGGCGCGATCCGGCCCGGGGTGCTCCGTGGCTCGGTGCGCGAGACGTCCGGCCGGTGACCTTCCACGGTTCCGACGCCCCCGAGGCACTCCGGGCGTGGGCGGGCGACCACGGCAGCCAGGACCACGCCATGAGCGCACTGGAATCCGGGCGCCCCGCCCTGCTCACCGTGGTCGACCCCTTCGTGGGGCTGGGGGTCACCCTCGGCGCGTGGCCCGTCGATCTGTGCGGGTGGGTGGCGGCGGCCTCGGCGGACCACCCGTATCCGCCCCGTACGGAAGCGGAAGGGGCCTGACCTCGTGCTGCAATGCACCGCCGTGGCCCAAGTCCCCTATGCGGAAACGCTGCTGGCGCTCGCCACCATGGAGGGCGGGCCCGAGCACCCGCCCGACGTCGTGGAGGCGGAGGACTTCGTCCTGTGCGAGCTGGCCGACCACGACGAGACGGCCGAGCACGCGGTGCACCTGTGGACGGCGGACGTGCCGGACGACCGGGACCTGTGGTTCCTCTGGTCGGGGACCGGCGCCCACCGCGTCCACCGGCTCGACACGCTGCGGCTGTGCCCCGCCGTGCTCCGCGAGTTGGCGACCCGCACGGTCACCACGTGCGCGTTCTTCGACCACCACCCCGGGCCGCACTCCTTCTCCGTGACCGACCCGCTCGGTGACCTCATCGCCGAACACGTCCACAGCGAGGTCCGGCGACTCGTCTCCGAGGGCGACGCCCTCGGTGCGCCCGATGCCCCTGACGTACCCGACACCGACGCGCCCTGACGGCGACCGGAGGTTCTCCACCGCATGAACCGGTGCACCGCTGTGGCCCTGCTGCCACCCCCGGAGTTCCTGATCAGGCTCGCCGCGCCCGGCGGCAGTCTCCCGGAGGCCGGATACCTCTTCTGCGAGCTGGCCGCCGGCCACGAAGGCGACCACACGACGGCGCTGTGGGACGACGACGCGAACCACACCGCTGTCTGGGCCCGCTGGAGCGGCGACCTGGCGGTCTTGGCGGAGCTGGCCTATTGCGGCGCGATCGACCCCCGGGGTGAGGACGCGTGCGGGCTGTTCGTCGGCCATCCCTCCGCCCACGGCTGGGACATCGTCGACCCGACGCTCGCGGCGGTGGACGCAGTCCTCGCTCAGGGGCGCCCGCATCTCGCACGGCGACGCGACGGTGTGTGATGCGCCGTCGTCGCGGACCGGCCCGGAAGGAGGATCCCGCGGGCGACGGCCCGGGCCGTGGGCCGAGGCCGTCGCCGTGTCGCCGGAAGCCGGGCGACCGTCGGGATCAGGCTCGGCCGGAACCACCCGCCCTCGGTGGGTGCCTGCGGGACGGGACCCACCCACACCCGCTACTCATGGCTGGAGAGCACTCCGCCCGCGGACGCGCCTCACGTGGTGGCCGCGTCCAGGTCCTGGGCCTCGATCAGTTTCCGTAGCTCCGGCAGGGTCTTCTTCGACGCCTCCTCGATGTAGAGGGTTCCGCCGGCCGGATGGTCCACGGTCACGGCGTGGACAGGGTCCACACCCTCGATCGCGTACACGGTTACCGGCTCCGACGTCGGCTTCCGGACACCTTCGTTGGGAGTGTCGTCACATCCAGGGACGACTCCTGTGCCCAGCCGTCTGCCCGCCCTGACGCCGTCGCCGTCGTCTTCGTCATGGGGATGGAGCGCGTGGCCGAAATAGGTGTGACCCTCGTACGTGAGCAGCGCCGCGCAGGAACCGCCCGCACCACCTTGCGTGGTGCCCGCCCCGGCACAGGATGTGGACATGATCAGGGCCGTCGCCGCGAGCGCCATCCGTACGCTCACGGACCGCGCGAGCCTTCCGCGCGCCGTCCGACCGACCGTCTGCTTGCCCGTCATGAACTGACCCCCCTCAGCTGCCGCACCTTGCGGCCTGCCGCACCTTCGACGCCACAAGGCCGCGAAAGGTTCACCGAGCCTTTTCAGCGCCGCCTCTCCAGCGTCAGGGCTGCTGCTGCGGCGGTCGACGTCGTGCGGTTGGGGCCTACACGGGACGACCGGCGGAAGATGTGCCAGGTCCTCAGCCGTGCGATCCCGCGTTCGGCGGGTGCCCGGGCCTGGGCCCGTGCTCAGTTCACCTTGCGCCGGTTCGGGGGCTCCCCGGATGCCGCCGCCAGCCAGGTGCGCCAGACGTGACGCGTGTTCGGCACTTCGGGGTGGTCCAGGAGCCAGAGGACGTATCCGGCATGGCGCTGCGCCCATGGATTGTCCGAACGGGCGGCCGTCTTCAGCCTGGTGCGCAGGTCCTCACCGTCCACAGCCCTGGCCGCGCGCACGTACTCGCGGTCCTTGCACCGGTAAGGCCGCTGGACGACGATCTCGATCAGGTCGGCGAGCTTGGTCCTGACCGTCTCCTCGTGGTGGGCGACAGCCACGTCTCGGATGAGGTCCTGCTTCGTTCCCCATGCCTTGGCGTGTCGTGTCCACTCCTGCGGATATCTCGCCTCCCACTCCAGGAAGAGCAGTGCGTAGGAGAGCTCCGCCCACGTGACGATGTCGGGACCGGTCGGCCGGTCCCACAACGCGTCGGGCAGCGCATACGTGCGGATCTCCTCGTAGTTCCTCCTCGCCGCTTTCCGCCTCGGCGAATACCTCCGTCGCCACGTCCTGCCGTTCCGATCCAGGGCATCCCGGGTGTTCCTCCGGGCTTCAGCCAGGCGGACGAGCGCCGCAGCGCGTACAGCCGGGTCGCCGGCTATCAGCCCGTACGCCCACCCCAGCCGCTCGTCCCACGCACCGACACCATCGATGTCCACGCCCGTATCCAGATCCGTCGTCACCTGATAGGTCATGCTCTACCTCTCACCGGTCGGCCACAACGCACGAGAGACACGAGACGTCGCGGGAGGCGTTCGGCGCCTCAATCCGACAGCACGGGCGTCCCGTTGAATGGCGGACCTTCCGAAGAGCGCGGTGCGGCCCCATCGCACGACGTCCATCGCCAAGGCCATCCTCACCCTGGAGAAGCAGCGCTGCAAAGGCATTCAGTGAATGCCATCGCCGCCTCGACGGCGCGGGCAGTCACCTGCTCCCCGCCTCCCTGCGCCCCTCGGATATTTCTCACGGCCGTAGCTTCACGGAGCGAAGCTCACCTGTCCCAGATCCGAACGGTTCCGTCCATGTCCCCGGTCACCAGCCGACTGCCGTCCGCGTCGAAGTCCATGGTGACGACGGGAGCTCCATGGCTGTGGAGGGTCCTGCGTAACGTGAGCCTGGCCCACGGGTCCATCCGACTTCTCGAAGGCGCGCACCCCGCGGGGTTCTCATCAACACCCGAGGAGTATGGCGACGGCGGTGGAACACCTGTCAGGCGATCCGGGGAACGTCACCGGTCCGAGGGACGGCCGGATCCGCGGTCCCTGTCCGGCCGGCTCTCGTCGCACCTTTCCCGTCCGCGGAGGCCGACGGCCTACGCGGACCTCCTCCTCCCGGACCTGTACATCAGCACGCCGATGATCAGGGAAACAACGGGAGCGGCCATCACCGGAACGAGCTTCGCGCCACTGGCCAGCATGACGACGACCGATATCACCATGACCGCAGTCATGGCCAGGATGAAGATCCCGAACACCTTGCTGATCGTTGCCTTCTCGTTGGTCACACGCGGACCCTTTCTGGGCGTATCCCGCCGGACCCGGCTGTCAAGCAGGGCCGTTCTTCCCTCTTTGGACGAAGAAGTAGCCGGTGATGGAGATGCATCCGAGGAGTAGGAGCAGTCCCCACCCTCCGCTGTTTCCGGAAGCGATCAGGAAAACGGAAAGAACGACACCCGCGAAGGCGAATACGGCGCCGAACTGCAGATACCGCTTGACGGCTGCGCGCTGTTCCACCGTCCATCCGACGTGCGGCTCCGGCCCGCTCACCCCAGCCCCTTTCTGCGGCCCGATGCCCCTACTTCGCACGATTGCGCAGGTACAGGAGAGCGATGATGATCCCGAACACGATGAAAATGCCCACGGCCAGGTAGGGGGACCAGGACGGCCCATCGGGTCGATTTCCGGCCGAAAGAAGAATGTCCCGCATCGCGGCCTTCCCTTTCCCCGGTTGTGGGAAGGTGCGTCGTAGCGACGGTTCTTCCCCCACATCTCATGCAGTTCAGCGTGCCCCCGGGTCCGCGGTTGAATCCCGTCCGATCCGGCCGTTGAGGCGGCGGACCGGGCGGCAGGGCCTCGGCGGGCAGACGAATCTTCCGGCCGTTCGCCCTGGCCGCGCCGCGCGGGCTCTTGCCGTCCCGCCACGAATCGGACGGCGGCGGCCGACTGTGCCGAGGCCCTGGACAGCCGTGGCCGCCGCGTCGCCGGGCACGCCACCCGAGGCGCGGGACGGTTCCCTAGGCGCGGGACGGTTCCCGGGGCGCGGGACGGTTCCGGTGGCGCGCCCCGGCCCATCTGCGGTCTCAGACCGAGAACCGCTCCCGCTCCAGCAGCGGCCGCACCCGGGACCGGAAGCCGCCCGTGCGGAACGGCTGCTGGAGCAGGCCGGGCCGCAGCTCCTGGGCGAGGGCCGCGACGATCATTCCCTGGTCCAGGGCGAGCATGAAGTCGCTGACCCGGCCCGTGGACACGTTCACCGAGTCCCGGAAGCCGAGCCCGTCCTCGTACGCGCCGAAGTCCCGTTCCAGCGCCCGCAGGTTGGCGACCGCCTCCCGGCCCGCGTACGGCAGCGCCAGGAAGGAGGCGTGCGGGGTGACGACGCCGTTGGTGAACGCCGAGGGCGGCGGCAGGGGTTCGCCGTCCGTGGTGTGCGTGCGGTCGGTGTTGGAGGCGTAGCCGTCGACCGCCATGCCGAGCGCGTCGACCCCGTACTCCTGGTAGCCGTCCTCGGGGACGTTGGAGGGGGAGAAGCCCCAGTAGCCGTACTCCGCCTCCCGCAGGCCGTGGTCGATCTGGCCGCGCACGTAGCGGTGGTGGGTCACGCCCCACGCGCGCGGCGACCACTGCTGCTCCGGCACGAACAGCGGCACCATCAGCGCCTCGAACATCGAGCCGCCCCAGGTGGGGACCACCTTGCGGCCGCGGTGGGTGTAGTGCCCGTTCCAGACGCGCACGCCGTCGACGGTGACGTACCCGCCGCCCGGCTTCTGCTCCTGCTCGTGCTCCGGCAGCATCGTCCGCAGCAGGTGCCAGTAGTGGTCGCCCGGGAGGGAGCCGTCCGCGATACCGAGGTAACTGGCCATGCGGGGCTCGGTGTTGAGCGCTCCGTAGTGGTGCGGGGTCGGCTCGTCCGTGTCGGTCCAGACACCGCCGCGCAGCTGGCCTGGGCCCGCGACCGGGTCGGCGGGGTCGTAGGGGGTGTAGAAGTACGACCAGTCCGCCGTGTCCAGGATGCGGTGGATGCGCGGGCGCAGCGAGGGCGCGGCGTCGGCGGCTATCCGCAGGCCCGTCACCAGCCAGGCGTTGTCGACGGAGGACAGGAACGGGCGGACCGGATCGCCGGTGCCCGGCCACTGGGTGAGTACCGAACCGTCGTGTGCGTCGTACCAGTTGAGCCAGAAGCCGTGATGGCGCTCCAGCTTCTCGACGGCGGCGACCGTGCGGGTCAGGGCCCGGATCATCGCGCTCTCGCGGATCACGCCGAGGCCCGCGGCGGCGACCGTCGACCACAGGCCGCATCCGATGTTGGTCGGCGAGGTCTGGGCGGACTGGACGGGGGCTCCGGGGCCACTGAGGTCGATCTTGTCGGTGACGAGGCCGAAGTCGGTCGTCATCGCCTCGATCGAGCGGTACGTGTCGCGGAACCAGGTCTTCAGAAGGCGTGGGTCGGCGGGGGCGGCGACAGCCGCCGGGGCGGTTACGGCTCCGAGTGACAGGGCCGCGGCCCCGGTCCCTGCGGCGGTGAGAAACGTGCGACGGTCCATCGTTCCGGCTCCTGGTGGCAGAAGGGGGAGGGGAAGGGCAAGTCGTGGTGTTCGGCCGTGCGGGGGAATGCGAGGTCGTGCGGGCGCGTGTGACGTCGCGCGGGCGTACGTGGCGTCGCGCGGGGGACGCGAGACTGTGCGGGCGTACGTGGCGTCGCGCGGGGGACGCGAGACCGTGCGGGCGTACGTGGCGTCGCGCGGGGGACGCGAGACCGTGCGGGCGCGCCGGGCATACGTGAAGTCGGGCCGGGAGTGAGGGGGTTGGTGCCGGGGGCCGGCGGTCGTCAGGATCCGCCGGCCCCCGGCCCACCCGAGGAAGCCGTCAGGTGGCTCCCCGTATGGAGGGGCAGCCCCGGGGGTGCGTCAGGCTGCCGTGCGCGGGAGTTCGCGGGTGCGGCCGAGCGAGCCCAGCCACTTCGCCGAGTCGCGCGGGGTGCGCTCGAAGGTCTCCCAGTCGATGGCGATCAATCCGAACGTGGCCTTGTACGTGCCCCATTCGTAGTTGTCCAGGGCGCTCCACGCCAGGTAGCCCCGGATGTCGATGCCGTCGGCCAGCGCGGAGGCGACCTCGTCCAGCGCGCCCGCGTAGTAGTCGACGCGGCGGCTGTCGTCGGCGGTGGCGATGCCGTTCTCCGTGACGATCAGCGGGACGTCGCCCACCACGGCGGCCGTGTGGCGCAGCGCCTCGCCGACCGCCGTCGGGTAGTACTCCCACGACGTCAGCGTCCGCTCGACGTCGTCGGCCGCCGGGATCGGTCCGTCGGGGCCGATCCGCGTACGGGTGTAGGACTGCACGCCGATCCAGTCGTCGCCGCGCGCCGCCTCGATGAAGACGTCCTCGCGCGGGTGGCGGTAGGCGGCGGTGACGTCCTCCGCGCCGGGGAGGGCCTGGTAGACCTGGTTGGCGATGGTCCAGCCGACCTGGATGCCCGCGTCCAGGGCCCGGACCTCCTTGACGGCCGCGTGGTGGGCGGCGATGACGGCGGCGGTCGTCTCGTCGTCGGGGGTGGGCAGGCCGGCGGGCGGGAAGCTGTTGTCGCCGCGCTTGGCCTGGCCCGCCATCACGGCGATCATGTTCGGCTCGTTGATCGTGCAGACGTGGCTGACGCCCTCGGAGATGACGGGGGCGCAGGCCGCCACGTACCGCGCGAACAGCTCCACCGCGCCCTCGGCCGTCCAGCCGCCGCGCGCCTCGAACCACTGCGGGACGGTGAAGTGGTGCAGGGTCACCATCGGGCGCAGGCCGCGCTCGATCGCGCCCTCCACCATCCGCCGGTAGTGGGCGAGCTGGGCGCGGGAGAAGCGGCCTTCGACCGGCTCGATGCGGGCCCACTCGATGGAGAAGCGGTAGTCGGTGAAGCCGAGGGAGGCCAGCAGGTCCATGTCCTCGGGCCAGCGGTGGTAGCTGTCGCACGCGTCCAGGCTCGGCTCCGCGATGTGGGTGCCGGCGGCGTGCTCCTTGACCCACCAGTCGCAGTCGGTGTTGTTGCCCTCGATCTGGTGGGCGGCCGTGGACGCGCCCCAGAGGAATCCCTCGGGGAACGGGACGGGGGTCTTCTGGTCCGAAGCAGGGGTGTGGGTCATCGCGACATGTCTTTCTGGTGGTGGTGAGGGGTGTGGCCGCGCTCGGTGACAACGGGGTGGGGTGCGGCCTCGTACGTGAAGTGCCCGGGCGGACGCGTTACTTCATGCCCGCCGTGGCGATGCCCTGCGTGAAGTGCCGTTGCAGTGCGATGAAGACGACCAGCACCGGCAGCACGATCAGGAAGGCCCCGGCCATCAGCATCCCGTTGGAGCCGCCGGCCTTGTTGGGGTCGGTGGCGAAGGTCGCCAGGGCCACCGGGAGGGTGTATTTGTCGGGGTCGTTGGTCGCGATCAGCGGCCAGACGAAGTTGTTCCAGGAACCCAGGAACGTGAAGATCGACAGGGTCGCGAGGGCGGGCTTCACCAGCGGCATCACGATCCGCCAGAAGATGTACCACTCGCTCGCGCCGTCCATCCGGGCCGCCTCCAGCAGCTCGTCCGGGATCGACTGCATGAACTGGCGCATCAGGAAGACCCCGAACGCCCCGGCGGCGAACGGCAGCACCAGACCCGCGTAGCTGTCGATCAGCTGGAGCTTGCTCATCAGCACGAACAGCGGCAGCAGCATCAGGTTGCCGGGCACCATCAGCGCGCCCAGCACCAGGCCGAAGATCTTGTTGCGGCCGACGAAGTTCAGCTTGGCCAGGGCGTAGCCGAGCATCGAGCAGAAGACCAGGTTCGAGACGGTCACCAGGACCGCCACGATCACGGAGTTCATGAAGTACAGCGGCAGGTCCAGCTTGTCGAGCAGCTGCCGGAAGTTCTCCAGGGTCCACTCGGTGGGGATCCACACCGGCGGGCTGGCCGACAGCTCGCTCTGCGTCTTGAAGGCGGAGAGCCCCATCCAGAGGAAGGGCGCCGACATGACCAGCAGGCCGAGCGAGAGCAGGGTGTACACGACGGGGCGCGAGGCGCTCCGCTGCTTCGGGGCCCGGGACTTCAGCGGCTCGACCGGTGCCTTGCTGCTGGTGGCGCTCATTTCGTGTTGTCCTTCAGCAGTCGGAGCTGGAGCACCGTGATGCCCATGATCACCACGAAGAGGACGTACGCCATGGCGCTCGCGTAGCCCATGTGGAAGAAGTTGAACCCTTCGCGGTACATGTTCAGCGAGACCGTGAGGGTCGAGTCGGACGGACCGCCCTGGGTCATCACGAACGGCTCCTCGAACACGTTGAGGTAGCCGATCGTCGTGATCACGGTGGCGTAGAGGACGGTCGGTCGCAGGAGCGGGATCGTGATGGACCGGAACTCCTGCCAGACGCTCGCGCCGTCGAGCTTCGCGGCCTCCCGCACCTCGGTGGGGATCGCCTGGAGGCCCGCGATGAACAGCACCATCACCGTGCCGACGTTCCGCCAGACCGCCATGACGATCAGCGACGGCATCGCCAGCGTCTCGGAGCCGAGGAAGTCCGGTGCGGTCCAGCCCACTTCGGAGAAGAGCCCCGCGATCAGCCCGTCGCTCGGATCGAGGACGAACCGCCAGACGACGGCCACCGCGACGATGGTGGTGACCACCGGGGCGTAGAAGCCGACCCGGAAGAAGGTCCGCGCCCGGTCGATGCCGTTGTTCAGCAGAACGGCGACGACCAGCCCGATGCCGATGGTCAGCGGCACGCCGATGACGACGAAGTACCCCGTGTTGAAGAGGGACTTGAGGAACTTCTCGTCACCGAAGAGGTTGACGTAGTTCTCGAACCCGATGAACTCCGCTTCCCACGGGCGCGTCACGTTGCGCAGCCCGAAGTCGGTGAAGCTCATCACCAGCGTGGCGAGGATCGGGAACGCCATGAAGACGGTGAACAGGACGAGGAACGGGGTGGAGAACAGCCAGCCCGCCGCGTTCTGCACGCCCATCGACGGCTTACGGCCCCGGCTGCCCCCGGCGGCCGGGGACGGTGCGGCCCCGGCCTTCCGGGGCCCTCGGGCCTTCTCGGTCGTGGTGCTCATGGCTACTGCTTCACGAGGCCTTCGATCTCGGACTGCGCGGTCTTCAGCGCGTCCTCGGCGGAAGCCTTGCCCTGCGTCACCTTGGCGATGGCCTGGTCCACCTTGTCGGTGATCTCGGACCAGTTGGCCAGGGACGGCGAGGACTTGGCGGTGTCCATCTGCTTCTTGAAGATCTGGAGGTCGGCGTCGTCGGCGAGCGTCCCGGACTCCCACGCGGAGGTGTTGGCGGGCAGGTCCTTCGTCCGCTCGTACCAGTCGGACTGGCCCTTGGTGTCGGTCAGGTACTTGATGAACTCGGTGGCCGCGGCCTTGTGCTCGCTGTCCTTGGAGACGACGAGGGAGGAACCGCCGGCCATGGAGGTGGAGGAGGCGTCCGCCGGAACGTTCGCTATGGCCCACTTGCCCTTGATCTGCGGCTGGCCCTCGTTGAGGAGCGTCACGTGCCAGGGGCCGCCGAAGAACATCGGGACCCGGCCGTTGCCGAAGTCCTTCACCACGTCGTAGCCGGGCTGCACGGACTTGTTGGAGAGGCCCTTGTCGAAGTACGAGCCGTACTCCTTCAGCGCCTTGACCGCCTCCGGGCTGTCGACGACGGCCTCGCCCTTGTCGTTGACGATCTCGCCGCCGGCCGAGTAGAGGAAGGAGGAGAAGTTCTGCACGGTGTCCAGGCCGCTGGGCTGGATGGACAGCCCCCACTTCGTACCGGCCTTCTCCTGGTACGCGGTCGCCAGGCCCTTCAGGCCCTTCCAGTCGGTCGGGGCCTCGGTGACGCCGGCCTTCTCGGCCAGGTCCGTGCGGTAGTAGAGGACCCGGGTGTCGACGTACCACGGCACGCCGTAGGCGGTGCCGTCCACCTCGCCCTGCTCCCAGCCCGCCGGGAAGAAGTCCTTCTTGTCGAAGACCTCGGTGTCCACCGGCTCCAGAACGCCGAGCTCGGAGAACTCGCCCATGTAGGTGCCGCCCATCTGCGCCACGTCGGGCAGGGTGCCCGCCGCCGCTGCCGAGACGAGCTTCTGGTGGGCGACGTCCCAGCCGATCGGGGTCACCTTCACCGTGATGTTCGGGTTGGCCTTCTCGTAGACCTCGGCCACGTCGGCGAGCTTCTCGCCCTCGGCCCCCATGGCCCACACGGTGAGCGTCTGCTTCTCGTCCGCCGCGACGTCGCCGCCGGAGGAGCCGCAGGCGGAAAGGGTCACGGCGAGCGCGAGCGCTATGCCGGCGGGAGCGGTTCTGGCGATGCGGGACATGGGAGGGCTCCTCCTTGAGCAATCCGGATGCTGCGCGATGTATGCGCTGCCTGTAAGCGCATACATCACTCTGCGCCAGTCGTTCGGGAATCCGCAAGAGGGTGCTGGGTCACACTCGTGCAACGTGCTCGACACCCTGGCGCCTTGTGGTTGAACCGTAAACGCACTGTTTGTGGAAGAACAGGCGATGTGACCGATTCGTCGTCAACCCCGATGCCGGGCCGACGCCGGGACCGGCGCCAGGGGCACGCGTGGCGTCGGCATGGTCGGCGTCTACCCTCGCGGCATGGCCTCATCCGTCGCCCTCTCCCACGACTTCCCGTTCGATCCGGCCTACGGGTACGACGTGCCGGACGCCCTGCTGGGCGTCCCCGCCCCGTCCGCCCCCGGCGACTTCGACGCCTTCTGGCGGGGCCGGTACGCGCGAGCCCTCGCCGTCGACACGCGCCCGGTCCTCGGCCCGGTCGAGGAGGAGCGCGACGGCCTCCGGATCCACGGCGTGACCTACACCTCCGTGGGCGGCGTCCGGCTCGGCGGCTGGCTCGCCCTGCCCGCCGGGGGACCCGTGCGGTACGGATTCGTCGTCGGGCACGGTTACGGCGGCCGCCAGGCGCCCGGCCGCGACCTTCCGGCGCCGCTGCCCGGGGCCGCGGTGATCCTGCCGTGCGTACGGGGCATGGGGGAGCGGGGCCTGGTCGGCTCCATTCCGGACCTGGCCGACGCGCACGTCCTGCACGGCATCGGCTCCCGCGAGTCGTACGTCATCGGTGACTGCGCGGCCGACCTGTGGTGCGCCGCCTCCGCGCTCACCGCACTGGTACCGGAGCTGGCGGCGGCCGGGCAGTCCGGCGGGCCCCGCCTCGGCTACCTGGGCGAGAGCTTCGGCGGCGGGCTCGGGGCCCTCGCACTGCCCTGGGACGACCGCTTCGGCGCGGCCCAGCTCACGGTCCCCACCTTCGGCAACCACCCGCTGCGGCTGACCCTGCCCTGCGCGGGCAGCGGCGAGGCGGTCCGGGCGCACCACCGCGAGCACCCCGAGGTCACGGAGGTCCTCCGCTACTTCGACGCGGCGACGGCGGCGACCCGGCTGACGCTGCCCACGCTGGTCGCGGCCGCGCTGTTCGACCCTTCCGTGCCGCCGCCCGGGCAGTTCGCCGTGTACAACGCGCTGGCCGGCGAGCGCGAGCTCCAGGTGCTGACGGCGGGGCACTTCGCGTACCGGGGCATGGTGGCCGAGGCGGCGGAGCTGGACGCGAACCGGACGCGGTTCTTCGGGGAGCGGCTGACGGCGGTGGGCTGATCCAGTGGCCTGAGCGGCCCGGAAGCCCGGTGGGCCCGGCCGGCTCATGGTCTGGTGCGTCGTCGGTTACGGCCGTCAGATGTGGGCCGCGACCGTGAGGGGCGTGTCTCCGCTCCTGGCATGGCGACGCAGTCGCCTCTGCCGGATCACCCGTCCGCTCCCCGCCGAATTGCGGATGACGGGAGTTACGGGTTGCGGAAAGTTCGGCTCTTGTGGGTGACTTTGCCCTGGAGAGGTAACGCAGCTGTCAGTGGTCCCTGCTTGACTGTGGCCATCAAACCCAGGGAGCGAGTTATGCCGACTGTGATCCATAGGACGCGCAGCGAGCTTGAGGCCCAGCGTGAGCAGCTACTGGCGAGCGTGAACATGACCTACGACGAGCTCGCGGAACGCGCTGCCACCTACAGCCTCAGCATGAACGAGCTGGACGTGTGGCACACGATCGAAGGTCTCGACTACCTTCTCGAAGGTGACTGCTGAAGAGGCCAAGGCCCTCGACGTATCGGCGGCGGATTTCGCTGACCAACTGACTGCCCTGACGCGGGGTGTCCTCGGCGAGGACACCCCGCGGTTTCATGCGATCAACATGGGTTCCAAGATCAGGGTCTCGCCGATACGGGAGGACGAAGTCCTTCAGCGAATCCCGGTCAGCATCGGTGGGGAGCAGCGTCTCAGCCTCATGGTCCGGTTCTACTGCTGTTGGGACGGGTCCAGCACGTTCATGGCTACCGATCAGGCCGACGTCCACGTCTTCTACGCCGGGAGCCCCGACCCGTTGTTCCGCTTTGAATACGTTCGGCGGAGCAAGGAGCCGCCGGGTGCTCACGTGCAGGTGCACGCGCACCGCGATGAGGTCGCCTACCTTCTGCGGCTGGCGGAGAAGGGGCGCCCGAAGCAGAGGTTCAACAGACTTCCGCGTTTGGCGGAACTGCACTTGCCGGTTGGCGGGCACAGGATGCGTCCGGCACTGGAGGACGTGTTGCTCTTCCTGAAGCGGGAGTTCGCGATTGACACGGTCGACGGCTGGAAGACCGTGATCGATGAACATCTGCGCAGCTGGCGGCTGATGCAGCTGAAGACGGCAGTCAGGGATGCCCCTGACGCTGCCGCCCAGGTTCTGCGCGGTCTTGGGTACACAGTGGTCGAGCCGCTGGTGCCTGAGGCGCGCCAGGCCTCGGATGAGGTCAAGCTGTTCTGGCCCTGACGCCCAGGCATGCCGTGCGAAGCCGGTGAGTCGTGCTCGATCCCGCCGTCCGGCGGGAGCTGGTGCCCGAGGGTCCCGTGCCACTCGCCGTGGCCGGGGCCGCTCAGCCGCAGCCGCAGCTCGCGCGGCGGGTCACGGAGACCGGCAGTTCCAGCGAGACCGGGGCGCGGCCCGGGTCCGCCAGGCGTTGCACCAGCAGCTCCACCGCCTGCTCGCCCAGCTGCCGGATCGGCTGCCGGACGGTCGTCAGGGGCGGGCGGACGATCCGGCTCAGCGGGATCCCGTCGAACCCGGTCACGGCGATGTCCTCGGGCACCCGCACTCCGCGCCGCTCCAGCGCCTGGAGCGCGCCGACCGCCATCTGGTCGTTGGCGAACAGCATCGCCTCCGGCCGCTCCACCCCCGTACCCTCCGACCGGTCCAGCAGGGTGCCCGCCGCCAGCGCGCCCTCGGCCTGCGTCATCATCCCGGCGCGCAGCTCCGGCCGGGAGGGAACCGGAAGACCCGCGTCCCGGCACCCCTCCTGGAAGCCCCGGAACCGGGCCTCGGCGTCCGGTGAGTTCTCCTCGCCGCCGATGAACGCCAGCCTCCGCAGCCCGTGGTCCTCGATGAGGTGGCGGGTCAGCTCCCGCTCGCCCTCGGTGTTGGCCACCACGATGTGGTCCAGGTGGTCGATCTCGCGTGGTCCGGCGAGCATCACCACGGGCAGCCGGCGCGATATCACCTCCAGGTCCTCGGTCGGCACGGTCCGCGCCAGTACGGCGAACCCGTCGACCCGCCCCGCCACCTTCGCCACCAGGCTCTCCGGCCCGCCGTCCAGCGAGGCGGCGATCAGCAGGGCGTAGCCGTGCCGCCGGGCCGCCCGTTCCATGCCCCGGATGATCTGGTCGGAGTAGAGCATGACGGCCTGGTCGTCGTCCGCGTCGCTCGCCGCCGCGGCGGTCTCGGCGTCCGGGTCCGCGTAGTCCGGGAAGCACAGCCCGAGCACGCCGGTCGTCCGGCTGGCCAGGCCCCGGGCGCTGCCGGACGGCACGTACCCCAGCTCGCGGGCCGCCTCCATGACCTTCTCGCGGGTCTGGGCGCGTACGGAATCGGGGTTCCGGTAGACCCGGGAGACCGTGGCAATGGAGACGCCCGACCGCTCGGCGACGTCGTACACCGTGGGGGCGCTCACTCGACCGACCGTCCGCTTCTTCTTTCGTAGCGCCGCGCCGGGCGCGTGTGCTGGTACCGGGCCGGCGACTCGCTCGCCCGCCGATGCGATCACGAGGCCCGTGAAAGCGCATTCACCCTAGATCGTGGGCCGCGGGGGGAGCAAGGCCGCCCGGAGCCGCGCCGAACGTGCGCCCGGAGTCGGTCGGCCCGCTGGAGCGAAACGTTCCTCCGGCCGGGTGAGCTTGCGGCCGCCGTCCGCCGTGTCTGCGCCCCCTCGCGCGAGGGGGCGTTTCAGTGGGTGGGAGGAATCAGTGTGATCAACTGCAAATGCCACCACGTACGTACTATCCGGTCCATTCCGGTACGGGGTGGTCCGGTCCGGCCCCGGAGGTATCAGCCATGTCCCACGTCGGCGTCCCGCGCGGGACGGTCCGAAAGCGCCGATCGCTCGCGCTCCTCACGGCGGGGGTGCTCACGATCCCGGCGCTGGCCGGATGCAGCTCCGACGGCGAGGAGACCTCCCGGGGCGTGCCCCAGGACATCGCGCGCACCGCCCGCCCGGCGGTCGCCGACGGTTCGACGGTGAACTGGGCGGTCGACGCGCTGCCCGCCACCTTCAACGCCTTCCAGGCGGACGCGGACAGCGCCACCACCCGGATCACCGGAGCCCTCCTCCCGACCCTCTTCCCGATGGACGAGTCCGGGCGGCCGAAGCTCAACCCGGACTACCTGGAGTCCGCGAAGATCATCGAGCGCGAGCCGAAGCAGGTCGTGCTCTACAAGCTCAACCAGCAGGCGGTGTGGAGCGACGGGCGGGAGATCGGGGCCCCCGACTTCGTCGCTCAGTGGCGGGCGCTCAGGGGCAAGGACTCCGCGTTCTGGACCGCCCGCAACTCCGGCTACGAGCGGATCGACACGATCGAGCGGGGCGCGGACGACCTCCAGGTGCGGGTCACGTTCTCCAAGCCGTACGCGGACTGGCGCTCGCTCTTCTCGCCGCTCTACCCCAAGGAGATCACCGGCACGCCGGACGCCTTCAACGACGGCGCGCGCACCACCCTGAAGAACACCGCCGGGCCCTTCGTCCTGCGCGGCGTCAGCAAGTCCCAGGGCACCGTCACCCTGGCCCGCAGCCCGCGCTGGTGGGGCGACAAGGCCAAGCTGGACACCCTCGTCTTCCGGGCGGTCGCCGCCGAGGACCGCACCGAGGCCCTCGCCGACGGCACGGTGGACGTCGCCGACATCGACGCGGCCACCGCCGACCGCGTCACGCTCGCCCGCCGCGACCGGGGCAGCAACGGCCAGCCGCTCGCCCACGGCCCCGGCTCCGCGACCACGCCAGCCGCTGCCCTGCGCTCCTGGGCCCTGGCGCACGGCTCCGACGAGGAGGCCGCGGAGATCGCGCAGGCCGCCCGGGAGAAGAACCGCAAGGCCGTCGTCGCGTACACCGCGGAGCAGAAGGCCCTGCGCGACTTCGCCGTCCGCAAGTCCCTGGAGCCCGCCTACACCCAGCTCGCGCTGAACGGTGAGTCCGGCCCCCTCGCCGACGACCGGGTCCGGCGGGCCGTGGCCCGCGCCCTGGACCGCGAGGAACTGGCCCGGACGGTGCTGGGGCCGCTGGGTCTTCCGGCGAAGCCGCTCGGCAGCCACCTCGCCCTGGAGGGGCAGCCCGGCTACAAGGACGGCAGCGGGGCGCTCGGCGACCAGAACACCAAGGAGGCCCAGGCCCTGCTGGCGGACGCCGGCTGGACGCGCGGCGGCGCGGTGCAGCCGCCCAAGGACACCAAGGCGGGCAGCGAGGCGGAGAAGAAGGAGGAGGACGAAGGGGACAAGGGCGGCGAGGGCGACGGGAGCGACGCCGAGGGCACGAAGAGCGACAAGAAGGCGAAGAGCGAGGAGGCCGGTCAGGGTACGGAGGAGAAGGCCGGTCAGGACGCCGAGGACACGGGCGGGAAGAAGGCGGAGAAGGACGGCGAGGACTCCGCGGCCGGGCGCGAGAAGGCCGACCGGGCCTCCGAGGACAGCGCGGCCTCCCGCGACGAGGGCCTCTACATCGTCGGACAGGACAACAAGCCCGGCTCCCACGCCCCCGCGCAGGCCGTCTCCACCGGTGGCGCCTCCGCCGTCCACGTACTGGCCCCCGCCCGGACGGCCGCCGGCCAGAGCGCCGCCCTGCTCCGGCAGGCAGGCGCCCTCGGCGAGGACGGCGCCGTCGCCGCCCAGGACAAGCAGCCCGGGGGTGCCGCCGGAGCGTACGCCCCCGTCGGCACCGCCGCCCCGGCCCCCGCCGCGGCCAAGGGACAGCTCGGCAAGGACGGCAAGGCGCTGACCCTGCGCTTCGTGCTCCCCTCCGGGCCCGGCTCCCAGTCGCTGCGCAGCGTCGGCGACAAGATCGCGGTGATGCTGGAGAAGATCGGCATCGGCACGGAGATCATCAAGGTCCCCGACGAGAGCTACTTCAAGGACCACGTCGCCTCCGGCGTCTACGACCTGGCGCTCTACTCCTGGCCCGCCACCGCCTACCCGGCCACCGACGGCCGCCCGATCTACGCCAAGCCGGAGCCCGCCACCGACGGATCGCTCCTCGTGGAGCAGAACTACACCCGGGTCGGCACCGACCACATCGACCAGCTCTTCGACCAGGCCGCGGCCGAACTCGACGAGAAGGCCGCACGGGAGCTGATGAAGCAGGCGGACGCCCGGATCTGGGCCGCCGCCGGATCGATTCCGCTCTTCCAGCGCCCGCAGCTGGTCGCGGTCGACAAGAAGCTCGCGAACGTCGGGGCGTTCGGCTTCGCGGCCCCCCGGTACCAGGACATCGGGTTCAAGAACCGGCAAGCGGCCGGTTCCTCCGCAGACCGCAAGAAGTAGCCGCCAAATACCACACCCCCGCGCCGCCAAGCTCAGATGCACCTCAAAACCCTTGCCCGCCGGTTCCGCCGGCGGGCAGTGTGGTGTCTGCCCTGACCCGGGCCGTTCATCGCTTCACCGCTCCTCACCCCCCACGCAGCTCCGCCCGAATCCGGCCACTCCCATGGCCCGGCAGACCCTTGACAGCGGCTGAATATCGCCTGAATCACACGGGAAGACCGCGTCCGCGGATCGGTCCGGGAAGCCCGGTGGGCCCCGGGCCCGTACGATGGGACGAGCCGTGGCGTGCCGCCCGGCGGGCGTACGAGGACTCGAAGACCGACTGAGACGCCTGATCCCACGATCCGAGAGAAGCGCAAGCCACCCATGCCCACGCGCCACGACATCCGTAACGTAGCCATCGTCGCCCACGTCGACCACGGCAAGACCACGCTGGTCGACGCCATGCTCAAGCAGGCCGGAGCGTTCGCCGCCCACGCCGCCGAGCACCTCGACGACCGCATGATGGACTCGAACGACCTGGAGCGTGAGAAGGGCATCACGATCCTCGCCAAGAACACGGCGGTGAAGTATCACCCCAAGGACGGCGGGGACCCGATCACGATCAACATCATCGACACCCCCGGCCACGCCGACTTCGGCGGCGAGGTCGAGCGCGGTCTGTCGATGGTGGACGCGGTCGTGCTGCTCGTCGACGCCTCCGAGGGCCCGCTGCCCCAGACCCGCTTCGTGCTGCGCAAGGCGCTGGCCGCGAAGATGCCGGTCATCCTGTGCATCAACAAGACGGACCGCCCGGACTCCCGGATCGCCGAGGTCGTCGACGAGACGTACGACCTGTTCCTGGACCTGGACGCGGACGAGGACCAGATCGAGTTCCCGATCGTCTACGCCTGCGCCCGTGACGGCGTCGCCTCGCTGACCAAGCCCGAGGACGGCACCGTCCCGCCGGACAGCGAGAACCTGGAGCCGTTCTTCAACACCATCCTGTCGCACGTCCCGGCCCCGGAGTTCGACGCCGACGCGCCGCTCCAGGCCCACGTCACCAACCTGGACGCCGACAACTTCCTCGGCCGTATCGCGCTCTGCCGCGTCGAGCAGGGCGAGCTGCGCAAGGGCCAGACGGTCACCTGGATCAAGCGCGACGGCACCATGTCCAACGTCCGCATCACCGAGCTGATGATGACCGAGGCGCTCACCCGCAAGCCGGCCGAGGTGGCGGGCCCGGGCGACATCTGCGCCGTCGCCGGATTCCCGGACATCATGATCGGCGAGACCCTGGCCGACCCCGAGAACCCGATCGCGCTCCCGCTGATCACAGTCGACGAGCCGGCCATCTCGATGACCATCGGCACCAACACCTCGCCGCTCGTCGGCAAGGGCGGCAAGGGCCACAAGGTCACCGCCCGCCAGGTGAAGGACCGCCTCGACCGCGAGCTGATCGGCAACGTCTCGCTCCGCGTCCTGGACACCGAGCGCCCCGACGCCTGGGAGGTCCAGGGCCGCGGTGAGCTCGCGCTCGCCATCCTGGTCGAGCAGATGCGCCGCGAGGGCTTCGAGCTGACCGTCGGCAAGCCCGAGGTCGTCACCAAGCAGATCGACGGCAAGACCCACGAGCCGATCGAGCGTATGACGATCGACTCGCCGGAGGAGCACCTCGGCGCCATCACGCAGCTCATGGCGACCCGCAAGGGCCGTATGGAGACCATGACGAACCACGGTTCGGGCTGGGTCCGCATGGAGTGGATCGTTCCCTCCCGCGGCCTCATCGGCTTCCGTACGGAGTTCCTGACACAGACCCGCGGCACCGGCATCGCGCACTCGATCTTCGAGGGCCACGAGCCGTGGTTCGGCGAGCTGCGCACCCGTCACAACGGCTCGCTCGTGGCCGACCGCTCGGGCTCCGTCACGCCGTTCGCGATGGTCAACCTCCAGGAGCGCGGTGTCATCTTCACCGAGGCCGGCACCGAGGTCTACGAGGGCATGATCGTCGGCGAGAACTCCCGCGCCGACGACATGGACGTGAACATCACCAAGGAGAAGAAGCTCACCAACATGCGTGCGGCCTCCGCGGACACCACGGAGAACGTGGTCCCGGCCCGCAAGCTGTCGCTGGAGCAGTCCCTGGAATTCTGCCGCGAGGACGAGTGCATCGAGGTGACCCCGGAGACCGTGCGCATCCGCAAGGTCGTCCTGGACGCCAAGCAGCGCGGCCGCACGGCCTCGCGCGCCAAGCACGGCTGACGCCGGCCCGACAGGCCGACGCCGGGCCCGTACACGGCTGACACGTGGCCCCATGGGCCCCGAGGACCGCCCGGACGCCCCCCGAGGGCTTCCGGGCGGACCTGTGTGGCCCTCCGGGGCCCGCCGGGGGCTCCGGGGAAGACCGGGCGGTCCCAGGGCCCCAGAGCCTCCGATCGGCCCGGAGCCGCACACTCCGTATGGGGAGGCGCTCCGTGATCCCCGGGGGCCCGCCGGACGGTCCGTCGGCGTGGGCATTGACAGAAGGCCCGGCCCACCACGGACACTGTGATGGGCCGGGCCTGCGTCAATCTCTTTTTCTGACCGAGGTGTCCGGATATCGGGGGTCGCTCTCCGGAACATGTGTTAACAGTCCGTTTCGGGCGTGTCTGTCTGGGATCGCTTTGTCCGGATTTCGGGCACGCAGAGGGTGCTGATGTTGTCAAACCGAGACCCTTTAAGTGTGGTTTACAGCCCGGCCGTACCCAATAGTTGGCTCCATTGAGCTCGGGTCAATGGGTCACGCACTGTGGGGAGTGCCGACTCACGAGCACACTCGGGGCACTGAACGATCACCGTCAGGGGTGTCGGTGAATCTCTCCAGTGCCCCTCTTGTAGTCAAAAGTGGACTCATGAGGAGGAAACCCATGCGCGGTGCCAAGAGCGCCAAGTGGGTCGCGGGAGCGGCCGTCATCGCCCTGGCCGCGACTGCCTGTGGCGGAAGCGACAGCAGCGACGGTGGCAAGAAGAACACGTCGGGCCAGCCCGCCGGTTACGTCTCGATCGACGTCGGTGAGCCCCAGAAGCCTCTGATGCCGGCCGACACGAACGAGAGCAACGGCTCCTACGTCATCCAGTCGCTGTTCACCCAGCTGCTGGACTTCGACGACAAGGGCGAGATCGTTCTCACGAACGCCGAGTCCGTCGAGACCGAGGACTCCAAGACGTGGACCGTCAAGCTCAAGGCCGGCTGGAAGTTCCACAACGGTGAGGCCGTGACCGCGCAGTCGTACATCGACGCGTGGAACTGGTACGCCAACGTCGACAACAAGCAGCAGAACGCGTTCTGGTTCTCCGACATCAAGGGCTACGAGGACGTCCACCCCGAGAAGGGTGCGGCCAAGTCCAAGGAGATGTCGGGCCTCAAGGCCGTGGACGACACCACGTTCACGATCGAGCTGAGCAACAAGGTTCCGTACTTCAACTACAAGCTCGGTTACGCGACGTTCGCGCCGCTGCCCAAGGTCTTCTACGACGACCCGAAGGCGTTCGGCCAGAAGCCGATCGGCAACGGCCCGTACACGTTCGAGAAGTGGACCCACAAGAAGCTCATCCAGGTCAAGGCCTGGGACGAGTACCAGGGCCCGAACAAGGCTGCCAACAAGGGCATCCAGTTCAAGAACTACTCGACCGTCGAGGCCGCGTACACCGATCTCGTCTCCGGCAACCTGGACATGATCCGTCAGGTCGGCCCGCGTGACCTCCCGAAGTACAAGACGGACCTCGGTGACGGCGCCATCGACCAGCCGTACGCGGCGATCCAGTCGCTGAACCCGGCGTTCTACTCGAAGACGTTCAAGGACATCGACCCCAAGGTCCTCCAGGGTCTGTCCATGGCGATCGACCGTGACACGATCACGAAGACCGTCCTGAACGGCACGCGCATCCCGGCGACGAGCTTCACGCCCCCGCAGGTCAAGGGCAACCAGACGCTCGACTCGGACATCCTGAAGTTCAACCCGGCCAAGGCCAAGGAGCTCATCAAGGCCGGCGGCGGTGTCCCGGAGAACAAGATCTCCATCCAGTACAACGCCGACGGTGGGCACAAGGAGTGGGTGACCGCTGTCTGCGAGTCCATCCGCAACTCCACCGGGGTCGACTGCGTGGGCGACGCCAAGCCGGACTTCCCGACCGACCTCGAAGCGCGTGACAACAACGAGGTCAAGGGCTTCTACCGCGGTGGCTGGGTGGCCGACTACCCCGTCAACGTGAACTTCCTCAAGGAGCTCTACCACTCCAAGGCGGAGTCGAACAACGGTCGGTTCGCCGACAAGGAGATCGACGAGCTGATGGCGAAGGGCGACAAGGCAGACTCCCTGGAGGCGTCCGTCGCCGCCTACCAGGAGGTCGAGAAGGCCCTGGTGGACAAGATGCCCGCCATCCCGCTCTGGTACTACGCGATCAACGGCGGCCACGGCAAGAACGTCGACAACGTCAAGGTCGACTTCCACGGTGACCTCGAACTGACCGGCGTCACCACCAAGTAACGCCTGCGGGTCATTCCCCAACTGGCCGTCATCCGCCCGTGCTGCCCCTCAGCACGGCCGGAGGCGCGGGGGTCGTCTCTGCGAAGAGGCGGCCCCCGCGCCGCAGTTATCCCCACACGGAGGCACCCATGGGGCGCTATGTCGCACGACGACTGCTCCAGATGATCCCGGTCTTCATCGGCTCGACCTTGCTGGTCTTCCTGATGATGTACGCACTGCCCGGCGACCCCGTCAGAGCACTTGCCGGTGAACAGCACGTAGACGCTACGCAGATCGCCGCTCTGAAGGCCGAGTACGGCCTCGACAAACCGATCTGGCAGCAGTACCTGAACTACCTGGCCAATCTGTTCCAGGGCGACTTCGGTACCCAGATCGGAACACAGCGTCCGGTCGCCGAAGTCATTGCCGACGCTTACCCGATCACCGTCAGACTCGCGATCTTCGCCTTCGTCTTCACGGTCGTCGCCGGTATCTCGCTCGGCATCATCGCGGGTCTGAAGGCCGAGTCCATCCGGGACCGCGGTCTGCTCGGTCTGACGCTGGTGCTGATCTCCATGCCGTCCTTCGTGCTGGGCTTCCTGGTCCAGAACTTCTTCGCGTTCCAGCTCGGCATCGCCAAGCCCAGCGTTAGTCTCGAACCGACCAACGGCGAGTTGATCATGCCGGCCGTTGTGCTGGCGTCGTTGTCACTCGCCTACGTGGCCCGCCTCACCCGTACCTCGGTCGCCGAGAACATGCGCGCCGACTACATGCGTACGGCTGTCGCCAAGGGCCTGCCCCGACGCCGCGTCATCGGCGTCCACCTGATGCGCAACTCGCTCATCCCAGTCGTCACCTTCCTCGGCACCGACATCGGCTCCCTGATGGGCGGCGCGATCGTGACCGAGGGCATCTTCAACATCAAGGGCGTCGGATCGCTCGTCTTCGACGCTCTCGGCAAGCGTGAGGGCGCGACCGTCGTCGGCGTCGTGACGTTGCTCGTCGTCGTCTATCTCGTCGCCAGCCTGCTCGTCGACCTGCTCTACGCGGTCCTGGACCCGAGGATCCGGTATGCCTGACACCACCGCACTCAAGAGCACCGACGCTCCGGCCACGGCTGTCGACGCGCCGCCCGCCACGGACGCCGGGCCCGCGCCCGGCAAGCCGCGCAGCCTCTGGTCGGACGCCTGGCACGATCTCCGTCGCAACCCTCTCTTCATCATCTCGATGGTGCTGATCCTGCTGCTCGCCACCATGGCGATCTTCCCGAGCCTGTTCACCAGCGCTTCGCCGCGGGATGCCAACCTGGCCGAGCACTACCTGCAGCGTCCGAACTGGGGCAACTTCTTCGCCCCCGACTGGCTCGGTTACGACGTCCAGGGTCGCTCGATCTACGCGCGCGTCGTATACGGGGCCCGCGCCTCGATCACCGTCGGTGTGGTCGTGACCATCGCGGTCACCATCACAGGTCTGGCCATCGGCATGATCGCCGGCTACTTCGGCGGCTGGATCGACACGATCCTGTCCCGGATCACCGACGTCTTCTTCGGCGTCCCCTTCATCGTCGGTGCCATGGTCATCCTGACCAGCTTCGAGGAGCGCTCGGTCTGGGTCGTCATCCTGTCGATGGCCTTCCTCGGCTGGACCTCCATCGCCCGTGTCGCCCGTGGCTCGGTCATCACGATCAAGCAGGCCGACTACGTGGTCGCCGCCAAGGCGCTCGGCGCCTCCACCACCCGGATCCTGACGCGGCACATTCTGCCGAACGCCATCGCTCCGGTGATCGTGGTCGCCACCATCGCGCTCGGCGGCTACATCGCCGCCGAGGCCACCCTGTCGTTCCTCGGTATCGGCCTCGCCGAGCCGACGGTCTCGTGGGGCATCGATGTGTCCGCTGCGAAGGACCAGCTCCGCAACGTACCGTCCGTCCTGATCATCCCCTCGGTGATGGTCTCGATCACGGTGCTGTCCTTCCTGATGTTCGGCGATGCGGTCCGCAACGCCCTCGACCCCAAGATGCGCTGAGGGAGGCGTTCGTGACCACCATCGACAAGACGGCTCACGTCCCCGCACCGCGGGAGTCCGTGAGTGGCGACGGTCCACTGCTCGACGTCCGTGACCTGCACGTGGAGTTCCACACCCGCGACGGTGTGGCCAAGGCGGTCAACGGTGTGAACTACACCGTCAGCGCCGGCGAGACGCTCGCGGTGCTCGGCGAGTCCGGCTCCGGCAAGTCCGTGACCGCGCAGACCATCATGGGCATCCTCGACATGCCGCCGGGGAAGATCACGCAGGGCGAGATCCTCTTCCGCGGCCAGGACATGCTGAAGATGTCCAACGAGGAGCGCCGGAAGGTCCGCGGCCGCAAGATCGCGATGATCTTCCAGGACGCGCTCTCCTCGCTGAACCCGGTCCTCTCCGTCGGCTACCAGCTCGGCGAGATGTTCCGCGTGCATCAGGGCCTTTCCAAGAAGGCGGCCAAGGCCAAGTCCATCGAGCTGATGGACCAGGTCAAGATCCCGGCTGCGGCGGCCCGTATCTCGGACTTCCCGCACCAGTTCTCCGGCGGTATGCGCCAGCGCATCATGATCGCCATGGCGCTGGCCCTGGAGCCGGACCTGATCATCGCGGACGAGCCGACCACCGCGCTCGACGTGACGGTGCAGGCCCAGGTCATGGACCTGCTGGCCGAGCTCCAGCGCGAGTACAACATGGGTCTGATCCTCATCACCCACGACCTCGGCGTGGTCGCCGACGTCGCGGACAAGATCGCCGTGATGTACGCGGGCCGGATCGTGGAGACGGCCCCGGTCGGCGAGCTGTACAGCCGCCCGGCGCACCCATACACCAAGGGCCTGCTGGACTCGATCCCGCGCCTGGACCAGAAGGGCCAGGAGCTCTACGCGATCAAGGGCCTGCCGCCCAACCTCACGCGTATCCCCGCGGGCTGTGCCTTCAGCCCGCGCTGCCCCAAGGCACAGGACATCTGCCGCACGGACGTCCCGCCGCTCGCCCCGGTGACCGAGCAGGACGGCCTTGAGCTCGTCGGCCGCGGCAGCGCGTGCCACTTCTGGAAGGAGACGATCCATGGCTGAGCTCAAGAAGGAGCCCGTGGACGCCACCCCGAACGTCTCCGACGTGGAGACCGTGGACGTCGCGACCGAGGCGGAGGCCGTAGCCGCCATCGACGCGCCCGTCAGCCAGGGCGAGCCGATCCTCCAGGTGCGGAACCTGGTCAAGCACTTCCCGCTGACCCAGGGCATCCTCTTCAAGAAGCAGATCGGCGCGGTCAAGGCCGTCGACGGGATCTCCTTCGACCTGTACGCCGGTGAGACCCTCGGCATCGTCGGGGAGTCCGGCTGTGGCAAGTCCACGGTCGCCAAGCTCCTGATGACGCTGGAGCGGGCCACCGCCGGCGAGGTCTTCTACAAGGGCCAGGACATCACCAAGCTGTCCGGCCGTGCGCTGAAGGCCGTGCGCCGCAACATCCAGATGGTGTTCCAGGACCCGTACACCTCGCTTAACCCGCGGATGACGGTCGGCGACATCATCGGGGAGACCTTCGAGATCCACCCCGAGGTGGCCCCGAAGGGCGACCGGCGCCGCCGCGTCCAGGAGCTCCTGGACGTCGTGGGTCTGAACCCGGAGTACATCAACCGGTATCCGCACCAGTTCTCCGGCGGTCAGCGCCAGCGCATCGGCATCGCCCGCGGCCTCGCGCTCAACCCGGAGATCATCATCTGCGACGAGCCGGTCTCCGCGCTCGACGTGTCGGTGCAGGCCCAGGTCATCAACCTGATGGAGAAGCTCCAGGACGAGTTCAACCTGTCCTACCTCTTCATCGCGCACGACCTGTCCATCGTCCGGCACATCTCCGACCGGGTCGGCGTGATGTACCTCGGCAAGATGGCCGAGATCGGTACGGACACGCAGATCTACGACCACCCGACGCACCCCTACACCCAGGCGCTGCTGTCGGCGGTCCCGGTCCCCGACCCGGCGGCCCGTGAGGGACGCGACCGGATCATCCTGTCCGGTGACGTTCCGTCACCGGCGAACCCGCCCTCGGGCTGCCGCTTCCGCACCCGGTGCTGGAAGGCGGAGGAGCGCTGCGCCACGGAGGAGCCCCTGCTGGCGATCCCCGAGCGCTTCGTCGCCGGAACCACGCCCGCCACGCACGAGTCGGCGTGCCACTTCGCCGAGGAGCGGGACGTCGTGCACGCGGCCTAGCAGTTCAATTCCGCGTCCTTCTACGCGAGGAGTACAGCAGAGGGCGGCACCCCAGGCCAAGCCTGGGGTGCCGCCCTCTGCTGTGTCACGGAATCTCGTACCGGGAGGCGGAAGCGGAGCTTCTAAGGTCCGCCTGCTATTCGTTGAGGATAGCCCTGGCCGGCGTGCCCTTGGGGCACCGACTGGCAATCGCCATCTTGGAGAGTTCCGACTTTGCGTTTCCCTCCGGGCCGAGTACGCAGTCGGCAAGCCCGGTGGTGGATGACTCGGTCTCCCAAGTGAAAA
This sequence comes from Streptomyces sp. NBC_01116, assembly GCF_041435495.1. Lineage (NCBI taxonomy): Bacteria > Bacillati > Actinomycetota > Actinomycetes > Kitasatosporales > Streptomycetaceae > Streptomyces > Streptomyces sp. NBC_01116. The sequence goes on from NZ_CP108644.1 coordinate 5,712,811, forward strand.
CAAACCCTTTGGTTTGTTTCGTTTCGCCAAGGCAGGTGTGGGTGTAGGTTCCTGAGACCTGTTTGACGCCGCGGAAGTAAACTCCTTGGCCCCTCTCGGGAAAGCGCGCGCCCATGATGCGCTTCTCGGTCGCGGTGCTGGTTCCTGGCTCCGCTATCTTCTTTCCCAGGTGCTTCTCAAGCCCTTCGAATACAACTGTCGAACTCAACTTCCCCTGTGTGGATTTCGCTTCGGCCTTCCGGGGCTCAAATGGCGTGGAATCGGCCACCATCTCCGAGCCGGCCTCTACGATTTTGGCTTCATCCAGAACGGTGAGTCGCCAACTGGTAGAGACATCCCAGCCGAATTTCCCGCCCTTGCAGGTCTCGTTTGCCGTGGAATCATTACTCGGCTTGTCGCCTGTAGAGCATCCGCTCATTGCCATAAGGGTGGCGAGGATGGCAAAAGGGTAGATTCTCATGGTCCTGCGGCGAAGTGGTCGCCTCGTGTGCTGAGGCTTCCATGGTGCTTCAAACAAGAGATGCTCCCTGCCATTGCTCGGTGGTGCGGCACCTCCTTCGTGCCTCCGGGCTCGACTTCTGGGCGCGAGTGGAGGTGCTGGCCTGTGGCGGCCAAGAGGCACAACAGCTGCGCTTCTTGGCCGCCGTGTTCTTCTACCCGTTGTCCGGGGCGAGGATCAGGTCCGGCCGCCGTTCGTACCGCAGTTGGTGAAGGGGACCGTGGGGGCTGCGTTGATGGCTACGGCATGTCCCTCGGGCAAGCTGAGGTTGTCGGTGTAGGTCTCGCCCGTGTTGAGCAGCCAGTACCACTTCTTCCCTGTGCCCTCGAAGTGGGCCTCGTACTCGACCTGGTTAAATACTGAAACGTTGGCGACGCGCATGATCTCGCCGTCGGCAACGAACTCGATCCGGAAGAAACGGGTCCCGTTGTTCTTGTTGCGAGAGGTCGCAATGGCGTCTCGGCCGCCGGAGTCTGTGGGGCTGGCGGAACTGGACGCTTTGCAGACGTAGTCGCGCGCGTTTTCTGCGTGAGCGGGTCCGGCTGTGGTGGCGACGGACATGGCTGCCATCGCGAGCGTCAGTGCGGCTCCGCGGATTACAGTGGTCTTTCTTGAGGTGCGCATTGTTTCTCTTCCCCTCGGCGCATTGCTGCGTCGCTTGTGTGAACGGTCGGCTCATTCAAACACTCGAGTGTCTGTCGCGCCAGGGTTTAAAGACCTTTCGGTTTCTTTTGGCGCGAATCTTCACCGGGGTCCCTCTGTTAATTCGTGTTTTACCCGTCATTGGCTACCATTTCGGCCGGACATGGACTCCTGGTGTGCCTTGTCTGCGAGCCGGGCGGGGCCTGAGGGGGTTAAGGGGGTGGCGGTAGGGGCGCCACAGGAACCTGTCCGGCCGCGTCTTCGTGGCCTTCGGAAGAGGGTGGCGCCTTGTGGCAGAGGCTCCGTGCGCGCGGTGGTCGCCGTCCCGCCCGTACGGGGTAAGCCCACATGCGGTACATAGCGTTCTGGGGTGATATGAGGCATTGAGCTACTCGATGACTCTAGGAGGCACTTCATGCGCGGAGCCACACAGGTCAGGTGGGCCGCATGTGCGGTGGCCGTCGCCCTGGCAGCGACGGCCTGCGGCGGCGGTGACGGTGGCGACGGCGGCAGCGGCGGCGCCGACGGCATCGTCAGCTCCTCCTGGGGAGACCCGCAGAACCCGCTGGAACCCGCCAACACCAACGAGGTCCAGGGCGGCAAGGTCCTCGACATGGTCTTCCGCGGACTGATCCGCTACGACCCGAAGACCGGCGAGGCCAAGAACATGATCGCCGAGTCCATCGACTCGAAGGACTCCCAGAACTTCACGATCAAGCTCAAGGACGGCTGGACGTTCTCCGACGGCGAGAAGGTCACCGCCAAGTCCTTCGTCGACGCCTGGAACTACGGTGCCGCGCTGAAGAACAACCAGAAGAACGCCTACTTCTTCCAGTACATCGAGGGCTACGACAAGGTCCACCCGGAGTCCGGCTCGGCCTCCGCCGAGACCCTGTCCGGCCTGAAGGTCGTCGACGACCTGACCTTCACCGCCAAGCTCACCCAGAAGTTCTCCCTCTGGCCCGACACCCTCGGCTACTCCGCCTTCGTGCCCCTGCCCAAGGCGTTCTACGACGACCACGACGCCTGGCTCTCCAAGCCCGTCGGGAACGGCCCGTACACCATCGAGTCGTACGCCAAGGGCTCCTCGATGAACCTGCGCAAGTGGGACGACTACCCGGGCGACGACAAGGCGAAGAACGGCGGCGTCGACCTCAAGGTCTTCACCGACAACAACACCGCCTACACCGACCTGACCGCGGGCAACCTCGACCTCGTCGACGACGTGCCCGCCTCCCAGCTCCGCAACGTCGAGACGGACCTCGGCGACCGGTACATCAACACCCCCGCCGGCATCATCCAGACCCTGGCCTTCCCCTTCTACGACAAGGAGTGGGACACCGACGACGCCCGCAAGGTCCGCCAGGGCCTCTCGATGGCGATCAACCGGCCGCAGATCACCGACCAGATCTTCCAGAAGACCCGCACCCCCGCCTCCGACTGGACCTCCCCGGTCCTCGGCGACGACGGCGGCTTCAAGAAGGGCCTCTGCGGCAAGGAGTGCACCTACGACAAGGCCGCGGCCAAGAAGCTGATCGACGAGGGCGGCGGCATCCCCGGCGGCCAGCTGAAGATCTCGTACAACGCGGACACCGGCTCCCACAAGGAATGGGTCGACGCCGTCTGCAACAGCATCAACAACGTCATGGGCAACAACAAGGCCTGCGTCGGCGGCCCCGTCGGCACCTTCGCCGACTTCCGCGCCCAGGTCTCCACCCAGAAGCTCACCGGCGCCTGGCGCGCGGGCTGGCAGATGGACTACCCGCTGATCCAGAACTTCCTCCAGCCGCTCTACTACACCAACGCCCCGTCCAACGACGGCAAGTGGAGCAACCAGGAGTTCGACGACCTGGTCGACAAGGCCAACGCCGAGAGCGACAAGGCGAAGGCCGTCACCACCTTCCAGGACGCGGAGAAGATCCTCGTCACGGAGATGCCGGTCATCCCGCTCTGGTACCAGAACGGCAGCGCCGGCTACTCGGACCGGGTGGACAACGTCGAGCTGAACCCGTTCAGCGTCCCGGTCTACGAAGAGATCACCGTCAAGTGACGCGCTGAGCGACGCGGACGGCCGGGACGCCCGACACCAGCGCCCCGGCCGTCCGCGCACCCCTTGCCCGGTACTGCCTGACCCAACCCCCGGAGCCCCTCATGGGACGTTATGTGATCCGGCGGCTGCTGCAGATGATCCCCGTCTTCTTCGGCACCACGCTGTTGATCTTCCTCATGGTGAACGTGATGGGCGACCCCATCGCGGGCCTCTGCGGCGACCGCCAGTGCGACCCGGCCACCGCCGCCCAGCTGCGCTCCGAATTCGGCCTCGACAAGCCGGTCTGGCAGCAATACCTCACCTACATGGGCAACGTGTTCACCGGCGACTTCGGCACCGCGTTCAACGGGCAGAAGGTCACCGAGCTGATGGCCACCGCCTTCCCCATCACGATCCGGCTCACCGTCGTCGCGGTCGTCTTCGAGGTCGTCATCGGCATCAGCCTCGGCGTCGTCACCGGCCTGCGGCGCGGCCGTCCCATCGACACCACCGTCCTCATCCTGACGCTGGTCGTCATCGCCGTCCCGACCTTCGTCACCGGCCTGCTGCTCCAGCTCCTCCTGGGCGTCAAGTGGGGCATCATCAAGCCCTCGGTCTCCGCCGACCCCACCTTCGACGAACTGCTCGTCCCCGGACTGGTCCTCGCCTCGGTCTCGCTCGCCTACGTCACCCGGCTCACCCGGACCTCGATCGCCGAGAACGCCCGCGCCGACTACGTACGCACCGCCGTCGCCAAGGGCCTGCCCCGCCGCAGGGTCGTCGTACGGCACCTGCTGCGCAACTCCCTGATCCCCGTCGTCACGTTCATCGGCACCGACGTGGGAGCCCTGATGGGCGGGGCCATCGTCACCGAGCGGATCTTCAACATCCACGGCGTCGGCTACCAGCTCTACCAGGGCATCCTGCGCCAGAACTCCCAGACCGTCGTCGGGTTCGTCACGATCCTCGTCCTCGTCTTCCTGGCCGCCAACCTGATCGTCGACCTCCTGTACGCCGTACTCGACCCGAGGATCCGCTATGCCTGAGCCGCAGTCATCGGACGGAGCGATCTCCCCGGCGGGCGCCGGCGGCCCCATGGACCTCGCCCTGGAGGAGGGCACCAGCCTGGAGAAGAACCCGGTCGGTCCCGACGGCGCCGGGCCGACCGGCAAACCCCGCAGCCTCTGGTCGGACGCCTGGCGCGACCTGCGGCGCAACCCGGTCTTCATCATCTCCGGGCTGGTCATCCTCTTCCTGGTCGTCATCTCGATCTGGCCCTCGCTCATCGCGAGCGGCGACCCCCTCCAGGCCAACCTGGACGACGCCCAGAAGGGCTCGGAGCCCGGTCACCCCTTCGGCTTCGACCCGCAGGGCCGCGACGTCTACACCCGGGTCGTCTACGGCACCCGCACCTCGGTGACCGTCGGCGTCTGCGCCACCCTCGGCGTCGCGATCCTCGGCAGCGTGTTCGGCGGACTCGCGGGCTTCTTCGGCGGCTGGTGGGACTCGATCCTCTCCCGCCTCACCGACGTCTTCTTCGGCATCCCCGTCGTCCTCGGCGGCCTGGTCTTCCTCTCCGTCGTCACCAGCTCCACCGTCTGGCCCGTCGTCGGCTTCATCGTCCTGCTCGGCTGGCCCCAGATCGCCCGCATCGCCCGCGGCTCGGTCATCACCGCCAAACAGAACGACTACGTCCAGGCGGCCCGCGCGCTCGGCGCCTCCAACTCCCGGATGATGCTGCGCCACATCACCCCGAACGCCATCGCCCCGGTCATCGTCGTGGCGACCATCGCGCTCGGCACGTACATCTCGCTGGAGGCGACCCTCTCCTTCCTCGGCGTGGGCCTGAAGGACCCGGCCGTCTCCTGGGGCATCGACATCTCCGCGGCCGCCAACTACGTCCGCAACGCCCCGCACATGCTGCTCTGGCCCGCCGGAGCGCTGGCGATCACCGTGCTCGCGTTCATCATGCTCGGCGACGCGGTGCGCGACGCCCTCGACCCCAAGCTGCGCTGAGGAGCCGGTTGCCATGTTGCTCGAAGTGCGCGATCTGCACGTGGAGTTCCACACCCGCGAAGGCGTCGCCAAGGCCGTCAACGGGGTCAACTACTCGGTGGCCGAGGGCGAGACGCTCGCCGTCCTCGGCGAGTCCGGCTCCGGCAAGTCCGTCACCGCCCAGGCGATCATGGGCATCCTCGACATGCCGCCCGGGAAGATCGCCGGCGGGGAGATCCTCTTCAAGGGCCAGGACCTGCTGAAGCTCAAGCCGGAGGAGCGGCGGAAGATCCGCGGCCAGGAGATGGCCATGATCTTCCAGGACGCCCTGTCCTCGCTGAACCCGGTCCTCACCGTCGGCGAGCAGCTCGGCGAGATGTTCGTCGTGCACCGCGGCATGTCCCGCAAGGACGCGAAGGCCAAGTCGGTCGAGCTGATGGACCGGGTCCGCATCCCGGCCGCCAAGGAGCGGGTCGGCAACTACCCGCACCAGTTCTCCGGCGGGATGCGCCAGCGCATCATGATCGCCATGGCGATGGCCCTGGAACCGTCCCTGATCATCGCCGACGAGCCGACGACCGCCCTCGACGTCACCGTCCAGGCCCAGGTCATGGAGCTCCTCGCCGAGCTCCAGCGCGAGCTGAACATGGGCCTCATCCTGATCACCCACGACCTCGGCGTCGTCGCCGACGTCGCCGACAAGATCGCCGTCATGTACGCGGGCCGCATCGTCGAGACCGCCCCCGTGCACGACATCTACAAGGCCCCCGCCCACCCGTACACCAAGGGCCTCCTCCAGTCGATCCCGCGCCTGGACCAGAAGGGCCGGGAGCTCTACGCGATCAAGGGCCTGCCGCCCAACCTCACCCGCATTCCGCCCGGCTGCGCCTTCAACCCCCGCTGCCCGATGGCGAGGGACGTGTGCCGCAGCGATGTGCCGCCGCTCTACGAGGTGGACGAGCGGCGCCGGAGCGCCTGCCACTTCTGGAAGGAGACGCTCGATGCACGCTGACCGCGACGGGAGTGCGGGGACCGGCGGTGCCCCGGCCGGCTCCACCCTGCTGTCCACTGAGCGCGAGGACGCCGTCGCTCCGTACACGGAGGGCGACCCGATCCTCCAGGTGCGCGGCCTCGCCAAGCACTACCCGCTGACCCGGGGCGTCCTCCTCAAGCGGCAGATCGGCGCGGTCAGGGCCGTCGACGGCGTCGACTTCGACCTGTACGCCGGCGAGACGCTGGGCATCGTGGGGGAGTCGGGCTGCGGCAAGTCGACCGTCGCCAAGATGCTCGTCCACCTCGAACGCCCCACCGCCGGCGCGATCCGCTACAAGGGCGAGGACATCGCGAAGCTGTCCGGCCGTGCGCTGAAGGCCGTGCGCCGCAACATCCAGATGGTGTTCCAGGACCCGTACACCTCGCTGAACCCGCGCATGACGGTCGGCGACATCATCGGGGAGCCGTACGAGATCCACCCCGAGGTCGCCCCGAAGGGCAGCCGCCGGCAGCGGGTGCAGGACCTGCTGGACGTCGTGGGTCTGAACCCGGAGTACATCAACCGGTATCCGCACCAGTTCTCCGGAGGCCAGCGCCAGCGCATCGGCATCGCCCGCGGCCTCGCCCTCAACCCGGAGATCATCGTCGCCGACGAACCGGTCTCCGCGCTCGACGTGTCCGTCCAGGCGCAGGTCGTCAACCTGCTGGACCGGCTCCAGGCGGAGTTCAGCCTCAGCTTCGTCTTCATCGCGCACGACCTCTCGATCGTCCGGCACATCTCCGACCGGGTCGGTGTGATGTACCTCGGCCGGATCGTGGAGATCGGCTCCGACGCGGAGATCTACGACCACCCCACCCACCCGTACACCCAGGCGCTGCTCTCCGCCGTCCCCGTGCCGGACCCGACGGCCCGCGACCACCGGGAGCGGATCATCCTGCACGGCGACGTCCCCTCGCCCGCCAACATCCCCTCGGGCTGCCGCTTCCGCACGCGGTGCTGGAAGGCGCAGGAGCGGTGCGAACTGGAGGTCCCGCTGCTGGCGGTCCCCGCGGAGTTCCGGCTCGTCGACACCCCGGCCCGGCACGACTCGGCATGCCACTTCGCGGAGGAGAAGCGCGTGGTGCCGCCGGAGGGCGAGCTGGAGGTCCCGGGGCCCACCGGGAAGCCGGAGCCCGAGGACGAGCCGGGGGCCGAGGAGAGGCCGGGGGGTACGGAGCCGGGGCGCACCGGGGACGGGACGTCATGAGGTGGCGTCAGACGCGTTAACAAGCAGGCAACTTGACCGTCGCCGCACCGATATACGAACGCTCCATGCTGAACAGCGTACGGCCGTGCGGGTGCCGTGGTCCGGCCGGAGCGGCGTCCTGTCGCTCCGGCCGGTCGCCCGCCGCTTCCGTCCCGCCCGTTCCCTGTGCGGGCTTGTTCATCCGTTCGGGGCAATGGAGTATCACCGGGTGACACTTACACGGGGAGCACGAATCACCGGCGCCGTTCTGTGCGCGGTGCAGGCACTGATGGCCGTCGCCTGGCTGGTCCGGGACTTCCGGGTGGTGGACGGACCGGGGATGCTCTGGGACATCTGGGCGGGCGCCGCGAACGTCTGGGCCGTGCCCGCGACCACCACCACCGCCACCACCCTCGTCCTGCTGGTCGTTCACGCCGCCACCGCGGTAGCGGCGCTCCGGTCCGCCGTCGCCGCTCCGGCCCTGGTCGTCACCGGCATCGTCACGTTCGCCGTGCGGCTGCCCGGCGTCTGGACCATCGCCGACTCCCCGGCGCCGGAGGAGCTGCGCGACCGGGCACTGCTCACCATGTACGCGGCCCTCGTGGCCGGACTCGCCACGGTCGTCGTCGGGATGGCGGGCCGCCGCCCGGTGGAGGACGGCGGGGAGCGGCCCGCCGGGCCGGGCCGGGGGGCCGGGGTGATCGCCTTCCTGCTGCTCGGCTTCCAGGCGGTGGTCTTCGCCGGCTGGGAGATCCGGCTGGCCTTCGTCTACCCGGACAGGCTGTATCCCGAGTGGTTCACCGGCGGCGGTCCCGTGGTCGTCCCGCTGACCGAGGCGCCGCCCGGCTGGACCAGCGTGGTGCTCATCCTGATGTTCCTGGTGGCGGCCGTCGGCGCGGTCGCCGGAGCGGCCTACGCGCGACCGCTCGGCCTGATCGCGGGCGGATTCCTTCTCTCGTCCGGTGTGCTGGGCGTGGGCCGCGTCATCCGCTTCGAGCTGTACGAGCGGTTCGCCGACCAGGACTTCGAGGTGCAGCTGAACACGCTGAGCCTCGTCACCTCGCTCATCGCCGGGATCGCCCTGCTCGCGGTCCTCGCCCGCAAGGGTGTCCGGCGGACCCCCAGCGCCCCCCAGGGCCCGTGGGGCGGCGCAGGCCCCTGGGGCGCCCCGCCGCCCGGCTACCCGCCCGCCCAGGCGGCCCCCGGGCAGCAGCCGGCCGCCCCCGGTTCCGGGCCCCCGCCCGCCTCCCCGCCGCCCCGCTGGTGAGCGGGTGACGGGGAGGACGGACCGGGCCCGGCGGAGGAGGCTCAGGCTCCGGTCAGACCCAGCGACCGCTTGAGGAAGTCCACCTGGAGCAGGAGCAGGTTCTCCGCGACCTGCTCCTGCGGCGTCATGTGCGTCACCCCGCTCAGCGGCAGCACCTCGTGCGGACGCCCGGCCGCCAGCAGCGCCGAGGACAGCCGCAGGGCGTGGGCGACCACCACGTTGTCGTCGGCCAGGCCGTGCACGATCATCATCGGCCGGACCTCGTCGGCGGCCTCGGAGAGACCGTCGTCGGTGAGCAGCGAGTTGTACGCGTACACCTCCGGCTGCGTCGCGGGGTCGCCGAGATAGCGCTCGGTGTAGTGGGTGTCGTACAGCCGCTGGTCCGTCACGGGAGCGCCCACCACCGCCGCGTGGAAGACGTCGGGCCGCCGCAGTACCGCGAGCCCCGCCAGGTAGCCGCCGTAGGACCAGCCGCGGATCGCCACCCGGGACAGGTCGAGCGGGAACCGCCCGGCGAGCCCGTGCAACGCCTCGACCTGGTCCTCCATGGTCATCACGAGGTTGTCCCGCACCGCCTTCTCCCAGGCCGGGGAGCGGCCCGGCGCGCCCCGCCCGTCCGCCACGACCACCGCGAAGCCCTGGTCCGCGAACCACTGCGAGGTCAGGTACGCGTTGTGGGCGGCGACCACCCGGCGGCCGTGCGGGCCGCCGTACGGATCCATCAGGACCGGAAGGGGACCATCCGCCTCCTGGTAGTCCGAGGGGAGCAGCACGGCGCACGGAATTCGGTGTGCGCCCCCCTCGGTGAGCGTCACGCGGGGGGAGAGCACCGGTTCCTGGGCGAAACTCGGGATCCGGGCCAGCCGCTTGCCGTCCCGCACCACCCACGCGGCGGCTCCGGGCTCCTCGGGGACGGCCGAGACCACGACCGAGAGACCGCCCGAGCGGACCGCGGAGTGCACGCCCACCCCTTCGGAAATCCGCTCGATTCCCAGCTCGTTCACCCGGTACACATGGATCTGCCCGATCTCCGGCTCGACCGCGTCCTCACCGGCCACCGCCGAGACCAGGATGTCGGACTCCCCGATGTCCAGCACCGACTGGACGTGCAGCTGCGACCCGGTGAGCAGCCGGTCCCCGACCGCCAGCACGCGCGCCCCGCCCTCGTCGACGATCCGCACCAGCCGCCCGTCCGGCGCCCACGCGGGCACCCCGGGGAAGATATCCAGCCACACCGGGTCCTCGTCGACGTGCACGATCCGGGTCGCACCGGTCTCCGGGTCCACCGCCAGATACTGCTGACTGCGCTGGTCCCGGGCCTGTACCAGCAGCAGCGGAGCACCCGCGGAGGACCAGTGCACCTGGACCAGGTACGGGAACGCGGCCCGGTCCCAGACCACTTCGGTACGGGCCCCCTCCAGGTCCATGACGTAGAGCCGCACCTCGGCGTTGGGCGTGCCCGCCGCCGGGTAGGCGATCTCGGCCGGCTTGCGCTCGGGATGCGCGGGATCGGCGATGTACCACCGCTGTACGGGGCTGTCGTCGGCCCGCGCGACCAGCAGCCGGTCCGACTCCGGCGACCACCAGAAACCCCGGTAGCGGTGCAGCTCCTCGGCCGCGATGAACTCGGCCAGACCGTAGGTGACATGGGAGTTCTCCGGCTCGGCCAGCGCCCGGTCGCCCTCGCCCCCCGCGCCCACGACCCGCAGCGCGCCCTTGGTCACGTACGCGATGTGCCGGCCGTCGGGGGACGGACGGGGGTCGATCACCGGGCCCGGCACCGGCAGCGCCCGCGCGGTCCCGGCCCGCAGTTCGGCCACGTACACCTTTCCGGACAGGGCGAACGCCGCCAACTCCGCCGCCGCGTCCACCGCGTAGGAGACGATGCCCGAGGACCCCTCCCGGGTCCGCTCGCGCCGGGCCCGCTCCTGCGCCGACAGCTTCTCCGCCGCACCGCCCAGCAGGGCTTCGGGATCGGCGGCGACCCGCTCCTCGCCGGTCGCCGGGTCGAGGACCCAGAGACGGGTGGAGCGGTCCGTTCCGGACATCGAGCGGAGGAAGATCACGCGCGTCTCATCCGGTGAGACGGTGAAGGCGCGAGGTGCGCCGAGAGTGAAGCGCTGGGTCCGTGCTTGCTGGCGGGGAAAGGACAGCTTCTGCGAGGTCATGGCTCCGAACTTAGCCTCGTACGGCGGTTCGTGCGCCCCTCGTGCTGCCGTGCCCCGATCAATGCCTTGGCACGGATAGTTATGATCCGTAGCGCTAGGTGGGTAGGAACCTGCTGGCTTCGCGTACCCCCGTTCCGACCGTCCGAACGTACCGATGGAGGTGAACCGCCGTGGCGCTCTCGATTTCGGCGGTAGTGCTGCTGGCGATCATCGTCTTCCTGCTGATCCGGAAGTCCGGACTGAAGGGAGGGCACGCGGTGGTCTGCATGCTGCTCGGGTTCTACATCGCGAGCTCGTCGGTCGCACCGACCATCTCCGATCTGACGACCAACGTGGCGGGGATGATCAGCAGCATCAAGTTCTGACCGCGCGCCGGGGGCGGGCCGGGGGGCCGTGAGGGCGCGGGGCACGGAGCGTGGAGGCACGGGGGGCCTCCGGGCTCGTAGGGTGGTCCCCATGAAGGACCTCCCCGCCCGCCGTCTGCTGCTGGTGCACGCGCACCCCGACGACGAGTCGATCAACAACGGCGCCACCATGGCCAGGTACGCGGCCGAGGGCGCCCACGTCACCCTGGTGACGTGCACGCTCGGCGAGGAGGGCGAGGTCATCCCGCCCTCGCTCGCCCGCCTCACCGCCGACCGGGACGACGCGCTCGGCCCCCACCGCGTCGGCGAGCTGGCCGCCGCGATGAAGGAGCTGGGCGTCGACGACCACCGCTTCCTCGGCGGGGCGGGCCGCTACCGGGACTCCGGGATGATGGGCGCCGAGCAGAACGGCCGCGCCGGCTCCTTCTGGTCCGCCCCGGTGGACGAGGCGGCCGCCCACCTCGTCGAGGTGATCCGCGAGGTCCGCCCCCAGGTCCTGGTCACCTACGACCCGGACGGCGGCTACGGCCACCCCGACCACATCCAGGCCCACCGCGTCGCGATGCGCGCCGCCGACCTGGCCGCCGACCCGGCGTACGGCTCCGACGCGCCGCACACCGTCGCGAAGATCTACTGGAACCGGGTGGAGCGGTCCGTGGTCGAGGCGGGCTTCGAGCGGCTGCGCACCACCGTCCCCGGGCCCTTCCCCGGTATCGCCTCCGTGGACGACGTCCCGGGCGTCACCGACGGGGAGCTGATCACCGCGGAGATCGACGGATCGGCGTACGCCGGGGCCAAGTCGGCGGCGATGCGCGCCCACGCCACGCAGATCGCGGTCGACGGCCCGTTCTTCGCCCTCTCCAACGACCTCGGCCAGCCGCTGCTGACGACCGAGCACTACCAACTGGTGCGGGGCGCACCGGGCGTGCCCGAGGGGACGCGCGAGAGCGACCTCTTCGCGGGCCTGCCTTCCGCTGAGGACGCTGAGGACGCTGCGGAAGGCGCGGTAGGTAGGGAAGTTGCGGACGTTACGGATATCGCGGGCACCACGGGAGGCGCGGCGTGAGCGGGAACCCGGGCAAGGGCCGTGGCCGCGCCGGTTCCTCCCACGCGCCGCGGCGGAACGCGCCGCCCAGGGAGCCCGGGCCCACCGGTTTCGCGGCCCGGCCGAACCCGGTCCGGATCGCCGCTTACGTGGGCTTCGCCGTCCTCGGCGTGCTGGTCGCGATCGCCGGCTCACTCGTCCAAGCCGCATGGTTCCCGGGCGGGTTGATCATCGCGCTGGCGGCCTCGGCCGGCCTCTTCTACGGCGGCCGGATCCTGACCCGCACCCAGATCGGCGCGCTCGCCCCGGCGGCCGGATGGTTCATCACGGTGTTCCTTCTGCTGAGCGGCCGGCCCGAGGGCGACTACGTCTTCGGCGACGAACTCGGCCTGGTGCTGTTCATGCTCGGAGGGACGGCCGTCGCTGTGATGTGCGCCACCACGTCCAAAGTGCCGCAATCAGCCATCCGCAGCGGCCGGTCCGGTACATGAAGTGCCAAGTCCGGGTCCGGAAAGACCCCCACAGGTGTGACGCACGGGTGGAGGTTTCACCCGGTCGCGGAGTGTCCGACGGCGGCGGCCAGTATGGTGGTGCGCGCGCCGAGCCGTCCCCTGGCCTGCGGCATGGGGGAAGTACGGGCGGCGGAGCCAATCGGGAGAACCTGCTTTGAGTCGTGAAACTGACAGTTCGTCCTCCGGGCCCCAGGGCCGCGGCGGAGCCGCGTACCCCTCGGGTACACCGCCGTACGGATCCCGCCAGTATCCGTCGCTCCACCCGTCGCAGGACGGCTCTGACGAGACCACGGAATCCGCGGCTCCGCCCCGGCCCGAGGAACCGAAGACCGAGACGACGCTGACGACGCGCATCCGGATCAACATCCCCGGGTCGCGTCCCATCCCGCCGGTCGTGATGCGTACGCCGATGGCGGAGAGCGACATCGCCGGCGGCCGTTCCGACGCGGAGCGCACCGGCGCCACCCCGCGCCCCGGCACGCCGCCGCCCGCACCCGGATCCCCGGACCGGTCCGCGGGCCCGAACGGCGCGGCGCCCGCGGACCGGTCCAGGGACGGCGGCCCGGCCGCCGATCCGGCGACCGGGGAGAAGCCGGCCAGGGACAAGAGCGGCAGCGACTGGTTCGCCCCGCGCAAGGCCTCGCCCACCGGGCAGGGTGCCGCCGCTCAGGGCACCGGTGCGCCCGGCGCCCCCGGCGGCGCACCTTCCGGCCCCGGCGGACCGGGTGCGGGCGGCCCCGGCGGCGCCCCTTCCGGCCCCGGCGGGTCCGACGGCGACGCGGGCCGCTCGCGTCCCGACCTGCCGTACTTCTCGGACGCCCCGCAGACCGGCGGCGGACCGGGCGCGTCCGCCCCCGGCCGCAGCGCGCTCGACGCCTACGGCACCGAGCCCCCCGGCGGAGGCCCGCGTTCCACCCCCGGCCTCGGGGTGCGTCCGCCCGGCGCGTCCGGTCCCTCCGGCCCCACCACGGGACCGGTCACCGGCAGTTCCTCGCTGACCCCGAACCTCGACGGCGTCCCGGGCCTCGGCGGCCCCGGCCCGATGGTCCCGGGCGCCCCCGGCGGCGTAACGCCCCGGATGTCCGACGACACCGCGATCCTCACGCCGCAGCCCCCGGCGCCCGAGCCCGGCCAGGTCTCCGGCGACACGCTGACCAGCGGCATCCCCGTGGTGCCCAGCGAGCCCCGCGCCGCGTTCCCGGGCGGTCCCGGCATGCCTGGCGGGCCCGGCGGTCCTGGCGGGCCCGGCGGTCCGGGCGGACCCGGTGTTCCCACGCCCGGCCCCGCCGCCCAGCGCCCCGCGCCCCAGGCCGCCGCCCCCGCTCCCGCGAAGAAGGGCCGCTCCAAGGTGGTCCTCCTCGGGGTGGCCGCGGTCGTGCTGCTCGGCATCGCGTACGGGGCGGGTCTCCTGCTGAACCACTCCGAGGTCCCCAAGGGCACCACGGTGCTCGGCGTCGACATCGGCGGCGGTACGAAGGAGGAGGCGGTCACCAAGCTCGAAGCCGCCCTCGGTGAGCGGGCCAAGACGCCCCTGACGCTGTCGGTGGACGGCAAGGAGGAGAAGCTCGACCCGGAGAAGGCCGGTCTCACCCTGGACAGCCAGGAGACCGTCCGCGGCGCGGCGGGCAGCGACTACAACCCCGTCTCGGTGATCGGTTCGCTGTTCGGCGGGGAGCGCCCCGCCGACCCGGTGATCCCGGTCGACGAGGAGAAGCTCGGCGTCGCGCTGACCGACCTGGCCGGCACGTCCGGCTCGGCCAACGACGGCACCATCCGCTTCGAGCCGAACAAGGCCGTGGCGGTGCCGGGCAAGCCGGGCAAGACGCTGGACGCCGGCCAGTCCCTGATCTCGGTCCGGGACGCCTACCGCGCCCAGGTGCAGACCGGGCAGGCCCGGCTGGTCGAACTTCCCGTCACCACCAGCGAACCCACCATCACCAAGGCCGAACTGGACCGGGCGATGAAGGAGTTCGCCGAGCCCGCGATGTCCGGCCTGATCACCATCAAGGCCGGTCCCAAGGAGATCCAGTTCGGCCCGGCCCGGTCGCTGCCGCAGATCCTCTCCATGAAGCCCGTGGACGGCCGGCTGGTCGACGTCTACGACAAGCAGGCGATCGACAAGCTCCTGGACGGCGTCTTCGACGGCGTCATGGCGGTCAAGGGCGACGGCAAGAAGTACCAGGTCGGCGCGGACGACGTGGCCCAGGCGATGAAGACCGCCCTGGCCGGGAAGACCCCCGTCGAGCGCACGGTCACCATCGACCTGACCGGCCAGGGCTGACCCCCGGCCCGGACAGCGCGCCACCCTCCGCCCCCGCCCGGGAACGCCTCCGGCCGGGGGCGGAGTCGTCGGCGGGTGCGCGGGTGCGCGGGTGCGCGGGTGCGCGGGTGCGCGGGTGCCGGGGGCCCGGGCGGAGAACGCGTCCGTACGCGGCGGAGCGGGACCCGGCGCTCACCAGCAGCCGGGCCCCGCTCCCGTATCGCTCCCGCCTCGGGGACTACGGGAAGTTCACGACCTGCGAGGGGATCGTGTCCGGGCCGGACGTGGGGGATCCGACGTCGTTGATCACATGCTCGTACTGACCGTTGCCGCCGAGCGAGACCACGATCAGGCTGTGGAACTTCACGCCGGGCTTCACCGGGGCCTTGAAGCCGTGTTCCTGGATGATGGTCGGGTCGACGTTGTAGTAGCAGTAGCTGCCCATGCCCCAGCCCTCGTGCTGGTCGACCGAGTCGTCGACGCGGTAGGCGGCGTAGCCCTTCGTGTCGCCGTTCTGGATGGCGGCCTGGTTGGGTGCGTCGTACGCCTTCTCGTTCTGGAAGAAGATCGTGCGGCCGCGCTCGCCGTACCACTCCACGTCGTACTTGTTGAAGTGCTCGACGAACAGGCCGGTGGCCAGGACGTCGTCGCCGTTGACGCGGACGCCGTAGTCGGCCCGGTTGGTCTCCCAGCCCCAGCCCTCGCCGTGGTCGGCCCGCCAGACCCAGGTGTGGTCGATGATCGTGTCGTCGCTGTTGACGACGATGCTCGTGGTCGCCTTGCCGGGACCCGCGCCGCCGATCCGCACGAACACGTCCTGCAGCGAGGTCGGGTTCGCCGAGTGGTCCGCCGAGGCGTTCTCCGGGCCGACCTCGATCAGGGTCTCCGAGTTCACCGGCCCCGCGTCGACCAGGAGGCCCGCGAGCTTCACGCCGGACACGTCACCGACCTTGATCGCGGTCACCCCGTTGTCCGGGATGATCGTGGCCAGGCCGAGGCCGAGGGCCACGGTGTCCGCGCGGTCGATGTTGATCGTCTCGTCGATGTGGTAGACGCCGGGCGTGAACAGCAGGTGCAGGCCCTGCTCCACCGCCGCGTTGATGGTGGCGGCGTCCGCCCCCTCCTTCACGACGTAGAACTGGTCCAGCGGAATCGACTCGCCCGCCGGCGTCCCGTTGCCCCAGGAGATGCCGCGCGCGTTCTCGCGCTTCTCCGGGACAAAGACCTTGTAGTCGTCGCCGTCGAGGTAGAGGAACGGCTTCTCGCGCGAGACGGGCGTGGTGTCCAGGGTGGTGTACGGCGGCTCCGGGAAGCTGTTGGCCGGTGCGCCCTCGACACCCGAGAACGTCATGTTCCAGACGCCGTTGCCCCAGCCGCCCACGGAGCTGTCGCGGGTGTACCACTGCTGCTGGGAGTAGGGTCCGACCTGGCCGTCGATCTTGCTGTCGGCGATGTAGCCGCCGCTGGCCCAGCCGTAGCCGTCGGGTGCGAGGTTGAGTCCGCCCTTGACGTGCATCCGGCGGAACGGGGCCGCCTGGGAGACCGCCCAGCGGTTGGTGCCGCTGACCGGGTTCAGGGTCAGGTTCTCCGCCGAACGCCAGAAGTTCTGCGTGGCGTTGCCGTCGAACCAGCCCGCGTCCACGGTCACGTCACCGTTGAACGTGGTGTCGTCCGGGTTCAGTCCGAGACCCGCGATCTGCGTGTAGAAGCCGATCTGCGCGTTGATGTCGTCGTACGTGCCCGGCTTGAACATCAGTGCGTAGCGGTCGGTGCCGAACTGGTCGGACTCCTGCTTCTCGAAGATCTCGTCGACCTTGCCCTGGATATCGGGCGTGGAGGGGTCGAAGACATGGACGTTGGGACCGAGGTCGCCGCCGCCCGGCACCGCCCGGACCTCCTCGCCGAAGGCGGTCTGCGCGGTGGGCACGGACATGAGCATCGCCACGGCGAGCGCGGCGAAGCCGAGGGCCCGGGTGCGGCGGCGGGCGCGTGGTGCGGTGGGGGGAGCATGCATGAGGTACGTCTCCTGGGTCGTGGTACGTGTGCACGACGAACGGACGGGAGAGCTTTGGGGGGAGGTGCCGGGAGAGCGCTCTCTCGTAACGGTGATGTTTCCCCCGTGGGCCTGTACGCGTCAAGAGGTGTGCATCAGGAGCCTCAGGAGATACCACGGGATCCAACAACTGGCCTCAGGTGTTGGGGAATTGGCGGTCGCGGCGTGGTGGGGGCGGCCTCTGGCTTCAGAAGCTGACGTCGTGCCTGGTCGTGGAGGTGGACAGGCGGGCGCGCTGGGCGCGGGGGACCATGGGGCCATGAGTTCCCCCGCCGGTCCGGAACGCCCGCCCCGCGAAGCCGATCGGATCAAGGTCTGGTTCCGCTTCGTCCCGCGCGAGGGCCGGCTGCCCTACGACACCGAGGGGTTGTGGGCGACGCGGCTCGGCCCGGACACCGCGCGGGTGGACAACGTGCCCTTCCTCCACGACGGGGTCGCCGAGGGCGAGACCGTACGGTTCCGCACGGACGGCGACGGGGTGCACTGGGCCGTCGGCCGTGTGGCCGACTCGGGCAACTGCACCGTACGCGTGCTGCCGTTGCCGGACGGGCCGCTCGGGCGCGACGCCCGGGCCGTGCACGAGCGGCTGGCCGGCTACGGGCTCACGGGCGAGGTCTTCAGCGCCGAGTTCCCGCTGGTCGCCCTGACCGTGCCGGGCGGCGCGGACCTGCGCGGGGTCAAGGAGCTGCTCGCCCGTGGCCGGGACGAGGGCTGGTGGCACTTCGAGGTCTCGTGCGTCACCGACGCGTGGCGGAACGCGTAGCGCCCGGGTGCGTCACGCGTTCCGCCGTCCGGGTGCGTTACGCGCCCCGCCGGGCGCCCGAGGGTTACGCCTCCGTCCCGCCGATCCTCCGGATCACCCGGGCCGGGTTGCCGACCGCCACCACGTTTCCCGGCAGGTCCTTCGTGACGACGGCTCCCGCGCCGACCACCGTGTTCTCGCCGATGGTCACCCCGGGGCAGACGATCACCCCGCCGCCCAGCCAGACGTTGTCGCCGATGGTGATCGGCTCCGCGGCCTCCCACTTGGCGCGGCGCGGCTCGGGGTCGATCGGGTGGGTCGGGGTGAGCAGTTGGACGTTCGGGCCCATCTGGACGTCCGCGCCGATGGTGATGCGGGCGACGTCCAGGAGGACCGCGCCGAAGTTGATGAACGTCCGGGGTCCGATGCTGGTCCGGTAGCCGTAGTCGACCCGCAGCGGCGGCCGGACCTCCACGCCCTCGCCCAGCTCGCCGAGGAGCTCGGCGAGGGCGGCGCGCCGGGCCTCGGGGTCGGCGGCCGAGGTGGCGTTGAAGCGCTCGCTGAGCACGGCCGCGTGCTGCGCCTCCGCCGCGAGCTCGGGGTCGTCGGCGATGTAGAGCTCGCCGGAGAGCATGGCTTCCTTCTGGCTGGGCCTGGTCTCGTCGCTCATGTGGTCTCTTCCGTGCGGGGTGTACGGGGCGCTCGCGGTGATCCGTCCGCTACCGGCAGTCTGCCCCCGGCGACCCCGGACCGGTCACGCAGCCCCGGGGCCAGCACCAGTGTCACCGCCACCGAGAGCCCCGCGACCGCCGCCATGCCCGTGGCGGGGGAGGTCAGCTGGGCGATGCCGCCCGCCACGGCCGCCCCCACGCCCTGCATCGCGAGCATCCCCGAGGAGCTGAGCCCGAGCGCCTGGCCGCTCAGCTCCTGCGGGGTGAGGGCCATCAGCCGTTCCTGGAGCAGCAGACTCGCGGCGAAGCCCACGCTCGCCAGGACGACCGCGGCCAGCGCGAGGGGCAGCTCCGGGCGCAGCGCGAAGAGCAGATAGGGCGCGGCGAGCAGCAGCCGGAGCGGGGCCCCCAGCCGGGCCCGCCACCGTGCCGTGACGAACCGCCCGACCAGCGTGTCCCCGGCCAGCATGCCCAGGGCCCCGCCGGCGAAGAGGAGCCCGGCGTGCCCGGGCGCGTACGCGACGTACAGGGACTCGGCCCCGACGACGAGCCCGTTGGGCACCCACAGTGCCAGGAACACGTACCGGCGCGGCGTGGACGACCAGAGCAGCGCGTTCGTCCGCCGCGTCTCCCGGACCGACGGGCGGCCGGTGGCCCGGGGCGGCCGGGCGGTCAGTCCGAGGCGGGTCACGGCCGCCGCGACGACGTACAGGCCCGCCCCGATCAGCAGGGTGCCGCGCGCCGAGAACACCGTCACCAGCAGCCCGCCCACCGCGAACCCGCAGATCTGCGTCGCGCCGCCCGTCATGTTGAGCACGGAGCGGCCGAGCAGGAATCCCTCGCGCGGAACGATCTCGTTGAGCAGCCCGTAGCGCACGCCCCCGCCCGGTGACGAGGCCGCGCCCACCACCAGCAGGACGGCGAACGCGGCCCACAGCGGCAGCCCGGGAGCGGCCTGGACGCAGGCGGCCCCGGCGGAGAGCAGCGCCAGTGCGGTCAGCGCGGCGCGCGGCGGCAGCCGGTCCGCCGCCGACAGCCACGTGAGCGCCCCGGCCACCTGGGCCAGCGACGGGCCGAACATCGCCAGCGCCGACAGCAGGGGTGAGCCCGTCCGCGCGTACACGAGGGTGCCCAGCGCCAGGCCGGTCGCGGTCTGGGCGGCCGTCTGCACGGAGACGGCGGCGAAGAAGGGGGTGAACTCCGGGGTCCGGAACAGCTCGCGGTAGGTGCGCATGAGGTGGAGTCTCGGACGCCGTCGCCGGGACCGTTACTGTTTCGCGCGGACGCGAAAGCCCGGCGCGGACGCGAAGGCCCGCGGTGGGCGGGGCGGCGGACGGCGGGCGGCGAGGGCCGGAGGGCCGACGGGGAGCGGGGAGGCGGGGGCGCGTGGGCTGGTGGAAGGTCGGTGCGGACACCCTCGCGAACAGCCGTTTCGTCGTCTCGCCGCTCGCGGAGGCCGTCGCGAGCCTGCTGGTCCTGGAGCGGGCCGCCGCCGCGCACCCGGGTGAGCGCGCCTGGCTGGAGACCCATCTGCCCGCCTACCGGCGGTGGAAGGCCGACGACCCGGTCTCCGCGCTGGTGATCGGCGCGGCCCTCACGCCCCGGTGGATCGCCGACTTCCTCGTCCCCGTGCCGGCCTCCGCCCCGCCCGGCGGGGCCCCGCCCTCCTTCGCCGACGAGCTGACGCCGGTCCGGGCCACGGAGCCCGGCCGGGCCCGCGCCGACCTGGCCGAGGCGCTGCGCGGGCCGTTGCCCGCCGTGCTGGACCGGGGCGACCTGGCCCTGCGCGCCGCCCATGCCCTGGAGTGGGTCTGGACGCACACCGTGCTGCCCGACTGGCCGAGGCGGCGGCGGATCCTGGAGGCCGATGTGGTGGCCCGTTCCGCCCAGTTGGGGCGCGGCGGATGGGCCGAGGCGCTGAACGGCATGCGCCCCGGCATCCGTTGGCTGGGCGACAGCCGGCTCCAGATCAACACGCACGACAACCCGCCCCGCGAACTGGGCGGCGCGCAGCTGCTGTTCGTCCCCGTGAACCCGTACCAGTCCTGGGTCTGCTGGGACGTCCCGAGCCGGTACGCGCTGGTGTACCCGTGCTCCGGCGCGCTCGCCGGGGCCGGGAGCGATCCCGTGCCCGCCGCCCTGGGGGCGCTGATCGGCCCGGCGCGCGCGGCCGTCCTGCTGCTGCTCGCCTCCCCGCTCAGCACGACGCAGCTCGTCGCGCTGACCGGCCAGGGGCTGGGCTCGGTGGGCCGCCATCTGCGGATCCTGCTGGACGCCGGACTGGTCCGCCGCCGGCGCGCGGGCCGCTCCGTGCTCTATTTCCGTACGGAGGCGGGGAACGTCCTGGTGCGCGGCGCGAGCTGAGTGCATGCGAGTGCGCTCCGTGCGCGCCCCCGCGCGCCCCCGGCCCGCACCCGTCCCGGGCTGGGCGACCATCGCCTACCCATCAGTACGCGGTGCGCTCCGCATGGTTGGCGCGCATGTACGAGTCGTGACAACAGTGACTATGGGCAGGGCTCCTCGTTGTGACAATTTCTCTCTCGCCACGAAAGAACCGAGCGAGGGGACCGTGCGTGAATCCGGAGTACGCCGCGTACTGCCAGGCGGACCGCCGCTTCTACGACGCACCCCACCGCTCTCCCGGCCCGGACGGAGCCGCGGACGAGGAGCGCTCGCTCTACGCGCCGCTCCGGGGCGCCGTACCCGACGGCTGGACACGCACCCGGCGCGGCGACTGGCTGGCGTACAGCCCCGACGGGCTGCGACTGCCGCCCCAGGGCTGGAAGATCCACGTCTCGGCCGCCCTCGACAACGCGTCCTCCGTGCTGGAACGGGTCCTCGCCCACTGCCTGGAGCACCGGCTGGCCTTCAAGTGCGTCCCCAACGCGGGGCTGTTGGCGCTGCGGAACGCCAAGTACGCGGACCGGGCGGGCAGCGGGAAGTTCATCACCGTCTACCCGCCGTCCGACGAGGCGTTCCCCGAGGTGTGCACCGCGCTGATGCGGCTGCTGGAGGGTGAGCACGGCCCGTACATCCTGAGCGACCTGCGGTGCGGGAACGGACCGGTGCACACCCGGTACGGGGCGTTCGCCGCCCGCTTCTGCTCCGGTCCGGACGGGCGGCCCGTGCCCGCCGTGGCCGATCCGCAGGGCCGGCTCGTCCCGGACGACCGGGGCCCGTCCTTCCGCGTCCCCTCCTGGGTGCCCCCGCCCGGCTTCCTGACGCCGCACCTCGAAGCCCGCGCCGCCGTGGGCCTCACGGGCCTCCCGTACACCGTGGAGAAGGCGCTGCACTTCTCCAACGGCGGCGGCGTCTACCTCGGCCGCGACACCCGCACCGGCGAGCAGGTCGTCCTCAAGGAGGCGCGGCCGTACGCCGGTCTGGCCGCCGACGGGGCGGACGCCGTGGCCCGGCTGGAGCGCGAGCGGACCGCCCTGGAGCAACTGGCCGGACTGGACTGCGTACCCGCCGTCCGGGACGTCTTCGAGGTCGGCGACCACCACTTCCTGGTCCTCCAGTACATCCCCGGCACCACCCTCAACACCGTCTTCGCCCGCCGCTTCCCGCTCGCCCGGCAGCACCCGTCACCCGAGCTGCTCGCCGAACACGCGGCCTGGGCGGAGGAGTTGTACGGACAGGTCGAGCGCGCCGTCGCCGCGGTGCACGACCGGGGCATCGTCATCAGCGACCTGCACATGAGCAACGTCATGGTCGACGAGGAGAACGCGCGCATCGTCCTGCTCGACTTCGAGGCAGCCTCCCCGGCCGCCGAACGCCGCCGCCAGATCGTCGCCAACCCGGCCTTCGTCGCCCCGCCCGACCGGCGCGGCGCCGACATCGACCGCTACGCGCTGGCCTGTCTGCGGCTCGCCCTGTACCTGCCGCTCACCACGCTGTTCGGCATCGACCGCACCAAGGCCGCCGGTCTCGCCCGGGACATCGCCCGCGTCTTCCCGGTCACCGAGAAGGCGCTGCGGCCCGCGGTCGCGGAGATCCTGCGCCGAACGGGAACGCCCGACCCGCGGCCCGCTCCCGACGCCGACCCCGACCTCGGCGACTGGCCGCGCAGCCGTGACGCCATGGTCCGGGCCATCACCGCGTCCTGCACACCGGAGCGCGAGGACCGATGTTTCCCCGGGGACATCGCCCAGTTCGCCACGGCCACCGGCGGCCAGTCCTTCGCGTACGGGACCGCCGGAGTGCTCTACGCCCTCCACGAGACGGGCGCCCCGCCGTGCGAGGAGGCCGAGGACCGGCTCCTGCGGCACGCCAAGGACCCGGCGTCCGGCAGCCCCCTCGGCTTCTACGACGGGCTCACCGGCATCGCCTGGACCCTGCACCGGATCGGCCGCACCGCCGAAGCCGCCGACCTCCTCCGGATCATCCTCGACCAGCCCCTGGAGGGCCTCGCGCCCGGCCTCCACAACGGGTACGCGGGCATCGGCCTCGCCCTCGACGACCTGGCCCGCACCGCCTCCGCCACCGACGCACCGGCGCTCTCCGACGCGGCCGCCCGCTGCACCGCCCTCGCCGTCCGCGCGCTCCGCGACGGCCCGCCGTCGCCCCGCACCGGACTGCTGCACGGCGCGAGCGGCATCGCCCTGCTCCTGGTGCGCCGGTACGCGACCACCGGGGACCCCGCCCTGCTCGACCTGGCGGCCACCGCCCTGCGCCGCGACCTGGACCGCTGCCGGACCGGCGACGAAGGCGAACTGCTCGTCGTCGAGGGTAAGCGGCTGATGCCGTACCTCGGTTCGGGCAGCGCCGGCATCGCGGCCGTCATCGACGCCTACCTGGCCCACCGCCCGGACCCCGCGCTCGAAGCGGCCGGCCGCGCCCTCCTGCCCGCCGCGCTCTCCGCCTTCTACGTCCAGCCCGGCCTGCTCCGGGGCTCCGCCGGCCTCCTCCTGCACCTCGCGGCCACCCCGCTGTGCGACGAGGCGGACCGGCAGCGCGCGATCGCCCGCCACACCGATCTGCTGCGCAGCCACGCCCTCCCGTACGGAGGCGGACTCGCCTTCCCCGGCGAGCAGCTGATGCGCCTGTCGATGGACCTGGCCACCGGAACCGCCGGCGCCCTCCTCGCCCTGGGCGCCGCGCTCGGCGGCACCACCGGACTTCCCTTCCTGCCCGCCGCTCCGGCGGCGCCCCCCGGCCGCGCGAGCGGCCCCACGGACCGGCCCCGCCAGGGGTCGTAGCAACACACCGTTCAGCACCACCTACGTCCCCGAAAGGACATCATCATGGCGCTTCTCGACCTTCAGGCGATGGACACCCCGGCCGAGGACTCCTTCGGCGAGCTCGCCACGGGCAGCCAGGTCTCGCTGCTGGTCTGTGAGTACAGCTCCCTCAGCGTGGTCCTCTGCACCCCGTGACCCGCACCGGCCGGCCCACCGGTGTTCCTCACCGGTGGGCCGGCCGGCCCACGTGCACCCGGAAAGGCCACCCCGTGCGGCTGCACCCACGCCCGGGCACCGAGTCCGGCGCCCGGCGGCTCGCCCGGCAGCACCCGGCGGCCCTTCTCTGGCTCCTCCTCTGCTCCACCGGCGGGGCGCTCGCCGCCCTCGCCCTGCCCGCCGCCCTCGGCCACACCGTCGACCGGCTCGTCGCCGGCGGCCCCGTGCCCTGGTCCGGGCTGCTGCTCTGCGCCGCCCTGACCCTCGCCGAGACCGGGTTCGACGCCGCGGCCGCCGTGACCGGCGCGACCACCACCGCCAGGCTCACCGCGTCCCTGCGCACCCGCACCGCCGCCCGGGTCCTGGCCGCCGAACCCCGCCGCGCCCTCGCCCTGCCCACCGGCGACCTCACCGCCCGGCTCACCGCCCGCACCGCCGACGCCGCGTCCGCGCCCGTCACCGCGGCCGGAGCCGTCTCCGGGGTCCTGCTCCCGCTCGGCGCGATCGTCGGCCTCCTCCTCATCGATGTCTGGACGGCCGCCGCCCTCCTCGTCGGCGCCCCTCTCCTCGTCGCCCTGCTGCGCGCCTTCTCCCGCCGGACCGCCGACGCCGGGGCCGACTACCAGCGCGCCCAGTCGCTCATCGCCCACCGGCTCACCGAGGCCCTCGACGGCGCCGACACCATCCGCGCCGCCCGCACCGGCGCACACGAGCACCGCCGCGTCCTGGAACCCCTGGCCGCCCTCGCCGAACACGGCAGGCGCACCTGGACCGTGTACGGGCGGGCCGTCGGCACCAGTGGCCTCCTGCTGCCCCTGCTCATGCTGCTGGTCCTCGCGGTCGCCGGCCTCCGGCTCGGCGCGGGCGCGATGGGCGTCGGCGACCTGGTCGCCGCCTCCCGCTACGCGAGCCTCGCCGTCGGCATCGGCGCCCTGACCGGCGCGCTCGGCGCCCTCGCCCGCAGCCGCGCCGCCGCCCGCACCCTGGAGCCCCTCCTCGCCCTCGCACCGCTGCCGCACCGCGGCCTGGGCCCGGCGCCCGGCGCCCCCGGACACCTCGAACTCCGGGACGTCGGCGTCGAACAGGACGGCGGCCCGCTGCTGACCGGCG
Source organism: Streptomyces sp. NBC_01116 (assembly GCF_041435495.1). NCBI lineage: Bacteria > Bacillati > Actinomycetota > Actinomycetes > Kitasatosporales > Streptomycetaceae > Streptomyces > Streptomyces sp. NBC_01116. The sequence goes on from NZ_CP108644.1 coordinate 5,737,784, forward strand.
TCCACCTGACCGTCCCCGGCGGCACCTCCCTGGCGGTCGTCGGGCGCTCCGGCTCCGGCAAGTCGGTGCTCGCCGCGGTCGCCGGGCGGCTGCTCGACCCGGACACCGGCAGCGTGCTGCTGGACGGCGTCCCGATGGACGGCATGGAACCGGCCCGGCTGCGCCGCGAGGTGGCGTACGCCTTCGCCCGCCCGGCCCTGACCGGCGTCACCGTCGAGGACACGATCGCCTACGGGCCCTGGACCGCGTCGCCCGAAGCCGTACGCGACGCCGCCCGCGCGGCCCGCGCCGACGGGTTCCTCGCGCTGCTCCCGTACGGCTACGCCACCCCGGTCGCCGACGCCCCGCTCTCCGGCGGCGAACGCCAGCGCCTCGGCCTGGCCCGTGCGTTCGCCCACCCCGGCCGCCTGATGATCCTCGACGACGCGCTGTCCAGCCTGGACACCGTGACCGAACACCACGTACGCCGCGCGCTCGACGCGCGGGCCGGGCACTGCACCCGGATCATCGTCGCCCACCGGCTGTCCTCGGCCGCGCGGGCGGACCGGGTCGCCTGGCTGGAGGACGGCCGGATCCGCGCGACGGGCCGCCACGACGAACTCTGGGCGGACCCGGACTACCGGGCGGTCTTCCGGACGGACGCCCCCGCCGAGGGCCCTGTTCCCGCAGACCGTACGCCCGTGGCACCGACCGCAGTGGCACCGGCCGCCGTGCCACCGACCGCCGTGAAACCGACCGTCATGACACCGCCCCCGGTGACACCGGCCGCCGGAGCGGAGGCCCCGTGAAGGCGGACAAGGCCCACCCCGGGCGCGAAGAGCAACAGGGGACCCGCTCCCGGCGTGACACGTCGCTGCGCCGGGTCGGCCGCGAGGCCCGGCCCTTTCTGCGGGCGCGGACCGGCGCGGTCCTGCGCCTGGCCGGCTGGTCCCTGCTGGAGTTCGCCCAGACCTTCCTCGGCGGATTCGGGGTCGCCCGCGCCCTCGACGACGGCTTCCTCGCCGGACGCCCGCCGACCGGACTCCTCTGGCTGGCCGTCGCCGCGGTCGCCGTGCTGCCCTCCGTGCCCGCCGCCCGCGGGGTGTTCGGCCGGCTCGCGGACCTGGTGGAGCCGCTGCGCGACGGACTGGTGCGGCGCGCCGTGTCCCGGGCGCTGTCCGGCGCGCTCGACCGCTCCGGCGACGTGAGCACCCGGTCCCTGTCGCAGGTCACCCATCAGAGCGAGATCGCCCGCGACGGCTGGGCCGGACTCGTCCTGACGCTGCGCTCGTTCGTGTTCACGGCGGCGGGGGCCGTCACCGGCCTGCTGGCCCTCTCGCCCGCCCTCCTCCTGATCGTGCTGCCCCCGCTGGTCCTCGGGTCCGTCCTGTTCCTCGGCACCCTGCCGCCGATGGCGGCCCGCCAGCGCGACTACCTCGCCGCCGACGAGGCGTACGCCGCCCACGCGGGCCTGCTCGCCGCCTCCGTACGCGACATCGCCGCCGCCGGGGCCGCCGAGCGGACGGTGGCCGAGTCCCGGGACCTCGCCGGGGCGCAGCTCGCCGCCTCCCGTTCGCTGGCCCGCTGGTCGGGCGTGCGGGTGCTGGCCCTCGCCGTCTGTGGCCGGTTCCCGCCGCTCCTGCTGCTCCTGGGCGCGCCCTGGCTGCTGCGGAACGGACTCACCCCGGGCGCGCTGGTCGGCGCCCTGACCTACCTCACCCAGGCGCTCGCCCCCGCCGTCCAGGCGCTGATGACCATGCTGGGCACCGCCGGGGGCCGGCTCGTCGTGGTCCTGGACCGGTTCACGGACGCGCCGCCACCGCCCTCCGAGGACCCGCCGCCCGCCCGGGAGGCCGCCCCGCCGCCGCGCGGGACCCCGGTCGCCGAGCTCCACGAGGTCAGCTTCGCGTACGGGCCCGGCGCCCTGCCCGTCCTGGACCGGCTCTCCCTGACGATCGGGGCGGGGGAGCACCTCGCGGTCGTCGGCCCGAGCGGCAGCGGCAAGTCGACCCTGGCCGCCGTCCTCGCCGGGACCGAGCGGCCCACCGGGGGAGCGGTGCGGTGGCGGGGGCGGCCGGTGCGCCCGGCCGACGCCACCTCCGTACGCGTCCTGCTGCCCCAGCACGCCTACGTGTTCAGCGGCTCGCTGCGGGACAACCTCCGCTATCTGCGCCCCGACGTCCGCGACCGGGAGATCGCGGCCATGGCGGACGCGCTCGGCCTGGACGCGCTGCTCTCCCGGCTCGGCTCCCTCGACGCGGACGTCGAACCGGACCGGCTCTCCCAGGGCGAACGGCAGCTGATCGCCCTGGGCCGCGCCTACCTCGCCGCCCCGCCGCTGCTGATCCTCGACGAGGCCACCAGCCGGCTGGACCCGGCCGCCGAGACCCGCGCCGAGCTGGCGTTCGGGGCCCTGCCGGGCGCGCTCGTCGTCGTCGCCCACCGGCTCAGCTCGGCCCGCCGCGCCGGGCGGACCCTGGTGATGGACGGCCCGCGCACCCAGTGCGGCACCCACGGTGAACTCCTGCGCTCCTGCGCCCTCTACCGGGACCTGGCCGGCCTCTGGGAGCCGGTGGACGGGGGAGGGAAGGCGCTGCGCGGCATCAGATCCACCCCGCCTCCTTCGCCCGTCTGATCGCGTCCAGCCGATTGCGCGCCCCGGCCTTCCGGATGGCGGCGGCCAGATAGTTGCGCACCGTCCCCGGCGTCAGGTGCAGCCGACCGGCGATCCCGGCCACGGTGTCACCCCCTTCGGCCATCGAAAGCACACTCAGTTCCCGTGGCGATAACGGCATGTCGGCCACCTGGAGGAGGCTGAAGGCCAGCGACTCGTCGATGTGCCGCCCCCCGTCCGCCAGTTTGTGCATCACCTCGGACAGGTCGTCCACCGGGCGGTACTTGTCGATGTACCCGAGCGCTCCCGCCTCGTACGCCCGCCGCAGGCCGCTCGGCCGGTCGCTGCGGGTGAGCACGGCGAGCGGACACGGTCCGCCGTGCGGCGCGGTCATCGTCTTCATCTCGTCGAGGACGTCCAGCGCGCCCGGACAGTCGAGGTCGGTGAGGAGCACATCGGGACCCGGCCCGCACAGCGCGGTGCGTATCGCACCGTGTTCGGCGGTGCGGACCTCTATCCCCCGCCCCGTGCCGAGGAGTGACGCCAGCGACGCGCGCCACAACGGCACGGTGTGGACCAGCAGCACGGTTGTCATCAGTCTGCCCTCAGCTTTTCTCTTCCGGCCCGCCCGACGCGGAATGCGACGGGCTGTACGCATCCGGTGACGGGTATCCAGTTGAGCGCATGGGCATTCGCGTACGCCGACAAACGGGCCGAATAGCGCTCCTGTTGGGCGCGGAAGGGGGCGGCCGGATGTAAAACGGGAGCGCACATCGCTCACGGACCCATCCGTCTCGCCACCGCCACGGACAACGGGCGGCGGAAGGAGCGGCGGCAGGGCGGATTCCCGCGGCGTTCCCGCCGGACGACCGGGGTTCAGTTCAGCAGGGCGCGCGCGGCGTGGGCCTTGCGCCGGATGTTCTCGGCCGTCGTCGGCTCGATGCCGTCCAGGATCTCCGCATACTCCTCCATCTCCGCCGCCCCGCGCAGGAATTCACCGCGCTGGACGAGGAGCTGGGCGCGCTCGAAGCGGAGCCTGGCCGGATGCGAGGGCAGGAGCAGCGACAGCTCCACCGCCCACAGGCCCACGTCCGTGCGCTCGGGACGGGCCGCCGCCCACGCCCGCACGTTGTTCAGGATCCGCAGCACGATCTCCAGCGGCCGCGCGGGCGTCATCGTCGACGGTTCGAGTGCCGCCCCGGTGACCCCCGTGACCAGCAGCTCCGCCTCCCGACCGGTCAGCGGCGCGCCCCCGGCGAACGGATCGGCCAGCACCGGGTGCTCCCGATCCCCGAAACCGACCACGAAGTGACCGGGCAGCGCCACCCCGTACACCGGTGCGCCCGCCCTCCTGGCGACCTCGATCCAGACGACCGACAACAGGATCGGCAGGCCCCGGCGGCGCCGCAGCACCTGCTGGAGCAGCGAGGAGTCCAGCCGCTGGTAGTCGCTGGAGGAGCCGCCGAAGCCGCAGCGTTCGCCGAGCAGTTCGGCCAGCGCCGAGGCCCAGGCGGCGGGGGAGCGGGAGCCGTACGGCAGCAGTCCCGCCAGCCGGTCCAGCTCGATCTGGGAGGCGTCGATGCCGTACGGGTCGGGGGCGTCCTCTCCCGCCTTCACCGGGCGGACCTCGGCCGGGCCCACCGGTCCGGCCTCCGCGCCCAGCAGCAGGCACAGGAGGGCGAGGTCCGGCCGCTCGGACCGGGCCTCCTCGGCGAACCGCCGCCGCCGCTCGGCCGTTCCGGAATCCAGCGCGCTCATATGCGAACCCTGTCCCTGCTCATGTCCCCGCTCATGTGCGCCGATCCGCCGGAGGGCCCGGCGCGGGGCCTCCGGGGCCCGTCACGCCGAGCGGTAGTGGTGGTAGCGGTGGTGGGTCGCGAAGCCCATGCCGTCGTACAGCGCCCGCGCCCCCTCGTTGTCGTCCTCGACCTGGAGCCAGGCCGCCGAAGCGCCCTCGTCCTGTGCCCGGCGCGCCAGCGCGGCCATCACGGTGGTGGCCAGGCCGCGCCGCCGCTGCTCCGGAGCGACCTCGACGGCCATGAACCCCGCCCACCGCCCGTCCACGACACACCGCCCGATCGCGGCCGGCGGGGCGGCCGACGCCGCGAGGGGATCCGCGTCCGGATCCGCGGCCGGGGCTCCCGTGTCCCCGGTGTCCCCCGGCACCGTGGCGAACCAGACCGAAGGGCCGCTGCCCAGCACCCGCAACGCGGAGGGCCCGGGGGCGGCCAAGCGCTGGTAGCGGGCGAGCCAGGCCGCGTCCGGTTCGCGGGTCAGGCGGACCGCCCGCACCTCCGCCTCCAGGTCACCGACCGGCGCCAGCGCGGCGATCCGCACCTCCGCCGAGACCTCGCGCCGCCAGCCGCGCCGCTCCAACTCCGCGCACAGCGGCTCCTGCGTGCCCTCGGCCCCGGTCGCCGTCTGGACGTACGCGGGCAGGCCCCGTTCCTCGTACCAGTCCCGGACCCGATCGAGCGCCTCGCCGACCGGCAGGCCCGGATCGCCGAGCGGCAGCGCGGAGTTGGCACGCCGGGTGAAGCCCCCGGCGGCGCGCAGCCGCCAGTCGCCCAGCGCCTCGCTCTCCACGGGCTGCCAGGCGCGCGCGGTGACGGTGGCCAGTTCCCCGAAGGAGGCGGCGGGGCCGCGCCGACGGGCCGGGGCGGCGGGCACGACCTTGCCCGCGACCACGGTGGATTCCACGATGTGGACGGATTCCCCGCTCTTTCGTGTGATCGAGAGCACACCGTTGTTCCATGATGTGAGCACCCCGACCACATCGGTGAACTCCGCGCCCGTGCCCCCGTCGTCCGTCCGCCGTCGAACGGACACGCGTTTGCCCACGTCAGTGGGTGTGATGCGGACTTCCAGCCGTCCGCCGATGGTGAATTCCACAGCTCTGTCCGCCCCTCCTGTTCGGATCGTGCCCGAGAACGGAGATACTAGGGGTGGGCATCGACGACGCCGCGCTCCCGCGCGAGAGCCAACGCCCTACCGAGGAGGAACGACAGCGTGACCTACGTCATCGCGCAGCCTTGTGTCGACGTGAAGGACAAGGCCTGCATCGAAGAGTGCCCCGTCGACTGCATCTACGAGGGTCAGCGGTCCTTGTACATCCACCCGGACGAGTGCGTCGACTGTGGAGCCTGTGAGCCGGTCTGCCCGGTCGAGGCGATCTTCTACGAGGACGACACTCCGGAGGAGTGGAAGGACTACTACAAGGCGAACGTCGAGTTCTTCGACGACCTCGGCTCGCCGGGCGGTGCTTCGAAGCTCGGTCTCATCGAGCGCGACCACGCGTTCATCGCCGGGCTGCCGCCGCAGAACCAGTAAGCGGAGGCACCACGCGCGCGGCCCGGTCCCGTACGGCTTGTCACCGTGCGGGACCGAGGCGTTTCCCCGTACCGCCGGGGCCGTCGCCGGGTCCCGGCACCGCCGGGCCCCGCTGACGTGTTCCGGTGCCGCCGGGCCCGTCACCGCGCGTCCGCTCCGCCGCCCGTACGAGAACACCCGAGAAAGCAGAACGCCGTGTCCGCAGTCTCCTCCCGCCTCCCGGTCTTCCCCTGGGACAGGCTCGCGCCCTACAAGTCGACGGCCCAGGCCCACCCGGGCGGCCTCGTGGACCTGTCCGTCGGCACCCCGGTCGACCCGGTCCCCGAGGTGATCCGGCGCGCGCTGGTCGCCGCCGCGGACAGCCCCGGCTATCCGACGGTGTGGGGCACCGAGGCCCTGCGGGACGCCCTCACCGGCTGGGTGGAGCGCCGCCTCGGGGCGGTCGGCGTGACCCACGCCCACGTGCTGCCGGTCGTCGGATCCAAGGAGTTGGTGGCCTGGCTGCCGACGCAGCTCGGGCTCGGCGCGGGCGACAGGGTGGCCTACCCCCGGCTCGCCTACCCGACGTACGAGGTCGGCGCCCGGCTCTGCGGTGCGGAGCCCGTCGTCTACGACGACCCGACCGAGCTGGACCCGGTGGGGCTGAAGCTCCTCTGGCTCAACTCGCCCTCCAACCCGACCGGCAAGGTGCTGTCCAAGGACGAGCTGACCCGGATCGTCGCCTGGGCGCGCGAGCACGGCGTGCTGGTCTTCAGCGACGAGTGCTACCTGGAGCTGGGCTGGGACGCCGAACCGGTGTCGGTGCTCCACCCGGACGTCTGCGGCGGCCACTACGACGGCATCGTCGCCGTCCACTCGCTCTCCAAGCGCTCCAACCTGGCCGGGTACCGGGCGGCGTTCATCGCGGGCGACGCGGCCGTCCTGGGCGAGCTGCTGCTCATTCGCAAGCACGGCGGGATGATGACGCCCGCCCCCGTCCAGGCCGCGGCCGTCGCCGCGCTCGGCGACGACGTGCACGTGTCCGAGCAGCGTGCCCGTTACGCGGACCGGCGCCTCGCCCTGCGCTCGGCGCTGGAGGCGCACGGCTTCCGGATCGAGCACAGCGAGGCGAGCCTCTACCTGTGGGCGACCCGCGACGAGCCGTGCTGGGAGACCGTGGCGTACCTCGCGGAGCTGGGCATCCTGGTGGCGCCGGGCGACTTCTACGGCGCGGCGGGCGCGCGTTTCGTCCGGGTGGCGTTCACCGCGACCGACGAGCGGGTGGCCGCGGCGGTCAAGCGCCTGTCCTGACCGGAGCCGTCGCCGCACGGCGACGCTACGCACCGAGGGCCTCGGGAGTGCGCACTCCCGAGGCCCTCGGCGCGTCTGCCGGTACCGCGGTGGATCAGCCGCCGATCGGCAGACCGCCCAGCGGGAGCCCGCCCTTGGTCAGGGCGTCGGTGGGCAGGCCGCCGCCGAGCGCGTCCGTGGGCAGACCGCCGCCGGCGGCCTCGGCCACGCCGCCCACGGCCTGGCCCGCGTTGCCCGCGGCCTGGCCGGCGGTCTCCTGGGCGGCCGGGATGGCCACCCCGGCGGACGTGCCGACGGTCTTGCCCGCGGCCGGGAGCGCCGTGCCGACGAGCCGGCCGCCGGTTTCGCCGGCCGCCTGGGTGCCCTGCTGCACGGCGCTGTCCACGGTGTCGCCGAGACCGGCGCCGTCCAGCGCGGTCAGGCCGCCCAGGTCCGGGGTCGCCGGGAGATCTGCGGCGCTCGCGGCGCCGGCCGCACCGACCACGGGGGCTGCGCCTGCGGCGATCAGCAGCGCGGCACGAGCGATCCGACGGGTCAGGGGGAGGGACATGATGCTCCTTCAGCGGGTTGTGCACGAATCCGTCTGTCCGGTGATCGGACGCACTGACAACCGCTCCGGGGGAGGGGGAGGTTGCGGTGGGCGAAGGTAAAGACTGAGTAATGCGTCCGATTATCCGCAGCGGAAGAACCCGGGCAAACGATCCATACCGGCGCGCTGCGCTGAACCGTCACTTCCCTTGCGCGGCAAGGGAATCGGAGCAGGTCTGCCAGGTCGCGAGAGACCACGCGGAAAACGTCCGGGGCCACGGTCCCCAGGGTCCGTACGGGTGATGGGACGTACTACTGAACGACCCGGATCCTGACCGCCGTCGTGCCCGTTTCCTTATCCTTCGCGCGTTCCGTCCGCCAGCCCGAACCGGCGTCCCAGACCCGGTCCCCGTAGCTCACGCGCTCGATCCGCAGGGCCTCGGACTGCGCCACGGCCCAGTGCGCCAGCTCCCAGCCGCGCTGTGCGGACCTGCCCTCCGACCGCGCGGCGGCCGCCGGGACCGGCACCGAGACGGACGACGCCGCGGACGCGCCCGCGGCCTTCGCGGCGGGCAGCACGTCCTTGCCGAAGGCGCGCACCAGCTCGGCCCGCACCCGTGCGGCGTCCCCCGGGCCGTCCGCCGTGGCCGTCGACGGCGTGCAGTTCAGCGAGGCCGGCCGACGCCCGGTCAGCGCGGCGGCCAGCAGCGCGGCGTCCGGCTCGTGCTTCGCGTACGCCTGCGGGAAACCACTGCGCTGCACGCGCTGCGCGGCCACGGTCAGCGGCAGCCGCGAGTAGCCCGGAACCTCGGCGAGATGGTCGTAGAACTCACCGGCGGAGTAGACCGGGTCCATCAGCTGCGCGGGCGTGCCCCAGCCCTGCGACGGGCGCTGCTGGAACAGGCCCAGCGAGTCCCGGTCCCCGTAGTCGATGTTCCGGAGCGTGGACTCCTGGAGCGCGGTGGCCAGGGCGATCGTCACCGCCCGCTCGGGCATGCCCCGGGTCGTGCCGACCGCGGAGATCGTCGCCGCGTTCACCGCCTGGGCCAGGCTCATCTCGTACGTGTGTGACGTCCCGCCGTCCCCGTCGGAGGCCTGGACGACGCAGCGGGGCGGGTTCTTCGAACCGGACGAGTCGTACTGCACGGCCACATAACCGCCCAGAGCGCCGAGCACGGCGAAGGCCGCCGCGCATCGGATGAGGCGGCTGCGGCGGGCGGGGCTGGCTGTCCGGGGCACGAGCCCACCGTACTGGAGGGCCCGGCCGGGGCCGGTACCCAAGTCCCTTAGGGTCGGGCCCATGGCCGACAACACCCTTGACCTCACCCTGGACGGACCGGCGCTCACCGCCCGGCTCGTCGACTTCCCTTCGGTCAGCGGAGAGGAGAAGACCCTCGCCGACGCGATCGAATCGGCCCTGCGCGCCCTGCCCCACCTCACCGTCGACCGCCACGGCAACAACGTCGTCGCCCGGACGAACCTGGGCCGCGCCGAGCGCGTCGTCCTCGCCGGGCACATCGACACCGTGCCGATCGCCGACAACCTCCCCTCCCGCCTCGACGAGAACGGGATCCTCTGGGGCTGCGGGACCACCGACATGAAGTCCGGCGTCGCCGTCCAGCTCCGGATCGCCGCGACGGTCCCCGAGCCCAACCGGGACCTGACCTTCATCTTCTACGACAACGAAGAGGTCGCCGCGCACCTCAACGGCCTCGGCCACGTCGCCGAAGCCCACCCCGACTGGCTCGCCGGAGACTTCGCCGTCCTGCTGGAGCCCTCCGACGGCGAGGTCGAGGGCGGCTGCCAGGGCACGCTCCGGGTCCACCTGCGCACGACGGGGGAGCGGGCCCACTCCGCGCGCAGCTGGATGGGCCACAACGCCGTCCACGCCGCCGCCCCGATCCTCGCGAAGCTCGCCGCGTACGAACCCCGCCTCCCGGTCATCGACGGCCTCGAATACCACGAGGGCCTCAACGCCGTCGGCATCGAGGGCGGCGTCGCCACCAACGTCATCCCGGACGCCTGCACCGTCGTCGTCAACTACCGCTACGCCCCCGACCGCACCAAGGAGGAGGCCATCGCCCACGTCCGCGAGGTCTTCGCCGACTGCGGCGTGGCCGAGTTCGTCGTCGACGACCACTCCGGCGCCGCCATGCCCGGCCTCTCCCACCCCGCCGCCCAGGCGTTCATGACCGCCGTCGGCGGCACCGCCAGGCCCAAGTTCGGCTGGACCGACGTCTCCCGCTTCGGCTCGCTCGGCGTCCCCGCGGTGAACTACGGCCCCGGCGACGCGATGTACGCCCACAAGCGCGACGAGCACGTGGCGGTCGCGAAGATCACCCACTGCGAGGACCGGCTGCGCTCCTGGCTGACCGGCTGACCGGCTGACCGGCGGACGCACGGCATTCCCCCGCACGTAACCTCCGCCGATCTACGCTGGCCGTACGCAGTACGACACGACCCAGCGCGACGCGGGTCGGTGGAGGGAGCGGAACATGGGCAACGCCGAAGACGCACGGATCCCCGAGGGTGCGGAGGTTCCCGAGGGCGCGGTCAGCCCCGGGGAACAGTGGCTGGGCCCGGTCCTGCGCCGCAGGGAGCAGGTCCAGCCCGGCACGACCGACCAGCGGCTGCTGGACTCCGAGGGCGATTCCGAGTGGGTGCACACCGACCCCTGGCGGGTGATGCGCATCCAGTCGGAGTTCGTCGAGGGCTTCGGCGCGCTCGCCGAACTGCCGAGCGCGATCAGCGTCTTCGGCTCGGCCCGCACCCCGGACGGATCACCGGAGTACGAGGCCGGGGTCCGGATCGGCAAGGCACTGGTCGACGCGGGCTTCGCGGTGATCACCGGCGGCGGTCCGGGCGCGATGGAGGCGGCCAACAAGGGCGCCCGGGAGGCGAAGGGCGTCTCGGTCGGCCTGGGCATCGAGCTGCCCTTCGAGTCGGGCCTCAACCCGCACGTCGACATCGGCGTCAACTTCCGCTACTTCTTCGTCCGCAAGACGATGTTCGTGAAGTACGCCCAGGGCTTCGTGGTCCTGCCCGGCGGCCTCGGCACCCTGGACGAACTCTTCGAGGCGCTGACCCTCGTCCAGACCGGCAAGGTCACGCGCTTCCCGATCGTCCTGTTCGGCACGGCCTACTGGGGCGGCCTGATCGACTGGCTCCGGGACACGGTGGTGGCCCAGGGCAAGGCCTCGGAGAAGGACCTCCTGCTCTTCCACGTGACGGACGACGTGGAGGAGGCGGTGGCACTGGTCACGAAGGAGGTCGGGCGGTGACCGTTCTCGGCCCGTCCGGCGATTGAGGACATCGGTTCCAGCCCCTCCGGTGCTGGGGGAGCGGGGTCCGGGGCGGCGCCCCGGACCCCGCCGCCGGCCGGGCGGCGGCGGGCAGGCCCTCAGGCCCTACGCCAGCCCCCGCCGAGCCACGGCCGGCGGCCGATGCCCGGCGATGGACGCCACCATGTCCAGGACCTGCCGCGTCTCCGCCACCTCGTGCACCCGGTACACCCGCGCCCCCAGCCACGCCGAGACCGCCGTCGTCGCCAGCGTGCCGATGACGCGCTCCTTCACCGGCCGGTCCAGCGTCTCGCCCACGAAGTCCTTGTTGGACAGGGACACCAGCACCGGCCACCCGGTCTCCGCCATCTCCCCGAGCCGCCGCGTCGCCTCCAGCGAGTGCCGGGTGTTCTTCCCGAAGTCGTGACCCGGATCGATCATGATCCCGTCCGGCCGCACCCCGAGCTCCACCGCACGCTCGGCCAGCCCCACCGTCACCCGCAGGACGTCCGCCATCACATCCTCGTACGCGATCCGGTGCGGCCGGGTCCGCGGCTCCGCGCCGCCCGCGTGCGTGCACACGAGGCCCGCCCCGTACCGCGCCGCGATCTCCGCCAGCTTCGGGTCGACCCCGCCCCACGCGTCGTTCAGCAGGTCCGCACCGGCCTCGCAGACCGCCTCGCCGACCTCGTGCCGCCAGGTGTCCACGCTGATCACCACGGACGGGTGACGGCGGCGGACCTCGGCGACGAACCCGACCGTGCGGCGCGCCTCCTCCTCGGCGCTCACCTCGTCGCCGGGACCCGCCTTCACCCCGCCGATGTCGATGATCGCGGCGCCCTCGGCCACCGCCTGCTCGACCCGGGCCAGCGCCGGCTCGTCCCCGAAGGTGGCGCCCTGGTCGTAGAAGGAGTCCGGGGTCCGGTTCACGATCGCCATGATCACCGGCTCGTGCGGACCGAATTCCCGCCGCCCCAGCCTGAGTGCACCGCTGCGCATCCCGTCTTTCCTCCTCAGATAGCCCGCCTGCGACCCTACGGCCTTATCGGGTCGGGCCCCGACTTGTCCGTGCCGCATGGCACGATCGGAGCCGGACGAGGTTTCCGCCCCCGGGGAGATGCGCGTGTTCTGGTTCTTGCTGCTCACGATGGTCGTGGTCGTCACCGCCGTCACCCTCGCGGTGGTCGGAGGCGGGGGGAGCGCGGTGCTCCAGGACGTCCCGCCCGACCGGTTCACCGATCCGCTGCCCGCGACCCGTCCGGTCGGCCGGGCGGACATCGAGGCGCTGCGCCTGCCGATGGCCCTCCGCGGCTACCGGATGGCCGACGTCGACGAGGCGCTCTCCCGGCTCGGCGCCGAACTGGCCGAGCGCGACGCCCGGATCGCGGAGCTGGAATCCTCCCTGGCCGGAGTGCAGGCCGCAGCGGTGACGACGGGCACCGATCTGTTCAAGCAGCCCGGCGACCGGCCCGCGGATCCGGGCGGCCACGCGAACGGCCCGGACCGCGCCGAGGAGGACGGGCGATGAGCGGCGCGGCCGTGGCGGGCCCCGACGGCGGGCTGCGCTGCCCGTGGGGCCTGTCCGCCGAGGACTACCTCGCCTACCACGACACCGAGTGGGGCAGGACGGTCCACGGGGACGACGCCCTGTTCGAACGGCTCTGCCTGGAGGCCTTCCAGTCGGGGCTCTCCTGGATCACGATCCTGCGCCGCCGCGAGACCTTCCGTACCGCGTTCGAGGGATTCCGGATCGGGGCCGTCGCGAAGTTCACCGACGCCGACCGGGAGCGGCTCCTGGCCGATCCGGGGATCATCCGCAACAGGGCCAAGGTCGACGCGACCCTCGCCAACGCGAAGGTGCTCGCCGACTGGCCGGAAGGGGAGCTGGACGAGCTGATCTGGTCCTACGCCCCCGATCCGGCCGGCCGGCCCGCCCCGCGCAGCCTCTCGGACGTCCCGGCCGTGACGCCGGAGTCCACCGCGCTCGCCAAGGCGCTGAAGAAGCGCTCGATCCGCTTCGTGGGCCCCACCACCGCCTACGCGCTGATGCAGGCCTGCGGGCTGGTCGACGACCACCTCGCGGACTGCGTGGCGCGCGGCGGCGGGGGCGCGGCGCGCTGAGCCGCCGCTACTTCCCGAGGTAGACCGGCTTCTCCTTGGCCAGGAACGCCTCCACCGCGATGGTGTGGTCCTGCGACGCGCCCGCCCGGGTCTGGAGCTCGTCCTCCTTCTCCAGCGCCTCGGCGAGCGTGTGCCCGGCGCCGTAGGCCATCGACTCCTTCAGTGCCGCGTACGCCACCGTGGGGCCCTCCGCCAGGGCTCGGGCCACCGCCGCGGCCTGTTCGGCCAGCTCGGCCGCGGGCACGACCCGGTTGACGATGCCCAGCTCCAGCGCCTCCTGCGCGGAGACCGACCGCGGGAAGAACAGCAGATCGGCGGCGCGGCTCTGCCCGACCAGCCGGGGCAGGGTCCAGGACACGCCCGAGTCGGCGGTGAGTGCGACGCCCGCGAACGAGGTGGTGAAGGAGGCGGTGTCGGCGACCACCCGGTAGTCGGCCGCGAGCGCGAATCCGAAGCCGGCCCCGGCCGCGACGCCGTTCACTCCGGCGACGACCGGCTTCGCCATCCCGGTGATCGCCCGCACGATCGGGTTGTAGTGCTCCCGCACGGTGCTCAGCGCGTTCCCGCCGCCGGCGTCGCGGGTGGCCGTGAGCGTGGCGACGTGCTCCTTGAGGTCCTGGCCGACGCAGAAGGCGCGCCCGGTGGCCGTGAGCAGCACCGCCCGGACCCCCGCGTCCGCCGACGCCGCCAGCAGCGCGTCCCTCAGAGCGACCTTCGCCGCGGTGTTCATGGCGTTCATCGCGCCGGGTCGGTTGATCGTGATCGTCGCGAGACCTTCGCTCACGTCGTACAGGACGGTGTTCGCCGGCTCGTCGGCCATTCCGGTATCCCCTCGCTGCTCGGGCATCGTTGCCACGTCAGGCAAGCATGGCCGATCCGGAGCTGGGCAGAGATGTGACCTGCGTCTAACAATTGGCTCTCACCTGGGGGTCCGGGGCGGCGCAGTATCGCAGCCGGATCGCCGAATTGGGTGGTTTTGAGAGAGCGCGTTGCGCAAGCGATGCAGACCGATGTTGGTCATCGGGGTCATTGATGCGGGATAATGGCGAAGAAGCAATGTGTTCGATGCCGGTGAGGCAGCGCCTGTCATGGGGCCGCCGGTTGCGATGAGCTGGTTTCAGGAAGGGGAACGAGCATGGCGGCCATGAAGCCGCGGACGGGCGACGGCCCGCTCGAGGTGACAAAGGAGGGGCGGGGCATCGTCATGCGCGTTCCGCTCGAAGGCGGCGGTCGGCTTGTTGTCGAGCTGACTCCGGACGAGGCCGATGCCCTCGGCGACGCGCTGAAGAAGGTCGTCGGCTGACGCGGAACGCCCATCACCTTCACCCCTGCCCGGTACGGATCTCTGTTACGGATCTCCGTGCCGGGCAGTGGTGCGTCCTGCCGGGGTTCTCCGTGCCCGCCCGGGGTTCCGCCCGCTCAGCCGCGCGGTTCCGCCCGTTCAGCCGCGCCGGACCGCGCAGAGCAGGCCGTCGCCGACCGGCAGCAGGGTCGACATCAGCTCCTGGCTCTCGCGCACCGCCCGCAGCAGGTCCCGCAGCCGCAGCACCTCGGGCGGCTGGGCCGCGGAGTCGACCGTGCGGCCGTCGGCGAAGACGCCCTCGAAGCAGACCAGCCCGCCGGGCCGCAGCAGGCGCAACGATTCAGCGAGCACATCGAGGCTCTCCAGCCGGTCGCCGTCACAGAAGACGAGGTCGTAGCCGCCGTCCGCGAGCCGGGGCAGGACGTCCAGGGCGCGGCCGGGAATGAACCGGGCCCGGTTGGTGGCGAAGCCCGCCTCGCGGAACGCCGCACGGGCGAACTGCTGGCGCTCGGGCTCGGGGTCCACCGTGGTCAGGACTCCGTCCGGCCGCATTCCGTGCAGGAGGTAGATGCCGGACACGCCGGTGCCCGTGCCGATCTCCGCGACCGCTTTGGCGTCGGCGGCGGCTGCCAGCAGGCGCAGCGCGGCGCCGGTGCCCGGTGACACCGAGCGAAGCCCCAGCTCGCAGGCCCGCTCCCGGGCCCCGTGCAGTGCTTCGTCCTCGGCGACAAAGGCGTCGGCGAACGCCCAGCTCGTCTGCCGGTTGGCGGTGATGACCCTCTCCTGTCCCCGTAGTTGGCGCAACGGTGACTGTATCCGCTGGACCCGGGAACCCGCAGATGGGACCGGGCGTTGTGCATGCAGTGGGGAAAGCGCAGCGAGCAGGTCCGCGGATCGGACCGGCGAGCTGCGGGAAAGTCCCGGGTGACGCCCGGCCCCAGCAGGGAAAAAGGCTTATCCGGAGCTAACGGGCGAGGTGGCTATGGTAGGGGCTCCACTGGACACCACCAGAGCCGATAGGGGAGGTGCGGCTGCGCCTGTGGACCGGGGAGGGATGCTGCGGCGTCTCCTCAGGTCGGCCGGTGAGCCGAAATCCGTGACCGACATTGCTGACCGTTCTTCCGAAGACTCCGCACCAACCGCGACCTTCGCCTCTGATGCGGATTCTCAGGCGTGGACCCCGCCCTCATGGGAAGAGATCGTCAGCACGCACAGCGGTCGTGTGTACCGCCTCGCCTACCGGCTGACGGGAAACCAGCACGACGCCGAGGACCTGACCCAGGAGGTCTTCGTCCGGGTGTTCCGCTCGCTGTCGACGTACACGCCCGGCACCTTCGAGGGCTGGCTCCACCGCATCACCACCAATCTCTTCCTGGACATGGTCCGGCGCAAGCAGCGCATCCGCTTCGACTCGCTCGGCGACGACGCGGCCGAGCGCCTGCCGAGCCGTGAGCCGTCCCCGCAGCAGGTCTTCAACGACACCCACTTCGACGCCGACGTGCAGCAGGCGCTGGACACCCTCGCGCCCGAATTCCGTGCGGCCGTGGTCCTCTGCGACATCGAGGGCCTCAGCTACGAGGAGATCGCCGCGACCCTCGGGGTGAAGCTCGGCACCGTCCGCAGCCGTATCCACCGCGGCCGCTCGCACCTGCGCAAGGCGCTCAAGCACCGTTCGCCCGAGGCCCGCGCCGAGCAGCGGTCCCTGGCGGACGCGGTCCTGGCGGGGGAGGGCGGAACGGCGTGAGCGGCACAGGACCCACCCCCGCGGAAGCGCACCTGGGGGACCGACTCGCCGCGCTGGTCGACGGCGAGCTGAAACACGACGCCCGCGAGCGGGTCCTGGCCCACCTGGCGACCTGCGCCAAGTGCAAGGCCGAGGCCGACGCCCAGCGCCGCCTCAAGAGCGCTTTCGCCATGTCCTCCTCCCCTTCGCCCTCCGAGGGGTTCCTGGCCCGCTTGCAGGGCCTTCCCGGGGGTCCTGGCGGCGACGACACCGGCTCCGGCGGACCGTTCGGCGGTCGGGGGCCCTTCGCCGACGAGTTCTTCCCCGGGCTGCGGCCCTCCGGCGGCAGCACCCGCACCGACACCGCGTCCTCCCCCCTGGACGGCTTCGGCTACCTCCCCGCCGCCCACGGCTCCACCGCAGTGCTGCCCGGCGGCCCCGCCTCCGGTTCGGTCTTCCGCATACACGACGTGGCCCGCGACGCGGACCGCTCGCCCTGGCGCGGGCGGCGCTTCGCGTTCGCCGCGGCCAGCGCCGTCTCCCTCGCGGCCATCGCGCTGGGCGGCACCCTGCCGCTGGGCTCCGGCCCCGAGCCCTCCCTGCGCGCCGAGGGCGCCGGCAACAACGTCACCCCGCTCGACGCCGCGACCCGTGCCGAGAACGGCGCGAAAGCGGTAAGCCGCCGGGGCGGCGGCGCCCTCGCGGTGACCGGCGACGGCCGGGCGGCCGAGCGGCCCGGTTTCGGCACGGCCCCCGCCGGGACGAACCGGGTGCCCTCGACGCTCAGCGGTGCGACACCGGTGGTTCCGTCCGTCACCCCTCCGGTGAACCGGCAGGGCCCGCCGACCGCCCCGCCGCTGTTCGGCGTGCAGGCCGCGGGCGGGCACCCCTTCACGCTCCCCGTGCTGAACGTGTCCGTGTCGCCACTGATACGCCCGGCGATGTCCGGCAGCGGCACCCCGCTGCTGGCGGCGGCGCTCGGCGGCGGTGCGACACCCAAGGCGGTCCCCTCCTCGGTGGCCCCGGGCTCGCCCGCCAACGATCTGGCGAGCCCGCTTTCCCCCCGGCCCTGACCGGGCCCTGCGCGGGCGTTCGCAAACCTGGTTGAATTCCGGTGAGGGACGCCTCGGTGGGGCGTACAGAGGCCAGTTGCGGGGAGAGCATGGACGACGGGAAGCCCACCGGGCCGCAGGCGAAGTGGTGGAGCCGCCCCACGGCGGGGCGTGCCGAGCGCACGGAGCCGGACAGCGGGCCGGCCCCGTCCGACGCTCGGCCGGGCCCGGCCGAGGACCGCGAACCGACGGCCCCGGACCCGGCCACGACCCCGGCCCCGGCCCCGGCTCCGGATCGCATGGCCCCGGCGCCGCCTTCCGACCTCGCGGGCCGGCCGGAGGAGCACGCAGGCCAGGAGGTTCCGCGGCCCCGCCCGTCCGGGGCCCCGCTGCACGAGCCCGACGAGTACAGCACCCCGCCCTACGGCGGCCCCGGCCCCTGGGCGCCCGCCCCGCCGGTGCAGCGGCCCACCCCGGCCCACGGCACCGTCGTACCGCCGGGGGCCGGAACACCGGCCCCGCCGTACGCCGGGACGAACGGCGCCGGAACCCCGCCCCCCGCGCCGGCGCCCGCCCCGGCCCCGGCCCCGGCGCCGCGATCCGCTCCCGCCGACGCCTTCACGCCCCCGGGGTCCCACGCGCAGGCCCACGCGCCTGCCCAGCACACGGTGGCCCCCGGGGCCCACGCCGCCCACGCACCGCAGCCGCCGCACGGAGCCCCCGAGCAGCCGCCGCACGGAGCCCCCGAGCACCAGGGGCAGCACCCCGCGCCGCACCCGCGGGCGCAGCAGCACACGCAGTGGCTCCAGTACGACCCGTGGGGCGCTCCCGGGCAGCCGCTGACCCGTCCGGGACCGCCCGAGGGCGCCGAGCCCGGCCGCGGGAAGAAGCGCCGTGGCGGGGCGTTCATGGGGGTGCTCCTGCTCACCCTGGTCGCCGGCGGCATCGGCGGCGGCGTCGGCGCGTACATCGAGCGCAACGGCGGCCTGACCACCGTCGAGCTGCCGCAGGCGGGCCGCGACACCGGCGACCGGGCCCCCGACAGCGTCGCGGGCATCGCCGCCAGCGCCCTGCCCAGCGTGGTCACCCTGCATGTCAGCGGCACCGCCGAGTCCGGCACGGGCACCGGCTTCGTCCTCGACGGCCAGGGCCACATCCTCACCAACAACCACGTCGTCGCCCCGGCCGGGACCAGCGGCGACATCACCGTGACGTTCAGCAGCGGCGAGACGGCGTCCGCCGAGCTCGTCGGCAAGGACAGCGGCTACGACCTCGCGGTCGTCAAGGTCCGCGGGGTCTCCGGACTCAAGCCCCTGCCGCTCGGCAACTCCGACAACGTCCAGGTCGGCGACCCGGTGGTGGCCATCGGCGCCCCCTTCGACCTGTCCAACACGGTGACCTCGGGCATCATCAGCGCCAAGCAGCGGCCGATCACCGCGGGCGGCGAGAAGGGCGACGGCAGCGACATCAGCTACGTCGACGCCCTCCAGACCGACGCCCCGATCAACCCGGGCAACTCCGGCGGACCGCTGGTCGACACCCAGGCCCACGTCATCGGCATCAACAGCGCCATCCGCGCCGCCGACAGCGCCAAGGGCCCCGAGGCGGGCGGCCAGTCCGGCTCCATCGGCCTCGGCTTCGCGATACCCATCAACCAGGGCAAGCGCGTCGCCGAGGAGCTGATCAGCACGGGCAAGGCCACCCATCCCGTCATCGGCGTCACGCTGGACATGAAGTACACCGGCGACGGGGCCAAGGTCGGCACGGAGGGCGCCGACGGCGCGCCCGCCGTCGCGAAGGACGGCCCCGCCGCCCGGGCGGGCATCCGGTCCGGCGACGTCATCACCCACGTCAAGGGCCAGCGGGTGCACAGCGGCGAGGAGCTGATCGTCAAGATCCGGGCCCACCGCCCCGGCGACGAGCTCGACCTCAAGCTGACCCGCGGCGGCGAGGAGCGCACGGTGACCCTGACGCTCGGCTCGGCGAGCGGCACGTGACGTCCACCGCGAGGTACCGCCCGGACACCTTCGACAGGTACCTTTGACCGGTCCGGGCAGCTGGGAGACCCGGGCCGCGATCGCACGGAGAACACGCGGAGAACACGAGGAGCAACAAGGTGTTCAATGACATTGGCGCACTGGAGCTGTTGACGCTCGGGGTGCTGGCCGTGCTGGTCTTCGGCCCCGACAAGCTGCCCAAGCTGATCCAGGACGTCACGCGCACCATCCGTAAGATCCGCGAGTTCTCCGACAGCGCGAAGGAAGACATCCGCTCGGAGCTGGGCCCGCAGTTCAAGGACTTCGAGTTCGAGGACCTCAACCCCAAGACGTTCGTCCGCAAGCAGCTGATGGACGGCAACGACGACCTGGGGCTGAAGGAGATCCGCGAGAGCTTCGACCTGCGCAAGGACCTGGCCGACGTCACCGACGCGGTCAACGGGCGCACCCCGACCGCGTCCGATACCGCCAACAGTGCGGCGAACGGCTCGGCGGGCGCGTCGTCGGACGGCACGGTGACCAGCCTCACCAAGACCGGCGACACCGCCCCTGACCTGCTGAAGAAGACCCCGCAGCAGACGCAGCCCGAGCGCCCGCCGTTCGATGCGGACGCCACCTGACCCCCGGTCAATCCCGACTCGTCCGGACGGTATGGCTATTCTCCATCTGTCCGGTTGCGAGGATGCCCAAGCCCGCGGGGGGCGGGCCGCTCCGGATCATGACTGATCGAGGAGGCGGCCGCGCAGATGGAGACGACGAGTCGGATTGATACGGACGGTGTCCCGGGCACGGCCACGGCGGAGGAGGGGCCGGCGACGCGGCGTGCCGTCGACGGCTACCGGGAAGCGACCTTCCCCTGGTACGGGCTGGACGAGGCCTTCACCGGCCCGCGCTGGCTGATGCAGGTCGGCACCGCCGCGGACGGCACGGTGCAGCACGGCGCGACCGGGCACGGCGACGAGCCGTCGGTGAAGTCGGACGGTTCCACCGACAAGGAGCGGTTCGCGGCGGTGATCACCGTGGCCGCGAGCCCGGTGAGACGCAGCGGCGACGGTACGGGCGTGCTGGACGCCACCACGGTGTCCTCGGCGGCCTGGCTCGCGGGCTCCGGCCTGCTGGCGTACACCTGGCCGCCCCAGATGGACCACACCCTGCGCGACGACTGGCTGGACCAGCAGACCGAGACGGCGTTCACCCTCGCCGACGACCTCGGCAGCGCGCCCTGGACGACGCTCTCCCTCCCGGTGGACGGCGTGCCGGTGGAGTTCCACTACCGGGAGTCCGAGTTCGGCTGGATCCTCGCCGGATCCGCCCACGAGGGCGTGCACATCGGCGCTTACGGGCGGGGGATGAGCGCGTACGGCCTCGGCTTCGCGGCCATCAAGGACATCGGGACGTACGCGTAGCGACGCGACAGCCGGGACGTGCGCGCGGCGACCCGCCCCGCGCGGCCCGGGCGAAGCGACCCGCCCCGCGCGGCCTGCGCGCGGCGACGCGACAGGGCGGGCCGGATGACCACCGGCCCGCCCTGTGCCGCCCCGAGGAGCGTCAGAACTTGTTGCGCGGGGTGATCCCCAGCGACATGCCCGACAGGCCGCGCTGACGGCCGCCCAGCTTCTGCGCGATCGAGCGCAGCGCGCTGCCGGCCGGGGAGTCGGGGTCGGACAGGACGACCGGCTTGCCCTCGTCGCCGCCCTCGCGCAGCCGTACGTCGATCGGGATCGAGCCGAGCACCGGCACCTCGGCGCCGACGGTCCGCGTCAGCCCCTCGGCGACCCGTGCGCCGCCGCCCGAGCCGAACACGTCGACCATCTCGTCGCAGTGCGGGCACGGCATGCCCGACATGTTCTCCACCACGCCGACGATCTTCTGGTGGGTCTGCACGGCGATCGAGCCGGCCCGCTCGGCCACCTCGGCCGCCGCCTGCTGCGGGGTCGTGACGACCAGGATCTCCGCGTTCGGCACGAGCTGTGCGACCGAGATCGCGATGTCGCCGGTGCCCGGCGGCAGGTCGAGCAGCAGGACGTCCAGGTCGCCCCAGAACACATCGGCGAGGAACTGCTGGAGCGCCCGGTGCAGCATCGGACCGCGCCAGACCACGGGCGCGTTGCCCGGGGTGAACATGCCGATGGAGATGACCTTCACACCGTGCGCGGACGGCGGCATGATCATGTTCTCGACCTGGGTGGGCTTGCCGTCCGCACCGAGCATCCGGGGCACGCTGTGCCCGTAGATGTCCGCGTCCACGACGCCGACCTTCAGCCCGTCGGCCGCCATCGCCGCGGCGAGGTTCACCGTCACCGACGACTTGCCGACGCCGCCCTTGCCGGAGGCGACCGCGTACACCCGGGTCAGCGAGCCGGGCTGGGCGAAGGGCACCTCCCGCTCGGCGGTGCCGCCGCGCAGCGAGTTCGCCAGGTCCTTGCGCTGTTCGTCGCTCATGACGTCGAGGGTCACCTCGACCCGCGAGACGCCCTCGACCCGGGCGACCGCCTCGGTCACGTTCCGGGTGATCGTCTCGCGCATCGGACAGCCGGAGACCGTGAGATACACCGTGACAGCGACTACACCGTCAGGATCGATCTCGACCGATTTCACCATGCCCAGCTCGGTGATCGGGCGGTGGATCTCCGGGTCGTTCACTGTCGCCAGTGCCTCAAGCACCGCGTCTTCCGTAGCCATACGGACGATGTTACGGCGCGGAGCGCTACGGGCGGGTAGCTCTTCAGCGGTCGCCTTCGTCACTCTCGGCCGGGAAGCGCCCCTGCCGGTCCTCCAGGTCCCTCACCATGTCCTGGAGCTCCGAGCGGATCCAGTCCCGGGTGGCGACCTCGCCCAGGCCCATGCGCAGCGCCGCGATCTCCCGCGTCAGGTACTCGGTGTCGGCGATGGAGCGCTCGTTCTGCTTGCGGTCCTGCTCGTGCGTGACCCGGTCGCGGTCGTCCTGACGGTTCTGCGCCAGGAGGATCAGCGGCGCGGCGTAGGAGGCCTGGAGCGACAGCATCAGCGTCAGGAAGATGAACGGGTACTGGTCGAAGCGCAGGTCCTCGGGCGCGAAGATGTTCCAGAGCACCCAGACGATGATGATCAGCGTCATCCAGACGATGAACCGCCCGGTCCCCAGGAACCGCGCGATCCGCTCCGAGAACCGGCCGAACGCCTCCGGGTCGTACTCCGGCAGCAGCCGCCGGCGCGGGTCCTTCGGCTGGTCCAGCCGGGTGCGCGGGGGCCGCACCAGGCCCGAGGCGCCGGTCGACGCCGCCTTCGCCCGCTCATCGCCCGCCATGACCGATCCCCTCCTCCCCGTGCAGATCCGTCTCGCGCCAGTCGTCCGGCAGCAGGTGGTCCAGGACGTCGTCCACGGTCACCGCGCCCAGCAGCGAACCGGTCTCGTCCACGACGGGCACCGAGACCATGTTGTACGCGGCGAGATAGCTGGTGACCGTCGGCAGCGGGGTGTCCGGCGACAGCGGCACCAGGTCGCTGTCGACGATCGAGCTGACCAGGGTGAACGGCGGGTCGCGCAGCAGCCGCTGGAAGTGCACCGTGCCCAGGTACTTCCCGGTCGGGGTGTCGTCGGGCGAGCGGCACACGTACACCTGCGCGGCGAGCGCCGGGGACAGGTCCGCCTGCCGTACGCGGGCCAGCGCGTCGGCCACCGTCGCGTCGGGCAGCAGCACGATCGGCTCGGTCGTCATCAGACCGCCCGCCGTCCGCTCCTCGTACGACATCAGACGGCGGACGTCGGCGGCGTCGTCCGGCCGCATCAGCGCCAGCAGCCGCTCCTTGTCCTCCTCCGGCAGCTCGGACAGCAGGTCGGCCGCGTCGTCGGGGTCCATCGCCTCCAGGACGTCGGCGGCCCGCTCCTCGGCGAGCTTGCCGATGATCTCCACCTGGTCGTCCTCGGGCAGCTCCTCCAGCACGTCGGCGAGCCGGTCGTCGTCCAGGGCGGCGGCGACCTCCGCCCGGCGTTTCGGCGAGAGGTGGTGCAGGGCGTTCGCCACGTCGGTGGGCCGCAGCCGCTCGAACGTGGCGACCAGGCTCTCCGCGCCCTGGCCGTGCTCGTCCAGCGAGAAGCCGCTGACCGCCGACCACTCCACCGTCAGGGTCTCGCCCTTGCGGCGCAGCGCCCCGCCGCGCCCCTTGCGGACGAAGTACTTGTCGATCTCCCAGTCGCGGCGGGCCGGCAGCTGCTGGATGGCCACGTCCAGGACGGTGACCTCCTCACCTTCCTCGCCGTGGCCCTCCACCAGCCGCACCCGCCGGTCCAGGAACTCGCCGAGGACGAGACGTTCGGTGGGCCGCTGTTCGAAGCGCCGCATGTTGACGACGCCGGTGGTGATGACCTGGCCGGACTCGACGCCCGTCACCCGGGTCATCGGCAGGAAGATCCGCCGGCGGCTGATCACCTCGACCACCAGGCCCAGGATGCGCGGCGGACGGCCGCCGACCCGCAGCATCGCCACCAGGTCGCGGACCCGGCCGACCTGGTCCCCGTTCGGGTCGAAAACGGGTACACCGGACAGGTGCGAGACGAAGACCCTGGGGGTGACTGCCGCCATCCTCGGCCTCCTTCGTCCGTCCGTGTCCACCGTGCCGTCACGTTCCGCGGGAAGGCCCGCGTCCGCCCGTCCCGGCCCGCCGCCGCGGACCAGCGGGTTTCGCCGGTACGCCGGGATCAGGCTAGCCCGTAACCCCGCTCCGCGCCCCGGCGGACCCGTCCGCACGGCTGGCTGCCGGACGGTGCGCGCCGCCCGGGTACGCTGCCGTCTGCCACCCCCGATCGCCGTTGAGAGGCAGTGCGCCCGTGACCTCTTCCGCCCCGGCCGTGCGGAACCACCGCCGGACCGCCCTCGCTCTCGTGCTGTGCGGAGGGCTCACCGCGGCCCTGGCCGCCTGCGGCACGGAGGAGGACCCGGACAAGGGGACCAACGGCGTCGCCAGACTCCCGGCCGCCGAGATCGACGAGAAGGCCAGAGCGGCGGCCGGAGCGGCGAGCGCCGTACGCCTGTCGGGCACGCTCGTCAGCAAGGGCGGCACCTACCGGCTGGAGATGCAGCTCAACGCGGAGGGCGGCATGGGCTCGGTGACCTCCAAGAAGCAGAGCTTCGCCCTGCTGCGGGTCGACGACGAGCTCTATCTGAAGGCGCCCGCCGCGTTCTGGACCCACGAGGAGAGCGGCGTCGGCGAGGGCGGGTCCTCCGACGTGGCGGCCGCCGACAAGCTCGGCGGCAAGTACGTGAAGGTCCCCGAGGACGACCCGAGCTACCGCCAGCTGCGCGGCTTCACCGACAAGAAGGTCCTGCTCGACGGGCTCCTCGCGCTGAACGGAAAGGTCAACAAGGGCGGCCGGGACACGGTCGCCGGGCACCGCACCATCCAGATCCTGGGCGGCAAGGGCGAGGGCGGGGCGTTCGACGTATCGCTGGAGGACCAGCCGTATCCGGTCCGGGTGGCCCGGGGCGGCGGCGGGGGCACGGTCACCCTGGCCGACTGGGGGCAGGCCTTCCCCCTGGAGGTGCCCGAGGAGGACGACACCGTCGACTACGGCGGCCAGCTCCCCAAGTCCTCCGGCTGAGCCGGGACGGGGCCGCCGGCTCAGCGCTTCCCGCGCCGCTTCAGCAGCAGCCGGGGGAGCGCCGCCGGGGCGGGCCGCCGGGTGGTGGCCCCGGTCGGCAGGGGGACGGCCGCCAGCGAGGTGTCCGGCAGCGCGGTGCTGACGGTGTCCGGCGTCAGCCGCACCACGGTGCACTCGCGCGCCCACCGCTCCGTCATCGACTCGGCGTCCGGCGCGTTCAGCCGCTTGCCCTTCAGCTCGGCGACCGCCGCCTCCCACTCCTCGGAGCGCGGCGGGAGGAGACGTACCGCCGCGGTCCAGGCGACGATCCGGCCGCCCTTGTCCTTGCTGCGTACGGTCACCTCGGCGCGGCCGCCGTCGGCCAGGCCCTCGGGCAGCGGCTGCTCGCCCCGGCCGCCGCCGACCAGGTGTGCCGCGCCGTCGTGCCAGACGTGCCAGACGGCACGGGCCGGCCCGTCGCCCCGCACCCAGACGAGGCCGGACTTCTTCGTGGCCTCCTCGACGAGGGCCCTCTCCAGCAGGGCGGCGGCGGTATCGGGCGCGGCGGCGTCAGTCATGGGCGCGAGCTTAGACCGGTCGGTCCCGCCCGGCGTCCGGCGCGGGCGCTCAGAGCCAGCCGTTGCGCTTGAGGATGCGGTGGATGGAGAAACAGACCGCCCCGATGACGCCGAGCACCAGCGGATAGCCGTACTTCCACTGCAACTCGGGCATGTGGTCGAAGTTCATGCCGTAGACGCCGCAGATCATCGTCGGCACGGCGATGATCGCCGCCCAGGAGGTGATCTTGCGCATGTCCTCGTTCTGCGTGACGGTCGCCTGCGCCAGATTGGCCTGGAGGATCGAGTTCAGCAGTTCGTCGAAGCCGAGGACCTCCTCCTGGACCCGGGCGAGGTGGTCGGCGACGTCGCGGAAGTACTTCTGGATGTCGGGGTCGATCAGCCGCATCGGACGCTCGCTCAGCAGCTGCATCGGCCGCAGCAGCGGCGAGACGGCCCGCTTGAACTCCAGCACCTCGCGCTTGAGCTGGTAGATCCGGCCCGCGTCCGAACCGCGCGGGCTGCCCTTGGCCGGGGTGGAGAAGACGTCGATCTCCACCTCGTCGATGTCGTCCTGCACGGCCTCGGCCACCGCGATGTACCCGTCGACCACATGGTCGGCGATGGCGTGCAGCACGGCGGAGGGGCCCT
The DNA here is from genome assembly GCF_041435495.1 of Streptomyces sp. NBC_01116. Taxonomy (NCBI): domain Bacteria; kingdom Bacillati; phylum Actinomycetota; class Actinomycetes; order Kitasatosporales; family Streptomycetaceae; genus Streptomyces; species Streptomyces sp. NBC_01116. The sequence goes on from NZ_CP108644.1 coordinate 5,763,767, forward strand.
TGGCGAGCAGTTCCGGATCGTCCTGGAGGCGGTGGCGCAGGGCGCGCAGGGAGCCCTGGCCGCCGTGCCGGACGGTGATGACGAAGTCCCGGCCGGTGAAGCACATCACCTCGCCGGTCTCCACGACCTCGCTGGTCGCGGTCAGTTCGGCGTGCTCCACGTAGTGGATCGTCTTGAAGACGGTGAACAGCGTGTCGTCGTAACGCTCCAGCTTGGGCCGCTGGTGGGCGTGGACGGCGTCCTCGACGGCCAGCGGGTGCAGCCCGAACTCCCGGGCGATGCCCGCGAACTCGGCCTCGGTAGGCTCGTGCAGACCGATCCACGCGAAGCCGCCCTCCTCCCGCACCTGGAGCATGGCCTCGTGCGGCGTCGGGGCCGCGGGCGTCGCCAGCCGGCGGCCGTCGCGGTAGACGGCGCAGTCGACGACGGCGCTGGAGGCGGACGGGTCGCGCGTGGAGTCGTACGCGCTGTAGGGGGCGCTGTTCTTACGGAGGGACGGGCGCAGGGACGGGCGCACGGCGGCGCGCAGGTCACGGATCATCGACATGGCTGGCTCCTTCACGGAGGGCCGTCGGCGAGGGCGTGGAACAGCCCGGAACGAGGACGTGAGCTCACGTCCGCAAAGCGGGCGGCACCGCGCGGGCGCGATGACGGCGTTCGCTACAGACAGGCAAAAACGAAGGGCTCTTCCGTCGCGCGAACTGCTGTCGAGGAGTCATCCGGACACGACGGCGATGTCGGCACCGGGCGACCGACGAGGCGTCGGATCAACGGGAAACGCGAGGCGCGGAAGAGCGGTTGGTACTGCACGGTCGACTTGGATCCATAGCAGTCCCCACCTCCTCCGGCCGGTCCCCCGTGGGGGACGACGTGTCGTCGGGACGAAGAAGAGCGACGCTTCTGCGTGCTGTCCCGACCGGCGGTCAGGCTATCAGCCACCCGAGGCCCAATCCCGTACTTTGCCCATTCCCTACGCGATCTATGCTCGCGGCATGGCAGAAATTCTCGCTCTGGTCGAGGCCCGGCTCGTCTCCGCCCTCGGGGAACCGGACGCCCGCGCCGACGTCACGTTCCTGGGCACCGACCGCATCGAGGTGCTGCGCTTCCTCGACGGCGACGTGGTGCGCTACGCGACGCTCGGCATGTCCGGTCAGCCGATGGCCGACCCCACCTCCCCGCTCGCCGACCCGGTGAAGGGCCCCCGCGCCGAGCTGGTCCTGTCCGTACGGGGCGGGCTCGCCGACACCGACCAGGTGCTGCGCCCGCTCGCCGTGCTGGCCGCGTCCCCGCAGGTCGAGGGGTTGATCGTGGCCGCCGGCGCCTCGCTGGACCTGGGGGAGCCGCTGTGGACCGGGGCGCCGTTCACCTCGGTGCTGGTCGCGGAGTCCGGCGGTCTGGTGGAGGACCTGGAGCTGGACGAGCCGATGGACCCGGTGCGCTTCCTGCCGCTGCTGCCGATGACGCGCAACGAGGCCGCCTGGAAGCGGGTGCGCGGCGCGCAGGAGCTCCAGGAGCGGTGGCTGACGCACGGTACGGACCTGCGCGACCCGCTGCGCACGTCCGTACCGCTGGACTGACCGGCTGCGCGTGGTCGTACCGCCGGCCCGACGGTCAGTCGGCGAAGACCGCCACGCCGTCCTCACGCGCGTGGACCGGCTCCAGCTCCTCGGCCTCGTGGGTCAGCGCCGTACGCCGTACGCCCACGACCGCCGCTCCGACGAGGGCGGCGAGCGCGGCCACCACGAACGGGATGTGGACGTCGGTCCACTCCTCGATCTTCGGGGCGAGGAAGGGGGCGGCCGCCGCCGCGAACCAGCGGACGAAGTTGTATCCGGCGCTCGCCACCGGTCGCGGTGCGTCCGAGACCCCGAGGGCCAGTTCGGTGAAGACGGTGTTGTTCATGCCGATGAACGCGCCGGAGACGATCGTGGCGACGACGGCCGTGCCGTGGCTGCCGTATCCGAGGACCAGCAGGTCGGCGGCGAGCAGCACCAGGGAGGCGCCCAGCACCTTCAGCGAGCCGAAGCGGCGCTGGAGACGCGGGGCGACCAGCACGGAGAAGACGGCCAGCAGCAGGCCCCAGGCGAAGAAGACCGCGCCGGACCTGTACGGGGTCATGTCCAGCACGAACGGTGTGAAGGCCAGGATCGTGAAGAACGCGTAGTTGTAGAAGAACGCCGAGGCCGCGACCGAGGCCAGCCCGCCGTGCCCCAGCGCCTTCACCGGGTCGAGCAGTGATGTCCTGCGCGCGGGCTTCGGCTGCTCCTTGAGGAACGCGGCGATGCAGAGGAAGCCGATCGCCATCAGCACCGCCGTGCCGAAGAAGGGGTAGCGCCAGCTGGCGTCCCCGAGCAGCGCGCCGAGCAGCGGCCCGCACGCCATGCCGAGGCCGAGCGCCGACTCGTACAGCAGGATCGCCGCCGCGCTGCCGCCCGCCGCCGCCCCGACGATCACCGCGAGGGCGGTGGAGACGAACAGCGCGTTGCCCAGGCCCCAGCCGGCCCGGAAGCCGACCAGTTCGGCGACGGAGGACGAGGTGCCGGAGAGCGCGGCGAAGACGATCACGAGGGCGAGGCCGGCCAGCAGGGTCCTGCGGCCGCCGATGCGGCTGGAGACGAAGCCGGTGACCAGCATCGCGAAGGCGGTGATCAGGAAGTACGAGGTGAACAGCAGCGACACCTGGCTCGCCGAGGCGTCCAGCCCCTGGGCGATGGACGGCAGGATCGGGTCCACCAGGCCGATGCCCATGAAGGCCACCACCGAGGCGCCCGCCGTGGCCCAGACGGCCTTCGGCTGGCGCAGGATGCCGCCTCCCGTCGCTCCTTCGTCGAACGGATCCTCTCCCTGCATGGGTCTCTCCTTCTCCTCCGGCGTCTCCGGAGGTCTTCGCTCCGGATCGATGCGTTATGCACAGAATAAGTTAGGCAAGCTAATGAGTGCAAGCTACACCTATTTTCCCCGGTCAGGGCCACGCTGCGGACGGGTGATCGTCCTTGACGCGAGGACCGGCGGGGAGGACGGTGGGTCCCTATGAGGGGCGAACCCAGTTGCCCGAAGTGCGGTGGCCGGGTCAGGGCGCCCGGTCTCTTCGCCGATGCCTGGCAGTGCTCCGCGCACGGCCAGGTCCATCCGATGCAGCCGGTCATCCCGCCGAGCGTCGAAGGTCTCGGCGTCGTGGTGCACCGCGCCCAGGTCCCCGTCTGGATGCCCTGGCCGCTCCCCGTGGGCTGGCTGTTCACCGGGGTCGCCAGCGCGGGCGACGACCGCAGCGGCGGCCGCGCGAGCGCCCTGGCCTGCTCCGGGCCCGGACCGCTGGGCGGGATGGGCGAGCTGCTGCTGGTCGCCGAGGAACTGGGCGTCGGGCTCGGCGCGCGGTACGCGGGAATCGACGGCCCTGACCCCGGTCCCCACCTGGACGTCGACTCCGCACCCGACGCCAAGGTCCACGCCGCCGGCCGCCCCACCCCCCTCTGGCACGTCCGTAACGCTCCGCCCGACCGCGCCGTCTTCGCGGGCGAGGCGCGCGGGCTGTGGCTCTGGGCGATCCTGTGGCCCGAGCAGTCGGGGCTGCTGATGTACGACGAGCTGGTGCTGACCGACCTGCGGGACGCCGGAGGAGAGGTGGACCTCGTCCCCTGCGGTGCGCTCACCCCCCGCCTGCTCGCCGCACCCGAGGCGCCGCCACGGCAGGCGACGGGCGAGCGGTAGATCACGCCGGACCGGGGGCGATCGCGACCGGACGCCCGGCGCGCGGCGGTTATCCTTGAGCGGTCCCCGTCCGTCAGCGAGCCCCGGAGTCACGCGTCGTGCGCATCGACCTGCACACCCACTCCACCGCTTCGGACGGCACGGACACCCCCGCCGAGCTGGTCGCGAACGCCGCCGCCGCGGGGCTGGACGTCGTCGCCCTCACCGACCACGACACCGTGGGCGGCCACAAGCAGGCCATCGACGCGCTGCCCGAAGGGCTCACCCTCGTCACCGGCGCCGAACTCTCCTGCCGCGTCGACGGCGTGAGCATGCACATGCTGGCCTACCTCTTCGACCCCGCCGACGCCGAGCTGGAGCGCGCCCGGGAACTCGTCCGCGACGACCGGGTGCCGCGCGCCCGGGAGATGGTCCGCAAGCTGCGCGCCCTCGACATCCCCATCACCTGGGAGCAGGTCGCCCGGATCGCCGGGGACGGTTCGGTCGGCCGCCCGCACGTCGCCGCCGCCCTCGTCGAACTCGGCGTCGTGCCCACCGTCTCCGACGCCTTCACGCCCGACTGGCTGGGCGACGGCGGCCGGGCGCACGCCGAGAAGCACGAGTTCGACCCCTTCGAGGCGGTCCGCCTGGTGAAGGCGGCGGGCGGGGTCACCGTCTTCGCCCACCCGGCCGCCGTGAAACGCGGCGCGGTGGTCCCCGAGTCCACCATCGCCGCGCTCGCCGAGGCCGGCCTCGACGGCGTCGAGGTCGACCACCTGGACCACGACGAGCCCACCCGCGCCCGACTGCGCGGCCTCGCCCGCGAACTGGGGCTGCTCACGACCGGCTCCAGCGACTACCACGGCAGCCGGAAGCCCGTCGAGCTCGGCGCGTGCACCACCGACCCCGAGATCTACGGCGAGATCACCCGGCGCGCCACGGGAGCCTTCCCGGTGCCGGGCGCCGGCGGAGCCGGTCCCCGACAGGGCCTCTGATCCTTCCCGTCCGCCGCCCTGCGGGCGACGACGGGAACGGCCGGACAGGCCCCGGAGCCTCCGGCGGACCACGGCCGGACGGCTCCCGGGCCCCCGCTTTCACCGCACCACCTTCTGCACTCCCCGCGCGCCCCCGTGCGTACCGCCGCGTGCCCGACACGGCGACGGCCACCGCCCGGACCCCCGCGCCGCCTCCGTACCGCCCGCTCTTCTCTCGCAAGGCTCACTGTGTTCGACGTCGCTGTCTTCGGATCCCTTTTTCTCACCCTATTTGTGATCATGGACCCGCCCGGGATCACGCCGATCTTCCTCGCCCTCACCGCTGGCCGCCCCGCCAAGGTGCAGCGCAGGATGGCGCTCCAGGCGGTCATGGTCGCGTTCGGCGTGATCGCCGTCTTCGGTCTGCTCGGTCAGCAGATCCTGGACTATCTGCACGTCTCCGTGCCCGCCCTGATGATCGCGGGCGGACTCCTGCTGCTGCTCATCGCGCTCGACCTGCTGACCGGCAAGACGGACGAGCCGACGCAGACCAAGGACGTCAACGTGGCGCTCGTACCGCTGGGCATGCCGCTGCTGGCCGGGCCCGGCGCCATCGTCTCGGTCATCCTCGCGGTGCAGCACGCCGACGGCCTGGGCGGCCAGCTCCCGGTCTGGTCCGCGATCGTCGCCATGCACGTGGTGCTCTGGCTGGCCATGCGCTACTCGCTGGTCATCATCCGTGTGATCAAGGACGGCGGCGTGGTGCTGGTGACCCGGCTGGCGGGCATGATGCTCTCCGCCATCGCCGTCCAGCAGATCATCAACGGCGTCACCCAGGTCATCCAGAACTCCTGAACCCGCCCCGCACACCACAGCGCCCCCGCACGGACGTTCCGTGCGGGGGCGCTTCGTCTTTAGCGGCGCAATGCGGTGAGGCGCGGGGCCTCGACAGGCGTCATGAGCCCAGATGCGTTACGAAGCCGAGCTGTCGGCCGGCCGGATGTAGATGCGCTGGCCCATCGCTGCGGCCTGCTGCACGATCCGGTTGACGGAGGCGGCGTCCACGACGGTGCTGTCCACGGCGGTACCGTCGACGTCGTCGAGTCGCATGATCTCGAAGCGCATAGGGCTTCCCTTCGTCTGATCCTCCTGCTGGAGAACTGCTGGCGCCGGTGGGGCGTCCCACCGGCAAGGCTAGGAACGCGAGGTTTCCCTCGCGTTCCACATGGGTGACAACGGCTTGCCTCCTGCAAACATTCCCTACGCTAAGGAAATTTTTTGGATGTCTAAGTACCCGTCGGTAGTCACGCCACCACAGACCATGAGGTTCGCATGAACGAGGCGGACTCGCAGTCCAGCGGCGAAGCCGGCCTCGGCGCCCGCCTGGACCGCACCAACGAGCTGCTCCAGCGGATGCTCATCGAGGTCTCCAAGACCCCGTCGACGCACGCCATCTTCGTGGACGCCGGCTATGTGTACGCCGCGGCCGGGCTGCTCGTCACCGGCACGGAGGACCGGCGCTCCTTCGACCTCGACGCCGAAGGGCTGATCGAGGCCTTCATCGACAAGGCCCGCACGATCTTCGCGGACAGCAGGCTGCTGCGCGTCTACTGGTACGACGGAGCCCGCCGCCGCATCCACACCACCGAGCAGCAGGCCATCGCCGAACTCCCCGACGTCAAGGTGCGGCTCGGCAACCTCAACGCCAACAACCAGCAGAAGGGCGTCGACTCGCTCATCCGCACCGACCTCGAATCCCTCGCCCGGCACCGCGCGATCAGCGACGCGGCGCTCGTCGGCGGCGACGAGGACCTGGTCTCGGCGGTCGAGGCCGCCCAGGGCTACGGGGCGCGCGTGCACCTCTGGGGCATCGAGGCCGCCGAAGGACGCAACCAGGCCGAACCCCTGCTCTGGGAGGTCGACAGCCAGCGCACCTTCGAACTCGACTTCTGCCGCCCCTACGTCACGCGGCGGCCCGTCACCACGTACGAGGACGACAGCCCGGCCCCGTCCCGGGAGGACGTCCGCTTCGTCGGCGCGCAGATCGCCGCCGCCTGGCTCGCCGCCCGGGGCCGGGAGTCCCTCGCCGACCTGCTGCCAGGCCACCCCTATCTGCCGGGCTCCGTCGACCAGGACCTGCTGGTGGAGGCGGAACGCCTGCTCCAGCACTCGCTGCGCGGCCACGCGCACCTGCGACGGGCGCTCCGCGACGGCTTCTGGCAGCACCTGCAGGCGCAGTACTGACGACAGCGGGGCCGGTGGCGGCGCCCCGGACGGCCGGTGGGACGTGCCGCGGGGCGCCGCCGGCGCGTCAGCCCGCCGGCAGGCCGTCCCAGAAGGCGGCCAGTGCCCGCGCGGTCTCCTGCGGGCGGGCGGTGTTGGGGGAGTGCTCCGCGCCGGCGATCGTGGTGCGGCGGGCGTCGAGGCGCCGCGCCATGGAGTCGAACAGCTCCACCGGCCAGACGTCGTCGCGCTCCCCGGACAGGACGTGGACGGGCAGCCCGACGGCGGCCAGCTCGTCCACCCGGTCCGGTTCGGACGCCAGTTGGGCCCCGGTGGCGATCAACTGGGCCGGGTGGTGGGCGAGCCAGCGGTGGCGCATGTCCGCACCGTCGCCGGTGTCCGCGTCCTGCGGCGGATCGAGCGCCCGCATCGCCTCCCACACCTCGTCCATGGACAGCACGGCCAGCGCGTCGCCCAGCATCTTCACCTTGTCCCGCTGGGCCGCGACGACCTCCGCCGGACCCGAGGACATCAGCGTCAGCGAGCGGAACGGGGTGGTGTCCAGCAGCACGGCGGCGCGGGCGATCTGACCGCCGAGCGAGTGCCCGAGCAGGTGCAGCCCGCCGTCCCCGCCGCCCAGGGCCGCCGCCTGGGCCAGCACATCACGCGCCAACTCGCCCTGGGAGTAGGTTTCCTGACGGTCCGTCCCCTTCGATTCGTACTGACCCCGGCCGTCCACGGCGACCACCCGGTAGCCCGCCGCGCACAGCGGTTCCAGCAGCGCGATGAAGTCCTCCTTGCTGCCGGTGTATCCGGGCAGCAGCAGGGCGGTGGCCCGTGCCGGGGTACGCGGTACGGCGTCCAGGACGGCGAAGTCGCCGCGCTCGGTCGCCAGGACACGGGCGTGGGCACAGGGCGGCGGGACGAAGGTGGGCGGGCGGCTCATACGGCGAGGCTATCGCCGCCGCACCCCTCCTCGCGTCACGGGTGGCCCACCCGGCCCTACAGGCGCCCCGGGCGGCGAAACGGCCCCGGCCCCCGCGTGTGCGGGGGCCGGGGCCGTAGGTGGTGCTGTGTCGCCGGGAGGGTCAGCCCTCGGTCGTCGCCGAGGCCGTGCCCGCCGGGCGGGTGGCGCGACGGCGGCGCGGCTTGGTCTCGGCGGCGGCCTCGCTCACCACGGCCTCGGCCTCGGAGACCACGGCGGCCTCCTGGGTCGCGGTCGAGGTGACGCTGCGGGTGGCGCGGCGGCGGCGCGGCTTGGCGTCCGCCTCGGCGGCCGGTGCCTCGACGGCGGGCTGCTCGGCGGCGACCGCCTTCGCGGTGGCCTTCTTCGCGGTGGCCTTCGAGGCGACCTTCGCGGTGATCTTCTCCTCGATCGCCGCGGGCTCCACGGTCTCCGCCTTCGCCCGGGACTTCGTCGTCCTGGCCGCCCGGGCCTTCGGCTCGGCCGACGTGACCGCGGCCTTCGGCTCCGACTTGGCCTTCGTCGTGGCGCGGGCCGGACGGCGACGCGTCTTCACCTCGGGCTCCGGCTCGGAGGCCGGGGCGATCTGGAAGTCGACCTCGTCGGCCGGCTTCACGATCCGGGTGCGGCGGCGCGGCTTGACGGCCTTCGGCTCGGCGACCGGCTCCGCGACACCCGCGGCGACGGCCACGGTCTGGAACTCGGCCGGGGCCGGTGCGGCCGGAGCCGCGGCGACGGGCGACGCCGTCTCCTCGGTCACCGGCTTCACGGCGGCACGGCTGCGACGACGACGCGGCTTGGCCTCCGGCGCGGTCTCCGCGACCGGCTCGGCCACGGGCGCCGCCTCGGTCACGGGCGCGGCCTCGGCCACCGGAGCGGGAACCACCGGAGCCTCGGCGACCGCCACGGCCGCCTCGGTGACGGCCTCGGGGGCGCTGACGCGGGTACGGCGGCGACGGCGCGGGGTGCGCGGCGCGTCCTCGGACGCCTCCGCGCCGGCCGGTGCGACCGCGGCGACCGGGGCGGTCTCCTTGGAGGGTGCGGGCACCGTCGCGGCGCCCTCCTCCGCAGCGGAGCCGCCACGGGTGCGGCGACGCTGACGCGGCGTACGGGTGCGGGGCTCGCGCTCCTCACGGGCGGGGGCCGGCGCGGCGGCCTTGCGGCCGCGGCCGCCGGTCTCGCCGAGGTCCTCGACCTCCTCCGCCCGCAGACCGGCACGGGTCCGGTCGGCGCGCGGCAGCACACCCTTGGTGCCCGCCGGGATGCCGAGCTCCTCGAAGAGGTGCGGCGAGGTGGAGTACGTCTCGGGCGGGTCCGGGAACTTCAGGTCCAGGGCCTTGTTGATCAGCTGCCAGCGCGGGATGTCGTCCCAGTCGACCAGCGTGATCGCGATGCCCTTGGCGCCCGCGCGGCCGGTGCGGCCGATGCGGTGGAGGTAGGTCTTCTCGTCCTCCGGCGACTGGTAGTTGATGACGTGGGTCACACCCTCGACATCGATACCGCGCGCGGCGACGTCGGTGCAGACCAGGACGTCGACCTTGCCGTTGCGGAAGGCGCGCAGCGCCTGCTCGCGGGCGCCCTGGCCGAGGTCGCCGTGGACCGCGCCGGAGGCGAAGCCGCGCTTCTCCAGCTGCTCGGCGATGTCGGCGGCCGTGCGCTTCGTACGGCAGAAGATCATCGCGAGCCCGCGGCCGTCGGCCTGGAGGATGCGGGAGAGCATCTCCGGCTTGTCCATGTTGTGGGCGCGGTAGACGTGCTGGACCGTGTTCTTCACGGTCGTGCCCTCGTCGTCGGGCGACGTGGCGTTGATGTGCGTCGGCTGCGACATGTAGCGGCGCGCGAGGCTGATGACGGCACCGGGCATGGTGGCCGAGAACAGCATCGTCTGACGCTTGGGCGGCAGCATCGTGATGATGCGCTCGACGTCGGGCAGGAAGCCCAGGTCCAGCATCTCGTCGGCCTCGTCGAGGACGAGCCCGCGGATGTGGGAGAGGTCGAGCTTGCGCTGGCCCGCCAGGTCCAGGAGACGGCCCGGGGTGCCGACGATCACGTCGACGCCCTTCTTGAGGGCCTCGACCTGGGGCTCGTACGCCCGGCCGCCGTAGATCGCGAGAACGCGGACGTTACGGACCTTGCCGGCCGTGAGCAGGTCGTTGGTGACCTGCTGGCACAGCTCGCGGGTGGGGACGACGACGAGCGCCTGCGGCGCGTCGGTCAGCTGCTCGGGCTTGGCGCGGCCCGCCTCGACGTCGGCGGGGACGGTCACGCGCTCCAGGAGCGGGAGACCGAAGCCGAGCGTCTTGCCGGTGCCGGTCTTGGCCTGGCCGATGACGTCGGAGCCGGAGAGGGCGACGGGGAGCGTCAGCTCCTGGATGGGGAAGGGGGACATGATGCCGACAGCCTCAAGGGCTTCGGCCGTCTCGGAAAGAATACCGAGGTCGCGGAACGTAGTCAGGGTGCTGCCTCTTCTGTGAGACGCGGTCCGAGGCGAACGCTGGGGGTCGTACCGTGCCGGGGTTGGTCATCCGGCCGTGGATGGGCCGGGTGGCGCGGGACCACTGCCGTCGCTCGAGCGCTCGTGCCGCTGAGGGGGCCCCTCATCTGCAGTCGTACGTGTCGTACGCACCGCGTGGAGGGCTGTCGGGTCGGAGCCGATCGGGCCACCGACCGGGCATCCTCATTCAAGGGCGCGCCCCTGGCACAGCACAGTGCTCAGTAAGCGCAATACCACTGTACCCCGGATTCGCGCATGTGTGTTGGACGAATTCATCGGAACGGTATGAGGCCCCCGGCTGACCAGGCCCTTCCGCCCTGCGCGGAGCGGGCTATCGTTCCGTTCATGGAGACGCCTGACCACGCCACTGAGACCCCCGCCGAAGCTGCCGCAGCCACCGGGATCGCCGCCCAGGACTGGGCCACCGCGGCAGCCGACCCGCAGTACCGCGCCGCGGTCGTGGACCTGCTCGGCGCCCTCGCCTACGGAGAGCTGGCGGCCTTCGAGCGGCTGGCCGAGGACGCGAAGCTCGCGCCGACCCTCGGCGACAAGGCGGAGCTGGCGAAGATGGCCACCGCCGAGTTCCACCACTTCGAGCAGTTGAGCCGGCGGCTCACCGCCGTGGACGAGGACCCCACCGCCGCGATGGAGCCGTTCGCCAAGGCGCTCGACGACTTCCACCGCCAGACGGCGCCGTCCGACTGGCTGGAGGGCCTGGTCAAGGCGTACGTCGGCGACTCGATCGCGAGCGACTTCTACCGCGAGGTCGCGGCCCGGCTGGACACCGACACCCGGTCCCTGGTCCTGTCCGTGCTCGACGACACGGGCCACGGGAACTTCGCCGTGGAGAAGGTGCGCGCCGCGATCGAGGCGGACCCGCGCCTCGGCGGACGGCTCGCGCTGTGGGCGCGCCGGCTGATGGGCGAGGCGCTGTCGCAGGCCCAGCGGGTGGTCGCCGACCGCGACGCCCTCTCGACGATGCTGGTGGGCGGCGTCGCGGACGGCTTCGACCTGGCCGAGGTGGGCCGGATGTTCTCCCGGATCACCGAGGCCCACACCAAGCGGATGGCCGCGCTGGGACTGGCCGCGTAACACCCCGCTACCGGGCCGCCGCCGCCGACCGGGTGAGGCGGCGGCCGCGTGGCCGGATCAGGAGCGACAGCGTCACCGCCCCGACGGACACGGCGCCGATCAGGGTCGCCAGGACATGGCCGGTACCCAGCGCGGCATGCGTCAGATACGCGCCGAACAGGGCGCCCAGCGCGCCGGTGGCATACACCGCACGGCCGGACGGCAGTCGGTCGGCCAGTGATCGGAGCGCCGCCCAGGACAGGGCGAGTCCGAGGACGGCGGCGCCGAAGGATTCCCAGATCACAGAGGATCACCTCGCGGGGGTGTGCGGGGCGGGCAAATCGGTCGTAGGCGGTACTACCCCCTGCCTGTGGGGAGCAACCCTCCAGCGGCCCCTTCCGACCCGTACGGGATCCGGCGCGGGCGGAGAGCCGCACACGACACAGGAGCGGCCCGGCGGGGATGTCCCCGCCGGGCCGCTCCTGTGATCAACGCGTCCGGTGGACTACAGCGTCCCGAACCCCACCCGCCGGGTGGTCGGCTCACCGATCTCCACATACGCGATCCGGTCGGCCGGCACCAGGACCTTGCGGCCCTTGTCGTCCGTGAGGCTGAGCAGCTCCGCCTTGCCGCCCAGTGCCGCGGCGACCGCGCTCTCGACGTCCTCGGCGGAAAGCCCGCTCTCCAGAACGATCTCGCGGGGCGTGTGCTGCACCCCGATCTTGACCTCCACGGCTATGTCCCTCCGACGGTCAGTCCCTGCGCGGCGAACCGCGCCGTACGCAGCCACATTAGCCCGGCGGGAGCGGAGGTCAGGGCCCGACCGGCAACGCCCGCAGCGAACACGGCGTCAGGCGTCCCCGCCGGAGGCCTCAGGTCTGCTCGGCGCCGTGCAGCGGGAAGCCCGCGATGCCCCGCCAGGCCAGCGAGGTGAGGAGTTGGACGGCCGTGTCGCGGGGGATGGTGGACCGGCTGGAGAGCCAGTAGCGCGCCACCACCTGGGAGACGCCGCCGAGGCCCACGGCCAGCAGCATGGACTCGTCCTTGGACAGGCCGGTGTCCCCGGCGATCACGTCGGAGATGGCCTCGGCGCACTGGAGGGACACCCGGTCGACCCGCTCGCGCACGGCGGGCTCGTTGGTCAGGTCGGACTCGAAGACCAGTCGGAACGCGCCGCCCTCGTCCTCCACGTACGCGAAATAGGCGTCCATCGTCGCCTCGACGCGCAGCTTGTTGTCCGTCGTCGAGGCCAGCGCCGTGCGCACGGCCTGGAGCAGCGACTCGCAGTGCTGGTCGAGAAGGGCCAGGTAGAGCTCCAGCTTTCCGGGGAAGTGCTGGTAGAGCACCGGCTTGCTGACTCCCGCCCGCTCGGCGATGTCGTCCATCGCGGCGGAGTGGTAGCCCTGCGCGACGAAGACCTCCTGTGCGGCGCCCAGCAGCTGATTGCGTCGGGCGCGGCGGGGAAGGCGTGTACCCCGCGGGCGCGCCGCCTCTGTCTGCTCGATGGCTGTCACGCCGCCTCCCAAATATGTGTTCCAGCACAGCCGGTCCGTGCGCACTGCGCCGTACAGCCATCGTACTTTTGGGTAACCCGGCTGTGCGCGGCGCGGACGCAGAATTTCATGGACCGGACGGCTGTGGAAGCCACAGTTCTCCCTGGTCGCGAGCAAAACGGGGCGTATTACCGGTAATCGTCCTCATCCAAGGGAATCACCCTGCGCTGTTCCGCCACATCGGCCTCATTGGCGGTGTCCGGATCGACGCTCTCCGCCCGTTCGTCGTCCTCGGGCCGGACGTCCGCCCGCTGCTCGGCGGCGTCCGCCTCCGGGGCCTCGGGCCCCGGCTGTTCCGGTCCGGCGTTCTCGAAGGTGTCCGGGTCGCTCGGGTCGACCGTCATGTGCAGCTCCCTTCCTTCCCCTGAAGCGTAGGAGCTACCCGTCCACCCCGCGATGCGGCCTGTGACGGCGAACACATGAATGAGGGCGTGATCGTCTCGTAACATTGCCGCATGTCTTCGACCGAGCTGCCGGGTGTCCAGGCCGCCGCCGCCGCGGTGGCCCCCACGGTCAGCGCCGTCCGGGTCGCCGAGGGCGAACGACTGCGCTCCGTGTCACTGCCGGGGATCGGCCTGAACATCCGCTGCCGGCCGGGCGACCGGACGGGACTGCCCCCCGCGCTGTACGTGCACGGGCTCGGCGGCTCGTCGCAGAACTGGTCCGCGCTGATGCCGCTGCTGTCCGGCCTGGTCGACGGCGAGGCGGTCGACCTGCCCGGATTCGGGGACTCGCCGCCGCCGGACGACGGCAACTACTCGGTGACCGGACACGCCCGTGCGGTGATCCGGCTGCTGGACGCGGAGGAGCGGGGGCCTGTGCACCTGTTCGGCAATTCGCTGGGCGGCGCCGTCGCCACCCGGGTCGCCGCCGTCCGCCCCGACCTGGTGCGCACCCTCACCCTGATCTCGCCCGCCCTGCCGGAGTGGCGGGTGCAGCGCCCCGCCCTCCCGACCGGACTCCTGGCGGTGCCGGGCGTCGCGTCCCTGTTCGCCCGGCTCACGAAGGGCTGGACGGCGGAGCAGCGGACGCGCGGAGTCATGGCACTCTGTTATGGCGATCCGGCACGGGTCTCCGACGAAGCCTTCCGCAACGCGGTGGCCGAGATGGAGCGACGGCTGGAGCTGCCGTACTTCTGGGACGCGATGACGCGTTCGGCCCGGGGCATCGTCGATGCGTACACCCTGGGCGGCCAGCACGGACTGTGGCGCCAGGCCGAGCGGGTGCTCGCACCGACCCAGCTCGTGTACGGCGGACGGGACCAGCTCGTCTCGTACCGGATGGCACGCAGGGCGTCCGCGGCCTTCCGCGACGCCCGGCTGCTGACGCTGCCCGACGCGGGGCACGTGGCGATGATGGAGTACCCGGAGGCGGTCGCCCAGGCGTTCCGGGAACTGCTGGACGATTGCGGCGGGAGCTGATCCAGGGCGTGGGACGACACAGTCGAAAGGGCTCCGGGGCGATCCGCCCGGACGCGGCGGCGGCGGAACCGGGCGGCGAGCGCGCCGCGGCGAGGCCCGCGCCCGGCGGCGGCCGACGCAGGCGGACCGCTCCCGCGCCGACCGGTGACGGGCCGGGCCCGTTCTCCTCCGACGCCCCGCAGGTCCGCGGCGGCCACCCCGAACAGCGTGAGCAGGGCGGCGGCTGGGGCGCGGGCCCCGTATCCCGCCTCGGCCAGGGGCCCGGCGCTCCCCGTCCGCATCCGCCCCACCAGCACCCGGGCCCGCACGCCGGTCCGGACCACCGCTCCGCCGACGCCCGGCCGGATTCCGCCGGCGCCGCCGGACCCCAGGACGCCGCCCGGCAGCGGGCCGTGGCCCGCCAGGTGTCCGCCCAGCGTGCGGCCCAGCGCGCCGCGGACGGCCGGGCGACCCGGCAGGCGGCGCCCCCCGGCGCCCCGGTGCCGGGCCCGCGCCGGGAGTTCGTGGACGCCTTCGACACCGACGCCCCGCCGGCCGGGACCCCGGACGGCGTGGACGGCGCAGAGACCGACCCCGAGGCCGGGGAGCCGGACGAACGCGCCGCGGCCCGGGGCTCCAAGGGGCGGACGTTCACCGGCATCGCCGCAGCCGCGGTGACCACCGTGCTCGCGGTCGTGGTGGCCGGACAGGTCGCCGAGGACTCCGGCGGCCGTACGGCCGCCGCGCGCGCCGCCGACGTGGAGCGGCAGGGCCCGGGCGAGGAGGCCTCCCGCTCCGACGCCCGTCCGACCCCGAACCGGCCCTCGGTCGAGCCCGAGGTCAAGCCCCTCTCGTACGCGGCCAAGATGGCGCAGCCGTTTCCGCTCGCCGCGGACCTGAAGGCGAGCGGCACGTTCGAGGCGGTGCCCGGTCTGGCGAAGGCCCCCGGGAAGGGGCAGAAGCACCGCTACCGCATCGACGTGGAGAAGGGTCTCGGCCTGGACGCCGGCCTGTTCGCCGAAGCCGTGCAGAAGACGCTCAACGACGACCGGAGCTGGGCGCACAACGGAGCGATGACCTTCGAGCGCATCTCCTCGGGGACCCCGGACTTCGTGATCACGCTCGCCAGCCCCGGGACGACCGGCGACTGGTGCGCCAAATCCGGTCTGGACACCACGATCGACAACGTCTCCTGCGATTCCGCCGCGACGGACCGCGTGATGATCAACGCCTATCGCTGGGCGCAGGGCGCCGCCACCTTCGGCCCGAAGGAACTGCTGGCCTACCGTCAGATGCTCATCAATCACGAGGTCGGTCACCGGCTGGGCCACAACCATGTGAGCTGCCGCACTCCCGGGGCCCTGGCTCCGGTCATGCAGCAGCAGACCAAGACCCTGGAACTCGAAGGCATCAAGTGCAGGGCCAACCCCTGGGTGCACCCCGAGAGTTGATCTCCGCGCGTCCGTATGGTGAGACGGCCGTCTTGTTCCGCTTTGACAGCGGTCGAGGCGGTCGTTCATATTTCTCGGCATGTCGCGCAGCCCCGCACCTTCCGAGATCGCCGCCCTTGAGCTGGCGCTTCTCGGCGTGACCGGGCACTGCGTAGCCGACGTTCTCTGTCGCTGACGCTGTCCGAGCGCGCGTCGGCCCTTTTTCTATTTTCCCGTGAGCCTTTTCGGTTCCGGTGGGCCCCATTGACCGCCGCGCCCGGACGCATTCCGTCCGCAGGCGCGGCTTCTCCTTTTCCCGTTCCCCGATGACGGGGTCCGTTCGCGTTCGTCCTTCTCGCCGCTGCCTGCGCGGATTCGCCTTTTCGCTTTCCTCCGCTTCCTCCGCCCGCAGTGCTCCGAGAGGTCTCTTTCCGATGCGTCAACCGTCCGTCATATCCCGCCGCGTGGCAGCCTCCACCGCGGTTCTCGTCCTGGCCGCGGGAGTCGCGGCCTGCGGTCCCGAGGACACCAAGAGCGCCGCCGGCGCCTCCGGTGCCGATGGCAAGCCGCGGCAGGGCGGCACCCTCACCGTCCTGAACAGCAACCCGCAGCAGGACTTCGACCCCGCCCGGCTCTACACCTCCGGCGGCGGCAACGTCCCCTCCCTCGTCTTCCGCACCCTCACCACCCGCAACCGCGAGGACGGGGCCGAGGGCGCGAAGGTCGTCCCCGACCTGGCCACCGACCTGGGCACGCCCAGCAAGGACGCCACGGTGTGGACGTACACCCTCAAGGACGGCCTGAAGTACGAGGACGGCACCGCGATCACCTCCGCCGACATCAAGTACGGCATCGAGCGCTCCTTCGCCGCCGAACTCTCCGGCGGCGCCCCCTACCTGCGGGACTGGCTGATCGGCGGGGCCGACTACCAGGGCCCGTACAAGGACAAGAAGGGCCTCGACTCCATCGAGGTGCCCGACGAGAAGACGATCGTCTTCCGCCTCAACAAGCCCGAGGGCGAGTTCCCCTTCCTCGCCACCCAGACCCAGACCACCCCGGTGCCGCAGGCCAAGGACACCGGCACCACGTACGAGGAGCACCCCGTCTCCTCGGGCCCGTACAAGGTCGTCACCAACGAGAACGACGGTGAGCGGATCGTCCTGGAGCGCAACCCGCACTGGTCGGCGAAGACCGACGCGGAGCGCAAGGCCTACCCCGACCGGATCGACGTCCGCTCCGGACTCGACTCCGCCGTCATCAACCAGCGGCTCTCCGCCTCCCAGGGCCCGGACGCCACCGCCGTCACCACCGACACCAACCTCGGCCCGGCCGAACTCGCCAAGGTCGGCAGCGACAAGAAGCTCGCCGCCCGCGTCGGCACCGGCCACTTCGGCTACACCAACTACATCGCCTTCAACCCGAAGGTGAAGCCCTTCGACGACCCGAAGGTGCGCCAGGCGATCTCGTACGCCGTCGACCGCACCTCGATCGTCAACGCGGCGGGCGGCTCCTCGCTCGCCGAACCCGCGACCACCTTCCTGCCCGAGCGGGACTCCTTCGGCCACACCCCCTACGACCACTTCCCGGCCGGGAGGACGGGCGACGCCGAGAAGGCGAAGGAACTGCTGAAAGAAGCCGGGCACGACAAGGGCCTGACCGTCACTCTCACCCACTCCAACGACAAGGACTTCGAGACCAGCCCCGAGATCGCCACCGCGATCCAGGCCGCGCTCAAGAAGGCCGGGATCACCGTGAAGCTCCAGGGCCTGGAGAGCAACGACTACTCCGAGACCATCCACAGCGCGAAGAAGGAGCCCGGCTTCTTCCTCGCCCACTGGGGAGCCGACTGGCCCTCCGGCGGCCCCTTCCTCGCCCCGATCTTCGACGGCCGCCAGATCGTGGAGGACGGCGCCAACTTCAACACCGGCTTCCTGAACGACCCCGCGGTCAACAAGGAGATCGACGAGATCAACAAGATCACCGACCTGAAGGCCGCCGCCGCCCGCTGGGGCGCGCTCGACGCGAAGATCGGCGAGGAGGCCCTGACCGTGCCGCTCTTCCACCCGGTCTACAAGCGGCTGTACGGCGAGGACGTCAAGAACATCGTCATCAGCGACTGGACCGGCGTCCTCGACGTCTCCCAGGTCGCGGTCAAGTAGCCATGTCCGAAGCACTTCCGGTCCGGGAGGCGGGGGCGGCGCGGGCCGTCGCCCCCGCCTCCGGGGCCCGGCTGTTCCGGCAGAGGCTGCGCGCCCAGCGCGCCGCCTCCGCCGCGGCCCTCGTCGTCCTCCTGCTCGTCCTGGTCGCGCTCGCCGCACCGCTGCTCACCGCACTGGCGGGCCAGGACCCCAACACCTACCACCCCGACCTCGTCGACTCGGCGGCCGGCGGCGTCCCCATCGGCTCCTTCGGCGGCATCAGCGGCGAGCACTGGCTCGGCGTCGAACCGGGCACCGGCCGCGACCTGTTCGCCCGGATCGTGTACGGGGCCCGGGTCTCGCTCGGCGTCGCCCTCGTCGCCACCGTCCTGCAGATCGCCCTCGGCCTGGTCATCGGGCTCGCCGCCGCGCTCGGCAGCCGCCGGGTCGACCAGCTCCTCGGCCGGATCACCGACATCAACGTGGCCCTGCCGGTCATGGTGATCGCCCTGGCACTCCTGGCGATCGTGCCCGAGTCCTTCCCCCGCCCGGTCCTGATCGCCCTGGTCATCGGCGGCATCGGCTGGTCCGGTACGTCGAAGATCGTGCGGGCGCAGGCGCTCGCCCTGAAGTCCCTCGACTTCGTCGCGGCGGCCCGGCTCACCGGGCGCGGGAAGTGGTCCATCGCCCGCCGTGAACTACTGCCCTCGCTCGCCGCGCCGGTCATCACCTACGCGGCCCTGGCCTTTCCCACCAACATCGTCGTCGAGGCGGCCCTGTCCTTCCTCGGCGTCGGCATCAAGCCGCCCACCCCGTCCTGGGGGCAGATGCTCACCGAGGCCGACACCTGGTACCAGGCGGCCCCGACGTACCTCCTGATCCCCGCCGGACTCCTCTTCGTCACCGTCCTCGCGCTCACCGTCCTCGGCGAGGGCGTGCGCACCGCACTCGACCCGCGCGCCGCCTCCCGCCTGGGCGTCGGCACCGGTACGGCCAAGGAGGGCGCGGCATGACCGGCTTCCTGCTCCGGCGGCTCGGCGGGGCGGCCCTCGTGCTGCTCGCCCTCACCGCGATCCTCTACGCGATCTTCTACGTGGCCCCCGGCGACGTCGCCCAGATCGCCTGCGGCCCCCGCTGCTCGCCCGCCCAGGTCGCCCAGGTCACCGAGCAACTGCGCCTGGACGACCCGGTGTACGTGCAGTACGCGCACTTCCTCCAGGGCATCGTCGCCGGGCGCGACTTCTCCACCGGGACCGGTACCGAGCACTGCGCGATGCCCTGCCTCGGCGTCTCGTACCAGTCCGACCAGCAGGTCACCCAGCTGATCCTGGCGAAGCTCCCGGTCACCGGCTCCCTGGTGGTCGGCGCGTTCGCCGGCTGGCTGCTCCTCGGCGTCGGCACCGGCGTGCTCTCCGCCTGGCGGCGCGGCCGGCTCACCGAACGGGTGCTGACCTGGCTGACCCTGGCCGGCTCCGCCACCCCCGTCTTCGTCATCGGGCTGCTGCTCATCATCGTGTTCTGCTCCACCCTCCAATGGCTGCCCGCACCCTCGTACGTCCCGTTCACCGAGAACCCCGAACAGTGGGCCTGGGGGCTGCTGCTGCCCTGGACGTCGCTGGCGCTCATCGAGTCCGCCAAGTACGCCCGCCTCACCCGCAGCGCCATGCTGGAGACCCTCGCCGAGGACCACGTGCGCACCTTTCGCGCGTACGGGGTCGGCGAGCGGGCCATCATCCGACGGCACGCGCTCCGGGGCGCGGTCGCCCCCGTCATCGCCCTGAGCGCGCTGGACTTCGGCTCGATGTTCGGCGGTGCTGTGCTCACCGAGTCCCTCTTCGGCATCCCCGGCATCGGGCGCGAGCTGGTCCACGCGGTCAAGGTCGTCGACCTGCCCGTCGTGGTCGGCATGGTGCTGGTGACCGGGTTCTTCGTCGTCCTCGCCAACGCCGTCGCGGACCTGCTGTACGCGCTGGCCGACCGACGGGTGGTCCTGTCATGACAACGCGCGAGCCCCTGGTCGAGGTCCGTGGCCTCACGGTCGACTTCGGCCCCGTCCGGGCCGTCGACGGGCTCTCCTTCACCCTGGCGGCGGGCGGCGCGCTCGGCGTGGTGGGGGAGTCGGGCTCCGGCAAGAGCGCCTCCGCCTACGCCCTGCTCGGCCTCCACCGGGGAACCGGCGCCCGGGTCGGCGGGAGCGTCCGCGTCGCCGGCCGGGACGTGAACACGGCCGACGACCGTGAACTGCGGGCGCTGCGGGGCGCGGGGGCCGCCATGGTCTTCCAGGACCCGCTGTCCTCGCTCGACCCGTACTACCCGGTCGGCGACCAGATCGCCGAGGTGTACCGGGTCCACCGCCCCGTCTCCCGCAGGGCCGCCCGCGCCCGCGCCGTCGAGGTGCTCGACCGGGTCGGCATCCCGGACGCGGCCCGCCGCTCCCGGCTGCGCCCGCACGAGTTCTCCGGCGGCATGCGGCAACGGGCCCTCATCGCGATGGCGCTCGCCTGCGAACCGGGCCTGCTGATCGCGGACGAGCCGACCACCGCCCTCGACGTCACCGTGCAGGCCCAGATCCTGGACCTGCTGCACGATCTGCGCCACGAGACGGGCATGGGGCTCCTGCTGGTCACCCATGACGTGGGCGTGGCGGCGGAGAGCGTGGACGAGGTGCTGGTGATGCGGCACGGCAAGGAGGTGGAACGCGGCCCGGTCGCCCGGGTCCTCGGCGCGCCGCGCGAGCCGTACACCCAGGAGCTGCTGGCCGCCGTACCGCGCGTGGAGACCCGCAGGGTGCTCCCGGCACCGGCGCCGCCCGCCGCGGAGGAGGTCGCACCCCTGCTCGAAGCCGTCGGCCTGCGGCGCGAGTTCGGCCGGGGGAGCGGGCGGGTAGCCGCCGTGGACGGGGTCTCGCTCACCGTGCACGCCGGGCGCACGCTCGGCATCGTCGGCGAGAGCGGCAGCGGCAAGACCACCCTGGGCCGGATGCTGGTCCGCCTGCTCGACCCGACGGCGGGCCGCCTCCGGTACGGGGGCAGGGAGATCGGCTCGCTGCCGGAGAAAGAGCTGCGGTCCTTCCGCCGCGACCTCCAGATGGTCTTCCAGGACCCGGTCGCCTCCCTCAACCCCCGCCGCTCGGTCGGGGAGTCCGTCGCCGACCCGCTGCGGGCCGCCGGGGAGGGCGACGAGGGCCGGATCCGGGACCGGGTCGGCGAACTGCTGGAGCGCGTCGGGCTCGACCCGGGCCACTACGGGCGCTACCCGCACGAGTTCAGCGGCGGACAGCGCCAGCGCGTCGGGATCGCCCGCGCGCTGGCCGCGGAACCGAAGCTGATCGTCTGCGACGAACCGGTCTCCGCGCTGGACGTCACCACCCAGGCCCAGGTCGTCGGCCTGCTCTCGGAGCTCCAGCGGGAGCTGGGCATCGGCCTGGTCTTCATCGCCCACGACCTCGCCGTGGTCCGGCAGGTCAGCGACGAGGTCGCGGTGATGCGCCGGGGCGTGATCGTCGAGCAGGGCAGCGCCGACGCGGTCTACGGAGACCCCCGGGACCCGTACACCCGCCAACTGCTGGCCGCCGTGCCCGCCCTCGATCCCGGGCTCGCGGCGGCCCGCCGGACCGCCCGCAAGGAGCTGGCCCGGGCCTGACCCTCCGTGACAACCGACCGCTGTATCGCGACGGAACGCGACCGGGGCGGGAAAGTTACGACGGTTCACCCCTTTCGGTGGCGCGATGGACAACCGTCCGTCGCGCCACCGGCGTATCCGCTTACGGTCGTCCCGCTGCGAGTGGCCGTTTCAACGGCGGCCGCCCACAAGGGAGATCGGGGGTGTATTCGTGCGGATCGGACTGCTCACCGACGGTGGCTATCCGTATGCGACCGGTGAATCCAGACTCTGGTGCGACCGGCTGGTGCGCGGGCTGCCGCAACACGAGTTCGACCTGTTCGCCCTGAGCCGCTCCGCCCACCAGGAGGACCAGGGCTGGGTACGGCTGCCGCCCCAGGTCAGCCGGGTGCGCACCGCGCCGCTGTGGACCCCCGAGGACGGCACCCTGCGCGGCAGCGGCGAACGCGGCCTGCTGGCCCGGCTGGTGACCGGGGGCGAACAGTCCTACGGGCGGCGCGACCGCAGGCGCTT
The DNA here is from genome assembly GCF_041435495.1 of Streptomyces sp. NBC_01116. NCBI lineage: Bacteria > Bacillati > Actinomycetota > Actinomycetes > Kitasatosporales > Streptomycetaceae > Streptomyces > Streptomyces sp. NBC_01116. Next base: position 5,785,835 of record NZ_CP108644.1, read on the forward strand.
CACCGACCGCCTCACCGCCCTCGCCACCGCGATCTGCACCCCCGACGAGGCCGGTACGGAAGCGGGCGAGGGACCCGGCGCGCAGCTGTTCGCCGAAGGGCTCTACGGCCTCGCCGAGCTGGCCCGCGAACGCGGCGGACTCCATCTCGCCCTGCGCTCCGAGGGCACCGTGCGGATCCTGGAGGCGGTCTCCCGCGCCCGCGGCACCGGTCGCACCGTGCAGAACGCCACCGTCCCCGACCTCCTGGCCTTCGCCGCCGAGCTGGAACGCGCGCTGCGCCCGCTCTCGCTGGACTGGTACGACCAGGAGAGCCTCGGCGCGGTCGACCTCTGCCATGCGGCGTCCGGCGGGGCGGCCGCCCTCCCGGGGCTCCTGGCCAAACGCTTCTTCGGGGTGCCGCTGCTGGTCACCGAGCACGGCGTCCCGCTGCGCGCGCACTACCTGTCCGCCGCCGACTCCCCGTACGGCACCCCGGTGCGCGCCCTCCTCGCCGGATTCCACGGCCGCCTCGCCACCGAGGTCTACCGGCAGGCCGCGATCGTCACCCCCGGCAACACCCACGTCCGCCGCTGGCAGCGGCGCTGCGGAGCGGACCCCGCCCAGCAGCGCACGGTCTACCCGGGCATGGCGGCCGAGCGCTTCGGCCGGGTCGGCGAGGACGCCGAACGCCTCGGCGCGGCCGGCGAGGACGACGGCGCGGGCGGCCCCGGCACCCTGGTCTGGGTCGGCCGGATCGAGCCCTCCAAGGACCTGATCGCCCTCCTCCACGCCTTCGCCGAGGTCCGCCGCGCCGAGCCCGGCGCCCGGCTGCGCGTCTTCGGCGCCCCGGCGGACGGCGAGGAGGCCGCCACCTACCTCGCCCACTGCGAGGCCCTGGCCGCCCAGCTCTTCCCCGACGAGGCCACCGGCGCGCACACCGAGGGCGTCGGCCCGGTCACCTTCGAGGAGATCGGCGGCCCCGAGATCCCCGGCCTCGCCGAGGCCTACGCGGCGGGCGGCGTCATCGTGCTGTCCAGCGTCGTCGAGGGCTTCCCGGTCAGCCTCGTCGAAGCCATGTTCTGCGGCCGGGCCACCGTCTCCACCGACGTGGGCGCGGTCGTCGAAGTCATCGGCGGCACCGGCCTGGTGGTGCCCCCGCGCAATCCCAAGGCGCTCGCCGACGCCTGCGTCGCGCTGCTGCGCGACCCCGAGCGTCGAGCACGACTGGGGGCCGCCGCAAGGGCCCGCGCCCTCGAACTCTTCACCGTCGAACAGAACCTCGCGGCATTTCGCGGCATTTACCTGGAGCTGATCTCGCACACACCGGTGCGCCGCGAGGCCGACACGGTGGACGCCCACGGTGCCCCGCTGCCCTTCGCCACCCCGCCCGAAGCACGCCTCCTCGGCCACTGGACCCGGCCCGGGCCGCACCTGCGGCCGCAGCCGGACCCGGACCGGGCAGCCGCCGTGCCGTGCCGGGCAGCCGAGCCCGGGGCCCGGCTGCCGGACCGGCCCGGCGGGCCCGAGCCGCAGCACACGCGGCGGCCGGAGCCCGAGGGCGTCTGCGCGGTCGCGGCCGGACCGGCGGGAGACGGCGATGCGTGACCACCCGACCCCGCGCGGACCGGCTCCGCACGGACCACCTCTGCATGGACCGGTCCTCCATGGACCGGTCCTCCCTCGGCCGAGCTTCCACGAACCGGGCCTCCCCGCGCACGGAGACCACCCCGGCCCCGGAGGCCGCCCCGACCACGGAGACCACCCGATGACCCGTCCGGACGATCCGGCGCCCCCCGCCGCCGCCCCGGAACGCCCCGTGTCCGGCCCGCCGCGCCCCGCGGAGATCCGGCCCCGCGCCACGGCGCGCCGGGCGCCGGGGGCCACCGCCCGCCGGGGCCCGGCCGACCCGGTGAAGTCCCTCCTCCACGCCCACCGCGACCTGTGCGCACGGGCTGTGGACCCGCTGGAGATCGCCGCCGGGCTGGAAGCGCACGGCCTCACCGACCGCACCGCCACCCGCTACCGCCACCGGGACGTCTTCGCCCTCGCCGAGGAGCTGTACGCCCGTATGCCGCCCCGTGCGCCGGACCCCGGCGCGGGCCCGCCCCCGGGCCCCGGACCCGACACCGACGCACGGGCCGCCTGGACGCTCCTCGCCCTGCTCCCCGGAGCCGCGTGCCTGGCGACCGCCGGGGTGCTCCGGGTCACCGAGGACGTCCTCGGTGACGGGACGCGGGCCCTCGTCACCGTCGTCGGCGCCGTCCTGGCCTGCCTGGCGCTCCGGGCGTGCCTGGGCCGCGGCCCCCTGCGGGCCCCCGAAGGGGCGGGCCCCGCCGGGATGTACGGCTGCTGGCTGCTGAGCTACGCGGTGTACGGCGAGGAACTGCTCGCCCAGGTCATGACCGGTGGCCCCGACGGTCCGTGGGACGGCACCCCCGCCCCGCTGCTCGGCCTCGCCGCCGCCGTCGCCCCGGCCGCGTGGTGCGCCCACCTCTTCACCGTCCACGCCCACCGCAAGCTGACCGGCAGCCGCGCCCTGGAGGAGTTCGGCGCGGGCGTACGCCCCCTGCTCCTGGCGGCCGTCACCCTCTTCCTCGGCGCGTTGCTGCCCCTGCTGCACCTGGCCGGCCTCGGCCTCGGCGGAGGCGGCACGCCCGTCGCGGCCGCCGCCCTCGGGGTGCTGTTCTTCGTGGCCCGGCTGCTCGCCGCGCACGGACAGCCCGAGCCGGGCACCGTCGCGCTCGCCGCCGCCTGCGCCGTCGAGGCCGGCGCCCCGGCCCTCGTCCTCGCCGCCCGGCTCCCCGGACTCGAACCCCTCGCCCGGCCCGTGAACGCCCTCGTCTCGGCGGGCGGGACCGGAGCCGTGCCCGCCCTCGCCTGCGGCGGGGCCGCGGCAGGCCTGCTGCTGTACGCGGCCTTCGCGCTCTCCCGGGCCTCCGCCCACACCCGGACCTGAGGCGGGCCCCACCGACGTACCACCGCACGACCCACCGCACGTCCCACCTCCGCACCACTTCCGACCACCGCTGAAAGCGCTCCACCCGCTCCACCGCACCACTCCCGCGGGGCCGACGCCGCGGGCCGCCAGGCACCGTACGAACAGAACGAGGAGAAACCCGCCATGACCCCCCAATCCCCCGCACCGGCAGTCAGCCGTCGGCACCGAGGCGGTGCGCGATGAGGGTGCTGCTGCTCGGAGCCAACGGATTCCTCGGCCGCTTCGTCGCCGACCGTCTGCTGGCCGACCCGGCCGTCCACCTCACGGCGCTCGGCCGCGGCGACGACGCCGACGTCCGGTTCGACCTCGCGGGCGGCAGCCCCGGGGCGCTCACCCGCTTCCTGGACGCCGTCCACCCCGGAGTCGTCGTCAACTGCGCGGGCGCCACGCGCGGCGGGGCCCGCGATCTCACCCGGCACAACACCGTCGCCGTCGCCACCGTCTGCGAGGCGCTGCGCCGCAGCGGCTGCGGGGCGCGGCTCGTCCAGGTCGGCTGTGCCTCGGAGTACGGGCCCTCGCAGCCCGGGTCCTCCACCGCCGAGGACGCGGTCCCGCGCCCCGGCGGCCCGTACGGCGTCAGCAAGCTCGCCGCGACCGAACTGGTCCTCGGCTCCGGCCTCGACGCCGTCGTCCTGCGGGTCTTCTCGCCCGTCGGGCCCGGCACCCCGGCCGGCTCCCCGCTCGGCCGGCTCGCCGAGGCGATGCGCCGGGCCATGCAGTCCGGCGACGGCGAGCTGAAGCTCAGCGGCCTCGGCGTGCAGCGGGACTTCGTCGACGTACGGGACGTGGCGCGGGCCGTCCACGCCGCCTCGCTCTCCGCCGCCCAGGGCGTCGTCAACATCGGCACCGGGCGGGCCGTCCGCCTGCGTGACGCCGCCTCCGTCCTGGCGAGAGTCGCCGGGTACGCGGGCGCGCTCCACGAGTTGGACACGCCCCCCGCGCGCCTGCCCATCGGTGCCCCGCGCACCTCCGCCGAATCCGTCATGGAGCACCTCTCCGCCACCCCGTCGCCCTATCCCGACGGCTGCGGAGCCTGGCAGCAGGCCGACGTCCGCACCGCGCGGGACCGGCTCGGCTGGCGGCCCCGGATCAATCTGGAGGAATCCCTCGCGGACATCTGGATGGAGGCCGCGTGCCGCATTTGACTGCTTTTGCCGCCGCCCGCCGCACCGCGGGCGGCGAACAGCTCGGCTTCGGCGTCCCCGGCTACGCCCACCCCCTGCTCGCCCCCGCCGAATGGGCCGAGCTGGTCCGCCCCGGCACGCCGCTGCACTGGGCCGTCCTCAACATCGCGGACGGCCCCGGCTCCCGGCCCGACCCGCACTGCCTGGAGGCGGCGGGCAGGCTGCGCAACGCCCGCGAACGGGCCCTGCACGGCTGCTCCCCGGACGACGCCGTCCGGGCCTCCGGCGGCAGGCTGCTCGGCCATCTCGACCTGGCCCGGGGCGAGCGGCCGTTCGAGGAGCTGATCGCGGACGCCCGGTCCTTCATCGACTGGTACCGGATCAGCGGCTTCTACCTCGCCCGGTGTCCCACCGAGCGGGCCGGGCTGCCGGCCGTGCGCCGGCTCACCGGTACGCTCCACGCCCTGCTGGCGGAGAGCGACAGCGCCGACGACGGGGGCCGCCTGGTGCTGGGCCACGGCACTCACCCGTATCCGGGGTACGCGGAGGCGGCGGACCAGCTGGTCACCTTCCAGGGCCCCTGGACCGACTACCGCTGGTCACAGGTGGCCGAGTGGACCGCCGACTATCCGCCGGAGCGGTTCGCCCACTTCGTCCACGGGGTGCCGCGCACCCATCTGGAGGAGGCCATGCGCATCGCCCGCTGGCAGGGCGCCGGGACGATCTTCTTCACCGACCGGACCGACCGGACCGACCGGACCGACCGGACCGACCGGACCGACCGGACCGACCGGACCGACCTGGACGAGCGAAGCGGACAAAGCGACCCATTCGCCGCGCTGCCCAGGTACTGGGACGAAATCGTCTCGCGGATCGGACCGGGTATCTCGGAATGAGAAGGGGCGTGGCAGTGTTACGGGGAGAACAACCGTACGTAGTCGACCGTAAGAAGCCGGTCTACGTAGAATCCGACCACCTGCATTGTTGAGGTTCCTGTGTCGCTGCCACCCCTGGTCGAGCCAGCTGCTGAGCTCACCGTCGACGAGGTCCGCAGGTACTCCCGCCACCTGATCATCCCGGATGTCGGGATGGACGGACAGAAGCGCCTGAAGAACGCCAAGGTGCTGTGTGTCGGCGCCGGCGGCCTCGGCTCGCCGGCCCTGATGTACCTGGCCGCGGCCGGTGTCGGCACGCTCGGCATCGTGGAGTTCGACGAGGTCGACGAGTCGAACCTGCAGCGCCAGATCATCCACAGCCAGGCCGACATCGGCCGGTCCAAGGCGGAGTCCGCCAAGGACTCGGTGCTGGGCATCAATCCGTACGTCAACGTGGTCCTTCACGAAGAGCGGCTCGAAGCCGAGAACGTGATGGAGATCTTCGCGCAGTACGACCTGATCGTGGACGGCACGGACAACTTCGCCACCCGCTATCTCGTCAACGACGCCGCGGTGCTGCTGAACAAGCCGTACGTCTGGGGCTCGATCTACCGCTTCGACGGCCAGGCCTCCGTGTTCTGGTCCGAGCACGGGCCCTGCTACCGCTGCCTCTACCCCGAGCCCCCGCCGCCGGGCATGGTCCCCTCCTGCGCCGAGGGCGGCGTGCTGGGCGTGCTCTGCGCGTCCGTCGGCTCCATCCAGGTCACCGAGGCCATCAAGCTGCTCGCCGGGGTCGGCGACCCGCTGGTCGGCCGCCTGATGATCTACGACGCCCTGGAGATGCAGTACCGCCAGGTCAAGGTCCGCAAGGACCCCGACTGCGCGGTCTGCGGCGAGAACCCCACCGTCACCGAGCTCATCGACTACGAGGCCTTCTGCGGCGTCGTGTCCGAGGAGGCGCAGGAGGCGGCGCTCGGCGCGACGATCACTCCCAAGCAGCTCAAGGAGTGGATCGACGGCGACGAGAAGATCGAGATCATCGACGTCCGCGAGAAGAACGAGTACGAGATCGTCTCGATCCCCGGCGCGAAGCTGATCCCGAAGAACGAGTTCCTCATGGGCACCGCCCTCCAGGACCTCCCGCAGGACCGGCGCATCGTCCTGCACTGCAAGACGGGCGTCCGCAGCGCCGAGGTCCTCGCGGTCCTCAAGTCCGCGGGCTTCGCCGACGCGGTGCACGTCGGCGGCGGCGTGATCGGCTGGGTCAACCAGATCGAGCCGGAGAAGCCGGTCTACTAGAGCGTTCCGTACCGCAGCCGTACGTACGGAAGGGGCCGGTCCGCGCACGCGCGGGCCGGTCCCTTCCGCGTGCCCGGACTCCCGGGCCCTCCTACGAACAGGTCGTGCCGTCCTCCGGGACCTTCCCGTCCAGGAAATAGGCGTCGGTCGTCGAGGTCACGCAGTCGTTGCCGCCGTAGGCCCCGTGCCCCTCGCCCTTGTTGGTCAGCAGGATGCCGACGCCCTCGCCCAGCTCGTCCGCCATCCGCCGCGCCCCCTCGTACGGGGTCGCCGGGTCGCCGGTCGTCCCGACGACCAGGATCGGGCCCGCACCCGGCGCGCTGGTCTCCGGCGTCTCGTTCTCCCCCTCGACCGGCCACTGGGCGCACCAGCCCGCGGTGTCCCAGGCCAGGAACGGGCCGAAGACCGGTGACAGCTTCCGGAACTCCGGCAGCAGCGCACGGGCCTCGTCCACGGTGGGACGGGACGTGGAGTCGGCGCAGGAGATCGCCCGCTGGGAGTGGCTCTGGGTGTCGTAACGCCCCTGCCCGTCGCGGCCGTTGTACGAGTCGGCGAGCCGGAGCAGGCCGGTGCCCGTGCCGTTGTTCTCCGCCTCGTCGAGCGCGGCCGTCAGGGCGGGCCAGCTCGACTCGGAGTAGAGCGGGGCGACGATGCCGGTGATGGCGAGCGACTCGCTCAGCTCGCGGCCCGAGTCGGTCGGCAGCGGGCTCCGGTCGATGCGGGCCAGCAGCCGGGCGATGCGCTCGGAGCCCGCCTCCGGGTCCTGGCCGCGGTCCTTGAGGTAGTTCTCCAGGGCGCGCTGGAAGCCCGTGGTCTGGTTCCGGGCGTGCCCGGTCCCGTCGGCCGTCGGGTCGACGACCGCGTCCAGCACGGTGCGTCCCACCCGGTGCGGGAAGAGGTGCGCGTAGGTACCGCCCAGCTCCGTACCGTAGGAGAAGCCGAAGTAGGACAGCTTCTCGTCGCCCAGGACCTCGCGGATCAGGTCCAGGTCGCGGGCGGCGGCGACCGTGCCGACGTGTGGCAGGACCGCGCCCGAGCGGCGCTCGCAGCCGGCGCCGAAGTCGGCGGCGTCCTCGATGAACGCGGCCTCCTCCGCCGCCGTGTCCGGAGTCGCGTCGACGCTCCGGTGGGCCTGCTCCTGCTCCTTGTCGGTGCGGCAGCGCACCCCGGAGCTGGCCCAGACCCCACGCGGATCGAAACTCACCAGGTCGTAGCGGGAGTTGAGCTTCGCGTACGCGTCGGCCGAGCGAGGCAGCGCCCCGACGCCGGATCCGCCGGGCCCGCCGAAGTTGAACAGCAGCGAACCGAGCCGACGCCCCTTGTCGCGGGCCTGCTTGCGGACCAGCGCGACGGAGAGCGTCTCGCCCGACGGCTCCGCGTAGTCCAGCGGTACGTCCACACGCGCGCAACGCCAGGCGGAACCGGGGGCCTCGCCGCCCCGCGGGGCCGGACAGCGCTTCCAGTCGAGGCGCTGCGAGGTGAGGGAGGAGGGCGGCTCCGGCACCCCGGGGGAGTCCTGGAGGCCGGTCGGCGTGGGCGCGGGCGCGGCGGAGGCGTCGCCGGGGCGGCCGTCGGCGGGCTCGCTCGCCTCCGGCTCCGAGCTCGACAGGCCGCAGCCGGCGAGCAGTCCGGCCGCGAGGAGAGCCGCTCCTGTCCTGACGGCGGCCCGCTGGGCACGACGGTGCGCACACATGATCCGGCTTCCTTCCCCTGGGCGGGGCGTCAGGTCGGTCAGGGTCGGGTCCGCGACGCCCTCTGGCCCGAAGCCGGTGGTGACACCTCGGGCGGCAGTGATGTGCGGCCATGCTAACCGCCGTACATGACAAGGGAGTCGGGGGCCGCTGTCACCCGCAGACGGCGCCGGACTTCGGCACCGTACCGTTCAACAGATAGCCGTCGACCGCTCGTTGCACACACGCGTCCTTGCTGTTGTACGCCCCGTGTCCCTCGCCCTCGTAGGTCAGCTCGACGCCGACGCCCTCGCCCAGCTTCTCCACCATCGCCTTCGCGCCCGCGTACGGGGTCGCCGGGTCACCGGTGTTGCCGATGACCAGGATCGGGTCGGAGCCGGGGGCAGCGACGTCCGGGGTCTTCCAGGCGCCCGCCACCGGCCAGCCGGTGCAGCTCATCAGGCCCCAGCCCAGATAGTCCCCGAACAGCGGGGACGCCTTGCGGAACGCGGGCAGCGCAGCCTTCGTCTGCTCCAGGGAGAACCGCTGCTCGTTGTCCGCGCAGTTGATGGAGATGTTGGCGGCGTTGGAGTTGTCGTACCGCCCGTCCTCCGCGCGGCCGTTCAGCGAATCGGCCAGCGCGAGGAGCAGCCCGCCGTTTCCGCCGCCCGCCTCGTCCAGTCCCTGTTCCAGCAGCGGCCACGTCTCCTTGGAGTAGAGCGCGGACGCGATGCCGGTGGTGGCGAGCGTCTGCGTCAGCGCCCGGTCGCCGAGCCCGTCGATCGGCTCCTCCTCCAGCTCGGCCAGCAGATCGGCGATGCCCTGCTCGACCTCCTGCTGGGTGGCTCCGGGCAGCGCGCATTCGTCGCGTTCCGCGCAGTCCTTCGTGAAGTTGTCCAGGGCCAGCTGGAAGCCCTGGGCCTGGCCGATGGAGGACTGCTCGGCGTCCTTCGTGGGGTCGACGACCGCGTCGAACACCGCCCGGCCGACCTTGTCCGGGAAGAGGTGGGCGTAGACGCCGCCCAGCTCCGTGCCGTACGAGATGCCGAAGTAGTGCAGCTTGTCGTCGCCCAGCACCGTGCGCATCAGGTCCATGTCGCGGGCGGCGTTCGTCGTGCCCACGAAGGGGAGTTCGGAGCCGGAGTTCTCCTCGCAGTCCGCGATGAAGTCCTTCTGCCCCTGGACGAACTGCTTCTCCTCGGCCGCGTCGTCCGGGGTGGAGTCCTCCTGGTAGAAGGCGTCGAGCTGGGCGTCGTCCGCGCACTCGACGCCCTCGCTGCGACCGACCCCGCGCGGGTCGAAGCTCACCAGGTCGTACCGGGTGCGGAGCTTGTCGTACTCGGTGCCGAACGCGGGCAGCGTCGCGACGCCGGACGCGCCGGGCCCGCCGAAGTTGAACACCAGCGAGCCGATCCGCCGCTTCTGCTCCTTGGCCCTGCCCCGCACCAGCGCCAGCTCGATCGTGCGGCCGTCCGGCTCCGCGTAGTCGAGGGGCACGTCCATGAAGGAGCACTCCCACACCACGCCGCCGGGCAGCGGGGACGGTGACTCGCCCCCGCCCTGGGCCGAGTTCGGAGGCGGACACGGGGACCAGTCGAGCTGCTGCGACGCCAGGTCCTCGGGGGTGGAGGACGGCGAGGCGGTCGAGGCCCCGGTGGGGGTCGAGCCTCCCTCCCCGTCACCGTCGTCCGAACAGGCGGCCAGCGGCAGCAGCACGGTGGCGGTGGCGGCGAGGGCGGCGGCACGCAGAGCGGGGGAAGTCCTCATGCCCCCATCGTGCGGCGGGGCGCCGGGGAGCGCGGCCGGGCGCGGTCCATGCGGGTGGCGGAAGGCCCGCAGCCGCCGCCGCGCCCCGGCTCGGCTACAGCTCGCCCTTGCGGGTGAGCTGGTTGAAGCAGATCCACCCCGGCAGCACCGGCAGCCACAGCGTCATCACGCGGTACAGCAGGACCGCGGGCGCCGCGACCTCCGCCGGCAGGCCGACCGCGATCAGGCCCAGCGTCAGCGCACCCTCGACCGCGCCCATCCCGCCCGGCGTCGGGGCCGCCGAGCCGATCGCGTTCCCCGCCAGGAAGACCACCGCGATGCTCGCGTAGCTCAGCTGGGGGACGCCCGGGCCGCTGAACGCCCGGATCGAGGCGTCCAGGCAGAGCACGAACAGACCGGTCAGCAGCAGCATGCCGCTGATGCCGGTGAGCAGCTTCTGCGGCCGCTGCACCACGTCCAGCATGCGCGGCACGACCCCCGCGAACAGCGAGCGCACCCGGGTCACCACGAACTTCCGCAGGAACGGGATCGCCGTCACCACCAGCACCAGCACCGCGACCGTCAGCAGACCGGCGATCACCGTCCGGGACGGGGTCAGCGAGTCCGGGGTCCGCTCCGTGCCGGTGAGATAGCCGAACAGCGCCAGCAGCATGATGTGGGCGCCGAGCCCGAAGAGCTGCGAGGCCCCGACGCTCGCCACCGCGAGCCCGGGGCGCACCCCGGCGCGCTGGAGGAAGCGGGTGTTCAGCGCCACGCCCCCGATGGCGGCCGGCGCGACGATCTTCACGAAGGAGCCGGCCACCTGCGCCTGCACCGTCTTGCGGAACGGCACCCGCTCCGGCACGAAGCCCAGCAGGCTCATCGCCGCCGCCACGTAGCTCAGCGCCGAGAATCCGAGGGCGGCCGCCACCCAGCCCCACTCCGCCTGCTCCACGACCACCCCGAAGTTGGCCTGGGTGACCTGCGAGATCAGGAAGTACGCGGCGATGGCCCCGGCGATGAAGCTGAACAGGGTGCGCGGTTTGATGCGCTCCAGGCGGACCGGTTCGACCGGGGCCTGCGGGCGGATCAGCAGCACCTGACGGCGGATCTGGGCGAGCAGATCCTCCTCGCGGGCCTCCTCCAGCGCGTCGTCGATGGCGCGCTTCTCGGCCTGCTTCTCGGTCCGCAGCGACTTGCGCTCCGCCTTCTGCTCGGCCTTCGGGTCCGCGCCGTGATCCGGGAGAGCACCCCCGGCGGATTCCGCGGCGGCCTGCGCCTTCGCCTGCTTGGCCGCCTGCGAGGCCTCCACCACCGCCTCCCGCTCACGCTGCGAACGCTCGCGGGCGATCCGGCGCAGCGTCGCCCGGGTGGAGCGGCTCAGCGCGATCGGCTGGAGCAGCGGCAGGCAGTCCGCCACCGCGTCCGGGCCGAGCACGGCCAGCGCCCCGGCGACCGACCGCTCGGCCCCCACCCGCAGCCCCAGCGTGGTCAGCAGCTGGGCCACGTCCATCCGCAGCACCAGATCACCGGCGGCGATCTCGCCGCCGCGCAGATCCGTCACGAACGCCCGGCCGGAACGGTCCACCAGGAGCGCGTCGCCGGTCAGCCTGCGGTGCGCGATCCGCCGTGACTGGAGGGCCTTCACCTGACGCCAGGTGCCGCGCACCAGATCGTCGGTGATCTCCTCGTCCTCCATCGAGTCCAGCGTCCGGCCGCCGATGTGCTCGTAGACGAGCATCACCGCGTCGGGGCCCAGCTCCGAGGTGGCGATCAGCTTGGGCGCGTTCGCCCCGGCGGCGATGGCCGCGTACGCGAGCAGCGCCTCCTGCTCCAGCGCCTGGCGCAGCGACTGGATCGAGCGCCGCTGGGTGATCCCGCGCAGCGTGAGCCGCCGCCAGGCCCGGTAGAAGAACCCCTGGGCCTGCTGTTCCCGGTCGACGACGGTGACGTCCAGCGGGGGACCGTCCTCCAGGGTGACCAGATAGCGCCGCCCCCGGTCGTTCTGGTCGGCGTGGTCCGGTGCGTCCTCGGTGCGCATCGCCGCGACCGGGTGGAAGCCCACGTGCCGCAGACCGGCCATCAGGTGCTGGCCGGTGGGGCGGACGTTCGGCGAGCCGACCGCGTACAGCGTCCCGTACGCCACGGACCAGCCGATCAGCACGGTGAGGATGATCGAGAACGGGGTGGTGTACCCGCCGACGAGCATCGCGAACGCGTCGAGCAGCAGCACCACCCACAGCACCACGCGCCAGCGCGGCCGCCGTGCCATCCCGACCGCCGTCATGTACGCGATGACCGGTGCGAGATAGCCGTGCACCGGGTCGGTCAGCCCGCCGGCCGTCTGCGGCTGGGTCAGCGCGTCCTGGATGGTGCCGGGCGCGGACCGAGAGACCCAGAGGTCGGTGGCGAGCGTCACTCCGTGGGCGAGCACGGCGGCGAGCACGCCGTCCGCGATGCGCAGTCCGTCGCGTTTGATGAGGCGTTCGATGGCGAAGGCGACCGGCACCAGCAGCACGGCGATGCTGGACACCAGACCGGCGATCTTGATCAACAGATCGGGCGCCTGCTCGGTGCCCTTGGAGATGTCGTCCTCCAGGCCGGTGGTGGTGCCCTGGGCGAACGCGGCGATCGAGAACAGCACCGCGATCGCGAGCACCCCGATGAGCAGCCGCATCAGGTCGGAGGGCCGGTGCACCCGGGCGGGGAGCAGCGGCTCGTCGCCGGAGACGCGGTCGGTCAGGGCGGCTTCGGCCGAGGCCGGCGTCGAGCCGGCCAGATGTCCGGTGGTGGACGTCGTGGGGCCGTCGGCCAGGGGGGCTCCGGTGGCGGAGCGGGCTGCTCGGGAGGGTTCGGGATCACCCTGCGGGCGCTCCCCGGCATCGGAGGCGTCCGCCGCCTTCGGTGGCTGCACGCCCTGCTCCTTCGTCGCCTCTGGTTCGTCTTCGTGTTCTGGTATCACCGGTCACCGCCCGCATGATGGTGGCACGGCCCGTAGACGGAGGAGGGCATCAGGGTGCATCGCACGGGCGCGGGAAGCGCAACATACGCTCCTTTCCACCCGTGTGCACGCGGTGTGCCCGGGCGGACACCGTTGCGGCCGGGCTGTCGGTCACGTACGGCAGGATGGGGCGGATGAGCCAGGACCAGACGGCCGGGGGCGGGGCCGACACCGCCCCGACCGGCGCCGGACCGCCGGAACCGACGGGTGCCGCACTGCCGGAGTACGTGGAGCGCGTCCTCGACGTGACCGACCTGATTCCGCCCGGCCGGGTGATGACGTACGGCGACATCGCGGAGTGGCTGGGCGAGGGCGGGCCCCGCCAGGTCGGCAGGGTCATGGCGCTGTACGGATCGGCCGTGCCGTGGTGGCGCGTCGTCCGCTCCGACGGGACGCTGCTCCCCGCGCACGAGCTGCGGGCGCTGGACCACTACCGCGCCGAGGGCACCCCGCTGCGCGAGGCGTCGCGGCAGGCGGAGGGGCACATCCCGCGCATCGACATGCGGCGCGCCCGCTGGGACGGCGGCGCGCCGGCGGAGGCCGCACCTGGGAAGGGGCGGCGCGGTCCGGGCAGGGACGCGGACACGGACGGTCCGGGTGGTCCGCACGGCTCGGGTGGCCCGGACGGTTCGGGCGGTTCGGGCGAGAAAGCTCACACCTGACAGCTTCCGCCATCGGCCTCCGGCGGCCGTGGCCCGACGCGACAGCGCACGTGACGGCGGCAGCGCACGTGACAGCGACAGCGCACGTGACGTGTGACGCAGCACGGCCGCCGCCTTCCGCGCCGCCGCTGGCGTAGCGTCGTCATCGCGCGGCACGCTCCGCCCCTCCCTCTTCCCCGTCTGCACCGACCCCGTCACCCGTCACCCATCACCAGTACACCCGCGTACACCCACCAGGACCGGCGATCCACGTGAGTTCCTCCTCCACCCGGCACAGTCCGCACCGTGAGTCACGGCCGCGGACCACGGGCGCGTACCGCCTGGTCCGCACCCCGCCGGGGTCCGTGGAGTCCCCCCTCCTGGACGCAGGCCAGCGCGCTGTGGTTGACCACCCGGGCGGCCCGCTGCTGGTCCTCGCCGGGCCCGGCACCGGGAAGACCACCACCCTCGTCGAATCGGTCGCCGCACGGGTGAACCGGGGCGCCGACCCCGCCCGCATCCTCGTCCTCACCTTCAGCCGCAAGGCCGCCGTCGAGCTGCGCGACCGGATGGCCGCGCGCCTCGGGGCGGCCCGGGGCCCGCAGGCCACCACGTTCCACTCGTACTGCTACGCCCTGGTCCGGGCCCACCAGGACGCCGACCTGTTCGCCGATCCGCTGCGCCTGCTGTCCGGACCCGAACAGGACGTCACCGTCCGCGAGCTGCTCGCGGGCCAGCTCGACCTGGAGAAGGAGGGACTGGCCCACGTCCGCTGGCCGGACGAGCTGCGGTCCTGCCTGACCACCCGCGGCTTCGCCGACGAGGTGCGCGCCGTGCTGGCCCGCAGCCGTGAACTGGGCCTCGGCCCGGACGCGCTGGCCGCCTTCGCCCGCCGCACCGGCCGCCCCGACTGGAGCGCGGCGGCCCAGTTCCTCGCCGAGTACCTGGACATCCTCGACGCCCAGGGCGTCCTGGACTACGCCGAGCTGGTGCACCGCGCGGTCCTGCTCGCCGAACGCCCCGAGGTGGCGGAGCGGCTGGCCGGGAGCTACGACGCGGTGTACGTCGACGAGTACCAGGACACCGACCCGGCCCAGGTGCGCCTGCTGCACGCGTTGGCGGGCAACCGGGGACGCGCGCCGGGGTACGCCGGAGAGCGCGGGGCTGCCGCGCGCGGCGGGCGGACGCTGATCGCCTTCGGCGACCCCGACCAGTCGATCTACACCTTCCGGGGCGCCGACGTGAACGGCATCCTCGACTTCCCGGACACCTTCCGCCGGGCGGACGGGGGCCCCGCGCCCGTGGGCGTCCTCAGCACCTCCCGCCGCTCCGGGGCCGGACTGCTCGCGGCGACCCGGCTGCTCACCCGCCGGATGCCCCTGACCCGGCTCCCCGCCGACACGGTCCGCGCCCACCGCGATCCGGCCGCCGTCCGGGACGGCGGCCAGGTCGAGACGTACACCTACCCGACCGCGTCCACGGAGCTGGAGAACATCGCGGACCTGCTGCGCCGTGCCCATCTGGAGGACGGGGTGCCGTGGCAGGAGATGGCCGTGCTGGTACGGGCCGGAGGCCGCTCGCTGCCCGCCGTCCGCCGCGCCCTCACCTCCGCAGGCGTCCCCCTGGAGGTCGACGGCGACGACCTGCCGCTGCGCCACGAACCGGCCGTCGCCCCCCTGCTGACGGCGCTGCGGACGGTCGCCGCGGCGGCGCTGCACCACGGCCCCGCCGAAGCGGAAGCGCAGGATCGGCCGGCGAGCCAGCCGGAGAACCAGCCGGAGGAGGAACCGGAGCATCAGCCGGAGGCCGAGGAGGAGGCCCAGGCGGAGGCGGAAGCCAAGGCGGCCAAGGCGGCGGTGGAAGCCAATGCGGAGGAGGAGGCCGAGGCGAGCCCCGCCCTCTGGCTCGACACCGAGACCGCCCTCACCCTCCTCACCTCCCCGCTCGGCTCCATGGACGCCGCCGACCTGCGCCGCCTCGGCCGGGCCCTGCGTGACGAGGAGCGCGCCGCCGGGATCCGGGTCCCCGCACCCTCCGACGTACTCCTGGCCCGCGCGCTCGCGGAGCCCGAGCGGCTCGTCACCCACGATCCGGCGTACGCCCACGGAGCACAGCGCCTCGGCGCGCTCCTGCGCAAGGCCCGCGAACTCCTCGAAGGCGGCGGCACCGCCGAGGAGGCCCTGTGGACCCTGTGGAACGGCACGCCGTGGCCCGGCAGGCTGGAGCGGGCCGCGCTGCGCGGCGGGGCGGGCGGGCGCAACGCCGACCGCGATCTCGACGCGGTGTGCGCCCTGTTCGAGACGGCCGCCCGCGCCGAGGAGCGCACCGGCGGGCGCGGGGCCCTCAACTTCCTCGAAGAGGTCGACGCCCAGGACATCGCCGCGGACACCCTCTCGCGGCGGACCGCCCGCCCCGACGCCGTACGCCTGATGACCGCCCACCGCTCCAAGGGCCTGGAGTGGCGGCTCGTCGTCGTCGCCGGGGTCCAGGAGGGCGTCTGGCCCGACCTGCGCCGCCGGGGCTCCCTGCTGGAGGCCGACCGGATCGGCCGCGACGGACTCGCCGAACCCCTCACGCCCGGCGCCCTGCTCGCCGAGGAACGCCGGCTCTTCTACGTCGCCGCCACCCGCGCCCGCGACCGCCTCGTCGTCACCGCCGTGAAGGCCCCCGCCGACGACGGCGACCAGCCCTCCCGCTTCCTGACCGAGCTGGGCGTCGAGCCCCGCGACGTCACCGGCCGCCCGCGCCGCCCCCTCGCCGTCGCCGCGCTCGTCGCCGAGCTGCGCGCCACCACGGTCGACCCGGCCGCGTCCGACGCGCTGCGCGAGGCCGCCGCCCACCGCCTGGCCCGGCTCGCCGCGCTCACCGACGACGAGGGGCAGCCGCTGGTGCCCGCGGCCCACCCGTACCGCTGGTGGGGCCTGGAGGAGCCGACCCGCTCCGCCGTACCGCTGCGCGACCGCGACCAGCCCGTCACCCTCTCCGGCAGCGCGCTGGACCAGCTCGCCAACACCTGCGCCCTCCAGTGGTTCCTGGGCCGCGAGGTGAAGGCCGACGCCCCGGCCACCGCCGCGCAGGGATTCGGCAACGTCGTCCACGTACTCGCCGACGAGGTCGCCTCCAGCCGGACCCCCGCCGACCTCGACGTCCTCATGGAGCGCCTGGACTCCGTGTGGAACGGCCTCGCCTTCGACGCCCCCTGGAAGTCCGAACAGGAGAAGGACCACGCCCGCGCCGCCCTGGAACGCTTCCTGCACTGGCACGTCCTGGACCGCGGCGGCCGCACACCCACCGCGAGCGAGCACGACTTCGACGTCACCCTGGAGGCGGGCGAGTACGCCGTCCGCATCCGGGGCTCGATGGACCGGGTCGAACAGGACGCCGAGGGCCGGGCGTACGTCGTCGACTTCAAGACCGGCAAGGGCGCGCCCACGAAGGACGAGGTCGCCGCCCACCCCCAGCTCGCCGTCTACCAGCTCGCCGTCCGCGAGGGCGCGGTCGACGAGGTCTTCGACGGCCGCCGCCCCGAGCCGGGCGGAGCCGAGCTGGTCCAGCTCCGCCAGCCCGCACCCAGGAAGGAGGGCGGCGACGCCTTCCCCAAGGTTCAGGCCCAGGAGCCGCTGGCGGGGGAGTGGGTCTCCGGCCTGCTCGCCACCGCCGCCGGAAAGGTCCTGGACGAACGCTTCACCCCCACCACCGGCACCCACTGCGCCCACTGCACCTTCCGCGCCTCGTGCAGCGCGCAGCCGGAGGGCCGTCAGGTCGTCGACTGAAGGCGTCAGGCGTCAGGCGTCAGGCGTCAGGCATCAGGCACGGGAACAGGGCAGGGCCTTTCGTGGGCATCGGCCCGGGATGTCAGCGGCTCCGGTTACCGTTTCTCACGTGTCCCCACGCATCACCGATCCCGAGCAGCTCAAGGAGCTCCTCGGGATCCCGTTCACCCCGGAGCAGACGGCCTGCATCACCGCGCCGCCCGCCCCGCAGGTGATCGTGGCCGGAGCCGGGTCGGGCAAGACCACGGTGATGGCCGCCCGCGTGGTCTGGCTGGTGGGCACCGGACAGGTCGCGCCGGAGCAGGTCCTCGGCCTCACCTTCACCAACAAGGCGGCGGGCGAACTGGCCGAGCGCGTCCGCAGGGCGCTGATCGCCGCAGGGGTCACCGACCCCGACGTCATCGACCCGGACCATCCCCCGGGCGAGCCCACCATCTCCACGTACCACGCCTTCGCCGGCCGCCTCCTCACCGAGCACGGCCTGCGCATCGGCCTGGAGCCGACCACCCGCCTCCTCGCCGACGCCACCCGCTACCAGCTCGCCGCGAAGGTGCTGCGCGAGGCCCCGGGCCCCTACCCGGCGCTCACCCGGTCCTTCCCCACCCTGGTCAGCGACCTCCTGGCGCTCGACGGGGAGCTGTCCGAACACCTCGTACGCCCCGGCGCACTGGACCGTCACGACACCGAGCTGCTGAGCGCCCTGGAGCACACGAAGCTCAGCAACGCCGACCTCCGCAAGATCCCCGAGACCGCCGAGGCCCGCCGCTCCCTCCTCGGCCTCACCGAGCGCTACCGGGCCGCCAAGCGCAGCCGGGACCTGCTGGACTTCGGCGACCAGATCGCCCTCTCCGCCGAGCTGGCCCTGACCCGGCCCGAGGTCGGGAGGATCCTGCGCGAGGAGTTCCGGGTGGTCCTCCTCGACGAGTACCAGGACACGTCGGTGGCCCAGCGCCTGCTGCTCTCCGCGCTGTTCGGAGCCGGTACGGAGTCCGAGGAGGGAGGCTCCACGCCCACCGGCCACGCGGTGACCGCCGTGGGCGACCCCTGCCAGGCGATCTACGGCTGGCGCGGCGCGTCCGTCGCCAACCTCGACGACTTCCCCGAGCACTTCCCGGGCGCCGACGGCGCCCCCGCCACCCGCTACAGCCTCAGCGAGAACCGGCGCAGCGGCGGCCGTCTCCTCCAGCTCGCCAACGGACTCGCCGAACCTCTGCGGGCGATGCACGAGGGCGTCGAGGCGCTGCGCCCCGCCCCGGGGGCCGAGCGGGACGGCATGGTCCGCTGCGCCCTGCTGGCCACGCACACCGAGGAGATCGACTGGCTCGCCGACTCCCTCGCCCACCTCGTGCGCACCGGCACCCCGCCGGGCGAGATCGCCGTCCTGTGCCGCACCGCCGGGGACTTCCCCGAGATCCAGGCGGCGCTGGTCGCCCGGGACATCCCGGTCGAGGTCGTCGGCCTCGCCGGGCTGCTGCACCTGCCCGAGGTCGCGGACCTGGTCGCCGTCTGCGAGGTCCTCCAGGACCCGGGGGCCAACGCCTCCCTGGTCCGCCTCCTCACCGGACCGCGCTGGCGCATCGGCCCCCGCGACCTCGCGCTCCTGGGCCGCCGCGCCCGCCTCCTCGTGCACCGGGCCGCCCACGCGGAGGACGCCGACGCGGACCAGCGGCTCGCGGACGCGGTCGAGGGCACGGACCCGGCGGAGGTGATATCGCTCGCCGACGCGCTGGACACCTTCCTGGTGGTGGGGGACGCGGCCGACGACGGGCTGCCGTTCTCCGCCGAGGCCCGCGTCCGCTTCGCCCGCCTCGCCCGGGAGCTGCGCGACCTGCGCCGCTCGCTCGCGGACCCCCTGATGGACGTCCTGCACCGGGTCCTGGCCACCACCGGACTGGAGGTCGAGCTGTCCGCGTCCCCGCAGGCGCTGGCCGCCCGCCGCCGGGAGACCCTCGCCAACTTCCTGGACACCGCGGCCCGCTTCGCCTCCCTGGACGGCGAGGCGACCCTGCTCGCCTTCCTCGGCTTCCTGCGGACCGCCGCGCAGTACGAGAAGGGCCTCGACAACGCGCTGCCCGGCGGCGAGAACACCGTCAAGGTCCTCACCGCCCACAAGTCCAAGGGCCTGGAGTGGGACGTCGTCGCCGTGCCCGGACTGGTCACGGGCCAGTTCCCCAGCGACCGGGCCCGGGACGCGTGGACCGCCCAGGCCCAGGTGCTCCCGCACGCCCTGCGCGGCGACGCGGCGACGCTCCCGGCCCTGGACACGCACGACGGGCTCGACGCCAAGGGGATCAAGGCGTTCAAGGCGGAGATGAAGGAGCACCAGCACACGGAGGAACTGCGCCTCGGTTACGTCACCTTCACCCGCCCCCGCTCCCTGCTCCTCGGCTCCGGCCACTGGTGGGGTCCGTCGCAGAAGAAGACGCGCGGCCCGTCCGCCTTCCTCGACGCGCTGTACGAGCACTGCGCGGCGGGCCACGGCGAGATCGAGGCCTGGGCCGAGGAGCCCGCGGAGGGCGAGGAGAACCCGGCCCTCGCGGAACGGGACGCCGACCTGGCCTGGCCGCTCCCGCTGGACGCCGCCGCCCTGGCCCGCCGCCGCGCCGCCCGGGACACGGTCCTGGCCCACCTGGAGCGCCTGGCCACCGGTGAGCCTTCGTACGAGCCCGCGCCCGCTGAGGTACCGGCCGACGAGGAGCCGGCCGACGAGGAGCCGTTCGACGCGGAGCCGTTCGACGACGAGCTGTCCGACGCGGACTGGGACTGGGACGCGCTCCCCACCGAACGCCCCCCGGGCACACCGGACACGGCACCCGACACCTCACCCGACACGACACAGGTCACCCCACCGGAGACCGCACAGGCGACCGCCCCGCCCCCGCCCCCGCACATCCCGGCCGCCCGTCACCCCCAGGAGGCCGGTTCCACGGAACGGCTCACCCCCGAGGAGGCCCGCACCCTCGCCTCCTGGGACCGGGACCTGGACTCCCTGGCCGGGGAGCTGCGCCGCGCCCGCGCCACCGTGCGCGAGGTCCTCGTGCCCGCCGCGCTCTCCGCCACCCAGCTGCTGCGCCTGGCCGAGGACCCCGACGCCTTCGCCCGGGAGCTGGCCCGGCCCATGCCCCGCCCGCCGCAGCCCGCGGCCCGCCGGGGCACCCGGTTCCACGCCTGGGTGGAGTCGCGGTACGAGGACCTGCCGCTGCCCATGCTCGGCCCCGACGAACTGCCCGGGGGCGACGGGAGCGACGCGGAGATCGCCGACGAGCGGGACCTCGCCGAGCTGAAGGAGGCGTTCGAGCGCACCGCGTACGCCCGGCGCACGCCGTACCGGGTGGAGACCCCGTTCCAGATCACCCTGGCGGGCCGCGTGATCCGGGGCCGGATCGACGCCGTCTACCGCACGGGCGACCGGTACGAGATCGTCGACTGGAAGACCACCCGCCACCGCACCGCCGACCCGCTCCAGCTCGCCGTCTACCGGCTGGCCTGGGCCGAACTGCACGATCTGCCGCTCGACGAGGTCACCGCCACCTTCCTCTACGTACGCAGCGGGGAGACCGTCCACCCGCAGGGGCTGCCCGGCCGGGCAGAGCTGGAGCGGATCCTGCTGGACGAGCCGGCCCCCGAGGACGGATAGGCTCAAGAGCATGAGCGAGACCCCGGACAGCGCCGTCCGTACGTACACCGAACAGCACCGCGCAGCCTTCCTCGACGACCTCGCGGAGTGGCTGCGCATCCCTTCCGTGTCCGCGCAGCCGGAGCACGACGGGGACGTGCGGCGCAGCGCGGAGTGGCTGAGCGCCAAGCTCGAGGAGACCGGCTTCCCGGTCACCGAGATCTGGGAGACCCCCGGAGCCCCGGCGGTCTTCGCCGAGTGGCCCAGCGAGGACCCGGACGCCCCGACGGTCCTGGTCTACGGCCACCACGACGTACAGCCCGCCGCCCGCGAGGACGGCTGGGCGACCGACCCGTTCGAGCCGGTGATACGGGACGGCCGGATGTACGGACGCGGCGCGGCCGACGACAAGGGCCAGGTGTTCTTCCACACGCTCGGGGTCCGCGCCCACCTCGCCGCGACCGGCCGCACCACCCCCGCCGTCCACCTCAAGCTGCTGATCGAGGGCGAGGAGGAGTCGGGCTCCCCGAACTTCCGCGCCCTGGCCGAGCGGCGGGCGGACCGGCTCGCCGCCGACGCGGTGATCGTCTCGGACACCGGCATGTGGGACGAGGACACCCCGACCGTCTGCACCGGCATGCGCGGCCTCGCGGAGTGCGAGATCGAGCTGTACGGCCCCGCCCAGGACATCCACTCCGGATCGTTCGGCGGAGCCGTCCCCAACCCGGCCACCGAGATCGCCCGCCTCGTCGCCGCCCTCCACGACGCGGACGGCCGGGTCGCGATCCCCGGCTTCTACGACGGGGTCACCGACCTCACCGACACCGAGCGGGCCCTCTTCGCCGAGCTGCCCTTCGACGAGGCCACCTGGCTGCGCACCGCGAAGTCGGGGGCCGCGGCCGGCGAGGCCGGGTACTCCACGCTGGAGCGCGTCTGGGCCCGCCCCACCGCCGAGGTCAACGGCATCGGCGGCGGCTACCAGGGCGCCGGCAGCAAGACGATCATCCCCTCCTCGGCCCTGGTGAAGATCAGCTTCCGGCTGGTCGACGGCCAGGACCCCGACCACGTACAGCGGGCCGTCCAGGCCTGGGCCGAGTCCCGTGTCCCGGCGGGCGTACGCCACCGGATCGCCTTCCAGCCCGCCACCCGCCCCTGCCTGACCCCGCTGGACCATCCCGCCCTCCAGGCGGTGGCCCGCGCGATGGGCCGGGCCTTCGGCAGGAAGATCCTCTTCACCCGCGAAGGAGGCTCGGGCCCCGCCGCCGACCTCAGGGACGTGCTCGGCGCCCCCGTCCTCTTCCTCGGCATCTCCGTACCCTCCGACGGCTGGCACGCCCCCGACGAGAAGGTCGAGCTGGACCTTCTGCTCAAGGGTGTGGAGACGACCGCCCACCTGTGGGGCGAGCTGGCCACGGCGCTGCGCTGAATGCCCAGCACACCGCCGGGCGCCCGGGACTCCTCGACGCCCGGAACCGGAACTCCGCTGAATCCTCTGCACACCCTCCACGTATCTGTGCACACCCGATCCACCCAGGGGGAGTAGGAAGCACCTGTGAGCACCTTCGACAACGCCACCGCAGACCGCCCGATCGGCCTCACCGCGCCGAGCGGCATCGACCGCGCGGCACACCACCGCCTCGACGAGGCGTGGCTGGCCGTGGCGTGGAGCCACCCGACGACCCGCGTCTTCGTCGTCTCCGGCGGGCAGGTGCTGATCGACGACACCCCCGAGGGGGGCACCGAGATCGTCATGACCCCGGCCTTCGAGGCCCCGGTCACCGAGACCCACCGGTATTTCCTCGGCACCGACGAGGACGGCGTCAGCTACTTCGCGCTCCAGAAGGACTCGCTGCCCGGCCGCATGGACCAGTCGGCCCGGCCCGCGGGACTCCGCGAGGCGGGTCTCCTCCTCGGCCCCCGGGACGCGGGCCTGATGGTGCACGCGGTGGCCCTGGAGAACTGGCAGCGGCTGCACCGCTTCTGCTCCCGATGCGGCGAGCGCACTGTCATCGCGGCGGCCGGCCACATCCGCCGCTGCCAGGCCTGCGGCGCCGAGCACTACCCGCGCACCGACCCGGCGGTCATCATGCTGGTCACCGACGACCGGGACCGGGCCCTGCTGGGCCGCCAGGTGCACTGGCCGGAGGGCCGCTTCTCCACACTCGCCGGGTTCGTCGAGCCGGGGGAGTCGATCGAGCAGTCCGTGGCCCGCGAGGTGTACGAGGAGGCCGGGATCACCGTCGGCGAGGTCGAGTACATCGCCAGCCAGCCCTGGCCGTTCCCCTCCAGCCTGATGCTCGGCTTCATGGCGCGGGCGACGTCCTTCGACATCACCGTCGACGGTGAGGAGATCGAGGAGGCCCGCTGGTTCTCCCGCGAGGACCTCACCGCCGCGTTCGAGTCCGGTGAGGTCATGCCCCCGTTCGGCATCTCCATCGCGGCCCGCCTGATCGAGCTCTGGTACGGCAAGCCGCTCCCGAGGCCCGGCAGCGTGAAGCGGACCGCCTGAGCACCCCGGACACACGACTGCCCCCGGCGGGTGCCGGGGGCAGTGCCGTGCGCGACCGGGCGGTCGATCCATCGGCCGGATCAGGCGGCGAGCGCCTGCTTCACCTGGGCGAGGGACGGGTTCGTCATGACCGACTCGGTGCCCGAGGGGGCCACGATCAGCAGCGTCGGGACCGTCTGGTTTCCGCCATTCGCCTTCTCGACGAACGCGGCCGACTCCGGGTCGTGCTCGATGTTGACCTCGTTGTACGCGATGCCCTCGCGGTCCATCTGGCTCTTCAGCCGACGGCAGTAGCCGCACCAGGTGGTGCTGTACATCGTCACAGTGCCCGCCATCTCGCCGGTGCTCCTTCGTCTCGTCCGTACGCTGCGCGGCCCGGCAGCGTCACTCGCGGCCCGGCCACTGTCCGGGGCCGCTCCGCATGGATAACGAACGCACGGGACGCGGCCACCATTCCCACCGCGTCCCCGCACCGCCCCCGTACCGGCCCGTTACCGTCCCTGTCACGGTCCCCGGTGCCCAGGCAGCCGGTACGACGAACACATCACCCCTGTGGACAACCGCCGCATCCGCCCCGTGGGACCTGGCAGCATGGCGGGGTGACAGCAGCAACGCACTCCACCCTCTTCCCGCAGGTTCCCGAGACCCCGGACGCCGTGCTCGACGGGCTCGACCCCGAGCAGCGCGAGGTGGCCCTGGCCCTGCACGGACCGGTGTGCGTGCTGGCCGGAGCCGGTACGGGCAAGACCCGCGCGATCACCCACCGCATCGCGTACGGGGTGCGGGCGGGCATCGTCCAGCCGGCCACCGTGCTCGCCGTCACCTTCACCAACCGGGCCGCCGGAGAGATGCGCGGCCGCCTGCGACAGCTCGGCGCGACCGGCGTCCAGGCACGGACCTTCCACTCCGCCGCCCTCCGACAACTTCAGTACTTCTGGCCGAAAGCAGTCGGTGGCGAGCTGCCCCGGCTGCTGGAGCGGAAGGTCCAGCTGGTCGCCGAGGCCGCCGCCCGCTGCCAGCTCCGGCTCGACCGCAACGAGCTGCGGGACGTCACCAGCGAGATCGAGTGGGCCAAGGTCACCCAGACCGTCCCCGCCGACTATCCGGCGGCGGTCGCCAAGACCCGACGCGACGCCCCCCGCGACCCGGCGGAGCTCTCCCAGATCTACTCGATGTACGAGCAGCTCAAGCGCGACCGCTCGGTGATCGACTTCGAGGACGTGCTGCTGCTCACCGTCGGCATCCTCCAGGACCGGAGCGACATCGCCGAGCACGTCCGCGGCCAGTACCAGCACTTCGTCGTCGACGAGTACCAGGACGTGAGCCCGCTCCAGCAGCGGCTGCTCGACCTCTGGGTCGGCGACCGGGACGATCTCTGCGTCGTCGGCGACGCCAGCCAGACGATCTACTCCTTCACCGGGGCCACCCCCGACCACCTGCTGAACTTCCGCACCCGCCACCCAGGGGCGACCGTGGTCAAGCTGGTGCGGGACTACCGCTCCACCCCCCAGGTCGTCCACCTCGCCAACGGCCTGCTGAGCCAGGCCCGCGGCAGGGCCGCCGACCACCGGCTGGAGCTGGTCTCACAGCGCGACAAGGGCCCCGAGCCCGTCTACGCGGAGTATTCCGACGAGCCCACCGAGGCCGAGGGCACCGCCCGGCGCATCCGCGATCTCATCGCCGCGGGCGTGCCGGCCGGCGAGATCGCCGTGCTCTACCGCGTCAACTCCCAGTCCGAGGTCTACGAGCAGGCCCTCGCGGACGCCGGGGTGCCCTACCAGCTGCGCGGCGCCGAGCGGTTCTTCGAGCGGGCCGAGGTCCGTGAGGCGGGCACCGCCCTGCGCGGCGCGGCCCGCGCCGGGCGCAACGACTCCCTCCTCGACGAGGCGGAGGGGCTGCCGTCCCAGGTGCGCGCGGTCCTCTCCACCAAGGGCTGGACCAGCCGGCCGCCCGCCGGATCGGGGGCCGTGCGCGACCGCTGGGAGTCGCTGGCCGCGCTGGTGCGCCTCGCGGAGGACTTCGAGACGGCGAAACCGGGGGCGACCCTGACCGACCTGGTCCGTGAGCTGGACGAGCGGGCGGCCGCCCAGCACGCGCCGACGGTCCAGGGGGTGACGCTGGCGTCGCTGCACTCGGCGAAGGGCCTGGAGTGGGACGCCGTGTTCCTGGTCGGCCTGACCGAGGGCATGATGCCGATCGCCTACGCCAGGACCGACGAGCAGGTCGAGGAGGAGCGGCGCCTGATGTACGTCGGGATCACCCGCGCCCGCGTCCACCTCTCCCTCTCCTGGGCGCTGTCGCGGTCGCCGGGCGGCAGGGCGAGCCGGCGGCCCACCCGGTTCCTGAACGGTCTGCGGCCCGGCTCGGCGGCTCCGGGCGCGCGGAGCGGGGCCGGCGGAGGAGGTGGCATCGACCGGGGCACCGGCCGGGCCGCGGCGGCGAGCCGCACCTCGGCGGCCGAGCGCAGGCCCAGGAGCCCGGTGCGGTGCCGGGTCTGCGGGCGCACGCTCACCGACGCGGGCGAGATGAAGCTGATGCGCTGCGAGGAGTGCCCCTCGGACATGGACGAGGCGCTGTACGGGCGGCTGTACGACTGGCGCGCCGCCCAGGCGGCCCTGCTGGGGCAGCCCGACTTCTGCGTGTTCACCGAGAAGACCCTCATGGCGATCGCCGAGGCGGTGCCGTCCACGGAGGGCGAGCTGGTCGTCATCGCCGGCGTCGGCAACCGGAAGTTGAGCCGCTTCGGCACCGACGTTCTGGCCATCTGCGCAGGTGAGACGGTTGATGGCGAGACCGAGGAGAGCGCCGACGGGACCTGAGGAAAACTCGTCCAGAAAATAGTTTGCGCCCGCCCCAGTCGTCACCATAGGTTCTTAACCACGGGAACAGCGACTTCTCTGAAGCCCTGATTCCGTGCTGTACTTATCCGAATACGCAGGACCGGCTCCGGCCGGTCCCCCTGAGACGCCGAGAGGAGGCGATTGAAGTGATCAGCATCATCGAAACCCAGAAAATGACCGATCTCTCGGTCGTCTCCGCCTGCTCGCTCGGCCTCACCCGCTCCTCGGTTGCCTCGCTTCGCGCCACCGGTCTGTCCGGCATCTCTGCCGTCCGTCCGCTGTCCCTGGTGAGCCTCCCCGTGACGCGGGAGCGTAATGAGCGACCGATCGAGGCACCGGCAGCAGCAGTAGCGAAGGCAGCACAGGCTCACGCCTATGCCTTTGCGGCAGCCGGTGCCGGAGCCGAGAAGCAGACGCAGCAGCACCACATGATGTGGGCCTTCCGTGGGCCTGAACCCTGGAGTGATCCAGCCTGATCCAGCATCAGGCCGGCGCCTTCAGGGCCGCGGAACCCCACTCGGGATCCGCGGCCCTTTTGTTTTGCCCGAACGGACGGGATGGAACGAAGGAGCCTCGGGACTAGCAGGACCTGGTACCAGCAGCCGCCAACCGGCCAACAGGCCGGCACGACCAGACGAGGACACCACCCACCGTGCACATCGAAACGCACGCCCCGTCAGTACCGCTTTCCACCCCGATCTCGCCGCCCGGCTCCACGGAGGACTCCGCCTTGACCCCGCTCACCACGCTCACCGCGCTCGACGACGCCATCGAGAACCTCGGCGTACCCGTCCCGTGCCGTTCCTACGACCCGGAGGTCTTCTTCGCCGAGTCGCCCGCCGACGTCGAGTACGCCAAGTCCCTCTGTCGCACCTGCCCGCTCGTCGAGGCCTGCCTCGCCGGGGCGAAGGACCGCCGCGAGCCGTGGGGTGTCTGGGGCGGCGAGCTCTTCGTCCAGGGTGTCGTCGTGGCCCGCAAGCGTCCGCGTGGCCGTCCGCGCAAGAACCCGGTCGCAGCGTGACCGCGACCTGTGGGGTCCCCGCCCCCACACGCAGGCTCCGCCTCGGAACGATCGACCGTCCCCAGACCCATGACCCCCGGAATCAGGCACCGATGATCACCCCCACGAAGGAGCCCGTCGGCTCCGCCACCCCCGACGTCACCATCATCGGCGCGAACGACTCGCGTCAGAACAGGACCCGCGAAATGCAACTCATCCCAGAAGCCCTGGCTCGTGCGCATATGCACGACCGCCTGCGGGAGGCCCAGGAGGACCGCCAGTCGGCCCGCCTGATCTCCGCCCGCCGGATGCAGCGCCGAGCGGAGCGCGCCTCGCTGCGCGCCCGCCGCGCGCTGGCCATGGCGGTCATGCACTGACCGTGCACACACCACCTCACCGCGGGGCTGTCCGGACACGGGCGGCCCCGCGGTGCGTTGTACCGTCGGCCGTCCGGACACGGGGATATCGTCAGAAGGTGGACGAGGAGACCCATCCCCCCGGACAACCCGCCGAGCACGGCGTGGTGTGCGCCCGGTGCGGCACCGCCGCCGAAGGCGACACCGCCCCTGCTACCTGGCTCTGTTCCGTGGAGGACGGGCGCCGCCTCCTCTTCTGCGAGGGCTGCGCCCGCCTCCACATCCGCGCGATCGAGAGCCGCCTCGACTCACTCTGGTGGTGAGCGCCACCCCTCGGCCTCCCTCACGCCTGGACGGGCTCCCCTTCCTGCTCGCCCTCCTCCTCGACGTACTCCGTCCCCTCCGCCTCGGCGTCCTCGGCGTCCTCCGCGAGGAACCCCGGCAGCCACGCGTCGAGCTCGTCGCGCAGCCGGACCGTCGCGCCCAACTGGCACAGCACTCCGATCGTGCTGAGCGTGACCCGGTGTATGAGGACGTAGGACGGCGGGAGATTCAGCTGCCGGCCCAGCTGATGGGCGGGGGAGCGCGGATCGGCTATCCGGGCCGCCTGTTCGCGGATCCAGCCCCGGCTGAAGGTGAACTCCTCCACCTGCGTGGGCTCGATGATCGGGAGCAGGTAGTCGAGCACGGCGTCCGGGTCCAGATCGATCGACTCCTTCACGAAGCCCTCTTCGCGCAGCAGGCCGTACACCCCCGCCGCGTCGCCCTCCAGCGTCAGCCGCAGGGAGTCGCCGATGTTCCGCGGCAGCCCGCCCGGCAGCCGGTCGACCGTGCCGAAGTCCAGCACCCCCAGCCGCCACGACCGGATCGGACCGCCGTCCTCCTCCGTGAGCTCCGCGTCCTCCGTGAGTTCCGCGTCCTCCGCAGCAGGGGGCAGCAGCCGGAAGTTTCCCGGATGCGGGTCGGCGTGCAGCAGGCCCGTGCGCGCCGGACCGGAGAAGAGGAAGCGGGCCAGCAACTGCCCCGCACGGTCCCGCTGCTCCTCCGTACCCTCCGCGATGACCTCGGAGAGCGGGATCCCGTCGATCCACTCCGTCACCAGCACCTGGTCGGACTGGTGCACCACCTGAGGGATCACCACATCCGGGTCGCCCTCGAACTCCGCCGCGTGCTCCTGCTGCGCGCGCGCCTCCAGCTCGTAGTCCAGCTCCTCCGACACCCGGTCCCGCAGCTCCTTGATCAGCGGCTTGATGTCCATCCCCGGAACCAGCGGGCCGAGCAGCCGGGCGAAGCGGCTGAGCTGGGAGAGGTCGGAGAGCAGGGCCTCGCCCGCGCCGGGATACTGCACCTTCACGGCGACCTCCCGGCCGTCGTGCCACACCGCCCGGTGCACCTGCCCGATCGAGGCGGCAGCCGCCGGGGTGTCCTCGAACTCCAGGAAACACTCCCGCCAGTCCTCCCCGATCCGGGTCGCGAGAACCTCGTGGACCGTGCGCGCGGGCAGCGGTGGCGCGGCCTCCTGGAGCTTGGTCAGCGCGGCCCGATAGGGGCCGGCGACCTCCTCGGGCAGAGCCGACTCGAACACGGAGAGGGCCTGGCCCAGCTTCATGGCCCCGCCCTTCAGCTCGCCCAGGGTCTTGAACAGCTGGTCCGCCGTGCGCTGCTGCACCTCACGGGCGACCAGCTCGGCCGACTTTCCGCCGATCCGCTTGCCCAGACCCCAGGTGGCACGGCCGGCGAAGCCGAGCGGAAGCGCGGCCAGCTTGGCCGTACGCGTAACCGCCTTCCGGGGAAGATCAGACATGTGCCCCTCCAGTTCCCAGACTGCCGTGCCGCTCGTGCCTCCGGGATCTCTCCGGCGAACGGCGGTCACCCCGCCATTGTGTCCTGCGCCGGAAGACCACCGGAGGCCCGTTCCCTCATAGCGCTCCCGGCCGCCCCGCAGGAGCAGTCCGCATGGGGGCCGATCGGCTCGGAACGCCAGTCCAGCAGGGGCAGAGCCGCCTCCCAGCGGGCTCCGGTACTGGCAGGGAGGTCCCCGTCCAGAAACGCGAGGGCATGTGCCGCCGCGAGACCGGCGACCGCCGTCGCGAGCCCCAGATCGCAGGCGGGCACCGCTCCCCGCCGCCCGGATCGCCACTGCGCCAGCATCCGTGGCCACTGGGGGTCCCGGTCCGCACGGTGCAGCTCCAGGCACCCGGCGCAGCCCGTGCCCCCGGGCAGGACGAGGGGCCCGACCACCCCGGTGGCCTCGATCACTCCCGCATAGAGATGAGGAGTGCCCGACGCGATCCAGGGGCCGGCCGTGTCCGCGACCGGTGCGTACACCGCGAGGCCGTCCCGGGGTGCGACGACGATCAGGGACAGGACGGGCGCTCCGGCGCTTCCCGGCCCGTCGGCCCCCGCTCCGTCCGTCCTCGCCCGCCGGGGAGCGGGCCCGGGCGCTGACCGGTGGACGAGGCGACGGGCCGCCACGTCACGCCGTTCCCCCACGGACGCCGGGGGAAGTCCCGCGGGCGCCACATCCCAGGGCTCGGCCCGGCCTCCGTCGAGCACTTCCACCTGGCCCACCCCCGCTCCCGACAGCACCGAGGCGATGGACGCCCCGACCCGGCCCGCTCCCCGCACCTGGACCCGCATCGCCCGCCGCGCCGCCATCCGACGCGTGCCGGCACCCGGCTCGGGGCGGACGACCGACAGGGAGGCGACGTCGGGACGCTGGCGGTCCATCACCTCGGCGCGACGGCGCAGGACATCGACTCCCGGGCCCGCCTGCCTCGGGTCGTCCAGGAGCCCGGCCTCCGCCAACCGCGCCAGCAGCGTGTCCACATGACGTTCCGACAGGTCCAGGGCGCGGGCCTCCTCGCGCAGGAGCGGCAGGCCGCGCGTCCCGTCGAGCAGTTCCAGGAAGCTTCCCGTGGCGAGGTCCACCGGTCCGAGCGTCACGGCATGTGCGGGTGTCACGCCGAATTGCACGGTGTTCCGTCCGCGCCAGGCACGACGCAGTGCGGGCTTCAGCATCGGATACATGTTTTCTCCCCCCGAGCGGTGTCGCGGGCACAGGTGTGCTCGCAGACCGGTTGATCCGCGGGTCTTTCCGCAGGACCTCCGCCAGAATGCGGGGCCGCGCCGAACCGTGACGGGAGTTGTCCACAGGTGCGGTGCATCAGTCGTTCAATACTCTGGTGATTCGATCCTCTGGTGATTCGAGCCTTCGATCGTTCGCATGGAGTGCGTGGTGTGGCACGGATCGCCCCGGAACAGCTCCCGGGGCGGGACTTCCCGCACGGACAGCGGGTAACGTCATGGCGTGTCCGCCGACCCTTCGTCCGGCTTCGCCGGGGAGACCCCCGCGCCCAGCGCCGGTAGCCATCAGCGCAGCGCGGCAGCCCATCCGGCCCGCGCTTCGGCGACGAGCGCGGTCGAGGTCCGCCGGAGCACCCGGCGCAGGAAGTCGGTCTCCGCCTACCGCGAGGGCGACCGCACGATCGTGCTCATCCCGGCCCGGATGTCGGAGGCGGAGGAGCGGCGCTGGGTGGGCGTGATGCTCGACAAGCTCGCCGCCCAGGAGAACAAGCGGGTCCTGGGCGACACCGGACTCGTCGAGCGCGCCGGGCGGCTGTCCGCCCAGTACTTCGACGGTCGCGCCAGACCCGGCTCGGTGCGGTGGGTGACCAACCAGAACACCCGCTGGGGCTCGTGCACCCCGGTCGAGGGCAGCATCAGGCTCTCGCACCGGTTGCAGGGCATGCCGGAGTACGTGATCGACTACGTACTCCTCCACGAGCTGGCCCATCTGCTCGTTCCCGGACACGGTCCCGGGTTCTGGCGGCTGCTGGAGGCGTATCCGCGCACCGAGCGCGCCCGCGGGTATCTGGAGGGCGTCGTGGCGGCCGAGCGGCTGCCCCACCTGCCCGCCGCCCGCGAGGAGTGACCGGAGCCGGTCGGCGTTCGCCGGTTCTGTACCGGGTGTGTACCGGCTTGGTCGGATGTCGTCGTTTGCGGTTAGCCTGACGCGACGCATTTACCTTCAGGATGGGGGACGGTCGTTACGCATGGCCAGGGAATTCCAACGCGGCCACAAGGCCAGGATCAGTGACCTCACGGCAGGGACGGATCTGTACGTAGGCGTGCAGATCGCGGCCCCGGGGCTGACCTTCGACATCAGCTGCTTCGGCCTCGACGCCCATGAGCAGCTTTCCGACGACCGGTACTTCATCTTCTTCAACCAGCCGAAATCGCCCGAGGAGTCCATTCAGCTCCTCGGCGCGCAGTCCGGTGACACCGAGTCCTTCCGCGTCACGCTCGACCGCATTCCGGCAGCCATCCAGAAGCTCTCCTTCACCGCGACGCTCGACGGTTCCGGGCAGATGTCCCAGATCGGTCCGGGGTACATCCGGATCGTCGCGGGCGGCGAGGAGGTGGTGCGGTACGCCTTCACCGGGTCGGAGTTCACCACCGAGCGCGCCGTGATGCTCGGCGACTTCTACCTGAAGGACGTCTGGCGCTTCGCCGCCGTCGGCCAGGGCTTCGACGGTGGTCTCGACGCGCTCCTGAAGAACTTCGGCGGTGAGGTCGCCGAGGAAGAGGCACCGCCCGCCGCCGCCCCGGCCGCCGCTCCGGGATTCGCCCCGCCGGCCCAGGCCGTTGCCCCTCCGGCCTTCGGCGCGCCGCCCGCGGCCCCGGCCCCGCAGCCCGCGCCGTCCTTCGGAGCCCCGCCCGCGCCCGCGCCGCAGCAGCCGATGCACGCGGCGCCGACGATCGCGGCCCCGCTTGCTCCTCAGGCGCCGCAGGCCCCGTCCCCGTACGGCCAACCCCAGCAGCCGCAGCAGCCCCAGTTCGGCCAGGTCCCCGGCCAGGGCGCGCCGCCCGTCGCTCCTTTCGGCCAGCAGGCCCCCGCTCCCTTCGGTCAGCCCGCCCCGGCCCCGTACGGCCAGCAGCCCCCCGTCGGCATGCCGTCGGGTGCCCCGCAGGGCGTGCCCCAGGGAGTGCCGGCCACGGGCGCGGGTCTCCAGGCGGCCCTGCAGCCGTACAAGGAGACCGCGACCGGGCAGCGCTGGACCCCGCAGAACCAGCAGCTCATGCGGGTCGACCTGACCATGGGCGGAGCCGGCGTCCTGGCCCGCCAGGGCAGCATGGTGATGTACCAGGGCAAGGTGGACTTCGGCTACAAGAGCGCCGGGTTCGTCGGCCGCGCCGTGGGCAACGCCACCGGCCAGGAGATGCAGCTGATGCGCTGTACCGGCCGCGGTCAGGTCTTCCTCGCCGAGGAGGGCTCGCACCTGCACCCGATCGAGCTGCAGGGCGACGCCATCTGCGTCTCGGCCGAGAGCGTCCTCGCCTTCGACGAGTCCCTCCAGTACGAGGTCCGCAGGGTCGAGGGGCACGGCATCCCCGGCGGGGCGCTGTTCACCATGCAGTTCCAGGGCACCGGCACCGTGATCGTGAAGACCCACGGCACCCCGGTCGTCCTGCCGGTCACGCCCACCACGTTCGCCGACTGCAATGCCGTCGTCGCCTGGTCGGCCGCCTCCCAGGTGATCGTCTCCAGCCAGGTCCGGCTGCGCCGCAACGCGTATCCCGGACACAGCGGGGAGACCGTGAACCTCCAGTTCCGGGGAGCCCCCGGCAACTTCATCGTCGTCCAGCCCTACGAGGTCTGAGGGAGCCCGTCATGAATCAGCAACTCGCGGGCTTCGCCCCGACCCCTGTCACGGCCCGTATGGAGAACCACGGCAAGACCATGCTCAAGGTCGCCATGGCCTCCGGGCAGGACCTCTTCGCACGTACCGGCTCGATGGTGGCGTACGAGGGCTTCATCCAGTACGAGCCCAACCCGCCCGCCGCCCGGCAGATCGCCTCCCAGTGGATCACCGGCGAGGGCGCACCCGTCATGAAGTGCTCCGGCGACGGACTGCTCTACCTCGCCGACTACGGCGCCGACGTGGTCGTCATCAACCTCGACGACGACTCCATCTCCGTCAACGGCTCCAACCTCCTCGCCTTCGACGCCCACCTCACCTGGGGCGTCGAGAAGGTCAAGGGGCTCGCCAAGTTCGCCGGACAGGGCCTGTGGAACGTCGTCGTCCAGGGCACCGGATGGGTCGCCATCACCTCGCGCGGCACTCCGATCGTCGTCGACTGCGGACGCGGCGAGGACGAGACGTACGTCGACCCGGACGCGCTCGTCGCCTGGTCCCCGAACCTCAAGGTGAAGGGCAAGCGGAGCTTCAAGGCGGGCTCGCTGATCGGCCGCGGCAGCGGCGAGGCGTACCAGATGGCCTTCTCCGGCCAGGGCATCGTCGTCGTCCAGCCGAGCGAGGACAGCACGGACCGGCTGCGGATCCGGAACTGACGGGGAGGGAGAACACATCATGCAGAGTCCGCTTTTCAGCCACACCGAGCAGCAGACCCAGGACCGCTACGCGATCCAGAACCCGCAGCTCCTGCGGGTCTCGCTGACCGGTCACGACGACGTCCTCGCCCGCAAGGGCGCCATGGTCGCCTACCAGGGCCTCATGGACTTCGACGGGGAATACCAGTCCCAGGGCCAGCGCCGCGCCCGCGCGAACACCGGTGAGGGCCTCGACCTGATGCGCGTGTCCGGCCAGGGCACCGTCTACCTCGCCAACCTCGCGCAGTACATCCACGTCGTGGACGTCGACCGCGAGGGGATGACCGTGGACAGCTCCTACGTCCTCGCGCTCGACTCCTCGCTGCACACCGAGGTCATCGCGGTGGACAGCCAGTACGGGATCTCCGGCAGCGGCAAGTACCAGCTCAACATCTCCGGCTCGGGCAAGGTCGCCCTCATGACCTCGGGCCAGCCCCTGATGATGCAGGTCACGCCCGAGAAGTACGTCAACGTCGACGCGGACGCGATCGTGGCCTGGTCCAGCTCCCTCCGTGTGCAGATGCAGGCCCAGACGCACTCCTCGGGCGTCTTCAGGCGTCGCGGCAACACCGGGGAGGGCTGGGAGCTGAGCTTCCTCGGCCAGGGCTTCGCCCTGGTCCAGCCGAGCGAGGTCATGCCTCCGCAGAACGCCCAGATCGGCCAGGGCGCCCGCGCCCAGTTCGGCGTGGGCCAGCAGGGCTCCCACGGCCAGAACCAGAACAACGCCTGGAACTGACACCGGCGCCAGGGCACAGCGGTAAGGGGCGGCCTCCGAGAGGCCGCCCCTTACGCACATCCGTACCGGCCGGCCGCTACAGCCGGGACCGCGTCGCCTCCAGCAGCCGCACGACGGAGGCGTCGGCGACACCGGGCACGTCCGCGTAGCCGAACCAGCGCAGCTCCAGGGACTCCTCGCTGATCCGCTCCGCCGCTCCGGGCGGGGCCAGCGCGGCGTACTGCACATCGAGGTGCCAGGTGCAGGGAGACGGAATCGGGTGCCGGTCCAGCCGGACCGGGCCGCCGGGCAGCAGGGTGAGCCCCGTGATGCCGGACTCCTCCGTCGCCTCACGGAGCGCCGCCGCCTCCAGGGTGGCGTCCTGCTCCTCGCAGTGGCCGCCCATCTGGAGCCACATCCGGAGCTTCCGGTGCAGGGTCAGCAGGACCTTCCCCCGCTCCGGATCGATCACCAGGGCGCTGGCCGTCAGATGCCCGGCCCCGCACGCCTTCCACATGCCGTCGTCGTGCTGTGCCAGGTGATCCAGATAGCCTCGGCGCAGCTCCGCCTGGCCAGCTGCCTCGTCCTCGGGGACATACTCCTTCAGTACGAGGGTGGCGTCGTCGTGCAGGGTCACCGGTCGCGGCCGTCCTTGCCGTCCTCGTCGCGCTCGCCCTCACCCTGGTCGTCGGCCTCGGGGGACTTCGGGGCCTCGGCCTCCGGGGCGTCCGGGGCCTTCGGCTTGCCGGAGCGCCCCCGCGCCGCCTCGCCGAGCATCTTGTCCAGCTCGGAGAAGTCGGCCTGCTCGTGGTGGACGAAGCCGTCCGGGTCGTCCAGGTCGTGGGCCGTCGGCAGCATGTCCGGGTGGGCCCAGAGCGCGTCCCGGCCCTCCAGACCCCGGGCGTCCGTGAGCGAGGCCCACAGGCGCGAGGCGTCCCGGAGCCGGCGCGGGCGCAGCTGGAGGCCGATGAGCGTGGCGAACGTCTGCTCGGCCGGCCCACCGGAGGCACGGCGCCTGCGCATCGTCTCGCGCAGCGCGTCGGACGAGGTCAGCCGGGACTTCGCGGCCTCGTGGACCACCGCGTCCACCCAGCCCTCCACCAGCGCGAGAGCCGTCTCCAGACGGGCCAGGGACGCCTTCTGCTCGGGCGTGTCCTCCGGCTGGAACATGCCCTGCTGAAGGGCGTCCTGCAGCTGCTCCGGCTGTGAGGGGTCGAACTGGCCGACGACGTCCTCCAGCTTGCTGGTGTCGACCTTGATACCGCGGGCGTACGCCTCGACGGCGCCGAACAGATGCGACCGCAGCCACGGCACATGGGCGAAGAGCCGCTGGTGAGCGGCCTCGCGCAGGGCCAGATAGAGCCGGACCTCGTCCTGCGGGACGCTGAGGTCCTTGCCGAACTTCTCCACGTTCAGCGGGAGCAGCGCGGCCTTGCCCGCCGGTCCCAGCGGCAGCCCGATGTCGGTGGAACCGACCACCTCACCGGCCAGCACGCCCACGGCCTGCCCGATCTGCTGGCCGAACATGGCGCCGCCCATCGACCGCATCATGCCGATCAGCGGGCCCGCCATGGCCTGCATCTCCTCGGGCAGCACATCGCCCATCGCCAGGCCCACCCGCTCGGCCACCGGGTCGACCAGCTGCTGCCAGGCCGGCAGCGAGGCCTCGACCCACTCCGCGCGGCTCCACGCCACGGTGGAGACCGAACCGGACGGCATCGACGTCACACCGTCCAGCCAGAGGTCCGCCAGCCGCAGCGCCTCGTCGACCGCCGTGCGCTCGGACTGCCCGACACTGGCGTCCTTGGAGCCGTCCGGGGCGCCCTGCGAGACCGTCTGGCGGGCGATCTGCTTGGCCATGTCCCAGTTCACGGGACCGCCCTCGTAGCTCAGCATCTGACCGAGCTGCTGGAAGGCCGCACCGAGATCGTTCGGATTCATCGAGCCGAACATCGCGGCGAACGGATTGTCGCCGCCGGCTCCCGGCCCGAATCCGAACGGGCCTCCGGGCCCGCCCGCGCCCTGCCCACCTTCGGTGGGGTCCTTCTTCTTGCCCTCGTCGCCGTTCTCCGGCTCCTCCGGCGGAAGGCCGAATCCGAATGGGGTGTCACTCACGGGTTTCCTCGGCTCGTAGGGCCGCCGGCTCGAACCGACGGCGACTGCCCGACATCACCATCCAGCGTAGACACCACGCCCGCTTCGGGCCTCAGTGCTCCGCCGACTCCCGGCCTGCGGCAGGATGGACGCCACCTGGTACGTACGCGTCATTCGGGTACGTACTGAAGACAACCGCTGGAGACGCCCGGTGAGTTCCCCAGATCCGCAGGTTCGCGCAGCGCGAAACCCGACCGACCCCCCGCCCGAGAGCACGCCCGAAACGAAACGCCCCAGGACCCCGAGAAACCGGGGCCCCGTCGTCGCGGTCACCGGCGCCGCCACCGGCATCGGCGAACTGCTCACCGCCCACCTTGCCGCATCCGACGCGATCAAGCAGGTCATCGCGATCGACGAGCGCCGGGGAGAGGTGGCCGAGGCGACCTGGCACATCCTGGACGTACGGGATCCGGCGATCGCCGAGAAGCTGCGCGGCGCGGACGTCGTCGTCCACCTGGCCCTCGACCTCGACCTGGAGACCGACCCCGCCGCACGCACCGCGTACAACGTACGCGGCACCCAGACCGTGCTCACCGCCGCAGCCGCCGTCGGGGTCCACCGGGTCGTGCTGTGCACCTCGGCGATGGTCTACGGGGCGCTCGCCGACAACGATGTGCCGCTCTCCGAGGACGCCGAGCTGCGCGCCACCGCCGAGGCCACCGGCGTGGGCGACCTCCTGGAGATCGAGCGGCTCGGCCGCCGGGCCCCGCGCGCCCACCCCGGGCTCAACGTCACCGTCGTGCGCCCCACCGTCCTGGTCGGCGGCACCGACACCGCCCTGACCCGCTACTTCGAGTCCCCGCGCCTCCTGGTCGTCGCCGGATCGCGCCCCACCTGGCAGTTCTGCCACGTCGAGGACCTGGTGACGGCGCTGGAGTACGCCGCCCTGGAGAAGATCGACGGCGAGTTCGCGGTCGGCTGCGACGGCTGGCTGGAGCAGGAGGAGGTCGAGGAGCTGAGCGGCGTACGCCGGATGGAGCTGCCCTCCGCCGTCGCGCTCGGGGCCGCCGCCCGGCTGCACCGGATCGGCCTCACCCCGTCCCCGGCCGGTGACCTGGCGTACACGATGCACCCCTGGGTGGTCAGCGTCAGCCGGCTGCACGACGTGGGCTGGCGGCCGAAGTGGACGAACGAGGAGGTGCTCGGAGCCCTCCTCGAAGAGGCCGAGGGCCGCCACACGCTCGCCGGACGCCGCCTCGGCCGCAAGGACGCCACCGCCGCCGGAGCCGCCGGAGCGACGGTCGCCCTGCTCGGCGCCGCCGCCGTGGTGCGCCGCGCCCGCAAGGCCCGCCGCCGCATCTGACCGCCGGCCGCGCCCGAGGCCCTGTAGGAGGCTCCAATCCGGACCGCCGGCCGCCGGAAGATCAGGCAATTCCGGGATGCCGGAGCCGTACGGCACGATGGGAGCATGGCACCCACCCACGACCACCCCGGCGAGCACGCGGCGGCCGACCCCATCCGGCTGCTGGCGATCCGGGACTCCCCGCTCTCCGTCGACGAGGTCTTCCGCGCCGTCGGTGACGACGCGGCGGGCGGAATCGCGCTCTTCGTCGGCACCGTGCGCAACCACGACGCGGGGCAGGACGTCGGCGCGCTCGGCTATTCCTGTCACCCCTCGGCCGAGGACGAGCTGCGCCGCGTGGCGGAGAAGGTCGTCGCCGACTTCCCGGTCCGCGCACTGGCGGCCGTCCACCGAGTGGGTGAACTGGAGGTGGGCGATCTGGCCGTGGTCGTCGCCGTCGCCTGTCCGCACCGCGCCGAGGCCTTCGAGGCCTGCCGCAAGCTCATCGACGACCTCAAGCACGAGGTTCCGATCTGGAAGCACCAGCGTTTCTCGGACGGTACGGAGGAGTGGGTCGGAGCCTGCTGAGCGCAAACCGGACCGGGGCGCATCAGCCCCGATTTGCGTAACCGCACCCCCGCCACGAGCGTTGGTCTTCCGGCTCGTTAATCTGCTGATCGGGCATCCGGTCGCTCATGGGGTAGGGAGGTCGTGATGGCGGCACTCGCTTGGCTGTTGATTCCACTTTTCGCTGCTGTCGGTGGTGCGATATGGGCGAGTTGGGCTGCCCGCAACCGCACGACCGGCGATGTCACCGAACTCGCCGGCTACGCCAAATTCCGTGACGCGATGGAGAAATCGCACTCCGGTTCCGGCGCTCTCTGACGACCGACGCACGCCGCGTGACCACTATCCGCCGCGTTCCGGTCTCCTCGTACGGACCGGCCCCGGCGGTGCACTGACAGGCCCTTCCCGTACTGTCGTTCCATGCCACGCCGCACCGCGACGATGCTCGCCTCCGCTCTCGTCCTCATCGCGCTGCTCTGCGCAGGCGTGCTGATCAAAGTGCCGTATGCGGAGATGTCCCCCGGACCGACGGTGAACACGCTGGGCGACGCGCGTGGCGAGCCCGTCCTGCAGGTCTCCGGTCGCAAGACGTACCCGGCATCCGGGCATCTCAACATGACGACGGTCCGTGTCACCGGGGCGGAGTACCGGATGAACATCTTCGAGGCCGTCTACGGCTGGCTGGCCCACGACAGCGTCGTGGTGCCGCACGACACGCTCTACCCGGACGGCAAGACCGAGGAGCAGTCCACCCAGGAGAACGCCGAGGAGTTCAGCCAGTCCCAGGAGAGCGCCAAGGTGGCCGCCCTGAAGGAGCTGGACATCCCGGTCGCCACACAGGTCGTGGTCTCCACGGTGGTCAAGGGCAGCCCCTCCGAGGGCAAGCTGCACGCGGGCGACGTGATCAAGGCCGTCGACGGCACGGTGGTCAAGGAGCCCGGTGACGTGGCGAAGCTCGTCACCGAGCACCGCCCCGGCGAGGACGTCACCTTCACCATCGTCCCGGCGAAGACCGCCGCCGCGGCCGAGAAGGCCGGGCGTGCCCCCGAGGGCGGCGAGAAGATCACCATCAGGACCGCGAAGGCCCCCGCCGCCGAGGGCGACGGCGAGAAGGGCGGCAAGGACCGGGCGATCGTCGGGATCAGGGCCGGGACGGACCACACGTTCCCGTTCGAGATCGACATCAAGCTCGCGGACGTCGGCGGTCCGAGCGCCGGGCTGATGTTCTCCCTCGGCATCATCGACAAGCTGACCCCGGGCGACCTGACCGGCGGCGAGTTCGTCGCGGGTACCGGCACCATCGACGACGCGGGCACGGTCGGCCCGATCGGCGGCATCACCATGAAGCTGGTGGGCGCCCGGAACGCCGGGGCCCGCTACTTCCTCACGCCCGACGACAACTGCGCGTCGGCCGCGTCGGACATCCCCGACGGGCTCACCCTGGTGCGGGTCAAGACCATCGAGGACGCCACGAAGTCGCTGGAGCAGATCCGCTCGGGGAAGACCGCCGGCCTGCCGAGCTGCTCGACCGGCTGACGGCCGCGCCGCCCGGGAACCGTGCGACGGTCCCGGGCAGCGGCCGGATCAGGACTCGAACGTCGCCGCGAGCGCCTCGGCCAGGCCGGGCACCAGACCGGCGCCGGTCAGCACCTCGGTGGGGGAGTCCTTCTCGCGCAGCCGCACGGCGGACTCGCGGGCCCCGTCCCGCAGGACGGCCACGGTCATCCGCACCTCCTGCCGGTCGGGGTGCTTGGCGACCCACTGGGTCAGCTGCTTGTCGTTCAGACCGTCCGGCACGGAGGCCTCGGCGGACGGCGGCAGCATCAGCCGCTCCACCGTCATGGCGCAGCCGACCACGGCGTCGGGCCAGGCGATCGTGCCGAGGAAGTCGTCGAGCGCGGTGCCCGGGGGCAGCTCGTCCTGCTCGATCGGGGTGAGTGCGGCGACGGACGAGCTGGGGTCCTCAAGGCCCAGCTGAGCGGCGAGAGAGGGCTCCTGGACCCGCAGCTGCGCGGTGTCGACCAGGGCGAACAGCCGGGCGGGCCGGTCCCAGCCGAGGTTGGAGGCATAGGCGTCGATTTCGAGGACGGCGACGGTGAGCGGACTCGCGGCCATCGGGGGTCCTGCGGGGGAAACGTTGGGCATGGGCAATATCCTGCCTCCTTCCGCCCCGGGAACGGGAACTAGGTAAAGCCTCAGTAAGTTGCATAGGTGGGCTCCAGGATCGCTGGGCCTGTCCACACGACCGCGAACTACGAGGTGCGCACGTTGGCTTTCCAGATGCCGGACCGCGGCGGAGGCCCGACCGGGCCACGGATCAGAGTCGGCCGCCCGTCCCGGCGCGCCCGGACCATGCTCATGACTTTGGGCGTCCTGGCGGTTCTCGCCATGGCCTTCGTCATGTTCGCCGGGTTCTGGACGGACTGGCTCTGGTACAGGTCGGTCGCGTATTCATCCGTCTTCACCACCACCCTGTGGACCAAGATCGGACTGTTCCTCGTCTTCGGACTGCTGATGGCCGTCGCCATCGGTGTGAACATCTGGCTCGCGCACCGGCTCAGGCCGCCGCTGAGCGCGATGTCGCTGGAGCAGCAGAGCCTGGACCGCTACCGGATGAGCATCGCCCCCTACAAGAAGTGGGTGCTGCTCGCCGTCACGGCGCTCGTCGCGCTGATCGGCGGAGCTTCCGCCTCCGGCCAGTGGCGCACGTGGCTGCTGTACGTCAACGGCGTGCCGTTCGGCCAGAAGGACCCCCAGTTCCAGCTGGACGTCGCCTTCTTCGCCTTCGACCTGCCGTGGTACCGCTTCCTGCTGGGCTTCGGCTTCGCGGCGACCGTGCTCTCGCTGATCGCCGCCGCGCTGACCCACTACCTCTACGGCGGGCTGCGCATCACCAGCCCCGGCGCCCGCGCCACCGGGGCGGCCACCGGCCACCTCTCGGTGCTGCTCGGGATCTTCGTCTCCCTGAAGGCCGTGGCGTACTGGCTCGACCGGTACGGCCTGGCGGTGAAGTCCAGTGACTTCAAGGCCGCGGACAACTGGACGGGCCTGCGGTACGTCGACGCCAACGCCTACCTCCCGGCGAAGACCATCCTGTTCTGCATCGCGGCCATCTGCGCCGTGCTGTTCTTCGCGACGCTGTGGCGCCGCACCTGGCAGCTCCCGGTCATCGGCTTCGGCCTGATGGTGCTCTCGGCGATCCTGATCGGCGGGCTCTACCCGGCGATCGTGCAGAAGTTCCAGGTCCAGCCGAACGAGCAGGCCAAGGAAGCCGAGTTCATCCAGAAGAACATCAATGCCACGCGCGACGCGTACGACATCGATGACGCCACGGTGGACGACTACGAGGGCCAGGCGACGACGGAGGACGACAACAAGCTGCGGGCAGCGGCCAACACGGCCGCCAGCTACCGGGTGATGGACCCCAACGTCGTCTCCCCGGCCTTCCAGCAGCTCCAGCAGCGGAGGAACTACTACCAGTTCCCCAAGACGCTGGACGTCGACCGCTACAAGGACAAGGACGGCAAGGAGCAGGACACCGTCATCGGTCTGCGTGAGCTGAACATCCAGGGCCTGCCCAAGCGGAACTGGATCAACGACCACTTTACGTACACGCACGGTTACGGCGCCATCGCGGCCCGGGGCACGACCACCGGGACGAACCCGACGGGGTCCCCGGACTTCACCGAGTCGGGGCTGCCCTCCACCGGTGAGTTCGGCACGTACGAGCAGCGGATCTACTACGGCGAGAAGACCGAGCAGTACTCCATCGTCGGCGGGCCCCAGAAGGAGCTCGACTACGAGGAGGACGGCGAGAAGACCACCAGCTACAAGGGCGACAGCGGGGTCAGCCTCTCCAACACCTTCAACCGTGCCGCGTACGCGGTCTCGTTCAGCGAGCCGCAGATCATGTACTCGGGAGCCATCGGTGAGGGCTCGCGGATCCTGTACAACCGCACGCCCAAGGAGCGCGTCGAGGCGGTCGCCCCGTGGCTGACCATCGACGGCGACGCCTATCCGGCGGTCGTCGACGGCCGGATCCAGTGGATCGTCGACGCGTACACCACGAGCAACGGCTATCCGTACGCGTCCCGGACCACGCTCGGCGACACCACGGCCGACTCGCTGACCACCAACCAGCGCGCGGTCGTCGCCCAGCAGAACCAGGTCAACTACATCCGCAACTCGGTGAAGGCCACCGTCGACGCCTACGACGGCAAGGTCAAGCTCTACGAGTGGGACACCAAGGACCCGGTCCTCAAGACCTGGCGCAAGGCGTTCCCGGGGACGGTCGAGTCCCGCGGAGAGATCCCGAAGGAACTCATGGACCACCTGCGGTATCCGCAGGACCTCTTCAAGGTCCAGCGCGAGCTGCTCACCCGCTATCACGTCGAGGACCCCGCGCAGTTCTACAGCGGCAGTGACGCGTGGCAGGTGCCGGACGACCCGACCAACAAGGAGCCCGGCTCCGTCCCGCCGTACTACCTGAGCATGAAGATGCCGGGCCAGGAAGCGCAGCAGTTCTCGCTGACCACCACGTTCACTCCCCGAGGGCGCCCCAACCTGGGTGCCTTCATGGCGGTGAACGCGGACGCGGCCAGCAAGGACTACGGCGAGATGCGGCTGCTGCGGGTCACCTCCACCGTGAAGGGCCCGGGCCAGGTACAGAGTGAGCTCAACGGCAACGACGACGTCGCCGAGTTCGTGAGGAACCTCAAGGGCACCGACTCGGACATCGAGTACGGCAACCTGCTGACGG
This sequence comes from Streptomyces sp. NBC_01116, assembly GCF_041435495.1. NCBI lineage: Bacteria > Bacillati > Actinomycetota > Actinomycetes > Kitasatosporales > Streptomycetaceae > Streptomyces > Streptomyces sp. NBC_01116. The sequence continues at coordinate 5,829,134 of NZ_CP108644.1, forward strand.
TTCCGCTGGAGGGCGGGTTCCTCTACATCGAGCCGGTCTACACGCGCGGTGGCAACCAGAACTACCCGCTGCTGCGCAAGGTGGCCGCCTCGTACGGCTCGAAGATCGTCTTCGAGAACAGCCTCGGAGAGGCGCTCAACGCCGTCTTCGGGGTCGAGGACGACGGAACGACGCCGCCGCCCGATCCCGATGAGCCGCCGGGCGAGACCGATGAGCCTCCGGCCACCGGCAGCGCGGCGCTCAAGAAGGCCATCGCGGACGCCCAGAAGGCGTACTCCGACGGCGAGAAGGCGCTGCAGGAGCAGGACTGGCCGGCCTACGGCAAGGCCCAGGAGGCTCTTCAGGACGCCCTGGAGCGAGCCGCCGCCGCGCAGCCCAAGCCGGGCAGCGAGGGGGACAAGGCCGGCGGCGCCGAGAAGCCGGCGGGCGACGCCAAGCCGGACAGCTCGGCCGAACCCGCGAGCGCCGAGAAGCCGGCGGACGCGGACACGGCGGATCCGGCGAGGAAGCCGGATGCGGCCGAAGGAGCCGAGAAGGGCTCCGACCAGGGCAGCTGAGAAGAGTCCACCCCGCGTCGTGGTACGGTTTGAACACAACGACGCGGGGTGGAGCAGCTCGGTAGCTCGCTGGGCTCATAACCCAGAGGTCGCAGGTTCAAATCCTGTCCCCGCTACTGAAAACACGAAGGCCCGGATCCCAAGGGATCCGGGCCTTCGTCGTGCCTGTTGTCCATACGGGCCGTGTCGGTCCCAAGCTGTGGGCGTGAAGTGCGTTTCGCTGGGCATCAGTTGCTTCCAGGCGTGTTTCACTTGTCTCTCTGTGGGCATGTCGACAAAACGCTGTAGTGACCTCACTGGCCGCGATATACCAGGTGTACGCGGGTTACAGGTGGTGCGACGATGGTATTTATGGGGGACAGGGCAACTCTGTTGGAGACAGGGCGGTTTGTGCAGCAGCGCGGCCAAGATGCTGAAAGCGCGGTAGACGCGGCTTTCGCCGCTGCCATCGCCGGGGCGGGCGCGCCGGTCCAGCGGACCGGCGACATCGACCCGAGCGCCGCCGCGAGCACGTCCGACGAGGACACCACGGACGCGGTCGACGCCGCGGACAGCGCCGAGAGCGAGGCGCGCCACCGACGCGCCGCCGACGCGGGGGACACCACGTCCATGAGCGTCCTGGGCGCGCTGCTGCTGCGCCGGGGTGAACTGGACGGCGCCGAGCGCTATCTGCGCGCCGCCACCGCCGACGGGGACCGGGCCGCCGCGAACAACCTGGGCGTCCTGCTGCACCAGCGCGGCTACCCGGACGAGGCCGCCGGCTGGTGGCGCATCGCCGCCGTGGCCGGATCCGCCGCAGCCGCGCACGCGCTCGGCCGGCACTTCCGCGAGCGCGGCGACGAGCCCGGCGCGGAGTACTGGCTGCGCCAGTCCGCCGAGCAGGGCCACGCGCTGGGCGCGTACGCGCTGGCCGACCTCCTGGAGCACCGCAGTGACGTCGGCGCGGAGCGCTGGCTGCGCGCCGCCGCCGAACAGGGCCACCGTGAGGCCGCCTACCGGCTGGCCCGCGCCCTGGAACGGAAGGCCGTCGAGGACCCGCACGACGCCTTCGGCCTGGGCCGGCGCGCCGTTTCCGGGCGAACCGGAACGGGCCTCGGCCTCCCCGGCGACCCGCCCGCGCCCGCCCGTGACGGACGGGCGACGGGCCCCGCGGGGGCCAGGAGCGCGGCCGACGGCGACAGTCCCGTGGCGGGACCCGCCGCCGGCCGGGTCGGCGAGGCCGAGCAGTGGTACCGCCAGGCCGCCGCCCGTGGCCACCGGCGTGCCGCCCTGCACCTCGGCGCGATCCTGGAGCAGCGCGGCGAGCTCAAGGAGGCCGGACGCTGGTACCTCACCTCCGCCAAGGACGGCGAGCCGCGCGCCGCCTGCGCTCTGGGCTTCCTGCTGCGCGACGCGGGCGACGAGGAGAGCGCCGCCGTGTGGTGGCTGCGCGCCGCCCAGGACGGCGACGGCAACGCCGCCAACGCGCTCGGCGCGCTGCACGCCGCACGCGGTGAGCAGCAGACCGCCGAGCGCTGGTACCGCGCGGCCATGGACGCGGGCGACGTCAACGGGGCGTACAACCTCGGGCTGCTCTGTGCCGCCCAGGACCGCACCCCGCAGGCCGAGCAGTGGTACCGCCGTGCCGCGTACGCCGGACACCGCGAGGCCGCCAACGCGCTCGCCGTGCTCCTCCTCCAGGCCGGCGACCACACGGGGGCCGAGCCCTGGTTCTCCAAGGCGGCCGAGGCGGGCAGCGTCGACGCGGCCTTCAACCTCGGCATCCTGCACGCCGGACGCGACGAGGACCGTACGGCGCTGGGCTGGTACGAGCGCGCCGCGGCGGCCGGGCACACCGACGCCGCGCTCCAGGTCGGCATGGCCCTCCTGCGCGACGGCGAGGACCGGGAGGCCGAGCGGCACCTGCGCTGCGCCGCGGGCGGCGGCAGCGCCGAGGCCGCGTTCCGGCTGGCCGGGGTGCTGGACTCCCGCCAGCCGCCGCCGGGGCCGCCCGCGCTCGGTGAGCCGATGCCGGAGAAGACCGAGTGCGAGGAGTGGTACGAGCGGGCCGCCCAGCAGGGGCATCGCCGCGCCCAGGTCCGGGTCGGCATGCTCGCCGCCGCCCGCGGGGACACGGAGAGCGCCGCCCACTGGTACCGGGAGGCCGCCGAGGCGGGCAGCCGCAACGGGGCCTTCAACCTCGGGCTGCTGCTGGCCCGCGAGGGCAGCGAGCGCGAGGCCGCCCTGTGGTGGAGCCGTGCGGCCACCGCCGGACACGGTCGTGCCGCGTTGCGCCTGGCGCTCCTCGCCGCCCGTCGGGGCGAGCTGACCGAGGGGCAGCGCTGGTGTGCGCGGGCGGTGGAGCTGGGTCCCGCGGAGGTGGCCGAGCGCGCCGCGCGGCTGCGCGAGGCGCTGCACCAGGAGCTGACCGCGTAACCCTGCCGGGCCCATGGGCCCGGTGAATGGATTTGCGCCGCCCGACCTGCTGACGTAATGTTGCATTCACCGACGCGGGGTGGAGCAGCTCGGTAGCTCGCTGGGCTCATAACCCAGAGGTCGCAGGTTCAAATCCTGTCCCCGCTACTGAAAGACGAAGGCCCGGATCTCATCGAGATCCGGGCCTTCGTCATGTCCGGACCCCGGTCATGTCCGGCGGCCGAGAAGAGCGGGCCCGCCCGGAGGCGGGCCCGCGGAGGCCGGGTCAGGCGGTGGCGGCGCAGGCCGGGCAGATGCCGCGGTACGTCACCTCGACGCCGGAGACCATGAAGCCGTAGCGCTCGTCCGTCGGCAGGTCCGCCAGCGGGTTGCCCGCGGGGTGCACGTCCCTGATGGCGCCGCACCGGGCGCACACCAGGTGGTGGTGCGGGTGGTGCGCGTTCGGGTCGTAGCGCTTGGCCCGGCGATCGGTGGAGACCTCCAGCACCTCACCGAGGGACACCATCTCGCCGAGGGTGTTGTAGACGGTGGCGCGCGAGATCTCGGGCAGCCGGGAGACGGCCCTCGCGTGGACCTCGTCCGCCGTCAGGTGTACGTGGTCCCCGTCGAGGACCTCGGCCACGACACGCCGCTGCGCCGTCATGCGCCAGCCGCGTCCACGAAGTCGTTCCAGCAGGTCGCTCATGCAGCCCAGCCTAACAGTGGAGGTACCGAGTCCCGATCGGGTGTGACTTTGGATGTTCACTTGACTTAGACATTGTCCATTGTAGGATCGGGATCGGCATACGCCAAGGGACAGGCTGTGCGGAACATCGGACCGACGACCGAGGTCGGCCGATCTTGGATGTGCAGGACATGACGCAGGAGGCGCACGTGACGCAGGGACCGCTCACCACGGAGGCCGGCGCGCCGGTCGCCGACAACCAGAACAGCGAGACCGCCGGCGTCGGCGGGCCGGTTCTCGTCCAGGACCAGGCGCTGCTGGAGAAGCTCGCCCACTTCAACCGCGAGCGCATACCGGAGCGGATCGTGCACGCCCGCGGCGCCGGTGCGTACGGCACCTTCACGCTGACCCGCGACGTCTCGCAGTGGACCCGGGCGAAGTTCCTCTCCGAGGTCGGCAAGCAGACCGAGACCTTCCTGCGCTTCTCCACCGTCGCGGGCAACCTCGGCTCCGCCGACGCCGCGCGCGACCCCCGCGGCTTCGCGCTGAAGTTCTACACCGAAGAGGGCAACTACGACCTCGTCGGCAACAACACCCCGGTGTTCTTCATCAAGGACGCCATCAAGTTCCCCGACTTCATCCACACCCAGAAGCGCGACCCGTACACCGGCTCGCAGGAGGCGGACAACGTCTGGGACTTCTGGGGCCTGTCGCCCGAGTCGACGCACCAGGTGACCTGGCTCTTCGGCGACCGGGGCATCCCGGCCACGCTGCGCCACATGAACGGCTACGGCTCGCACACCTTCCAGTGGAACAACGAGGCCGGCGAGGTCTTCTGGGTCAAGTACCACTTCAAGACCGACCAGGGCATCAAGAACCTCACCACCGAGGAAGCCGTCCGGCTCTCCGGCGTCGACCCCGACAGCCACCAGCGCGACCTGCGCGAGTCGATCGAGCGCGGTGACTTCCCGTCCTGGACGGTGCAGGTCCAGATCATGCCCGCAGCGGACGCGGCCGGCTACCGCTTCAACCCGTTCGACCTCACCAAGGTGTGGCCGCACGCGGACTACCCGCCGATCGAGATCGGCAAGCTGGAGCTCAACCGCAACCCGGAGAACATCTTCGCCGAGGTCGAGCAGTCGATCTTCAGCCCCGCGCACTTCGTGCCGGGCATCGGCCCGTCCCCCGACAAGATGCTCCAGGGCCGCCTCTTCGCGTACGGCGACGCCCACCGCTACCGCGTCGGCATCAACGCCGACCACCTGCCGGTGAACCGCCCGCACGCCACCGAGGCGCGGACCAACAGCCGGGACGGCTTCCTCTACGACGGCCGCCACAAGGGCGCCAAGAACTACGAGCCGAACAGCTTCGGCGGCCCGGCCCAGACGGACCGCCCGCTGTGGCAGCCCCTGCCGGTCACCGGCCCGACCGGCAACCACGAGGCCCCCGCCCACGCCGAGGACAGCGACTTCGTGCAGGCGGGCGACCTCTACCGGCTCTTCTCCGAGGACGAGAAGGTCCGGCTGATCGAGAACCTCGCCGGGTTCATCGCCAAGGTCTCGCGCGACGACATCGCCGAGCGTGCGATCAACAACTTCCGCCAGGCGGACGGCGACTTCGGCAAGCGGCTGGAAGCCGCGGTCCAGGCCCTTCGCGGCTGACCGGACGCCTGCCGTCGACCGTGGGCCGGATCCCCTCGCGGGGTCCGGCCCACCGGTCGTTCCGGCGCCGACCGCACGCGGACCCGACGCGGGGCGGGCGTCAGCCGGCGGTTGCGACCGTGCGCCGGACGGGCGCCCAGCAGCGGATGATGTCGCGCACCGAGACGATGCCCACCGGGCCGTCGCCGTCCAGCACGATCAGATGCCGGAACCCGCCGTGCGTCATGGCTTCCGCGGCCTCCTCCAGGGTCCAGGCCGGGGCGGCGAACACCACGTCGGTGGTGGTGTGGGCGGACGCGGACTCCCGGTCGGGGTCCAGCCCCGATCCGACCGCGTCGAGGATGTCGCGCTCGGTGATGATGCCGAGCCCGCAGGTGTCCGGATCATGGACGACAGCTGCCCCGATGCGGCGGGCCGACATCAGCCGGGCCGCCTGGCGGAGCGTATGGGTGGGGCCGATGGTGAGGACCACCGTGCTCATGGCGTCACGGACGAGCATGGAACGAGCCACCTCCTCGGCGAGCCGACTCCGTGAGTCGATTCACAAGTTCACAAGTGGGGGGACTCTCAGAGTTGCACCCTTGGGGCGGGTCGACAAGGGGTGAGCGAAGCGCGCCGAGGGCGTGCGAGAAGCACACCACAGGCCCCGGCGCGTCTCGCGGACCGTACGGCTGCCGACAGACCCGAAAGGGGCGGTCAGTAGCGCTGGTTCAGATAACCCAGCAGCTCGTCGTGGAGCGGCCCGTTGGAGGCCGCCGCGTTTCCGCCGCCCGGACCGTCCACCCCGTCCAGCGAGGTGAACCGGCCGCCCGCCTCCTGCACGATGATCGCGGTCGCCGCCATGTCCCACAGCGACAGCTCCGGCTCCGCGCAGATGTCCACGGAACCCTCGGCGACCATCATGTACGGCCAGAAATCCCCGTACCCCCGCGTCCGCCAGCAGGCCCGGGTGAGGTCCAGCAGGCCGTCGAGGCGGCCCTGCGCCTCCCAGCCCGACAGCGAGGAGAACGCGAACGAGGCGTCGGCGATCCGCTCCACCTTCGACACGTGCATCCGGGTCGCGGAGGTGAGGCTGCGTCCGGTGAACGCGCCCGCGCCCTTCGCCGCCCACCAGCGCCGGTTCAGCGCGGGCGCGGAGACCACGCCCATCACCGGCTGGAAGCCGTCCTCTCCCGCCTCCATCAGCGAGATCAGCGTGGCCCACACCGGCACGCCGCGCACGTAGTTCTTGGTGCCGTCGATCGGGTCGATCACCCAGCGCCGCGGTCCGCTGCCCTCGATCCCGTACTCCTCGCCCAGGATCGCGTCCCTCGGACGGGCCCGATGCAGGTGGCCCCGGATCAGCTCCTCGGCGGCCTTGTCGGCCTCGCTCACCGGCGTCATGTCCGGCTTGGTCTCCACCTTCAGGTCGAGAGCCTTGAACCGGTCCATCGTCGCCGCGTCGGCGGCGTCCGCCAGTACGTGGGCCAGGCGCAGATCATCGTGGTAGTCGGGCATGCCGTCACAGTATCCAGCGCCGCCGGGCACGGGCTACAGCGCCCCCGTGCCGCCCGGGACCTTGACAGCCCCCGGGAGCGGGTCAACTCTGAACCGCAGGGTCCCGGGGTGGGGAGGCGACGATGCCGACAGCGCGGCAGGCACTGCTGGACGCCGCGTTCCGGGCCCTGGGCGACGCTCCCTGGCGCACGGTGCGCATGGTCGACGTCGCGACCCTGGCCGGCGTCTCGCGGCAGACCCTCTACAACGAGTTCGGCACCAAGGGCGGACTGGCCGCGGCGCTGCTGCGACGGGCCGCCGACGGCTATCTCGCCGGAGTGGACCGCGCCCTGACCGCCCCGGCTCCCGACCGTCCGGCCGCCGTCGCGCTCTGGACCGTACGCGCGGCCCGCGAGGACGCGCTGGTCAGGGCGCTGCTCACGGGGGACTGGGCGGAGGGGCTGCCCCGCCCCGACCACCGGCCGGGCCCCCGGGGGAGGCCGGGCGGGAGGCCGCCGCCGACCCCCGAGGATCTGCTCGCGCTGGTACGGGACCGGATGGCGGCCGTGTCGCCCGGGGCCGCGGCCGGGAGCTGCGAGATCGCGCTACGCCTCGCGCTGTCCTGTGTGGTGGTCCCGGTCCCGGGCGACGACGCCGCGGACAGCCGCGCGCTCCGCCTCGTCCGGGAGGCGTCACGGCCGGCGGTTCAGAAGGGGGCGGGTCTCAGTGGGCCGAGCCGGACAGCTGGAGGCCGATCACGCCGATGACCACCAGCGAGATCGACACCAGCTTCAGCGTGGAGACCACGTCACCGAGGAAGATCATGCCGTAGATCGCCGTCCCGGCCGCCCCGATCCCGGTCCACACCGCGTACGCGGGACCGACGTCGAGCTTCTTCAGCGCCAGGGTCAGCAGACCGAAGCTGCCGAGCGCGAACGCGGCGAACGCGACCGTCGGCCAGAGCCGGGTGAATCCGTGCGAGAGCTTCAGACACACGGCGAAGCCGGTCTCCAGCAGTCCTGCGACCACGACCAGCAGCCACGCCATCGTCAGTTGCCTCCCGCATAGGTGACCGGTCATCGGTTCGGGAACGTACCCGGGGGACGGCACGACGTACCGCCCACTCGGTGCGATTATGCCTTTACCAGTCGTTGAAGCTCGCAAACATGCCCGCGCCGCACCGGCCGATTCCGGCCGGGGCGCCGTCAGTCGCCCTCGCGCCGCTCCCGGGTCGCGAGCAGCCGGTGCAGGGAGTCCAGTCGCGCCGGGTCGGCGTGTCCGTCCGCCACCCAGGCGCCCAGCGCGCACTCCGGCTGGTTCTCGTCGTGGGTGCAGCCGCGCGGGCAGTTCTCGGTGCCCGGCTCCAGGTCCGGGAAGGCGTGGATGACCCGCGACGGGTCGACGTGGTGCAGCCCGAAGGAGCGCACGCCCGGGGTGTCGACCACCCAGCCCCGGTCGCCGGGCAGCGGCAGCGCGAGGGCCGATGTGGTGGTGTGCCGCCCCCGGCCGGTCACCGCGTTGACGATGCCGGTGGTCCGTCGCCGCTCCGGAGGTACCAAGGCGTTGACCAGCGTCGTCTTGCCGACCCCGGAGTGTCCGACGAAGGCGGTGACGCGGTCGTTCAGGAACTCCCGGACCCGGTCGGCGGCGTCCCCGCTCTCCAGCTCCTCGCGGCTGGTCACGATGTACGGCACGCCGAGCGGGGTGTACGCCTCCAGCAGCTTGTCCGGGGACGCGAGGTCGGACTTGGTCAGCACCAGGAGCGGGGTCAGCCCGCCGTCGTACGCCGCCACCAGACAGCGGTCGATCATGCGCGGGCGGGGCTCCGGGTCGGCCAGCGCGGTGACGATCGCCAGCTGGTCCGCGTTGGCGACGACCACGCGCTCGTACGGGTCGTCGTCGTCCGCCGTGCGGCGCAGCACCGTGCGGCGCGGGGCGATGCGCACGATCCGGGCCAGGGTGTCCTTCTCGCCGGAGAGGTCGCCGACGATGGAGACGGTGTCGCCCACCACGGCGGCCTTGCGGCCCAGTTCGCGGGCCTTCATCGCCACCACGGTCCGGCCCTCGACGAGGCAGGTGAGCCGGCCCCGGTCGACGGTGAGGACCATGCCGTCCTCGGCGTCCTCGTGCTTGGGCCGGATGTGCGTGCGCGGCCGGTTGCCCTTGCGGTTGGGGCGGACGCGGATGTCGTCCTCGTCGGGGTTCTTCCCGTAACGGCGCATCGTCTAGGCCCCGAGCATTCCGGTCCACATGTCCGGGAAGTCCGGCAGCGTCTTCGCGGTCGTGCCCACGTTCTCGATCTCCACGCCCTTCACCGCCAGGCCGATGACCGCCCCGGCGGTGGCCATGCGGTGGTCGTCGTACGTGTGGAAGACGCCGCCGCGCAGCGGGCGCGGGCGGATGTGCAGCCCGTCGGCCGTCTCGGTGACGTCGCCGCCCAGCTCGTTGATCTCCTTGGTCAGCGCGGCCAGCCGGTCCGTCTCGTGCAGCCGCAGATGGGCGACGCCGCTCAGCGTGGAGGGGGAGTCGGCCAGCGCCGCTACCGCCGCGATGCCCGGGGTCAGCTCGCCGACCTCGCCGAGGTCCACGTCGATGCCGTGGATGCGGCCCGTACCGGTGAAGGTCAGCCCGTGCTCGGTCAGCTCGCAGCCGCCGCCCATCGCGGTGAAGATCTCGCGCAGCGCGTCACCCGGCTGGGTGGTCCGCTCGGGCCAGTCGGGGATCGTGACCCGGCCGCCGGTCACCAGGGCCGCGGCCAGGAACGGCTGGGCGTTCGACAGGTCCGGCTCGATCGTCAGGTCCCGGCCGAGCAGGGCGGAGGGGGCAACCCGCCACACATTCGGCTCGCCGCCCGTCTCCGGCTCGTCCACCTGCGCGCCGACGGCCCGCAGCATGTCGACGGTCATCCGGATGTGCGGCATCGAGGGGAGCGTGGACCCGGTGTGCCGGACCTCCAGGCCCTGGTTGAAGCGCGGTCCCGACAGCAGCAGCGCCGAGACGAACTGCGAGGAGGACGAGGCGTCGATCGCCACCGGCCCGCCCTCCAGCGCCCCGCCGCCGTGCACGGTCAGCGGCAGCGCCCCGCGCCCGTCGTCGTCGATCCGTGCGCCGAGCGCCCGCAGCCCCTCGATCACACCGGTCAGCGGGCGCTCGTAGGAGCGGGGGTCGCCGTCGAAGCGGACCGGGCCGTCGGAGAGCGTGGCGACGGGCGGCAGGAAGCGCATGACCGTGCCGGCGTTGCCGACGTCGACCGCGGCCGGGCCGTGCAGCCTCGCCGGGATGACCCGCCAGGCCTCGCCCGAGCCGGCCGGGGAGGCCGCGGCGGACGGGCCGGCGGCGGACGAGGAGGAGACGGTCTCCTCGATCCCGACGCCCATGGCGCGCAGCGCGTCGGCCATGAGCAGGGTGTCGCGGGAGCGCAGCGGGCGGCGCAGCCAGCCCGGCTCGGCGGCCAGCGAGGCCAGCACGAGCGCGCGGTTGGTGACCGATTTGGATCCGGGCACGGTGACGGTCGCGTCGACGGCGCCGCTCGCGTTGGGGGCGGGCCAGAGGGCGGGGTGCACGGAACTCTCGGTCATGACCATCACTTTAGTGGTTCTACGCCGACCCGGATCCTGGCCAAAAGGGCGGAAACCATCCCGTAACCAGAGAGTGGTACGGACCGCGGCGGTCCCACCGCCTCACCAGCCCAGCAGCCACCGCCCGCCGCCGATCAGCGAGCACAGCGACACCGCGTGGAAGAGGAACAGCCACAGCACCGCCGGGGCGTGGGTCAGCCGGGCCAACTGGTCCGCGTCGGAGTCCGGGGCGCCGCCGTGGTGCCGCTTGGACTGGAGCTCGAACGGCGGCCGCACCCCGCCCAGCAGCAGGAACCACACCACCGCGTACGCGAACGCCGACTGGACGTCCGACGAGGCCAGCCAGGACACCAGCAGGAAGGCGGTGCCGGTCAGGATGACGGTGAGGGCCCCGTACACATTGCGGATCATCACCAGCATCACCGCGAGCAGGGCCGTCGCCACCCACAGCAGGAGGGTGATCCTGCCGTTGGTCAGCAGCCAGGCGCCGCCCAGGCCCAGCAGGGAGGGGGCCGTGTAGCCCGCCGCCGCCGTGAGGATCATGCCGATCCCGGTCGGCCTGCCGCGGCTCACGGTCAGGCCGCTGGTGTCCGAGTGCAGCCGGATGCCGGAGAGCTGCCGCCCGGTGAGCAGCGCCACCAGGCCGTGGCCGCCCTCGTGCGCGATGGTGATGGTGTTGCGCGCGAGCCGCCATATCGGGTTGGGCACGACGGCGACGAGTGCCAGGGTGGCCGTCACCACCACCAGCCACTGCTCGGGAGCGGACTGGGTTCCGGTGACGCGATCCCACAGATCGCCCAGTTCGGTGCTGTTCATGGGCCGGGCGACTCCTTGCGGTCGGGGTGGGCGGTCGTGGCAGTCTGGCACTTATGTGCGGACGGTTTGCAGCGAGTCGGAAGCCCGAGGACCTGACCGGGCTCTTCGGCGTCGAGAAGTGGGAGCCCACCGAGGCCCTGGAGCCGGACTGGAACGTGGCGCCGACCAAGGAGGTCTACGCCGTTCTGGAGCGTCCTGTTAAGGACGCCGACGACCAGCGTCCGGTTCGCCAGCTGCGTGCCCTGAAATGGGGGCTCGTACCGTCCTGGGCGAAGACCCCCGAGGGCGCCGCCCGGATGATCAACGCCCGCGCGGAGACCGTCCACGAGAAGCCCTCCTTCCGCCGCGCCTTCGCCCAGCGCCGCTGCATCCTGCCCGCCGACGGCTACTACGAGTGGGTCACCGGCTCGGAGGAACGGCAGCTGGAGGAGAAGAAGGGCAAGAAGCGGGCCCGCAAGCAGCCCTACTTCGTGACCCCCGCCGACGGGTCGGTCTTCGCGATGGCCGGACTGTACGAGTTCTGGCGCGACGCGACCCTGCCCGGCGACCACGAGAACGCCTGGTGGGTGACGTGCTCGGTGATCACCACCGAGGCGGAGACCACACCGCTGGCCGTCGCCCCGGCCGAGGGGCCCGGCGCGCTCGCCGACATCCACCCCCGGATGCCGCTGATGCTCACCCCCGACCGCTGGGACACCTGGCTGGACCCCACCCACACGGGCGTCGACGAGCTGCGCGCGCTGCTGGAGCCGCCGCCCGGCGGGCTGATGCGCGCCTACCCGGTCGCCACCACCGTCAGCAACGTCCGCAACAACGGGCCGGAACTGCTGGAGGAGCTGGCCGCGCCCGAGGAGTCCACGCTGTTCTGAGCGGCGCGCGGGAGCTGTTCCGAGCGGCGCACGGGATGCGGGAGGGCGCGCGGGAGAGGATGGCGCGGTGAGCCGTCAACCACGTACACAGAACGTCACCACCGACGCCGGTGAGGCCCGGATCACCTGGGTCCCCGCGCCCGCGCCCCGCCTCGTCCTGGCCGTGAGCCACGGGGCGGGCGGCGGCATCGAGGCCCGCGACCTGAAGGCCCTGGCCGCGGCCCTGCCCGGACACGGGGTCACCGTCGCCCTGGTGGAGCAGCCCTGGCGGGTGGCGGGCCGGAAGGTCGCGCCCGCCCCGAAGACCCTGGACACCGGCTGGCGCGGTCTGTGGCCCGCCCTGGCCGCTCCCGGGGTTCCCGTCGTCTCCGGGGGCCGCAGCGCCGGGGCCCGGGTCGCCTGCCGTACGGCCTCGGAGCTGGGCGCGGCCGCCGTCCTCGCGCTCAGCTTCCCGCTGCACCCGCCGGGCAGGCCGGAGAAGTCCCGCGCCGACGAACTGCTCGGGGCGGGCGTGCCCACGCTGGTGGTGCAGGGCGGCAACGATCCGTTCGGCCGGCCCGACGAGTTCCCGCCCGGCCCGTACGAACTGGCCGAAGTGCCCCACGGCGACCACGGGTTCGCGGTGCCGAAGAGGTCCGGGGCGACCGAGGAGCAGTCGATGCGCGTCCTCACCGACGCGGTGGCCGGGTGGATCGCGTCACTCGGCCGGGCGGACCGGCCCGGGTGACCCGGGCCTCACGCACGTGGCACAGGCCCCGGGAATGCTCCGCCCGGGGGCGCTGTTGTTCGGGACGTCGGTAGAGACACGTGGTACCCCGAACAACGTGGAGAGGGAGTCCGTCGCATGGGTTCGACCATCTGCCCCAGCCGCTCGAACGCCGCTGATCTGGAGTGGACCGTGCTGCCCGCGGCGAGGACCAGCCACGAGCGGCCGCCGGGCCGCGCTGATCGACAGCCCGTCTCGAAGCAAGGTCGACTATTCTCCGATGCGAGCGGGTCCGGTTTCGGCTCCGCCACATCGTTGGAGGAGGTGGGTCCGGTCACTGGGACCGACACAGGGACCGACGACGGCCGTGCACCGGAGACGTCCGCCGAGCGCAACGCGCGCTTCGAGCGGGACGCCCTCGGCTTTCTCGACCAGATGTACTCGGCCGCGCTGCGCATGACGCGTAACCCGGCCGATGCCGAGGACCTGGTCCAGGAGACCTACGCCAAGGCGTACGGCTCCTTCCACCAGTTCCGTGAGGGGACGAACCTCAAGGCGTGGATGTACCGCATCCTGACCAACACCTTCATCAACTCGTACCGCAAGAAGCAGCGGGAGCCCCAGCGCAGCGCCGCCGAGGAGATCGAGGACTGGCAGCTGGCGCGGGCCGAGTCGCACATGTCGACCGGTCTGCGTTCGGCGGAGTCCCAGGCGCTCGACCATCTCCCGGACTCCGACGTGAAGTCGGCGCTCCAGGCGATTCCCGAGGAGTTCCGCATCGCCGTGTATCTCGCCGATGTAGAGGGCTTTGCCTACAAGGAGATCGCGGACATCATGGGGACTCCCATCGGTACGGTGATGTCCCGGCTGCACCGCGGCCGCCGCCAGCTGCGCGGCATGCTGGAGGACTACGCCCGTGAGCGCGGGCTCGTCGCGGCCGGCGCCGGTGACTCGGACGATCGGAAGGGCTCGGCCTCATGAGCTGCGGAGAGCCGCACGAGACGGATTGCTCGGAGGTCCTCGACCATCTCTACGAGTTTCTCGACCGGGAGATGCCCGAGGGCGACTGCACGAAGTTCGAGGTGCACTTCGAGGAGTGCTCCCCGTGCCTGGAGAAGTACGGTCTCGAACAGGCCGTGAAGAAGCTGGTCAAGCGCTGCTGCGGGCAGGACGACGTCCCGACCGACCTGCGCTCCAAGGTGATGGGCCGGATCGACCTGATCCGGGCCGGCGAGGCCGTGCCCGAGCAGGACCTGACCGTGCAGGACACCGACCGGTCGGCGTCCGCCGCCGAGTAGCCACCCGCAGATGCTCCGTCGGATCCCCGAGGTCCGGTGGGACGGCCGCTGTGCCCCGATCGCCCGGGCACGGCGGCCCACGCATGTCCGGGGCCGCGCCGGAGCGGCCCGGCCCCGGCTCCGGGCGGGGCCACCGGCCACCGGTGGCCGGGGCGCTGGGACACGTCCTCGCACGGGCGGTCTGACCCCGGCCGGAGCTGGGTAACCCATGGGTAATGAGCGGGCGTCCGGCCGGGCATGGTTGGATGCGAAAGCAGAGCGGATGACGAGGGTGTCCAGTCGGGACAGGCGGGAATCGTGAGGATCTTCGGGAAGGTACGGCATCGGCCGTCCGCCTCTTGGCGGCAGGCCACGGACCGCGCGTTCACGCTGATCGGCGACGGCCGGTACGAGGACGCGGGAGCGCTGCTGACGCGCGCGGCGGATCTGGAGCCCTGGCTCTCGGAGTCCTGGTTCAATCTGGCGCTGCTGCACAAGTTCCGGCACGACTGGGAGCAGGCGAGGGCGGCGGGCCTGCGGGCCGTCGCGCTGCTCGACCGGGAGTCGGGCGCCCCGGACTGGTGGAACGTCGGGATCGCGGCCACCGCGCTCCAGGACTGGCCGCTGGCGCGGCGGGCCTGGCAGGCGTACGGACTGAAGGTCCCCGGCGGCGGCCAGCACAGCGCGGCCACCACCGAGCCGACCGGTATGGAGCTCGGCAGCGCCGCCGTGCGGCTCTCGCCGGAGGGCGAGGCCGAGGTGGTCTGGGGCCGCCGGCTCGACCCGGCCCGGATCGAGGTGCTCTCGATCCCGCTGCCGTCCTCCGGACGGCGCTGGGGCGAGGTCGTGCTGCACGACGGGGTGCCCAACGGCGAGCGGGTCACCGCGGCCGGGCCCTCGTATCCGGTGTTCGACGAGATCGAGCTGTGGGCTCCGTCACCCGTGCCGACCTGGGTGGTGCTGCTGGAGGCGGCGACCGAGGAGGACCGGGACGCCCTGGAGAAGCTGGCCTCGGACGCCGGGTTCGCCGCCGAGGACTGGTCCTCCTCCGTACGGCTGCTCTGCCGGGCGTGCTCGGAGAGCCGGATGGAGAGCGACGAGGGCGACGGGGAGCACCTGGACCCGCACGATCACAGCGAGCCGGGCCACCCCGGGCCGCTGGGCCACCGCACCGCGGGCGCCGGAGACCTGTGGGTCCCGGAGCGCGAGTGCGGCCTCGCGGCCCCCGCCGGACTGGTGCGCGGGCTGCTGGACGGCTGGGTCGCGGACAGCCCGGACAGCCGCGAGTGGCGGGATCTCGAAGAAGTCTGCTGACCGGTGGCCGTAGGCTGTACGCGCACCGTTCACGGTGCAGTCCCACTCGCGGTTCCCGGGCACTGACGGGACGGGACACGGCGGGGTCACCGAGTTCAGGTTTGCAGGAAGGCGTACGGCGGACATGTCGCAGCAGGAGACGGACGGGCGGATCGGCGTGGACGACGAGGGGTTCCTCGTCGACACGGAGGACTGCGAGGAGCGCGAGGCGGCCTACCGCGAGCGCGGAACCTCCCGTCCGATCACGGTCGTGGGCAACCCGGTGCTGCACAAGGAGTGCAAGGACGTCACCGCCTTCGACGACGAGCTGGCGCGGCTGATCGACGACATGTTCGCCAGCCAGAAGACGGCCGAGGGCGTCGGCCTGGCCGCCAACCAGATCGGCGTGGACCTGAAGGTCTTCGTCTACGACTGCCCCGACGACGACGGGGTCCGCCACACCGGCGTCATCTGCAACCCGGTCCTGGAGGAGCTGGCCCCCGAGGCGCGGGTGCTGGACGACTCCAACGAGGGCTGCCTCTCGGTCCCGACCGCGTACGCCTCGCTCGCCCGCCCCGACTACGCGGTGGTGCGCGGGCAGGACGCGCAGGGCAATCCGGTCAAGGTGCGGGGCAGTGGCTACTTCGCCCGGTGCCTCCAGCACGAGACGGACCACCTGTACGGCTACCTGTACATCGACCGGCTCTCCAAGCGGGAGCGCAAGGACGCGCTGCGGCAGATGGACGAGGGCACTCCGCGCTACGAGGTCGTCCCGAACGCCTGAGGCCGGACGCCCCCGCAGGGGCCCGGCACCGGTTCGCCGGTGCCGGGCCCCTGCCGTCTCCGCTCCGCCCCTGGCAGCCAACTGCAGTTTCCCCAGAGGTAGTTGACGCGCGTAGCCGACTGGGCCAGGCTCGCCTGCACATCGACCGTGACGTTCAGAGGGAGACCCCTGTGCTGAGACGTACCGCACGCGTTCTGCTCGGACTTGTCATGACCATTACGTTCGCGCTGGGCGGTGCGGTGCTGACCGCCGGCACCGCGCAGGCCGACGGCTGCTACACCTGGACCCGCACCCTGAAGGCCGGCGCCACCGGCAACGATGTCACCCAGCTCCAGATCCGGGTGGCCGGCTACCCGGGCTACAACACGGTGCTCGCCATCGACGGCTCCTACGGCCCCGCCACCACCGCCGCCGTCAAGCGGTTCCAGGCGGCCTACGGCCTCGCGGCCGACGGGGTCGCCGGCCCCGCCACCCAGTCCAAGCTCTACGCGCTCCAGGACAACGACTGCACCCCGGCCCACTTCACCTACCCCGAGCTGAACACGTGCAACAGCACCTGGGCCGGCGGGAAGGTCGCCGCCGGCACGGCCAAGGCCAACGCGCTGAGCAGCATGTGGAAGCTGGAGGCGCTGCGCCACGCGCTGGGCGACCAGTCCATCCGCGTCACCAGCGGATTCCGCTCCGCCTCCTGCAACGCGGCCGTGGGCGGCGCCTCCAACAGCCGTCACATGTACGGTGACGCGGTCGACCTCGGCGCCTCCCCGCACTCGCTCTGCACGCTCGCCAAGCAGGCCCGCTACCACGGCTTCCGCGGAATCCTCGGCCCCGGCTACGTCGGCCACAACGACCACGTGCACGTCAACCAGGGCCCCAGCCGCTTCTGGTCGGCGCCCAGCTGCGGCATCTGACCCGCAGCGGATCACGGGCAGCCGGTGACCGTGCCCGGCGGCGCTCAGGCGACATCGGGCACGGCGGTGGCCGACGGGCCCCGGAAGGTGCGGCGGTAGGCGTTCGGCGTGGTGCCCAGTGACCGCACGAACTGGTGTCGCAGGGTCGCCGCCGTGCCGAAGCCCGTCCGCCCGGCGATCGTGTCGACCGTCAGGTCGGAGGTCTCCAGCAGGTGCTGGGCCAGCAGCACCCGCTGCCGCAGCAGCCAGCGGTACGGCGTGGTCCCGGTCTCCTGCTGGAACCGCCGGGCGAAGGTGCGCGGCGACATGTGCGCCAGCGCCGCCAGCTGCTCCACGCTCATCTCCTGGTCGAGGTGCCGCTCCATCCACGCCAGGGTCGAGCCGACCGTGTCGCAGGCGTTCCGGGGCAGCGGGCGGCTGATGTACTGTGCCTGCCCGCCGTCCCGGTGCGGCGGCACCACCATCCGCCGGGCGAGGGTGTTGGCCGCCTCCTGGCCGTACTCCTGCCGGATCAGGTGCAGACACGCGTCGATCCCGGCGGCCGTGCCCGCCGAGCTGATCACCGCGCCCTCGTCCACGTACAGCACGTCCGGCTCGACGATCGCCTTCGGGAAGCGCCGCGACAGCTCCGCCGCGTGCCGCCAGTGCGTGGTGCAGCGGCGGCCGTCCAGCAGCCCGGCCGCGCCCAGGACGTAAGCCCCCGAACAGACGCTCAGCACGCGTGAGCCGCGCGCGACGGCCCGGCGCAGGGCGTCGAGGACCTCCTCGGGATACTCCCGTTCCATGAAGTGGCTGCCCGCCGGCACGGCGATGAGGTCGGCCTCCTCCAGCCGCTCCAGGCCGTGCGGCGTGGAGATGGTGAAGCCCGCGTGGGTGTTCAGGACGGGGCCCTCGGCGGAGACCACCGCGAAATCGTGCACCGGCAGGCCCTCGTCACTGCGGTCCAGTCCGAACACCTCGCACAGGACGCCGAGTTCGAAGGGGTGGACCTCGTCGAGGAGGAGGGCGGCGACATTGGTCAGCATGGGGCGAGTGTGGCAGTTATTTGATGCCCCATGGCAGTCCTGCCACTGATGATTTTCGTTCCGGCGGTCCAGAGTAGAGACATGAACACATTCCTGAACTACCTGGTCGTAGCGGCACTTTTCGCCCTCGTCCTCGCGCCCGTGGCCCTCGGCGTCGCCCGCGAACGCCGCATCGACCGCCAGCTGCGGGAGGCGGAACGCGGGAGGCGGGCGTCCGGACCCCCGGAAACGGAAAGCGCCGCGCGACGGGTCGCGGCCGCGCGGCGTCCTCACCTCGGAAGGTGGGCCAGGGTCTGAGGAACCCGGGCCGGGGTCGGGGAGACCCGAACCCGGGCCGGGGTCGGGGAGACCCCCTCAGGTCTAGAAGTCGTCGTCGAACCCGACCGAGCCCTCCACGGCCACCTGGTAGGCGGACGGGCGGCGCTCGAAGAAGTTCGTCAGCTCCTGGACGCCCTGGAGCTCCATGAAGGAGAACGGGTTCTCCGAGCCGTACACCGTCGGGAAGCCGAGGCGGGCGAGCCGCTGGTCGGCGACGCACTCCAGGTACTGGCGCATCGACTCGGTGTTCATGCCCGGCAGGCCCTCGCCGCACAGGTCGCGGCCGAACTGCAGCTCCGCCTCGACCGCTTCCTTCAGCATGTCGGTGACCTGCTGCTGGAGCGCGTCGTCGAAGAGTTCCGGCTCCTCCTTGCGGACGGTGTCCACGACCTCGAACGCGAAGTTCATGTGCATCGTCTCGTCACGGAACACCCAGTTGGTGCCCGTGGCGAGGCCGTGCAGCAGACCGCGCGAGCGGAACCAGTACACGTACGCGAAGGCGCCGTAGAAGAACAGCCCCTCGATGCAGGCCGCGAAGCAGATCAGGTTCAGCAGGAAGCGGCGGCGGTCGGCCTTCGTCTCCAGCCGGTCGATCTTCTCGACCGAGTCCATCCACTTGAAGCAGAACTGCGCCTTCTCGCGGATCGAGGGGATCTCCTCGACCGCGTCGAACGCGGCGGCCCGGTCGTCCGGGTCGGGCAGATAGGTGTCCAGCAGCGTCAGATAGAACTGGACGTGCACGGCCTCCTCGAAGAGCTGCCGCGACAGGTACAGCCGCGCCTCGGGGGAGTTGATGTGCTTGTACAGCGTCAGCACGAGGTTGTTGGAGACGATCGAGTCACCGGTCGCGAAGAACGCCACCAGCCGGCCGATCATGTGCTGCTCACCCGGCGACAGCTTGGCGAGGTCGGAGACGTCCGAGTGGAGGTCGACCTCCTCCACGGTCCAGGTGTTCTTGATCGCGTCCCGGTAGCGCTCGTAGAAGTCCGGGTAGCGCATGGGACGCAGGGTCAGTTCGAAGCCCGGGTCGAGCAGGTTCTTGGTCTCGTTGGTGCTCATTACTGGCAGGCCTCGCAGGACTCGGGGTTTTCCAGGGAGCAGGCGATGGCGTCCGCGTCGGGAGCCGAGGCCTGCTGTACGGGAATGGGGGCGGCGGCCGACGCCTGGCCGGACGCGGCGCGGGCGATCCGGGTCGCCGGGCGCGAACGCAGGTAGTACGTCGTCTTCAGCCCCTGCTTCCAGGCGTACGCGTACATCGAGGAGAGCTTGCCGATCGTCGGCGTCTCCAGGAACAGGTTGAGCGACTGGCTCTGGTCGAGGAACGGCGTACGGGCCGACGCCATGTCGATCAGGCCGCGCTGCGGGATCTCCCACGCCGTGCGGTACAGCGCCCGCACGTCCTCGGGGATCCAGGCGAAGCCCTGCACGGAGCCGCTCGCCTCGCGCAGCGCCTCACGGGTGCGGGCGTCCCACACGCCGAGCTTCTTCAGCTCGTCCACCAGATAGGCGTTGACCTGGAGGAACTCACCGCTGAGCGTCTCGCGCTTGAACAGGTTGGAGACCTGCGGCTCGATGCACTCGTACACGCCCGCGATCGAGGCGATCGTCGCCGTCGGGGCGATGGCCAGCAGCAGCGAGTTGCGCATGCCGGTCTTCGCGACCCGGGCGCGCAGGGCGTCCCAGCGCTCCGGCCAGTTCAGCTCGGTGGCGTAGTGGTCGGGGTGCAGCACACCGCGCGCGGACCGCGTCTCGGACCAGGCAGGCAGCGGGCCCGAGCGTTCCGCGAGGTCGCAGGACGCCTCGTACGCGGCGAGCATGATCCGCTCGGAGATCTTCGTGGAGAGCGCGCGGGCCTGCGGCGAGTCGAAGGGCAGGCGCAGCTGGAAGAAGACGTCCTGGAGGCCCATCGCGCCCAGGCCGACCGGCCGCCAGCGGGAGTTGGAGCGCCCGGCCTGCTCGGTCGGGTAGAAGTTGATGTCGACGACCCGGTCCAGGAACGTCACGGCGGTGCGCACGGTGGCGTCCAGGCGCTCCCAGTCGATCGAGCCGTCCGCCACGAACGCGCCCAGGTTGACCGAGCCCAGGTTGCAGACGGCCGTCTCGCCGTCGTCCGTGACTTCGAGGATCTCCGTGCACAGGTTGGAGGAGTGCACGACCCGGCCCGGCTCGGCGGTCTGGTTCGCGGTCCGGTTGGAGGCGTCCTTGAACGTCATCCAGCCCTGGCCGGTCTGCGCGAGGGTCCGCATCATCCGGCCGTACAGCTCACGCGCCGGAATCGTCCTGCGCGCCAGGCCCTTGGCCTCGGCCGCCCGGTAGGCCGCGTCGAACGCGTCGCCCCACAGGTCGACCAGCTCGGGCACGTCGGAGGGGGAGAACAGCGACCACTCGGTGTCCGCGTCGACCCGGCGCATGAACTCGTCCGGGATCCAGTGCGCCAGGTTGAGGTTGTGCGTACGCCGCTGGTCCTCACCGGTGTTGTCGCGGAGCTCCAGGAACTCCTCGATGTCCGCGTGCCAGGTCTCCAGGTAGACCGCCGCCGCGCCCTTGCGCCGGCCGCCCTGGTTCACCGCCGCCACGGAGGCGTCCAGCGTCTTGAGGAAGGGCACGATGCCGTTGGAATGCCCGTTGGTGCCCCGGATCAGCGAACCCCGGGCGCGGATGCGGGAGTACGACAGACCGATGCCGCCCGCGTGCTTGGAGAGCCGCGCCACCTGGTGGTAGCGGTCGTAGATCGAGTCCAGCTCGTCCTTCGGCGAGTCCAGCAGATAGCAGGAGGACATCTGCGGGTGCCGGGTGCCGGAGTTGAAGAGGGTGGGGGAGGAGGGGAGGTAGTCCAGCCGGCTCATCAGCCCGTACAGCGCGGCGACCTCGTCCAGCGCCCGCACCGACTCGTCCTCGGCGAGGCCCGCGGCCACGCGCAGCATGAAGTGCTGCGGGGTCTCGATGACCTGCCGGGTGATCGGGTGCCGCAGGAGGTAGCGGCTGTGCAGCGTCCGCAGACCGAAGTAGCCGAAGCGGTCGTCGGCGCCGTCGGCCAGCGCCCGCTCGACCAGCTCGTCCAGCGCCTTGGCGTGCAGTTCCACGAAGGCGGCGGTGCGGTCGGCGATCAGGCCCTCGCGGTGGCCCACGGCGACCGAGGCGGAGAAGTGCGTCGCGCCCTGGCCCGCGGCCTCGTCGGCGATGGTCCGGGTCAGCAGCCGGGCGGCGAGTCTGGAGTACGCCGGGTCCTCGGAGATCAGCCCCGCGGCGGCCTCGGTGGCCAGCGAGCGCAGCTCGGCCTCGTCGGAGCGGGCGTTGCGTCCGCGCAGCGCGGCGGCGGCGACCCGTCCGGGGTCGGTGTCGGGAAGATCGACGGTGAGGTCGGTCAGGGTCCGCAGCAAAGCGGTCCCGGGGCCGTCGTTCGTGCCTGCTCCGGACGTGGTGGAGGCAGCGGATTCGGTGGCTGAAACCGGATCGGCGGGCGCGATGGTCACTGGGCTTTCCCTCGCTCGGCAGGGGCCGGCGGAAGGCGGGGAGCCGGGCAGCGCGAGACCCGGGGCAGGGCAGCACAGCGACGGCGTCCACCGGCCTATCCGCGAGGCCCGGACGTCTGGCGTCCGGTTCGGTCGAGCCGGACGCGCTGTCGACAGGTCTTCGGACTTGCGGGTGTGCAAAAGCACACCGATCACACCGTTGCGGGACAGTTCCGGATTCGCACCGGATTCCCCTGCGGCGACAGCGAGGTCGAGCATACATGTGGGGGCCGCCGGATGAAGCGGCCCCCACATGTTGTGTCGCGACGATTCAACATGCCCCTCAGGAGGGCGCTCCCAGCTCCAGCCGGAAGGTCATGAGCCGTAGTCCCGGCACCGGTTCCCAGTCCCGTTCGGGGGTCCGCGCGAAGCCGAGCCGACGGTAGATCCTATGGGCTCCGAGCATGGCCGGCTGCGTCGACAGGGCCAGCGCCCGCACGCCCTCGGTGGACCGGGCGCGCTCGACGCACGCCCGCACCAGGGCCTCTCCCACACCCCGTCCGCGCCCCTCGCGGGCTACCGCCAGCATCCGGAACTCGGCCTCGTCCGGTCCCGCGATGTCGCGCCACGGCATGCCGGGTGCGGCATACGTCACACCGCCGAGCACCGCCCCGTGCGCGTCGAGCGCGACGAGGACCTCGGCCTCGGCGGCCCGTTGTTCCACCGCCCGCAGCTTGAGCAGATACGGGTCCTGCGGGCCGTCCAGCAGACCGTCGCAGAGATACGCCTCGGCGACGATCTCGCCGAGGACGGCGTACTCGTCGGGCTCCGCCGCCCTGATCGTCAGATCCATCAGCCACTCGCTCCCATGTCGCCACTCGCTCCCGTGTCAGCTACTCGTTCCCGTGCCGGCCACTCGTTCCCGTGCGTCAGCCACTCGCACCCACGTCGTTGTCCGGGGCGCCGTCGCCCACCGGCGGCAGGTCGCCGCGCTCGACCGGCGGCTGCCCGGGGGCGTCGTCGGCCGGCGGCAGCACCTGGTCCAGCTCGTGGCCGTCGGCGCGGTGGGCGGCCCGCGCCGCTGCCCGCAGTGTCGCCCGGTCCAC
This sequence comes from Streptomyces sp. NBC_01116, assembly GCF_041435495.1. Lineage (NCBI taxonomy): Bacteria > Bacillati > Actinomycetota > Actinomycetes > Kitasatosporales > Streptomycetaceae > Streptomyces > Streptomyces sp. NBC_01116. Next base: position 5,852,039 of record NZ_CP108644.1, read on the forward strand.
CTCTTCGGGCGCCCCGCTCACGGTGACCACCAGTCCGTCCTGTTCCCAGGCGTACGCGTGGTCCGACTCCGCGGCCCTGTACCACTGTTCGCCGTCCCGCTCACAGGTCAGCAGGGGCTCCTGGCCGCCCGCGGGCGCGGGGTCCTTCGTACAGTCGGCTCCGGCGTGCGCCCGGCGCTCCACCCGCAGGTGGAGCTGCCCGCCGTCGGGCGTGGTGTAGACGCTGCCGAACCCGTCGTCGCCGACCACCCCGACCGACTGGGCGGCCAGGGCGTACCCCGGTACGTCGGTCACCCACACGTGCTCCGTGACGGTCTGCACGGCCAGCGCCCGCGCTTCCAGCTCCGCCCGGTCGGGCGCCGGGTCCGCCGATCCGCTCCGCGCCGCCTCCGCGTCGGGCGCCACCTCGGTGCCGCAGCCCGTCGCCGCCGCCAGGGTCAGCGTCAGCGCCAGGGCCGTGAGTACGGGGCGGAGCCGGGCCCGCCGGGGATGCGATGTCATGGGCACATCCTTTCGTACGGTGAGGGCTCCGCGCACCGGGAAAACGAGCGGCTTCCGGGCTCGTCGGGGGGCGCGAAAAGAGGCCGCCGCGCCCCTGGCGGGGTGCGGCGGCCCCGATCGGCCGGTGGCGGCGCTCAGCAGCAGCGGAAGCCCTCGCGGGGATCCGCCTCGCGGGCGTCCATGCGGCCGCGTTCGAAGGCGCGACGGGTCATCACCGGCGTGTCCGGATCGTGGGTCCTCGCGTGCGCCACGTAGCGGTCGTACGTGGACTCGCCGGTCAGCTCACGGACGTACCAGCGGATCCGTCCGGCCACCCGCCGTACGTCCGCGACCGTCACGTCCGGCTCCCCGTCTCCGCCTCCTCCTTGCGGATGCCGCCCTCGGGGCCGACACCCGCGGCGACCAGTTCGGCCTTCTCCTCCTTGGTCGCGAAGATCGAGGCCGGGGCGACGAGCTTGGACTCGACGTACGGCGTCTCGTGGAGCTTGACGCTCTCCGGGTCGCGGATGGCCCGGTAGCAGACCCGCCCGGCGTCCACGAGCACCACGATGATGAGGAGCGCGAAGAGCGCGCTCAGCACCCCGTCGACGGTGGAGTTGGTGACGACGGTCCGCATGTCGTCCATGCTCTTCGCGGGGGCCAGCACCTCGCCCGCGTCGATGCCCGCCTGGTACTTGTCGCGCTGGGCGAAGAAGCCGACCTTGACGTCGTCGGAGAAGATCTTCTGCCAGCTCGCGGTGAGGGTGACCGCCACGTCCCAGGCGAGCGGGACCGCGGTGACCCACGCCCACTTCAGGCGGCCGGACTTGACGAGCAGGGTGGTGCAGACGGCCAGCGCGACGGCCGCCAGCAGCTGGTTGGCGATGCCGAAGAGCGGGAACAGCTGGTTGATGCCGCCCAGCGGGTCGTGCACGCCGACCCAGAGGAAGTAGCCCCAGCCGCCGACCACGACGGCGCTGGCGAACCAGACGCCCGGCTTCCAGCTGACCTCGCGGAACGGCTTGTAGACGTTGCCCAGCATGTCCTGGAGCATGAAGCGCCCGACCCGGGTTCCGGCGTCCACCGTGGTGAGGATGAAGAGCGCCTCGAACATGATGGCGAAGTGGTACCAGAACGCCTTCATCGCGGTCCCGCCGACCACCGCGGAGAAGATCTCCGCCATGCCGAGCGCGAACGTGGGCGCGCCACCGGTCCGGGAGAGCAGGCTCGCCTCCTCGACGTCCTTGGCGGCCTGGGCCAGGGCGTCCGGCGTGATGGTGAAGCCGAAGTTCGCCACGGCCTGGGAGGCGGACTGGACGCTGTCGCCGATCACGCCGACGGGTGCGTTGATGGCGAAGTAGAGGCCGGGGTCGATGATGCAGGCGGCGATCATCGCCATGATCGCCACGAACGACTCGACCAGCATGGCGCCGTAGCCGATCATCCGGATCTGCGTCTCCTTCTGGACCATCTTCGGCGTGGTGCCGGAGGAGACCAGGGAGTGGAAGCCGGAGAGCGCGCCGCAGGCGATGGTGATGAAGACGAACGGGAACATCGAGCCGGCGAAGACCGGGCCCGAGCCGCTGGAGGCGAAGTCGGTGACCGCGGGCATCTTCAGGGTCGGCAGGGCGACGACCACGCCCAGGGCCAGCAGCCCGATCGTGCCGACCTTCATGAAGGTGGAGAGGTAGTCACGCGGGGCCAGCAGCAGCCACACGGGGAGCACGGAGGCGAAGAACCCGTACACGATCATCCAGATGACCAGCGTGCCCGGCTCCAGCGTGAAGAAGTCCGCCCACGACGACTCGGCGACCCAGCCGCCCGCGACGATCGCGAGGAGCAGCAGCGCGACACCGATGAAGGAGACCTCGCTGACCTTGCCGGGCCGCAGGGTACGCAGATAGACGCCCATGAAGAGGGCGATCGGGATCGTCATGCCGATGGAGAAGACGCCCCACGGCGAGTGCGCGAGCGCGTTCACGATGACCAGCGCGAGGACCGCGAGCAGGATGATCATGATGATGAAGACCGCGACCAGGGCGGCGATCCCGCCGACCGGGCCTATCTCGTCGCGCGCCATCTGGCCGAGCGAACGGCCGTTGCGGCGGGTGGAGAAGAAGAGCGTCACCATGTCCTGGACGGCGCCGGCGAAGATGACGCCGACGACGAGCCAGATCGTGCCGGGCAGATAGCCCATCTGCGCGGCGAGCACCGGGCCGACCAGGGGCCCCGCCCCGGCGATGGCGGCGAAGTGGTGGCCGAACAGGACCCGGCGGTCGGTGGGATGGAAGTCGACACCGTTGTCCAGCCGTTCGGCGGGGGTCGCGCGGTTCTTGTCGGTCTTCAGGACCCTGTTGGCGATGAACCGGGAGTAGAAGCGGTACGCGATGGCGTACGAGCCGAGGGCCGCTGCCAGCATCCAGGCGGCGGAGACCTCCTCACCCCGCGAGAGCGCGAGGGTGGCCCAGCCGATGGCGCCGACGAGGGCGACCAGGCTCCAGATCACGATGGACCTGGGGGAGATGCCCCGTTTCCCCGTCGCCTGCGGTGCCGATGGTGCTGGTGTGGGCGTTTCCGCCATGTGGTGACTCCGTCCCCTCGCTGATCACCGGTGCAATGGGCAGGAAATCTAGGGGACGCGTCCGCCCAGCGTCACCCCCTGTCCGCATTGCGGTCCGGCAACGGTGATGTATCGCAACGGGGCACGGGTGCGGCGCCGATTCGGTTCACCCCGGTCGTGACCGGGGCGGGAAGGGCGACGCCCGGTCGGTCCGGCCGGGCGGGCGGCGGCCCCGAGTCGGGTCGGGTCGGTGGGTACGGGACGGTCCCGGTCCGGTCGGGTCGGTGGGTACGGGACGGTCCCGCGCCCGGTCAGACCCAGCCCCGGCGCGCCGCCTCCGCGCCCGCCTGGAACCTGCTGCGGGCCTGCATCCGGGCCGTCAGTTCCGCGTTCATCCGGCGTACCGTGCGCAGCGACACCCCCAGCCGGCGGGCGACGGTCGCGTCCGTGTGCCCCTTCGCCAGCAGGGACAGCAACTCGTCCTCCTGCGGGGTCAGCCCGTTGCCGTCGCGCCGGGGAGCCGAGCCGAGCGGGGTGGCGGCGGCCCACAGCTGCTCGAACAGGAGCCGGGCCACCGCGACGGCCCCCTTGCTCCGCAACTCCAGCGCGCCCGCCCGGCCGTCGTCGGGGTCCAACGGCACCAGGGCGACCTCCCCGTCGACCACGACCATGACCAGCGGCAGGCTGGGCAGCGTACGGCTCTCCGCGCCGAGCAGGCCCAGCCGGTTCACATAGCGCAGGGTCGACGGATCGTTGCGGAAGCTGTCCTGGTAGATGCTGCGGAGCCGCACCCCCCGCTCCAGCGCCCGCCGGTCCAGCGGCCCGCTCGCCTCCAGCGTGTCCGGGGACTGCGCGCCGCCCGGCAGCAGCGAGAGGCACTCCGTCCTGGCCAGCTCGGCCAGTTCGGTCAGCCGCTCGCGCACCGCGTCGAGCCCCACCAGCCGCTTGATGACGTCGAAGCCCCCGCCCGCCCGCTGCCCCCGCTCCGTGGTCAGGGCCGACATCGCGTCCCGAGCGACCTCCAGCCCCCGCTGCTGCCTGGCCAGTTCGGCCTCCCGGCGGGACAGGAGGAACGGCAGACTGGCGGCCGGGTCCAGCGCGCGGAAGACCGGCGGGCCCTGCTCCGTACCGCGAGGGCCGTCGTCCAGCAGACACAGCTCGGCCAGTTGGTCCAGAGCGCGGCGCACATCGTGCTCGCTCCGCCCCAGCCGCGCCACGATCTCGTCCAGCCGCAGCTCGGGCTCCTCCAGGACGAGCCGGTAGACCAGCTCCGTCCGCGCGTCCAGCCCCAGTACCTCTAACATCTCTGGCTCCCCCGCAGATGTCACGCCGTCCTCGCACGCCAGTACGGGACGCCACTTCAGCACCGGGCGCGAGTGTAGGGCCGACGCGTTGTGAAGGTATAGACCAGGTCCACGGGATGGATGGGCCCCGAGGGACCGCGCATGGCCAAAAAGGCCAAGGCCCGGCGGCGGTCCGGTCGGGCACCGGGCGGCCGTGCCAACGGCCGCAAGATGTCTGGCAGTTACCTGCCACCACCGCATCGCCCCAGGCCGTGGGCCCCGTACGGCCGTCGGCGAGGCTGGCACTCTGCTGCCCCGCAACTCCCGGCCACCCGGAGACCGTGGCTTCCGGGGAGGCGATGACGACAGGATCAGGCCGTCACAAGGCATTCACACACCGCTACTTCCCGAGGAGTTCCGCCATGCGGGCGTTCCCTTTTCCTGCCCTTCGCCTCCCGTCGGCCGTCGCCGTCGCCGCGGGGACGGCGACCGCGGTCGCCGCCTCGGGCCGGGGCGGCTTCTCCTGGGGGTGACCCGGGCCGACGGGACGCCTCCGTGTTCCTGGTGACCGCGCTCCTCGTGCGCACCGAACCCCCGCGCCCCGACCGGTGGACGGCCCGGGACCTGGCCCGGTCGCTGCGCTCCCGCCACGTCCGCGCGGGCCCCCGGAGCGCCGGCCCGCACCCTCCGGGCCCGGTCCACGTGTACGTCGCCGAGAGCCCGGACGGCTCGGTCCGCGCCGCGCTCTACATGGAGAGCCCCGACCCCGTCCACGCCGAACTGGCCGCGCTGGACTACCTCCTGGCCACCCTGAACGCCGCCCGGCCCGCCTCGCTCGACTGGCGTCCCGCGGCGCTGGGAGGTGTCTCGGGCCGCCCGGACCGGCACCGACCCCCCGAACCGAAAGGACCGGACCCGCCATGCCACGGGAGCGCCCCACCGTGTCAGTGATCATCCCCAACCACAACTACGAGAAGACCCTGCGGGCCTGCCTGGAGTCCGTCTACGCCCAGACCCTGCGGCCGTACGACGTGGTCGTCGTGGACGACGCCAGCACCGACGGCTCGCGCGACATCGCCCGGGAGTTCCCCTGCGTCCTCGTCGCCCGCCCGGACAACGGAGGGGTCTCCGCCGCCCGCAACCTCGGCGTCGCCGCCTCCGCCGGGCAGGTGCTGTTCTTCCTCGACTCCGACATCGCGCTGGCCCCCGACGCGATTCGGAACGCTGTCGACCTGCTCATGGACGACCCCGAGACCGGCTGCGTCCACGGTGTCCTGGACCCCGAACCGCTCTTCGACGACGGCCCGGTGGAGGTCTACCACTGCCTGCACGCGCACTTCTGGCGACACCGCAGCGCCGGAGTCGTCGGCACCGCCTTCTTCGCGCTCGCCGCGATCGAGCGCCGCGTCTTCGAGGCGACCGGGCCCTTCGACGAGAACCTCCGCGACTCCGAGGACGTCGAGTACAGCGACCGCCTCGCCGCCACCCACCGCATCCGCCTCAGCGAGCGGGTGACCGGCCGCCACGACGACGTGGACCGGCTGCTGCCGATGCTCGCCGAGCAGTACCGCCGCTCCCAACTGCTCGTCCCCGTCGCCGCCGTCGAGCGCCGGCGCGGCGGCGGACTGCGCGCCAACCGCACCGGCGGCGTCCTGGCCGCCGGCCTGGTCCCGCTCACCCTCCCGCTCGCGCTGCTCACCCCCTGGCTGCTCGCCGTGCCGCTGGCCTGCGCCCTGGCCTTCGCGCTGGCGGACGTCGGACTGTCGCGCTTCGTGGTCCGGCGCAAGGGGCGGCTCTTCCTGCTCCGCTTCACCGCGCTGCACTTCGCGGTGCACCTGGCGCTCGTCCTCGGCGCGGTGGCCGGCGGGCTGCGCTGGCTGGTCGACCCCCGCTTCGGCCCCTCCGTCCGGGGCCGCCGCGACCGGCCCGCCCCGGTGGCCGCTCCGTGAGCGCCGGCGTGGACCAGGCGCGCGGGGCCGCCGCGGCCGGGCCGCCCGAAGCCGCCGCCCGTCCCTCCCGACGCGCCCGGCTGCTGCGCGCGGCCGCCGCCCTCGTGCTCCTCGCGGCGACCGCCTTCGCCGTGGGCGGATCGCTGCGCGGGGCCGGTACGGAGCTGGCCGAGGCCGCCGGGCGGCCCGGGGGAGTGCTCCTGCTGATCGCCGCCCTCCTCGCCAACGCGGCCGGGCTCGTCCTGTCCATGCTGTCCTGGCGGGTCCTCGTCGTGGACGGCGGCTCCACGGCCCGCACCAGCGACACCGCCCGGATCTTCTTCATCGGCGTCATCAGCAAATTCGTCCCCGGCCGCATCTGGGGCGTCCTCGCCCACATCCAGCTCGGCAAGGCCGTCGGCATCGCCCCCGAGCGGATGATCGCCGCCTTCGGCCTCGGCCTCGTCATCGGGATGACCACCGGCGCCGCCGCCGGACTCCTCGTCGCACCGGCCGTGTTCGGCGCGGGCGCCTGGGTCTTCGCCCCGCTCGTCCTGCTCGCCGCCGCCGCCGTGGCCCGGCCCGGCTGGGTGGGCCGCCTCGTCGCGTGGACGATGCGGCTGGCCCGCCGCCCCGCCGGGGCCGCCGACAGCTCGCCCCGCGCCCTGCGGCTCTCCATCGGCTGGGCCTGCGCCTCCTGGGCCGTCTCCGGACTCCACCTGTGGGCGATCGTCGTCCTCCTGGGCGCCCCGCCGCTGCTCTCCCTGCCGGTCTGCGTCGGCGGTTTCGCCCTGGCCACCGTCGCCGGAAGCCTCGCCTTCGTCCTGCCCGACGGCTGGGGCGCCCGCGAACTCGTCCTCCTCGCGCCCCTCGGCGCGGTCATGCCGCTGTCCGCCGCCACCGCGGCCGTCATCGCCAGCCGGCTCGTCTGCGTGCTCAGCGAAGTGGCCGCCACCGGCGGCGCACTCGCCTGGGCCCGCGTCGCCGGACCCCTGCCCACCCCCCGAACCGCGCTCCAGGAAGGAGCCGCATGACCTCCGCCGCCACCCCCCTGCTCACCGTGGACGACTGCGAACAACTGTCGACGAGCCAGGTGCACGAGCTGTACCGGTCCCACGTCAACAAGAGCCAGGTCTCCCTGATGACCTCCTTCGGCTTCGGCCGCGAACTCGTCGACCACGCCGAGGGATCCTGGATCCACACCCGCGACGGCCGCCGCATCCTCGACTTCACCGGCGGCGTCGGCGTCCTCAACCACGGCCACAACCACCCGCGGATCCTCGCCGCCCGCCGCCGCTTCCAGGAACAGCGCCGGATGGAGGTCCACAAGACCTACTTCTCGCCCTACATCGCCGCCCTCGGCCACAACCTCGCCCAGCTCCTCCCCGACGACCTGAACCTCTCGTTCTTCCCCAACTCGGGGGCCGAGGCCGTCGAGGGCGCGGTGAAACTCGCGTACAAGTACCACGGCGGCCGCCGGCAGCAGATCCTGCACGCCGACATCAGCTTCCACGGCAAGCTGCTCGGCTCCGGCAGCCTCACCGGCAGCGCCCAGAACACCTTCGCCTTCCCCGGCATCCCCGGCGTCTCCGCCTTCCGCTACGGCGACCTCGACTCCGTACGGGAAGCGGTCGCCGGAGCCCGGGACGCCAAGGGCCGCTGCGACGTCTACGCGATCCTCATCGAGCCCTTCTCCGCCTCCACCATGACCGAGTGCTCCGAGGAATTCCTGCGCGGCCTGCGGGAGTTGTGCACCCGGGAGAAGATCGTGCTGATCTTCGACGAGATCTACACCGGCTGGGGCAAGACCGGCAGCCTCTTCCACTTCATGCGCTACCCCGGGCTCGTCCCGGACGTGGTGACCACCTCGAAGTCCTTCGGCGGCGGCAAGTCCTCGATCTCCGCCTTCGTCGCCCGCGAACCCGTCTTCCGCAAGGCCTACGACAGCCTCGGCGACGCCATGCTCCAGTCCACCAGCACCACCTACTACGGCTTCGGCGAGGAGACCGCCACCGCGCTGGAAGCCGTCAACATCGCCGTCGAGGACGACTATCCGGCCCGCGCCCGCGCCATCGAACGCGTCCTCGCCCCGGGCCTGGAGCGGCTGCGCAAGCAGTACCCCGACATCATCGCGGACGTCCGCGGAGCCGGAGCGCTGTACGGGATCTTCCTCGACGGCGGCCCCCGCCTCCTCGACCTCGCCGCGAAGATCGCGCCCGGCGGACTGGCCCGCGACCCGCTGCTGCGCACCAAGGTCATCACCTGCGCGGTCGTCAGCGCGATGTACCACGACCACGACGTGTACATGTACTACACGCTCAACGGCCGCAGCCCGCTGGTGGCCGCGCCCTCCCTGGTCGCCGGACCCGACGAGGTGGAGATCTTCCTCGACGCCTTCGACAAGACCCTGGCCAAGGGCATGAACCGGCTCCTCACCGCCTTCCTCAAGGACAAGGCGGTGTCGCGATGGGCGGCCTGACCATCGCCGTGACCGGAGCCGCCGGCATGCTCGGCTCCCACCTGGTCGCCCGGCTCGCCGCAGACGGCCACGACGTCGTCGGCGTCGACCTGCGCGACGACCCCCACCCGCCCGCCGGCGCCCGGCACATCGTCGCCGACATCCGCGACGCGGCGGCGCTCGCCCGCGCCTTCGACGGGGCCCACGCGCTGGTGCACTGCGCCGCGGCGCTGCCCAGCTACCCCGTCGACCAGATCCGCTCCATCACCGTCGACGGCACCCGCACCGTCCTGACCGCCGCGCACCGGGCCCGGGTCGACCGGGTCGTGCACATCTCCTCCACCGCCGTCTACGGGCTGCCCAAGCGGGTCCCCACCCCGGAGGAGCACCCCCGCGAGCCCGTCGACCCGTACAGCAGGGCGAAGGCCGAGGCGGAGGAGGTCTGCGAGGAGTTCCGGGCGCGCGGGATGTGCCTGCCGGTGCTGCGCCCCAAGACGTTCCTCGGGCCCGGCCGGATGGGCCTGTTCTCGATGCTCTTCGAATGGGCCGAGGAGCGCCGCAACTTCCCGGTCCTCGGCCGGGGCGACGTCCGCATCCAGATGTTCGGCATGGCCGACCTGGTCGACGCCGTGGTGCTCGCCCTCCACGCACCGCCCGAGATCGCCGACGACGTCTACAACCTGGGCGCCGCCGAGTTCGGCACCCTGCGCGAGGACTTCCAGGCCGTGCTGGACGCGGCCGGACACGGCAAACGCGTGGTCCCGCTGCCGGCAGCACCGGCACTCGCGGTCCTGCGCCTGCTGGAGCGCACCAAGCTCTCCCCGGTCTACGGGCGGCTGCTCTTCAAGCTCCTCGACGACAGCTACGTGGACATCGGCCGGGCCACCGAACGGCTCGGCTTCCGTCCCGCGCTCTCCAACCAGGACGCCATCCTCGGCACGTACGCGTGGTGGCGCACCCAGCGGGGGGCCGGCACACCCGCTCCCGGAGCCGGCCGGACCAGCCGGGACCCGTGGCGCCAAGGGGCGCTCGGCCTGGCCAAGGTCTTCTTCTGATCCCCTGGAGCCCTGCCGTGGACATCACCCGGTCCTCACCCGCGCCCGTGCGCGTGGTGGCAGTCCCGCCCGAACCCGAACCGGCCGACCTCACCGCCCTGCCCGAACCCACCACCGCGGAACCGCTTCAGCCCCTACCGACCGTGACCGTGACCGCGGTCACGGCCACCACCACGAGCGTGACCGCCACCGACGTACGGGGCCGTCGCCGACGCTCCCGCCCACGCGACCTCCTCGCACTCCTGCGCCCCGGCCAGTGGGTGAAGAACCTGGCCGTCGTCCCGCTGGCCCTGCTCGACGCCCAGGCGTGGGGGGCCGCCGCCTTCCTGCGCACCGGCTGGGCCGTCCTCGGCTTCACCCTCGCCTCCGCGCTCGTCTACGTCGTCAACGACCTCGCCGACCGGGAGCGGGACCGGCTGCACCCGGTCAAACGCCACCGCCCGATCGCCTCCGGCCGGGTGTCCACCGCCGCCGCCGGAGTGCTGACCGGCCTCCTCGCCCTGTCGCTGACCGGCTGGGCGGTGGCCGGGCCCGCCTGGCAGTGGTGGCCCACCGCCCTCTACCTGGCGCTGAGCCTCGCCTACTCCCAGGGCCTCAAGCACGTACCGCTGGTGGACGCGTTCATCGTGGCGACCGGCTTCGTCCTGCGGCTCGTCCAGGGGTCGCTGCTCGTCGGCGCCCGGATGTCCGAGTGGCTGGCGCTGTGCGTCTTCTCGCTCTGCCTGATGCTGGCACTCGGCAAACGCCGGCACGAGATGACGGCGGCGGGCCGCGCCCACCGCCCCGCCCTGCGCGGCTACACGCTCGCCTTCCTCGACCACCTCGTCGTCCTGGTCGCCGTGCTGACCGCCGTCAGTTACGTGCTCTACCTGCGCGACGACGCGGCCCTCGCCGCCGGGGCCTCCCTCGTCACCCTGCTCTCCGCCCCCTGCGCCGTCTTCGGCCTCGCCCGCTACCTCCAGCTCCTCCTCGTCGAGGAGGGCGGCGGCAACCCCGTCCACGTCCTCTTCCGGGACCGCGCCACGCTCGTCAACGCGGCGCTGTGGGCGGTGCTCGTCGCCCTCGCCCTCCTCCTCCCGCACGCGTCCGCATGACCCACCGACCGCCCGAAGGCGCCGCCCCATGAACCGGAAGCAACCGCTCGTCTCCGTCGTCATCCCCAACTACAACTACGGCCGCGCCCTGGAGCTCTGCCTGCGCGCCGCACTCGCCCAGACCTACGAACCGCTGGAGGTGCTGCTGATCGACGACTGCTCCACCGACGACTCGGTCGCCGTCGCCGAGGCCTGCGGCGTCCGGGTGATCAGCACCGGCGTCAACAGCGGAGTGGCCACCACCCGCAACACCGGGGCGGCCCACGCCCGGGGCGAGATCATCGTGTTCGTCGACTCCGACGTCGCGATGGAGCAGGACGCCGTCGCCAACGCCGTCGCCCTGCTCGACTCCGACCCCCGCATCGGCGCGGTCTGCGGCACCTACGACGCCGAACCCCTCATCCGGGACAGCCTGATCGAGGAGTACCGCTGCCTCCACCAGTTCTACTGGCTCGCCGAGACCGAGGGCCGCATCGGCACCCTCCACACCGCGATCTGCGCCATGCCCGCCCGGGTCTTCGCCGAGATCGGCCCCTTCAACCCGCGGCTGAGGCACACCGAGGACGGCGACTACGCCGCCCGGATCTGCCGGAGTTACGAGGTCCACAGCTCCACCGCCGTGCGCGGCCGGCACGACCACGACGACACCTGGCGGGTCGTGCTGCGCAAGGTCTTCCACCGCACCCGGCTGCACATCCCGCTGTACGTCCGGCGCGGCGACCTCCCCGGCGGCATCGCCACCGGGCCGCGCGCCGGAGCCAGCGTCGCGGCCCTGCTCGCCCCGCTGACCCTGCCGCTCGGCCTGCTCGCCCTGCCCTGGCTGCTCGCCCCCGCGGCCCTGCTGGCCTTCGCCCTCCTCGCGGACACCGCCCTCCACCGCTTCGTCCTGCGCCGCCGAGGCCCCCTGTTCGCCGCGTACTTCGCCTTCACGCACACCGTGGTCAACGCGGTCATCGCGGCGGGCGCGGGCGTCGGCGTCCTCCAGTGGCTGACCTCCCGCCGCTTCCGCCGGCTGTACGAGCCGGGGGAGCACCTCGCACCGCTGAGGGCCGCCACATGACCGGAACCCTCGCTCCGGGCGCGGTGGCGGACCCGGCCGCGCCGCCCGAGCCCGAAGGGCCGCCCCGCCGCTGGCCCGGCCGGCTGCTGCTCGCCGTCGCCGTCCTGTGGGCCCTCTTCGTCGCCGCCCGCGCGCTCCTCAGCGGCCGCTGGTGGGCGTGGAACGGCCTCGGCCTCGCCCCGCCCGTACTCCATCTGCTGTTCCCGCTCGCCCTGTTGATCCCGGCCGCCCTGATCCGGCACGGCAGGCGGGCGGCGGTGGGCGTCGTCCTGCTCTCCCTGCTGCTCGGCTCCTGGCAGACCGGGCTGCACCCCGGGGCGCTCCTGCGCGGGACGCCCGCCGTGCCCCCGGACTCCCTCAGGGTGGTCAGCTGGAACACCTTCTTCTGGGACCAGGACAGCGACAGCGACGCGTTCTACGCCTACCTGAAGTCCCGCTCCGCCGACGTCTACCTCCTCCAGGAGTACCAGAACGCCCGGGGCGACGAACCCGCGCCGATCGACGACCTCGCCCGGCTCCGGAAGGAGTTCCCCGGCTTCCACATCGCCACCGAGGGCGAGTTCCTCACGCTGTCCCGCTTCCCGATCACCTCGGCGCGGGCGCTGCGCCCCGACGGGCTCGCCCCGCCCGACACCTCCTGGGCCGACTACTGGAACGTCCGGGTCCTGCGCACCGACATCGACGTCGACGGCCGGACCCTGTCCCTCTACAACACCCACCTGCCCGATCTGCTGAACGTCGACCGCAACCCGTTGACCGCCGCCTACCACCGCTCGGTTCGGCAGCTCTCCGAACGCCGCGCGAGGCACTTCGAGGCGCTGCGCGAGGACCTCGACGCCAACGGCCACCCGGTGGTCCTCGCCGGGGACCTGAACGTGCTGCCGGGCACCGGGGACCTGCGGTGGTTCGACGGGCTGCGGGACGCCGCCGACGCGGGGGACTCGGTGTACCCGGCGACCTTCCCGGTCAGCGGCCCGGCGCTCTGGCGGCTCGACTGGGCGTTCGTCTCGCCCCGGATCGACCTGCACCGGCAGTCCGTCCAGGACCCGCCCGCCGCACTCTCCACCCACCGGCTGATCGATCTCCGCCTCTCCCTGCCCGCCCCCGGGGCGTCCGCCCCGGCCACCGAGAAGGACCGGTCATGACCCGGCGCTCCGCGCGCTCGCCCCGCTTCGACGTGACGATCGTGCTCACCTACTACCTCCCGTACACCAGCGGGCTCACCGAAGTGGCCCGCACGGTCGCCGAGGGGCTCGCCGCGCGGGGCCGCCGCGTCGCCGTCGTCGCCTGCCGGCACGATCCGGACCGCCCCGCACGGGAGAGGGTGAACGGCGTCGAGGTGTTCCGCGCCCCGGTCGCCGCCCGGCTCGGACGCGGGGTGATCAGCCCCGGGTTCGCCCCGCTCGCCGGGCGGATCGCCCGCGCCTCCCGGGTCGTCAACCTCCACCTGCCGATGCTGGAGGCGGGGCTCGTCGCCCGCCTCGCCGGGGCCACCCCGGTCGTCGCCACCCACCACGACGACGTCTGGCTGGCCGGGGGCGCTCTCGCCCCGCTCCAGGTGAAGGTCGTCGACGCCTCGGTGGCCGGGGCGCTGCGCCGCTCGGCCGCCGTGGTCGTCAACAACGTGGACCACGCGGAGCATTCGCGCCACTGGCCCCTGATGCGCGGGCGCCGGCTGCTGGCCATCGCCCCGCCCTGCCGCGAACGCGAGCCCGCGCCCGCCGCGTTCCGCGAGACGGCGGGCCCGCACTTCGGCTTCCTCGGCCGGATCGCGCCGGAGAAGGGGCTCCACCATCTGGTCGACGCTTTCCGGACGATCCCGGACCCCGATGCCCGGCTGCTGATCGCGGGCGACTACTCCAAGGTCGCGGGCGGCAGCGTCGTCGGGGCCCTGCGGGCACGGGCCGGCGACGACACCCGCATCCGGTTCACCGGCTTCCTCCCCGACGACCGGGTGGCGGGCTTCTACGCCTCGCTGGACGCCTTCGCCCTGCCGTCCGTCGCCGAGGAGTCCTTCGGCATCTCCCAGGCCGAGGCGATGATGCTCGGCGTCCCCTCGGTCGCGAGCGACGCTCCCGGCATGCGTGTGCCGGTGTCCGAGACCGGCTTCGGCCGCCTCTTCCCGCCCGGCGACGCCCACGCCCTGGCCGGAGCCCTCCGGGAGGTGGCCGCCTACGCCCCGGAGCGCCGCGCCGAGGGAGGCCGTGACGCCCGCGCCCGGTACGGGACCGACAGCTGCCTGGACGCCTACGACGCGCTGTTCCAGGAGGCCGGGGCCGTACGGGGAGCCCCCGCGTGAGAACGGCCGGCATCCTGACGGCGGCCGGGGCGGTCGCCGCCTGGCCGGGCGGTGGTTGGGCGCTGTGGGCGGCCGGGGTCTGGGCGGTGTTCCTGGCCGCGCACCTCGTCCTCAACGGCCGCTGGTGGTTCTGGCTGCTGCCCTCGCTGCTGCCGCCGCCGGTGTTCGCCGCCGTGCCCGCCCTGCTCCTGGTGGCAGCCGGGGCGACGGGGGACCTCACGGCCGCGGTCGTGGCGGGCGCGGCCCTCCTGCTCGGGGCCCGGCAGTCCGGCCTCGTGCCCGGCGCGCTCGTCCGGGGAGCGCGCCGCCCGCCGCCGGACGGGGCGGTGCGCGTCGTGTCCTGGAACACCCAGCACTGGTGCCAGTCCACCGATCCCGAGCCCTTCTACGCCTTCCTGCGCGGGCTCGACGCCGACGTCTACCTCCTCCAGGAATACCACCACGACGAGTTCGACGGCACCTACCGCCTGATCGACGACGAGCGGCGGCTGCGCGAGACCTTCCCCGGCCACCGGGCCGTCATCGCCCGCGGCCTGATCACCCTGTCCCGGCTGCCGGTCGCCGCGACCGTCGAGACGGCCGCCCGCCGGACCCTGCGGGTGGACCTGGAGATGCCGGGCGACGGTCGGATTCTCGCCACCTTCAACGTCCACATCCCGGTACAGCTGCGACTCATCAGCCCGTTGCGCGCAGACTTCTACCGCGCGGTCCGCACCCGGGCCGCCGACCGGGCACGGGAGTACCGGGGACTCCTCGGGGACGTCGCCGGCTGCCCCCATCCGGCCCTGATCGCCGGGGACTTCAACACCACCGCCGCGATCGGGGACGCCCGCCGCATCGCCCGCCTGGGCGCCGACGCGGTCGCCGTCGCCGGAAAGCTCTGCCCCACCACCTGGCAGGCCCGACCCGGCCTGCGCTGGTGGCGGCTGGACTGGGTGCTCACCACACCGGGCGCCCGGGTCCACCACTACCGCTTCCGCGATCCGCGCGGCCTGTCCGACCACAGCGTCCAGGAGGTGTCCGTGTCGCTCACCGAACCGGACCGCCCGGCCGACACCGACCCCCGTATCCGCCATCACGACGAAGGAACTCACCATGCGTTACCGCTACCTGGGAAAGACCGGCCTGCGGGTCAGTGAACTCTGCCTCGGCGCCATGACGTTCGGCCGCGAGGCCGACGAGAGCACCAGCCACGCCCTGCTGGACCGCTTCACCGAGGCGGGCGGCACCTTCGTGGACACCGCCGACATCTACTCCGCCGGGGCCTCCGAGGAGATCCTCGGCCGCTGGCTGAAGAGACAGCGCCGCGACGACGTGGTGATCGCCACCAAGGTGCGGTACGGCACGGGGGAGGGCCCCAACGACCGGGGCCTGGGCCGCAACCACCTGATCTCCGGGGTCGAGTCGAGCCTGCGCCGGCTGGGCACCGACCACATCGACCTCTACCAGGTGCACGCCTGGGACCCGGGCACCCCGCTGGAGGAGACGCTCGCCACCCTGGACGCTCTCGTCACCTCCGGGAAGGTCCGCTACATCGGGGCCAGCAACTTCTCCGGCTGGCAGCTCCAGAAGGCGATCGACCTGAGCCGGGGACACGGCTGGGAGCCTTTCACCGCCCTCCAGCCGCTCTACAACCTGCTGGACCGCTCCGCCGAGTGGGAGCTGATGGAGGTCAGCCGCAACGAGGGCCTGGGCGTCATCCCGTGGAGCCCGCTGCGCGGCGGCTGGCTGAGCGGCGCGATCCGGCGCGGCACGGAGAGGCCGCCCACGGGGACCCGGGTGGAGACCGCCGAGAAGCTCGGCTGGGGCGAGTCGTGGAGCGCGTACGAGGGCGACGAGCGCACCTGGCGGGTGCTGGACGCCCTGCACGAGGTCGCCGGACGCACGGGCCTCGCGGTGCCGGTGCTGGCCCTCGCCTGGCTGCTCGGCCGGCCCGGGGTCACCGCCCCCATCGTGGGCGCCCGCACCCTGGAGCAGCTGGAGACCAACCTGGGCGCGGCGGACCTGGACCTCGACCCGGCCGACGCCGCCCTGCTGACCGCGGCGAGCGACCAGACGCTCCCGTATCCGTACAGCGTCATCGAGACCGACCCCGAACTGCGCTGACGCGAACCGTGTGACCGAAAACGGGCGGTGGCCCGGGGATCTCGTCCCCGGGCCACCGCCCTGTGCTTACCGCGCCGGAACTCCCGGCGGTCAGTCCGTCGGGCGCTTGAGGCGGGCCACGAACTTGTACCGGTCGCCCCGGTACACCGAACGCACCCACTCCACCGGTTCGCCCTGGCCGTCCACCGAATGGCGGGACAGCATGAGCATCGGCAGCCCCACGTCCGTGCCCAGCAGCCCCGCCTCGCGCGGGGTGGCGAGCGAGGTCTCGATGGTCTCCTCCGCCTCGGCGAGGCGCACGTCGTACACCTCGGCGAGCGCGGTGTAGAGCGAGGTGTACTTCACCAGCGAACGACGCAGCGCCGGGAAGCGTTTGGCCGAAAGGTGCGTGGTCTCGATCGCCATCGGCTCCCCGCTGGCGAGCCGCAGGCGCTCGATGCGCAGCACCCGGCCGCCCGTCGAGATGTCCAGCAGACCGGCGAGCCTGTCGTCCGCCGTCACATAGCCGATGTCCAGCAGTTGGGACGTCGGCTCCAGTCCCTGGGCCCGCATGTCCTCGGTGTACGAGGTGAGCTGGAGCGCCTGGGAGACCTTCGGCTTGGCTACGAAGGTCCCCTTGCCCTGGATGCGCTCCAGCCGGCCCTCGACGACCAGTTCCTGGAGCGCCTGGCGCACGGTGGTGCGCGAGGTGTCGAATTCGGCCGCCAGGGTGCGTTCCGGCGGCACCGGGGTGCCGGGCGGCAGGGTGTCCGTCATGTCGAGGAGATGCCGCTTGAGCCGGTAGTACTTCGGTACGCGCGCTGTGCGCGTACCGGCACCGGTCTCGCTCCCCGTCCTGCCCCCGTCGGCGCCCATGGCCCGCCTTCCCGACTGCTGCGTTGCTGCCGTCACCGGCTCCTCCGTCTGTCGCGGCTCACATGGTGGCACGGTCCGGTCACGGGTCGTCGCCCTCCCTTAGGTGTCGGTCCTATAACGGACGCGAGTGCACTTCTTATACACCCTTGACACCCCTAAAGGTCTAGGCCAAGCTCCCGGTACTGGTCTAAACCATTAAAGACCAGGTCCAGCCCCAGCAGAACTCGTCGAATGACTTCGCGGTGGGTGGGGTTGCAGCATCCCTGAGGAGGGTTTGACGTGAAGCGCAAGCTCATCGCGGCTATCGGTGTCGCGGGCATGTTGGTTTCGGTCGCGGCGTGTGGTTCGGACGACACGAAGTCGTCCGCGGACCCGAAGGACCGCAAGGAGAACCTGACCGTCTGGCTCATGGGCGAGGCCCGGTCCACCTGGCCGGAACTGGTCAAGGACGTCAACGCCGAGTTCAACAAGAAGTACCCGGGCGTCAAGGTCAAGGTTCAGTACCAGCAGTGGGCCGATAAGGTCAAGAAGCTGGACACCTCTCTCGCGGGCGACAAATTCCCGGACGTTGTCGAACTCGGCAACACCGAGACCATGCAGTACATCCTCAATGGTGCGCTCGGAGAAATCGACCCCAAGAAGTACGAGAACTCGGACACCTGGATCAAGGGTCTGAAGGACACGTGTTCCTTCGAGGGCAAGACCTACTGCGTCCCTTACTACGCGAGCGCCCGTCTGGCCGTGTACAACAAGGACATGCTGAAGGCCGGCACCGGCAGCGACGCCCTCCCGCAGACCGAGGACGAGTTCCTCGCCGCGATGGACAAGACCTCCGCCGAGCTGGGCAAGAAGGACAAGCGCGCCTCGTCCCTCTACTTCCCGGGCCGTTACTGGTACGCCGCGATGTCCTACGTCGCCGCCTACGGTGGCCAGATCGCCACGTACGACGAGGGCAGCAAGGAGTGGAAGTCCGCGCTCTCCACCCCGGAGGCCCAGAAGGGCATCCAGCACTTCATCGACCTGGTCAAGAAGTACAACAAGGCCGACATCACGAAGGACGAGCAGGACCACGCCAACGTGATGGCCAACGAGAAGGCCGCGGTCATCTACGGCCAGGCCTGGGAGGCCGGCAGCGTCACCACGGGCGAGAACGGCAACCCGAAGCTCGAGGGCAAGATCGCCACGGCCGGTATGCCCGGCCCGGAGGGCAAGGCGCTCCCGTCCTTCATCGGCGGCTCGGACCTCGCGACGATCTCCAAGTCCAAGGTCCAGGACCTCGGCGAGGAGTGGATCTCCCTCTTCACCAACGCGAAGTCCATGGAGGTCCTCGCGTCGAAGAACATCCTCCCCAACAACGAGAAGCAGCTTGAGCCGCTGAAGGCCAAGCCGGAGACCGCCGCCATCGCCAACGCGGTGCCGGACGCCTGGTTCACGCCGATCGCGCCGGGCTGGGCCTCCATCGAGAAGGAAGAGATCCTCCAGAACATGCTTCTGGAGATCGTCAAGGGCGGCTCCGTCGCCGACGCCTCGAAGAAGGCCGACGACAAGATCAACGCGCTGATCAACAAGGAATCCTGACCTTCCGATCGCCAGGCGGGGGCCCGGCGCCAGCGCCGGGCCCCCGCTCCTTTCCCCGCAAGTGAACGCCGTGAATTCCGGGGCCCGCCCCGGACCCGCGATGGAAGGTCAGCCACGTGTCTGCCGCTGATACCAAGGCCGCCGGGCCGCCGGTACCCGTACCCCCCGACCCGCAGGTGACCGGGAAGTCGTCCGTCGACGACGATGCGCCCCGGGTGCAGAAGAGGAAGCGGAAGAAGGGGGAACTGCTCCCCTATCTCCTGATCCTCCCGGCGATCGTGGCGATCGCCGCCGTCTACCTCTACCCGCTCAGCAAGACGGTCATCATGTCCTTCCAGGACATGGGCCGCCGTGAGCTGTGGTCCGGAGAGCCCGCTCCCTGGGTCGGCTTCGAGCAGTTCACCAACATCCTCGGCGACTCCGAGTTCTGGTGGGTCACCTTCCGCACCGTCGTCTTCATGGTCGTCTGCGTGACGCTGACCATGGGGATCGGTCTGCTCGTCGCCCTGCTGATGCGCAAGCTCTCCACCTGGGTCCGGCTGGTGCTCACCGCCTGCCTCATCGCCGCCTGGTCGATGCCGCTGATGGTCGCCGCCTCGATCTTCCGGTTCATGGCCGACTCCGACTACGGCCTGATCAACACCCTGATCGCCAAGGTCGTCGGCGAGGACTGGCTCGGACACAACTGGTACCTCGACCCGATCCAGGGCTTCGGCATCATCACCCTGCTGGTCGTCTGGGGCGCCATCCCGTTCGTCGTCGTCACCCTGTACGCCGCCCTCACCCAGGTCCCCCAGGAGCTGGAGGAGGCCGCCGCCCTCGACGGCGCCAGCGCGTACGGCATCTACAAGTTCGTCACCTGGCCGGTCATCAAGCCGGTCTTCACCATGGTCGCCACCCTCTCGGTGATCTGGGACTTCAACGTCTTCGGCCAGATCTGGCTGTTGCGCGGCAACAAGCCCGAGCCGGAGTACGAGACCCTCGGCCTCTACTCCTACTCCAAGGCGTTCGAGTCCACCTCCTTCAGCCAGGGCACCGCGATCGCCCTGATCACGGTGCTGCTGCTGTCCGGCGTGGCCGTGTACTACCTGCGCCAGCTCATGAAGACGGGAGAGGTCGAATGAGCAGCTCGACCCAGACGACACAGGCGCTGCGGCCCGACCGCAAGAAGAGCCGGCTGCACTTCGACCTGATCGGCCTCGGCATCGCCCTGGTCATGGTCTTCCCGGTCTACTGGCTGATCATCAGCGCCCTGCGGCCCAACCACGAGATCCGCAGCTACGACCAGACCCTGTGGCCCACGTCGATCACCTTCGACAACTTCGTCCGGGCGACCGAGCAGCAGAACTTCGCCACCGCCATCCAGTCCAGCCTGATCGTCGCGGTCACCGCGGTGGTCGGCGGCATGATCATCGCGACCCTGGCGGCCCTGGCCATCGGCCGGTTCCGGTTCTTCGGCCGCAAGGCCCTGGTCCTGATCATGATCCTGGTCCAGATGCTGCCGCCGACGGCGATGCTCATCCCGATCTACGCCCAGCTCAACGCGATGGGTGGGATCGACGAGTACTGGGGCCTGATCGTCGTCTACCTGGTCTCCACACTGCCCTTCGCCACCATCATGATCCGCGGCTTCGTCGTGAACATCCCGGTGGAGCTGGAGGAGTCGGCGATGGTGGACGGGTGCACCCGCTTCCAGGCCTTCCGCCGCGTGATCTTCCCGCTGCTGGCCCCCGGGCTCGCCGCCGCTTCGATCTTCGCCCTGGTGAACGCGTGGAACGAATACCTCTTCGCGTACATCCTGATCAACGACAACTCCAAGTACACGCTGAACGTTTGGCTGATGACGTTCACGACCGAGCGCGGAACGGACTACGGCGCCCTCATGGCGGCGTCGACCATGATCGCCCTCCCCGTCGTCGTGTTCTTCATGATCATCCAGAAGAAGATGGCCGCAGGCCTCACTTCCGGCGCCGTGAAGGGATAGTGCGGGCCCATGACCACCCTCGTTTCCACCACGGACACCGTGACGCGCGACGCGCTCGCCGTGCTCCAGCCCGGGTTCACCGGCACCACCGCACCGGACTGGCTGCTGCGCCGCGTCGGTGAAGGCCTCGCCTCCGTCGGGCTGTTCGGCCGCAACATCACCTCGCCCGAACAGCTGACCGCCCTCACCGAGCGGCTCCGCTCCGAGCGGGACGACGTCCTCGTCGCCATCGACGAGGAGGGCGGCGACGTGACCCGCCTGGAGGTCACGCACGGCTCCTCCTTCCCCGGCAACTTCGCCCTCGGCTCGGTGGACGACGTCCACCTCACCCGGGCCGTCGCCCAGGAGCTCGGCCGCCGGCTCGCCGAGTGCGGCGTCAACCTCAACTGGGCGCCGTCCGCCGACGTCAATTCCAACCCGGGCAACCCGGTCATCGGCGTGCGCTCCTTCGGCGCCGACACCCGCCTGGCCGCCCGGCACACCGCCGCGTACATCGAGGGGCTCCAGGCCGCCGGCGTCGCCGCCTGCACCAAGCACTTCCCCGGGCACGGCGACACCGCGGTCGACTCGCACCTGGCGCTGCCCCGCATCGACGTGGACCTCGACACCCTGCACGCCCGTGAACTGGTGCCCTTCCGGGCGGCCATCGCCGCGGGTTCCAAATCGGTGATGAGCGCGCATATCCTGCTTCCCGCACTCGACCCGGACCGCCCGGCGACCCTGAGCCCGCAGATCCTCACCGGTCTGCTGCGCCAGGAGCTGGGTTACGACGGCCTGATCGTCACCGACGCCGTGGAGATGGACGCCATCGCCGGTACGTACGGCATCGAGCGCGGGTCCGTCCTCGCCCTCGCGGCGGGCGCCGACGCCATCTGTGTGGGCGGCGGCCTGGCCGACGAGGAGACGGTGCTGCGGCTGCGCGACGCCCTCGTCGCGGCCGTGCGCAGCGGGGACCTGACCGAGGAGCGGCTCGCCGACGCGGCCGCCCGTGTACGAGCCCTGGCGTCCTGGACGCAGAGGGCCCGGGGGGATGTCCCGGAGCCGGGCGCGGCAGTGCAGGAGGGGACCGCGCCCGGCACCGGAGTCAGCTCCGACATCGGTCTGGTCGCCGCCCGCCGCGCGGTCCGGGTGACCGGGGCCGGCGACCGGCTGACCGGTGCGGCGTACGTCGCCTCGTTCAGCGCGGTGGCGAACATCGCGGTCGGCGACGAGACCCCGTGGGGCATCGCCGCCGAGCTGGGCAGGATCCTGCCCGGCACCGGCGCGGACACCTACACCGACCAGGCCGCCGCTCCGGCGGACGAGATCCTGGCGGCGGCGGGGGAGCGGCGCATCGTCGCCGTGGTCCGCGACGAGCACCGGCACGCCTGGATGGGCGCCGCGCTCGACGTCCTGCTCGCGGCCCGCCCGGACACGATCGTGGTCGAGATGGGCCTGCCCCAGTCGACCCCGCGCGGTTCGCTGCACATCGCGACCCACGGCGCTGCCCGGGTCTGCGGCCTGGCAGCGGCGGAAGCGATCACCGGCACGAACGCCTGACGCGCTTTCGAGCCCGTCCGGCGATTTTCGAGCCCGTCCGGCGAGAGGACAAGGCCTCACGCCGGACGGGCCGCACCAAGCACGACACCGCACGGCAAAGGGCCGGGACACCGTAAAGGCGTCCCGGCCCTCGGCCGTACGAGGGGCAGGGCCCGAGCCCTACAGCCCCTGCCACCCCGGCTTCGCCGCATACGTGGCGCGGAAGTAGTCCGCCAGCTTCAGCTTCGACGCCGCCGCCTCGTCCACGACCACCGTCGCGTGTGGATGCAGCTGGAGCGCGGAGGCCGGCACGATCGAGGCGATGGGTCCCTCCACCGTCTGGGCGACGGCCTCCGCCTTGCCCTCACCGGTGGCCAGCAGGATCGGGTGACGCGAGTCCAGGATCGTCCCGATGCCCTGCGTGATCACGTGGTGGGGCACCTGCTCGATGTCGTCGTCGAAGAAGCGCGCGTTGTCGACCCGGGTCTGCTGCGTCAGCGTCTTGATCCGGGTGCGGGAGGCGAGCGAGGAGCACGGCTCGTTGAAGCCGATGTGCCCGTCCGTGCCGATGCCCAGGAGCTGGAGGTCGACCCCGCCGGCCTCGGCCAGCGCCCGGTCGTAGGCCTCGCAGGCCGCCTGGACGTCCTCGGCCGACCCGTCGGGGCCCATGAAGGAGGACTCGGAGAGCCCGAGCGGCTCGATGACCTCGCGCAGCACCACGGAGCGGTACGACTCCGGGTGGCCCGCGGGCAGCCCGACGTACTCGTCGAGCTGGCAGATCCGGGCGCGCGACGCGTCGACCGCCCCGGAGGCGACCTTCGCCGCGAGCGCGCGGTAGATGGGCAGCGGGGTCGAGCCGGTCGCAACGCCGAGCAGGGCGTCGGGCTTGCGGGCGATCAGCGTGGCGATGGCCTCCGCGATCAGTTCGCCGCCTGCCGCGGCGTCCGGGACGATGACAACTTCCACGCTGTGCCTGCCGATCTGACTAGGGGAGCCGGTGGTATAGACCAATCAAGTTCCCAATTTAGCAGAATCGAGCAGCCGTACGGTGAACAGTCCGCCCATCGGCCGCCCCGTACGCAGCCGGGCCCCCGCACGCCCCGGCCCGCTGGCGGGCCACCGCATTGCCTGGTCGACTTGGACCGGTACGGCGCGGATCGCGCACGGTGCGGATCGCGCTCCTCGCGGATCGCGCTCCTCGCGGATCGCGCACCTCGCGCACGCGCCGTCCCGTACGCCGTTTGCCGCCAGCGCAGGGAGGCCCCCACATGTCCGCCACCCCTCCGGCCGACCCGGGCGGCCAGGGCGACGAGCCCGGCCGCATCATGTCCGGCGAGATGGCCGAGCAGCCCGCGATGCTGCGCCGCATCCTCGAACAGGGCGCGCCGCGCATCCGCGAGGTCGCCGCCGAGATCGCCGCCCGGAAGCCCCGGTTCGTGCTGCTCACCGCCCGGGGCACGTCGGACAACGCGGCGCTGTACGCGAAGTACCTGCTGGAGATCCGCCTCGGGCTGCCCTGCGGACTGGCCTCGATGTCCACCACGACGGCCTACGGGGCCCGGCCGGACCTGCGGGACGTCCTGGTGGTCACCGTCAGCCAGTCGGGCGGCTCGCCGGACCTGGTGGCCTCCACGAGAGCCGCCAGGGAGGCCGGGGCGGTCACCCTCGCCGTCACCAACAACCCGGACTCAGCGCTGGCGGCGGTCTCCGAGTACCACATCGACATCCTGGCGGGCCCGGAGAAGGCGCTCCCGGCCACCAAGACGTACACCGCCTCGCTCCTCTCCCTCTACCTCTTCGTGGCGGGGCTGGGCGGCCACGACGGAACGGAGGCCGCCGCGGGGCTGCCCGACCTCGCGGGCGCGATCCTGGGCCGCCGGGCCGAGGTCAAGGCGCTGGCCTCGCGGTACCGCTTCGCCGAGCGCATGGTGATCACCTCGCGCGGCTACGGCTACCCGACGGCCAAGGAAGCGGCCCTGAAGCTGATGGAGACCAGCTACATCCCCGCTCTCTCCTACTCCGGCGCGGATCTCCTGCACGGACCGCTGGCGATGGTCGACAACATCTCCCCGGTGATCGCCGTGGTCACCGACGGCCGGGGCGGCGAGGCCCTCCAGCCGGTGCTGGACCGGCTGCGCGGACGCGGTGCGGACCTCTTCGTGGTCGGCCCCAAGGCCCAGGTGGAGGCGGCCTCGGCCGGCTTCGCGCTGCCCACGGCGGGCGTCCCGGAGGAGTTGCAGCCGATCCTGGAGATCCTGCCGCTGCAACTGCTGGCGTACGAGGTGACGATCGCCCGGGGCCAGGATCCGGACGCGCCCCGCGCCCTGGCCAAGGTCACCGAGACCCGCTGAGGTCACGGAGGCGGTGACGCGGCCCGGAAACACCCGCGGGCCGCGGCGCCAGAGCGGGACCCTCAGCCCACCCGGCACCGCAGCCCGGAGCTACCTGGCCGGCGGTGTGCGGTGCCCCCGGCCACTGGAGGCACCGGCGCAGTCAGGGCAGAGAGTGCCGGAGCCTCGGTCCGCTCTCCTGTGCGGGGAGAGCGGAGGTCGTGATGTGTTCATTGTGGACTAGACCAATTGCCCGTGTCCATCCATGTGCACGACATTCTCGGGCGGGAGTCCGCGCCTGTCCATCGTCGTACCTCCATGGCACGGCCCGGCGGGCCGATCGGTTCGAACGCCCGAGGCAACCCCAGGTACGCTCCACACGTGCCCTCCATGAACGACCTCGTCCACCAGCACACCGCTCTGAGCGACACCGACCTCGAGTGGCTCCATCTGCTGGTCTCGGAGTGGCAGCTGCTCTCCGATCTGTCCTTCGCCGACCTCGTGCTGTGGGTCCCCACCCGCGACGGCACGCGGTATGTCTCCGTCGCCCAGATGCGCCCCAACACCGGGCCCACCTCCTACCAGGACGACATGGTCGGCCACCTGGTGCCGCGCGGCCGCCGCCCGCTGCTGGACGCCGCCCTGGACGAGGGCCGGATCGTGCGCGAGGGCGACCCGGAGTGGCGCGAGGAGGTCCCCGTACGGGTCGAGTCCATCCCGGTACGCCGTGAGGGCCGGGTGCTCGGCGTCATCGCCCGCAACACCAACCTGCTCACCGTGCGCACCCCCTCCCGGCTGGAGCTCACCTACCTCCAGTCCGCCTCCGACCTGGCCCAGATGATCGCCGCCGGGGCGTTCCCCTTCCCCGGCCAGCAGGTCGACATGGACGCCTCCCCGCGCGTGGGCGACGGCCTGATCCGGCTCGACGCCGACGGGATCGTCCAGTACGCGAGCCCCAACGGCCTCTCCGCCTACCACCGCCTCGGCCTCGCCTCCGACCTGGTCGGCCACCACCTCGGCACCACCACCGCCGAACTGGCCCCGTCCCGGGGACCGGTCGACGAGGCCCTGGTCAAGGTGGCCAGCGGTTACGCGCCCCGTGAGTTCGAGGTCGAGTGCGCGGGCGGCGTGATCCAGCTGCGGGCGATCCCGCTCAAGCCCAAGGGCGTCCGCATCGGCTCCCTGGTCCTGCTCCGGGACGTCACAGAACTGCGCCGCCGCGAGCGCGAGTTGATCACCAAGGACGCGACCATCCGGGAGATCCACCACCGGGTGAAGAACAACCTCCAGACGGTGGCCGCCCTGTTGCGCCTCCAGGCCCGACGGATGGACTCCGAGCAGGGCCGCGAGGCGCTCAACGAGGCGGTCCGGCGCGTCGGTTCGATCGCCATCGTCCATGAGACGCTGTCCCAGAATCTGGACGAGCGGGTCGAGTTCGACGAGATCGCCGACCGGGTCATCGCGATGGTCTCGGAGATCTCCCCGGGAAAGGTGACCTGCCGGCGCACCGGACGCTTCGGCATCCTCGACGCCGAGGTCGCCACCCCGCTCTCCATGGTGCTGACCGAGGTTCTGCAGAACGCCCTGGAGCACGCCTTCGCCGTGGCCGACCACGGGACGGTGGAGGTCTCCGCCGTGCGCGGCGGATCGCCCACCGACGGACGGCTGCTGATCACCGTCACCGACGACGGGCGCGGGCTGCCCGAGGGGTTCGACCCGAAGCGGGCCGGCAACCTCGGGCTCCAGATCGTACGGACGCTGGTGGAGGGGGAGTTGGGCGGCACGTTCGGCATGGTCCCGGCGCCCGGACGCGGCACCCAGGTGGTGCTGGACCTCCCGGTCCGCGCCGACAAGTAGGACATCCCCTGCCGGCCGGCAGGAATCCGCGCCGACCGGCAGGAAGAGCGGGAGCACACAGCAGAGCGGGCCCGGACCGTGGTGACGGTCCGGGCCCGCTCCGTGATGCTCACGTTGCGATGCGCTTCGGGGTACTGCGCGCTGCGACTCGAAGGCGGGGCTGTGCGTACGCTCTGTACGCGCCGCCGGGCTGAGGCTTGGTGCGGTTCTCGCTCAGGCGCTTGCGTTGCGCGCCCGGTTGCGAGCGGCGCGGCGCTTCATCGCGCGGCGCTCGTCCTCGCTGAGGCCACCCCAGACGCCGGAGTCCTGGCCGGACTCGAGCGCCCACTGCAGGCACTGCTCCATGACGGGGCAGCGGCGGCAGACAGCCTTGGCTTCCTCGATCTGCAGCAGCGCAGGACCGGTGTTGCCGATGGGGAAGAAAAGCTCAGGGTCTTCCTCACGACAAACGGCGTTGTGACGCCAGTCCATGGCTGCTACCTCTCCTTGGTATTACACGCTTGTTGCTTGTGAATGTGAACGCTTTCACGAATCCCCCCGTAGATGACGGGCCGACTCCCAGATGGACTGGGTGTGGTCTGTGATGGTGAGGAGGGGTTCTGGCTCTCAGTGGAGGCCGGTGTTGCGGGCCGTCCCGATCGCCATGAAGAGATTCCCAAACCTCGGCGACGGATACAACCCCTTCTGGAAAGTTTTTTTTGATTCCTCGGTGTCGACTAGGTCACAGCCGCACTTCTTAGGGGTGGGGGCCAGTCCAAACGTTCGAGTTAAAGGACTTTAGGCCCTTCCACTCACACAATCACACGCAGTGCACGGCGTACGCCTGTGAACGTCACGCTCGTACGTAGTCCCAGGTGGTCGCCGTCCATCTGGAAGGGCAGGGGAACCTTTGAATGCAAGGTGAAGTCCGTGAGGTCATGCCGTGAAACTGCGTGCTTGCCGCGCGGCCCCTTCTCGGGGCTCGAAGTGAGCAGCTGGGTGCCGTAGAGGGCCACCGCAGGGGTGGACAGACGCTTCAGCCCGAGGACGTCCAGCGCGGTGTCGAAGGAGGCCTTCGGCGAGGCGTACATCGGGCGATTGCCCAGGTAGGTCCAGGGGGCGGTGTTGCAGATTATGGAGAGCGCGAGGTCGGTGACCGGGTCCTGCCCGGGCACGTCGAGCGTGATCTGCCCGTGTCTGCGGTGGGCCTCGTTGAGGAACTGCCGCACCACTTGGCGCACATACAGCGCGTGGGTCGAACGCTTCCCGTGCTCGCGTTTCTGTTCGACCCGGCCGATGACTCCGGCGTCGAATCCGAGACCGGCGCAGAAAGTGAACCAGCGTTCGGGAACGGATTCGTCCTCGGTTCCCGGGGTGCCGGCCGCCAGTCCGAGCCCGACCGTGCGTTCGGTCCGGTTCTCCAGGGCGTCCAGGATCGCGCCGGTCGCCTCCACCGCGTCGTTCGGCAGCCCCAGGGCGCGCGCGAAGACGTTGGTGGACCCGCCGGGGACCACGGCGAGCTTCGGAAGGCTGTCCACGTCCGGGCCCCGGTGCAGCAGCCCGTTCACGACCTCGTTCACCGTGCCGTCGCCGCCGAGGGCGACCACCAGGTCGATGTCGTCGCTGTCCGCGGCCCGTCGTCCCAGGTCCCGTGCGTGCCCCCGGTACTCGGTGGTCACCGCCTCCAGCTTCATCTCGCTGGCCAGCGCGTGGATGAGCACGTCGCGGGTGCGGGCACTGGTGGTGGTAGCAGCTGGGTTGACCACGAGGAGTGCGCGCATGACGGCCAGCCTACCTACCGGGCGGTTCGGTGCTGTAGTCCCGGTTCGCTGCGCTCCAGACCGGTGACGCAGAGTGACCGGCCGCCCCGCCGTGCGCCCGGACGGGGGAGGCTCCTCCGCACCCCGGCTTCACTTCCGGGCCCCCGGGATGCCAACCTGAAAGGCGTGAGTACACAAGCGACCCCCTCCACGCCGTCGCCCTCCGCGGCGGAGCGCCCGACCAGGATCACCGTCCTCGCCGGGGTCAACGCCCTCGAAGGCCTGGCGCTCGCCGTCGGCGGGGTCTACATGCTGGTCATGGGGCTGCTCGGGAAGCTGGAGAGCACACAGCAGGCGGAGACGGTCGGGATCACGCTGGTCGCGCTCGGCGCGATCCCGCTGATCGCCGCCCGCGGGCTGCTGCTGCTGCGCAGCTGGAGCCGGGGTCCCGCGCTGATCACCCAGATCATGGCGCTGCCGGTGGCCTGGACGCTGCTGCGCTCGCAGGGCGCGCTGATCCCCACCGGGATCGTCCTGGCGGTGGTCGCCGTCACCGGCCTCGTGCTCGTCCTCAAGCCGGCGACCACGCAGGACCTGGGCATCCGCCGGGGCGCCGGGGCGACCCCCGAGGCCTGAACCGGCGGACGTCCTCCTCGCCCTACTCCTCGACGAGCAGCCGCTCGCGCAGCTGTGCCAGGGTGCGGGCCAGCAGCCGGGAGACGTGCATCTGCGAGATGCCGACCTCCTGGGCGATCTGCGACTGGGTCATGTTCCCGAAGAAGCGCAGCAGCAGGATGCGCTTCTCGCGCGGCGGCAGGTCCTCCAGGAGCGGCTTGAGCGACTCCCGGTACTCCACGCCCTCCAGCGCCTCGTCCTCCGAGCCCAGCGTGTCCGCGACCGCCGGCGACTCGTCGTCCGTGTCCGGCACGTCCAGCGAGAGCGTGCTGTACGCGTTGGCCGACTCCAGGCCCTCCAGCACCTCCTCCTCGGAGATGCCCAGCCGCTCGGCCAGCTCGTGCACCGTCGGCGAGCGGCCGTGCTGCTGGGAGAGCTCCGCGGTGGCCGTGGTCAGCGACAGCCGCAGCTCCTGGAGGCGGCGCGGCACCCGCACCGCCCAGCCCTTGTCCCGGAAGTGGCGCTTGATCTCGCCGACCACCGTGGGAGTGGCGTACGTCGAGAACTCCACGCCCCGGTCCGGGTCGAACCGGTCCACGGACTTGATCAGCCCGATCGTGGCCACCTGGGTCAGGTCGTCCAGCGGCTCCCCGCGGTTGCGGAAGCGGCGCGCCAGGTGCTCCACGAGCGGCAGGTGCATCCGCACCAGCCGGTTGCGCAGCTCGGCCTTCTCCGTCGAACCGTCGGGCAGCTCCCGCAGCTCGAAGAAGAGGGCCCGGGCCCCGCTGCGGTCGTGTGGATCGTGGTGCCCGTGCTCGCTCATCTGGCCCGCCCGCCCTGCCTGCGACTGCTGCTCCACCGCGACGTCGATGCTCTCGGGCCCGTCCGCTCCGTCCACCGGATGCGGCCGGGCCTGCTGCTCCGGGATGCCTGCCGGCCGCACCACCCCGGATCGGATCGTCTCGTCCCGCACAGGACCGTCCCCGTTCCCGTCGCTCACGCCGGCCCGGGGCCCGCGCCGCGCTGTTTGTAGAGGCTGATGCTGACCGTACGGTCATCGGCGACCGTGGAGTCGACCTTGCCGGCCAGTGCGGAGAGCACCGTCCAGGCGAAGGTGTCGCGCTCGGGCGCCCGGCCGTCCGTGGTGGGCGCCGACACCGTCACTTCGAGGGAGTCGTCGACGAGACGGAAGACGCAGCTGAGGACGGAGCCCGGCACGGCCTGCTGAAGCAGGATCGCGCAGGCCTCGTCGACCGCGATACGAAGATCCTCGATCTCGTCGAGAGTGAAGTCCAAACGCGCTGCGAGGCCGGCCGTGGCCGTTCGCAGCACCGACAGGTAGGCACCCGCAGCGGGCAGCCGGACTTCCACGAAGTCCTGATTCCCGGGCTCGCCTGCGATCTGGGACACCCTCACCTCCAAGGTGGCACAAACTCTTTCGAGGTTCCGGGAAGGGTGGCCCGGAGCCATGCGGTCCGTCGACGGTTCTTCGGCTCGGCGACGTTATCGGATCCATGATGCCGTGTCGTACGGACCCCGTACCCCGGCGGTCACTCATGGTAAGCCCATGCGTACACACAGTGGCTAGGGGTCTGCGGCGTCCAATTGCGAAGAACCAGCGCCGCATTGACGTACCCAGGCGTCAGACGATCGAACCGTCCTCGAAGCACCAGCGCCAGCTCTCGCCCGTCTCGAAGCTCCGCATCACCGGGTGACCGGTCGCCCGGAAGTGTCCGGTGGCGTGCCGCAGCGGCGACGAATCGCAGCAGCCGACGTGCCCACAGGTCAGGCAGAGCCGCAGTTGCACGGGGTGACTGCCCGCCTCCAGGCACTCGGGACACGTCTCGCCGAGCGGCAAGGGCTCGGGGCGTGGCAGATCCGCTACATGCGCACACTCGCTCATGATGGGCAGATTACGACGGATCCGAGGACGGTGGGATGGACGTGCTGCCGCTGATCGCCCTGGTCGCCGTGAGCGCGGCGGTGGCCGGCGCGGCCCGCCGCACCCCGGTGCCCGCCCCGCTCGTCCTGGTCGCCGTCGGGCTCGTGGCCGGCTATCTGCCGGGTGTTCCGACGTACCACCTGGACGCGCACGTGGTGCTCCCGCTGCTGCTTCCGCCCTTGCTCCACACCGCGGCCCTGGACAGCTCCTACCTGGATCTGCGGGCCAACGTCCGGCCGGTCGCCCTGCTCTCCGTGGGGTACACGCTCTTCGCGACCGTCGCCGTGGGCTGGCTGGCCCACCTGATCATCCCGGATCTGCCGCTGACCGCCGCGCTGGTCCTGGGGGCGGTCATCGCCCCGCCGGACGCCGTGACGGCCGCCGCCGTCGCCCGCCGGGTCGGGCTGCCCTCCCGGGTGACCACGATCCTCCAGGGCGAGTCCCTGGTGAACGACGCCACCGCGATCACCGCGTTCAAGGTGGTGCTGGCCGCGGCGGTGGGGGAGGGGATGAGCTGGGGCGCCGGGATCGGCGAGTTCCTGCTGGCCGCGGTCGGCGGGGTCGGCGTCGGGCTCCTGCTGATGGTGCCGCTCCACTGGCTGCGCACCCACCTGAAGGAAGCCCTCCTCCAGAACACGCTCTCCCTCCTGATCCCTTTCGTGGCGTACGCGGCGGCCGAACGGGTGCACGCCTCCGGTGTGCTCGCCGTGGTCGTCGTCGCCCTCTACCTGGGCCACCGCTCCTGGCAGGTCGACTTCGCGACCCGTCTTCAGGAGGCGGCCGTCTGGAAGATGGTGGCGTTCGTCCTGGAGTCCGCGGTGTTCGCCCTGATCGGGCTCCAGCTGCCGTTCGTCCTGAAGGGGCTCGGCTCGTTCGGTGTGGCGGAGGCGCTCGGTTACGCGGCCATCGTGTTCCTGGCCGTCGTCGTGGTCCGCTTCGTCTGGGTCTACCCGGCCGCCTATGTGCCCCGGTGGCTCTCGCGCCGCGTCCGGGAACGCGAGCCGGGCACCGACTGGACCGCGCCGCTGATCGTGGGCTGGGCCGGGATGCGCGGGGTCGTCTCGCTCGCCGTCGCGTTCTCCGTGCCGCTGGTCACCCACGACGGCGAACCCTTCCCGGCCCGCAGCCTGGTGCTGTTCCTGACCTTCACCACCGTCATCGGGACCCTGGTGATCCAGGGACTGACGCTGCCCGTGCTCGTCCGCGTACTGAAGCTGCCCGGCCCCGACCCGCAGACCGTCACCCTCATCGAGGCGCAGGCCCAGAACGAGGCGTCCGAGGCCGCCGAGGCCCGCCTGGACCGGCTGCTCGCCGACCCGCACAGCAGTCTGCCGCCACCGTTGGCGGACCGGCTGCGCAGTGTGCTGGAGCGCCGCCGCAACGCCGTGTGGGAGCGGCTGGGCGCCGCCGACCCGGTCACCGGGGAGTCGGCGGACGACACCTACCGGCGGCTGTCGAGGGAGATGATCGAGGCCGAGCGCGAGGTCTTCGTCCGGCTCCGGGACGAGCGGCGGATCGACGACGAGATGATGCGCACCCTGCTGCGCCGGCTGGATCTGGAGGAGGCGGCGGCCTACCGGGAGACGGACGACTCCTGAGGGGGCCG